>CANLDL010000013.1 GCA_947489425.1 uncultured Pseudomonadales bacterium | reverse complement strand
TAAGATACTCATATACATGTCTGTATATTGTTTGTTTTACCTTCATCAGTATCACATCAATCAATCCAAAGATTCATTAACACAACACCAACAAAGTTTATTACTTTCTTGACATCCAATTTGTTAAAAAACTTAACAGCGCGATGGCTATTAACTTGGTTAAAAAAACCAATTTTTAGAGATTCTTAATTTAAGAAAAACTAGAAATTGGCTTTAACAAAACATTTAAAGAACTATACATCAAGCAATGAGTGTGGACACTTACGTGGTAGGTTTCGTTTAAGGAGGTGATCCAGCCCCAGGTTCCC
>CANLDL010000012.1 GCA_947489425.1 uncultured Pseudomonadales bacterium | reverse complement strand
TAAGATACTCATATACATGTCTGTATATTGTTTGTTTTACCTTCATCAGTATCACATCAATCAATCCAAAGATTCATCAATACAACACCAACAAAGTTTATTACTTTCTTGACATCCAATTTGTTAAAAAACTTAGCAACGCGGCGGTTACTAATTATTTTTAAAAAGCCGACTCGCTAGAATCGGCTTTTTAAAATGGTGGAGCTATGCGGGATCGAACCGCAGACCTCTTGGATGCAAACCAAGCGCTCTCCCAGCTGAGCTATAGCCCCAAAACTTATCAACTTCTATATTAGTGGACCTGAGTAAGTTTGCACTATCACAACTAACATAGCCTACCTTACTTCTTTCAAGAAAGAGTAGGTTCGCTCTAATCAGCTGAGCTACAGACCAACAAAATGGTAGGCCTGGGCAGACTTGAACTGCCGACCTCACCCTTATCAGGGGTGCGCTCTAACCAGCTGAGCTACAGGCCTAAAAACTATACATCAAGCAATGAGTGTGGACACTTACGTGGTAGGTTTCGTTTAAGGAGGTGATCCAGCCCCAGGTTCCC
>CANLDL010000011.1 GCA_947489425.1 uncultured Pseudomonadales bacterium | reverse complement strand
ATAACGCCGTAAACAGAGGCGCGCTGCTTTTGCGCGTCCTTTTTGCTTTGCCTTGTTAAAAGTCACCACCAAGTACCTCCCAATGCTTTGAAAAGTAAGTTTCAATTCCTTTGCCTGGGTTATACCTAGGATAGAGCTTCTCGAACTCCGACCTAGCCTCCACATAAGAGCTATCAGGTATAACTGATACCCCTTTTGCCAAAAATAACATTGCCAATGAAGGAGCTCTCGACTCACCTTGATTGCAATGTATTAATAGGTTTTTACCTTGCCCCCAATGCTTGTTAGCAAACTCTAAAAAAGCTGAAAATAGTAGAGGCATAAATAATGGAACTGGAGGGTCAATTATATTGAGGAATAGATCACTATCTTTTTCAAGTACTAAATAGTTTGGGTGTGTATTAGCTAATTTTCCTTTGTAGCCTACTTCTCTTTGGTGGCATGGGCTTTTGCAAGCATGTACCACAGCAAGGTTCTCATTACCTCTTGTACACGATAAATCATTTGTTACCATTACTCTTTCATGAACTTCTTGCACAGAATTCTCCTTGTGACTTTTAACGCC
>CANLDL010000010.1 GCA_947489425.1 uncultured Pseudomonadales bacterium | reverse complement strand
GCGCCTCCGGGTCCTGAAGACACCGTGTTGGTAACGCTAGCGGGTCCAGCGAGTGTGATCGAAGGTGAGACCACCACGGACTATACCGTTAACTTAAGTCAAGCGGTGCCTACAGGAGTAGGTAATAGTGTCACCGTTAATTTTACCTATAGTGGTGTTGCGATAGATGGCACTGACTTTACCGGTGTAGCAAGCGTTGATGTTCTAGCAGGTGCAGATAGTGCAACTTTTGACATCTTAACAATTGATGATGTCTTAGCAGAGGGGGCAGAGTCTTTCACGATAGACATTGATACGATCGTTGATAATGGCAATAGCTTTGAGGCAATAGCAGAAGATACTGTTAATAACAGTGTTACAACAACGATTACCGATAACGATACACCAAGTCTAACCATTAATGATGTAAGTATTGATGAAGCAGCTGGTACAGCAACCTTTACAGTGACTCTGAGTACAGCGACGTTGGGTGGTTTTACCGTTGACTATAGCCTTGCAGATGGCACCGCAACGGGTGGTGTCGATTTTGATAATACAGGTGGCACTCTGACCTTTGCGGGTACAACAGGCGAGACACAAACCATTACAGTCCCCATCGTCAATGATGTCTTTGCAGAAGGTGCTGAGACGTACACTGTTAGTCTAAGTAATGTGAGTAATCCACTGGTTGATATTACGGATACTGGCTTAGGTACCATTACCGATGATGGAAATGCAGTCTTTGTCAACCTTTCTGGTCCAGCGAGTGTGATCGAAGGTGAGACCACCACAGACTACACCGTAACCTTGGATACGCCGGTGCCTGCGGGCAACAGCGTGACGGTTAATCTAGCCTACAGTGGTACGGCCACTGATGGCAG
>CANLDL010000008.1 GCA_947489425.1 uncultured Pseudomonadales bacterium | reverse complement strand
TAAAAGCTTGACGATGACCTACTCTCACATGGGGAAGCCCCACACTACCATCGGCGAGGAATCGTTTCACGTCTGAGTTCGGGATGGGATCAGGTGGTTCCAATTCTCTATGGTCGTCAAGCAAACTGGTTGATTCTAAAGCCTTCGCTCTAAAATCCAAATTGGATGTCGACCGCCAAGGATGGCGGAAGTGCAGATCATGCATGGAGCAATTTTCTGCCTAGTAATAAAAACAATACAGACAGTATATAAGATCATATACCTATCACTTAATTGATTGTGCTCTCTCGAGTCTTACTTATTTCAATAATTGCATAGCTTGTTATATATATCGGTAAATTATTCACTAAGTTACTCGCTAAATAATTCCCTCAATTATATGGTCAAGCCGCACGGGCAATTAGTACTGGTTAGCTCAACGCCTCACAACGCTTCCACACCCAGCCTATCAACGTGGTGGTCTTCCACGGCCCTACAGGAGACTTAAAGTCTCAGGGAAAGCTTATCTTGAAGGAGGCTTCCCGCTTAGATGCTTTCAGCGGTTATCCCGTCCGAACGTAGCTACCGGGCAATGCGATTGGCATCACAACCCGAACACCAGTGGTTCGTTCACTCCGGTCCTCTCGTACTAGGAGCAACTCTTCTCAACTTTCCAACGCCCACGGCAGATAGGGACCGAACTGTCTCACGACGTTCTAAACCCAGCTCGCGTACCACTTTAAATGGCGAACAGCCATACCCTTGGGACCGGCTTCAGCCCCAGGATGTGATGAGCCGACATCGAGGTGCCAAACACCGCCGTCGATGTGAACTCTTGGGCGGTATCAGCCTGTTATCCCCGGAGTACCTTTTATCCGTTGAGCGACGACCCTTCCATTCAGAATCGCCGGATCACTATGACCTACTTTCGTACCTGCTCGTCTTGTCAGACTCGCAGTCAAGCACGCTTATGCCATTGCACTAAACTCCTGATTTCCGACCAGGATTAGCGTACCTTCGTGCTCCTCCGTTACTCTTTGGGAGGAGACCGCCCCAGTCAAACTACCCACCAGACACTGTCCGCAATCCCGATAAGGGACCTACGTTAGAACCCCAAACATATCAGGCTGGTATTTCAAGGTCGGCTCCACAACAACTAGCGTCATCGCTTCAAAGCCTCCCAGCTATCCTACACAAATAGGTTCAGAGTTCAGTGCCAAGCTATAGTAAAGGTTCACGGGGTCTTTCCGTCTAGCCGCGGGTATACGGCATCTTAACCGCAATTTCAATTTCACTGAGTCTCGGGTGGAGACAGTGCCGCCATCGTTACGCCATTCGTGCAGGTCGGAACTTACCCGACAAGGAATTTCGCTACCTTAGGACCGTTATAGTTACGGCCGCCGTTTACCGGGGCTTCGATCAAGAGCTTCGCCGAAGCTAACCCCATCAATTAACCTTCCGGCACCGGGCAGGCGTCACACCCTATACGTCCACTTTCGTGTTTGCAGAGTGCTATGTTTTTAATAAACAGTCGCAGCGGCCTGGTATCTTCGACCAGCATCAGCTTAGGGAGCAAGTCCCATCACCAACACCGGCGCACCTTCTCCCGAAGTTACGGTGCCATTTTGCCTAGTTCCTTCACCCGAGTTCTCTCAAGCGCCTGGGTATTCTCTACCTGATCACCTGTGTCGGTTTACAGTACGATTCTCTATTACCTGAAGCTTAGAAGCTTTTCTTGGAAGCATGGCATCAACGACTTCAACTCTCAATGAGTCTCGTCATCAGCTCTCAGCCTTAGCAGCCCGGATTTACCTAAGCCACCAGCCTACAGCCTTAAACACAGATAACCAACACTGTGCTCGCCTAGCCTACTCCGTCCCTCCATCGCAGTAATAAAAAGTACAGGAATGTTAACCTGTTTCCCATCGACTACGCTTCTCAGCCTCGCCTTAGGAGTCGACTAACCCTGTCCCGATTAACGTTGGACAGGAAACCTTGATCTTCCGGCGGGGGAGTTTTTCACTCCCCTTATCGTTACTTATGTCAGCATTCGCACTTCTGATACGTCCAGCAACCTTCTCAAGTCACCTTCAACCGCTTACAGAACGCTCCCCTACCATACTTAAAAAGTATCCGCAGCTTCGGTTGCTAGTTTAGCCCCGTTAAATCTTCCGCGCAGGCCGACTCGACTAGTGAGCTATTACGCTTTCTTTAAAGGATGGCTGCTTCTAAGCCAACCTCCTAGCTGTCTAAGCCTTCCCACATCGTTTCCCACTTAACTAACATTTGGGACCTTAGCTGGCGGTCTGGGTTGTTTCCCTCTTGACAACGGACGTTAGCACCCGCTGTCTGTCTGCCACAATTGTACTCCTCGGTATTCGGAGTTTGCATGGGGTTGGTAAGTCGGGATGACCCCCTAGCCCAAACAGTGCTCTACCCCCGAGGGTAAGATGTGACGCACTACCTAAATAGTTTTCGGGGAGAACCAGCTATCTCCCGGCTTGATTAGCCTTTCACTCCGATCCACAGCTCATCCCCTCATTTTTCAACATAAGTGGGTTCGGTCCTCCAGTGCCTGTTACGGCACCTTCAACCTGGCCATGGATAGATCGCCGGGTTTCGGGTCTAATGCCTGCAACTCGCGCCCTATTAAGACTCGGTTTCCCTACGGCTCCCCTAATCGGTTAACCTTGCTACAGACAATAAGTCGCTGACCCATTATACAAAAGGTACGCCGTCACAGAACAAGTCTGCTCCGACTGCTTGTACGCACACGGTTTCAGGATCTATTTCACTCCCCTCACAGGGGTTCTTTTCGCCTTTCCCTCACGGTACTGGTTCACTATCGGTCAGTTAGGAGTATTTAGCCTTGGAGGATGGTCCCCCCATCTTCAGACAAGATAACACGTGTCCCGTCCTACTTAATACGTCGATCTTTGCTTTCGTGTACGGGGCTATCACCCTCTATCGCGCCACTTTCCAGAGGCTTCCACTAGCGCCGATCGCTCGGCTAATCCCCTTTCGCTCGCCGCTACTAGGGGAATCTCGGTTGATTTCTTTTCCTCCGGGTACTTAGATGTTTCAGTTCCCCGGGTTCGCCTCTTACACCTATGTATTCAGTGCAAGATACCCGCAAGCGGGTGGGTTTCCCCATTCAGAAATGCGAGGATCAAAGCATATTTGCCGGCTCCCCTCGCCTTATCGCAGGCTCTTACGTCTTTCATCGCCTCTAACTGCCAAGGCATCCACCGTGTGCACTTAGTCGCTTGACCATATAATTCAACAAACTATTTAAACCAAACTGCAACTTAAATATTCAGCCAATCATATAAAACAAACCACTATGCGACTTAACATTTACACCATCTGCAAGGCAGACAACATAAATGCCAGTTCTCTATTTTCAATAAGTAACAATCAATCACCGGACAGGTATACTTAAGATACTCATATACATGTCTGTATATTGTTTGTTTTACCTTCATCAGTATCACATCAATCAATCCAAAGATTCAT
>CANLDL010000007.1 GCA_947489425.1 uncultured Pseudomonadales bacterium | reverse complement strand
GTACACGATAAATCATTTGTTACCATTACTCTTTCATGAACTTCTTGCACAGAATTCTCCTTGTGACTTTTAACGCCGTGCACACGGGCAGCCGAAGCAACGCGTAGGCTGTCCGAGCGGCGCAGCCGCGTTGTGCTGCACCTTGTTAACTGTATGGCCTAGTTTGCTGGCGTTGTTGTGAACGATAGAAAATAAGGCACAACCGATACCACTACCCATAGGATTAAAGCCCCGCGACCAAAATTTATTGACTTGCTGCTTTTTAGGAATTTGCCAGCTAACCATGCCCAGCACCCCACAAAAACAAGTGCGATAGGCTTTAAAAATGAATCTGTGAATAGATAAGCTTCGAAGCTATTGTTGGTTTTAAAGTAGTCAGCCAAAAATGATAACCCGACCAATATGATGGCAAAGATCACGAATGCTGCAATGCCTGCGCCCAAAACCCGGCCTAATTTTTTTAATAATTCCATTGATGGCGTATCCTCTTAATACAGTTAACGCCCAAAGCAGCGGCGCGCGTTAGCGCGTCCAGCCCGTAGGGCGTTGCTGCCTTTACTTGTTAAGTGTTTCGTTAAACTCTTGTTCTAGCTTTATCATCCTATCTTCTTCTCCCATTCCGCTGTGACTACCCAATATTTCAAAAAAATTACATTTTAAAGCTATTTTAAATGTGTCTCTCATAAGATTTATATCAGCTTGATTAGAAATAAATTCAAGTTGATTTTCATTCAATTTTGATTTATCTACTTTAGTAAGCTCTATAAAACTATACACAAGGAATGTAAATGAGGTTAGTGTCCATCTATTAAAATCTTCCGGCTGGTTTATATTTCTTGCATATCCCAACCCTTCTTTTATTTCATTCTCGTGAATAAATTTCATATATACACTTAACGTCCGGCTTAGGAGCGGACTTGGAGTTGTTTGTGTTGCGCTAGCGTAGCGATAAGCTCATAAACAAACAACGGAAAGACCGTCCCAGCCATGCGCTTTTTGCATGGCGACTACAGCCGCTTGTTAACTGTTTTTTCGAACTTAGCCATTTGTGCCCAGTATTCTTTGCTTGCTGATGGACCACTATCTCCACCCTCACAAGATTTAAACATGGATCGCTGCATGAGCTTATACAAATTCACTTGCTCGCCACTTTTATAATACCGGGACACCACTTTACCTAATATGTATTCTCTTGATGGATGCGGAGCATAATACAGGGATGCCTTTTCAAATTCCTCTGGCTTCCCAAGCAACGCATATGCTATGGGACTAAATCGCATACCAAAGGAGTATTTCTTTAGAATGGAATCTATATCTTTCGTCTTGTAATGATCGCGCTTGCCAAAATGCCTCATGAGATAGAAAGGCAGTTGCCTTACATATTTTGCATACTGAAACTCATAAAACATTCTACGGAATATGTTCATAGCGATGCCAGTTAACGCCCACATAAAAGGCGAGCTTTAGCGAGTCCAGCCCACGCTTTTTGTGGGCGATTTTTAATGTGCTTGTTAGAGCTTTTTACGAAACACAAATACTCGAAACCAAACATATATTGCCAACACAATTAGTGGAGGGTAAGTACACCAAACCCAAAAATTAATATCTACCTGATAAAGCTCACTGTAGGCGTAGATAGAAAAACACCAGATACTAACACCAGATAAAAATGCAGCAATAGTTTTTGAATTTTCCTTTACCTTGGTCGCTAGAGCGAACTTCTTCCAGATAAATACAACTATTATAACAAAGGTGATCGTAATCACAGCAGCGATTGCCAATCCACTATAATCTACCTTGACCTCTTCGATATACTCCGCACAACCTTCTAGAAGAACACCATCAGAGGTTTCAAATTTGCATAAATCTATTTTCGATACATCAAGGTTGCTCATTCTGAACTCTAACGCCCAAAGCAGCGGCGCGCGTTAGCGCGTCCAGCCCGTAGGGCGTTGCTGCCTTTACTTGTTAAGTGTTTCGTTAAACTCTTGTTCTAGCTTTATCATCCTATCTTCTTCTCCCATTCCGCTGTGACTACCCAATATTTCAAAAAAATTACATTTTAAAGCTATTTTAAATGTGTCTCTCATAAGATTTATATCAGCTTGATTAGAAATAAATTCAAGTTGATTTTCATTCAATTTTGATTTATCTACTTTAGTAAGCTCTATAAAACTATACACAAGGAATGTAAATGAGGTTAGTGTCCATCTATTAAAATCTTCCGGCTGGTTTATATTTCTTGCATATCCCAACCCTTCTTTTATTTCATTCTCGTGAATAAATTTCATATATACACTTAACGCCTCAATAACTGGCAGCTGGAGCAACGCGGAAGCTGTCCAGCGCCGATAGGCGCGTAGTTAATTGACTTGTTATGTTTTTTGACCATGAAATTCAAAGTTACTTGCCATACCCTGCGGATTAGTAAATGTAAAAACGATTTTACGTAAAGTTTCCGATGCTGTGTATGCACCACTCGGTGTATCTGCTACATATTGAAGCCTAATTTTACCCATTGCCGACTTTGCAATACCACTTCTAATTTGAAGAGCTGTATTTGCCATGAAATATATAGTGGCTTTTAACTGGTTACTTTTAGTACTTGCGATGAGCATTTGTGGGGTAGGCACATACTCCAATTCTTCTTCTGGTTCTTCTATTTCAAATTCGTATTCCATCTATTTGCTCTTTAAACATAACGTCCACATAAAAGGCGAGCGTTAGCGAGTCCAGCCCACGTTTTTTGTGGGCGATTTTTAATGTGCTTGTTATGAGTTAACTTGCTTAATGTGTACATATATTCTCCAATACATTGCGATATACCAAATAAGATATGGAATAACATCAATGTAGTTTGTTGGAATTTCTTCCTCCTCGCCAAAAGCATAGAAGTAGTATATAAACAGCAGCACAAACAAAGGAATTGCATAAACTAAAAACCTTATAGCAACCACAAAACCAATAGAGAAGTATTTTCCAAGAAAATCACTACCACCATTTGAGCCATTGGCTTTGAAGGCATAAAGCGTACCTAATGTAACAATAAGTACGTTGGCCACACTACTAACTAAATCCCATATATTCCCATCTTCAAGAGGTATGAGCATCATAGCTTCCAGTCCAATGGCCCCCAAAACTAAATAAATTAGTGCATATATGAAACGATCTTTTTCCGTTAACTGATTAGTTCGGATATCTTCCTTTAACTTTTCTATTTTCCAAAAGTACATGTATTACTCCATTTACTCATAACGCCAGCAACACGGGAAAACTTGGAGCGCGAGCGGAAAGTTTTTCCGTGTGGTTGCTTTTGTTATGTTTTGCTTACTCAAAGATATTACTCCAGCCTGATTCCTTTTTTGATTCGAGAACATAGCGCTTAAATATTAGACCATATCGCTTAACTCGAACTTCTTGGTTGAAAAACTTATTAGGTATAGATTTAACATACTCAACGAACTCACCCTTATCCTCAGATTCCATGCACTCAAACCAATCTTGATATAGATCTTCGCTATCTTGAATAAAAGTCATCCAGACTTCTGCCAAATCATGTTTTGGCCACTCTATATATATTTCCTTGTTACCGCTATTGAGCTTGATAGTGATATTTTCTGGATGCTCGACGAACTCGCCTCTGTACTTAGTGGCGATTTCTGATGCTATATCTTTCACTTCACTCTCTGAGAACATCTTATGAGCTACCAGAAACATAACGCCGTAAACAGAGGCGCGCTGCTTTTGCGCGTCCTTTTTGCTTTGCCTTGTTAAAAGTCACCACCAAGTACC
>CANLDL010000006.1 GCA_947489425.1 uncultured Pseudomonadales bacterium | reverse complement strand
CTCAGACGTGAAACGATTCCTCGCCGATGGTAGTGTGGGGCTTCCCCATGTGAGAGTAGGTCATCGTCAAGCTTTTAAATAAAGAAACCCCATCTAGGAGACTAGATGGGGTTTTTTATTTACAGGACGTTGAGTTACTGTCCACTACAATTGGGTACATGTGACAACACCCTGTTCTGTAAGAACGGGTGGTGGACGCCATCGGCGCCCGAAGGGGATGCCGCACTGCGGCAGATCACTGTAGGTCATTCCAGAGAGCCTAAAAAGAACCATTCATACTTCGTGGTCTCGAAACTCTCACGTGAGAGGCAGTTAATTGCTCCTGCATTAACTGCACTCCCGCCATCCATGGCGGTCGTAGGTCATCGTCAAGCTTTTAAATAAAAACCCCCACCTAGGCGACTAGGTGGGGTTCTTTTATTTACAGGACGTTGAGTTGCTGTTTACTACAAAATTGCGAGTATGCTCACAACTCACTGTAATCCATTCTTAAAATCTCCCTTCTTCTTCAATAATACTTCTAGTCGTGCAATGCATTTTTGATGTACTCTTCTTTTTGCTAATGACAAATAATTAATAATATAAGGGACGCTGCTATTGATAATTGTATTAGATTCATTTTTTAAGCTTTTCTTTGTGTTTATCAGTTACAAAACCCCATTTAAAATAGAATTAAAGGTTCCAATATGGCCGTATACAATACAATGTCAGACTCTGCAAATACTGCTGTACGAGCATTTTTGACAAAAGTTGGTGAGTATTATCTTGGTCATTCCTTTAACACGGGTAGCGGTAAAGGAAAAGCACTTTGGTTTTCTATTCGTGATGAGGATTTTGAAGGGTGTTGTGCTTATTGTGGAGAGAAGAGTGATCAACTTCAGATTGAGCATGTATTAATGTTCAATCGCACTGAGTTTGGTTTGCATCACCCTGGAAACATTATCCCATGTTGTAAAAGGTGTAATAAGCGTGAGCGCCTTCGAGATAAAGCTTACTGTAGCTGGGAACAACACTTAGTTAAAGTATGTGAAAGTCGTGGTGAAATAAGCAAAATTAAAGGAAGAAAGCAGAAAATACTGGGTAATTTCAAAAAGCATAAATATCCAGAACTTAATGTTAATGAAAAGAATGCTATAGGGGTTATTGCTAGTAGTTTGTACGAAAATATAAAAACAGAATCTGAGAAATCATTAAATTTGTATAAACAATTAGACAAAGCATTTGTACAATAATGCTTGGTAATTATTAATCAAGATAGGTGGTAAGCACTATTTGCTTATTTAATTTATCAAAAAAATATATTTCAATGATTTGGGAATTTCAAAAAGGAGCCCCCCATCATGCAATACCCCATCACAGGTTCTTGCCAATGCGGCCAAGTCACATACACATTATTAGAAAAACCAGCCATGGTATTTGCGTGTCATTGTAATGAGTGTCAAATTTTATCGACGAGTAATTATAGTATTACCTCGGTGATTGATGCCGATAAAATTCAGTTTGAAGGACAGATGAAGGACTGGAGCCGTAAGGCCGAGAGTGGTAACACCAGTGCTGCAAAGTTTTGCCCTGAATGCGGTAACCGCCTTTATCATTTTAACCCTGCCGAGCCCGATAAACTAAAGTTAAAACTTAAGCCTGCTATCCCAGCTGATTGTTTGGATTTTAAGCCTCAGGCGCATATTTGGACTTGTCAAAAAATGGATTGGTTTACTATTCCTGATGACGTCAAACAGGTCGAAAAGCAGCCCTAAGCTTTTACATACAAGCAATTATAACCGCATAGCTGATGCGGTCTTATTTTAATCAGTAATAGCTTAATATTAGAGCTGTTTTAGCCCTATGTATCTAGTACAATAGCGGCCCTTAAATTCCTCCCTTTTTAAAGATGACTGCATGAATATGTTGATACTCGGTGGTGATGCTGCACTTTCTGATTTTAGACGCCAAAAGCTACAAAAAACCTTACAAGCAATAGACTCGGCTTTAGAGCTGCAAGGTAGCTACTACACCCATTTTATTGAGATAAGCTCAGACTTAAACGACGACGAAACGGCTGTATTAAAAAAACTACTAGAATATGGCGATATAGCACAAAGGCAAACCGCTAATTATTCAACGGATAATCTATTTGTAGTAACACCAAGGCCTGGGACTATTTCGCCTTGGTCATCAAAAGCCACAGATATTGCCCATAATGCGGGCTTAGCAAAGATTAAGAGAATAGAACGTGGTATCAGCTATAGTGTAGCGAGCGATTCACTATCACCTGAGAAGGTATCTCAAGTAGAGGCATGCCTACACGACCGTATGACCGAGGTGGTATTTAATAAACCTGAATCCGCTGAGGCTTTATTCCATAGCACATCACCTGAGCAGCAAACTGAAGTCAATATAATCGGTGAGGGTAAAGAAGCGCTAGTTAAAGCCAATGTAGCGCTTGGTCTTGCGCTTGCTGATGATGAAATAGACTATCTGGTTGAGAGTTTTCAGGGCTTAGGACGTAACCCCGTTGATGTCGAGTTAATGATGTTTGCCCAAGCAAACTCAGAGCATTGCCGCCATAAAATATTCAATGCATCGTGGACGATCGATGGTGCAGATCAGCCTGTATCGCTCTTTAAAATGATCAAAAATACCAATGAGTTAGGTGGTGATAATGTATTGTCTGCTTACTCCGATAACGCAGCGGTAGTTGCTGGTAACACGGCTGGGCGCTTTTACCCTAATAGCGACAGCCAAGAGTATCAATATACACTTGAGCCTATTCATTTATTAATGAAGGTCGAAACCCATAACCATCCCACAGCAATTGCTCCTTTTCCCGGAGCAGGTACAGGCTCTGGTGGTGAGATTCGTGATGAAGGCGCCGTGGGCCGTGGCTCCAAGCCTAAAGTTGGTTTAACTGGCTTTACGGTATCTAATTTACAAATCCCTAATTACACCATGCCTTGGGAAGCAGACTACGGTAAACCAAACCGTATTGTTAGTGCATTAGATATTATGCTCGAAGGGCCAATAGGTGGTGCCGCCTTTAATAATGAATTTGGTAGGCCGAATATTTGTGGCTATTTTAGAACCTTTGAGATGGATTTTGACGGTGAGCGACGTGGCTACCATAAGCCCATTATGCTAGCAGGTGGTTACGGTAATATTAAAGCAGAGCACGTTGATAAAGACGAGTTTTCGCCGGGTGCACAACTGATTGTATTGGGTGGGCCTGCCATGTTAATTGGTTTAGGTGGTGGTGCTGCATCATCCATGTCGTCGGGGTCTTCTGCTGAGGATTTAGATTTTGCATCGGTACAACGACAAAATCCAGAGATGGAACGCCGTTGCCAAGAGGTCATTGATCAATGTTGGCAGTTAAGCGATAAAAACCCAATTACCTTTATTCACGATGTGGGCGCGGGTGGTTTATCCAATGCCTTCCCAGAACTTGTTAAAGATGGCGGCTGTGGCGGACGTTTTGAATTACGTAATGTACCTAATGACGAGCCAAGTATGAGCCCCTTGGCTATTTGGTCTAACGAATCTCAAGAGCGCTATGTGATTGCTGTGATGCCAGAAGATCTTGCACGCTTTGAATCAATTTGTCAGCGCGAGCGCTGCCCTTACGCCATTGTGGGCGAGGCAACCAAAGAGCAACATTTACTCGTTAACGATACACTACTCGATGCCAAGCCTGTCGACTTACCTATGTCAGTACTATTTGGCAAGCCGCCCAAAATGCACCGCAATGCTGACAAACACATTGCTGATTCGAGCGAGGTCGACACTTTATCAATCAGTTTAAGCGATGCGGTTAATCGAGTACTTAAGCATCCATCGGTTGCCAGTAAATCATTCTTGATTACTATTGGTGATCGGTCAGTAACAGGTCAGGTGGTACGCGATCAATTTGTTGGTCCATGGCAAATCCCTGTTGCCGATTGCGCGGTGACTACAGCGGCTTACGATACACATTTAGGTAATTATTTTGGCGAGGCCATGTCGATGGGTGAGCGTACCCCAATGGCGTTGCTCGATGCGCCTGCATCGGGACGCATGGCGATTGGTGAGGCAATTACTAATATTGCCGCAACACGTATAGGCCAGCTTAGTGATATTAAGTTATCGGCCAATTGGATGTGTGCCGCTGGTCACAAAGGTGAAGACGAAAAGTTATTCCGTACTGTCGAGGCCATTGGTATGGAGTTATGCCCAGAGTTAGGTATAACCATTCCTGTGGGTAAAGACTCTATGTCGATGAAAACCGTATGGAGTGAGGGCGACCAACAAAAAGCGATCACCTCACCACTATCCTTGGTTATTTCTGCCTTTGCTCCTGTTGTTGATGTACGTAAAACGCTTACTCCCCAGTTACAGCAACCAGAGTCACAAACCAGCGACCAAAGCCAGCTTTTATTGATTGATTTAGGCCGTGGGCAACAGCGCTTAGGTGCCTCTATTTTTGCGCAAGTACATAATGAGTTAGGTAAAACTGTCCCCGATGTTGATGATGCTAAGTTACTAAAAGGCTTTTTCAATGCGATGCAAGCATGTTTGGAAGAGGGTAGTTTGCTGGCTTATCACGACAGGAGTGATGGCGGCTTATTAACAACATTGTGCGAAATGTCTTTTGCGGGGCATTGCGGTATTGATATCGATTTATTTGCACTGGGCGCTAGTGATCCTCTCGCTGCACTATTTAATGAAGAACTAGGTGCTGTTATTCAAGTGAATAATGATCAACTTAATATCGTTAAAGCGCATTTTGAGTTGCAAGGTTTAGGTGATTACATACATGCTATTGGCCAGTTAAATAATAGTGATGCTATTAATATCAAACAGGGCGATGAGGTGTTATTTGAATCTCCACGTGCTGAGTTACAAGCAGTATGGAGCGAGACAAGCTACCGTATTCAAGCGCTGCGTGATAACCCTGAATGTGCGGATCAAGAGTTTGCATTAATTAAGCAAGATAACCCAGGATTGAGTGTTTCTCTGAGTTACGATATTAATGATGACATCTCTGCACCTTACATCAATAAAGGTTCCCGCCCAAGCATTGCGATTTTACGAGAGCAAGGTGTAAATGGACATGTGGAAATGGCTGCTGCATTTGATCGAGCAGGCTTTGCAGCTCAAGATGTTCATATGAGCGATATCTTGAGTGGCCGAGTAAATTTAAGTAATTTTAAAGGCTTAGCCGCTTGCGGTGGCTTCTCTTACGGAGATGTTCTTGGCGCTGGTGAGGGTTGGGCAAAGACAATATTGTTTAATAATCTAGCTCGTGATCAATTTGAGTCCTTCTTTACACGCCCCGATACCTTTAGTTTAGGTGTGTGTAATGGCTGCCAGATGATGTCTAACCTAAAGAGCTTAATTCCTGGTGCTGCTCATTGGCCACATTTTGGACGCAATAAATCCGAGCAATTTGAAGCACGCTTTAGCCTTGTACAAATCCCAGAGACACCCTCTGTATTCTTGCAAGGCATGGCCGGTTCACACCTGCCCGTAGCTATTGCCCACGGTGAAGGTAAGGCGGAATTTGCAACAGAGCAGGACTTTAAACAATGCGATACTAGTGGCTTAGTCGCACTTCGCTATGTAGATAATAACCTTGATTTAGCCACAAGCTACCCAGCAAACCCCAATGGTTCAGCGGGTTCTATTGCGAGTGTGACCTCAGAGGATGGGCGCGCAACGATCATGATGCCGCACCCTGAACGTGTTTTCCGTGCGGCGACTAACTCTTGGCATCCAGCAGATTGGCAAGAAGATGGCGCGTGGTTAAGAATGTTCCGTAATGCTCGAGTATTCGTTGATTAACTTACCCTTTTACTTCTCTCGAACCATTTTGATAGATAGTGATATTAGCTATAAATGACTAGTATGAGCATTTATCAAGGTGGTTCTTAGCAATACTAGGCTTTAAGCAAACTCAAAATAAACAGCTAAACTTATATTAACGACATTGAACGTTAATAGCATTTAGATAGTTTTAGCTGTTTATGTATAAGAGCAAGTCCCATTACTGTTTTTTATTTAACACACTATTATTAGTAGTATTTTCGCTGCTTATGGTGGGTTGTAGTAGTGTGCCTATCGATCCTAAGCAGGTAGCTAAAACTATTAACGCTATTGAGCCAAAAAAGTCTGCCCATACCCCTAGCGTTAAAGAACCTATTGCTCAAAAATCTCTCTCTTCTACGTCTTATCAAAAACCAGTAAAGCAGGAACTGATAAAGGCATTAGATGTTAAAAAGGAAGTCAAAAAACACACCGTTAACTTTTCTATTGAGAAGCAATCAGCTAATAATACATCTGATAATAGTAAGATAGGGAGTGGTTACATAACTGTAGTTAATAGTGAAAAAAGAGGCAATATTCAACAAAGCCAAAAAATTACCAGTACTAAAGATAATAAAAAACTAGAGCCTAGTAGTGATAGTGTAGTTGCCCTTAAAAATAAGCCTATAGTCAAAAAGATCAACAGCAATGCAGCCAGCAGTAATCAACCAACGAATAATAGACTGAGCGATAATATAAGAAGCTCTAAAAAAACCAGTGAAAATGTAAAAGCGATAAAAAAAGTAACAATAAAAAATAACCTACCTAAGACGACAGTGGCGAAAGCTAAGTCACCCATTAAAAAGGATACGATTACCTCACCTCCAAAAGATAATTTTTTGGATGGGCATTCAGTAAAAACGACATTAACCGAAGATATAAACAGCGAGCCTTATATAGTAAAACTGCCAGCAGCGAGAAAAATCAATAATACTGAGGCCGAGTTAGTGGTGCTCGATGAAGATAATCTACTAAAAGATGATACGAGAGAAAAATCTGATGTTCTTGTGTCAATTGAAGTTGCCCAGACTGATGACACAAGTGGTAAAAAAGGGTTAAGTAATGATGATTTTTCTGTCGTTGGTATTGAGCATAATGTGATTGATGGACAACTTGTAAATGACGAGAAAAACGCATCTCTAAATAAAACTATAGGAGAGTCATCATATGATTCTCTAGTGGATGCTGAAATACAAATCGAAAATACAATTGTAGAGGGCGACTTCAAAGATGAAGGCATCAATAGCAGCCTTAAAAAAAGTGATTTTATAACCTTCAAAGAAGATGTGAGAGAAAAATCTGATCTTCTTGTTTCTATCGAGATCAGTCCCTTTGCACAAGTCAGTGATGATTATGAAAAGAAGTTTAGTGGAGATAACTCGATATTTGATGATGTAGAACTTGATGTGATTGACAAGAAAGCTCTTAATGAAGAGGAAAATTTATTTATAGTTGAAACCACAAGTGAGTTGTCTAATAAATTCATAGCGAGCAGTGAAGGAAAAGCTGATAGCGAAATTGCTAAAGATACAAGTGCAGATAATAACTTCAAAAAAAGCGCCTTGCTGACAGTTAAAGATGAAGTGCTAGAGAGCTTAGTTAAAGAACAAGATTTTAAAAGCGAAGTGTTCGATATTGTTAAACAGGCAAATGATATTATTAGTGTCGAGAGTAAAAAAAGTATAACGGATTCGTTGTCTGATAATATTCAGCAGTTTTTACTACATAATTGGCGTTTATTTGTACCTAGTAAAGCGCAATATGGCAATAGTAAGTTTTCTCATTGCTTAAGAATATTGGATCAAATGCGTGATGGCCAATACGAAGTACAGCCACCTTTTAAGATAGATGCATTCGATGCTAATGATTGGGAGCAGCGCCTAAATGGCATTACTTTTGTGCAAGTCAGTAATGTTGAACTCGAGCTTTATGCCATTAATGAAAATGATATAACATTTAATGCAGTCTCTACCGTATTTGGCACCGACGAAGTATTATCGACGTTACTAGCCGGCGCTAGTGATTACGATGATCAATTTTTTGGGCTGTTTGCCTATTCTGATTCAGATGAGCAAAGCGTTGGTGGAGCAGGTCGTTTTTATTCAATAGATAAAATTAAAAACCTTCAGGTGTATTTGATTAAATGGGATTCTCAATATTACTCACTGAGTATAGAGAAAAATAGTAGCCATAAAGTAATGGAGGTAATCCCCCTGTTGTCTAGCCAGCAGCAACAGCAGAGAAATTGTCGGTGGCGCTCTTAAGCTATTTTCAATCTTATTATGGGTAAATAGCGTAAAATTCAATATTCATTCAAATATACAGTATAAATACGCATTAGCTTATTGATAGTAGAGCACTTTACCCTATGAAAAACCTTAAAACATACTTTATTCTCAGTTTAACTACACTCCTTTATGCCTGTTCGTCGGTAAATATTGACGACTACAGCAACAAACAACCTGCTATAGAGCTAGAAACATTCTTTAATGATGACTTAGTTGCCTACGGCATGCTTCGTGATCGATCAGGCAAGGTGATTCGACAATTTACTGCTGTACTAAAAGGTAACTGGCAAGGTGATACAGGGACATTGGATGAAATATTTTGGTTTGATGACGGTGAAAGGCAAACTCGCTTATGGACCATGGTTAAGCAAAGCAATGGAGAGTATATTGGCACTGCCTCCGATGTCGAAGGTGAGGCGGTTATTCAAGTACGCGGTAATGCAATTCGCCTTGCCTATGATTTACGTGTACCTTACAAGGATGATGATATTGTCTTAGCGATGGATGATTGGATGTATCAAATATCTCCCGGTGTTGTTATTAATGAAACAATCATGAAAAAGTGGGGTTTTGAGGTCGGTAAAGTTACAGTTATGATTATGAAAACTAACTTTGTAAATGATATTCCTGTATTGTTAGAAAAATTTAACCAAGAACCCAAATAGATATTGCCTATGCTCACATCAATAAAAAAAACACTACTAATTATTATTCTCTCTAGCTTTACTCACTTTTTATTTGCCGAGAGTTCTGTTTGGAAAGTAAGCAAAGGTAATAATCAGTTGTTTTTAGGCGGTACAATACATTTATTGAGTAAACAAGATTACCCCTTGCCACCAGAGTTTGATCAAGCTTACCAACAATCACAATTGCTGGTTTTCGAGGTGGAGCCAGATTTAGTCAATAGTTTAGCCGCTCAGCAAAAATTTATTGAATATGCCATGTATACCGATGGCACAACATTATCCGATGTTTTAGATCAAGCAACTTATCGATTGCTGAGTAACTTTTTGAGTGTACGTGGGTTGTCGGTCGATGGTTTTAAAACAATGAAGCCTGGAATGTTATCAGTTGTTTTAACCGTTTTAGAATTGCAGCGTTTAGGTTTGGCTGGTCAAGGTGTGGATGAGTTTTTTAACAAAAAGTCCAAAAAGGATAATAAACCACAGCTTGCGTTAGAGACCATTGACGATCAGTTTCAGGCATTATCTGCCCTAGGTGCTGGTCGTGAGAATGATGTGATAAGGCATTCTATTAATGAGGCCGAAAAAATATCGAGCACTATGCAAAAGATTAAGCAGGCTTGGCGTGCAGGGGATAATCAGGCACTGCTAGATATCACGGTAAAACAATCGCTGGATCGTTTTCCTGGGCTTTACGATGCCTTACTTGTGCAGCGTAATAATCGTTGGTTACCCCAAATAGAGAATTTACTAACAACCGCCGAAGTAGAATATGTACTAGTCGGCGCTTTGCATCTTGTGGGTGATGACGGCTTACTAACACTATTAGGTAATAGGGGTTATAAAGTGGAAAGAGTTCTTAGCCGTTAATACCTTATAGTTATATTCCTTCATTGTACAAAGACGCCTGAAAAGTTATGTCATTACTGGCATAATTGCGCGCCCTTTATTATTAATAATTAGTCAATTAAGAATTTCGGAATTGAGAATCACAATGATCACTAAGTCTGCCATTAAACCTGTCGCTAAGCCCAACAATCCTAATTTTTCGTCTGGGCCTTGTAGTAAACGCCCAGGTTATGACATTAATACATTAGATATTAGTACCTTGGGGCGCTCTCATCGAGCAGCTATTGGTAAAGCACCGCTTAAACAGGCCTGTGAGCAAACGGCTAAACTATTGAATTTGCCCAGTGATTATCGTGTGGGTATTGTACCGGCATCAGATACTGGTGCTGTCGAGATGGCGCTGTGGTCACTACTGGGTGCGCGAGGTGTTGATGTACTTGCTTGGGAGTCTTTTGGGCGCGGTTGGGTAAGTGATATTACCCAACAATTAAAGTTAGATAATGTAAATACACATATTGCTGAGTATGGCGAGTTACCTGATTTGAATAAGGTAAATTTTGATAATGATGTGATCTTTACTTGGAATGGCACAACCTCGGGCGTTAAGGTAAAAAATGGTGATTGGATAGCCGATGATCGAGAGGGCTTAACCATTTGTGATGCTACCTCGGCAGTATTTGCCATGGAGTTGCCTTGGGAAAAGCTCGACGTTGTTACTTATTCGTGGCAGAAAGTCCTCGGAGGTGAGGGTGCCCATGGTATGTTGATATTAAGCCCAAGGGCTGTTGAGCGTTTAGAGGCATATACACCTACTTGGCCATTGCCCAAAATTTTTCGCTTAACAAAAAATGGAAAATTAATGGAAGGCGTGTTTCGTGGCGAGACTATTAATACGCCTTCTATGCTATGTGTCGCTGATTATCTTGATGCGCTTAATTGGGTTGAGTCTATCGGTGGTAATGCTGAGTTAATTAAAAAATCAGAGTCGAATCTTGCCGTTATCCAAGAGTTTGCTGCCACTCATAGTTGGGTGGATTTTTTAGCAAAAGATAGCGAGACTATTTCTAATACCAGTGTTTGTTTAACGCTAGATGCAGCGCCTGAACAAGTGAAAGCCATGATAGCGTTACTGGCCGATGAATCTGTTGCATTTGATATCGGCTCTTATCGCGACGCACCATCGGGTTTACGTATTTGGTGTGGAGCAACCGTTGAAGAATCAGACCTAAAATTGTTAATGCCATGGCTCGCTTGGGCTTATGATCAAGTGGTTGAAAAATAATTTTTAGGTAAGATTTTGAGATAAAAAAATGGGGCTTAAAGCCCCATTTTTGTTTGCTATAAAATTATTGTAGCTAATTAGCTACCACGCTTCCCTGCAACAATTCTGTCGAGTATTAATGCACAGAATAAAATGGCAAGTCCTGCGAGGATACCTTGGCCTTCCGATGCAAATTGTAAGGCTTCTAGTACGTCTTCCCCTAAACCTTTTGCACCAATGAGCGACGCAACCACTACCATTGCCAGTGATAATAAAATGGTTTGGTTAACGCCAGCCATAATCGTACGTGAGGCCAGTGGTAAATCTACCTTGAAGAGCAAGTAAGCAGGTGTTGCGCCAAAGGCCATCGCGGCTTCGCGTGCTGCGTGAGGTACTTGCTGTAAACCGAGTACCGTTAAGCGAATCACAGGTGGTGAGCCAAAAATAAGTGTTGCAACAATGGCTGCAGGTTTGCCTGCTCCAAAAAATGCAATAACTGGAATGAGATAAACAAAAGACGGCATGGATTGCATAAAGTCGAGCACGGGCCGCACAATCATGAATAATCGTGGTTTACGTGCACAGGCAATACCGATGGGTATACCGAGCGTAATAGAGACCATTGCCGCAGCACCCAAGAGTGAAATAGTCGTCATGGCTTTTTCCCAAAAGCCAAGTACACCTAAATAAGCCAGCGCAGCTGTAGTAAATATAGCAACGCGCGCACCGCCCGAAAGCCATGCAAGAATCGCAACCACTAAAATAGTCACAGGCCAAGGTGTGCCGACAAATACAATCTCAAGGCCATCGAGTAGTGAGCGTACGCCTAAAGTAATTGAGTTAAAAAAGTCGTCGCCCGAAGTTTTTGCCCACTCAAACCATGCCTTAATACTATCGGCAATGCCAATACGAATATTTTTGTCTGTGGGGAAGTCGAGTAACACCGGTACGAGATCTGGTCTGGAAAAACGTAGTGCCGTAAGCCCTGCCACTGTACCAAAAATAATACTGGCAATCGCTGTACGCGGCACCGACAACCCGTGAGGCAGACGATTATCCGAGCGCCACTTAGTAAAACGTGTTTCTAAGGCCCAGTTAGCACTAATGGCAACAATGATTTTTGAACACAGTAAGATGAGTAAACCAAATATAATTAAGCCAAGGCTATCGGCTGATGCGGCTTCTGCTTTTGCTAATGCATCGTTGAGAGCACCTTGTAATGATTGTGTCGCACGCTCAAGTGATGCAAGCGATGCAGAACCCGCTGCTTTTGCTTCTTCTATTTGCTCTAGGCGCGATGTTAGGGTGCGTCGAATCGCTTCTGCACGTTCGAGCTGATCTTGCCCTAAATTGCCAAAGAGGCCTCGCATTAATTGAATATAGCCAAAGCTTTCGACTAATAAAAATACCAAGAACCACGACCAAAGCCCACGAGCACCAAACCATATGGGGCTAAACAATGCGGCAAAAAAGTTAAAAGAGGCTTTAAACCCAGGGGCTTCGCTTAATTTGCCAAAAACATTAACGTAATACTCGCTGTTCTTTTTGACAAAATTACGTATTAAGTCATTGGTTTGTACTTGGCGATTGTGTTGAGCTGATTCCATCTCTGTCATATCTTGTGCATTATTATCAGACATCTAAGCAACCTCCTCTTTACGATTTCCTTGGATAGCGCGCATTAAGTCAATATTGTCGATAACACCGAGTGTTTCGCCGTTATCATTTTCGACAATAATAGGCCCCTCATTAACAACGGAGATATCAATTAACTCATTGAGATCTAAGCTTTCTTTTGCACGAAGTGCATTTGCCGGGATAGGACCACGCTCGGCTTCGCGCCTTTCGATAGGCTGCATAATTGAGTGAGCATAGACGAGGTTTAGTTTAGATATGCCTGCAACAAAATCAGAGACATAATCATCGGCAGGGTTCATCACAATATCTTCTGGTGTACCGGTTTGTACTATTACCCCATCTTTCATAATGGCAATACGGTTGCCAATGCGAATGGCTTCGTCTAAGTCGTGGGTAATAAAAATAGTGGTCTTTTTAAGTCGCTTGGATAACTCCATAAATTGATCTTGAAGTTGACGACGGATGAGTGGGTCAAGTGCAGAAAAGGGCTCATCCATTAAAAGGATTGAAGGGTTAGATGCCAGTGCGCGAGCAAGGCCAACGCGTTGCTGCATACCGCCGGATAATTCATGTGCGTATTTATGCTCCCAGCCAGTTAACTCTACTAACGATAAAACGCGGTCTGCCTCTGACCAGCGCTCACGTTTGGATGCACCGCGAATCTCCAGTGGCATGGCGACATTATCGCGAACAGTGCGGTGTGGCATTAAGCCAAAGTTTTGAAAAACCATGGCGATTTTTTCGTTACGTAATTTACGTAATGCGAGTTCGTCCATGTCCATGACATTTTCACCCTCTACCAATAATTCTCCAGCAGTAGGTTCTAATAGGCGATTAATATGCCTAACGAGGGTCGATTTACCCGAGCCAGAAAGGCCCATAATACAAAAAATTTCGCCTTCGTTAATTTCAAAACTGGCATCGGCAACACCAACAACACAGCCAAATTTACTGAGTACTTCTGCCTTAGTTAGCCCATCTTTTTTGATGGCAGCAAAGGCTTCTTGACTTCTATCGCCGAATATTTTCCAAACATTTTTAACGACAATAGGGGAAGATGCAGAGTTTTTCACGATATTCTCCTGAATAAACGCAAAGGTTATTTTATATTTTTATAAGATAAAAAAGGCATTTACACTTAGATGTAAATGCCCATAAAGAGATGATTACTGGATGCCGAGCCATTTGTCGACAGTTGCTCCATTTTTATTGACCCAGTCGCGAACAACATCTTCTGCTTTTTTACCTTTGATAACGACTTGGTAAGTCCAATTGGAGACAACATCGGAGCTAAGGTCGATGTTGGCTAATAGTTTAGCCGCATCGGGTGCACGCTTCTCTAATGATTTAGAGTAGGCAATGCGGACGGTTTTAACTGGGTCACCTGTAGTGATTTTTGATTTAGTAAACCAGTCAACATCGGCACTTGGTTGAATCATTGTGTATTTAGCTGGGTCATTTTTCGGCTCTTCCAGCATAGTGACATCGTAAAGTGCATGTACATAATGTGGTTGGTAGCAATAAAAGACAGCGCCCTTCTCTTGTGAGATAAGGTTTTTAAGCTTAGAGTAAAAAACGGTTTCGTCTTCGGTGCCAACCTCTAAAAAGGTTTCTATACCGTAGTCACGTGCTTTTACTTTGTTGACATTTGTGGAGGCCCAGCCAGAAGCACCTACCCATATTTCGCCTTTACCATCACCATCGGAGTCAAATAGCTTTTGTGCCTCTGGTGTGGCTATATCGTAAATTGATTTTATATTATGCTTAGTGGCCATATAGGTGGGCACACATAAACCCGTGCGACCTTGATAGGCACCGCCCGATAAGCCAACGGTATTCTTATCTTCTACGTATTCATCGGTTAAGCTTTTTTGATTGGGTAGCCAAACATCGGGATGTACATCGATATCACCACGACCTCCATCCATTGCGGCAAAAATAACCGGGTTCGTCCCCGGAACTAATTCTGCTTCACCACCTAACTTCTCTTGAATAATCACCTTAACTAAGTTAGCAACAATCTTTGCGCCAGGCCAACTAGGTTCACCAACCATCACTTTATCAGCTGCAAAACTGGTGGTGGAGGTAATGCCAAGGGTTAATGTGAGTGCTGTACTCAGCAATACTTTTTTCATCTGTCCTCTCCTAATTATTATTAATTTCTTGCTTGTGTTTTTATGCTCGTGCGCGCTCCCTTTTTGGATCAATAAAGGGAAATGAACAAACCACTGCACTTAGACGTTTAATATGCCCATCTAAACAGCCAATTTCAACACCCGTCTCGAGTGCGCTATGCTCAATAGCGATTCTACCTAGGGCGATTACTTGGTTTAATTCGGGTGAGCGCGTGGCGCTCGTAATAACGCCAACTTGTCTTCTTCCTACAAAGATAGGTGCGCCATGTTGAGGGATCTCTGTACCTTTAATAATAAAGCCGGCTAGGCTTTTTCTGGGCGCTACTGAGTTGCGCTCTAGTGCGTCGCGACCAATAAAATGTTCTTTTTTTAAATCGATAGCAAAGCCAAGACCTGCCTCAAAAGCATCTACCTCTGAGGTAAACTCAGCCCCTGAAATCATTAAACCGGCTTCGATACGCTTCATCTCGAGTGCTTCGCTACCCATGGGTAATATACCGAACTCTTCGCCAGCTTCCATCACTGCATCCCATATTTTGGTGGCGGCAGAAGCATCACAAAAAATCTCGTAACCTAGCTCGCCGGTAAAGCCACTACGCGTAAGCATAAATGCAGGACCGTTTTGATCGTGTAGACGAGCAATGGTAAAGCCGAACCATTTGATATTTTCAAGGGCGGGCTGTGTTGGTTGGGTAAAAATCAATTTAGAAAGTAGCTCGCGGCTTTTAGGGCCTTGAATAGCAATGTTCGGCATGGCTGACCATAAAGACTTCACCCATACTTTTAAGTTATGTTTTTGTGCGACTTCTTTTAGCTGGCATGAGCTTTCCTCAGAACCGCAGCACCAGCGAAAAATATCGGGTGCGAGTCTAAATAATGTGCCGTCGTCAATAACCGAGCCGGTATCACTACACATTAGTGTGTAAGTCCCGCGGTTAACTGATAGCTTACTTACATCTCTCGTCATGCATAGTTGTAAAAGTGTTTCGGCATCTGGGCCCATCACATCGTACTTGCGTAGTGATGACATATCTTGAATAGTCACCGATTGACTACAAGTCCAATATTCTTCGATAGCCCGTGTTGCTTCGTAACTGGTTGGCAGCCACACGTCACGTGCGACACTAAAGGATTGTGTTAATTGGCTGGTGCGTGGATGAAAAGCACTTTCCATGGTCATGTTAGCTTCACTCTCTACAAAGGGGCGATGCGCAATGGCTCTGGGGATTGCGCTATCTTCATTATAAATCCGAACGTGTATTTCTGTGGGGTTCCAGCCATTGATAGGGTCAATATCATCGGGGCAGGCAGTGCTCACGCAAACAAGGTCTGTGAGTGCTTGCATAACCACATAATCGCCAGGACGAGACCATGCTTCTTCAGAAATTAAATGGTTGTCGTGAGTCTCGATACTGGAGTTAAAAAAGAAGTTAATCGCGGGCCAAGCTTGTCTTCGGTTAATACCATAAGGCTCATAGGCATTGGATATATTATCAGAGCAGTTAAGGTGCCCAGGAAAGCCTCGCTCTTCGTAGCCTCTGGCAGTACAGGCAAGTGCAAAGGTATCGTGACGGCCTACGGTATCTTGTACCACTGCCAGTAAGGGCTGGATGTCTTGATCATAAAATTTGTCGAAAAGCCCAGGGCCTGGGTAGGCACCACCGACCATGGTGCGAGTAACAGTTGAGTCGATATATCTTTCAATACCTGAGTCTAGAGCATCACTACGCATTGCCATAAAATCAGAGCACTGCTGGCCTTCTACGTCGATAATTTGAATATATTCGCCTTTTTTTACTTCGTAGGCTTTTGCTGTGCCAGGGGGTAGCCGAAACTCTGCATGGATATCGCCAATAGGGTCGGGAAGCCTTTGCTGAGATTGGGTTGAGCTAGCATGTTCTATTAGTAGTGAGCCGCCGCCGCCTGACTCGATGCTATTGCTAGGCCTTGGGAGCAATATCCATAGCGCTGTACGCTGTTCACAGCGGATAACAAATTTTTGATTGGGTAGGGTGTTCTCATCAAAAAGTTGTCTACCTAAAGTCGATGTAAGGTCGATAGTGTTGTCTGTACAAAACTGACCAAACTTACGGCTATTGAGAGAATGAGGATCAATTGTCGTGGTGGATAATAAATCCAGAGATAAGTTTTTAAAGCTTGAGGCAGTGGCTTTAGAGCTGGGGTCAGGAGCAATAAACAAAATGCACCCTAAACCACCATCGATATTAGTTAATGTCACCAGGTCGTTATCATCTAGGAATAACTGATGGGTTTCACCGTAGTGAATTTCCTTTCTGGCAGCGCCTTGGTTTTTTAGCGCCCAGGGATAACTAGCTGAGCCTGCAAGCATGCCACCTTGTTGTGGGGCGTAGATAATTTCCATTATCAATACTCTTTAAAAGTTTGGTTTAAAGCCAATTGTAACCGGTTACAATTGGCAATATATTTAACTGCATCACAGCTGTCAATAACTAATCAAGAATTCGGTTGATCATATCCTGCGGTTTTCTAGTTTTCACTTTGAAAATAGATAAAATGACTTGTAATCGACAAAAAAAACGCTAGTCTGCTTGCATGACTACGCCAACTCCCATTAATAACACTAAGAAAAAGCCCAGTGTGCGAAGCCTTGCAAAAGTGACGGGGCTCTCAGTGGCAACTATTTCTCGAGTTTTAAATAAGTCTGATAATGTGAGTGACAAAACACGTACGCGCGTATTATCTGCTTTGCAAGAGCATGGCTATGTGATGAACTCAGCCGCTCGTGCATTGGCAACAAATAGAACCCGCACCATTGGTGCTGTAGTACCTACATTATCTTATTCTATTTTTTCGCGTTTCCTCAATGCAGTAGAACAGCATTTAGCAGAGTTGGGCTATGCACTAGTAGTTGCAACCAGTGATGGTGATCTTAAAGCAGAGGCTAAACGTGCACGAGAATTACTCGATATAGGTACAGAGGGTTTGATTTTATCAGGTGCGATGCATGACCCCGCATTGATATCAGTGATGCAAGAGCAAAACATTCCCTTTATTTGTACCAGTATTTGCGACAACAATAGTGATATGCCTGCTATTGGATATGACAATACAATGCTCGCTGAGAAAGCTATTAATTACCTTTATAGTCAAGGCCACCAAGATATTTGTGTTGTCCATGGTGATGTTAAAAATAACGATAGAACTGCATTAAGGTTGCAGGGTGTCAAGCGGGCGACAAAAGCGTTATCAATGACGACTAGCTTCCTCGAAGGGAGCCTCGACGTTAGTGGGGGTGTTGATGCTGCAAAAGCATTTATGGGTACTCAAGATAAATCATCAGCGTGTTTGTGTTTATCAGATGTTTTGGCGCTTGGAATGATATTCGAATTCAGTCGCAACAATATTAGAGTGCCCGATGATATTTCCATTATGGGTTTTGATGACCTCGATTGGGCGATGCATTGCCATCCGGCATTAACCACGATTGCTTTGCCAACAATTATAATGGGTAAAAAAACAGCACAGGCAATGGTGCATTATCTCGATAAAAACGAACCCATCAAAACACTCGCACTAGATGCTACAATCATTGAGCGCGAAACGGTACGAAGAATATAAACGTCTCTGCTCGCAAAAATAATCAGGAAATACAATGACACGTTCGCAACACGGTGGTGTATTGGCAATAGCTGCGTTTGTTATATGGGGCTTATTCCCATTGTATTTCAAATTAGTCAGTCATATTTCGGCGCTAGAAATTTTATCTAATCGCATTGTGTGGGCAGCTGTTTGTTTATTTGTATTACTGTTTATCTTAAAGCGCTGGCAAGATGTTATTGCTATTATTAGCGATCGTAAAAAAATAGGCTATTTAATTATCTCAGCGTTGCTTATTGTGACCAATTGGGGAGTCTATATTTGGTCTGTTAATACCAATAATATTATTGAGGCAAGCTTGGGTTATTACATTAACCCACTCGTTAATATTCTTTTAGGCTTTGCCTTGCTAAAAGAAAAGCTGCGTTCTCTTCAGTGGCTAGCAGTATTGCTTGCTGTTGTTGGTGTTTCTATACAGTTGATTACTTTTGGTAAAATCCCTTGGATTGCTTTGTTGCTTGCGTTTAGTTTTGGGTTGTATGGCTTTGTTCACAAAAATATTAATGTGGGATCAGTCCCTAGTTTGTCTATTGAAACGGCTATTCTATTGCCTATTGCATTAGTCTTTTTGAGCTTTTTGTCATCCAATAATACAGGCCCGGTAGTTTGGTCCTTAAATGATTGGTTGATCCTCATGTTGGCAGGGCCGGTGACGATAATCCCCTTATTACTATTTACTGGTGCGGCAAAACGGCTGAACTACTCAACGCTAGGGTTTTTGCAATATATTGCACCAAGTATATTGTTTTTGTTGGCTTTGTTTTTATATGATGAGTCATTCTCTCTAAGTAAATTGATTACCTTTATATTTATTTGGAGTGCATTATTCTTATTAACTATTGATATGTTAAAAGATCAGCGCTCAAAGCGCCGTTATAAAAAAATAGCGTTAGAAACACCATAAAGAAAAATTAAAACGTCTTGACTATAAGACTTGTGCCAACAGATATTGTGATAAGCTCAAAAATAACTTTTATCCATTTGTTGCCACTTTTAATGGCCAGGTTAGCGCCAATATAACCGCCAACGAGCGAGCCTAATATTAATGGTAAGAGCCATGACCATTTAACCTCGCCTAATGCCGATAATGTAATCGCACCGGTTGCATTCCAAAAAAAACCAACCAATATCATCGTGGTTGCCACGGCGCGTTTGTAATCAAATCCAAACCAGTGAATTAGCCAGATGGTTAAGAATAAACCCGTCCCAGAAGTTAAAGAACCATTAATAAAACCAATCAAAAAAATAACACTGCCACCAATACCCAAGCCGAGTTTAGTTTTGTTTTTAGGTTTAAATTCCTGCCCCAATTGTTTTTTAAAGAAAGAATAAATGCCGAGGCTGATAGTGAGAATACCTAATAGCAGTGTGGCGAGTCCCTCATCAATATTCAAAATAATCGCTGCGCCTATAATGACACCAGGCAAACCTACGGCCAGTACAAACACCGAAAATAAAATTTCAATGTTCTTTTCGCGCCAGTAGCGCATAGTGGAGCCAACTCCCAAGGCGACAGTGGCAATTTTATGGGTGGCAAGAGCAACGCCAAAAGGCAGGCCCATAAAAATTAAAACAGGTAGCTGTAATAAACCCGCACCACCACCAGCAAAGGCAGATAGTGCGTTGGCGATAACAGCAATAACAAATAAAAGAATAAATTCTGCAAGCATATATTGAGTAAATAATAATTTTAATAAGTATATAGAGGCATGAGTGTGACTAACTTATAACGAGTTGTCCAACGCTCTGCGCAAAATAATCTTCAGTTACATAGGTGCTTATGGTAACCTCGCGCTCGGAGTTGGCTAGACAATCGCCTGCTTGTTAACGTTGGTATTCCTTGTTCTTAATTGACGGTGTGTATCGAGGTGCAATCGGGAGGAAAGTCCGGGCTCCATAGGGTAGAGTGCCAGGTAACCCCTGGGGGGCGCGAGCCTACGGAAAGTGCAGCAGAGAGCAGACCGCCACGATTGGTTTCCAATCGAGGTAAGGGTGAAAGGGTGTGGTAAGAGCGCACCGCGCAACTGGTAACAGCTTGTGGCATGGTAAACCCCACTCGGAGCAAGACCAAATAGGAATCCAATTACCATTGAGTATGAGGTGCGACCCGCACTGGATTCGGGTAGGTTGCTAGAGGTGTATGGTGACGTACATCGCAGATGAATGATTGTCCACGACAGAACCCGGCTTATCGGCTGACTCCACATTTTCTAAAGCCCCGTAAAATGGGGCTTTCTTCCTACACCACGCTACTTATACTGTGTATAGCCAATCTCTGTGGGAGATTCAATACTAGACTCCTGATAAGTACCTGTTAACCCTATTAATTTCTTACAGCAATATTATATAACTTAATTTACTCAGTTATATAAATGCCTATTTTACTGGTCTGTAGGCTAATAACTAATTATTAATGCTTAACAAGTTGCTGCTTTCATATTTGCACAGGAAAATTATTAATTTACAGATGCTTTCATTCCTCTAGAGGTTATGTGATTAAGAAATAGAATAGATATAATGAACAAAATTAGTCATTAAGCTGAGCTGAGTAATTAAGTATGGAGCATATTTTTGTCATCTTTGGAGCTGTCACAATATTCTTTTGGGTTGGTTTTATTTATTACTTTCGCGATATATGGAAGACAAGAAAATATGCACTCTTAGTTTCTTTGTTTATCATCGTTGCATATCTGCCCAATGTTTATTTGAGGCCTGAAAGCTTTAGCTTATTAGAGATATTTTTTGGGTTCATATGTGTATGTTTGAGTTTGTCGATGAATCTGTTCATCCATTATCTCCTTTTTAAAGAAAACTGGCTCAACCCACCAAAATATATAGATGGTGTTCGTGAGAGATGGCTAGACTCTCAGAAATGCATAACTATTCACGGTGAAAGGTGGACAGAATCAGAGTTAATAGAATCTGTTGATTGGGCAAGGGCTCAAACATGGAAAAAGACATTATGGTCTTCGACCCCTAGTGAGGATGACTATGATCATTGTGAAGTATGTAGGTGGGTATTATTAGATAGTGATGAGCTTGAAAAGAATACAGGCTATATAAACGAGAGCAGACGTTGGCTGTGCACAGAATGTTATGAAAACTTTGTTAATAAAAACTCAGGTTAATCTTTCTCAAAAGTATAGCGTTCAGGAATATTGTCAGGGTTGTTTTCCTCTGATAATACATCGGGAGTTTTAATAACCTCTACACCTAAGCCTTTAAATAAGACATATTTTATATGCCATTTTCTGCCTTTTTCTGTATTTTTATCTACAAATCAAAGGGTCAGAGACGTTGATTTTAAAGCCTAGCCTTTTGTCGGTTAGGCTTTTTTATTTTGGGTTGTTGTTTTTGTTTAAGGCCGCATCATCTGCTGGGTGGTGATCAGTTCCGTAATCACTTCCTGCCCCCGTTGCTGTTGATTTATTGTTTTGGAGTATAGAAAAATTAACAAGTAACTATGGTTCGGTATTTCAAAATCTCAGTAATAATCTCCACCCCCAGCATTAATGAATGTTGTCGAGCATCTCGCCAATATGGAGAATGCTATTTCTGGAAAACAATAAAATGAAGTCGTTATTGATTCTATTGCGGCGTATTTTGAAGTGTAATTGCCCTCTGCAACCGCATCAGTTAGGGGCTTCACAAGATCCTGTCTATTGCCTGAACGTTATAAATCTATTTAAAGTTAAAATTCAAATAGTTGTGTAATTCGTCTATTTAAGTATAGTCTGCTCATCTTGGCATCAAGGCAGAGCCGTATTTTCATTTTGGTGGTTTCCCCCTGATTCCATAAAAAATAGTTTCTAAGTTAAAATACAAGGTAAAAATATTCATGAAAAACAAGCTTTCGCATTTACTTCGCATAATCAAAACTGCGTCATTACTAATATTAGTAGGATTGACAACAGCATGTGTATCTTCGTATTCTCCGCCAGAATATACACCTGAGGAAAAACAAAAACATAGGGAACGGCTAGAGTCTGCTGTAAGCCATTTTTCACAACCTATACAAGTTAAGCAAGTTATAGGTAAAAAAACAGATAGGATTCTTATATCACGAGATAACCAAACTGTAGTTTTTGAATTTTACAAGGGATCGGATATACAACCATTTGCTTCACTAAGAGCAAATATGAATGATTGCGCAGGCTGGACTGATAGGAAAGGATTTGATCACACAGCCACTTTGTTTTGCGGGCTGAACGTGGGAGGGCGAAGTTATGGTGATAATATTTCAATTGAAGAGGTGAGTAAGAACAAGATTGTAGAGAAAAAAGGTCTAGTTCGAAAACAAGCCATAACAGTTGAAAAAGGCGAGCTATATATAAAGACCTTTGTTACTAGACGTTCTGGAATTAGTTTGCCTCAAGATAATTTTCTTAGAGCGGTTTTTAGTAAGAATAAATAAAATAAACTAGTAGCAATTGTGTTTTAGTGAGTCTGACTATATCTTCTACAAAAACTGCGTATGCTGGATGGCTTTCGGGGCTTTTTGATTCTCCTCATACTCAGGCGCTCGGAGTTAAAAAGAGAAACGCTTTAATGGCTCTGTCTAGTGACAGTTAGAGTGTTTCTCAAAAAATTAGTTAAAGTATCCATTCGGCTGGATGAGCTAATCTGCAATGATATGTTAAAACCCTAATAAAGAGGCTCACCCCCGGTATTTGGGTGCCAGCATGACTTTAGATAATCAAGCATACCTATGTTCTGTGATGGCATTTGACCGTTTTTCAAGTATCTTGGCTATGTGCTACAAAAAAGTGAGGTATGCTTTATTATACTGACTATAAGCCTTATTTTTTGTGATGTATGATCCGGTTTATCGGTTGACTTCAAATCTTCTACAGCCCTTGTAAAATGGGGTTTTGTTGCTCATCATGCCAATTTTTGCATGTTTAAATGTATTGTTTAATGCATTTTCATCTATTTTGCTATTTCTTATCGTAGTCTCATTTACAGCGATTAGTGGTGAAGTGATTTATTGGATAGTGTCTTTTTATAAATGCCTATGTGCCACTTTAAGAGTGTAGATCCCCTCCGATGTTGACTCGGGCTAGTAATCGCTTAATTTATATCTCAAGTTCTTCTTACAGGCATCGGTTTTAATGAATAAAAAGTCTCAAACTTAAAGTATTACTTTAAGTATCTTCTCTATATTTTTGTTTTAAATCACCAAACTATGTATCTCGGTTGTTAATCCTACCTGTATTCTCCCAATTTGACGATAAGTTTTTGTTTTTAATAGGCTTTTTCGCCAGCGAATTCCTTGACTTTATTCATTCTAGGCATATAGTGTCATAATGTGGTGAAAAGTGGATTTTTGTGGTTATTTATCCCTTTTTTGAGAGGCTTTTTATCTCTCCATCAATCTACGCAAAAACACATTATATGTAGTTATCGCTAAGGTAATAAAGATTTGAATATGTTTTATGGCAGTCACGCTATCAATATGGATGCAAAGGGTCGCATTGCGATTCCTTCACGCGTGCGTGAGCTGCTGGAAGACTGCAATGGTCATATCGTATTGACAGCCCATACAGAGAATCGCTGCCTACATATGTACCCCGAGACCCAGTGGCAAGAGATTCTACCTAAAATCGAAGCGTTGCCTTCTTTTAATAAGGTGTCTCGAAGAGCCAAGTTGTTACTAATTGGGCATGCAAGTCCGCTAGAGCTTGATGCTAATGGTCGAATTGTCGTTCCGCCTACTTTGCGTGAATACGCGAGCCTTGAGAAAAAGATAATGCTTGTAGGGCAAGGTAAGGGATTGGAGGTTTGGAGCGAAGATAAGTTCACAGACTATATCGATTCAAGTATTGATAGTGAAGATATGCCCGAGGGCATGCAAAACTTAGCGCTTTAAACCGCTAACTTAATGTTAAGGGTGCCAAAGCGATGGCTGAAAAGCAGCAAGCTAATCAAGCTAATACACATATAACCGTTTTGCTAAATGAGGCTGTTGAATTCTTAATTACAGATAAAAGCGGCTTTTATGTCGATGGTACCTTTGGGCGAGGTGGACATAGTGGCTCAATTTTACATGGGCTCTCTGATAAAGGTTGTTTGCTGAGTATTGATAAAGATCCCGAGGCTATTGCTGTTGGCGACCGTTTATTTGGAGATGATCCCCGATTTGAATTGGCTAAATGTTCTTTTGCTGAAATGAAAACATTGGTTGAGAAAAAAAATAAACTCGGTGAGGTAACAGGCATATTGCTTGATTTGGGTGTGTCTTCGCCACAGCTCGATCAAGCAGAAAGGGGGTTTAGTTTTTCTCATGATGGCCCACTGGATATGCGTATGGACGATAGCGCTGGAATAACTGCGAGCCAATGGGTAAATACCGCAGCAGAAAGCGAGATTGTACGTGTTTTGAAGGATTATGGAGAAGAGCGCTTCGCACGTCGAATGGCTAGGGCTATTTTAAAAGAGCGAGAGTTGGAGCCAATTATCACTACGTTGAGGTTGGCAAAAATAATAGCCGAGGCGCACCCAGCATGGGAGCGTGGTAAGCACCCAGCAACTAAGGCGTTTCAGGCAATTAGGATACATATTAATGATGAGCTTAAGGATCTGGAGCGAGTGTTGGATGACACGTTAGATATCTTAGCTGTTGGCGGGCGTTTGGCTATTATAAGTTTTCACTCTCTAGAAGATAGGCGGGTAAAACGTTTTATTCAGCGTCATGTAAAAGGTGATGAGTTACCAGCAGGTTTACCTGTGACTGAAGATAAATTAAATAAGCGGCTTAAGTCGATTGGAAAAATGATAAAAGCAGGAAAAGCAGAGCTAGATATGAACCCTCGTGCGCGCAGTGCTGTTATGCGCGTTGCTGAAAAAATTGCATAGACGTATTAAAAAATATTAGGCGATACGCGTTATGAATGTGCTCAGTATAGATCATCAAAAATTCTCTTTTAAGTTGGCCTCCTTCGCTGCTTTTTTGTGGGTGATGCTTATTGCATCATCTTTGGCTGTTGTTTATATGACATATAAAACCCGTGCTGAGTTCAATCATTTGGAGGGACTTAAGCGAGAGCACAATGAATTGCAGGTGGTGTTGAGTCAATATTTATTAGAGGAGAGTACTTGGGCCTCTTTTAGTCGTATTGAAAAAGTAGCAACCGAACATTTGGATATGCAGCTTCCTAAAGCTGAACACGTAATTATGATAGCTCCTAAAGGTCAGTCTAATGAAGGCTAAAACACATACAGTAAAAGTCGTGCGTTGGCGTTTTTACTTCATGTTGCTTGCTTTATTGTGCTTGTTGCTTGCTATCGTTTGGCATTTGGCCTCTATTCAGATTATGCCTAATGAGTCGCGTGGATATGAATTTTTGCAAAAACAAGGTCTAGTGAGAACTTTAAGGCTAGAAACTATTCCTGCAACTCGAGGAGTAATCACCGATCGAAATGGAGAGCCGTTGGCAATCAGTACGCCGGTTGTTTCGCTGTGGGCTCAGCCGCAAGAGCTTCAGTTATCAATTGAGCGGGTGTCAGAGCTGGCAAAAAAATTATTAATCAAGCCAAGCGTGTTAAAAGAAAAGCTATCTCGATTTAAAAATAAAGAATTTATGTATCTGCGCCGTCACATGACGCCTGCCGATGCAGAAAATGTTTTAGCTTTAGGTATTCAAGGTGTTTATGCGCAGCAAGAGTATCGACGTTTTTACCCAGCAGGAGAAGTCGCTGCACATCTAGTGGGTTTTACTAATGTTGATGACAAAGGCCAAGAAGGTTTAGAACTTGCGTTTGATAAATGGTTAACGGGGGATGCCGGTAAAAAACAAGTACTAAAAGATTTGCGTGGGCGCACATTCAAAGATGTTAGTTTGATTTCTGAGGCAAGAGCAGGTAATGATATTGCGTTAAGTATTGATATGCGCCTGCAGTATTTGGCTTATAGAGAATTAAAAGAGGCGGTAAAAGCGCACAAGGCAAAATCGGGTTCAGTTGTATTGTTGGATGCTAAAACAGGCGAAGTATTAGCAATGGTAAATCAGCCATCGTTTAATCCTAACGATAGATCAGGTTTAAAAGTGCATGCATTGCGTAATCGTGCAATGACCGATCAGTTTGAGCCGGGTTCAACTATGAAGCCGCTAACAGTTATGGCTGCGTTAGAAACGGGACGTTTTAGTCCAACTACTGAAATTAATACTCACCCTGGCTTTGTACGTGTGGGTAAAAAGACCTTATTAGACCCTGTCAATTATGGCGTGATGGATGTTGGAAAAATATTGCAAAAATCTAGTCAGGTTGGCTTGACTAAAATTAGTCTCGATCTCGAAGGGGATGTGATCCGTAATATGTTTTTCCGGGTAGGTCTTGGTCAAGATACTGGTACAGGTTTTCCTGGTGAGTCTGTTGGTACCTTGCCAGGCTATGCCAAATGGCAGCCTATCGTGCAGGCAAATTTCTCATTTGGGTATGGTATGTCGCTGACTACATTACAGTTGGCACAGGCCTATAGCGTTATTGCCAATGGTGGAGAGAAAAATCCAGTCTCTTTATTAAAACTTAACGAACAGGCTAAGTCGACAAGAGTTGTACAGCCACGCATAGCTAAGCAAGTGGCGACCATGTTGCAGCGTGTTGTGCAAAAAGGTGGTACGGGTACTAGAGCTGATGTTCCGGCTTATTATGCTGCAGGTAAAACAGGCACTATACATAAAGTAGGTAACAATGGAGGCTATTCTGATAACCGTTACCTATCATTGTTTGCAGGTTTTGCTCCAGCTAATGACCCAAAAATAATCGCAGTCGTTGTTGTCGACGAGCCAAGTGCTGGTCAGTATTTTGGTGGTGAAGTGGCGGCACCTGTATTTTCTTCTTTGGTAGAAAACGGGCTGCGTATTCTGCATGTTATTCCAGATTATATCCCTGCGAAGTCCGAAAAAATTGTACATAAAAACAATAAAGCAGTTGCTAAAAAGGAGCCTTTATCGTGATGGCTTCTATTTCTCGCCAAATATCGTACCCACTTAAAAACCTATTAGATGGTTTTTGTGCAAAAGATAATGTTGGCGATATTACTGTTAGTGGTTTAAGCATAGATAGTCGTGAGATTAATGAAGGCGATTTGTTTGTCGCCGTACAAGGTGTGACTAAGCATGGTAAACACTATATACCTCAAGCAATTAATAAGGGTGCTTGTGCAATATTAATAGATGTAACCGAAGAGCCTGTTCATTGTGCTGCACCTATTATCGCAATTGATAATTTGCAGGGCGTGTTAAGCCAAATCGCTGGTCGTTTTTATCAGTACCCTTCAAACAATGTGCCCGTTTACGGTATTACTGGTACTAATGGTAAAACAACATGCTCGCATTTATTGGCGCAATGTTTAGCGGCTTACGAAGGTAAGTGTGGAGTGATGGGTACTTTAGGTTATGGCGTGATTTCTACTGTGAGTGCCAATGATGAGCAATTAACTACTACGGGTATGACAACGGCTGATCCAATCAGTACACAAAAGATGTGTGCTGATTTATTAGTAGGTGAGTCGAAAGCGATTGTTATGGAAGTGTCTAGTCATGGTCTTCAGCAAAACCGTGTTGAAAGTATTGATATTAATACTGCTGTATTTACAAATCTAACCCATGACCACTTAGATTATCACGGAACAATGCAGGCATATGGGCAAGCAAAGTCTCGACTATTCGAAATGCCATCGATTGCTAATGCAGTCATCAATCAGGATGACGAATTTTCGACGCAGTTAGTTGAAAAGCTCAATAAAGATACACGTCTAATTACTTATAGTTTATCGAATGCAGTTAGTGAGTATACCCAATCTTCTGGTCATTTTTCATTTGAAGAGCCTGTTTTTTCAAGTGTAGGTGTTGCAGCTATTTTAAATACGCCCGAGGGGCAGTTTTCTATTACTACACAGTTAGTGGGTGCTTTTAACTTAAGTAATTTATTGGCTGTTATCGGTGCTCTATATGCCAATAATTACACTATAGAAGCAATAGTGGCATCGTTATCCACATTAAAGTCCGTGCCTGGTCGTATGGAGTTAATCTCGAATACGCTAGGTTTTCAGGTTGTGGTCGACTTTGCACATACCCCTGATGCATTGAAAAGTGCATTAGAAGCATTGGCGCATCATCAGCATAATAAAATTTGGTGCGTGTTTGGCTGTGGCGGAGATAGAGATTCTGATAAGCGATCAAAAATGGCATCAATTGCTGAGCGCTTAGCAGATCATGTTGTTGTTACAAATGATAACCCACGTACAGAAGCACCTGAAAATATTTTTGCAGATATAAAACAAGGGTTTTCTTGCGAGCATACAGTTATCGAGAGTCGAGCGGATGCGATTTCCCATACTGTCGCGTCGGCCAATAAAAATGACATTATTTTAATAGCGGGTAAAGGGCATGAGAATTATCAAATTCTTGGCTCAGAGAAAATACAATTTAGTGATCAGCAACAAGCACGCCTAAATTTACGCAAGCGCGAACAAGAGGCGGCTTTATGATTAAGTCATTTTCTATGCAATCAATCCAAAGCCAATTCGGTGGTGAATTGCTTGTCGCTAATGATTATGTAAAAGATATATTAATTGACTCTATCTCAACAGATACACGAGTAATAAAAGCGGGTGATTTATTTGTGGCGTTGCGTGGTGAGAACTATGACGCGCATGACTATTTGAAAAATGCAGTCAATAGTGGGGCTAGTGCATTAGTGGTTAATGAAGGGTCACGCGACAAATTAAATGATTTGCCATTGAGTGGGCTTACTATTTGGCTAGTGGACGATACAGTAAAAGCGCTGGGGCAGTTGGCGCAATATCAGCGTGAATGTTTTGATGGTCAGTTATTTGCTATAACGGGTAGCTGTGGTAAAACAACAGTCAAAGGTATGCTTAAAAGCATTTTTGTAGAAGCGCTAGGTGAAGAGAAAGTATTTGCAACAGCAGGTAACTTTAATAATCATATTGGCGTTCCTTTATCTATCTTTTCAATGACTTCTCGGCATGAAGTTGCTGTAATCGAAATGGGTGCCAGTGGATTAAAAGAAATTGAATATTTAACCTCTATTGCAAAGCCTAATATTTCAATCGTTAACAATGTTATGCCAGCTCATGTTGAGGGTTTTGGTTCCATTGAAGGTATTGCCGTCACTAAAGGCGAAATTTATCAGCGTTTAACCCGTGGTGATACCGCGGTTGTCAATGCAGATAGTGACTATGCTTCTCTTTGGTTAGAAGATTTATATAGCAACAAAAGTATTACTGATATTTTACAGTATTCAATCGAGAATGCCCCTGCTTCACAGATCCAGGCAAGTAATATTCATAAATTGAAAAATGGTTGCTATGGATTTTCTTTGTTTAATAAAAAGATTAATCAGGCCAGTGATATTGGTTTGTCGGTTTTTGGTGAGCATAATGTGGCCAATGCACTGGCTGCTGCATCTTGTGCTTGTGCCGCCAATGTTGACCTGAATAATATTAAAAAAGGCTTGGAGAATTTCGGTGGTGAACCTGGTCGCCTAGAAATAATTAATTATGGTCAGAAATTTACTTTAATTAATGATACCTACAATGCGAGCCCTGGTTCGGTTAAAGCTGCTATTGATACATTAGCAGGTATTGGGAACGAGTCGGTCTTGGTACTAGGTGATATGGGTGAGCTTGGCGATGAGTCTGATTCTCGCCATGAAGAAATTGGTGAGTATGCATTAGAAAAAAATATTGCAATGTTATTGGCCATCGGTGAAAAAACAAAAAGAACAGTCTGTAGTTTTGGTGAAAACGGGCAACATTTTTCCTCCTTTGATTCCTTAGTTTCTGAATTGGTAAATATATTATCTTCAGAAGCCGTTGTTTTAGTAAAAGGATCGCGTAGTGCGCATATGGAAGTGGTTATTGATAAGTTAAAAAAATTAGGAGAGGCCACTAATGCTTGTTTGGTTCGCTGAATACTTACAACAATTTAATAGCGGATTTGCTGTATTTCAATACCTAACCTTTAGAGGCATTTTGGGGGTGTTAACAGCATTAGGTATTTCTCTTTTGTTAGGCCCGTGGATGATTCGGAGACTTAATATCTTACAGATAGGACAATCTGTACGTGAAGACGGCCCTCAATCTCACCTTAAAAAATCAGGTACGCCAACAATGGGTGGCACCTTAATACTAGCTGCCATTTTTGTGAGTAGCTTACTGTGGTCTGATCTTTCTAATCGATACGTTTGGGTCGTGCTCATTGTTACTGCTGTTTTTGGTGCGGTTGGTTTTGTTGATGATTATCGAAAAGTTGTTGAGAAAAACTCTGTAGGTTTACCGGCTAGATGGAAGTATTTGTGGCAATCGGTTGCGGGCTTGGGTGCGGCTATTTATTTGTATTCTTGTTCGTCAATTCCTGCGGAAACACAGCTTATTATTCCATTTTTTAAAAATGTAATGATCGACTTGGGTTTGTTTTATGTGATTTTAACTTATTGCGTCATTGTGGGTTCGAGCAACGCCGTTAACTTAACTGATGGGTTAGATGGTTTAGCTATTATGCCAACGGTACTCGTAGGCGGTGCATTGGGTTTGATTGCTTATTTGGCGGGCAATGTTGAATTCTCGACTTACTTACAAATTCCCTATATTCCTGGTGCCGGTGAATTAATTGTTTTTTGTGCCGCATTGGCAGGTGCCGGAATGGGGTTCTTGTGGTTTAACACTTACCCAGCTCAGGTATTTATGGGTGATGTGGGAGCCTTGGCTCTTGGTGCTGCTCTAGGTGTTATCGCTGTTATTGTGCGACATGAAATAGTTCTATTCATCATGGGTGGTGTTTTTGTCATGGAGACCTTATCAGTCATTATGCAAGTTGCATCATTTAAATTAACAGGTAAGCGTATTTTTAGAATGGCCCCTATACATCACCATTTTGAATTAAAAGGTTGGCCCGAGCCACGAGTGATTGTTCGTTTTTGGATTATTACTGTAATTCTAGTTTTGGTTGGTTTGGCAACCTTAAAACTCCGTTAAATTAAACCAAAAGATAAAAAGTATTATGACGCTAATAGCAAGTACACAATTAACGATTATTCTGGGGCTCGGTGTGACCGGGCTTTCAGTTGCTCGTTTTTTGTCGCGTCAAAAAACTAAATTTATGGTAATAGATTCAAGAGAAAATCCACCAGGCCTAAACGATTTTTGTAATGAATTTTCAGAAGTTAATTATGTTGTTGGAAAATTAGATAGCGAGCTGTTGTCGATAGCGAGTGAAGTCATAGTTAGCCCTGGTATCGATTTAAAAACTCCAGAGATAGCAGCACTCATTGATGCAGGTGTTAGCGTTATTGGAGATATAGAATTATTTGCCCGTGAAGTGAAAAAGCCTGTTGTAGCGATTACAGGCTCAAATGCTAAGACAACAGTGACTAGTTTGGTTGGGCAGATGGCAATAGATGACAGTGTTGATGTTGCCGTTGGAGGTAATATAGGTACACCAGTATTGGATCTCTTGTTAAAAAATGCTGATTTATATGTATTAGAGTTGTCGAGTTTTCAATTAGAAAGTACGTTCTCACTTAATGCGACTGTATCGACGGTATTAAATATTAGTGAAGACCATATGGATCGTTACGATAGCTTAGCCGCTTATCATCGAGCAAAGCAGCGAATATATTTTGGTGCGAAAACCGTTGTTGTAAACCGTGCTGACCCATTAACTCAACCACCATTGGCTCAGGGAGTTAACCGCATTAGTTTTGGTTTAAATCAGCCTGACAGGAATGACTTTGGTGTTATCACACGTAACGGTATCGACTATTTAGCGCACGAATTTAAACCTTTAATGCCCGTGAATAAACTAAAATTACGCGGTAGTCACAATGTTGCTAACTGCTTGGCTGCATTAGCGATTGGTTATTCCGTGGGCCTCTCTTTAGAGGCTATGTTGCAAACGCTAAACAACTTTAAGGGTTTAGAGCATCGGTGTCAGTGGGTCGCAACAATTGATGAGGTTGATTACATTAATGACTCTAAGGCGACCAATGTAGGCGCTACTGTTGCGGCTATTGATGGTTTTTCTGCTGAATTAAAAGGCACTTCAAGGCGTGTCGTGCTAATTGCTGGTGGAGAATCTAAAGGTGCTGATTTTACACCGTTAATTAAGAGCCTTAGAGGTAACGTCTCGACTATTATCTTAATAGGGATTGATGCGCAACGCATTAACGATGCAATTATTGCTGAAAACATGGCCGATAGATTTAACACTGTTTATGCCAAATCCCTGAGAGATGCTGTTCATATAGCAAAGGATAACGCGAAGCAAAAGGATATCGTCCTGCTTTCACCTGCTTGTGCAAGTTTTGATATGTTTAAAAGCTTCGAAGATCGTGGTAACCAGTTTACTGTAACGGTAAAGGAGCTGGCCGCATGATTCAGTCAGCTTTGAAACTACCTACAAACCTATTTATTGAAAGACATGCCTCTGTTTCTTTCAATTGGGACTTAGTATTTACAACGATTGTTCTTATGTCTATTGGCTTGGTTGCTATTGCTTCAGCGTCGATTGATTTTGCAGTAGAGAACTTTAATGACCCTTGGTATTTTGTCCGTAGGCATATTGTGTATTTGTTCTTAGGGTTTAGTGCTTCCTGCGTGATGTTATTAATTCCTACCACTTTTTGGAAAAAATACGGCTGGATGCTGTTTTTTGTTGCCGTATTCTTTCTCGTGATTGTTTTGATTCCAGGTGTTGGACGCCGTGTTAATGGTAGCCAGCGTTGGTTGAGCGTGGGCCCAATTACCTTGCAAGTTTCAGAGATGGTTAAGTTCTGTAGTATTGTATTTTTTGCTAGTTATTTATCCAACAGCCAGTATTTTTTGCAAACCCAATGGAAAGAGTTATTTAAACCTCTATTAATGCTTGTCTTTTTAATGTGGTTGCTGCTACTTGAGCCTGACTTTGGTGGCTCTGTTGTCTTGGCTGTTACTGTGGGGGGGATGTTGTTTTTAGCGGGCGCTAAGCTTTGGCAGTGTTGCTTATTATTAGTGTCTGGCTTGGCCATCTTAGCAGGGCTAGTGTGGTTTACACCCTATCGATTACAACGTTTGGTAACTTTCTTAGACCCATGGCAAGATCAGTTTGATACGGGTTATCAATTAACTCAGTCGCTTATTGCTTTTGGTCGAGGCGAATGGTTGGGTCTGGGTTTGGGTAACAGTATCCAAAAGATGTTGTATTTACCAGAGTCGCATACAGATTTTATATTTTCAATTTTTGCCGAAGAGCAAGGGTTCGTTGGTGTTGTTTTATTACTCTTACTCTTTATTTATTTTGTTTTTCAGATAGTGCTAGTGGCTAAAAAAGCCATGCTGCGCAATAACACTTTTGTTGCTTTAACTGCATTTGGAATTGCTATTTTATTCGGTTTCCAAATTATGGTTAATGTGGGTGTAGCATCTGGCTTTTTTCCAACAAAAGGTTTAACGCTTCCCTTTATTAGCTATGGCGGTAGTAGCTTGATAATCAATTGCTTATTGATTGCTCTATTGTTGCGCCTAGATTATGACCTTGATTTAGATGTTGTGAAGTCATCTAAGAAACGAGGTGCTTTAAAATGACTAGCTTAAATAAAAGGTCGGTTTATTTATTTATGGCGGGTGGCACAGGTGGTCATATTTTCCCTGCATTAGCGGTCGCAGAAGAATTGCGTGAACGTGGTGCTAGTATTCATTGGCTGGGTACGGCATTAGGGATGGAGAATACATTGGTGCCTAAACATGGCATTGATCTTCATTCTATTTCTATTAAAGGGTTTAGAGGTAAAGGCTTACTAAAAAAAATATCGATGCCATTTTTATTGTTAAAAGCGGTACTGCAAGCTATTTCTATTATTTGGCAGTTAAAGCCGAATGTCATTATAGGCTTTGGTGGCTATGTTGCAGCACCCGGTGGCATTGCGGCTTTTTTACTGCGCAAACCGCTTGTTATCCATGAGCAAAACTCAGTAGCTGGCAGTACCAATAAATTACTCGCTAAGTTTGCAAACAAAAGGCTTGAAGCTTTTTCTGGGGCCTTAACTAATGCAGTGCTAGTGGGTAACCCTGTTAGAAAAGCAGTTTGTGAGCTATTTGATAAAGCGTTAACGAGTACAGAAGATAAAAAAACTGTACTCAATATCTTAATTATGGGTGGTAGCTTAGGGGCAGAGGCTATTAACAAAGCTGTACCTCAGGCTATTGCTAAATTGCCTACAACATTGGCGATTGACGTATGGCATCAGACGGGTAAAGGGAAGTTGGAACAAGTTGCTGAGAGTTATAAAGAGCTGAAGTTTGATGCACGTATAGATGAATTTATCGATGATGTAACACAAGCTTATCAGTGGGCTGATGTCATTATTTGTCGGGCGGGTGCTTTAACCGTTAGCGAAGTAGCTATAGCAGGCTTGCCAGCAATATTTATTCCTTATCCTTATGCTATTGATAACCATCAAGTGGTTAATGCGCAGTGGCTTGTCGACAATAACGCTGCAAATATGATTGAGCAATGCGATTTAACAGCAGACACATTAGCTAAGAGTTTAGAGGGTTTATTAATAGATAAGCAAAAAATACAGAACTATTCGCAATCATTAAAAGAGCTAGCAATGCCGCATGCGACAAAAAATGTGGCCGATATCTGTGAGCAGATATGTCTCGATAAAACAACTAAAAGTGAGAGTGGACATGCAAACTAATGCAGCTTTTTGTGTACCGGAAATGCGCAGAATTAAACGTATACATTTTATAGGTATTGGTGGCGCAGGAATGAGTGGCATTGCCGAGGTTTTATTGAATCAGGCTTATAATATTTCTGGATCTGATCTGCGAGAATCCGCAGTGACCAATAGACTAAAAAATATGGGTGCTGATATCTATATTGGGCATAGAGCTGAAAATATAGAAGGGGCCGATGTCATTGTAAACTCAACGGCTGTTGATGAGTCTAATCCAGAGATGGTGAGTGCACGCGAAAACCGTATTCCTATCGTACGTAGAGCTGAAATGCTAGCTGAGTTAATGCGCTATCGCCACGGTATTGCAGTTGCAGGTACTCATGGTAAAACGACGACAACGAGTTTAATTACTTCTATTTTAGCTGCTGCAGATCTCGACCCTACCTTTGTTATAGGTGGGCTTGTGCATAGTGCAGGAAGCCATGCAAAGTTGGGTACTAGCCATTATTTAGTGGCAGAAGCCGATGAGAGCGATGCCTCTTTTTTACATCTTCAGCCTATGGTCTCGATCATTACTAATATCGATATGGATCATATGGAAACTTACGAAGGTGACTTTTCTCGTTTGAAAAAAACTTTTATTGAGTTCATTCAAAATTTACCATTTTATGGACTACTGGTTGCTTGTGGGGACGACCCCATCATTCAAGAATTGCTGCCAGAAATTTCGCGCCCAGTGATTACTTATGGTTTTGATGAGAGTAATGATTATATTGCCGAAAGTGTTGCTCAAAAGGAAAATTACACACAATTTGTTGCTAAAGGAAAGCTATTAAAAGAAAAATTAAATATTGATCAACTACCTATTGCGTTGAGTATGCCTGGTAAACATAACGTATTGAATTCTTTGGCGGCTATTGCAGTTGCAGTTGATGAAGGCGTCGGTGTTGATGCTATCCAACAAGGTCTGGAAAACTTTCAGGGTGTTGGTCGGCGTTTCCAAATTTATGGTGATTATCCTGTTGTTGCTGAAGATTCAACGGGTGAGGCAATGTTGGTAGATGACTATGGGCACCACCCGCGTGAGGTAGAGGCAACTATTCAAGCAGTACGAGATGGCTGGAGTGAGCGAAGGTTGGTGATGATTTATCAACCGCATCGTTATACGCGTACACGAGATTTATATGAAGATTTCGTCGATGTTTTGTCTCGTGTTGATGTGTTGATTTTACTCGATGTTTATTCGGCAGGTGAAGAACCGATAGCCGGTGCAGACAGTCGGCACTTAAGCCGTAGTATTCGGACTCGAGGACAAATCGATCCGATTTTTGTTGAGGGAGTTGATGGTGTGCCAGCAGTCATTAAAGATATTGTAAAGCCAGGTGACATTGTTATTACTCAAGGTGCAGGTAATGTGGGTAGTCTGGCTGCCACACTAGCAAAAAGAAAATTAAGTTAACTTGTTTTGGGTCTACTTAGATGATGAAAAAACTAGATTCTAAAAAAATTGGCCGACTGGGTGTTTTGTATGGGGGCGTTTCCGCTGAGCGAGAAGTTTCTCTAGAGAGTGGTCGTGCGATCATCGATGCTTGTACCCGTTTAGGAGTAAATGTTGTTGATGTAGAAGTTGGCGAGAATGTTATAGAGACAATAACGGCAGCGAATATTGATTTGGCCTTTATTGCATTACATGGCGGCATAGGTGAAGACGGTAGGCTGCAATCTTTGTTAGAGATGATGGATATTCCTTATACAGGTAGTGCAGTGCAAGCTTCTGTCGTTGCTATGAATAAGTTGTTTTCTAAACGAATTTGGCAGGGGATTAATTTGCCCACCCCCAGGTTTAAACAGCTAGCGGCAGGGCATGACTTTGAAAAAGTACTAGAGAGCTTAGGCGGCAGCGCGATAGTGAAACCGGCTAATGAAGGCTCAAGTATTGGTATGGCTATAGTGCAGAGCGCCGCAGAATTACAAAAAGCTTTCGAGCAGGCAAGTGAGTATGATCAGGCTGTATTTGCAGAGGAATTATTAAAAGGTGCTGAATATACCGTTGGTATTTTAAATGACGAAGTACTGCCAGCCATTAAATTGGAAACAGATAATATTTTTTATGACTATGAAGCTAAATATCTTTCAGACGATACGCGTTATATTTGCCCTTGTGGTTTGTCGAGTAGTAAAGAGAGTGAGATTAGAGATTTATCGCGTTGGGCCTTTGATAGTTTAGGCTGCAGTGGATGGGGGCGAGTCGATCTTATGATGGATAATGATGAAAATTTTAAAGTGTTAGAAGTTAATACAGTGCCAGGTATGACGAGCCATAGCTTAGTGCCAATGGCTGCTAAAGCGGCTGGATATTTATTTGATGAGCTTGTGGCGAAAATTTTAATTTCGGCAACTGTTTCTAAGTAATGCGCAGTTATGATTGAAAAAGGTAACGTAAAGAAAAAGGCGAAGAAGGTAACTAATACCAAGAATATTAGAACTAATGCCAAAAAAAGTACTGAGAAAAAGAAAGTTTCTTTTAAAGGTTTTTTTAGAACTATCAGGTACGTATTAGTGACTTCAGTATGTGCTTTTATAGTAGGCGTCACGGGATACTACGGTACTTCTTTAGTCAATAACTTTTTAGAACGACCAATAAGTTCAGTTATTGTTCAAGGAGATTTTGAACATTTAACTAAAGGCTCGGTAGAGACGCTGATTGAAGAGTACGTAAAACGTAGTTTTATTAAAGAAAACCTATCAGCTATGCGTAAGAGCCTACTAGCTGAGCCATGGATTGATAATGTCGCGCTTAAAAGAGAGTGGCCAAATATTTTACATATTACGATTGAAGAGCAGCGTGCGATTGCTCGTTGGGATGATAGAGGTTTTGTAAATTATAGAGGTGATTTGATCCTTACAGATAAAGGTTTGTTGAGTAGTGACTTACCTATATTACGTGGAGGCGAGGATGAAGCCCATTTGCTGATGAAAAAATATCAATTTTTATCAGAAGCATTAAATAAACATGAATTAACGGTTTCGGTATTAGAAAAAAACAAGGTGGGTATCTGGGGTGCTGAATTAAGTAATGGTTGGGTTTTATTACTGGGTAGAGCAGATATTAATCAAAAAATACAACGCCTGTTACTTGCGTTAGAGCAAAAAGCAATATTGTTGAGTAGTGAGGTAGATCGGATTGACTTACGTTACGAAAATGGATTGTCAGTTAAGTGGATAGAGAACGGTGACGATAGCTTACGTAGTGAAACCGTCAGCATAGAAGAGATGAAGAGATTAAATGAACAAAAAATTTAAAGTGCAGTTAATGAATCAATATGTAGCAATGTTTATTAGGCTTGGAGACTAATATGGCAAGCGAAAATAATAATATTGTAGTCGGCCTAGATATAGGTACTTCTAAAGTTGTTGCTATTGTGGGTGAAATTAATAGCAGCGGAGAGCTGGAAATCATTGGTATTGGCTCACACAAATCAACAGGCCTAAAAAAAGGTGTGGTTGTCAATATTGAGTCAACAGTGCAATCAATTCAGCGTGCTATCGAAGAAGCAGAGCTAATGGCTGGGTGTGAAATTCATTCGGTTTATGCAGGCATTGCGGGAAATCATATTAATAGTATGAATTCCCACGGCATTGTTGCTATTAAAGAGCGCGAGGTGACTACGCAAGATGTAGATCGTGTTATTGATGCTGCTCAGGCGGTTGCTATTCCGGCAGACCAGCAAGTGCTACACATTTTACCGCAGGAATATCTGATTAATAGCCAAGAGGGCATTAAAGAGCCATTAGGGATGTCGGGTGTACGTTTGGAAGCAAAAGTACACTTAATTACCTGCGCTGCTAATGCAGCACAAAATATTGAGAAATGTATTCGCCGATGCGGCTTAGAAGTCGAGGACATTATTTTAGAGCAATTGGCTTCTAGTTACTCTGTACTGACAGATGACGAACGCGAACTGGGTGTTTGCATGGTAGATATAGGTGGTGGCACCACTGATATTGCTATTTTTACCGAGGGCTCGATTCGCCATACCGGTGTTATTCCTATAGCCGGTGATCAGGTAACTAACGATATTGCTATGGCTTTGCGCACACCAACTATGCATGCCGAGGATATTAAAATTAAATATGCCTGTGCGCTTGCAAAACTAACGGGTGCTGACGAAACCATTCAAGTGCCTAGTGTGGGTGATCGTCCTGCACGAGCTTTATCGCGCCAAGCATTAGCCGAAGTAGTCGAGCCGCGTTATGACGAGTTATTCACCTTAATTCAGGCGGAGCTTAGGCGCAGTGGCTATGAGGATTTAGTAGCTGCAGGCATCGTTTTAACCGGTGGTACATCTAAGATGGAAGGTGTTATAGAGCTTGCCGAAGAGATTTTTCACATGCCTGTGCGCTTGGGGTTTCCGCAAAATGTAAAAGGTTTAGCCGATATCGTCGCTAACCCTATTTATTCAACAGGTGTGGGTTTATTGCAGCACAGTTTAAGGCAACAGCCAAAAGTGAGTGCCGGGGTTACTCGGTTTGAGAATGAAGAAAGTTTTTTCACAAAAATTAAACGCTGGTTTCAAGGTGGCGGTTAATTTTTTAAATATATCATTTAGCAAGTTAAAAATTTAATAAAGAGGGGAGTCTTATGTTTGAATTAGTTGATAATGTACCACAAAGTGCTGTCATCAAAGTCATCGGTGTTGGTGGAGGCGGAGGTAACGCTGTTCGCCATATGATGGATTGCGATGTCGATGGCGTAGAGTTCATTTGTGCAAATACCGATGCACAAGCATTGCGTGATGTCGATGCACGCGTTGCACTTCAGTTAGGTGGCGGCATGACAAAAGGTTTGGGTGCTGGCGCTAACCCAGAGATTGGCCGTCAATCTGCTATGGAAGATCGGGAGCGTATCGCCGAGATCTTAGAAGGTGCCGACATGGTCTTTATTACCGCCGGTATGGGTGGTGGTACCGGTACTGGTGCTGCACCTGTTGTTGCAGAAGTGGCTCGGGATATGGGTATTTTAACCGTGGCTGTAGTGACTAAGCCATTCCCATTTGAGGGCCGTAAGCGTATGCAAATCGCTGATGAAGGTATTCACCAGCTACAACAACAAGTTGACTCATTAATTACTATTCCTAACGAACGCCTACTCGCAGTATTAGGCTCTAGCGCTAGTTTAATCGAGGCTTTTAAAGCCGCTAATGATGTTTTACTGGGTGCAGTTCAAGGTATCGCGGATTTGATTATTCGACCTGGCATGATTAACGTCGACTTTGCAGATGTGCGAACCGTGATGTCTGAAATGGGTATGGCTATGATGGGTAGCGGTAATGCGAGCGGGGAAAACCGTGCACGCGAAGCAGCTGAAGCTGCTATTCGCAGCCCACTATTGGAGGGAGTGAATTTACAGGGTGCTCGTGGCATCTTGGTAAATATTACTGCAGGTTTAGATCTGTCATTGGGTGACTTTAATGAGGTGGGTGAGACTATCGAAGACTTCGCCTCACAAGACGCAACGGTTGTTGTCGGTACAGTTATTGATCCTGAGCTAAGCGATGAGCTACGTGTAACTGTTGTTGCTACTGGTCTTCAAGGTGCGGCTGGAGAAAAGCGTGCCCCTGAAGCCCGTGTTGTTGTTAATAATACACGCAAGCCACTGCCAACAGATTATGTTGATCTAGATATTCCAACGGTCAAACGTAAGGCTGTTGGTGCTTCTGCTCCAGCACCTGTGGCAAAGGCCCAAGGTGAAAATGACTTTGAATATCTTGATATTCCTGCCTTTTTACGCAATCAGGCAGATTAAGCAATATTTTGAGTTAGTGTAATCAATGATTATTAAGTAGTGTGTTATTTTGTTTTTGAATAGAGCTTATACAATAAAATAATTGTTTTTGAGGATTGCTGAGCGTGTACTCTTAGTTCTGCTAGTGATAGTTAGCTTAGTGGCTATACGAGTAGCTATTGAAAAGGTCGTATTTATAGCCTTGAAATAAGCCGATTAGCATTTTATTTTTCTTATGAACTATTATGGAATTTGTTTGTCCTATTTTGATTGATAGGTGGTGTAAGTCCCCCTTGCTTACATCACCATACTTGGAAATGGTGAAATAATGCACATTTATTGATAAATAACCATTGAGAACACTGACTTATAATAGAAATATGCTAAAATAGTATTAACTCCTTTCTATAAAGATAGATCATTTCTCGTTAATTCCAGTAAAAATGTTCAAAAGATTAGTAGTTGTCGTTTTTGGATAGGTTTATAGCACTGATGCTGACTGTATTTTAAAGTAGTTAAATATTACTCATAGACGTTATCTTGCTAGATAACACTGGTCTATTTGTATGTGATCAATGAAAAGTTAATTAGAGGTATTTTTGCGATGATACGTCAACGCACGTTAAAAAATGAGATTAAGGCAACAGGTGTTGGTCTTCATACGGGTGAAAAAGTATATTTAACTTTGAAGCCTGCTCCTGAAGACTACGGTATTGTCTTCAGGCGTACCGACCTTGATCCTATCGTTGAGATTCCTGCTAAGGCAGAAAATGTTGGTGAGACAACTTTGTCAACATCTCTAATGAATGGCGATGCAAAAGTCTCTACGGTTGAGCACTTGCTATCTGCAATGGCTGGCCTTGGTATTGATAATGCCATTATTGACGTAACTGCTCCGGAAGTACCCATTATGGACGGCAGTGCTGGCCCATTTGTGTTTCTTATACAATCTGCAGGTATTCGTGAACAAGCAGCTGCTAAAAAATTTATTCGTATTAAAAAAGATGTAACCGTAAAAGATGGTGAAAAAGTAGCAAGTTTTAAGCCGTTTGAGGGCTTTAAGGTTAGTTTTAGTATTGATTTTGATCATCCAGTATTTAGAGATCGTGCATTAGAATCTTCTATTGATTTCTCCAGTACCTCATTTGTAAAAGAAGTGAGTCGTGCAAGAACTTTTGGTTTCATGCATGAAATTGAGTATTTGCGCTCTAAAGGCTTAGCAAAAGGCGGTAGCATGGATAATGCAATCGTTGTTGATGAATACCGTATTTTGAATGAAGATGGTCTTCGTTACGAAGATGAATTCGTCAAACATAAAATGCTTGATGCCATTGGTGACTTATATTTGTTAGGTAATAGCCTTATTGGCGAATTTTGTGCTCATAAATCGGGTCATGCTTTAAACAATAAATCTTTAAGGCAGCTCATTTCTCAAACAGATGCTTGGGAAATGGTTACCTTTGAAGATGAAGCTAAAGCGCCTATTTCCTATGGAAAATTATCTATGGCTTTATAGACCCTATTTTTACCAAAAAGCCAGCTAATTAGCTGGCTTTTTGGTTTTAAATGCTTGATTTATAGGGTTGTTAGCAAAATCATAAAAATAATATGAGCACTAACTTGTAATTCCTTGTTTTTAGTCCATATTTTATATAGGTTGATTAATTTTTCGTAGGCATTATAGTGTCGTTTATATGATTAGGTGCTATTGGAATACCTACCAAAGCCATAATGTAGGGCAAATAGCTCACAGTTAATATTAGTAATTTATGAAAGTAATACTTATAAGCAAAAACGATAAACGTATGCGCCATCTGACAGTGGGTGGTTGGACCCGTGCGATATTGTCTATTTGCTTATTGGGGATTCCCCTTGGGATTGGCACTTATCTTGGGCATAAATTAACAGTGCAAACCCCTAGCGTTGATGTACTAACAGCAGAAACAGCTCAAAAATGGTCTGAAAACTTATCGGACCAACAGCAAGAAATTAATGACGCACGTACTAATGCCGATCAACAATTTAGCGCGATTACTTTACGTATGGCTGAGTTGCAAGCAAGACTTATGCGTCTTGATGCTCTTGGTGAGCGTTTAACAAGCATAGCGAAGCTTGATAGTGGCGAGTTTGATTTTAATCAAACTCCTGCTTTGGGTGGCCCAGAATCTGATACTTTAGGTCAGGCATATCAGCCGCCTAGCTTTATGCAGACTGTAGATCAGCTAGTACAAAAAATTGAGGATCGCGAGCAACAACTAGAAACACTAGAAGCCTTAATGGCAAAGCGTAAGCTGCAAGATGATGTGTTTATTGCAGGTAGACCAATCTTAAAGGGATGGATGTCCTCACGGTTTGGGCGTCGTACTGACCCATTTAACCCATCAGTTATTTCCTTTCACAGTGGTGTTGATTTTGCCGGTAAGTTAGGCTCTGAGATTATTGCTGTTGCTGCTGGTGTGGTGGTTGAGTCTGGCGAGCGTAGTGGCTACGGTGGCTTTGTTGAAATTAACCATGGTAGTGGGTTTAAAACACGTTATGCACACAATAAGAAAAACCTTGTTAAAGTTGGTGATGTTGTCAAAAAGGGTCAAATTATCGCTTTGATGGGGAGTAGTGGTCGCTCCACTGGTCCTCATGTACATTTTGAAGTCTATAAATATGGTCGCCCAGTCGATCCTGCCTCCTATATTCACCGTAATCATCGCTAAGAAAGCCTATTCCAATTAGCTCCTTCTTTATTATTCTATTTTTATGTTATTGAAATAGCAGGTATTCGCCTTCAAATAGGTGGATAGAGATAGAATAGTAAACTATTAATCATTAAAAAATTCTATAGTACTAGATAAAATATATTTGGATTCCTATGTTAAATAAAGTATTTAAGAGCATTTTTGGCTCAAAAAATGGGCGCGAATTGAAGCGTATGGGTAAATTAGTTAAGCAGATTAATGCCCTAGAGAGTGATATTGAAAAACTAAGTGATGATGACCTTAAAGGAAAAACCATAGAGTTTAGGCAGCGTTTAGAATCGGGTGAGACCTTAGACTCCTTGTTACCAGAAGCCTTTGCTTGTGTACGAGAGTCCTCGCGACGTACCTTGGGCTTGAGACATTTTGATGTGCAGATGATAGGTGGTATCACACTGCATGAAGGGCGTATTGCTGAGATGCGTACAGGTGAGGGTAAAACCTTAGTTGCAACATTACCTGTTTATCTCAATGCGCTTGTAGGCAATGTACATGTTGTTACGGTTAACGATTATCTTGCTAGCCGCGATGCTAATTGGATGCGCCCTGTTTTCGAATTCTTGGGTATGTCTGTAGGTATTATCCAAAGCATGCAAGAGAATGAAGATAAGCAGGTGGCCTACGCTGCTGATATAACCTACGGTACGAATAATGAATTCGGCTTCGATTACCTGCGCGATAATATGGCTTTTTCCAAAGAGCAGCGGGTACAGCGACAACTATCTTTTGCTGTAGTTGATGAGGTTGATTCAATCTTAATTGATGAAGCCAGAACTCCTCTGGTTATTTCTGGGCAAGTAGAAAATAATGCAGAGCTCTATACTAAAATTAATACGGTGATCCCTAAATTAGAAGGTCATATTGTTGATACAACTTTTAAGAAGAGTGAAGATGCTCCAGAAATAAAAGGTGACTATTCTATTGATGAAAAACAACGTCAGGTAGAATTAACTGAACAAGGACATCAAAAAGTTGAAGATATACTCGTGAAGATGAATCTGCTTGATGCCAATGATAGCCTTTACGCTTCGACAAACTTAAATCTGCTACACCATGTACATGCTGCATTACGTGCTCATGCCCTATTTGTTAATGACGTGCACTACCTTGTACAAGATGGCGAAATTTTACTGATTGATGAACATACTGGTAGATCAATGCCAGGCAGAAGAATGTCTGAAGGTCTGCATCAAGCAATAGAAGCTAAAGAAAATGTGATTATTCAGAATGAATCTCAGACACTTGCCTCGACTACTTTCCAAAACTACTTTCGCCTATATCCAAAACTGTCAGGTATGACAGGTACTGCCGATACAGAAGCTTTTGAGTTTCGTCAAACTTACAACTTAGATGTTGTTGTTATACCGACAAATAATACTGTTGCTCGTCAAGACTTAAACGATTTAATTTATTTATCAATTAACGATAAGTACGATGCGATTGCTAAAGATATTGTTAAATATCAGCAACAAAATGCTCCTATTCTTGTAGGTACAGCATCGGTCGAGTCTTCTGAAGAGTTATCCAAGCGTCTAAAAAAAGAAGGTATTGCTCATAAGGTATTGAATGCCAAATTTCATGAAAAGGAAGCCGAAATTATTGCGCAAGCAGGACGGCCAAAGGCGGTTACTATTGCAACCAATATGGCTGGACGCGGTACTGACATTGTCTTGGGGGGGAATTTAGAGGCAGAGCTTGATGAGTTAGACAACCCTAGTGATAGTGAGGTCGAAAATATAAAGAAAGATTGGCAAAAGCGGCATCAGCAGGTACTGGACGCTGGAGGCTTACATATTTTAGGTACGGAGAGACATGAGTCTCGTCGTATTGATAATCAATTGCGTGGGCGTGCGGGTCGCCAAGGTGACCCAGGTCTATCTCGTTTTTATCTTTCTATGGAAGATAATTTAATGCGTATTTTTATGTCCGATCGCATTCGCTCTTTTATGAAATCGCTGGGTATGGATAAAGGTGAAGCGATTGAGCATAAAATGGTAACTAACGCTATTGAAAAAGCACAGCGTAAGGTGGAAGGCCGAAACTTTGATATTCGTAAACAATTATTAGAGTTTGATAATGTGGCCAATGATCAGCGCCAAGTTGTTTATACGCAACGAAATGAGCTATTAGAGGCAGATTCCATACGAGATATTATTACCAATATACGCCATGACGTTGTTACCGATATTGTCGGTGGTTATGTGCCTATTCAAAGTATCGAAGAGCAATGGGATATTCCAGGTTTAGAGCAATTTTTATCGAATGAATACGGTGTTGAGCTTGGTATACAAAATTGGCTTAAAGAGGATGAAAGCCTTTATGAAGAATCGCTAAGAGAAAAGGTAGTTGCTGCTGTACAAGCTGAGTATGATAAAAAGAGCGAGCGCCTTGATCCGATATTGGTTGAGATAGAAAAACAAGTGATGCTACAAATCTTGGATATGCAATGGAAAGAGCATCTACTTGCTATGGATCATTTGCGCCAAGGTATTGGCTTGCGTAGTTATGCACAAAAGAATCCTCAGCAAGAATATAAGCGTGAATCTTTCGAATTGTTTCAATCGCTATTGGAGACAATTAAAACTGAAACTATTCGAGTACTTGCACGTGTTGAGCCTGTTTCTGATGAAGAAATGGCGGCTATGGAAGAAGAACGACGCATACAGCAGGAGCAAGCAATGAAGCTTGAGCATGCGCAGGCTTCGCTTCTGAACGAGGGTGAAACAAGTAGTGATGAGCAAGAACCGCAGGTTGAGCAGTTTGTACGAGCTGAGAAAAAAGTCGGTAGAAATGAAGCTTGTCCTTGTGGTTCAGGAAAAAAATATAAACAATGCTGCGGTAAACTTTAATCACTGTATGGGGTTGATTCTAGGTCAAGCTCCCTATTTTTTATTAAGTAAGTATCATTTGATTTTTGTAAGATCATAGTGTTAAAAAATATTAAAAAGGTTATGTGTTCTTATGCCTGTTGGTGAAATAACGTTTCCAAAAATGTTGCCGATTACTGGGGTTAAACTTAGTGCCGTGCATGCAGGAATTAAAAAAAGCTCTATTGCTAATAAGCCTAAATTAGATGTCATGCTAATGGAGTTGCCTACTACGGCCACTGTAGCGGGTGTATATACTAAAAGTGCCTATTGTGCTGCCCCCATAACTCTTTGTAAGCAGCATGCGGGCTACTCTAAAAATAGCCGCTACTTAATAGTGAATTCTGGTAATGCGAACGCATGCACTGGAGCAGAAGGAGTTCGTACCGCTACAGCCATGTGCGATGCAGTAGCAAACCAAGCAGATATCAATACTCAGTTAGTGCTGCCTTTTTCAACGGGAGTTATTGGAGAACCTTTGCCTGTAGAAAAAATAGAAGCGGTGATTCCAGAACTGTTTGATTCATTAGGTGAAGATAATTGGTCTTTAGCTGCCCAAGCCATAATGACCACTGATACCTGTCCAAAAGGGGTATGCTCTTCAATAAATATTAATGGTTGTAGTGATGCACTAGTAATTAATGGTATTGCTAAGGGTTCTGGGATGATTAACCCTAATATGGCGACTATGCTCGCCTATGTGGTGACTAATGCCACTGTCGAAGAGGGTCTACTGCAAGAACTACTTAATGAGGCGGCTAATCTTTCGTTTAACCGAATTACAATTGATGGTGATACATCGACCAATGATAGTTGTATGTTAATTGCTGCTGGTACTTCCGATATTGCAATTGATAGTAAAAGCTCGCCGTATTATTTAACGCTCAAGCAGGCTATTTTTGACTCTTTTATGAAGCTTGCTCAAACAGTTGTACGAGATGGTGAAGGGGCTACAAAGTTTGTAACTGTATGTATAGAAGAAGGCAAAAACTCTTCCGAGTGCTTACAAGTCGCCTATGCTATTGCGCACTCACCATTGGTTAAAACCGCATTATTTGCATCCGATGCCAACTGGGGAAGGATTGTTGCAGCGATAGGCTATGCTGGCATAGAAGAGTTGAATGTAGATAACGTATCTGTTTACCTCGATGATGTGCTAATTGTTGAAAAGGGCGGGCGGGCAGATAGTTATTCAGAGGCTGCGGGTGAGTCAGTCATGCTAAAAGATGAAATACTTTTACGTGTTTGTCTTGGGCGTGGGGGTATCACTGAGACTATCTGGACCACTGACCTTTCTCATGAATATGTCACCATCAATGCAGAGTATAGAACTTGAGTTTTATAGTGTGTACTGTGTCAAAAAATTACGTTTCACTATAAGAGTTGTATCAATATGAGTGGGTTTGTGCATGTTGTTGTAGGCATTGTTCTTAATGCAAGGAATCAATTACTAATTGCTAAGCGCCCAGATCATCTTCATCAGGGTGGTCTATGGGAGTTTCCTGGAGGGAAAGTAGAGCAGGGTGAATCTGGTTTTATCGCGCTGATTCGCGAATTTAAAGAAGAAGTTGGTATTGTTATCAAGCAAGCTGACTCGTTTATGGAAATTTACCATCAATACAGTGATAAAAATGTTTTTCTAGATATTTGGTTGAGCCGACATTTTGATGGTGATGCCACAGGTGTTGAAGGACAGGAGGTAAAATGGATAGGTTTACACGAGCTTAAAAAATATTCTTTTCCTGAGGCAAACCAAAAAATAGTCGCTAAATTGTTATCCGAAAAATTATAGTTTGTAAAAACTATAATTATGCGTGCTGATTTTTAGCAGTGCTACTTTAATGGCTTATATTAGTTTGGTTTACTCCTGGCGCTTATTATTGCCATTCGTCTTTATCATCATCTTCACTAACAGGCACACGATAAGACTCGCTGGCCCACTCTCCCAGATCAATTAGCTTACAGCGATGGCTGCAAAAAGGTCTGTGAGGAAACTTATCTGACCAGATAACTATTTTTTTACAGTTTGGGCATTCTAGCGTTAATTTTTTTGTTATTTCAGGCATGTTCTCTCGGCAAGAAGAATATTCACTCAAGTTAAATAATTTATGAGTTGTTGATGATAATGCTCCACCGATTTTCTCAGATCATCTAAAGAGCCACTATTGTCAATAACATCGTCTGCTTTAGCAAGTCGAGTGTTACGATCGATTTGTTGGCTTATAATTTTTTCTATTAATTCTGTTTTATTGTTATCTCGTTGGGAGGCTCGTTTAACTTGCAGAGATTCTTCACAATCTATGGCAAGTACACGATCTACTTCTAATTGTAGGTTATTCTCAAACAGTAACGGTGCAGACAAAATAGTATAAATAGATTTAGATGCTGCTAATTCTTTGCGGATTTCTTTCCTAATAATAGGGTGCAGTAAACTTTCTAGCCATTGTTTTTCGCGAGGCTCATGAAAAACAATATCGCGTAATTTAGCTCTATTTAAATCACCATTTGATAATATTATATTTTTACCAAAGTGCTCAGCTATTGTTGATAGTGCAGGCGAGTCTTGAGAAACCGCTTTATGAGCGATAATATCGGCATCAACAATATTAATTCCAAGATATTGAAAGTGGTCAGTCGCTGCAGATTTGCCGCTGCCAATGCCACCCGTTAAGCCTAAAATAAATGACATAAAATCTGTAATTGAGCCTATATCAAACTGTCTAAATAATAATTGATAAGCTGATCACCACATAAAAAAGCAATCCACCCTGCAATAGCCAAGTAAGGGCCAAAAGGAATTGGAATATTTTTATCTCGGCCTAGTATAATAATCCCAGCTATTCCAATAAAAGCGCCAACAAAAGATGAGAGAATGATAATTAATGGAATAAATTGCCAGCCCATCCATGCGCCCAATGCCGCCAGCAATTTAAAATCACCATAGCCCATTCCTTCTTTGCCTGTAACAATCTTAAACAACCAAAATACACCCCACAAAGAACCATAGCCAGCAATCGCTCCCCAGAGCGCACTCGACAAATCTGTAAACACGCCGAAGCTGTTAATTATTAGGCCGAGCCATAAAAGAGGTAGGGTTAAATTATCAGGCAATAAATATGTATCGATGTCGATCATTGTCAGTGAGACCAATGTCCATAACAACAATAGCGCCAATAACCCAGATCCTGTAAAGCCCAATAAGTAAATTGTTAAAACAGAAATCAGTGAAGTAGCCAATTCTATTATTGGGTATCGAATACTGATAGGGTTTTTACAGTTATGGCATTTTCCTTTTAAAAGCAAAAAATAGCTAATAATAGGAATGTTATGCCAAGGCTTAATTTTAGTATTACATTTTGGGCAAGTTGATGGAGGGAACGCGAGAGAGATGCTTTCCTGTGGATTGTTTTTGGCTTCTAAAGTTACCTGGTCCATTTCTAGAATTTCAGCGCACTCTATTTTGTAATTTTGCTCTAATATCTTAGGTGTCCGAAAAATAACGACGTTTAAAAAGCTGCCGACTAGCAGGCTAATAACAAAAATAAAAGGGTAATAAAAGAAAGGTAGCTTAGATAAAATCTCTAAGCTATTTGTCATGTATTCGATCATAATGTGTGACTAGCCTATAACTTGCCCAAGTTGGAATATCGGCAAATACATAGCAATAAGTAAGCCACCAACGAGCACCCCAAGCACCGACATAATTAAAGGTTCTAGTAAGGTGGTTAGGTTGTCAACCATTGCATCAACTTCATCCTCATGAAAAGTAGCTACTTTATCAAGCATAGCGTCGAGTGCACCAGATTCTTCACCAATGGCGGTCATTTGCAGCATCATAGGAGGGAATAAGCCAGTTGAGCGCATAGCTTGATTAAGCTGTATACCTGTTGCAACACTATCACGAATATCCAGTACTGCTCGTTCGTAAACAATATTGCCGGTTGCTCCCGCAACTGATTCTAGCGAGTCAATTAACGGTACGCCCGCTGCGAATGTCGTCGATAGTGTACGAGCATAACGTGCGCAAATTGAGTTATAAACAATTTTACCAATAACGGGCACTTTAAGTAGAGTTCTATCCATTAAGTTGCGGAATTTTGGTGATCGATGATGAAGTTCTTTTAGCAAAAAGAATCCGCCTACAAGCCCAAACAATATAATTAACCAAGTCTTTTGCACAAATTCTGAAATAGCTAGTACAAATAGGGTAAAGGCTGGTAAATCCGCGCCAAAACCTTGGAAGGTTTCTGCGAATTGAGGAACTACTTTTATTAGTAGGATAGCAGTTACGACAATAGCAATAACAACCACTGCGATTGGATAGGTTAACGCTTTTTTAATTTTGGCTTTTAATGCTTCAGTTTTTTCTTTATAAATAGCAATTCTATCAAGAAGGGCTTCAAGTGCGCCTGACTGTTCACCTGATTCTACGAGATTACAGAATAAATCATCAAAATAGCGTGGGTGCTTTTTGAGGGCATTAGCAAAGCCGCCGCCGGCCGCAACATCTGTACGAATATGCTGGATTAATTCTTTCATTGATGGGTTTTCAAGTCCATCAGAGACAATATCAAAGCTTTGAACTAGAGGAACACCGGCCTTCATCATAGTTGCCATTTGTCGAGTAAAAATAGCAATGTCCATAGGCTTAATTTTTTTGTTTCCCCCAAATAAAGGTTTGGGCTTTTTGCGTACACTCTTAGGTCTTACACCTTGTTTAACCAGTTGTGCCTTCACCAAAGCGAGGGTCGAGCCGGATAATTCGCCTTGGACTTTTTTACCCTTGCGATCAGTGCCTTTATAAACAAAAATTGCTTGCTGTGGTGTTGCCATAATTAATCCTTCGTCACTCGGTTAGCTTCTTCAAGGCTGATAATTCCTTTAGCAACTTTGCGAAGTGCAGATATACGTAAATTATTAAAGCCCTCACTATGAGCCGCCTTAGCGATCTCTAGTGAATTACTACCATCCATTATAAGACTTGAAATAGTCGGTGTGATGCGAACCACTTCATAAATACCCACGCGCCCTTTCGAGCCTTTGCTACATTTAGAGCAGCCCTCTGGGTTGGGATGAAATAATTCCCATTGATCTTTAGGTATTCGAATACTGTCTTCAGTTAAGCCTTCCTCGGTTAAGACTTCATCGGGTATATCTTGCATTGGTACACGACAGGACATGCATAATTTACGGCCTAGTCGCTGAGCTATAATTAAACTTACTGTTGTGGCCACATTAAAGGTAGGAACTCCCATATTTAGTAAACGGGTTAGGGTCTCTGATGCACTGTTGGTATGCAGAGTAGAGAGTACTAAATGACCTGTTTGTGCAGCTTTAATACCAATTTCAGCAGTTTCAAGGTCTCGAATCTCACCTACCATCACTACGTCTGGATCTTGTCGAAGAAAAGAACGAAGTGCTTCGGCGAAATTTAAGCCTACTTTATTATTAATTTGGACTTGATTAATACCTTCCATATTAATCTCTACAGGGTCTTCCGCTGTAGAGATATTACGCTCTTTGGTGTTAAGAATGCCAAGGCCTGTATACAGTGATACGGTTTTACCACTACCTGTAGGGCCTGTGACTAAGATCATACCTTGGGGTTGGGCGAGGGCATCTAAATAGAGCTTTTGTTGCTCCTCTTCATAACCGAGCACATCAATCCCTAAGTGTGCAGCGCTAGAGTCAAGTATACGCAGTACAATTTTTTCACCAAATAGAGTTGGGAGCGTATTCACTCGAAAATCAATCGCTTTTGTTCGAGAAATTTTTAGTTTAATCCGTCCATCCTGTGGTACGCGCCTTTCGGATATGTCCATTTGTGACATGACCTTTAAGCGTGCCGCAAGGCGTGTAGCTAGATTGATAGGTGGCTTTTGGATCTCTTGTAAAATACCATCAATTCTGAAACGTATACGATAGCTTTTTTCATAGGGTTCGAAGTGTATATCAGATGCGCCAGTCTTAATGGCTTGTAAAAGAACTTTATTAATGAATTTAACAATGGGTGCTTCATCAGCTTCTGAGGTTTCATCCTCTTTATCATCTTGAGGTGTCTCTACATCCAGTGAATCTAGGCCTTCATCATCTAACCCGCCTAAGGAGTCTCCTAGACTTTCTTCTTCTGCGTTAATATATTGCTCAATAGCGGCTGCCAGCTTATCTGCTTCCACCAGTATTGTATCGACGTTAACGCCAGTATTGAATTTTATCTCGTCAAAGCCATGAATATTCGTAGGATCGGTCACGCCTAAGAACAGTCGGTTGCCACGTTTAAATAAAGGTAAAGCTTGGTGTTTAGTAATGAGGCGACTATCGACGATATTCTTTTCTATCGAGCTAAAATTATGGCAGTCCAAATCATAAATAGGTGTACCAAATTCATTTGAGGCAATAGCAGCAATTTTATTAGCGGCTATGACTGATTGGCTAACAAGTTGATGAGTGAAAGTGACATTGTTACTCTTGCTTTCTTTTAAATGGCTCAGAGCCTCATCAGCAGTTAGCAGTTGATCTTCTACTAGACGTCGGGCCAAGCCATTTAGTGCCATCGTATTCATAATGTTAGTTGTGCTGCATTGTTTTTATAATAATCTGAGGATCAAATACTTAACAATCCTATAGATATAGTGCTAGTGTGTAGCCAATACTGCCCTAGCAGAAATATCTAACCAGTATTTATAGTATTCTAGGCTATTTTTGTAAAAAAAGTAAATGAATCAATTATTTGACACTTTAATTGTACAATTTACTTCAAATTAGATTTTATTTTGGCTATAAAATTGCTTTTGATTTGCTAAGGTGGTGCAAAAATGTATTTTTCAGAGGCTATGAGCATATGAAATTTTATCAAAAAGGCATAACGTTAATAGAGTTAATGGTAGTCGTTGCAGTTATTGGTATTATTGCGGCTGTTTCAATACCGTCTTATCGTAGCTATGTGAGTTATAGCGAAATTAATGCTTGTGCTCGCTATATTCTCCCATCTAGGTTGATAGCTACAAATCTTATAATCAGTAATAATAGCTCTATAGCCGGCATCGATGCAGCATCGCTTGGCTTATCTAACGGGTCTGAGTGCCCTGATGCCAACATCAGTGTAGCCGTTGCTGGTGAAGTATTAACGATATCTGGTGCGGCGGGAGGTAAAGTATTTCGGATGCAGCGCTCTGATGCTGCAAGTGGTGGGCAGTGGTCTTGTGGGATTGTAGGTGATACTAGCACGAGTTGTTCCGATTTATAGGTTTAGACAATAAAGTACATTGATGTTCAATAAGCACTTTACCCATTAGAGAAGATATAAAATATGGAAGAAAAGAAATATACCCTGTTGTATTTATATGCAATAGGTTTGTTCTTTATTTTGGCAATGAACTATTATCAGCCAGGCCCTGGGGGTTATGGTTTAAATCTAGCTGTTAATAGTACCTCTTGGATTGCCTTTTCTATTATTATTTGTGTTGGTTTGCTCAAGTGGATAAGATGTAAGCAGTTAAAGCTTTCAAAAACGGCATTCATTTTATCTGTAGTTATTGTTTGTTTGTTCCTTCCTCTCCTATGGTCTGAAAGCCCGTGGCGAGAAACTGCTTATGGGCGCTATCTGGCAATAGTCGCTTTTTTAATGTTGATCCTTTCCAGTCAGCAATTTACGTTAGATCAAAAAAATAGCACGATATTTTGGGCCATTATAGTCTTTGGTATTTTACTGCAATGTCTTATGGGTATATATCAGTTCTATATGTTTGATGATCTAATGTTAGTGACTAATTTTCGTCCAATTGGGTCCTTCCAGCAAGTAAATGTTTATGCCAGTATGATAGCTACTGGGCTTGGTATCAGTATTTATCAATGCCTTTCACAAAAACTGCCCAAGTCTTTAATATCTTTGCACTACTTAATGATCTTTTTTGCTGGAATGTTAGAAACACTCATTCTATCCAGGGTAGGTGTTCTAGGCGCTTTATCAGTGGCAATAATGCTTGCTCTACTATTTCGCTCAGAAGTAAAACAGCTGCTAATCATTGTATTACTGTTGGTATTAGGTATTGTTGGAGCTATAAGTATGAAGGCGTTCAACGAGTCAGGTACAGATACCTCCACCCCCACTTATGATCGAAATGTAAGTAATGTAAGTAATGTAAGTGGGCGTACTGTTATTTACAGTACAACTCTATCACTAATTAAAAGTGCACCTATATTGGGTCATGGGTTGGGAAGTTTTTCATATAAGTATTTAGATGAACAAGCTCGGCTCGTCACTAAGAATCCTAAGTTCTTGCACTCGACTATAAATTCGCAAACACACCCTCATAACGAAATTTTATTTTGGTGGGCTGAGGGTGGGTTATTGCCTGTGGTGGCGCTAGTTTTTTTTGTCGTATGGTTTGGTGTTCGTGTTTGGCGTTATGGAGATATAGCACATAAGGCTGCTTGGTTATGTTGTATTCCAATAATATTACACACTCAAACTGAGTATCCTTTGTATCATTCTATCCCTCATTTTGCCTTGCTGGCCCTTTTAATTACTTTATCTGCCCCAGAGATTAAGCAAACATATAATGCCAATTTCAGTTTACTGCCCGCGCTTATTTTGTGTGTGTTACCTCTTGCCGTTACCGTATTTATGGCGACTAATTTACAGGCAATATGGCTTTTGAATCAGTATAACAAGTACAAAAAGCCTCATTATTTATTTGATATAGTGAATCCACTTGGAAATACAAAACTATTAGCTTATAACAAGAGTGAACTATTCTTATCGAGTGATAATCCTGAGGTTATTGCAGAGGCAAAAAAGTTGATGCAGCATGAGAGGTTAGTAAGGCCGCAAGAGAGAACCTATTGGTTTTTATACCATGTTGAGAAGTTCTCCGAGGGGCGAGAGCTGGAGGCTCAAGAGCTGTATCGCCAAGGAAAATATTTGTTCCCCCAATCGACTGCTTTTAAGTAAGTATAAGCTTGCGGTAAAAATTAAAAGCCTTACCATAGTATAGTTTAATTTTTTGTTTAAAAGTGACACTTTATGTCAGTTTGTGTTTTTTTGCATTGTTCTTTAAATGCTCAGTCTCTCTGTAGGCCTTTTAGTTGATGGATCTTTGTTTTGGCATGCTCCTTGCCTTATATTGTGAAGATATCTTTACGCAGTAAGATACTATTTTGGTATAAATTTATATGCACTTGGAGTGTTTAGTATGAAAAAAAATCAACAAGGTTTTACTTTAATTGAATTAATGATTGTTGTTGCTATTATCGGTATTTTAGCAGCTGTTGCGATACCTGCTTATCAGACTTATGTTGCTAACTCCCATGGTGGCGCTCTGCAAAAAGGTGTTGGCCCTTATGTTTCTCAAGCTCAAACTTGTGTACAAACCGGCATAGGCTGTACCGAGCTAGATGCCGATTTTACGTCGGCTAACCAAACAAGCCTTAGCTCTGGTTCTGTTGGTATAAATACAACCTTTACATTTGTATACGATGAAGGTGATTGTCAGGTTTCTGTAGTGGTAGCTGCTCCAAGTGGAGATATAACGAATACTGTTACGTCAAGTGGTGGCGGTGCTACAGATGCTGAGTGTGAGGCAGGCTTTGGCATTTAACTTTAGGTATTGCTTAATTAAAGGGCCTTTATAGGCCCTTTTTTATTGCGTGAATAAAAATACTTTGCACTCTCCCTGATTGGTTTCAATAATAAAATTATGTTTAATTGGTCTGCCGACTCTTTAATTTTAGGCTGAATATAGCAATTTTTTAATAAGGTAGGCTCAGCGTGGCAGCAGTTTTTTGTATTTACCGTTACTTGTTAATATAGTCACCCCTGTTTAAGACGCTAACTTTTGTTCTTTTGGCTTATATATTGCTTTAGTTATGGTTGTTGAAATTATTTTTTAATTATCTTATACAGGCTAACTAAATGAACAGACAAAATGGCTTTACACTAATAGAATTAATGATTGTTGTTGCCATTGTTGGAATCTTAGCTGCAGTAGCTATACCTTCTTACCAGCAATATGTAGCGAACTCTTATGGTGGTGCAGCAATGAAAGTGGCGAGCAACTATGCAACGCAAGGTCAAACATGTATCCAGACTGGCGTGGGTTGTGACTCACTTACTTCTTTAGTACTAAGTGTGCCAGAGTTGAACACGTCTAGTGGCAGTATAGGAATAGATACCGCAGTTGTTCTTACTGTTGATGATGGGCCTTGTCGAGTGAGTGCGACTCTGGGTACTGATGGCGATTTATCTTATGCGGCGGTTTCGATCGGGGGCGGTGCAACTACTCCTCAGTGTGAGCAAGGTGCAGGTCTGTAGTTATACGCATCGATAAATCGACAGCAACACAATGCTTAGTAAAAGCTCCAATCGATATATAATCAACACCAGTTTCTGCATTAGCCACGAGTGTCACGTGGTTAATGTTGCCAGAGGCTTCTAGTTTTACTTCACAATTCTCTTGTTTGTTAAACTCTCTTGTAAGCACCACACCTTGTTTTAACTCATCAATACCAAAGTTATCCAGCATCACTATATCGGCTCTGGCCCTCAGTGCCTCTTGTAATTCCGTTAGTGATTCTACTTCTATCTCTACAGGTTTGTTGGGGTGGTTTTGTTTGGCAGTTTGTATGGCTTTGCTAATACTGCCGCAAGCAGCAATGTGGTTTTCTTTAATTAAGAAGGCGTCGTATAAGCCTATGCGGTGGTTGTAGCAACCGCCACAGGTAACCGCGTATTTTTGTGCGTTGCGCAGGCCAGGTATGGTTTTGCGAGTATCAAGTAGGCGAACATGAGTATGTTTTACGCGATCGGCATATTGCTGACATTTTGTGGCAGTGCCTGACAATAGTTGTAAGAAGTTAAGTGCGCTACGTTCGCCAGTTAATAGTGAGCGTGCATTACCACTAAGCTCAAATAATACGCTATTTGCTACTGCTTTATCGCCATCATTAACATGCCATTTAATTGATGTGTTTGTATTAAGTCGTCTATCTAATTGAGTAAATACTTCATCTACCCATGCTTTACCTGCAATTACACAATCCTCTCGAGTAATAACCTGTGCACTTGAAGTTTGTGTCCTAGGTATAAGTTCTGCGGTGATGTCACCGCTACCAATGTCCTCTTCTAGAGCAATAGTGACCATTTTTGTTATATCTTGTTCGAGAGTGTCTAAATAAGTTGTGCTAGGCATGAGTTGAGTCGCAATTGTTAGGCGTAAGGTTAAGGTTGATTTGAGGCAAGTTATGTAAAGGGGGCGCATTATAACGCCGAAAGTAATTCTGCAACCAGTTAATCGTCCAACTTTATTGAATCATGAGGGGCTTTTTATAGTCATTTCTCAAATAATATTAAGTTTTTTAGAACGCTTTGTTTTATTTTTTGTCTTAACGATAACTAAAAAAATGTTATAAAAATCAATGTTTTATTCTTTTTTCCTTAAAAGGGTATAATTATTTTCATGGTTTGTGATAAGTGTCTCGGTATAGCAATTTGGTACTGTCGAACTATAAATGAGTAGTTACAATCTAATTAAGTATTCAAAAGATAAGCCTTTAGTCAATAGATGTAAGCTATCAAATGTAATTCGGGCTTAATGTGGTTAGCTAGCAATAGATAGAAAGGTTGTTAAATGGGCATATCATCAAATAGAGATAATGTTGTAAATTTACACACGAATCGGTCGAGTCATGTCCAAAATGAGACACCTATGAATCAACGCTTGTCCAAATTACCTGCTAGTATTCAGTTAATTCATGATCTTTCGCATACTCAGTTTAAAAGTGCCATTCAAAATTTATTTGATCATGTTGATGATTCTCTCTTTGAATTAGCAGATAAGGCTGAGAGTAATTTAGAGCAAAATGTATTTTTTGAGTCAATGCGCGAGATTCGTATCCATAGGCGTGATATGGAGCGAAGTTTTTTACTTAATTTAGATACGCATTTTGTAGATGTATTAAGCGGTTGCGAGTCGGATTCGAGTGTAGAAGTAGATGCTGAGGGGGTTGGTGTTGACGATCTCTCCTTGGTGGGTAAAGATGAATTAGAGGAGTTTGTTGCCGTTGATTCGTTGGTTAAAAAAGCATGGATTAAAAATAAGAGTGCCCTACGTTTACTAGGTGACCGCCTTAATACAGTGGTTGCTATTGGCTTGTTAGAGACAAATAACCCATTAACGCCGCGTTCAATAACTGATAGCTTTGTAGACGCAAGTTCTGTCCTAAAAGTTGATATAAAAGCGAAGCTAGTACTGTTTAAATTATTCGATCGTTATGTGATACAAGAATTGCCTAATGTATTAAAAGTGGTTAATCAATCGTTAACCGATCAAGGCATATCCGCTCCTAAGCCTTCCATGAGAAGTCGCGCCTCGCGTACTCAAAACACCGGTTCGCATAATGTTGTAAAGAGCAATAATGAAGCCAATGTAAAAAATGAGGCTGCGACAGTACCCGATGCTGCTGCCTTGTACGATACATTACAGACTCTATTGCAGTCCCAACCTCAACAAGAATCCCCAACTGATTTCTCTGACACAGCCTATGCGAATAACGCATCGAATGATTATGCGGTTACAGAGGTATCATTCGCATTAATTAATGCGCTTTCACAGATTCAACAACAGCAAGTGCAACAAGGTTCTTCTTTAAATGCAGCAAGGTCTGGGGATCTACAGCCTAGCCTCTTATCCAGTAGTAATATTAAAACTGCTATCCAATCGGCTACGGGAGAGTCTCTAGTTGACGAGCGCTCCCAAGATGTCATGAAACTGGTAGATATGTTGTTCTCTTTTATATTGGAGGATGAGAACCTGCCTGACCCGATAAAGCTATTGTTGGCCCGCTTGCAGATCCCTTTTATTAAAGTGGCTTTAGCTGATGATGATTTCTTTAAAAAAGAAGGTCACCCCGCTAGACGTTTGCTTAATGAAATGGCTATGGCTTCTATTGGTTGGAGTGGAGATAACGGTGCGCAAAAACGAGATCCACTACTGACCAAAATAGAATCGACGGTGGCTAGAGTATTAGAAGAATTTGATACGAACTTTGAATTGTTTACGTTGCTATTAACGGATTTTATCGCCTTCATCGAAAAAGAGCGTCGCCGTGTGCTGTTGTTTGAAAAGCGAGCTATTGATGCTGAGGCTGGTAAGGCCAAATCTGAAATTGGGCGTAAAGAGGTAGATAAAAAATTAGATGAATTGATAAGGGGTAAAGATATCCCCGAAACATTTAAAGAGTTTGTGAAAGGCCCTTGGTCAAATATTTTATTTCTTATTTATATGCGCCAAGGCCCCGAGAGTAAGCAATGGACAAATGCATTGAATATTGCATCCGAGTTGGTATGGAGTGCTTTACCGATAGAAAATGATTTACATAAAAATAAGCTCACGTCGTTGTTGCCTCGTATGGATGCTGCACTTAAAAAGAGTTTGGAGAGTATTTCTTTCAATCCGGCAAAGCAAAAACAGTTTTTGGGGAGTTTTCATGAGCATTATCGTGAGCTTTTTTCTCTTTACGATCAAAAGCCAGATGAAGAAAGTCTGGATATAGATAGCGATGTTATCGTTGATGATATTACCGAAACACATGAAGCCAATATAGAAGCTATAACAGACAAACCAGATGCTAAGGTTTCACCGGCTGTGCAGGCGGAGGTGACTGTCGATGAGAGGGTTGAGAAAGAGCAGGAAGCTTTAAGTGAGCCTGCAATAGATAAACCAGAAGTAGACAGCGCAAAGGATGGAATGGTAGAGGAGCCATTGCAGCAAGAGGTAAATCACCAAGAATCTTCTCCTCAAGTTGCCCAAGAGCCCCAAAAAGCAGAGGCTCAATACATAAATTTAGTCGACAATTTTACCGTTGGTATGTGGCTCGAAAAACAAGAGGACGATGTTGTTTCCTATCGTTGTCGTTTAGCAGCGGTTATTCGTGGTGCGGGAAAATATATATTTGTTAATCGCGCAGGTGTGAAGGTCGCAGAAGAAACTCGTGAGACGTTAGCATTGCAATTGCAGCAAGGTAAATTAAAAACACTTGATGATGGCATGTTATTTGATCGCGCGTTAGAGTCCGTTATTACTAATTTACGCTCGCCTAAATAAGCGATACTACTATTTATTCCATTGTAGCTACGCCTTGAGTATCATATGGGCTCTTGGATACTTAGGTGCATCCTGTTTACATGCAGTTCACATCGACTAATAAACACAAATTAACCATTAATAGTGGGCTGCTGTCAGCTGCTCGTATTGTTGCCTCTCCTAATTTTAATGAGCGCCCTAAGGGGGTTCATGATATAAGTTTGCTTGTTATACACAATATCAGCCTACCACCAGAGCAGTTTGGCGGTACTTATATAGAGCAATTTTTCTGTAATAAGTTGGATGCAAGTGCCCACCCGTATTTTAAAACTATCGCAGCAATGGAGGTTTCGGCACATTTACTCATTACTCGTGAGGGAGAAATCATCCAGTTCGTACCCTTTGATAAGCGTGCATGGCACGCAGGTCGCTCTTGCTTTGATGGCCGAGAGGAGTGCAATGATTACTCAATAGGTATCGAGCTAGAAGGAGCTGATGCTATTGCTTATACCGATGAGCAATATCGTGTGCTGGTAGAAGTGAGTCATGCGCTAATGAATGATTATTCAAATATTACAGCAGAGCGCATAGTGGGGCATAATGATATCGCACCAGAGAGGAAAACTGACCCTGGCGAGGCCTTCGATTGGATAGGTTTCCGTAAGCTATTGAATGCCTAATGCCCGATATATACCTAGCCTCTCAGTCCCCTCGACGCCGTGAATTGCTTCTGCAAATTGGTGTGTCTTTTGAGGTGGTCGATGTCGATGTCCCTGAAGAAAGAGAGGCTAACGAATCCCCGCTAGATTATGTTAAGCGCCTAGCGCAAACTAAGGCAATGGCAGGGCTAGGCGTAGTCGACGATAAACCCATACTGGGTGCTGATACCATCGTCGTATTAGAGCAGAGTGATGAACCAATTATATTAGAAAAGCCACGGGATAAAAGCCATGCAATAGAGATGTTGATGGCTTTATCTGGCGGGCAACACCAAGTTATCACTGCGGTTGCTGTTTGCGATAAAAGTCGAATCGATATACGTGTGAATCAAACGCGGGTTGAATTTAGAGAGATAAGTGAGCAAGAGGCTAGTGCTTATTGGTTAACAGGTGAGCCAGCTGATAAAGCCGGTGCTTATGGAATACAAGGGCTTGGTGGTGTTTTTGTGCGCAGGCTTGAAGGCAGCTATTCATCGGTTGTTGGCTTGCCATTGTTTGAAACGACAGAGTTATTGTCACTATTTGATATTCCTTATTGGTAAACAGAACATGAGTGATTAAATATGTGTTTTACCCATAAAATATAAGATAAACTGGCCGCCAGTTTTTAACTGTATTTAAAAAATAACAATAAATCATGGCCATTATTACTCATCACCCCGATGAGATAATAGTAGTTCTATATAACAGCTTAAGTAGATTTATACGGAGTACCCTATGCCATCATTCGATATTGTATCTGAGGTTGATAAACACACGTTAACCAATGCGGTTGATCAGGCTAATCGTGTTATTACTACACGCTTTGACTTTAAAGGTGTCGATGCAAAATTTGAGCGTAAAGACTTTGTGGTAACTACTTGGGCCGAAGTTGATTTTCAGTTAGAGCAGTTATTAGATATCTTACAATCGGCATTGGTTAAAAATAATATCGATATCAAATGCTTAGATATTGGTGATGCAAAGCCATTAGGTAAGCAGGTCAAGCAAGAGATTCAGGTTAAAACTGGCCTAGAATCTTTATTAGCTAAAAAAATTGTCAAATTAATTAAAGATAAAAAATTAAAAGTGCAGTCTCAAATTCAAGGTGATCAAGTTCGCGTGACTGGTAAAAAGCGCGATGACCTTCAGCAGGTTATGGCCATGTTGCGTGCTGAGGATTTAGACATGCCTCTACAATTTAATAACTTTAGGGATTAGTTGTTTAATCATTAACATGTCTGCTTCCATTGACCAACTAAAATCAGCTGTCGAGGATTGGCCACTACAAAAAATAGTGTATTTGGCTTTGTTGGGTTTCTCAGCAGGTGTGCCTCTCTTGTTGATTTTCTCTACACTTTCGCTGTGGTTAAGCGAGGCGGGTGTGAGTAAGTCGGCAGTCACGTATTTTAGCTGGGCAGCGCTTGGCTATTCGTTCAAATTTATTTGGGCACCCATAGTCGATAAGCTGCCGCTACCTGTTTTAAGCAAGGCGTTAGGGCGTAGGCGTGGTTGGTTATTGCTTGCTCAATGTGCGGTTATTGGTTCTATTTTGTGGATGGCAAGTGTTGACCCCATATATGGCTTATCTACTATGGCTTTTGGTGCGGTTGCACTAGGATTCTCTTCGGCAACGCAAGATGTGGTTATCGATGCTTATCGGATAGAGTGTGCAGAGCCTAAAGCACAAGCCTTACTTTCCTCTAGTTATATTGCAGGCTACCGTATTGGTATGGTGGTGGCGGGTGCTGGTGGCTTATATCTAGCGTATCTTTTTGGCAGCCGCCCCGAGGCCTATATTTACTCTGCATGGCAAAAAACCTACTTACTTATGGCATTAGTGATGGGAGTTGGTGTATTAACTACCCTATGTATTCCTGAGCCAAAAGACGAGGGTAAAAGTGCATACCCTTACGCCACAGAGAGCTATATTCGTTTTTTTGTATTATTTTTGTTGTCAGTTTGTGCATTAATATTTGTTTATAATTACTTTCCGTCAATAGATATTAACGCAGGTAAATTTCAGCTTGTTGTTAATTTTTTTCTAGGCGCTTTCCAATTACTTCTCTCTTTATCTGTCGCCGTTGCTGTTGGCTTTATTGGTGCTAACTATGGTTTTGCCAACAAAGAGATGGTGATAGAGAATTATTATCGGCCTATACAAGAGTTCTTTGTCCGCTATGGTAGTTTGGCGGTATGGGTATTATTACTTATCGGCTTTTATCGTGTGTCTGATATTGTTATGGGTGCCATTGCTAATATTTTTTATCAGGACATTGGCTATAACAAACTACAAATTGCCAATGTTACCAAAGTATTTGGTTTGTTAATGACAATACTGGGGAGTTTTCTCGGTGGCTTTTTAACGCTTAAGTGGGGTGTGATAAAAGTATTATTACTTGGGGCTGCACTTTCAGCATTAACTAACATTGCGTTTATAGGTTTGTCTTTAATATCGACAGCAGAGCCATCTATTCAAGCATTGGCTGCCGTCATTGCCATCGATAACCTTAGTGCGGGTCTAGCTGTCGCTGTCTTTATTGCATGGTTATCAAGCTTGACCTCAGTTTCTTTTACGGCCACACAGTATGCTATTTTTAGCTCGTTGATGACCTTGTTCCCTAAATTATTAGGTGGCTACTCAGGTACTATGGTCGAAAGTATTGGGTACTCATGGTTTTTCATTTTTACTGCACTATTAAGCATTCCTGTTATCCTGCTTATTTTATATCTCAATAAGCATATAAGCCTAAAGTAGTATATATGATGGTATCCTCCAGTTAGCTGGGGGCTAATCACTTGATATTGGCTTTACTACCCCAACCATTATTTATCAAGGTTATATAACAATAGTTTACTTACTATCACTTAGTAGCTAATGAGAAATCTATGCGTATTTTACTTATTTTATTTATAGCGATGCCAATTATAGAGATGTGGGTTTTAATTGAGGTTGGCAGTGTTATCGGTGCGTTACCGACGATTGGTTTAGTGTTACTGACAGCTTGTATTGGTTTGGGCTTATTGCGAGCGCAAGGGGTTGGAGCATTAGCTCGGGCCCAAGCAAAATTAAGAGCTCAGCAAGTCCCTATACGGGAGATGGCTGATGGGCTGTTCTTTGCTATTGGTGGTGCTTTGTTACTGACTCCTGGTTTTGTGACCGATGCTATTGGCTTTGCTTGCCTTACGCCAGGTATTCGTACCTTGTTGTTGGCAGTAATTGCTAAACAATTACTGGGTAGGGGGCAGTCCGGAGCGTTCAAATCTAATATGGGCTCGCATTTCGAGTCTCAAAATGATGATTTTTTTGAGGGCAAGCCACGAGACGTTAATCCACCAAAAAGCAAAAGTAATCAGGTAATCGATGGTGATTTTGAGCGCGAGAAGGATTAAGTCGTAAAATAAATGCGGTTATTTTAATTTTTATGCTTGAAATGCTATTTGCTGTCCCCATCTGTAAATCACACTAATTTGTTCTCGCGGAAAAACTATTAAAAGAAGCGACGGCAAACTTTATATTTAACGTGTTTTATTGTTTATAAACCCTTTCATTGGAGAATCAATAATGAAAATTCGTCCTCTTCACGACCGTGTTGTCGTTCGTCGTCAGGAAGAAGAGCAAACCTCTGCTGGTGGTATTGTACTGCCTGGTTCTGCTAAAGAAAAACCAAATCAAGGCGAAGTTGTTGCCGTCGGTAATGGCCGTGTCTTAGACAATGGGGATACCCGCGCCATCGACGTTAAGGTTGGTGATGTTATTGTATTTGGTAAATATGCAGGCAGTGACACTATCGAAGTCGATGGTGAAGAGCTCATTATTTTATCTGAATCAGATATCAAGGCCGTTGTTGAGTAAGCACTGCTGAGTAACTAGCATTGTTGGCTAAATTGTTACCAATAAACGGCAATTTAACCTGTAATTAAGCAACAACAGTATTTAAAACATTTCAATAACTATTATTGATCATAAGAAATAAGGTAATTAATCATGGCAGCTAAAGACGTACTATTTGGTGATAGCGCACGTCAAAGAATGTTAAACGGTGTCAACATTCTTGCAGACGCAGTAAAAACAACTCTAGGACCTAAAGGCCGTAATGTTGTATTAGACAAAGCTTTTGGTGCACCGACTGTAACTAAAGATGGTGTATCGGTTGCAAAAGAAATCGAGCTTAAAGACAAGTTCGAAAACATGGGTGCACAAATGGCGAAGGAAGTTGCTTCTAAAGCATCTGACGACGCTGGTGACGGTACTACAACAGCAACTGTACTTGCACAATCTATTTTGAACGAAGGTTTAAAATCTGTTGCGGCAGGCATGAACCCAATGGATCTAAAGCGCGGTATCGATAAAGCTGTCGCTGCGGCCGTTGATCACATTCAGTCAATCTCTACTCCTTGTGCTGATGGTAAATCTATTGCACAAGTAGGTACTATTTCTGCAAATAGTGATGCCCAAGTAGGTGAAATCATTGCAGAAGCAATGGCTAAAGTGGGTAAAGAAGGTGTTATCACTGTTGAAGAAGGTAACAGCTTTGAGAACGAACTTGATATCGTTGAAGGTATGCAGTTTGATCGTGGTTACCTATCTCCTTATTTTGTAACTGATCAAGATACAATGGTTGCTGAGCAAGAAAACCCATTTATCCTATTAGTTGAAAAGAAAATCGCAAATATCCGTGAGCTACTACCAGTGCTTGAAGAAGTTGCTAAAGCGGGTAAGCCTCTGGTAATTATCGCAGAAGATGTTGAAGGCGAAGCACTAGCCACTCTAGTTGTTAACAACATGCGTGGTATTGTTAAAGTATCAGCTTGTAAAGCACCTGGTTTTGGTGATCGTCGTAAAGCAATGTTAGAAGATATTGCGACGTTAACTGGCGGTACTGTAATCTCTGAAGATATCGGTTTAGATCTAGAATCTACTACTCTGGAGCATTTAGGTTCTGCTAAGCGCGTAACTATGAACAAAGAAAATGCAGTTATCATTGATGGTGCAGGTGATCCTGCGGCTATCCAAACTCGCGTTGGTCAAATTCGTGCACAAATCGAAGACAGCTCTTCAGACTACGATCGTGAAAAACTTCAAGAGCGCGTTGCTAAATTAGCTGGCGGTGTTGCAGTGATCAAAGTTGGTGCAGCTACTGAAGTTGAAATGAAAGAGAAAAAAGCGCGTGTTGAAGATGCATTGCATGCAACTCGTGCAGCAGTTGAAGAAGGTGTTGTTCCTGGCGGTGGTACTGCGCTAATGCGTGCTGTTGGTGCCGTTGCTGCGCTAGAAGGCGAAAACGAAGACCAAACTGCTGGTGTTGGTATTTTGCTACGTGCTATGGAAGCTCCACTACGTCAAATCGTTACTAACGCAGGTGGCGAAGCCTCTGTTGTTGCTAATGCTGTTAAAAATGGCGAAGGCAACTACGGCTTTAATGCTGGCACTGGCGAATATGGCGATATGTTGGAAATGGGTATTCTTGATCCAGCTAAAGTAACTCGTACCGCACTACAAGCTGCAGGTTCTATCGCAGGCTTAATGATTACTACCGAAGCAATGGTTGCTGATAGTGCTTCTGATGATGCACCTGCTGGCGGCGGTATGCCAGATATGGGTGGCATGGGCGGAATGGGTGGAATGGGCGGCATGATGTAAGCTGCTTTTCCCGCTACAACTTTAAAAAGCCCGCAAGTGTCATGCTTGCGGGCTTTTTTATTTAAGGTAAACCTTTTAATAGAGTAAAGAGCAGAACGAAGAATTGATAAGAGATTAAAAATAAAGTATTTTTGTGAAAACTAACTAAAGAGGGATTAGAGTATGAGCACGAAAGAAGAAAGAGATATCGAGAAAGAATATTCTACAGCAGAATTTGTAGCAAAGCTGCGTCGCCTAGCAGACTCTTTGGAGAGTGGTGAGAAATTCGAGATTCAAATAGCCGGTGAAAGAATCTATGTCCCCGTTCGTGCCGTGTACAACATAGAACATGAGCGAGAAGGCGATGAAGAAGAAATTGAATTTCAAATTAAATGGACAAATAAATAGTATTCTATTTGTTTCTACTCAAGATAAATTGTCGATGAGCCGAGGCAGTAGTATATGCAGATAATTATGCCAATTACCGGCGAGTGTTTTTGCGGGGCTGTAAAATACCAAGTAGAAGGTAAGCTCCGTGACGCAAGGTCTTGCCATTGTTCTCGTTGCCGAAAAGCCTTTAATGCACAAGCCTCCGCTGTTGCATTTGTAGAGGCTGATGAGTTTTCATGGCTTGAAGGCGAGTCTTTATTAACTTCATATACCAGCGAGCAGGGCTATGGTCTACAGTTTTGCAGAATCTGTGGTTCTACTCTTTGTACAATTTATAAGAACGAAATCATTCAGGTCTCCCTGGGCTGCGTTAATGGTGACCCTGATATTCAAATTGGGCAGCATATTTTTGTTGGATCAAAGGCGAGTTGGGAGGTTATGCCAAAAGATGTTACGCAGTTTAAACAGGGGCCACCGAGTACATAATATGGCTAATTTATAGGAGCCAGCTAATTAAAAAGTGGCGATTTGGGATAGATATTAAAAATAATAAAATATAATGGCCAATTTGTCTTTTTAGGTTTATATTGAATATTAACTGAATTTATCAGTTGTTGATTGGCGAGCCATTCTTAATGGCGCTCGCCTGCCTTTGAGTTTTATGAGTGAGGGGGTAGTGCAATGATGGTAGATAAAATAAAAGAAATAAACAGTTTAATTGAGCGTCAGCAAGTCGGCTTTTCTCTTGAGCAGAATTTTTATAACGACCCCACTATTTATCAACTAGATATAGAGCGGGTGGTGTCGAAACAGTGGCAGTTCGTCGATCACATTTCCAGTATCCCCAATAAAGGCGATTATATTACCTATCAATTTGCCAATGAATCCATTGTCATTGTACGTGGTGAAGGCAATAAGGTTTATGCACACTTTAATGTGTGCCGTCACCGTGGTTCGAGAATCTGTTCCGAAGCAAAAGGTAATACTCAGAAACTTGTGTGCCCTTACCATGCATGGGTTTACGAGTTGGATGGAACACTTAAATCTGCTCGACAAATGCCCGAGAATTTTAATCCAGAGGATTATAGTCTTTTCCCTTGTGCGGTAGAGGTTTTTGAAGGGCTTATTTTTATAAATCTAGATAGCAATGACGCGCCGGACTTTAGTCAATTTGTGACTAATTTATATTCATTCTTTAAACCTCATGATCTTGGCTCGGCTAAAGTTGCACATACAAAAACCTATCGTGTAGATGCCAACTGGAAATTAGTGATTGAAAATTTTCGTGAATGCTATCACTGTACACCTTCTCACCCTGAGTACACATCGGTCAATGCTTATGTTCGCATTGGTGATCGTGAATTGGGCGGTTATATTCCAACGGTTGATGCTTGGCGGGAGCAAAATAATCATACAGAGTACGAAGGTGGCTTTAAAAACTTCCCTTATGCCTTGCAGCCGCATCATGCTTGGCGTATGCCTATCCGTGATGGTTTTAAAACAGCCACAAAAGATGGATCTCCTGCGGGGCCATTGATGGGTGATTTTAATCAATACGATAATGCTGAAACTGGGATTTTTTTTGGCGCGTTATCTTATTTTTATTTGAATAACGATTATGCGAGCTTATTTCGTGTAACTCCCCTTTCTCCATCGGTATCGGAAGTGACTATTAGTTGGTTAGTTGATGGCGAAGCAGAAGAAGGCACAGATTACGATATCGATCATTTAGTATGGCTTTGGGATGTAACTACAAAGCAAGATGTAAAAATTGTTAACGAAAACCAAATAGGTGTTAACTCAAGTCGATATATGCCCGGTCCATATAGCGAGCGCGAGTATGGTACTGCTGATTTTACGGCTTGGTATATTGCACGTATGCTGGGTAAGCAAGAGTTGCGAGTTGCTTTTAGATAGTCGCATCATATAGTAATAAGTAGGGCTATGGTTTGCAGTTTTTTTAAAGCCTACGCCCTAGTTTATGTATGATATATAACTACGGAATTAAGTAATTGCCAATCAAAAAGTGACTGTTTGGCTTGTGTGAAAAAATACTAAAAACTGATAGACACGAGCTCTTCTTATCTATATAGTCGCACTCAGCTAGAAGGCTAGTCTATATTTTATTTCTACATTTCATTGTTTTTCTCGTAATTACTTGTCCTGCAGTTCCTAAATTTCAGTCTACATTTTTAAGCAATTCATGCCTTTTGAAGGCACTTTTATATAAATTTCAGGATATTATTATGTCTAATACAACTACAGGAACCGTTAAGTGGTTCAACGAATCTAAAGGTTTTGGTTTTATCGAGCAGCAATCGGGCCCAGATGTTTTTGCACACTTTAGTGCGATTGTTGGCGATGGTTTCAAAACTTTAACAGAAGGTCAGCAAGTTCAGTTTGTTGTTACTGCTGGTCAGAAAGGTCCTCAAGCCGAAAATATTACAGCTATTTAATCAATCGCTGAGATATTTAAAGAGCAAATCTATTCAGGTTTGCTCTTTAACATCTGAAAGGTCATTTTTCCTCTTCTTCTCTGTCTTCTCTTAATTTGTCAATCGATGTATTAAGAATAGGGAATATTAGTTTTCCGCCCACATCTATCTCATAGTTTTTTAGCTGTTGTATATTATCGATGCTAATACATGAGCCCTTAGTTAACAGCATTAAGCCATTTGATGAAACTAGATTTTCAGCCAGTACCATGCCTTCTTTTATATCCTCTAATGAAAGTCGTGATAAATAACTTCTATAGTTTTGTAAGTTTTCATTAAAATAACTTTCAAATAAATCGACAATACGAGCATCATATAATTTTCCAGATTGGTTTTTGATATACTCCATTGCTCCTTCGGCGGTTGAGATATCGTCGATTAATAAGTTGCTCTCTAGTTTTTGGAAATCACTGGTGATACAAATAATCTTAGAGCCAATAGGTATATTATTGCCAAATATTTTATCTGGGAAGCCTTGGCCATAGATATATTCTTGGTGAGAACGTACTATTTTTGATACAGTTTTTAAGCCTGTCATGCCAGATAGGATTGTCTCTCCTTGTATTGGGTGGGTATGATAAACTTCTAGCTCTGCTTTATTTAGTTTGTTTAAAGGTTTTCTACGGATTGACTCGGGTAGAGATAGCTTGCCAATATTGTGTAACTGTGCAGAAATACGGATTTGCTCAACTTCAATAGGTGATAATTCTAATTCTTTAGCTAACGCGATACTGGCCTCAACCATTATGGTGGTGCAGTTCGATTCGCTGCCGTCTTGCATTTCGATGACATTGCTTATTAATGATAATGCTTCTCTAAAATTCTTGCTGATTTTTTGGCTCGATACTTGCGCCTTTTGCATAGCTAATTGAAGTTTTTCGGTGCGATTTTTTACTTTCTCTTCAAGAGATTCATTGAGTGCTTTTAGTTCCTTATTTTTATTGGCGACTTCATCAATTAATGCCAGCCGTTCGTCTTCCTTTTCTTTAAAGTCTATAGCACTATGAATAACGCTCTCTAGTATTTGGTCGTCCCATGGCTTATTCAAGTAGTTGTAGATCTTGGCTTCATTGACTGCATGAATAACAGCTTCCATATCGGCATAGCCTGTTAAAAGAACCCTGATTGTTTTTGGCGAGAGTGCTCGTGCATGTGTTAAAAACTTAGCCCCATCCATTTCTGGCATTCTCATATCCGAGATAATAATATCTATAGGCTCTTCTTTAAGTATCTCTAAGCCCTCTTGCCCACTGTTTGCTTTAAACGCATTCCACTTGCGCCGCTTACAAAACCGGTAAAGTGAGTCGAGTATAGCCTTTTCATCATCAACAATTAGAATATTTGTGCTCATTTTTTTACTCTTTTATACGGTGTACACTAACTTATGAGATATTAAAAACAATAGTAAATCGAGTGCCTACGCCTACCTTGCTTTCAACAGATATTGTTCCTCCATGGTCTTTGATAATGCCATAAGAGATAGATAATCCAAGCCCAGTCCCTTCACCAACGGCTTTAGTAGTAAAGAATGGGTCAAATAATTTCGATAAATTTTCTTTAGCGATACCTTCACCATTATCAGTAATAGTAATAGTAATGGCAGAGATACTGTTATCTTGTGTATGTTTTGCTTTAATGGAAAGTATGCCGGTATCTTTAATCGCTTGTGCTGCATTGGCAATAAGGTTCGTAAATACCTGAATAATCTTAACTTTATCGCAATTAAATAAGGGGAGAGTGGCAATGTCTTTTTTGACTTTGCATTTATACTTAATTTCATTGTTAAGTATGGTTAATGCATCTTCTAAACAATCACCAAGGTTGCAAGGTTCTAATGCATCTCCAGAGTCTCGAGAGTAAATTTTTAAACCTTTGACAATTTCCTCTACGCGCACTGTACCTTTAATTGATTCCTTGGTTAATGAGTTTATGTCATCGTTAACAAACTCAATATCTTCTTGTTCTTTGTAATTAGCTATTTTATCGAGCTTATTTTTTAAATTTATATTTTCATTTATATCTACTGAATCGATAAAAGCTTGTTGTTCTTTAATAAGAGTTTGATAGACCCTTATATAATCTTCTAATGAGGCTAAGTTACTCTTGATAAATCCAACAGGGTTGTTTATCTCATGCGCTACTCCGGCAGCAAGTTGACCTATTGACGCTAGCTTCTCAGACTCTACTAGTTGCTCTTGTGCCTTTTCAAGTTCGCCATATGCATCTTCTAGTTTATTTTTTTGGTCGAGTATTTTTTCTGTACGTCTCTCCACACGACTCTCAAGTGTTTTATTGAGCTCTTCTAATTCTTGTTGATAAGTTAAGGTTTCTTGATTTGCAACATTTAAGCTGTTGGTCATCTTGTTAAAGGCATGAGCAACCTCGCCGACTTCATCACGCGTTTTAATGTCTATCTTTTTTGTATAGTCTCCTGAACTAATGTCCTTGGCCGCATTACGCAGTACTTTTAATTGTTTGGTTAAGTAAATGCCAAGAATAAAGGAAAAGAACGCAACAAGTACCATTTCTATGATGGCAATACTAATGGATAGCTTTGTAGTTTCTTTAATAGATTGCTCTATTTGCCGCGTTGATACACCCAGTTCAACTTTTGCATAGGTGGTATCTTCAACGGTAATAAATTCTTCTGTGTCATAAATAGAGTCATCAATATCTAGATAGCTATTGTCCAGCTTGAATTCTTTTTCTTGGTAATCGCCATTGCTACCACTAGCGAGGATATTGTTATTGTTGTCGATAATTCTTACATAAATAATGTTGTCGTTTTTTAATATTTCTTCAATAGAGCTATCTAGTGTGGCTAAATCAAACGATAAAATGGCATCCTTTGTACTTGTAGCAAATAATGTTTTGGTGGTTGTGATGTAATTTTCTAAGCTGTTCTCACTTGTTTCGCGCATATAGTTAAGTATTGTGCTAATCAGAATAACCAATAGCGTGGCTTCGATTAGGCCAACACCAATAATCGTTTTAAGGCGTAGAGACATGGCTACTTTTTATTGACCAGCTTGTCTAGCTCTTGAAGCTTAAGATCTCTTACGTCGTCCCAATTGCTATCGTTTGCTTTGATTAGCCCTTTCTTTATCTTTAATGCGGCTAGTAACTCTTTGCCTTTTGCTGAATTTTTCATATTGACTAAAGCATTTTGAATTTTCTCTCGGATATCACTCCGAATATCGGGGTGTGCAGCAATGGCATGGGGGGTATAACCGTTGGACGTCCATAGCACTTTTAATTTATCGCGGGCCTCCGGGCTTGTATTGTTAAGCGTACGTTGCACGCCGCCGCCAGCAGGAAAGATACCTTTTGCTACATTCAAATAAACAGAGTCATGAGAGGAGACGTAACGGGGTGTAATCGCAATATCTTTTTGCTTAAGGTTAGCTCTGGGTAAAATGCTTGCCGCAAAGGCGGCAGGTGATGGAAAGGCCAGTGTTTTTTCGTTAAGTGCTTCTATAGAGTTAATTGGGCTGTCTTTGGCGACTACGATGATACCTTTAATAGGTTGGTCTTTACGAACTGCAATGGCTTTATAGCCGGGTGATTGACTAAATACCGTAAAATGATAAGGGTTCATATAGGCAAAGTCATAATTCCCCTGTGCTAATTGCTTCTCAAACTCAGGGATGTTTTTTGCAGTTTTAAACTGGAGTTTTATACCTGTTTCTTTGTGAATATCCGCAAGTATAGGCCCCCATAACGCAGCTAGGCGCTGGGCAGATTGCTGTGGTACAACAGCAAAGGAAAGGTTTTTAGACGTGTTTTCTGCTATGGATTGCAAGCTAACAACACTAAGTGCTAATGCGATGATGGTTTTAAGCCACATAACTGTCCCTTGTTTATTTGATTTGTCTTACAGATAAGTATAGTAACGACATAGAATAAGTAACAAATATTCTAAGACGTAATAGATATAACTCTCTTTTTTGTTATACCTGACTTATAGGTATGTCTAAGGTAGCTCCTTTAATGAGTAGCGCTGGTTTACTATTCATTTTGAATGAGCCTATCGATCTTAGGCGCAAGTTTATAAGTAAAGGGTGTTAGTAAGAGCAGAAGTGTTAACGCCAATAATCGTGCTATTTGTTGGTAAGGGGCTCTAATGTTCTGCGGTTGCTCTAGATCTATAGCTAGATTGGTCTATATGGCTGATGTAATAACTGGCGATATCGAACAAGTATCATATAGCAGTATAAAATATTGAGGCTATTAAAGCCTTCTGGTAGACTGGCATCCCATCTCGATTCACTGCTTAGCATTAAAATCTAGTTAATTTATTTGTTGTAAATATGCCTGTAAGTCAGCTATCTAGCTGCTATTTGTTGTTATAAGGTCTAAATGAATGCTTAAGCGTAGTCCCGCGACTGTGACTCTTAATTTTTAAATATCTTATGTCCAGATTCATCCATACCGTTATTGCCGGATATGGATTTAAATAATTGTATAGGAAAATATGACTCGATATATCTTTGTTACTGGTGGTGTTGTTTCTTCTTTGGGTAAGGGCATTGCCTCGGCGTCTCTGGCTGCTGTTTTAGAGTCACGTGGCCTAAATGTCACTATCATGAAATTAGATCCTTATATTAATGTTGATCCCGGCACCATGAGCCCATTTCAACACGGTGAAGTATTTGTGACAGAAGATGGTGCCGAAACTGACCTCGATCTTGGTCATTATGAGCGTTTTATTCGTGCAAAAGCGTCCAAACGTAATAATTTCACCACTGGGCGTGTTTATGAGACTGTGCTACGTAAAGAGCGCCGTGGCGACTACTTAGGGGGTACCGTGCAGGTTATCCCTCATATTACTGATGAAATTAAACGTCGTGTAAAGGCTGGCGGTGAGGGTTACGATATTGCCCTTGTCGAGATTGGTGGCACTGTAGGTGATATTGAATCACAACCCTTTTTAGAGGCGGTTAGGCAATTACGCGTTGAGTTAGGTGCACGCTATACGCAGTTAATGCATTTGACGCTAGTGCCTTATATTGCAACTGCGGGCGAGACCAAGACAAAGCCAACGCAGCACTCAGTAAAAGAATTGCGATCCATAGGCCTTCAGCCTGATATCCTGCTATGTCGTTCAGAGCAAATCATTGATAATGATTCGCGCCGTAAAATTGCTCTATTTACCAATGTTGAGCAGCGAGCTGTTGTGCCTCTGGCCGATGCTAAAACAATTTATTCTATCCCTCGCTTTTTAATGGAGCACGAGCTTGATTCAATTGTGCTTGAAAACTTTGGTCTTACTGCTAAAGCCGCCGATCTTAGCGAATGGGATGCCGTTGTCGATGGTAAATTGAACCCAGAGCATGAAGTGACCATTGCCATGGTTGGTAAGTATATGGATTTGCTCGATGCTTATAAATCACTAAACGAAGCATTGAGTCATGCGGGTATTAAAACGCGTTCAAAAGTTAATATATTGCATATTAACGCCGAAGATATTGAAGAAAATGGCTTGGATCAATTGAAAGACGTTAATGCTATTTTGGTGCCTGGTGGCTTTGGTAATCGCGGGCTTGATGGCAAGCTAATGGCGGTACGTTTTGCCCGTGAAAATAAGATTCCCTATTTGGGTATTTGTTTGGGTATGCAATCGGCGGTGATCGAGTTTGCACGTAATGTGGCAGGTCTGGAAGGTGCCAATAGCACAGAGTTTGACAGTAAAACACCCCATCCAGTTATTGGTTTAATTACCGAGTGGATTAATGCCGATGGTGAGCGTGAGACACGCGATGTCAGCTCTGATATCGGTGGTACTATGCGTCTAGGTGCTCAAGAATGCCATCTTGTAAAAGACGCAAAAATTACCGAGGTATATGGCTCGGAAGTTATTGTTGAGCGTCATCGTCATCGCTACGAATTCAATAATAACTACCTGCAAAAACTACGTGATGCGGGCTTAAAAATTAGCGGTTGGTCATCGGATGATTCCTTGGTCGAGGCTGTAGAGCTAGAAGGGCATCCGTGGTTTATTGCTTGTCAGTTCCATCCAGAATTCACGTCTAATCCACGAGATGGACATCCACTATTTACAAGCTTTGTTGAAGCCGCACTGAGTTGTAAATCATAATAGCGCTAAGTCATTTCTCGGAAATGACTTTTAATATTTACCGACTAGCCATTAAAACCGAATGACGAAAATAATTACTGTAAACGATATTGCTATTGCCAATGACAAGCCTTTTGTTTTATTAGGTGGTATGAATGTGCTTGAGTCACGAGATATGGCAATGCAGGTGGCAGAAGCCTACACCAAGGTGACACAAGAGCTCGGTATTCCCTATATTTTTAAAGCTTCATTCGATAAAGCTAATCGTTCTTCGATTAATTCTTATCGTGGCCCAGGGTTAGATGAGGGCCTACGCATTTTTGAAGAAATTAAAAATACATTTAATATACCTGTGATTACGGATGTGCATGAAGTACATCAGGCGCAGGCGGTGGCCGATGTTTGCGATATTATCCAGCTACCTGCCTTTTTAGCTAGGCAAACCGATTTGGTTACTGCAATGGCAAAAACTAATGCAGTGATCAATATCAAAAAACCGCAGTTTTTAAGCCCGCCACAAATGAAAAATATTGTTGAAAAATTTAACGAGTGTGGCAACGATAAAATATTATTGTGCGAGCGCGGCAGTAGCTTTGGCTACGACAATCTAGTGGTTGATATGCTTGGCTTTCGTACCATGAAAGAAGTTAGTAGCAACGCACCTATTATCTTTGATGTTACTCATGCGTTGCAGTGTCGTGATCCTATGGGTGCGGCTTCGGGTGGTAGGCGTCATCAGGTTGCGGAACTTGGTCGTGCTGCACTAGGCGTTGGCATTGCCGGTTTGTTTTTAGAGGCACACCCGAATCCAGATGAAGCAAAATGCGATGGTCCAAGTGCATTGCCGCTATCAAAACTAAAAGAATTCTTGACACATATGAAAGCCGTGGATGATGTTGTTAAATCATTGCCAGCTCTAAATATTGATTAGTATAGCTTTACTGTTTTTTTAATAAAACTGATGCTTTATTTTAAATTTACAACTTATTTAATTGTTAACGGAGACAAATCCAGTGAGTAAAATTGCCAACATAAAAGCCCTAGAGATGTTAGATTCTCGTGGAAACCCAACGGTATTTGCGGAGGTGTCGCTTGAGTGTGGTGCGGTTGAATCAGCATTTGCGCCATCGGGTGCATCCACTGGTTCGCGTGAGGCTTTAGAGTTACGTGATGGTGATAAAAGTCGCTACTTGGGTAAAGGTGTAAAAAAAGCAGTAGAGAATATTAATACCACGATTAAAGAACTGTTAGTTGGCAAAGAGGCGAGCAAACAGCGCGAGATAGACCAATTAATGTTAGATGCAGATGGTACTGAAAATAAATCAGTATTGGGGGCTAATGCAATTTTAGCAGTGTCGTTGGCAGTGGCAAAAGCAGCAGCAGCATCTAAAAATATTCCACTGTATCAACATATTGCTGACGTAAACGGCACGTCTGGCCAATATACAATGCCAATGCCAATGATGAATATCCTTAACGGTGGTGAACACGCTGATAACAATGTTGATATTCAAGAGTTTATGGTGCAGCCTGTTGCAGCCAAGAGTTTTGCAGAGGCTCTAAAAGTTGGTGCAGAAATATTCCATGCACTCAAAAAAATCTTAAGTACAAAAGGTTTAAGTACCGCCGTTGGTGACGAGGGCGGTTTTGCACCTAACCTTTCTTCTAATGCAGAAGCTGTAGCTATTATTAAAGAAGCCGTTGGTGAAGCGGGTTATGAGCTAGGTAGAGATGTGACCTTGGCATTGGATTGTGCATCATCTGAATTTTATGAAGACGGCCAATACAACTTGAAAGGTGAAGGTAAAATATTTAGTGCAGAAGGCTTTAGTGATTACCTAGCTGATCTTTGTGAGCAATACCCCATTGTCTCGATAGAAGATGGACAAGATGAATCTGACTGGGATGGCTGGAAATATCAGACAGAAAAATTAGGCGATAAAATACAATTAGTAGGTGATGACTTATTTGTTACTAACACCAAAATTTTAAAGCGTGGTATCGACACCAATATAGCTAATTCAATCTTGATTAAATTTAATCAGATTGGTTCTTTATCCGAAACCTTAGATGCGATCAAAATGGCGCAAGATGCGGGTTATACTGTTGTTATCTCGCACCGCTCAGGTGAGACAGAAGACACAACTATTGCTGATTTAGCAGTTGCTACTTCTGCAGGGCAAATTAAAACAGGCTCTCTATGCCGTTCAGATCGCGTGGCAAAATATAATCGCCTATTATATATTGAAGCTGAGCTAATTGCCGAGAAAGGCGGCGTTCCCTATAAAGGTGGCGCAGAGTTAAAGCGATAGTAGAAGTCAGGTGTAAGAATAGGCTCTTTTTTTAGTTGGCTATTATTACCTTTGTTTGTACCTTAAAGAGTCGAGAATGAAAATACTGCTTGCTGTATTAATCATATTGCTACTGGGTGTCCAGTATCGACTCTGGGTCGGCGAAGGTAGTATTGCTCATAAGGTCGAACTCGAGCGAAAAATAAAACAACAGCAAGGCGAAAACGATGCTCTGCGTGAGCGTAATCGTATTTTAGCGTTAGAAGTTGAAGCACTGAAGACTGGCTACGATGCGATAGAAGAGCGTGCGCGCGAACAAATGGGCATGATTAAAAAAGGCGAGACATTTTTTATGTTGATTGAGCCTGGTGAGAGAATGCCTGAACAAAATAATAGCGCCAACTCTAATGGAAAATAATTCGTCCGATACTCATGCCTCATATCGTAAGTCATCTACTTGGGCCATTGTTCCTGCTGCAGGTCTTGGGCAGCGTATGGGTAAAGAATTGCCTAAACAGTATCTCACTATTAATGGTAAAACTATTTTAGAACGCACCTTAGAGCGATTGTTAAGTATCGATTCGATTACTGCCGTTGTTGTGGCATTAAATAAAGATGATACATACTTTAGGGGGTTGTCTATTGCCAAAAACTCTCGTGTAATGACTACTATTGGTGGGCGTGAACGTTGCGACTCAGTATTATCGGCATTGCATAGCTTGCAACATAAGGCATTTGATGGTGATTGTGTGTTGGTGCACGATGCCGCACGTTGTTGCATTTTACCTACTCGTATAGAGCACCTTATTACTACTCTTAAGGATGATAAAGTGGGTGGACTTTTAGGCGTGCCTGCAAGCGATACCTTAAAGCAGATAAGTGATAAAAATAATATAACCCAGACACTCGATCGCACTAGTATTTGGCAAGCGCAGACACCACAGTTATTTCCCTATACTTTATTAAAAAATAGTTTAGAAAAAGCATTGTGCGATCAGCAAGTGATAACTGATGAAGCATCTGCTGTAGAGTATTGCGGTTTACAGCCACAAATGGTTATGGGGCATTACGACAATATTAAAGTAACGCACCCTGATGATATTGCGATAGCAAGCGCTATAATAAGCCACCAAAATTTACCAACTGGTTAGCCAGACTAAAAACAGTGATGTAGGCCATGAGAGAATGAATTTAAGAATTGGTAATGGTTATGATGTACATGCCTTTGATGATGGGAATCAAAACGTAAAAAAAATAGTCATCGGTGGTGTGATGATCCCTTATAGCCATGGTTTGATGGCTCACTCCGATGGCGATGTGCTAATTCATGCACTGTGCGATGCGTTATTGGGTGCAATGGCACTGGGTGATATTGGACATCATTTCCCTGATAGTGATGCAAATTATAAAAATGCGGATAGTCGTGCATTGTTGCGAATGGTCTATTCTAAAATACAAAATTTGAATTATTCCATTATTAACGCCGATATGACCATTGTGGCGCAGGTCCCTAAAATGAGCCCTTATATATATCAAATGCGGCATCATATTGCAGAGGATTTACAAACAGGTATCGATGCTGTCAATGTGAAAGCGACGACTACTGAGCATCTTGGTTTTACTGGCCGTAAAGAGGGCATTGCAGCGTATGCTGTTGTACTATTACAGCCTGTTGGATAATTTTGCATTATTAATAGAACAATAAAGATAGAAAAATAGGTACAGTTGTTGGCTAATATATTACTACAAGGCGTGGGTATGACGTCCGAGCGTACTCGCGAGCGCATGATACAGCGTTTAATTGATCAGGGAATTGTCAATGTACAAGTACTTGAGCGAATGCGACAAACCCCTCGCCATCTTTTTTTAGATGAAGCACTGGCACATCGAGCTTACGAAGATACTGCACTACCCATAGGTCATGGGCAGACGCTTTCACAACCTTATATTGTTGCGCGTATGACTGAAATACTATTGATGTCAGGTGCAAACCTCGATCGTGTACTCGAAATAGGTACAGGTTCAGGTTATCAGACCTGTGTACTAGCTCCTTTTGTGAAATCTCTGTTTAGTGCTGAGCGTATTAGGCCACTACAAGAGAAAGCGCGTAGCCGTCTGCGGCAACTGGCTATTCGCAATGTGCAGCTAAAACTAGCCGATGGTACCTTTGGTTGGCCAGAAAAGGGCCCTTATAACGCTATTTTGAGTGCTGCGGCCCCGAATAAAATACCCTATGAGCTTAAACAACAATTAGCCCCCGATGGTGTGTTGATTATTCCTGTAGGTGATGTTGATCAAACCTTAGTTAAGGTCGTGCGTATAGGGGACAGTGATGAATTTGAAGAAACTAATATCGAGCCCGTTAAATTTGTACCTTTACTCGCTGGAGTTGTACGTTAATGAGGGCTAAATCTACACTGTTTAACACACGAAAGGGTGGCAAACGTGAGCTAGTGGGTATTTTTGTAAGGGGTGCCGCTATGGGAGCCGCTGATGTTGTCCCTGGTGTCTCCGGGGGTACCGTCGCATTTATTACAGGTATTTATGGCCGCTTACTAAATGCGCTCAAATCCTTAACTCCAATGGCACTCATGACCCTGTTTAAACAGGGGCCAATGGTATTTTGGAAGGAGATAGATGGGCGCTTTTTATTGACCCTCTTTTTAGGGATCATTTTTAGTATTGTTTCATTAGCCAAGGTAGTGAGCTTTAGCTTAGATCATTATCCTATTTTAGTTTGGTCTTTCTTTTTTGGCTTAGTTATAGCCTCTGTTATCTATTTAATACGACAAATTCAACAATGGAGAATCAAAGAGGTCGTTGCAATTGTTGCGGGTACTTTCTTTGCGGTTGTTATATCACTGGTGAGGCCTGTCGAATTGCCTGCAGAGTGGTGGATGGTATTAATAGCCGGTAGTGTGGCTATTTGTGCCATGATCCTGCCGGGTATATCGGGTAGTTTTATTTTATTGCTCATGGGGATGTATAAAGTACTCATACATGCCTTAGAAGAGTTTGATATTATTTTATTAATGAGTTTTAGCTTAGGTTGTTTGTTGGGCTTGTTGGCCTTTAGTCATGTGTTAAGTGCATTACTTAGGCGTTATGAATCGATGGTTTTTTCGGTATTAACGGGGTTTTTAATCGGCTCATTAAACCTCTTGTGGCCCTGGAAGCAGGTTGTTGAAACTACTATTAATCGCCATGGTGATATTATTCCGTTAGTTCAAGTGAACGTAACGCCTTCAACATATGTCGAACTAACAGCTCAACCTGCTTTCTTATGGTTATCGATTGTTTGTTTATTATTCGGTTTAGTGTTGATTTTATTACTAGAAAAAATCGCTAACGATAAGAATTAAAAGAGTCATTTAAATGGCTATCTCGGATAAAAGCATTAATTTATGAGAATTTTTGGATTTTCTTATAAATAATTTAGAGTTATTTAGCATAAATTAGCATGATTGATAACTAGAAGTTATATGTATGGTTAAAAAATGATCTCTAAAAATAATAAATACAAAATTGAACTTTGTAATCGCTTTCATGGTCAATGCTTAAAAGTGTTTGTTATTTTGATCACCTCTGTATTTTTATCTTCTTGCCTCTCTGTATCACAACAAGCCCCAGTATCTAGTCGAATACCACCACCTTCAACAAAAATATCACAACATATAGTGGCACCGGGGGAGACTCTCTACTCCATTGCTTGGCGCTATGGTTTGGATTATAAAAAGCTTGCTCGTGCAAATGGAATCAACTCACGTTATAAAATTTTTCCTGGGCAATCTATTTTACTGAGTGATAAAGTCAGTCCCAAATATCGATCAAAACCTATTGCGAGCCGTCCCAAAGCAAGTAATAAAACTTCCTCTCGCATACAAAAGCCAGCTACAAAAACCTCTCAAAATAAGCGTACGACCAAACCTGCGCGGACTATAGCTCCCAAAAAGCAAATTGCCAGTACTCGTTCAGAAAAAAAATCAAAAACGTTAAAGGCGTCACCTTCGAGTAGCAAAAAATCTGGCCCCGTCAGATGGAGATGGCCAGCAAAAGGGATAGTGACCACTAACTTTCATCGGCAAAAAGGCTTGCGAAGGGGTATTGATATCGGCGGCAAAAAGGGGGAATCTGTCAATGCAGCGGCGTCAGGTAAAGTTGTTTACGCTGGCAGCGGTTTGAGAGGTTACGGTAAATTAATCATTATTAAGCATAATGAAATCTACTTAAGTGCCTATGCTCACAATAATCAATTAAGAGTGAGCGAGGGAGATTTTGTAAAGGTAGGTCAACGAATAGCAGATATAGGTTCTACAGGGATAGGTACACAGGCAAAGCCGAGATTACATTTTCAAATTCGGCGAGATGGAAAGCCCATTGACCCTTTGCCATTGTTGCCTAGAAGATAAATTTAAAGAAAAAGCTAAACTGTTTGAGCAATTGACCGATAACTAAATTACAAGCATCAATGATGCAGCTCTAACCTAGAGAGTTTATTAGTACTCAACATCGGTACTCAAATAAGTATTTCCAGCAATGTTCGAGTGATGCTGGGTAAAGGCTAACCTAATAAAGAGATGACGATAATGGCAGCGCAACAGATCCTTAAAGCAGACTTGAATGAGTGCGATGATCATATACATGCAGCGATGGATGTGAACATCAGTAGTGATAACGTTATTGAAAAGCCAGTAGCCAAAAAGCAAAAAGCTAAGGCTGCCGACCCTGAAAAAGTGCAGAAAACGTTAGATGCTACACAACTGTATTTAAACGAGATTGGTTTTTCGCCATTGCTCAGTGCCGAGGAAGAAGTGTACTTTGCACGTAAGGCACTTAAAGGTGAAGAAGCTGCACGTAAGCGTATGATAGAAAGCAACTTACGTTTAGTGGTTAAAATATCACGCCGTTACGTTAATCGAGGTTTAGCTTTATTGGATTTAATTGAAGAGGGCAATCTTGGCCTTATTCGCGCGGTTGAAAAATTTGACCCAGAGAGAGGTTTCCGCTTCTCGACCTACGCCACATGGTGGATTCGTCAGACCATTGAGCGGGCGATAATGAATCAGACCCGTACGATACGCCTACCTATACATGTTGTAAAAGAATTAAACGTCTATCTTCGTGCAGCTCGCGAGCTTTCACAAAAACTCGATCACGAACCATCTCCAGAAGAAATTGCTAACCTATTAGAAAAACCGACCGCCGATGTTGAGAAAATGTTGGGCCTTAACGAACGTGTTAATTCGATTGATGCCACTATTGGTGTTAATGGTGATAAAACACTATGCGATACGATTCCTGATCATCAAGCATCAGATCCAATGACGCTTTTACAAAACAGCGACTTGAACAATAGTATTGATAGCTGGTTAACAGAGCTTACTGAAAAACAACGCGAAGTCCTTTGCCGCCGATTTGGACTAAGAGGTCACGAAATTAGTACACTAGAAGAAGTAGGGCGTGAGATTGGCCTAACGCGTGAGCGTGTAAGACAGATACAAGTTGAAGCCTTAAAGCGTCTACGAGATATCATGCACGCCGAAGGACTCGATAGCGATAGCTTATTTAGTATGATGTAGTTTTATATTGCGTTACTAATATATCAGCCATAAAAAAAGCCTTGTTAAACTTTTATAATTAAACAAGGCTTTTTTTATGGCTGATATAAAATATTAAAGCGATCTTAAAAGGAAGGTTTTTAGCGCTCTAAATATTGTAATTTATCTTCTACACCATCCCATTCTTCGGCATCTTCTGGCGCATCGATTTTTTCAGTAATATTTGGCCAAACTTCGGCAAGTTCAGCATTGAGCTCCAAGAACGTCTCTTGCCCTTCGGGTAATTCGTCTTCAGAAAAAATAGCATCAACAGGACATTCTGGTTCGCACAATGCGCAGTCAATACATTCGTCAGGATGAATGACCAGAAAGTTCGGGCCTTCATAGAAGCAGTCAACCGGGCATACTTCTACACAGTCAGTATGTTTACATTTAATACAATTATCGCCAACAACAAATGTCATAGTGGCATAGCTCCTCTGATCTCATGTTCAACTCTAAATAACAAATTGCTATAAGCTTAAAGCTATAAGAAATATGTTATTGATATAAAATATTAATACCTTAATTCTGGCTGGCATTCTAACAGTTTTTATATTGCTGTATAAACCTAATCAGCACAATAATAGTAACGAAACCATTATTTTGCTAATTCTTTTAAGTGATAAATTAACTCTAAGGCTTGTTTAGGGCTTAAATCATCGGCATCGACTTTTTCTAAGGCTTCTATCGCGGGGTTAGTTGCACTGATAAACAGCTCCGCTTGTTGAGGTTGTTGTACTTTTGTGTGGCTAGTGCTGGTAATAGTATGACTTTCTTTATCTTGTTGAGCGTCTAATTGAACGCTGCTGTGAGGATGTTTGCCACTCTCGAGTAAATGCAACTGATGGCCTGCGTCATCAATTACCGTATGGGGTATTCCAGCTAATTTGGCCACTTGTAAGCCATAACTCTGGCTGGCAGGGCCTTCCTCTATATGATACAAAAATACAATGCTATCGTTATGTTCTGTGGCCGATAAATGCATATTGCATACACCTGGGCATTGCTCTGGCAGGCTGGTAATTTCAAAATAATGGGTGGCAAATAAACACAATGCTTTTATATCTTTTGCTAAATAATGCGCACATGCCCAAGCAAGAGAGAGCCCATCAAAGGTGCTTGTACCGCGGCCGATTTCATCCATTAAGACCAAGCTGCGTTCGGTAGCATTTTGTAAAATGTTCGCGGTTTCGGTCATTTCTACCATAAAGGTGGAGCGTCCACCGGCGAGGTCATCTGACGAGCCTATGCGGGTAAAAATGCGATCGACGATACCGATATTAGCTTGCTGTGCGGGGACAAAACTACCCGTGTGCGCAAGTAATGTAATCAATGCTGTTTGGCGCATATAGGTTGATTTACCGCCCATATTGGGTCCGGTAATAATAAGCATATTACGCGGGCTTTCAGCATTGCTTGTTTCACCTAGAGCAACATCATTAGGAACGAAGGGAGTAGTATTGTTTAAGTTTTTTTGTAGTACTTGCTCAACCACAGGGTGGCGACCGGCCTCTATTGTTATACCTCGTTTATCGCTCAGTTGCGGGCAGCAAAGGTTCAGGGCATCGGCGCGTTCAGCCAGTGTATTCAGTACATCAAGTTCAGATATACCATTAGCAGAGGTTTGCAGGGTATGTAAGTGCTCATTGATTTTTTCAACCAGCTCTTCGTAGAGTGCTTTCTCTCGGCTGAGTGCGCGACTTTTTGCAGAGAGGGCTTTATCTTCAAATTCTTTTAATTCAGGTGTGATAAAACGTTCGGCATTCTTGAGGGTTTGCCTGCGAATATAATCGATTGGGGCATTATCAGATTGCGCACGGCTAATTTCGATATAGTAACCATGCACACGGTTATAGCCAACCTTTAAGGTGTTAATACCCGTACGTTCCTTTTCGCGTGTTTCTAAATCAATTAAAAACTGACCTGCATTGCTACTTAAGTTTCGCAACTCATCGAGTTCGCTATCGTATCCTTCGGCAATGACGCCTCCATCGCGAATGACAACGGGAGGGCTTTCTATAATGGCTTTTGTTAGTAAATCCACTAATTGTGGGAAAGTGCTAATCTCATTAGATAGCTCGCTTAACCTAGCCGATGTATTTAACTCTGTCGAAAACTCTGCCAATAAGCTTTGTATTTGAGGATAGACGGCAAGGGATAAGCTCAGGCGTGATAAGTCTCTTGGACGAGCAGAGCGCAGTGCAATGCGGCCTAATATTCGCTCTAAATCTCCAATGACTTTCAATGGTGTTTTGAGCGTCTCGAAACGATAATCCTGTAGTAAGGTACTAATCGCATGTTGGCGTTGTTCGAGGGTGTGCTTTTGGCGCAAAGGCCTATTTAGCCAACGACACAATAAGCGGCTGCCCATCGAGGTGGCTGAGGTATTTAATAGCTCAAATAAAGTGTTAGTTTCGCCACCCGTAAGATTAGTATCTATCTCTAGGTTGCGGCGAGTTGCCGCATCCATAGTGACTGCTTCATCACGATCCTCTACTTGTATGCGAGTAATATGGGGTAGTGATGTACGTTGAGTCTCTTGTGCGTAAGCAAGTACGCAACCTGCAGCTCCCAGGGCAATAGGTAGCCCTTCACAGCCAAAGGCTTGTAAGCTCTTTGTGGCGAATTGCTCGCACAATAGGCGCTCGGCGGTATCTAGCTCAAACTCCCAAGCTGCTCTGTGCCTGACGCTAGCGTAGATATCAGAGAATTGCTGGTTTTCAAGCGCTTGGGTGACTAGAAGCTCAGCTGGATTAAGGCGCTCCAATTCAGCAACTAATGCGTCTTCGCCGATGATTTCAATAATATCAAAGCGGCCGCTACCAATATCTAAGCTAGCAATGCCATAACAATCCCTTTGTGCCTCATGGTTAACACAAACTAATAAATTGTCGCGCCCTGCTTGCATCAATGCTTCATCAGTTATGGTGCCAGGAGTCACCACACGCATAACTTTACGTTCAACAGGGCCTTTACTGGTAGCCGGATCGCCTACTTGCTCACAAATTGCCACTGATTTGCCCAGCTGTACTAGCTTGGCCAAATAACCTTCAGCAGCATGGTAAGGTACACCCGCCATAGGTATAGGCTCACCGCCAGATTTGCCGCGAGCAGTCAGTGTAATGTCGAGTAACTCAGACACCTCTTTAGCATCATCAAAAAATAACTCATAGAAATCTCCCATCCGATAGAACACCAATTCATCAGGGTGCTCAACCTTAATCTTTAAGTATTGTTGCATCATGGGTGTGTGATCGGGGCTGGGTTTTGGTGTTGTCATAAAATGGCTTATTATTTTTTAATAAATAGTAGAATGTAGAAGTATTATAGAGCCGTAGATAAGCGAGCCATTTTACGCGCTGAGAGTAGTGGTGGGCAATGTCTGATTGGCATTATATTTATTATATATTCTCAGTGTGTACCCCTCTATCTATATAACAGTACGCTTTTATAAAAAGCATAAAATAGGAATGTTATGAAAATAGCCATCTTAGGTGCGGGTATTGCCGGTATTACTAGTGCCTACGTGCTTGCTAAGCAAGGGCACGAAATTATAGTCGTTGATAGAGCTAGAGTCTCCGAGGGCGCAAGTTTTGCCAATGGAGGTCAGCTTTCTTATAACTATCAGTCACCCATCGCAACCCCTAGTGTATTAAAACAGCTTCCTAGAATATTGTTAGGCCTTGAACCCGCTTTCAAGATTTACCCATGCATTAACCTCGATTTTTATCGTTGGGGGTTAAAGTTCTTATCGGCTTGTTCTGCTAAGCAAGCAGCGATATCGACTAAGGCTATGCTGGCACTTGGGAGGCAAACAAGGATTGAATTAAGTAAAATTCTAGCTATGGATAATGATTCAGAAATTAATTTCGATTATCAAGGAGATGCTGGGAAATTAAATGTGTATTCTGATGCAGTGGCTTTAGAGCATGCAGCAAAAAGTAATCATTCTATACAGTGGTCTCGTTCTGAGTTAATTAAAAATATTCCGGCACTAGCAAGTAATAGCAGTGTTGTTGGTGCGTTATGGGATGAGCAAGAAGACTCTGGTGATTGTTATAAGTTCTGTTGTAGTCTAATGAGCTACTTGCAAAAAAATTATGATGTAAAACTATTAGGCAAGCATGAAATTAAAGGCGTTGAACATGACGTCGAAAACATAACGTCATTACGGATTATAAAGCAAAGTGATCAAAGCAGTATTAGCCTAAGCGCAGACATATATGTGAATTGTTTAGGTGCTCAAAGTGCTGATTTTCTTAAACGTATTAATATCCACATACCTGTATATCCAATGAAAGGATACAGCGTGACAGTTCCTGCGACGAAATATTGCCCAGATGTATCTATAACAGATCTTAAAAATAGGATGGTATTTTGTAAGCTAGGTGACAGGCTACGTCTTGCAGGTTTTGCAGAGTTCTCAGGCTATAGTACTCAAGTAAAACCACAAAGAATTAAGCATATGCTAACAGCGGCTAAAGCATTTATGCCAACAGTAGGTGAATACGATACTGTATTAGATGAATGGTGTGGTTTGCGCCCTGTAACCCCAGACAGCTTACCTATCGTGGGTAAAACAATGTATAAGAATTTGTTGGTAAATACCGGGCATGGCATGTTGGGTTGGTCTCATTCATTAGCAACGGCAGCACTAATTGGTCATTATATTAATAATTCCACGCAGTCTTTTGACGAGACCCCCTACCTACTTAATCGCTTTTAGCAGGTTCATTTTTATGATTGCTACTGAGTAAAAAGGGTATTATTTGGCTTGAGACTACTATGTTAACAATAAACTTTGATATGCCTAAAAATAGCGACAAAAATTGAGTTGTTAAACTGGACAAGTTAACAATATACGTAAATAGCCCAGAGATGAAAATAATAAAAATGATATAGCATACAAGAATGTATGTTTTATAACCTGCATCATTTAGCCGCTTTGTAGTGGCGTATAGATATAATCCCAAAAAAATAGTGCTGTAAATGACTACAATAGAAAGAATTACTATTTCCTTGTTACGAAAAATATCATCTATCATATCCTTAAATAGATCTTGAAAAAGATAAATCGATAAAGCTAATGTAGATACTATTAATGTGTTAATGAGTATTAGTCTTCCGATAAAAAATAAATAACTAAATTGATTGTGAAATTTATTCTCTTTATCGAATTTTCTTTGCATTAGTGCTGCATTAATGCTCGAGCTGCTACACTTTCCCTTGTTGTTAAAAATTAAAAAACAGTTTATCAATAGGCCTAAAATTAATATTGCTAATGATAAGTAAAAAACAGATTCTTGACTCATTAAATACGGTTGTGTGTCGTTATTTGTATTTAAAATATAATTAATAATTAGATGAATTTTTGATAAAAGGCTAAAAAAGCAGGAGTTGATAACAATAAGAGTAATAGTAAGGGCTTTCGGCAGTTCGAGTGCTCTAGAGCGTTTGACCGTGGCAACTAAGATGCTATAAAAAATTAAAAAATGAGCGGGTACTAATGTAGGTGTGAATACCCATACTAGGTTGTCGAAAATATGGTGGGCAACTATTTCCTCTGAACTATAGAGTTGCGAATGTGCTATATGCGTACTTAAAATATTAAATGAGAGTAATGCCTGTAATATCCCAATGGTAACCAAGACTAAAACAATGGCTGCTAAATAAGCCCTGCGATTAATGGTGCCATTAAAGTTAAGCAACAAATCAAAGATAGGGTTTTTCATAGAGTAGTGAGCTTTAGTATCATTATAATTTTTTGATAACAAAGTATACGTTACGGAGTGCTTAAAATCACTGGGTGATCAGAAGTTTAAAGTTAACTGTTGTCGGAGGGCGAGTAGGTATCAGTAATAAATCTATGGTGTGTATTAAAAGGTCTAGTATAAAACATTATTCTAATAAATACTTATTTCCGATATCTTGGTAAAGCCCATTGTCGTAGAGTACCTCGTGGCTCGTAGCAGAGTGATGGCCTGTAGAGCAAGCAGCAGTAAAAACTGTTGTTGTTGTAAATAGCAGGGCAATAATTTTTAACTTCATTTTGGGTATCTCAAAGAGTGAATGATGCCTGTTTGAGCAGCCCTTTGAAGATAAGTTCTGGTGATCATCTCTAAAATAACTAATGACAGTTATTAAAAAATAAATCGAATAATCCAACAGTTGGGTTAATGCAGGGCTTCTTTGAGCCAATTGGTAAAGCTTATTACCTTCTTTTGGTCCTTTTTGTGGGGTGGGATAATAAGATAGTAGCCGTAATTGCTAGCTAAGCGAATGCCTAATGGATTAACTAGCTCTTGTTGCTCTACGTAGTCGTTACACAAAAAATCTGCGACTAATCCTATGCCTAAATGCTTTAATGTGGCTTGAATGACCATATAAAAATGCTCACAACCAAAACTACTGGTTAATTTGGTTCTGTCGAGCTGGTGTTGCTCGAAAAATTCCCCCCATAACTGGGGTCGATTATTCAATGATATACATTGGTGACGCTCTAGGTCAGCTATGCAGTTGATCGGATTTGACTCTAGTTGTTGTTTTGTTGCGATCAGTAGCAAGTGCTCTTGTAAAAGTAACTCCGCATTTGCGTGATTTTTATCATTAGGTAGGCAGCGTACAGCAACATCAATATCATTTTTATGCCAATCTATTTCGTCGTCAGCCGAGTTTATATGCAAGACGATATCGGGGTGCAGCATATGAAAGTCATTAACTCTCGAAAACATCCATAAGGCACTTAGTGAGGGCGCTATATTTATAGTCAATACTTCTTTTTTCTGATTGCTATAAAATTTTTCCGAGCCTAACTCTATAGTATCTAAGGCCTTGGAAATAACAGCTAGATATTGCCTGCCTTCATTGGTAGGCATCACCATCCCGCCATGCCGTTCAAATAAAACAGTGCCCAAATGCTTCTCTAGCAGACGAATTTGCTTACTAACGGCACTTTGAGTAACAAACAATATATCGGCAGCTTTGCTAAAACTTTCAGTTCTAGCGGCAACTTCAAATACGCGCAGCGCGTTTAGGGGGGGAAGATGTCTTTTCACGGTGTTTATTCTAGTTTTGTTGATAGCAGCATATCGCTATCCTCGATAAAAGGAAATAGCTTGTTATTTTCGTGTTTTCTGTACCTTTTGGCACTCTAAGTGAGTATTGTTTTTAATGCTTGAAGAGTTTTGGTGTATGAGCCATAACTAAAGTTATACCTTAGAATAGCAAGTCTATAATACTAAAGTATCTTTGTTTTTCTAGTTTTCAAAGGTATGTTTATTATTAGAATTACCTGCGAGAACATAGGTGCACTGATTGCACGGTTTCAATACTTATTAAATTCGAATTTGTTAAAGTTGCTCAAAACCTAACGCACAGTAAGAAAATACCGAATACTTTTATAGCTTAATCCGCTTTAGTAAGAGTCTGGCTAGGGTATGCTTCTTAAAAATGAGTGCCTATTCTAGGCACTCATTGAAGGTGTCATTAGAGCGTGAGCGAATTCAATCTTTCAGAATGAAAACTGAACAATGCGCTCGTTCAACCACGCGTGAAGCTACCGAACCGAGTAAAAACTCACTGACCTTGCCGCGTTGGTGTGCACGCATTACCACTAAATCAATCCCGTTATCTCGTACGTAACGATTAATTTCTTCAGACGCTGAACCATCGTGAACTTTAAGCATTGGCTTAATCTCATCATCGACATTGGACTTCACAAAATCTAGCAAAGATTGCGCTACTTTCTTAAGGCTCGCTTTGTGATCTTCTTCACTAAAATATGATGAGACGATAGCGTTACTATACCCAGGGATTACAGTGATAATATGTAACTCGCTACCATGCTCTTTCACTTCTCTTAAGGCAATTTTCAGGGCACCTAAGCAATATTCAGTCTCTTGTAAATCAACAGGTACTAGTACTTTTTTGAACATTTTTATCTCCTAGTTTTGTCTACTAGAAAGCGCTGCAAGCTATTCTTCGCAAACAGCGACTTTATATTGATTTCAATAATAGTAGAGCTTAAAAACACAGACCAACTCAGTAATCTAAGTGCTACTTATTGAATCTGGATTTAGTGAGTCAGACTTTTTATCACTACCTACCTTGTATCTCTTTCGTTGTACAATCACGATAAAAAACAAGACCAAGATCGCTGGAATATACATTAACTGTTTAGGTAAATGATCCACAGGTACCCAAGCCTTTAGGACTTGTTGATCAAAATCTAGACCAGCCGCCTGTGCTGCACTATCATAACCTACATCATCCACGACATATTGACCGTCATCATTTTTTAATATCGTTAAACCAGAGCTCTCAAGCTTCTCAGTTGCAGTTTCTCCTTCGCCAACGGGCAACAGAATCACAAATTCACGCTCTTTACCGGCACTCCCTTCACCTAGTACAGTAAAGCGCATCTCAGCTCCCGCTGGTGTATCTTTCAGTGTTTCTTCAATAGCCTCCGGCGCGACAACATTATAACGAGGAGAGACTATATCCATCCAAAACCCAGGTCTGAACAGCGTAAATGCAATCAGTAGCAACAACATTGATTCATACCAGCGATTACGTGCAAAGAAGAAGCCTTGAGTGGCTGCAGCAAATACCAGTATAGCTACCGTCGCCACGATAAAGACAAAGATCCCCTCCAGCCAAGTAACATCAATGAGAAGTAAGTCTGTATTAAAGATAAACAAAAATGGCAGCGCAGCCGTTCGCAAGCTATAGAAGAATGCAACAAAGCCTGTCCGTATTGGATCTCCGCCAGATACCGCGGCGGCTGCAAAGGATGCCAAACCAACAGGGGGAGTCACATCGGCCATAATGCCGAAGTAAAATACAAACAAGTGCACAGCAATCAGTGGCACGATTAAGCCGTTTTGCTGACCTAATTCCACAATAACTGGGGCCAATAGTGACGACACAACAATATAGTTAGCGGTGGTAGGTAATCCCATGCCTAATATAAGGCTAAGTACTGCGGTAAGTAATAGCATTAGCATTACATTACCCATCGATAAAATTTCAACCAGTTCTGCTAATACCAGGCCAACACCTGTGAGAGAAACTGCACCAACGATAATCCCTGCTGTTGCGGTGGCAATACCAATGCCAATCATATTGCGCGCGCCAGAGATTAAGCCATCAATCAGCTCGTTAAATCCTTGCGCTAATTTTTCTTTCGTATCACTACGTTTTCTGAAAAAGGCAAACAGTGGGCGCTGTGTCAACAGAATCACTATCATTAGTGCGGTTGCCCAAAAAGCAGAAAGAGCAGGGCTTAAACGCTCAACCATTAAACACCAAACCAAAACAATCACGGGCAAAATATAATGAAAGCCAGATTTCACCGTAGGCCCAAGTTCAGGTAGTTCAACAATAGAAGCATTTGGATCATCAATTTCAAGGTCCGGATATTTCGCACAGCTTTTTGCTAACCAGACATAGACAATCGCTAGCAACAGTCCGACAATCCAACTTGCCGCATCACCGGCAACAGGCTTTAACCAACCCAGACCAAAATAAACAGCAAAAGCGACTGCCGATATTGCGGCAAACCCGAGTAAAAATTTAAAGATAAATACCAAGAAAGGGCTAGGTTCACTGCGACGTGGCAAACCTTTGAGATCCGCTTTCATTGCCTCTAAGTGCACAATATAAACAAGGGCGATATAAGAGATGAGTGCAGGTAGAAAAGCATGTGTTACGACATCAAAATACGCCATATCCAAAGAGGTGGCCATCAAAAATGCGGCTGCCCCCATGACCGGTGGCATAATTTGGCCATTGACCGACGAGGCCACTTCAACGGCACCCGCTTTCTCTGCGGAGAACCCGACGCGCTTCATCATTGGGATAGTAAACGTACCCGTTGTGACCACATTGGCAATAGAGGAGCCTGAAATCAGGCCTGTCATTGCTGATGCAACAACGGCAGCTTTTGCAGGCCCACCGCGTAAATGCCCGAGGCTTGCAAAGGCAATTTTAATAAAATAATTACCTGCGCCGGCTTTATCTAATAAGGCACCAAACAATACAAATAGAAATACAAATTTGGTAGACACGCCTAAGGGTACACCGAATACACCATCGGTAGATATCCACTGGTTGTCGGCTACGGCACCAAAAGAGGCGCCTTTCCAGGCCAAAATCCCAGGCATACTTTGACCGCCAAAGCAGTAGAGTAAAAAAATCAAAGCAACAATCGCTAGTGGCGGGCCTAAGGAGCGAATCGTGGCTAACAATAAAAGCGTAATACCGATGCAGGCAACCGCAATATCAATGGCATTAGGGTTGCCAGGGCGGTTAGAAAGCGATTCATAAAAAATATATAAGTAAGCAGCAGAGCCCGAAGCGACGAAAGCCAGTATCCAATCTATGGTAGGTACATAGTGCCTAGGCGATTTTTTGCCTGCCGGAAATGCCGTAAAGGCTAAAAAAATGGCAAAAGCCAAGTGAATAGATCTGGCCTCGGTGTCATTAAATACTCCCACGCCCAGAATGAACGGAAGTGGAGAGGCTATCCATATTTGAAAAAGAGCCCAGGTGAGGGCAACACCTGCGAGTAGCTTACCTATAGGGCCGGTTGGGTTGCGACCACCGGTGTCTGAAGAGGCGACTAGTTCATCTAATTCAGCACTGCTGGCTTGTTGATTTTGAGTTGATTCGCTCATGACCGATCCTCAATTGTATGCATAAGTAAATTGCTAGTGTTAAGAGAGTCATGCGCTAAAGCGCAGACGTTAACAAGTACCTACTAGAGCATATTATTATTCTTATCTAATTTTATAGAGGGAAAACCGCTATATTGATATCAGTCAATATAACGTAGAGATTCAAACTGGGCAGCAGAAATACTGCCCAGTGTATTTACATTGGTTATTTGATTAAACCTGCTTCTTTGTAGTATTTAACCGCACCGTCATGAAGAGGAGCAGATAGATTATTAACAATCATGTCTTCTTGTTTTAGGTTGTTAAATGCTGGATGCAGCTTTTTGAAACGCTTAAAGTTACCAAAAACAGATTTCACCATTTGATAGATTGTCTCTTCACTTGCAGATGTAGAGCTAACAAACGTCGCACCCACACCAAAGGTAGTGACATCCACATCTGTGCCTTTGTACATGCCGGCTGGGATGGTGGCTGTCGCATAATAAGCGTTATCGGATACTAGCTTATCAATAACAGGGCCGCCTACGTTGACAAGTTTTACATCACAAGAAGTGCTTGCTTCTTTAATAGAACCATTTGGATGACCCGCTGTGAAAATAATGGCATCTACATTGTTGTCACATAGTGCTTGCGCTTGCTCAGAAGATTTAAGCTCAGAAGCTAATTTAAAATCATCCATTGTCCAGCCCATCTTATCCATCACGACTTCCATGGTACCGCGCTGCCCAGATCCTGGGTTGCCAACGTTAACACGCTTACCTTTTAGGTCTGCAAATGAATTGATACCTGAGTCTTTTCGAGCCACAACAGTGAACGGTTCGCCATGCACAGAGAAGACCGCACGTAAATCTTTATAGGCGCCATTGGGAAATTGCTTAGGCGCTGTACCATTATAGGCATGATACTGCCAATCAGATTGAGCAACACCCATATCAAGGTCGCCAGCTTGAATACCATTAATATTTTTAACGGAGCCGCCGGTTGTATGAGTACACTTGATACCATGTGCTTTAGTCTCTTTATTGACTAAGCGGCAGATTGACCCGCCGACTACATAATAAACACCTGTCTGGCCACCAGTCCCGATAGTCACAAAGGTTTTATCTGCAGCAAAAGCAGAACCAGAAAATGAAGCGGCAATCGTAACGCTACTTGAAAAAATTACCGTGGCTAATTTATTTTTGATTAGTTTTGTATTAAAAGACATAAGAACCCTATTATTGTTAGCTGATAGATTGAATATCTGTTTTTAAATTGCTGCCTACTTAATTGTAGAAAAGTAAACAGTCGAGCACTTTCAAACCCTCTTTTTAATAATACTTCCTTTTAATAAGTCGATTATGAACAGATCGTTGCTCTCAAAAAAATGATCTCAGAAAGAGTTTAATCACACGTCATAGTACGACTAACTACAGCGCTAAAATTATGTTTGTTAAGGGCATTCTATTGTCAAGAATAGCCAGTAAGCTAAATAAGTCTTAACTGCTGTTTTTCTAATATAGCACCCTATGGTGTAATAAAATAGCGAATTTAATTGATTTATAGCCAGCGCTAAACCCTTTATAACTTTAGTTAAGATTATGCCTTTTCTTATACCCTTTTGGGTCTTGATTATTTGTTTTCTTGTTCTCTTTTTTTGCCTATATCTGCTTTTTTAAATTTACCTATGAGATTTTTTCATGCTGTCGAAAAGAAAGTCGTTTGCCTTAGGTTGGTTATTTCTTAATACTATTTCAGTTGAGTGGTTTTACTATTTATTAGAATATAAAAAATATCTATTAGAGGCTAATGGCTTAGATGATGGCAACTGTTAAAACTTTAGAGACTGTCGTTTGTACAACAAAAAATAATATTACAGAGATATGTTTTAACCGTCCGCACCGGCTAAATGCAGTCGTGGAGCAGTTGTACCGAGATGTTCTGGCCTGCCTTGATAGTGCTGAAAAAGACAATAATATTCGCGCCATTGTTTTGCGCGGAGAAGGCCGTGCATTCTGTGTAGGCGCAGATATGAAAGAACATGAGTCAGGTGCGCGAAGCCTTGAGCAGAAGAAGGATTACTTGCAATTGGCTAACGACGTTTGTCGGCGTATTTTTGAATGTAAAAAGCCTGTTATTGCAGCGGTTAATGGTTATGCTTTGGGTGCTGGTGCCGAGATGGCCGTTGCAGCTGACTTTATATTAATGGCGCAGAGCGCACAAATAGGTTTTCCAGAAATTAGTATAGGGACTTTTTTAGGTGGTGGAGTTACTCATATCTTGCCTAATATTGTTGGTTTAACACAAGCGCGGCGCCTGATTTTTATTGGCGAAAAAATTGACGGGAAAGAGGCAAAAAATATTGGTCTAGCTGTTGATGTACTCCCTGATGAGATGTTTGAAGAGAGTGTGAATGTATTTGCAAACCTTGTTGCAAGTAAAGCGCCGTTATCTATGATGTTTGCCAAGCAACAATTAAATAATCCAAATGCTAAAGGCTTCCGTGGATGTTTAGATACCGAATTAGAAAGCATTGTTAGTTGTATGCAAACTAAGGATTGGCAAGAGGGTATCGATGCTTTTGTAGAAAAACGCTCGCCTGTTTTTACAGGTAAATAAATGAAAAGCTACACATCTAAATAAAGAATTTTTAAGTTCAGATAAAAACTATGTCGAATTTTTTACATCATATACTAGAGCCACGTTCCATCGCAGTAGTAGGGGCATCAAATAATACAACTAAGCGTGGTTACCATGCGACAAAAGCCTTAATAGATGACGGTTTTTCTGGAGCGATCTATCCTGTAAATCCCAATGCAGATCACATTTTAAACCTTGCTTGCTACGATACTCTAGCGAGTATTCCTGATGATGTCGACCTAGTGGTTTCCTGTGTTCCTGCTAAAGTTGTACCCCGTGTCATTGCTGATGCAGGTGAAAAAAAAGTGAAAGGTGTGGTCATCTTAGCGAGTGGGTTTGGGGAAATGGGTACGGAAGGTAAGCGTTTAGAAAAGCAGATTAAATCTATTGCGTTGTCATACAATGTACGTTTGATTGGACCAAATACATCGGGTTTTTTTAACCTGTATAAACAGATTAATTTATTGGGTTTACAAGGCGTTAAGCCTGGACATATTGGGTTTATCAGTCAGTCGGGTAATATGTTGTTGTCACTGGCTTTAGAAGCACAAGCAAATGGTCATTTGGGATTCAGTTGTTATGTGGGGCCGGGTAATCAAATCGATGTGGGTTTTAGTGACTATTTACGCTTTTTAGGTAAAGATAAAAATACCAAAGTGGCTGCCTTTTATATTGAAGGTTTTAATAATGGCGAGGATTTTTTAACGGCAGCAAAAGAAGTAACACCCAATAAACCAGTCATTGTTTATAAGTCGGGTAGTACCGAGGCGGGTATTCAATCTGCAAGTTCGCATACCGGTGCACTCGCAGGTAGCTATGCAATGACAGTAGATGTGCTAGAGCAGTCGGGCGTTGTCGTTGTTGAGCGTTCTGACCTTCTTTTGCCTGTTGCAGAGGCGTTAGAGTTACAGTTGCCTGCAAAAGGTAAGCGTGTTGCAATATTGGCCGATGGGGGTGGGCAGGCAACTATTGCTGCTGATCGTATTATTGAAAATGATTTAGAATTTGCAGTGCTTGCGGAGGCAACTAAAGATACTTTAGCCGATATTTTATGGCCACAGGCAACAGTAAATAATCCGATTGATGTTGCAGGTAGTACCGATGCAGATCCTTCTTTATTTGCACATTGTATTGATATTTTATTGAGTGATAAAAATGTCGATATAGTATTAGTTGTCGGTATGTTTGGCGGCTATGCGGCACGCTTTGGCGAAAGCTTAAAGGGAATCGAAATAGAGACGGCAAAAAACATTGCCAGTATCGCACAAGGCCATGGCAAGCCAGTGATTGTTCATAGTCTTTATAGCTCGATTAAAACTCAAGCATTACAGGTGCTAAGAATTTCGGGTATCCCTTTTTATGCTTCGATAGAAATTGCAGTATCGGCCGTACGCGCTCTATGTAGCCGTGGTGTATATTTAGAGTCGATTAAGCATCCATCTAATACACTTACGATTGAAAAGAATACCTTGCTAGCAAGTGTGGCGCTTATCAAACAGGCGCGTAGTCACAATGGTGATATGCTACTTGAAAATGAGGCTAAAACGCTTTTAAAAAACCATGACATTGAATTGTCAGATGAGGTAATTGTAAAAAATAGCAATCAACTTAAAGAAGCTTTTATTCGATTTAAAGATCAAGCAGTGGCTATGAAAATAGTCTCAAAGGATATTTTGCATAAATCTGATGCGGGTGGCGTAAAGCTAGGTTTGCGAACATTAGATGAATATAGTGATGCCTATAGCAATATTATAGTAAATGCAAAAGCTTACAACGACAAGGCTGATATTGCGGGTGTATTAATTACGCCAATGGCTAAAAAAGGTGTCGAGATTATTATTGGTATGGTCGATGATCCTATTTTTGGTCGAGTGTTGATGCTAGGCTTAGGCGGTATTTTTGTGGAAGTTTTAAAGGATGTGACGTTCAGAAAACTTCCATTGAGCCACTACGATGCAGAGAGTATGCTGGATAGTATTAAAGCAAAGAAGGTTTTAGAGGGCGTGCGTGGTAATCAAGGTGTTGATCGAGCTGCAATTATCGACTTGCTATTAAAAATTTCTTCACTGATTACTGCATATCCAGAGATTGCAGAGTTAGATTTAAATCCTGTTATTGCTTATCCCAAAAATTATGCGATTGTTGATGCCAGAGTAATCTTGGCTGAAGGTTAAACGCTTAAAAATTATCAAAATATTTAAAAGGCATATCCCATGAAACAGCCCGAACTAGTTGATGCATTGTTGACCTTAGATAATAAAGTCGCGACCCTAACAATGAATCGGCATGATGTACGTAATGCGCTAACGAGTACGCATTTGGTTGACGATATAGAGCAGACAATTGCATGGGTAAATCAAAGTGCTGAGGTTTCTGTTTTGATAATTACTGGTGCGGGTTCTGCTTTTTCTGCGGGGGGTAACATTAAAGAGATGCAAAGCCGCGAAGGAGCCTTTGGTGGTGATGTCGAAGAAGTACAAAACCACTATCGTAATGGTATTCAACGTATTCCTCTTGCAATACACAATGCCGAGGTGCCTGTTATAGCTGCTATTAATGGCGCAGCTATTGGCGCAGGCTTTGATCTTGCTAATATGTGTGACCTACGTATAGCATCAAGCAAGGCAGTGATGGGTGAAACCTTTATTAATTTGGGTATTACACCCGGTGATGGTGGTGCTTGGTTTTTGCAGCGCTTAATTGGCTATCAAAAAGCGGCGGAACTGACTTTTACCGGTCGTACCATTAAAGCGGATGAGGCATTAGCCTTGGGTATAGTCTTAAATGTCGTCGAGCCGGACCAGCTGCTAACAAAAACTAATGAGCTAGCACAAAGCATTGCTACACAGCCATCTACGGCTCTACGTTTAACCAAGCGCCAGATGAAGCTAGCCCAGCGCCTAGAGTTAAAAGACTTTCTCGATATTTGTGCCTGCTTTCAGGGGATGTGCCATAACAACCCAGAACATCTCGAAGCGGTAGAAAAGGTGCTAGCAAGCATGAAAAAAAGGTAGTCTAGCACTGCCTTTCCTTTATATACTTTACCCATGGTTTTTCACAACAATATGTAGAAACGTAAATGGGCAAGCTCAATAATTTAGCAGCTAATTTGGGTGAATTACTCATTGGTAATCAGTGGCAAGTCACGACAGCTGAGTCCTGTACGGGCGGTGGTGTTGCTGCAGCAATTACCTCGGTAGCGGGTAGCTCAAAATGGTTTGAGCAAGGCTTTATTACCTATAGTAATGCGGCTAAGCAACAACAACTTAATGTTGAAGAATCACTTCTAGATAAACACGGCGCAGTGAGTGAGCCTGTGGTGCTTGCTATGGCTAAGGGTGCCTGTGAGCAAGCAGGAGCCAATGTAGGTATTGCTGTCAGTGGTATTGCAGGTCCCGGTGGTGGTGCAGTAAATAAGCCTGTCGGTACCGTTTGGCTCGCGTGGGCATTACCAAATACCCACACAATGGCAAAGTGCTATTGTTTTGAAGGAGATCGTGAGGCAGTGAGATCTCAAGCTGTTGTTATTGCCATTAGTGAGCTGAATAAGTTATTAATAAAAAATACTGTATAAAATACAAGTACTGTTTGCTCATACAGTATTTTTACTGTATAGTCCTTTCCCGAAGATAACAGTTAACTTATTCAAGTTGGTAGTCGCTGATAAATAGACAAAACTAAGGATCAACTTGAAACAACCCCAAAGATTGAGGTGAATTATGGATTCCAATAAAGATAAAGCATTACAGGCAGCACTTGGCCAGATTGAGCGTCAATTTGGTAAGGGTACAGTAATGCGCATGGGTGATCGTGAGCATGTAAAAATTCCTGCTATCTCTACAGGCTCATTGGGTTTAGATGTCGCTTTGGGTATTGGTGGTTTGCCACGAGGCCGTATTGTAGAAATTTATGGTCCTGAATCATCGGGTAAAACAACGCTCACTTTACAGGTTATTGCCGAGGCACAAAAAACCGGTGGTACCTGTGCTTTTATTGATGCTGAGCATGCTTTAGATCCAATATATGCCGAAAAACTAGGTGTGAATGTCGATGACCTTATTATTTCTCAGCCTGATACTGGCGAGCAAGCGTTGGAAGTGTCTGACATGTTAGTGCGCTCCGGCGCTGTTGATGTACTAGTCGTTGACTCCGTAGCTGCATTAACACCAAAAGCTGAGATCGAAGGCGATATGGGTGACCATCATGTTGGTCTACAGGCGCGTTTAATGTCTCAAGCTCTGCGTAAAATCACCGGCAATATTAAAAATGCCAATTGCTTGGTTATCTTTATTAACCAAATCCGTATGAAAATTGGCGTTATGTTTGGTTCGCCAGAAACAACTACTGGTGGTAATGCACTTAAGTTTTACTCGTCTGTTCGCCTTGATATACGCCGTACAGGTGCGGTAAAAGATGGTGATGAAGTCACTGGTAGTGAGACACGCGTTAAGGTTGTTAAAAACAAAGTTGCCCCTCCTTTTAAGCAAGCCGAGTTCCAAATTATGTACGGTGAAGGCATTAACCTTATGGGCGAGATTATTGACCAAGGTGTTAAATTAAATCTAATCGATAAAGCCGGCGCTTGGTATAGCTATAAAGGTGAAAAGATTGGCCAAGGTAAGGCAAATGTTGGTAAGTTCTTACTAGAGCGTTCAGAAATGGCCGAAGAAATAGAAGCGGCTATTCGTGAAAAACTTTTACCGCAAGACAATGGGGCAGAAGATAACGTAGTAGATATGCCTGCAGACTTAACTGCTGCTAGTAAGGATGCCTAAGTAAATGTTTACCTCTAAGATGCCTGCTAATGTCATTAAAATGAGCGATCATGATCATCGTTCATTAGGTAGTGACAGTGTAGAGTTGTCTATGCAAGAGGTTACAGCGGTAGATTCAAAAGCAGAGAATAGCGCTTTGCGTTACCTTGCAAGGCGTGAGTATTCGCGCCTTGAATTGTATCAACGTTTGATTAGTAAGGGATATAAATCAGACGTTGTTAATCACTTGCTCGACCACTTGGCGGCAAAAAATTATCAAAGTGACGAGCGTTACGCTGATATGTACATTCGTTCAAGAGCCAATGTAGGTGATGGCCCTTTCAAAATTAAACTGGCACTACGATCAAAAGGTGTAAAGGATAGCTTATCTGATAACATCTTTGATCAACTTTCTATCGATTGGTTCGAGCGAGCGCGCTTTGTCAAAGTGAAGCGTTTTGGTGATGCGCGTGCAACAGATATTACCGAGTATTCTAAACAGATACGCTACTTAAAAAGTAAAGGCTTTTATCAAGATCATATTGATTCTGTCGTAGAATACTCCCACTATTCATAGTTTCTTTTTTAAACATCATTAGACTTTTTAAAAACGTCTCCTTATACTCCTTTTCGACTCATTCACCCATTGTAATGAGCATATCTCTATGCGCATATTACTCGTGGGGTAAGCAGTAAGTGTGTCCAGAGGTTTATTGGCACTAGTGTGATCTGCTTTAGTGGGGTGTGTGTAATTTTCAGGTAGCAATATACTGTCACTATGCCTTCCTTTTATTCAAGTTTCCCTGGCTTGTTAAACTAGCTTTGATAGCTATAAGGCTTTCTAATGGCACAATTTGCCGATTAAAATCAAGTATCAGGTATTATCAATATGAGTTGCAAAAACGAAAAGCATAAAGCCGCCATGAAAAAACAAAAAGAAAATGTAGATGCTAGTATTGAAGCAGCATCTACAGAACGTGGTGTCAGCATTTTGTTAACCGGTAATGGTAAAGGTAAGTCTAGTTCAGCGTTTGGTATGGTTCTCCGAGCTTTAGGTTATGGTCATAAAGTGGGAGTTGTCCAGTTCCTTAAAGGAGAGCAGCTTTCGGGTGAAGAGATTTATATTAAAAACCAATGTCCAGGTGTTTATTTTTATCAAATGGGTACCGGGTTTACGTGGGATACTCAAGATCGTACTGCTGATATAGCAGCAGCAGAAGAGACATGGTCAAAAGTAACTCCATTACTACAGGATGCAAGCTACAATCTTGTGGTGTTAGATGAATTAACTTATATGCTTGCGTATAAATACCTTGATGAAAATATAGTGGTTGATGCGTTGCTCAGTCGGCCAGAAAGCCAAAGTGTTGTGGTAACCGGTAGAGGTGGTGGTTCTGCATTACAAGATATTATGGATACTGTTTCTGAGGTTAAAGAAATAAAGCATGCATTTAAAGCAGGGATAAAAGCCCGAAAAGGTGTCGATTATTAATGCATGAATTCTTGATAGCTAAAAAGTTATCTTACTAAAAAGGTTATCTATGACAAAAAAATTAATACTAGGTGGTGCACGTAGCGGCAAGAGTAGCTACGCAGAAAAGCAAGCAATAGATATTGCGAAAAGTGACAATAAAGAACTGCTATATATTGCTACCGCAACGGTGAATGATGAAGAAATGCGTGTGCGTATAAAACAGCATTCAAGCCGGAGAGATCAAAGTTGGACGCTTATTGAAGAGCCTATGAATCTTGCTGAGCCTATCGATAGATTCAATAGTGCTAACTATTGTATTTTAATTGATTGTCTGACTTTATGGTTAAGTAACAACCTGCTGTCAAATAGCCTGCGGCTTAATCAAGAGATTTTTTTAGATTCCTTTAAGAAATCTCAGGCAACTATCTTGTTAGTGAGTAATGAAGTAGGTTCCGGTATTGTTCCTATGGGTGAGTTGTCGAGACAATTCGTTGATGAGAGTGGATGGCTGCATCAAGAATTGGCGTCAATATGCGATGAAGTTTCTTTGGTTGTTGCAGGGCTTCCTTTATTCCTTAAACAGTAAGCCCTTATCTGCAAAAAGAATGAAAATAGGAACTTATATGAACTCTTGGTTAACAGAATCTGTAAAAACAATAGATGCCAATATGATAAGCCAGGCCAAGGCATATCAAAAAACATTAACAAAGCCTCCGGGCTCTTTGGGTGATTTAGAGCTTATCGCAGAAAGGTTTTCTGGTTGGCAATCCTCACTGTGTCCACATTTAGACGCCATATCTATAAGAGTTTTTGCTGGTGATCATGGAGTTTGTTGTCAAGGTGTATCGGCATTTCCTCAAGATGTAACTGTACAGATGATATCTAATTTTTTAGCGGGAGGTGCTGCAATTTCAGTACTGGCGAGTGATTTAGAGGCAGATTTTAAAGTAGTAAACACTGGTACTGCTTCGCTGCTATCCTCCGCTCTTGTAAATGAATCGCAGTTAATTAATGAGCCTGTAAGTACAGGAACGAAAGATTTTTCACAAGAGCCAGCTATGTCGTCTGAACAGGTAGCCGCCGCGCTTGATATCGGTAAAAATGTAGTAGGAGAAGTAACGGCTGATTTATTTATTGGTGGTGAGATGGGTATCGCTAATACCACATCAGCATCGGCAATATATTCAGCCTTGTTAGCACTCTCACCAGAGCAGACCGTTGGCTCAGGAACAGGTATAGATAACGCAGGGCTAGCTCATAAAAAAAATGTTGTGAACCAAGCGCTTGAGCTACATAAAAATAGTTTAACAGATCCCTATAATGTACTACGTTGTTTAGGTGGCTTTGAGATCGCAGCACTAACGGGTAGCTTTATTGCCTGTGCGCAACGAGGAATCCCAGTTTTGGTCGATGGGTTTATTTGTACAGCTGCTGCGTTGCTTGCTGTAAGAATCAACAAAGGTGTAGGAGACTGGCTGTTATACTCTCATTGTTCAGCAGAGCCTGCACATAAGCTTGCGTTGGATGCTTTGGGAGCGAGCCCATTATTAGATTTGGGGTTGCGATTAGGCGAGGGTAGCGGTGCTGCAGTTGCGGTACCTTTGCTAAAAAGTGCGCTGTCTCTACATAATAATATGGCAACCTTTTCTCAGTTGACTATCAAGAATTGAACTTTAATAGCTTAAAGAGTTAACAAAACGAATCATAAACATGCCGGATATAAGCATTAAAAAATCTGAAGTTGTGACAACGACAATAGAGCTGCTGCGCCATGGTGAATGCGAAGGTGGTGCTTGTTACCGAGGTAAATTAACTGATCATTCTTTAACAGATCAAGGTCTTCAAGAGATGTTTAGCAAGCTTGAAAGGTTCGACGAGAATTGGGCAGCTATTGTATCGTCACCATTAAAACGTTGCGCACTTTTCGCAAGGCAGTTATCCAATTCTACAAATATTTTCTTACTTCTTGAGAATAATTTAGCCGAAATTAGTTTTGGAAATTGGGATGGAAAGCTCATTGAAGATGTATGGAATTCAGAACAAAATAATGTCGAAGCATGGTTTAACGACCCTGTAAATTCGCCTCCCCCAGAGGGAGAGCCTGCTGACGTTTTTGCAGCGAGAGTGATTGAAGCTTGCGAGTCATCAGTAAAGGAGCATGCTGGAGGGAGGTTACTTTTTGTTTGTCATGGAGGGGTGATGAGAGTGTTGCTAGGACATTGTTTAAATGTCAGTTATCAAGACTTAAGTAATTTTGATATCCCTTACGCATGTTTTTCTCGGATACAGCTTATCGATGATGGTGAAAAAAAATATTACCGTCTACTCAATCATAATATATAAACTATATTTCTTATAGGTCATCCAGTGCTTAAAAATAATCTAACACCTTTTTGTATGGCCCTTTCTTTAATGACAAGCCTGCCGGTTACTAAATATTTACCGAGCCATTGGAGCGAGAAAGATCAAAGCTTGTCTGTTATGTACTATCCACTAGTTGGTTTGTTGTTAGCATGTATTATTTATGGCATATATGCCCTCTTGCCAAATAGTGTGGCCCCTTTAGTGGGGGCTACTATTGTCGTGGTTTTATCAGTTTTGTTAACAGGGGCCATACATCTAGATGGTCTAGCGGATGCTGCGGATGCGGCATATGCAGCGCATTCATTGCCTAAAAGTGATGTCAACAAACAGCGCAAGGAGAAAATACTATCTATTTTTAAAGACCCCAGAGCAGGCCCTATGGCTGTTGTGGTTTTAATTGTGGTTGTGCTGAGTAAGGTGATTTTATTGTCTCAATTAATGGATAGCCTATTGCTGTCATTAGTCACCATGCTGATTCTGTCAAGACTACTAGCATCCTGTTATATAGCGACTACTCCCTATGCTAGAGCCAGTGGGCTGGCACTGGACTTGGTTAAATGTATACCAAAAATGACAGTGTTATTGATGCTGCTTGCTGTATCTTTCTTTTTCTTTGTTCTTCTCCCATTTGGGTGGTTTTTACTGCTATTTACTACCTTGTTTTTATGGTTGCTGTTTTGGCGTAGTTTCTGGTTAAAACGCATCGATGGTTTTGTGGGTGATTGTGTGGGCGCATTGATAGAAACTAGTGAAGTATTTATATTGCTTTTGATCTATCTATTACAACTGTCTTAAGGCGCATTTTGCGTGCTTTGCCAGCCATAGTGAGTTCTTTATTTGCTATTCTCCTAGGTGCTTTTCGGGTGAAAACTCAAATGTAAGTATTTGCAGGTTTAAGGTAAAAAATTGTCACTTTTTGTCTTTTAGTGACATGTTTTACTGGGGTGTCGTTTTCAATATATGTTTCCAAGCCCTCAAAATCATCAAATTACCCTCGTAAACGAAAAAAATTGAATTTTTTAATGGTTTACAGGTAAAACTTAATGTAATTTGTTAAGTATGTATTATAGTGATTCATCGTCAATTAAAAAATTATCGATATCGCCACTGATACTGGAGCGGAGCTTTTCTCTACCGAGTATTTTTTGTTGTACTGCTGGCGGTAGCTCTGTAAACAGTATGAGATTTTTGCTAATAAGTAGATGAATTAAATCTTCGGTAACGCGAGCAATATCTCTATCTGATTCAGCCAAAGCATGCATGGATAGCTCTGCTTCATTATTGAACGAAAGAAAATCAATGAGTTCATAGTCCGTAGCGGCAATATATTCGGGATGTTCATCGCTTAGGCTTAAGCCTAGAGAGTCAATGGAGCCGTTAGAGTTACGCTTTATATAGGGCATGGTGCTTCGCTCGTTTGGATAAGGGCGTGAGTTACGTTTGCTATATTGTATTTATTATAGAGTAGACTAAAATTTTCAGTATATTCATAGTCTTATAATAAAACTATCTATTTTTGGAGTGATTAAATGCCACAGCAAGAATCCAAAGAGGATTCGACAATCTCTGAAGCAATAGGTGAGGCCGTCGTTAAAGATACGTCTGGCCAAACTCCGACGTTGCGAGACGAGCTGTTGATTTGTTTGTTGCAAATGACGCGCTTAAAAGATTCCCCTTGCTCTGAGACAACGCTGTTATCAGGCTTGCCCTTAGTTGATCAGCGTCTGACGCCCGAGTTATTTGTACGTGCAGCAACACGTGCAGGCCTTGAGGCTAAAGTGGTTCGGCGTGATTTACCCGATATATCTACGATTGTCCTACCGATAGTTTTACTGCTAAAAGCCAATAAAGCTGTCGTTTTAAATAGTGTTGATAAGGTCAAGGATAGTGCAACCATCATCGAGACTACCAGTGATGGGGATATTGAGCGTGAAATTAGTTTTGACAAATTAAATCGCTTGTACTCAGGCTTTAGTATCTATGTGAAAGCAGAATTGCGCTTTGATTCGGTTGAGGATTCAGTATCTAAGAAAAAAACGGACCATTGGTTTTGGTCAGTGATGAAATCTTCTTGGAGAATTTATCGCGACGTTCTGTTTGCCTCGCTTTTCATCAATTTATTTGCCATTGCAACCCCTTTATTTGTGATGAATGTCTACGACCGGGTTGTACCCAACCAAGCAATTGAGACGCTTTGGGTACTTGCTGTGGGCGTTTTTGTGGTGTATTTATTTGATATTGTCCTTAAAGGCTTGCGAGGGTATTTTATAGAGGTTGCAGGCAAGAAATCAGATATTATCCTTTCAGGCTTTTTATATGAGCGTGTTTTAGGCACTCGTTATGATGAGCGGCCGAGCTCTATAGGTTCCTTCGCTAGTCAATTTCGTGAATTCGATAGTGTCAGGAATTTTTATACCTCATCCAGTATTGCTGCGCTTGTTGATATTCCCTTTATATTCTTGTTTTTGCTGGTTATTTATTATGTGGGTGGACCTCTGGTATGGGTGCCTATTATAGCGATACCTATCACGTTGATTTATAGCCTGTTAATGCAAAAGCCAATAAAAAATGCGATCGAGCAGACATTTGTCGCCTCAGCTCAGAAAAATTCAGTACTCATAGAATCGCTTGTGGGGCTGGAGTCTGTAAAAGTATTGGGCGCAGAGGGGTTTTTGCAGCGCCTTTGGGAGAAGTCTGTCGGACACATTGCGCACTGGGGGCAGCGAATGCGTATGCTCTCTCTCTCGGTTACTTTGTTTTCCGGCTTTATTCAGCAGCTTGCTAATGTAATTATTGTTATTGTGGGTGTTTATTTAATTGCAGAGCGAGAATTAACCATGGGTGCGCTGATTGCATCGGTAATGTTGGCAGGCCGTGCGTTAGGGCCAATTGCTCAAATTGCCACATTACTTGTTAATTACGACCAAACCAAAACGGCGTTATCTGCACTTGACGATATCGTTGCAAAAACACAAGAGCGTGATCCAGAAAAGCCCTTTGTTAAACGTCCCAGTTTTGAAGGGGCTATTCATTTTAATAAAGTAACGTTTAACTACCCGGAAGAAAAGCAAGCAGCATTAGATAACGTATCTTTTACTATAAAGCCTGGTGAGAAAGTCGCGATTATTGGGCGGATTGGGTCAGGTAAATCAACCATTCAAAAATTACTATTAGGGCTTTATCAGCCTACGCAAGGTAGCATCTTATTTGATGGTATTGATAGCCAGCAAATAGATCCAGCAGATTTGCGAGCGCATATTGGGCATGTCCCGCAAGATGTTATTTTGTTTGCCGGGTCGGTTAAGTCAAATATTGTGTACGGCGCCCCAAATACCGAGGATGCCGATGTTCTCAATATAGCCGAAATAGCAGGTGTTAAAGAGTTTGTTGATAGGCATCCCTTAGGCTTTGATCGCCCTGTAGGTGAGCGTGGTCAAGCGCTTTCTGGTGGTCAGAGGCAAAGTATTGGTATTGCACGTGCTTTGCTGGGTAATCCATCTATGTGCCTTATGGACGAGCCAACCAGCGGTATGGATAATAGTACCGAGTTATTAATTAAACAGAATTTATCCACAGCACTAAAAGATTCAACGGTTGTATTGGTTACACATAAGACATCGCTACTATCACTTGTTGATCGTGTGATTGTACTTGACGGTGGCAAACTCATCGCAGATGGGCAAAAAGAATCTGTACTTGATGCACTAAAAAAAGGTCAGCTCCGTGTCGCTCAAGCCTAGCTCTACCATTCCTCCACCTGAAGATAATAAACCTATTCATGAGGAGGATTTATCCTTTGCGTCATCGGCAGCGGCGGCTGTTTTGTATCAGTCCCCTCGTGGTGGTCAGCAGTTGCTTTGGATGATCATGGTGTTTGTTGTCAGCATTGTTGCATGGGCTGCATTTGCGGATATCGATGAATTTACTCGTGGTGAAGGACGTGTTATTCCGTCAAGGTCTGTTCAGCTCGTGCAAAACTTAGAGGGCGGTATTGTCGCTGAGGTCTTTGTTAGGGAGGGGCAAATCGTTAAACGTGGGGAGTCGGTAATACGTCTTGATGGTGTTGGTTTTTCGTCATCGTTGCGTGAGTCAGAAGTTAATCAGTACCAGCTAGAGGCAAAAGCCGCTCGTCTGGGGGCGGAGGCCAAAGGCGAGTCATTTCCTGAGTCTCAGCTATTAAAGTCTGTTCCTGAGATAACCGTTTATGCAGAAAAAGCACTCTACGCTGCACGTCAGCGAGAAAATCTAGCCAGTAGTCAGGTTATCCAGCAACAAATTACACAAAAGAAGCAGGAACTGTCAGAATTAGCAGCAAGAGCTAGGCAGCTTAGCCGTAGTTATCGCTTGCTTAAAAGGGAGTTGGATCTTACACAACCTCTTGTTGCTGAAGGTGCTGTTTCTCAGGTTGAGCTTTTAAGGTTGCAACGTCAGGCAAATGACTTAGAAGGTGAGCTAGAGTCGGTTAAATTATCTACACCGAGAATTCAAGCCTCTTTGGTTGAGCTTGAGCAAACGTTAACTGCTCAGGAGTCTGCGTTTAAAAGTGAGGCGCAATCAGAGTACAACGATGTTAAGTCAGAATTGTCTCGTTTGCAGGAGTCGGCACAAGCGATTGTTGACCAGGTAGATCGCCGCTTAGTTAAATCACCTGTAACTGGCACGATAAAACAGTTGTTTGTTAAAACTTTGGGAGGAGTTGTTCAGCCAGGTATGGATCTATTAGAGATTGTTCCCTCTGAGGATAGTTTGCTTATAGAGACAAAGATTCGCCCTGCGGATATTGCATTTATGCACCCTGGTCAAAAAGCAACGGTAAAATTTACTGCCTACGATTTTGCAATACATGGCGGTTTGCAAGGTAAGGTCGTGAATATCAGCCCAGATACTATTTTGGATGAAGAGGGCGAAAGCTTTTATCTTGTTCAGATAGAAACTGAGACCTCCTTCTTGGGTAGCGAAGTTGATCCTTTGCCTATTATCCCTGGTATGACGGTGAATGTAGATGTGTTAACAGGTAAAAAGACAGTGTTAGATTACATCTTAAAGCCAATATTAAAGACAAAACAGCTTGCACTAAGGGAACGATAATTGCGTTACCTTTATAGATCCTTGATTTTATGACAAATATTTTATTATTTAATGAATAATTGATATGGGTTAGGTGTTGTAGAATTATGTATCTGTAAAACTACGGTGTAAAATGTGACTTATGTCACACTTTTTTCAAATTATGGTGTAAAATGTGATATGCGTCACAATTTTGTTTTAGGGATTTTATAGTGAAGATAATAAAGATACTCGTTTCTGCAATACTGCCAATTACTGGTTTATTTGTAGTAACCCTTTCGGCTCAGGCTCTCACATTGGAGCAGGTTGTTGAGCATACCTTAAAAACTAATCCCGAGCTCCTTGCATCCCGTAAGCAGCTGCGTTCTCGTAAGCATGAAATTCGTGGTGCCAAAGCAGGTTATCTTCCAAGTTTGGACTTAGAGCTAGGTATAGGTCGGGAGGGTACCGAATCTCCCGCTACTGGTGGAAGTAACGTTGAGTTAACTCGTAGAGAGAGTGCGTTAAGGCTTAGACAGTTAATCTATGATGGTGACGCGACCTCTAGTGAAGTTGATCGTCAAAAGGCGCGTTATAATAGCCAGCTTTTTGAAACTATCGCCACAGAAGAGGTAACGGCGTTACGAGTTGCTGAAGTCTACATTAATGCCCTTAGGCAGTCAGAATTGCTTGAGTTGCTTGGTAACTCTTTAGACGCACACCAAAATATCTATGACCAAATGCTATTGCGTAGTCAGGCGGGTGTGGGTAGCCGCTCAGATCTCGATCAAATAGCTGCACGGCTTGCCCTTGCTCAAAGTAATTACATTGCAGGTCAAAATAATCTTCAGGATGCGATAAGTAATTTTTATGGTGTTGTTGGCTACTTGCCTGAGGCAAGCACTATGGAGCGCCCGCAATCCATTACTCTAGTCGATTCCGTTGAAACATCTCTTTTGACGGCTTTTGAAAATAATCCCCAGCTTAAATCAGCAGATGCCGACATCGAAGAAGCCAAGGCTCAGCACCGTGCGAGTAAAAGTGCTTTTCGCCCAGTGATTACTTTAGAGGGTGATCGTACTATTAACGAAGATATCGACGGCGTTGAAGGTACAAACGAAGACTGGGTTATCGCTCTGCGCCTTCGTTACAATATTTACAATGGTGGTGCGGGTACCGCTAGAAAAAATCAAACCGCTGAGCTTTTGGGTGAAGCTCAAGAGATACGGGCAACAACAAAAAGACAGGTAGAAGAAGGTCTGCGCTTATCTTGGAGTGCCTATGAGTTTACAGATCGACAAATAGAACTTTTAACCACCTATGTTGACTCAGTTGTTGCGACTCGCGAAGCCTATGCTAAGCAATTTAATATCGGTAAGCGTTCATTGCTAGATCTGCTAAATACAGAAAATGAAGTGCTAGATGCTAAAAGTAATTTCTTAAATGCAGACTATGACCGATTATTTGCCCAATTTAGGGTTGTGCAGGCAGAAGGAAATCTAACAAATGCCTTGGGTATAAAATAATCGATTTAAGAACAAAACGGTATTTGTGCTCATTGTTTTTATGTCCAATAATATTTATTGGGCAATAGTGTATTTAATTTAGAGGTAATTATGGCAGACGGAAACATAACTGTATCTTCAGTCACTCCAGAGATGTTCGCCCGTGAGCGCGGTGAAATATCTGAGTCGAGTGGAAATGTTACCCTAATACGAGCCTCTGGCGAAGAAATTCAAGCAGTGAAAGGTAGTAAAATCTACCTTAATGATACACTGATTAGTCGAGACGATAGCGCAGTAGTCGCTTCTTTTGGTGACGCTGGTGTGCTTGTGCTTGGCCAAAACCAGCAAATTCCTCTTTCTTATGACTTTTTTAATAATATCAATTCGTTACAGCAGGTTGCTCAAACTGATGAGGCGACTCCTGTAAATCCTGCCGATGCAGTTGACTTTGAAGCTCTAGAGCAAGCCATTGCTGAAGGTCAAAGCCTTGAGGACATTTTAGATCCTACAGCCGCGGGTAATGTCGGTAATGCTGGCTCCGATGGCGATGCAGATTCGTCTTTTGTTATTTTTTATCAGCGAACAGGTGATTCTCTTTTACCTGTGAGTGGTTTTGATACAACCACTTTTGGTCGGGCTATTATTGATCCAATTAATGAGTTCGGTGACCTAGATGACAACAATCTTCTCAATGGTGGCGATGACACCACTACAACGCCGCCCACTACCCCTCCAAGCCTGGCAGTCAATAATAGCAGTATAACTGTCGCAGAGAACTCAAGTGGAGTCAGTGGTAGTTTTACCATTAGCTCATTGAGTGCTATCGCATCTGCTCTGACTGGTGCCACGACCACATCGGCAAGTACAGCTGCACCATTAAGTTTCGCTATAGCCCCATTAGCTGCGCCTACTGCAGCGCCACTGAGTCTGGCAAGTGCACTTGCGGCACCGGCCTTGGCTGCTGCGGCTTCAGGCCCTACGCCAGGTGTTGGGCCAGAAGTTGGGGTTATTGCTACAGATCTAGAAGCTGTAGAAGGGACAACAAATAATACTGTAGAGTTCTTGGTAGGTCAGTCGGATCCCTCAGCTGGTGTGACGACAGCGACAGTGGCGTTGAATTTATTGGGCGTATCTGCAGAAGATATCGCATCGATTACCTTTACTGATGCCGCAGGTGTTTTTCAAACCCTCTCCACACCTGCCGAAATTAACAGTGCTTTGATTACTGTTTCCATTGCAGCTGGAGATCAAGAGTCAGCACCAATTACGGTAACATTTGTCGATGATGCGGTCTTTGAAGTAGCGGAGACGTTAGAGTTAAGTCTAGTTGAAGCTATCAATGATGCTGACCCGTTAAATCCAATATTCTTAAATATTGATCCGACTTTGGCGACAGCTGATGCAATAATATTTGATGAGGACAGTAATAACCCTAGTGACCCTATTCCGGGTGATGGGCTGGGGGATGCACCTGTTGTGAGTGTTGCTGCTACCGATAGTAATGCGGTTGAAGGCACGAGCAATAATACGGCAGTATTTGTGGTAAGTCAGAGCGCCACGGCAACAGCACCGACGACCGTGGATATCGCATTGGATTTAGGTACAGTGGGTGTGGAGGATATTGCCTCTATCGTCTTTACCGATCAGAGCGGAACGGTACAAACTCTTGATACCGCGGCAGCGATCACAGCCTTTGTAAGCAACGGCGCCAGTGTGGCAATTGCAGCAGGTGAGACAGATGCACCGGCCATTACCTTTACTTTCGTTGATGATACGATCTTTGAAACATCAGAGGCCTTAACCCTCAGCGTTTCTAATGCACAAAACCTGATCGCTCCTCTTACAATTAGCACAGTATCGGATACGGCAACAATCTTTGATGAGTCTGGAACAGATTCCACATTAGCCAACCCATTTGATCCTAGTTTTGATGGCTTGGGTGATTCTCTGCCGAGTATTCAGTTTGGCGACATAGATCCAATTCCACTTATACCTCTATTAAATGCTACCGAGGCAAACCCGGTCACAGTAGGTGATACAAGATATGGGCTTTTAAATATCACAGGTTTTGATGCGGCAACTGGGGAATTGACTTATACCTTTGACCCAAATGGCACTAGTCTCATACATCTTGATGATGCTGGGAACCCCGTTGATGTTTTAACCGAAAGTTTAGCCATCCTAGTAACAGATGTTAATGGTGCAACCGCAACCGGTACGTTAACTATTAGTGTGACGGATACCGAGCCGACAGCGGTAGCTGATGTGCGTACCGTCAGTGAAGATGATATTGGTATCGAAGGTAATGTAATCACAGGTGATAATGCGACTGCTGATAATCTAGGTGCGGATAGCGCAACTGTTACAGGTGTACAAGCGGGTGTGGCTACAGGCGATATAGCTGTCGGTGCAGCCACAGCTATCGATGGGGCGTTTGGTACGCTTACGATCAATGCAGACGGTAGCTATACCTATGTAACCAACGCGGCAGCTCAAGCCCTGAATGCGGGCGATGTTGAAACCGATATCTTCAGTTATACACTAACCGATGCCGATGGTGATACGTCTACTACCACATTTACGATAACGGTTAATGGCCTTGCTGAAGTCCCGGAATTAAATATTAGCGACGCACCAACAGTTTCGGAAGATGGAGGCTTTGCAGTATTTACAGTAAATTTGGTTCCTACATCTACATCAACTGTGCAGGTTGATTTTGCAACCGTTGATGGAACTGCAGTTGCTGGAAGTGACTTCACGGCTACAGCAGGCACGTTAACTTTTGCTCCTGGTGAGACTAGCCAGCAAATTAGTGTACCTATCTTAAATGATAATTTTGCAGAGATAACAGAAAACTTTACTGTTGCGTTAAGTGCGCCCACAGGTGGGGCAATTATTACTGATAATAGCGGCTTAGGTACTATTACTGACAATACTGATACCGTGTTGGTAACGCTAGCGGGTCCAGCGAGTGTGATCGAAGGTGAGACCACCACAGACTACACCGTAACCTTGGATACGCCGGTGCCTGCGGG
>CANLDL010000005.1 GCA_947489425.1 uncultured Pseudomonadales bacterium | reverse complement strand
TTTGCGTAAGCATTCATAGATACACAAATTGAACACATTAAAATAAAAAAGCTTCTCATAGTATTATTTCACTTAACACCCAAAGCAGCGGCGCGCGTTAGCGCGTCCAGCCCGCAGGGCGATGCTGCCTTTGCTTGTTAGCAAGGCTTTATTTCTTGAGTTTGCTTTGAAAGTCATATTTTTCACCTTCTCGAATAACCTCGAACTCAAATTCCCATGTTGAATTTACATTTATACTCCAGTAGCTAAATAATACTGATTTTCCAATTTCAACATACGATAACTCAAACTCATAATCTTCGTAGGGGCTCATCCTATTTGCGACGAAAAAATCCAACTCAACAATCTTTTCGAGAAGACTGTGTAACAGAGCTCTATCATCATTATTTAAAGAAGCCTTGTTTTCGAAGATAACTGTAAACTCGCACTCGCCTTTTTCCAGATCGACACATAAATCACTATCATCGATATATATTTCCTCTTCCTTGAAAAAATCTAGGAAGTTAGACGCATGTTTTTCTTTGAGTGTATGAATATTGTTGATCATAATTTAGTGCTAACAGCTTAATCTACGGCCTAAGGCCGCATATCCCATTGACCGCATATTTTTATTAGTTACGGTAGTTATCTTTAGAATTTACTGTAATTTCAATGCCTTAACAAGAATTGTTTTTTGACCTTAACTAAATATATGGCTATAGGCCGCATATTTTCATCCATTAAAAAATTAAAATACTATATTTTTCAGTAACTTAGAGTTTTGGCCTTATATCTAGGCTTGCTTATTCAAGCCTACAAACGGATACTGTATATATATACATATTTTTTCAAGGAGAGAATTATGCCAAATAAAAGTATTACTATGGAAGGTATTCCTAAATCTATCCCATCAAACTCTACAAAATTATTAGACCAAGTTCGTACTTTAATTCGTCGCCAGCATAAGAGTTGGGCTACTGAAAAAACGTATGTCTACTGGATTAAACGTTATATTTACTTCCATAAGAAAAAGCATCCTAAAGAGGTGGGGGTTTTAGGAATAGATCCTTTTTTAACAATGTTAGCTGTTCGTGCGCATACCTCTCCTAGTACACAGGCAACAGCATTAAATGCATTAGTCTTTCTATACAAACAGTTTTTTAATTTAGACGTTGGTGACCTGCATTTTACTAGGGCCAAAGCTAAACAGAGAATACCTGTAGTTCTCAGCCATGCCGAAGCAACAAATATTATTCAATCACTTAATGGAGATCAGTATCTCATGGCGGGTTTGATGTATGGCTCGGGATTGCGAGTATCGGAGTGCCTACGGTTACGCATTAAAGATATTGACTTCGATATGAATCAAATTATTGTTAGAAGTGGAAAAGGAAATAAAGATCGCGTTACTTTGCTGCCCTCTTCGTTTATTAGTGACTTAAAAAATCACATTGCACATGTCCACGCAATCCATAAAAAAGATCTATCTAAAGACTTGGGAATGGTTCATTTACCTTACGCCCTTGCTAAAAAATATCCCTCCGCTGCGCATAGTTTTGAGTGGCAATTTTTATTTCCATCCTCTACTCTTGCCATTGATCCACGTGATGGTAAAACCAAACGGCACCACAGGCATCAGCGCTATATACAAAAATCTGTTAAACATGCGATAGTAAACGTGGGCATTTATAAGCAATGCAATTGTCATACTTTTAAGCACTCTTTTGCAACGCGCTTACTTGAAAAAGGTTATGACATTAGAACTATTCAGCAATTAGGCCATACTGATGTTAAGACGACCGAAATTGTCGCTCACAACGTCCTGTTTCCCGCGACACTTGTATATCCTTATACATCGTATACACATGTTCTTAAACACGGCGCTCAAGACGTTAAAAGTCCGTTAAGTACATTGATTGATAGCTTGTAATATTTTCTTATCAGCTATTTGATAGGTAAGGCACTACATTACCGATATTGCCTCAGCGCAAACTCATCTAACTCTTTTTGCAAGATTTTATCTTGTTGCTGTGTATGTTCCTTCTCGCCACGCTTGATAAGGTCGTTGAGTACATTAATGCGCTGCTGCTGACCCCACAAATGTTTGCGCATTTGGTCAAGTTTTTCTTCAGCCTCTACAAGTTTTATTTTTTGCCCTGTAATGGTTTGTGCTAACTCGTGACAAAATCGACGATAACGTTGTGTGGTTTCTGCATTCCAGTTTTTTTCTTCGTTTTTAATTTTATTGAGATAGTCTTGCTCGTAGCTTTGCACTTGTTCTAGCTGGTTTCGTTCATTTTGTACAAAATTCATTGCGTGCTCAAAATGCTTTGACAATTGTTTTTGTTTTTCTTCGGCTTGATTTTTAACCAGTTGCAGCTGTTTATTTTCCACTATATTTATCCTTCAAAAACCAAAAGATGTTTACTGTACTCTTTGAGCAGTATTTTGAGTATTAATTGGCTGGCCAAATGCCTGAGCTTGATTGTTTTGTACTTGAAAACTGGGTGCCATAAGTGCAGTTAAATCTTCGCGACTTTTGGTGTAATCCACGTTTTCGTTAATGTTTTGCTGTATAAACTGTTGCAGCACGGGGAAGTAATCAAGTGCCATATCTGTCTCGGCATCGTTGCCACGTACATAGGCGCCAATGCTGACAAGGTCGCGATTTTTTTTGTAAAGCGCTAAAAACTGCTTAAAACGTTGCACTAATTTTATCTCATCGGCTCCGATAATATTGGTCATTACTCGGCTGATCGACATTTCGACATCGATAGCCGGGTATACACCCTGCTCGGCTAGTTTACGAGAGAGTACTATGTGGCCATCGAGTATCGCACGTGCGGAATCTGCAACGGGATCTTGTAGGTCGTCGCCTTCAGTTAATACGGTATAAAATGCGGTAATTGAACCGCCACCCACTTTACCATTACCGGCACGTTCTACCAGTTGCGGTATCTTGGCAAATACCGAGGGTGGGTAGCCCTTAGTTGCTGGTGGCTCACCAATAGCTAAGGAGATTTCTCGTTGTGCTTGCGCGTAACGTGTTAATGAGTCCATCAGTAACAGTACACTTTTGCCTTGGTCTCGAAAGTATTCAGCTATTTGACTAGCAAGCTCCGAGGCACGTAATCGCATGAGCGGGCTATCGTCTGCGGGCGATGCAACCACAACGGCTTTTTTAAGGCCTTCTTTACCCAGTGAGTGCTGAATAAATTCCTGTACTTCTCGGCCACGCTCACCAATTAAACCGACCACGACAATGTCTGCTGTAGTAAAGCGTGTCATCATACCGAGTAATACACTTTTACCCACACCACTACCAGCGAACAAACCCAATCGCTGACCTTTACCCACAGTTAATAAACTATTAATTGCACGTATACCCACATCTAATGGTTCTGTTATTGGCGCTCGATCTAGGGGGTTAATTGTTTGACTGGTATGAGATTTTTCATCGCCAATTATCTCGCCTAGACTGTCAAGTGGTTGACCAAGGCCATCAAGTATACGGCCAAGTAATTTCTCATTGATCACTACGTTCTGGTAAGTTTCTTTGGGTATGACGCGCGCGCCAGGTTGTATACCATGGATCGCTTTTATTGGCATTAAAAAGACTTTTTCTTCACTAAAACCTACGACTTCTGCCTCTAGTCGACGGCCATCTTGCGTTAATACATCGCACTCACAACCAATGGAGACTTGTAAGCCCACGGCCTCCATTGTTAAACCTACAACACGTGTTAATCGCCCCTCTACAACAGGTGGCTGTAATTTTTTAGGCGACGGATAATAAGCCAGTAAAGATTCAACAATTGAGGGGCTAGAGTTCGGCATTATCGTCACCCTCTACTAAGTTGGTATTCTCTTGTGGTGATGGTTGAGTATGTTGTTCTTCTGTTGTTTGCTCGTCTACCTTCTCGCTTATCCCCTTATCTATCAGCTGCGCTTCTGAACTTGTATCGAGTATCTGGGTTTCTAAATTATCTGGCTGTTCTTGTGTATTTATATCAGTCTCTGAAGGATGTTTTTGCATAGATGTTTCAACAGGTATTTCCGTATTAGCAGTTGTTGTTGATTCAGTATTAGTTAACGATTCCTCGTTGATATTATCTAAACTATTGGTGACTTCGAGAATTTCTTCGTCACTTGCCACTATACGTTTGTTAGTAAAGTCACCAATAACTTTCTCTAAGCGTTGCTCTACGGTATGGCTTACGACGGTATTTTTAGTCTCTAGTCGGCAACCGCCGGGTAGTAAATCATCATCGGTATAGTAATTGAATTGTTTTTCTGATTGGTCGTTAAGGTGGGATTCAACCAAAGCAATATCTTGTGCATTTAAATACAATGAGAATTTATCGCTACCCGCTGGCACCGCATTGATGGCCTCATCGACGAGCTTAATGATTTGGGTACTATCGAGTGCAAGCTCGCGCAATACTACAGCTTGAGTTAGCTGTGCGATCATATCAACCATGACTATTTCTAATTTTTTTCGCTCGCTTTGTAACGGGATGAGTAGTGCTTCTATAATGTGCTCTACACGCTCGCAGCGCTCTACCACTTTCTGGTCAGATTTATCTAGTCCTGTCTGGTAACCTGTCTCGATGCCTTCTTTTTCTCCAATCTCTAGGCCTTTTTTATAACCCGCCTCATAGCCTTCTTTTTCAGCAGCTTCTGTAATTTCACGTAATTGGTCGGCGGTTAATGGTTTAAAGGTTTCTTCTATCGTCTCAACAACCTCAATAGATTCACCCGCAGCTTCATCAACGGGACCTGTTTTTCTGGGTTCTTTATTTCTTTTGAAACGTTGTTTTTTGCGCTCGCTCGCTTCTTTTTCTGCTGAGGAAACTAATCTATCAGAGGTTACATGAGGCAGCGACCAACTTTGATAGCTTTGCGGATCTATCTGTTCGCTTGTTTGCGTTATTTGATCTGTTGGTTCTGATGTCATTGATTTGATATCACTAGTGGGTAATGAGAGCGAGTAAAAATATGGCTAAAATATTTACAGCATTTGCTCACCGCCACCACCCAGAATAATTTCACCGGCATCTGCCATACGCCGCGCGATAATAAGGATTTCTTTTTGTGCGCCTTCAACCTCAGACAATTTAACAGGGCCTTTCGCTTCAAGGTCATCACGTAATAGTTCGGCTGCACGACTAGACATATTCGAGAAGATTTTTTCTTGAAGATCGGTCTCGGCACCTTTAAGTGCAACGATCAATAGCTCAGAAGAAACTTCTCTGAGTAAGGCCTGTATACCACGGTCATCGACGTCACGTAGGTTATCAAATACAAACATAAGGTCTTGAATTTGTGTCCCTGTTTCTTCGTCCATCTCTTTAATGGCTTCGAGTAATTCACCTGCAACGCTACTATCAAGGTTATTAACAATTTCGGCAGCGCATTTGTAACCACCCATTGTGGTGGTTTGCGAACCAGCATTACCTGCAAATTGTTTTTCGAGAATATCATTAAGTTCTTGTAGTGCACTGGGTTGTACTGTATCCAAGGACGAGACGCGCATCATAATATCGAGTCGTACATTGTCACTGAAGTAACCCATAATCTCTGCGGCTTGGTCAGAGTCTAAATAAGCAATAACAATGGCTTGAATTTGTGGATGCTCGTTACGAATAATATCAGCGACAGAGCGTGGCTCCATCCATTTAAGGGTATCTAATCCTGTCGTGTTACCACCCAATAAAATACGGTCAATTAATCCGTGAGCTTTATCTTCGCCTAGAGCACTCACTAACATATTGCGGATATAGTTATCAGCACCAACGCCTAAACCCGTTAGTGTACGAACCTGCTCCATAAAATTACCCATCACACCGTGCACTTGCTCCTGCTCGATGTTAGATAATTTACTCATCGCAGCACCCACTCGCTGTACTTCTTTAGGCCCCATATGTTTGAGTACTTCGGCGGCATCAGCCTCACCTAGAGTGAGTAATAATATTGCTGCTTGCTCTACTGGTGGAATCGCTAACTCTGTACCTTCGCTCATTCTTCATTAATCCATCGTTTAATTACTTGTGACACTCGGCCAGGGTCTTCAGCAACCAACCCTTTAATGCTATTAAGCATATGTTCGTAGCTTTCCTCAGGTCCTGGTAAAGCCAATGCTTCTCCGCCATGAAGTGTTACTGTCTCATCTGATAGCTCATCAAATGAGCCAAGGCCAGATGCCTCCAGTGCAGCTAATTGTTTGGCTTCTTCGTCTTCTTTCGCTTGCGAACCCGTGCTTGCAAGTGTTTTTAATATAGGGCGCAATAGGCCTAAAAAGATAACTAACACGACCAATACACCAGCAAAAGGTTTAACTAGCGACACTAGCCATGGTTCTTTCCAGAAAGGAACTTCCTCGCTAAATATATCTGTTGGCGTATCGAGGAAGGGAGTGTTGATAATATTGACGCTATCACCTCTGGCTGCTGAAAAACCCACTGCGTTTCTCACTAAAATGGCGAGGCGTTCTAGTTCGTTTTCGCTCCATGTCTCGTAAGTTTTTTCACCCGTTTCTGGGTTTGTGACCATTTTGTCGTCGATAACCACAGCGACGGTTAATCGACGAACTTGTCCCACTTGTTGCTTGGTATAGCTAACGGTGCGGTCTAGCTCAAAATTGCGCGTTGCTTGGCTACGTGTATTAGAAGGTGGTGCAGGTGCGGCTTCGCCATCCTGAGGTAAGGCTTGTTCAGGGGCTTCTGCATTACCTGGAGGCTGGTTGGTTAAAGCACCAGGAATACCCGCAATACCCGAGCCTGAGCGCTGTTCATCTAGTGTTTGCTCGCTGCGTACGGCAGGAAGATCTGGGTTAAACATTTCTTCGGCCTGTTCAACCTCGCTAAAGTCAACATCGGCTGCTACTTCTGCCCTATAACGATCGGTACCAATAATAGGATCGAGTATGCTACGCACTCGGTTATTAATGGAGCTTTCCACTTGATTGGCATATTCGAGCTCTTGAAGTGCTTTAGCAATTTTAGGGTCTTCATCACCTGTTGAGAGTAAGTTACCCTTTTGATCGACAACGGTAACATTCGATAGCTGTAACTCGGTGATACTTGAGGCTACAAGGTTAGATATTGCCCGTACTTGATCTGCCTTAAGGCCTCGTCCTGGGTATAACTCTAAAAATACTGAGGCTCTCGGCTCGCGTGCATCACGCACAAATACAGAGGCCTTAGGAATGGCCAAATGAACACGTGCACCGCGTACGCTATTCATACTTTTAATGGTACGGGCAAGCTCGCCTTCTAAGCTGCGGCGATAGCGTGCTGTCTCCATAAATTGGCTAGTCCCTAGGGGTTGCTCTTTATCGAGTAACTCAAACCCTTGTGAGGAATCGCCCGGTAAGCCAAGTGCCGATAACTTCATACGCGCGTCATGAATTTCATCGGCAGCTACTAATAATGTGCCTGAGCGTGTATCAACCTTAAATTGGATATTATTGGTTTCTAATATTTCGATCACTTCACTTGAATCAAGTCGATCAAGGCCTGCATAAAGTGGACGATAATCTTCGCCCATAGTCCACAATACAACAGCAAAACCAATGGCAACACTAGCTGCCAGAGCAACCATTAAGCCTGCTTGTCTTAGTAAATTAAGATTATTAAAGCCTTCAACAAGGTCACTGGTCGAGCGATCTTTTTTGACGGAATCCGATGCTACGTCATCGGCCATAGTACTTGCTGCACTCATGCTTTTGCTCTTCTTAAATGTTGTGGTTGGCTATTGTTTTAATGTGTGTATTACCTTTGCTCGGTGCGCAATATTTATACCGGCATATTCATAATATCGCGATAGGACTCTACAACTCGATTGCGAACCTGCAGCATACTTTGAAAGGCAACCCCTGCTTTTTGTGAAGCGATCATAACGTCAGTAATATTGACACCGCTTTGCCCTTGCTCAAAAGCAGTCGCCATTGCACCTGATGCTTTTTGTAAGCTATTTACCGAATTGACGCCTTGCTCCATGATCTGACTAAAGCTTGGCGTTTCGTTAACGGCTTGTAGTGGTGAGCGACCATTTACTGGCTTAACATCCGCTCCTTGTACAGGGCTAAAAGCTTGTGTTTGCGCTTTAAGTGAACGCATCTCAAGTAATACGCGGTTTACGTCCATTCTGTCAGAAATCATGATGTTTCCTCTTGACCGTTTTTGTCTCTACACCTGAGTGTGGGATGACAATATTTTGGCTTAAATTAGTATTTTTTATTTACAAGGAGTTAAATAGCACAAACTAGGCCAATTTTTGACATATCTAAAATTAAATAGACGCCCCCCCAAAATGCTTAAAGGAATAATAGCGATAGAGGTTTGAGAAGAAGCTATAAAAAATACAAATTATGGGAGGAAATAAAAAGGAATAAAGGCTATGTTTACGCAATAGCCTTTAAATGCTTATAACTCTTTCGTAAGAAGTGTTTTGTCTGTTATGTAGTATGCAATATTGAGAATGCCGTATTAGAAATCAAAATCAAACTCTTTGATATCTTTCTCTAAATTTCTCTCATCAAGCATGGACTCTAAACGCCTTCGGGCATCGATAAAAGGCTCATGAGATATTGATGAGGTATCTGTAGATGCTTCATCGTCAATTGTGGCAAAGTCCTCGTCAAACCCGAGAAAGGTCTCGCTGGACATAGAATTTGAAGAAGAGGTTAAATTACTCATAGTCACTCCTTAAAAATTAACAAGTGGTAAAAATAAGTTATTATCAAATCTTTTTAGTACACCGCTAAACGCTATAATGACGCATATTAACAAGTAAATTTACGTTACTTTATAAAATTAAGATGACAGAATTATTAACAAATTAGCATTTACTTAATAAAATTATCATCAATTATTCGCTTTATCTATCCTTTCTTTTTAGTATTTTATAATTTTTATTTATTACAAATGACTATTATATAAGTGTTTATACTAAATCCATTGCCTCTTCTAAATTAAGGCCAATTTCTCGCATTTTGGCAAGCTTATAACGCAACGTTCTTGGGCTAATACCTAGGCGCTGAGCAGTATTTTTTCGGCTGCCCTTTTCTTCTTTAAGTGTATCAACAATAATTTCAAACTCGCGTTGTTTTAAATCGTCACCTAATTGTGTTGGCTTATTTAAGACTCCATTATCACTTGGAAGTTCTGTAGTGCATCGTTCTGGTAGCACGTTCGTATTCTCTATATCTCGCACGCCATCTAGCTCATTGATTTTTTCAAAGGGCGCTACAGTTGCTGCCGGTGATTCCATACTTATTAATAAATCGAGCCCAAGATCTTCTTCAGTTATCAATGTGCCGGCTTGTAATATCATGGCTCGCTGCATGACGTTGTCTAGCTCACGAACATTACCCGGCCAGCTGTAATTAAATAAAGCCAGTTGTGCCGACTCGTCGAGCGCCATACCTGTACGGCTTTGTTTAAGTGCATGTTTTTGTAACAGACGGCTTGCTAGCGGTAATATATCTTCTCGACGCTCACGCAGTGGTCGCCACTGCAAAGGTAAAACGCTTAGACGATAATACAGATCTTCTCTGAATTTACCTTCACTAATCTGTGTTTGCATATCTCTATTAGAAGTAGCAATAACACGCACATTAAGCGGTATTACTTTTCTACCTCCTAATCGTTCCACTTCTTTTTCTTGTAGTACTCGTAATAATTTTGCCTGTAAACCCATATCCATTTCTGATATTTCATCGAGTAATAAAGTGCCACCATTAGCTTGTTCAAATTTACCTGGCGCACTGGCATAAGCACCGGTATAGGCACCCTTTTCGTAACCAAAAAGCATAGCCTCTAGCATATTCTCTGGAATAGCTGCGCAGTTAATGGCAATAAATGGTTTTTTGACGCGTGGTGATTTTTGATGAATATAGCGCGCCAATACTTCTTTACCTGTACCCGATTCGCCAATAATTAATACGGTCGAATCAGTTTGTGCCATACGGTTCGCTAATTGTAATAACTGCTGGCTGTTGGCAGACTTAGCAATAGGCTCGTCGCTCATCACATCTTCACGGCCATCGAGTTGTTTGGCAACAATATCAACAAGCGCTTTTGGCTCGAAAGGTTTTACCAAATAATCGATCGCGCCATTGCGAATAGCATCGACAGAATCACGAATACTGGCATAAGCGGTAATCAATAACATAGGGATATGTGCATAGTCACTTTTTACTTGGCGTAGTAGATCGTGACCACTTAATTTACCCATATTGACGTCGGAGACAATCATCGCAATATCATTCTGATTAGCGAGGATCTCAAGTGCAGCCTCAACATTGGCAGCACCAATGGAATAGTAATCGGCTAAGGATAACGTATCCTGCAGTGCTTCTCTCAAGGACGGGTCGTCTTCAACGACGAGTACCTTTGGAATTATTTCAGTTTGATTGTCTTTTAGTGCAAGACTCATGACCGGTCTTCCTTATCATCTCTTTTAAAATTAGGTTTACTATTAATAACTATAAAACAACGCTTATCGACAAAGCGGCAAGGTTAAGCGCGCACAGGTACCGCCCTCTTGTCGATTACTTAAGGTAAAACTGCCACCATGCGATTGCGCAACAATGCGCACAACCGATAAACCAATACCGGTACCTTGCTCTTTGGTAGTAAAAAACATCGTATTTAAATTTTTCTCGATGGTAGGATCAACACCCTCACCACGGTCTAAAATAGTAATATGTAGTTGATGCTCCTTACGCTCAAAGCGAATGATAATATCGGCAGGCTCTTTCGATGCTTGTAGGCTATTGTTCACTAAATTTAATAGTGCACCACTCACAGCATCAAGATTGCACCGTATAGCGCAATCGTCGGTTAAGTATTCCACATGGCAATTGGCTTTATAGGCCTTAATTGGCATTTCGATTGCCTCAGCTAGGCTTTTTTGTAGTTGTTCAACGTCGACTCTGTCGGTAATAGGTACATCCCCTTTCACAAAGAGCAACATGTCGCGGACTTGTCGTTCCATATAATTAAGGCGGTTCACTAATTTATGGGAGAATTCTTCACGCTGAGTTGATTTAATATCATTTCGGCAAAGATGATTAGCATAAAGCATGGCAGATGACAGGGGGGTTCTTACTTGGTGAGCCAGCGTCGAGACCATTTTACCTAGTGCAGACAAGCGCTCATTACGGCTAAGTTCTGCTTGTAAATTGCGTGTTTCTGTTTGGTCTGTCAGCAAAATAATTTGCCCTTCTTCACCCAACGAGCGGGTGACAATACTGATACGACGCCCTTGATGATTAGACACCTCATGCCCATCGTCATCTTTAGGTACGATGCACGTTTGAATAATTTCGCGCCATTTACACCCTTGCAACTCAGGCTTTAATAGTGACTCTGCGGTTGGGTTAGCATCAATAATAAAACCATGTTTATCTAGCACAACGACACCACCGGGTAATACATTGATCAGTACTTCTAAACGGTGTGCTAGCTGTTCTTTCTCTTTAAGCTCACCGATACGTTGCTCGCTGACAGTATCTAACTCTTCGGTTAAATCCATAACGCGCTGTTCAAGGTGCTGATATGAGTCTGCTAGCTGATGAGATAATTGGTTAAATACTTCAAAGGTATTTTGTAACTTTTCGGGTGATTGTGTTTCAGGCACCTCACTCACTTTAGCCTCGGTTGCTAAAAATACTTGAGGGTTAGTCATCGATTTTTTTGATTCTATAATATTCTGTGCTTGTGCCATGGAGTATTTACACCTTTTTGACTCTAAAGAGACTTATAGATGATACATAGCAAAGCTAATGCCAATATTATTTAACCAATAAATTCAGTGACTTATAAAGCCTAATTATTCTACCCACTATTTTGCGACAAAAAAATGGCAAGTTTATAGCCATGTGTTTACTTATTTATACAACAGTAAATTGAATATCATTCAGACATGGTAAAAATATTCAACTATACTTATTTGAAGGATAAGTTTTACAGGGGGTCTAAGGATAATACTACAGGAGGTTTAAAAATAAGTTTTATAAGAGCCTTTTATGCATAACTACAAAAATAGTTCAAACGGCCTCACATTAGTCGAATTGATGATTGTTATTGCATTGATTTCTATTATTTCTGCAGTGGCCATTCCCTCTTATATGTCCTATATAGAAGAGGCTCAAATCAATAAAACAATTAAACAAATAAACGTAATGGAGCTTATTATTGAAAGCCATGCCTTCGCCAATGATGGAGTATTCCCAGCTACTCTAGCTGAGGTGGGTTTAGATGGCGAAAGAGATATTTGGGGTAACCCCTTTGGTTATTTAAACATAGCTACAACTAACGGAAACGGCCAAGCAAGAAAAGATAGAAATCTAGTACCAATTAATTCTGATTACGACCTATACAGCAGTGGACCCGATGGGCGTAGTGCTGGCCCATTAACAGCTCAACAAAGCCAGGATGATATTGTCCGTGCTAATAATGGAGGATTTGTGGGAGTCGCTGAAGATTACTAGCTCAAATAAAAAACTGACGATATTTAGTGGGAAGCTAGCCCAAAAGATTTTAATATTTTTCGTGCTGGCGTCATTTCTTCCTTTATTAATAGGCTCTTTGATTTCTTACTACCACGTCCAAAAAATTATTAAGACGGATACAATCAACACATTACAAAGCATTTCTAAAGAGTATGGCCTATCGCTTTTCTCTCGACTAAAGCTAGCAAAAGATACATTAGCCAATAATGCCGATGAGTTGTTAACTCAGGATAATTTATCTTTCGTGCAAAACAATGTCTCCCTCTACTTCAGCTCTGTTATTATACGGTCATCCAATGAAAAGAAAACAGTATTGTGGGGAGAAGCAAGTGATAATATAGATTATCATAAGATTGACGATAGCAGCCGAATCATTACCATTAAAAATACCGACAGGAAGCAAAATATTTATATAGCACTAAAGAATGGTATATACGGTAGAGTTAATTCGAAATTCCTATGGGATGCCAGGGCTATCGCAGACGAAGCTCAACTATGCGTAACAACTTTTAATGATGGGGTCTTATTTTGCAATGAAAACATTAATAAAAATCACCTTGAAGAAATAAAAAAAACCGTTACATCAAAGAAATCACGATTGCTAACATCTGTTGACAAAAGCACATTATCTACATACTGGCCTTTATTTATGGATCATGAGTTCAACATAGATGATTGGATTATAATTGCTTCGCAAAGCTCGAATATTGCAAAGAAAAGAAGTGCTGAATTTAGAAATATATTCCTGCCTTTAATTCTATTTTCGTTATTGCTGGTCGTACTTTTATCCTCCATTATTATTCGAAAAAACTTAGATATTATTCGCCAACTAATTGATGGAACTCGAAAAATACTGAACAATAATTATGATAGTGCGATAAAAATTAATAGCGATGATGAATTTGGCGAGCTTGCTGTATCTTTTAATGAGATGGCCAGCGGCCTTAGAAACATCAATACTGAATATCAACGATTTTATAAAATAGATCAGCTCATTCTATCTTCTAGTGACTCTGAGGAAATTGTAAAAAGTATTATTCACTGTTTAGCCGCAATAATTGATTGCGAGTCTGTTATTTTTATTAATACTAAAAGGGTCATACTCTCTCTGGATGAGTTTTATTACTATTCAAAAGATAAAAATAGTCATCACGATTTAATAACACCAAAAGATGACATAACAGAGACAAATTTACAAAAAATCAACTTAAGTAATAGCGAAATTGACTACATTAATACGTCTATCGATAAAGCATTTCCACCTAACCGCCTTAAAATAAAAGAAATCAATAATATAGAGCATCAGCATCTTAAAAAACGATTATCTGACAAGGAAAAACTAGCGTGTGTAATACCTATTTCTCATGACTCAAAAAATTGGACATATATTATTGCCACATTTGACGATCAAATAGTCAATCACTTTACGAAGTCAAAACTTATTAATTTTTCTCACCGTGTTGGGGTTGCCTTTGAAGCATTGAACAGAGAATCAATGTTGTCACACCGTGCAAATTATGACAGCTTAACCAATTTACCTAATCGCTCACAGACAAGTGTTTTATTTGAAAAAAAACTGTCAAGCCTGAATAAAAACAACACTGCTTTTGCTTTTCTATTTATTGATCTCGATGGCTTCAAACTAATCAATGACAACTATGGTCATAATATGGGTGATAAGCTACTCAAAGCCTTTACTGCCCGTGTACATCTATTATTAAATAATGATGAATGCCTATCTCGCTTAAGCGGTGATGAATTTATCGTGATTACCCAACCCACTCAAGCTGCCTCTTTGCCGATAGTAATCGAGGTGCTTTGCAAGCGCCTAATTAAAGAAATACAGCAGCCATTCACTATCGATAATAAAGTATTAACTATTGGTAGTAGTATTGGAATCTCAACAATTCCCGATAGCTGCGACACTTACGAAACCGCACTCAGGTATGCCGATATTGCCATGTACTTTTCAAAAAATAAGGGCGGTAATCAATACACTGTCTATGAATATGGTATGAGCGAATATATAGTCAAACAAAACATACTTGAAAAGGATCTAATAAAAGCCATTGAGCAGCGAAAAATAGAGGTTTACTTCCAGGTCAAAGTAGATGCACAGAAAACAGGAATTAACATTGTTGGCTTTGAATCACTGTTTCGCTGGACACACAAAACCTACGGCTCTATTTCTCCCATAACAGCAATAGATATTGCAGAAAAAACGGGGGCTATCCATGAGCTTGGACAACTTGTATTTGAAATGAGTATTAGCCAATGGCAACAATGGCTAGAAAAAGGTTACAAGGTAGGTAATATATCCATCAACGTATCGCCAGATCAGCTCGTTCGAGATAATTTTATTGAGTTTATTACAAATACTGTAGAACGCTTTCCTCTTGTCACTTATTCAATGATTGAATTAGAAGTTACTGAAAGCGTTATGATTAACGATAAGGAAAAGTCATTATCTACTTTGCAAGATATAAGAGATTTGGGAATTAAAATAGCCATTGACGATTTTGGTACTGGCTATTCATCTCTTTCTTACCTGCTAGATTTACCGGCGACAACATTAAAAATCGACCGCTCTTTTATTATCAAAATAGAGCAAGATAAAAATGCTTTGGCCCTACTCACATCATTGATTAGTCTCGGTAAAAGTATAGGGTACGTCATAGTAGCCGAAGGGGTAGAAACAACAAAACAGGCCGAATTTTTAGCCCAATGCGACACGGACCAACTACAAGGGTATTTGTTTAGTAAACCTTTACCTAGTCAATTAGTTGAGCAGCGTTTCTTTAATACGCTACCCAACTAACATTTCTGATCAATTAATATTGATTAGCACCAATAATTTCAATATCCGCACTATTAACAAGCTCTGATTGCCATGCTCTTAATTCCGATGAAACCGACGCTTGAGTCAATGAGAGACGTGCACCGCGCTTCTCTTCTTCGCTCAGTGAAGAAAAATCCGCATTATTTACATTATTAAGAGATACTAAAACATAATCATTGTTCGCTAAATAAAGCGACGATGTAACAGGTGTTTGCTCTGAGCTAGGTTTAGCTAATGTAAATACATGGCTAACAAGCTCTGCATCAATACTACGAGTTTCACGCGTAATATTGTTCTCGCTATTTACAACAAAGCCATTGTCTTTAGCAATATCATCTAAGCTTTTACCTGTAGCTAATGCAGCTTGTAGTTCTTCGGCTTGCTCAGCTAATTGTTTTTTCGCACGCTCGATTTTTAACTTATTAATAATATCTTGGGATTTTTCGTCTAAGGTTTGCGTACGTACGGGCTCATGCTTAGTTAACTTAACCACTACGGCATGATCAGGTGCTAGCTCTAGCACCTCACTAGAGAAACGCTCTAGCAACACTTGGTCGCTAAACGCTGCACTAACAACACGGCCATCGCTTAGCACTGCATCACTACCACCACCACGTGTGAATAAAGCTGTCTCACCAACAGATAAACCTAGCTGGTTGGCAACTTCTGCGAGGCTCTCTGCGTTATAGGCAAGATCATTTAGCTCGGCTAACCTTTCTACATATATTTGCTCGGCCTCGATGGTTTTTAATTCAGCCTCGATACGATCTTTGCTTTCTTCGAAAGAAGGACCACTGTCTGCGCCACCGATAACTTCTACTAATTTAATGAAATGAGTTGCACCATCAATAATAACTGGCTCTGATACTTCACCCGCTTGTAGGTTTTCCAGTGCTGTTTCAAAAGCAGGTGGAAACACTGTACCGTCTGAGATACCAAGGTTACCGCCAGTCTCTTTACTGGCAAAGTCATCACTGTATTGCAAGGCAAGCTCTGCGAAATCTACTGAACCGTCTGCGAGTTTTTCTTGCACTATCGCTATATTGGCCTCTGCTTGTTCATTGTCGCCGTCTATCATAATGTGTGCGGCTTCACGCTCAATATTTGAGTTTTGTCGACGCTCTTGATCGAAACGATCCTGAACGTCTTCAATGGCTACAGAAACATTTGCTGTAAAATCACTTACGCGCAATTCAATAAACTCAACCGCAACTTGCTCTTGAGTGTTGTACGACGCTTTATTGGCCTCATATTCTTTTTCAATATCGTCATTAGTTACAATAATGGTTGCTGGCAAGTCTGCAATAGGCAAAGACACCCACGAAAAATTACGTGTTTGGCGCGATAAGCCATATATTCTTTCTAGTTCTTGCTGCGTTACAAAACTTGAGCCACCCAATGCTCCTGTTAATTGATTGGCAGCCAATCTTTGCTTCAAGTCATTACGATAAGCAACGGCACCATGACCAACCACCTGTCGAAATAGATCGGGATTAAAACTGCCATTTATTTGAAACTCTGGTTGTTGGGTAATAAAGGCGTTTATATCTTTATCACTGATTGTCATGCCCGATGTTACCGCTTGATCGAGTATTACGCGGTTTCTAATTAGCTCTTGCAGTACAGGCCCACGTAGACGGTCGTCGGATAGAAACTCAGGAGGTAAATTACCTCCTAGTTGCGCCTGCAAACGCTGACGCTCTTGTTGCAGTGCATTTTGCAACTCTGTCTCTGTGATCTTATTACCGTTAACCTCAGCTGCATCGGTAAAGTTTTGACCGTAATGACCACCACTAGCCCCAAAATCAACCAAGCTAAGCGCCATAATTAAGCCTAAAAAAACGACGACAACTATCGCTACCGTACCTTTCATATTTTCGCGCATACTTTGGAGCATGTTTAACCTCAAATAAAAATAAATGTGACGAGATATTAATGGTGTAAATCTTAACTTTACTGACCCATTTTTTTACGGATTGTTCATCCAACAACTGTTATATCAAAATTATACGTTTTAAATAACTTTATGGTAGCCGATGTACTAAATCTATCTCTCAAAACAGGAAAGGCGCACCTTTTGGCACGCCTTTTACGTTAACTAACCCGTGTTAAGCTTAGCTATTGACTGCATCTTTTAATGATTTGCCTGCTTTAAAACTAGGTATTTTTGCAGCTGCAATTTGTATCGGTTGTCCTGTTTGCGGGTTACGCCCAGTTCTTGCAGCGCGATCCTTTACAGAAAACGTACCAAATCCTACTAGTGCAACTGAGTCGCCTTTTTTTAAGGCTCCCTCGATAGACTCTATAACAGCATCTAATGCACGGCCTGCAGCTGCTTTAGGAATATCTGCAGACGCAGCAATTGAATCAATTAGTTCGGCTTTATTCACAATTCACCCCTTTTGGTATTTGTTGTTCTAATTATATAAACGCCTGTTTAATCAGAGCGCTCATTTGTTTAATATTTGTCTGTATTACTATATTTTTATCGGATTTTTTTAAAAGAATTTATCATTATAGTTATTTTAAAACTACCCCATTACCTCATCTCGACCCTATTTGTGGCTATTTCACCTACTAAGGCACATTCACCCCAGCGCCACAAACACCGTATTTTCAAGACGAAGACAATAAAGAAGTGGTTTTATACCAATTGCCCGCATGAGGGTCAAGCAAGCATTTACAAATAGGCGCACAAACTCCACATAGTCTACTAAAAACTGCTTAATTGAGAATAATCGGGCAAGATTTAATCACTAATGTTTAACTCCTGGGTTATCTGCTGATTGTCTCGCTTTTGCCTCTAAAGCGCTATATTCATCATCTGATAGCGGCGTTGGCATGGATTGTAATGCTATTTCTAATACTTCATCTACCCATTTTACCGGTTTAATTTCTAAGTCATGAAGAATATTGTCCGGAATTTCTTTTAAATCTCGCTGGTTTTCTAAAGGAATTAAGATCGTTTTTATCCCTCCACGATGTGCAGCAAGTAGCTTTTCTTTAAGGCCACCTATTCGCAATACTTCTCCACGCAGCGTGATTTCACCTGTCATGGCAACGTCTGCACGCACAGGGATGCCCGTTAGCACCGATACAAGCGCCGTACACATGGCAATACCGGCACTGGGGCCATCTTTTGGTGTTGCGCCCTCAGGGACGTGAATATGGATGTCAAAGCGCTCTGAATAGTCTGGTGCAATACCCAATATTTGAGAGCGTGAACGAACCACTGTTAAAGCAGCTTGGATAGACTCCTGCATAACATCGCCGAGTGATCCAGTTTTTACCATACGGCCTTTACCGTGTATTGCCGATGCTTCAATGGTAAGTAGCTCACCACCTACTTGCGTCCAAGCCAAGCCTGTCACCTGACCAATTTGGTTCTCTTGCTCGGCAACACCATAGTCAAATTTACGTACCCCCAAAAAGTCTTCCAGTGTATTCTCATCAACACTGACATTACTTAGGCTCTTATCTTTTATAAAGCGCTTAATAGTTTTACGGGAGATTTTAGCGATTTCACGATCAAGGCCACGTACACCGGCTTCTCGTGTGTAATAACGGACAATATCGCGTATAGCGCTGTCATCAACGGATAATTCGCTCTCTTTAAGGCCATTATTCTTTTCCTGCTTAGGAATCAAATAACGCTGTGCAATATTAATTTTTTCATCTTCGGTGTAGCCTGGGATACGAATGACTTCCATCCTATCCAATAGTGGTCCGGGGATGTTCATAGAGTTTGAGGTACAGACAAACATCACTTCAGAGAGATCATAATCAACTTCTAAATAGTGATCGTTAAATGTGGAGTTCTGCTCGGGGTCAAGTACCTCTAGTAACGCAGATGCAGGATCGCCTCGATGATCCATGCCCATTTTATCGATCTCATCCAATAAAAATAGCGGGTTTTTAACCCCTGCTTTTGACATTTTTTGTACAAGTTTACCAGGCATAGAGCCAATGTAAGTTCTACGGTGGCCGCGTATCTCGGCCTCATCACGCACACCACCTAGGGCCATACGAATAAATTTACGATTAGTCGCTCTCGCAATAGATTCGCCTAAGGATGTTTTACCCACACCTGGTGGGCCTACTAAGCATAAAATGGAGCCTTTTACTTTTTTAACGCGTGTTTGCACCGCGAGGTACTCAACAATACGCTCTTTGACATCGTCTAATCCATAATGGTCTTTTTCGAGGATTTGCTCAGCTCTATCGATATCATTAAAGACTCGGCTGCGTTTTTTCCAAGGAATGCTAACCATCCAATCGATATAAGAGCGCAGCACTGAAGCCTCTGCTGACATTGGCGACATCATTTTTAATTTATTGAGCTCAGAACTAGCTTTGGCCTTAGCCTCTTTAGTCATGCCAGATTCATCGATTTTTTTAGCAAGCTCGTCGGCTTCATTACTCTCTTCGCCAAGATCACCTAATTCTTTTTGAATGGCTTTCATCTGCTCATTCAAATAGTATTCGCGCTGGCTTTTTTCCATTTGTTTTTTCACACGCCCGCGAATTTTCTTTTCTACTTGATTGAGATCTACCTCTGCCTGCATAAACTCAAGCAAATGCTCAAGCCTATCTTGCTCGCTGGGCATATCTAAAATTTCTTGTTTTTGTTCAAGCTTAAGCGCCATATGAGCAGCAATAGTATCGGCCAAGCGTCCAGGCTCTTCAATGCCTGTAAGGGAGGTCATTACCTCTGCAGGTACCTTTTTGCTTTGGGTGACATACTTCTCAAATTGCTCAAGTACAACGGCAATTAAATCGGACGCTTTTTCTTCATCGACTGCTACTGCTGTCAGGGGCTCAACATCCACACTGACATAATCATCGTGTTCAATAAGGTTGACAATATTAGCTCTGTAACCACCCTCTACGAGTACTTTAACCGTACCATCAGGCAACTTGAGCAATTGCAAAATAGACGCAATAGTACCTGTTGTGTACATGTCGTCTTGGCCAGGGCTATCTTGTGCAGGATCTTTTTGAGCAACGAGCAAGACTTGCTTATCGGCTTGCATAGCAGCATCAAGTGCTTGAATGGATTGTTCACGTCCAACGAATAGAGGGATGACCATATGAGGATAAACAACAACATCTCGCAATGGTAATAATGGGAATGTTGTGCTGTTTGCAGTATCGGTTGATTGCACGCCTTACCTCTTTTCTTATTAATCGATTGTTTGCTAAGTATGTGGGGGCTGTTAACTAGAATACAACGAATAGGGGCATAACTAAATGCCAATACAAATACGCCTTGGAAAAAACACCATTACAGATACTAAAATGGGTTATTTAATGCATAATTGATTAAATAACCCATTGGTGTTGTTACTATAACTAGCAGCTTGTTATCTATACCCGATACTACTCTTCAGGCGCGGCTTTTTGCTGTATACCAGTATTGTCGTAAACCAATAATGGCTCCGATTCAGCATTGATAACACCTTCGTCGACAATGACTTTAACAACGCCTTCTTCAGAAGGAATCTTGTACATTGTCTCTAACAGTACGGCCTCCATGATTGAGCGCAGGCCACGAGCACCTGTTTTGCGGATCATAGCTTTTTTGGCAACCGCTTTAAGTGCATCTTCACGGAAGTCGATTTCAACATCTTCCATTTCAAATAGCTTGGTATATTGCTTGGTAAGCGAGTTTTTAGGCTCAGTTAATATCTGCACTAATGCGTCTTCATCAAGCTCTTCTAGCGTTGCGATCATCGGTAGACGACCCACAAACTCAGGAATTAGTCCGTAAGTAACAAGATCTTCTGACTCAAGCTCCTTTAGAGACTCGCCAACGCTCTTATTGGTTTTACTGGTAACTGACGCACCAAAACCAATACCGCCTTTCTCTGAACGATTTTGAATAACTTTATCAAGGCCTGCAAACGCACCGCCACAAATGAACAGAATGTTTGATGTATCGACTTGTAAAAACTCTTGCTGCGGATGCTTACGCCCACCTTGAGGCGGTACAGAGGCAACCGTACCTTCAATTAGCTTAAGTAATGCTTGCTGAACACCCTCACCTGACACATCGCGAGTAATGGATGGGTTATCGCTCTTGCGTGAAATTTTATCGATCTCATCGATATATACGATGCCTTGCTGGGCTTTTTCGACATCGTAATCGCATTTTTGCAGTAATTTCTGAATGATGTTTTCAACATCTTCCCCCACATAACCAGCTTCGGTAAGCGTTGTGGCATCAGCAATAGTGAATGGTACGTTGAGCGTACGTGCTAGCGTCTCAGCTAGTAAGGTCTTACCGCTACCGGTTGGGCCTACTAATAAAATATTACTTTTACCTAACTCAACTTGGTCTTTATCTTTAGAGTGATTTTCGCCAAAGCGCAGACGCTTATAATGGTTATAAACGGCAACGGCTAGTACGCGCTTAGCACGTGGCTGACCAATTACGTAATCGTTGAGTGTATCGTTGATTTCAGCAGGTGTAGGGAGCTTTTCTGAGCTACCTTCGGAGCTACCCGATTCTTGAATCTCTTCACGAATAATGTCGTTACATAAATCGACACATTCGTCACAAATGAATACAGAAGGGCCTGCAATTAATTTGCGCACCTCATGCTGGCTCTTGCCGCAAAACGAACAATAGAGCAACTTACCATTATCATCACTACCATCTTTACCGTGATCGGCCATTTTTTTACCTAACTATTTTATTTACTTGTTTAACTCAGTTTAAGTTTTACCTTAAATTCTAATCCAGCGGTACAACCTTTACTAGCTCTGCGTAGATGTATCCGCTATTAATCTATACGCCCTAGTTAATTTCAGCTATCACATCATGTGACAGTTATTGGGGGGATATGTGCCATTTTAAAGGCCTATAGACTAAATTTATCTAAAAATGCCGCAAGCTATGGGTTTTGAAGCAGTTCAATTAGCGACTATTTATAATTTTAGTCGCTAATTGCTTATATGCACAGAAACTTATCTATATTATTGCGTAATAATGATTACAGAAGCTTACTAGGTAAATTATAAACCTGCGCGATGAGTTAGCACTTCGTCGATAAGTCCATACTCTTTAGACTCTTCTGCGCTCATGAAGTTATCGCGCTCAGTATCACGTGCTATTTCTTCAACATTGCGACCAGAATGCTTAGCCATCAGTTCATTGAGGTTTTTGCGTATTTTTAAAATTTCTTCTGCCTGTATAGAGATATCGGTTGCTTGCCCTTGGGCACCACCGCTAGGCTGGTGAATCATAGTACGCGCATTAGGTAAGCAAAAACGTTTGCCTTCAGCGCCAGCATTAAGCAAAAAAGCACCCATGCTACAAGCTTGACCAATACACATAGTGCTAACATCTGGCTTGATAAACTGCATAGTATCGTAAATTGATAACCCAGCAGTAACAGAACCACCCGGCGAATTAATATACAAGTGAATATCTTTATCTGGGTTTTCAGCTTCCAAAAATAACAACTGGGCAACCACTAGGTTTGCCATATGATCTTCTACTTGACCCACTAAAAATATGACCCGCTCTTTAAGTAGACGAGAATATATATCATAAGAACGTTCGCCCCTTGAGGTTTGCTCAACAACCATAGGAACCAGAGCATTATTCACGGAAGAACCAAATAAATCATTTTGTGCCATAACAACATTATCCTGTTAAAACGAAATAGGGTGTAAGTAAAACCAAAAAAGATACGTTAATTAAACATTTTATAGATCAAGACATGAGAAAAGAAAATACCCATACCAGACATATTTACGCCATTAAAACTCGCAATCGTAACTTGTTTTTATTTAGCTTAACCCTTGATTAAGGAGTATGCCAGTCTTTGAAGTAAATAAACAAAAAAGATTGTTGCTCGATAAGAAAACAACAATCTTTTTAGAGGAAGTTGATTAAAACATCAACAATTTGAAGGGTTTAGCAGCAATAACTACTTAAGCTTTAGCAACTGCCTCTTCATAACCAACGGTCTCGTCAGTCACTTTTGCTTGTTCAACAATCTGCTCTATAACCATATCTTCAAGTACAACAGACTCAATACCCGACAGCATTTGCTGGTTTTGGTAATAGTAGTTAACCACTTCTTCTGGCTTGTCATAACTTGCCGCAGTCTCATCGATATAAGCACGAACGCGGTCTGCATCGGCTTTGATCTCAGAGTTTTTAACGACTTCACCGATAATCAAACCTAATGCTACACGACGCTCAGCCTGCTCTTTAAACATCTCATCTGGAAGCAATGCCTTAAGGTCTAAATCTGGGTTTTGCTGCATACCACCAAACTGCTGCATCATTTGTTCACGCAGTGTTTGTATTTCTGATTCGATCAACGCTTTAGGTAATTCAACGTCATGGGCTTCAAATAACTTGTCCATGACTTCAGCTTTAAGCTTGCCTTCAACAGCACGCTTTAATTCACGTTCCATATTGGCTTTAATTTCAGTGCGGAAGTGCTCAGCATCATCGCTACCGAATTTTTTCATAAATTCCGCATCAACTTCTGGCAATGTCTTTTCTTCAAGCTTCGTTAGGGTTATCGCAAACTCTACCGCAGCGTTCTGAAGCTCTTCGACTTGATAGTCTTCAGGGAAAGTCAGTGGAACAACTTTTTTGTCACCCACATTCATACCCACAACACCGGCTTCGAAGCCAGGAATCATAGAGTCGGAACCAAGTACGAGTTTAAAGCCATCGCCCTTACCGCCTTCAAACTCTTCACCGTCTTTAGTACCGACAAAATCGATGGTGGTTTGGTCGCCAAAATCTGCTGCGCGGTCAACATCGGCAAAGCTTGCTTGTTGTTCACGTAATTTTTCGATGGTAGCGTCGATATCCGCTTCATTAATTTCAGCATTTAAGCGCTTAACTTCATAGTCACCAAATTCGCCAACGCTGACTTCTGGATAAACTTCGATAGTGGCAACATACTCAAGATCTTTACCTTCTTCTAGAGAGTTGACTTCGATCTGAGGATAACCGGCCGGACGCACAGATTCCTGCTTGATCGCATCCATATAAGAAGTATTGATAAGATCACTGGCAACTTCTTGACGAGCTGCATCACCATACTGCTGCTTAACGACTTTCAATGGGATTTTACCCTTGCGGAAGCCATTGATTTTAGCTGTTTTAGCCACTTCGGCTAACTTTTGATTAACTTTTTCATCAACATCCGCTGCAGGCACAGCAATCGTCAAACGACGCTCTAAGCCAGTAGTCGTCTCTACGGAAACTTGCATCTTAATCCTCTGTATCTTTTGAGAGTGATTGTATCAACAATCAATATGAAGGCTGTCTATCTATAGGCTGTGTGTAACCTTAGTAAGCCTGAAAATATGGTGCGGACGGAGAGACTCGAACTCTCACACCTTGCGGCACCAGAACCTAAATCTGGCGTGTCTACCAATTTCACCACGTCCGCTTAAAACTTTCGAAGTACAAAACCATTTTGCTGGCTTAAAACATCTTAACTCATTGATTTATAAGAATATCATATGAATTAATTATGTCCCTGACTTCAAGGGTTGGCAATTCTGCCACAGGGTGAGTCTAGGTTCAACAAAAACCTGACTTTTAAATTAGAAACTTTAATTTGGGCGCTTTTTTGCCCAAATTAAAGTCACTGTATAACAATAAAGATTTTTTAATAACTAGCCTTATACTCGCTCAACAACAGTGGCAATGCCCTGGCCTAAACCAATACACATAGTCGATACACCCCACTGAACATCTCTATCTTGCATAGCCGTTAATAAAGTACCGGTAATACGTGCACCCGAGCAGCCAAATGGATGCCCGAGAGCAATAGCGCCACCATAGATGTTTACCTTCTCATCCATGACATCAAGCATTTTCATCTTTTTAAGCACAGATAAACCCTGTGCAGCAAACGCTTCGTTCAGCTCGTAAACACCAATATCATCATGACTCATGCCGAGGTTGCCTAAGGCCTTTTTAACCGCTGGTACTGGGCCAATCCCCATAACAGACGGATCAACCCCTGCAACTGACATAGAAGCAATGCGTGCAATAGGTGTTAAACCCAGTGAATCGGCTTTCTCTGCCGACATCACCAACATACTACTCGCACCATCAGTGATTTGTGACGAGCTACCTGCGGTAACGGTACCTGACGCCGGATTAAACACTGGACGCAAGCTTGATAGAGCCTCTAGTGTTGTCTCAGGGCGAATCGTCTCATCTTGAGTAACGAGGCATGGCGCGCCATCAACATCGTGACCAAGAATAGGGATAATCTCATGGCTAAATTTACCCGCATCAGTTGCTGCTTGCGCATATTGATGCGAGCGCAATGAGAAGGTGTCTTGATCTTCACGACTGATCTGATGCAACACTGCTAAATACTCGGCAGTTAGGCCCATAGATCCCGCTGCTTTAGCAACCGATAGACCTAGCGTTGGATTAGGATCGACTTCTTTGTTCATGTCGATGTGGCCCATGTGCTCGACGCCACCGATTAAATAAACATCACCCAGACCTGCCTGAATTTGAGCTGCTGCTGTATGCAAGGCAGACATCGACGAGCCACATAAACGGTTAACTGTTTGTGCAGGAATAGTGTGAGGAAGGCCAGCAGCTAGCACGATATTACGCGCTATGTTAAAACCCTGCTCTCCGCGCTGCATAACGCAGCCCCAAATTACATCGTCTATTTCAGCTGGGTTTAGTGCACTGTTACGCGCCAATAAACCATTAATTAAATCTGCACTGATATCATCAGCACGGCGATGACGAAAACAACCATTTTTTGACCGCCCCATTGGGGTACGCGCATAATCGACGATTACCGCTTGTTTTGGATCTAGTGCCACAATATTTCTCCTCTTCTAGCGGGTAATTAAACTGTGTAGTAAAGGCCTTTATCGGCCGCTAATTGTTTGATGCCATCGGTAACTTGGTAAAGCTCGCCCAAACCTTCAAAAGGCTTAGCTAATTCACAAAAAGCATCGAGACCCATGCTGTCTAACCAACGGAATACACCACCTCTAAATGGAGGGAAACCAAGACCATAAATAAGCGCCATATCAGCTTCTGCTGGAGAGGCAACAATGCCCTCTTCTAAGCAACGTGCAATCTCAGTTGCCATAGGTATCATCATGCGTGCGATAATTTCTTCATCAGAAAATTCTTTACGCTCGGCAACATGAGGTTGTAATAACTCATAGGCTTCTTCGGCAACCACTTTTTTAGGCTTACCTTTTTTATCCAGCGTATAGTTATAAAAACCTTTGCCATTCTTTTGACCGTAGCGATCAGCTTTAAACATAACATCGGTTGCCGAGGTAAACTCTTTACCCATACGTGTTGGGAAGCCTTCAGCCATTACTGCTTCGGCATGAACACCGGTATCGATACCAACAACATCCAGCAAATAAGCAGGACCCATTGGCCAACCCCAGCGCTCCATTACCTTATCGATTTGCTGGAAATCAGCACCATCGCGTAGCAACATGGCAAAGCCCGCAAAATAAGGGAATAAAACACGGTTAACTAAAAACCCCGGGCAATCACCCACAACAATGGCTTTTTTACCCATCGCATTCGCATAGGCTACTGTACGTGCAATAGCAGCATCAGACGACTGACTACCACGAATGACTTCAACTAATGGCATTGCATGCACAGGATTAAAGAAATGCATACCACAGAAGTTTTCTGGGCGCTGTAAGGATTTAGCCAATAAATCAACGGAGATCGTTGATGTATTCGTTGCAAGCACGGTATCGTCGGAGACATTTTGCTCAACCTCTGAAAGTACCGCTTGTTTGACTTTAGGGTTCTCGACAACAGCTTCAACAACGATATCAACATCACCAAAACCATCATAACTAAGGGTAGGTTCAATGCGGTTTAGCACTTCGCCCATTTTAGCCGCAGTCATACGGCCGCGCTCAACACGCTTATTAAGTAGTTTAGTCGCTTCTGAAAGGCCAAGATCGATACCCGCTTGTGCGATATCTTTCATTTTAATGGATACGTTTTTAAGGGCCGACTGGTAAGCAATACCGCCACCCATAATGCCCGCACCTAATACGGCAGCACGCTCAACGGCTTTATCTGAACTCTTGGCGATTTTCTTGGCTTTTTTAGCAATATACTGATCACTAAGGAATAAACCACCCAAAGAAACAGCAACAGAAGTTTGTGCCATTTTTATGAATGTGGCAGTCTCGAATGCTAGCGCCTCTGTACGTGCACACGCGGCTGCTTTCTCTATAGTATTTATGGCTGCAATAGGCGCAGGGTAATGTTTACCGGCTTGCGCACCAACAAATGCTTTTGACGTGGTCATTGCCATCGTCAATTCAACTTGGTTATGATTAAGTGGCGACTGCTTTTGTGTGCGACGCGCCTTATAGTCAAGGCTACCTTCTACACAGCGCTCAAGCGTACGAAGAGCAGCTTCTTTTAGCTTATCTGCCGCGATAACCGCATCTAACACACCGGCTTTTAACGCTGCAGGTGCGCGATTTTCCTTACCACCAGCTATCCACTCAACAGCTGTTTCTATACCCGCTATACGTGGTAGGCGAACTGTACCACCCCAACCCGGGATAATACCCAAGCGCGTTTCAGGTAAACCAATGCTGGCAGCTTCAGAACCGATACGGTAATCACACGCAAGAGCAAGCTCACAACCACCACCTAAGGCAAAACCGTTAATTGCAACAACCGTAGGAAATGGTAGATCCTCTAAGCGGTTAAAATTTTCATTGCTTGAATGAATAATGCCTGCAATCGCTTCTTCGCCTTGAGCAAAGATAGGTGCAAACTCAGTGATATCAGCACCTGCGATAAAACCTGACTTTGCACTAGTCAGCAATAGGCCTTTAACATCACTGGCTTCTAATGCCGTAAGTGCATCTCTTAAATCGGAGACGGTTTGCTGATTAAAAACATTAACAGCACTGTCTTGCACATCGAAACATAGTTCAGCGTAGTGGTTATTATCCACTGTGACTGATAAATTTTTCCCTTGGTATAGCATAGCTACCTCGTAATCGCCTTAAATGTTTTATTGATTTAGCTATGTTTTTAGAGAAGAAAAATACTCCAAAAACATCCCAGCACCACATTGTTTGACTCTAACTGAGCTCGGAATAATACACAAATGTGGACTAAAACTGGATTCTAACACCAATTTAGAGCGAGCGCTCGTTTTATTTTAAATTGAAAGTCAAATACAAGACTCCCTTCGCATCTCAACTAGATAAATTAAGTAGTAGACTCCCCTCAGTAATACGCTTAGTCAAAATAATGAATCCCAGCAACAAAAGCCCCTAAGCACGCCCCAAATAGACCATTTTTTGGCACAAGTAATTCATTATAAAAAAGTTATTTTTTTTTTAGCAATCTTCTTATCTTCATCTATGCTCACCTGCGAGACTTAATTTATCTCGTTTATCCAGAGGCTTAGAAATGCAATTTATTAAAAACTTATCCATCAAATACAAAATTTTAATTATTCCCTTCGTGGCAATAGTTGGCTTTGTTTTGTATTTAGGAATTAATTACAACGTGAGTAAACAAAACGAAATAAGGTTGAAGTCAATCAGTGATATTTACTTCCCTGTATTGGAGAAAGCAAACTCTAATACAGTACTTCTCGCTAGAGTCGAAGAATTATTTAGCATCGCAATTTCTAATGGCGAAATGGAATTAGTAGAAACAGCCGAGAATACTTACCAACAAATCTCTAATCAAGTGGACGAACTAGCTGCCTTGGAGCCATCAAGAAAAGCAGAGATAACGACATTAAAAACAACTCTCGACAATTACTTTAAGAATGCCGATGAACTCACAATTTCGATGATCGATGGCAGCGTAAATTATGACGCCATTAACGATTTAGTGACAACAAAAAACACATTGCACAAGAATGTTGTTGCTAAATTAGAACAATACCACGATGCAAGCTTTGTTAACTTTACTCATACTTTAGATGAATCTTATAACTCAACGCAACATGCCATTACGCTAGGTATCGCCATCGGTATTGCGACTATCGCAATTCTATTGTTGATTTCACTCAGCATTGTTTACGTTATTACCGGTAGCTTAAGAGCTATTACCGATTCACTCCGCAACATTGCTCAAGGTGATGGTGACTTAACCTTACGCATAGAACAAAAAAATACCGATGAAATGGGCGACGTCGTTTATTGGTTCAATCACTTTGTCGAAAAAATACATGGCACTATTGGTGAGGTTGTCTCTGTCATCAAACCTCTATCCGATGTCTCTAGTGATCTTGGGACAGTTGTTTCTGAAAGTTCAACCGCATCACAAGATCAATTTAAGATTACCGAAAACCTTACACAATCTATTAACGATATGATTATCACCGTCGATGAAGTTGCAAAATATGCCTCTGATGCTGCACATTCTGCAACAGAAGCCGATAGCAATTCTAAAGCGGGCCAAACTATTGTCAACGACACTGTTACATCTATCGATGAGCTGGCAGTAGAAATCACTAAGGCATCGGAAGTTATTGCGCAACTAGAGTCCGACTCAGAAAATGTTGGTAACATCCTCGACGTTATTAAAAGTATCGCCGAGCAAACTAATCTGCTTGCTCTTAATGCAGCGATTGAAGCTGCACGCGCTGGCGAACAAGGTAGAGGCTTTGCCGTAGTTGCCGATGAAGTACGTACGCTAGCTTCACGCACACAAGAATCTACACAAGAAATTCAATCGGTTATTGCACAACTACAAGGTGCTGCTCAGTCAGCAGTGTCTGTTATGAAAAGCAGCCAGACATTGGCCAACAGCAGTGTGTCTCACGCTGAAAAAACAGGCTCAACGTTACAAGAGATTACAACAAAGGTTGGCTTGATCAGCCAGATGAACCAACAAATTGCCAACACCACCGAGCAACAAAGCCAAACCTCTTCCGTTATTAAAACCAGTGTTGGTGAAATGGAAGCCGCCTCTCAGATATCCATGTGTGCCAATAAAAAAGTCGATGAACTCAGCCAGTCTCTAGACAATTTTGCCAAGCAACTAGGTGCTGTTGGTAACCAGTTTCGAGTTTAATTCCTTAAAGCACAATTCAAATTTTATATAACTTTTTACACACCTATCTTCAGTTAGGAGAAGATTACTATGATCCACCCCATGAAAAAAGCAGCGCTCTTAATGATAGTAGGCTGCCTATCCCTCTCAGCAAATGCCGTTGATATCAGATGGAGCGGTTTTGGCACCATTGGCGCTGGCCAAACACTTGATGACGATCAGTTTTTTGAAGCAAATGCATTAGAAAATGAAGATGGCTTATTAGAAGATGAACTTACCTTTGAACCACTATCGGTATTTGCAGTTCAATCGAATATCAACTTAACAAACGGGTTAAGTGCCACATTACAGCTTAAATCAGTTGGTGCAGAAGATTACGACATAGAAGCCGAATGGGCCTACCTCAGTTATGATATTAACTCAAAGCTAACCCTACAAGCTGGCAGAAAACTAAACCCCGTTTATCTATTTACGGACTCGATCGATTTAGGCTATACCTACCATTGGATTCGCCCACCTGCCGATGTTTATTTACTTGAAGCTATCAGTTATAACGGCGCTAACCTTTTGTACCAAGACTATGCTGGTGACTGGGAGTTTTCGTCCAATATATGGTTTGGTAGTGAGCGTGGCAGCGAAGACTTTGGTGACAACTTAAGTGGCGAGCAAATTGATGCTGACTATGATATCTGGGGCGCTTCATTCGAGGCTACTTATGATTGGGCATCGTTTCGTCTAGCAACTACTACTTATCGTGATTTAACATTATCCAACTTAAGTGCTGCGGTTACTCAAGATGTTGAGTTTGACTCAGATTATTATTCTTTATCAGTCAGTTTACGTCCAGGCAACTGGTTTATTGTAGGTGAATATACCTTTTATAACAGTGAAGGCGATGACCTCGAAGCCGCCAATATAGTTGCCAGTGTGCCCTCTTCAATCGAGGGGCGATTTCCATTTCTGGATGACCTAGAGTCTGCTTGGTATATTTCAGCTGCCTATACTATTGGCAAATGGACACCGCATATTACTTACTCAGAACGCACATTTGAAAATCAAGGTATTGATAGTAACTCTCCTATCTTCTCTTTACCGGGCACTAGTGCTCTGCAGTCTGCTGCCGAAGAAAGAAGCACACTATCTGTTGGTGTACGCTATGACTTTTATAAATCTGCCAGTATAAAATTTGAATACCATCGTCGTGATGATGATACTTCTTTTGGTGGTGAATCTAGGCCCCGAAATGGTAATACTCGAGATCAAGTTGATGCAATTCAAATTGCTGTTGACTTTATTTTTTAAGGGGAAAATTAATGAAAGCTATCAATTTAAAACTATTTTTCTTCTTTGCTTTATTTGTATTTAGTTTCGCCAGTATATCCAGTAGCTATGCTGATACTGTCGTTATTGTACATAAGGATAATGCATCGGCTATTAACCCAGCTTTGATTAAGCGTATATTTTTAGGTAAAGCTAAAAACTTTAAAGGTGGTGGTGTTGCCACACCAATAGAATTACCAGAAAGCAATCCCACTCGATCAGCGTTTAACAAAGGCCTACTGAAAAAAAGTGACACCCAAATGAAAGCCTATTGGGCACGACTAGTATTTACGGGCAAAGCAACGCCACCGGTACAAGTCGCTGACGATGCAGCAGTTATTGAAAAAGTATCAAATAACCCGACGTTAATTGGTTATATTGATTCTGCCAGTGTAACTGACGCTGTGAAAGTGGTGCATAGCTTTTAACCAAAGCCGCTCTTTGTAAGCATTCAATATTTTCGGGTGGGTAAGCCACCCGAAAAATTTGATTATAAAATGACTTAAAGCTAGTAATTTTTAAATACTATTCAGCGATGAACATCATCGGCAGAGCCGTATTTACTATCGGTATAAAACAGCAGCCATAAAGCTCCACAAAGCATAAGAATAGAAAAAGAGATACTGAGCAGAAGGTATAGGTGAAAATGCTCAGAGACATATTGAACATCAATTACTAAATGCCGTGACAAGGCAGTGACTGCAATAAATATTAAAAACTGTACAGGCAACCGGTTCGTTTTAAAGTAAACGCCCACCATTGCACCTAGCTCAAGGTAAATAAATAGCAGTAGGATGTCCTTTAATTGTGCATAGCCCTTCTCCATCATATGCAAGTATTCATACACTGCCGACCAAACAATAGTGGCGCCGATAACAAATAAGGCAAACAAATGGAAAATATTAAGGCATAAACTTCCCAAACGCTGTATTTTTTCTTCTTGTAACAAGCTGTATTCCTTCATCTATCAAAAAAGCAACATCTATACTCATTACTAATAACAAACTACTGACATTATTTATTCAGATTCTTTTTTAAAAACACCGGCTGTTATGCTCTGCATTTTTTCTGCATCACTAATGACAGTTTTTATGATAGATTCAACCGTAGGGACATCATTAATTAACCCCTGTGTCTGCCCAATAAACTGCATACCTTCTTCTACATCACCATCCTCTGTTGCTGCGCGCAGCTTGATAGTAGCCGCCCCAAAGTAAGCGAGTAGTTTTATTTTATCTGGCATGACTAGTAAACCTGATAGAATCTTCCAGATAGGTTGTTTAACTAAGTTTGCCGCTTTTATCGCTTGAATGACCGTCGAGACAAAATTCATGGGCTTACGTGTTAACTTAAGCGATGTTGGGGTCTTCATATAACGCGCGGGTATACCGTCAAAGTTCTTTGAGTAAACAGTATCGTGCTGTGTTTTTGCTAAAATAGCCTCTTTAGTCTTATCATGTAGAGGGCTATCTTGTGAAACAGCAAATCGCGAGCCCATCGCGATACCCTCAGCGCCTAGAGCAAGCGCTGCCAACAGGCCACGTCCATCTCCAAAGCCACCTGTCGCAATAACAGGTATAGAGACAGCATCCACAATACTTGGCACCAATACTAATGAAGTAACCTCACCTCCATGGGCAGCCGCTTCGTGACCCGTTACCATTAGCGCATGTGCGCCTATAGATTCTGCAGATTTTGCATGTTTAAGTGTTGTGACTGTGGCAATGACTTTGCCACCATATGCATTGGCTTTTTTAACCAACCAGTCACCCTTACCTAGCGAGAAGTTGATGACGGGCACTTTTTCTTCTAGCGCTATTTCGGCATTCTCTTTAGCGCCTGGCATCATCAATGTACAACCCACGCCAAAAGGCTTATCGGTTAACTCACGAATTCTACGAATGGACTCTCGTGTCTCACTTGGCGATAAAGGTCCCATAGCAAGAATACCCAAACCACCCGCATTAGAAACCGCCGCGACTAGCTCTGGCTTAGATATCCAGCTCATGCCTGGTAACACTATAGGGTATGTGATATTTAATAGTTCAGTAATCAATGTTTTCATAGCAACTCCACGTGGGAGCGGGATAATAACAAAATAGATCACATAAAAGGAAATATCATCATTAGCTATCTTAAAAAAGGGAAAGGGGAAATGACTAGCGAAGATAATACTTGTTCTTATATAACCTTAATATTGATGATGGGATTCTTGCCAAATAGCTCCTACTTTAGCGTAACAGTCCCGGCACTTGTTCTTTCTCCAATCCGCTTGCCAGAACTCAATACGCGTGGGTTTTAGTAAAAACCCCGACCAAGATTTTGCCAGTGGAAGCTGAGACTCCTGAAAATGATCGCGTGCCTTCTTTTTATAATAATCAAGCTCGTTTCTATTTATTTTATTGTCCGCCAAATCAAAAGCCCAAGCGGTTATTTTTGCATGATGATCTCGCTTAGCCCAGAGCGCTTCACCTGTTTTATTATCAACAGCTTCCACAACACCCTCAACGGTAGCTTGCAAATTAAGAGACTTCCAATAGAAACAAATTCCTACTTGAGGATTATCGTTGATATGAACCACTTTCCCACTATTATTATCAGCCAGAAAAAATAACCCCTTATCACTAATATCATAAATAGTAATAATACGTACACTCGGTTGCCCATCCGCATTTACTGTCGCTAAAGAGCAAGTATCAATCTGAGAATCATTAAATGTTTTCGCATCCGAAAGTGCGTTATTTAACTGATTGATAGCTTTTTTATAAATAGAGTCTGTCGTCATTTTACATTACCTATAAATACATCTTTTTATGCTGTAAAAATCACATTAAAACAGCAGCCTTAATAACTCACACTAATTAAGGCTGCTCATTAATACCTATATACATAGACCTTTGATATCTTTATGCTGATTCTATTACAATACGACTAGTAGTCTTTTTGCTCCCTTCTCTTTTTGGCAATGTCAAAGATAAAACCCCATCTTTATATACCGCTTTAATATCGGATTCTTCAATTTTTTCTCCCACATTAAAGCTTCTTGAAAATTTTCCGTATTGCCGTTCTTGAAAAATAACTTTCCCTTCATCTTCTTTTTTCTCAGACTTATCCATTACTGCTTCTAGGCTCAAAATACCGTTTTCCAAGGAAACATTAATATCCTCTTTATTTACTCCTGGAAACTCAGCACTAACAAGATACTCTTTGTCTTTTTCTGTTACTTCGACTTTTGGTGAAAAAATACCTAAGTAATCATCACTCGAAGAAAACTTCATTTTGTTCAAAAAATTCTCTATGTCAAAAAGGGATTGATATGGAATTAAACTCATAATAGTTCTCCTATATTGATGGCTTGTAAGTTTATTATCCATGATATTTTTAGCTACAAAATTGATCTATATCAAATATGACATTTTTAGTAATAGTAGACTTTACTTGAACCCAAAAACTACTGTGAGGTCATTTATGTCGAGGTCTATTGAAAAAGTTTTATACGCCGTTGATTTAGGCAAAAGCGCAAAACCAGCACTGAGCATGGCATTAAATGTAGTTAAACAATATAATGCTAAATTGATCTTGCTTTTTGTTGTTGAGCCATTAAGTTCATCTGCAATGGAGAGTGTTCACTTTTATTTTCCACAAGAGAGTTTGAAGGAAATGCATGAGCGCTCGATAGAAGAGATTAAGGAGAATATCAACAAGCAAATACAAGATTTATACGGAGAAAAAATCGAAAGCGAGCTTCCTGATCAAGACTTTGAAACACATATTTTAGATGGCGTACCTGCGCCTACTATTATAAAAGCTGCTGAAAAAATGGATGTAGATATGATCGTGATGGGAAGCCACAGCCATGGCACCTTCGACAACCTATTTATTGGTTCGGTTGCCAACAAAGTCATTAACCGCTCTAGTAAGCCAGTACTCCTTGTGCCTATTGCAACTGACTAAGTTAGCCATATTGGAATCATTTTTTAAATATAGGCATTGGCACTTCTATCCAGATAGAAGTGCCAATTTTACATACTTTTTAATAATAAATTAAAAAACCTTCACATCATCTTATTTGGCCAAGATTTTTTATCACTATTGATAAACAACAACTCTTTCGTTTACCCCCAAAATTACCACTGGATCTTCTCCCTAGATAGTCACATAATCATACTATGGGCGTAGAAATCGACCGAACTGAATTTGATGATAGCGATTATCACCAGTTTCAAAGAAGACTGGAAGAGCAGTTATATTGTTTAAAAAAAGTGCTAAAAACCCCTAACTTTGGTGATAACCCCCGTGCTATCGGCGCAGAACTTGAGCTATACATCATTGATGCACAAGGTAAACCTCTCGCTAAAAATGAACAGCTATTAAATTTGGCACAAAGTGATTATCTAACACCGGAATTAAATGCCTATAACATCGAATATAATGCACCTCCTTGCCTAGTTACCAATCACCCCTTTCAAGCATTAGAAAATAACATTAGCAGCACGCTAAAATCACTGACTCAGTACGCAAAAAAAATTGATGGAAGAATCGTACCTATAGGTATATTACCTACATTGGCTAGCAGTGATTTTGGCTCACACTGCATGACACAACGTAAGCGTTACCATGCCCTAGTCAATCAACTTATACGAGAACGTGGTGATGCTTTCGAAATAAATATTAATGGCGAGTCACCACTACAATTTGAACTCGCTGATATTACCTTAGAAGGTGCAAATACTTCGCTTCAGATTCATCATCAAATACCACCAACAGATTATTGTGATACGTATAACGCTCTCCAATTAATGACGCCGCTGGCTATTGCTGTTGGGGCTAATTCACCCACTCTATTTGGACATTCTCTGTGGGATGAAACACGCATCCCTTTATTTAAACAATCAATCGATACTAGACACCTTGATCGCTACCAATGGAACGCGCCTGCACGGGTAACCTTTGGCCATGGTTGGCTACGAGAAAGTGCTTACGAGCTTTTTAGCGAGTCGGTACATTTATACTCGCCCATTTTACCCATCTGTCTTGCTGACTCTCAGCAAATTCCACCCGAGTTATTTGAATTACAATTACATCAAAGTACTGTATGGCTATGGAATAGGCCAGTTTACAGTGCTATTGGCAATGGTCATTTGCGCGTAGAGATGCGGGCACTCCCCTCTGGGCCAACAGCAATCGACATGGCTGCCAATGCAGCATTTTTGATAGGTTTGGCTGAGGGCCAGCGCCATAAAATTAACGACATTTTACCTATAATACCTTTTCAAACAGCAGAGTATAATTTTTATCGCAGCGCACAATATAGCCTTGATGCAAACCTAATTTGGCCTAAAGTAAGCTTAGGTTATAAGCGACAAAATATAATCGGGATTATTGAAAATTCCCTACCACTCGCCGAGCAAGGCCTTCTTAACCTAGGTATAGAAAGCAATGAGGCAAACCACTATTTATCTATTATTCAAGGGAGGTTATCAAACAAACAAAATGGAGCCATTTGGCAAAAAAATATGCTAAAGAAACTAAACCATCGATTAACAATGGAAGAATCACTCCATAAGATGCTAGAGATATTTATTGATAATAGCCAACAAAATATCCCTGTCGCCGAATGGACGATATAAATCAAAGGATCAATAATGATTACACATTTTACTGACTTTGATGCCGATGATATTGGTGAAAATATTGAAGCTTTCCTTAGAAGGCTAAAAGGACCAAGCTATATAGTCATCAACGGAGAAGACAATAGCCGAACTCGTATTTTTGTCACGTTATTACACGGTAATGAACCATCGGGAGTAATGGCGTTATACCATTGGCTTAAAAGTAAACGTATCCCTACTGTACGTATTTTGTGTATTGTTGCCTCTGTAAAAACAGCGCTACAACCCCCGTTATTTCATTATCGTCACCTGCCTGGGCAAAGAGATTTGAACCGCTGTTTTAAACCTCCCTTTGAGGACGAGCAAGGGCTACTTGCTAAAGAGATACTAAATCTTATTCACCAATATAAACCAGAGGCAATCATTGACATGCATAATACCTCTGGTTCTGGCCCATCTTTTGGGGTGGCCACTTATCAAAATAAAAACCACGAAGCATTAACATCACTATTTAGTAAAAAACTAATCATCACTCACTTAACCTTAGGAGCCCTAATGGATATAAGTAAAGATGGTTTGCCAACAGTGACTATTGAAGTAGGTGGTAGGCTAGACCAAGAGGCACATGATATCGCCCAACGAGGCTTAGACTATTTTTTTACACAAAAAGATATTTTGAAAACAACTAAAGATAAGCAAGAAATGGAATTACTTATTGAACCAGTAAGAATAAAACTAGCTAGCGGTGTTAGTTTGAGCTATGCAGAAACACCCAACACCGAATTTGATGTCACTTTACAATATAATATTGACAAACTTAATTTTAAAACGGTCAATCCTAACACTCAGCTGGGTTGGGTTAACCACAATGGCCTTGAGAATTTTATTATCCAAGACTGTAAAAATAATACGTACATAACAGATTGGTTAAAAATAAAAGATGGAAAACTCCACTCCGCGGATGACCTAACAATTTTTATGATCACACCAAACCCTGTAATCGCCATTGCAGATTGCTTGTTTTACGCAGTGAAAGCTTAACCGCTATAAAATCAGTATAGACTTCGAGTCTCTGATGCCTTTGTTAGTCATGCTATACAAGCGCTTGAATTAACCACGAATTAGCCGTTGTAAATTTTTGTTACTCTGGGTGTTATCAAAACCCCGCTTTATTTTCGCCAAGGCTAAATCACCCTTTAAGTAATGTAGTGCAGAAATCATAAAACCTGTATCTTTTTGTGAGTTTTTTCTGTGCGATTCGTATTCATATTGCTCTAATAATTCATCAATAACAGGGTGTAACCGTGTATCGCTCGCTAACTGCCCCAACGAGGTCGGGTCGATACGAAAGGCACGGCGCATAGCCCATACACCTTTCTCGAGATTACCCGATTTAGCAATCGCCAATGCAAACCCAACTTTAGGTATACCTGCTATTGGATGTGCTCGAAACTCATCAGAAAATAAACTGATAGCTTTAGAGGGTTCGTTCTCTATCAACGCCGTCCAACCATCACTATTACCTTGGCTTGTGGTATTTTTTGAGCCCGCATCATAAACATAAGGGGTTGTGTTTACGTGATTCCTTGGTGAATAGTGGCCAAAACTACGTCTATGGCTATTATAGCTGCCATAGGACTTTCTATAACTACGGTGTGAAAACCCAAAATTTTTGTGGCCGAAACCAAAGCTTTTGTGACCAAAACCATAATTTTTATGGCCAAACCCATGGCGGTTATGACCAAACCTATGGTTTTTGTGACTAAACCCATGACGCTTATGGCCGTAACTATAGCTTTTGTGCCCAAAGCCATGACCTTTGTATTTAAAGCCATGACTCTTATGTTTAAATTTAAAATGCCCACCGGCACTGACGTAACTACTAACTAGAGCACTACTTATTAGTAAGGTAAAAATCAGCAAGAAGCGATTTAGTTTGAGTTTTTTCATTTTCAGTACCCCAGCAACGGATGACAATACTTTTAAGACAGTATCTATAATCTTATGTTCCAATATTAGTTACCCCCCGTTAACCAGTGCCGTAAGATCTATTCAGGATTTAAATTTAAAATAACGAACTTAGATAAGCTAAATGTGGTCGTATTTAATCAATAGTCACAATAAATATGTATTAAGGGCGAACCTATGCAGGCCATTAAAAGACTGGTTAGATCTCTATCCATCACAGCTGGAGTGATGGCAATTATTTTTTCAATAGCTGAAGCTGGCGCACAAACTAATCACACACCCATCAAATTAGGTGATAAGCGACCTGGGTTTGAGCTAAGAGACCTTAAGGGGCAATATCGTCATATCTCTGAATGGGATGACAAACTCATTGTTCTTAATTTTTGGGCGACTTGGTGCCCACCTTGCCTACATGAAATCCCAATATTTAGCAGTCTACATAACGAGCTTAAAAGCCAAGGTGTACAGTTCCTTGGTGTGGCTGTAGATAACCCTCGTGATATTAACCGGTTTATCAAAGAAAATGGCATGAGTTATCCCACACTTTATGGTAATCAGGACGCGACAATTTTGGCAAAGATCTACGGTAATAAGCACGGTGGACTACCTTACACAGTAATAATCGGGCGTGACGGTAAAATAGTAGCCACTCATTCAGGAGAGTTAAAACGCGATCAGCTAGAAGCTTTACTCAAACCCGCTCTATAGTATTTTTATCTCTATGATTCATTTTTGGTCATGGAACCTTTGTAATCACTCAAAGGTCGTATTTAAAACTGAATAATAAAATCAATCCCTTTTTGAGGAAAAACTCCATGTATCAAACTCAAACTCTCTGGCTGGCGGGGCTACTTGCTTTGTTGATCACATCGTTAGCTGGCGTTACTCCAAACGCTTCGGCGCAAGCAACACAAACACCAGAGACTCGCGAAATATCGCTACCTCGTGGCGAAGAAAAAGACTTTGGCACACCACCAGCCATTCCCACTGGCCCACTCAAGCCAGAGGTAAAAAAAGCGCTCGATACTGCCTTTGGCGAAAATTTAAAAACAGCCACTTGGGCTGATGATCAAAGCGCGGCTTTAGCAACACTGGCTAGCTCAAAAGACCCACGAGTTGCTTGGATAATTAGTGACTTCATGCGTATTGTGTCGAACCCTGGATTTCTTCAGTTGTTTTCTACAGCGGCCGGAGAAGTACTTGAGCTTGATATACCACTTAACGACGCCTGGGCAATTACCACCGATCACTTAATTGCCTGGGACATACCTGCCCCACCGGGTTACCTAAGCTACAAACGCAATATTTTTACCGTAATTGTTCCCGAATGGGAGCGCATTTTTGCTGAAGGCGATATAGATTGGCGACACGTTTCATGGGGCGGTGTTCGTATTGATGATCGTCCTTTCGATAAAACAGATACACCATGTAACTGTATTCCTGCCGCTGATAACCCTAAAGTAACCAATGCAGAAGATGCCACGTGGCTAGCGGATGATGCAGTAGTATTTGGTGTGCAAGTCAACGGTGAGTCTCGCGCCTATCCAAGGCGTATTATGGAAGTACGCGAAATGGTAAATGACACACTTGGTGGTCGCAGCCTTGGCATCCCCTACTGTACATTATGTGGCGCCGCACAGGCTTACTTTACCGACCAATTAGCCGATGGCATCGAGCGCCCCATACTGCGTACTTCTGGATTACTGATTCGCTCCAATAAAGTGATGTACGACGTTAATACTTTCTCGGTATTTGATACCTTCCGTGGTGACGCAGTAACCGGGCCACTACACAAAAAAAGCGTCGCTCTCAAACAAGCTGGCGTAGTTACAACCTCTTGGGGAGAATGGAAAAAGGCTCACCCAGAAACGACCGTACTTATTGAAGAATTGGCTCTAGGTCGCGATTTTGATTTTCGTAATAACCGCGATGCTAAAGGTCCAATCTTCCCTGTTGGCGATGTTGATCCACGCTTACCAGTACATGAAGATGTGCTTGGAATTATTACCAATAAAGGCACTCCTGTTGCCTTTCATATCAATAGTGCCTTGAAAGAACTTACCGGCGGTAAAAAAATTACCGTCGATAATGTACATTTAGTACTCGATGGTGGTGGTGTGCGAGCGGTTGATAAAAATGGTAAAGACCTTGGTGGGCATCAGGCATTTTGGTTTGCTTGGTCGCAATTTTATCCAAAAACTGAACTGTGGCCGCTCTAATCTAATTATAGAGATACTCATAAACAAAAGTATCAAGGACGCATTTATTCAATTGAAGGCATGTTTATATATTCTTCAAACAAATAATATGCGTCCTTTTTAACATCAATTTGCTGAGCTAATGTTATGTAAAGTTTGTGTTGGGAAAGCAAATTCTAAACCCGCCTCATTAAAGCTTGTCAGTATCGCCATATTAATTTCGGTTTGAGTATCTGCAATGCTTTCGCCTTGTACAATGTAATAAATAAACATGAGATTCATTGCAAAATCACCAAAGGCATTAAAAGAAACCGTACAACTTTCTTCGGTATATGGGTTATTTGCATTAATTTCTTGCAAAAGATTCATCGCTTTTTGCATATCTTTTGGCGATGTATCATAGGTTAAACCCAAATCAATTTTAATCTTTCGAGAAGGCTCCCAACTGATATTTTCTACTGGCGAATCCGCAAAGGTAGAATTTGGAATCGTTACAATGCGGCCGCTTAACGTCTTAAGGCGTGTACTTCTTATACCTATTTCCTGTACAACACCATCGTGACCACCAATTTTAATTCTGTCATTAATAAAGAAAGGTTTATCAGTAAATATGGTAAAACCACCAAAAACATTGGCAACCGTATCCTTAGCCGCCATAGCAAGTGCTAAACCACCGATACCCAGGCCTGCGATTAAAGCAGCAACATCATAGCCGGCATTATTAAGACCAATAACAATCGCAAGCGCCCAAATCATAATATTGACGCCTTTTGTAATAACAGGTATCAATACATCATCTAAATCGTTCTCGCTTTTCTCTGCAAGCGGAAACAGATACTCTCGACATACCGCCGAAAATAATCGGCTGAGCAACCAACCGATTAGTAAAGCAACTATTACCTGATAGCCACGGCCGATTACATCAACTAGGCCCACGGGTAAAGTAAGTGATTTAATCGCAAACCAAATACCAATAATTACAACCATGTAAACAGCAGGCTCTTCAACCATATCGACTAGTAGATCATCGAGCTTGGTCTTTGATTTAGCTGTAAAAATACGTACAATTTTTGAAAATAACCAATAAATTAATCTGGCCGCAAGCACCGAAAACAAAACAATACTAAAGGCAATAAGCCACTCTACTGGTGTGTTACCGTAATAGGTTTGAGTTAAAATGAACTCCATAGCTCCCCCGAACTTAGATTAAATAACGATGATTAACCTCACTTCCTAAATTGACTTATTGTAATTAGTATTTATAAGGAAGCCATTGCGGGGCGTATATTGACATAGGTCTAATTAGTTTGAAAGAGTTACCCGTATGAAGATTGGAACAAGCTGTTCAATGAATCATCTTCTACACTATCTAGACAATTCCATGAAAAGCAGTTTCTCCCCCGTAACAAATTAACCGACTTGATTAAGCAGTAAAAACCTTTCTTATACGTTTAAGATAATTCTAATAGAGAAATTTGCTGCTGGGGCGTTTTGTCTCGACAGCAACTTAAACAGCAAACCGAAAAATAGGTGGCCAAGTTAACTAATAACCAGAAAATGATGGGGTGATAACTAATAACAAAAAACCGCTATATATGGATATAACGGCTTAGAGCTTGTAGAGTAAATGAGAGGCTTGAACCTAATTTTCCCTATTAATAACTTACTCCGGCTCAACACCGTTTACGGTTAATGTTAATATATCGGGGCGAGAGTAATGGCCACTAGGATCAAGTAGCTGCCGTGCCTCGACAACCTCTTTAGCAGACAAATCTGCGGCGATGATACCCTCTTCGTCAAATAAGGGGCCTGCGACTATTTCTCCATTTGGTGCAATAATTCTTGATCCACCATTTTGCCACGTATCTTTAAAGTTAAGCATGGCGTCACGAATAGGAAATTGCTCTTCACTTAAATGTTCCATATCTGATGACCGCAACAAACCACAGGCCGCAATAGACCAAGATTTACCTTCAAGAGCGATAAACTTGGTGATATCTTTAACCAACATATCACTACCCGGCCACACAGCCACATGAATAAACTCACCTTGCTGATGCAAAGCAGCACGTGTTAATGGCAACCAGTTCTCCCAACAATTTAGTGAGCCAATTTTACCTATTTTTGTATCGTGTGTTTTTAATCCAGCGCCATCCCCATCGGCCCAAACTAACCTTTCCTTCCAAGTCGGTTTGAGCTTTCGGTGTCGCCCTATCAACTCGCCCTCATTACTAATCGTCAAAATAGTTGCATAAGTAGAACCACTATGACGTTCAGCGACACCACCAATAATCATCACTTTATGATCACGAGCAAATGCTTTAATTTCAGCGACTAGTGGACCATCCAGCGTTACTGCTTGATCCCAATAAAGTGCATAGGCAGCTTCTTGTCCATCACCCGTTGTTAAACTCGGCCAGTTAGGATAACCAGGAATCAAACTCTCACCCCAAGCAATTATCTCAGCGCCATCATTTTTAGCCTCTAGGGCCATAGTTTTGATCTTTTCCCAAGTTGCCCAAGCATCGAGAAAAACAGGGGCTACCTGTAATACAGCTAACCGCAATTTACCCGCTGACAAAGGGCTCGCTTTACTCTTCATACACTTGTTCTCCTAAAATTTAGTATAATAATTCCACATAACAATATAAGACCTATAGCTATTAAGAATGTTCATTCTTACGACTGGCTGTGCCACTGGCTCAACTTGAAGATCAAATTACTGAACTGCCAGCGGCTATATAATTATGTAGCACTGAACCCAACTCGACGACCCTGAAAATAGCGGAGGAGAGTATTTTGCCTTTGGGGTATTTTTGTATTAGCAGTAACTTAAACGGCAAGCTGAGCAGGTGCTGGTGATGGCGAAGTTGAACCATATTCAATTGACATAAGAGTCAATAATAAAACTCGCTATGTATAGCATAGCGAGTTTAGGCCCGATTACTTCTTTTAACTGATTAGCCAATAACTTTTAAAAATAAAATAACACCAATAAAAGCAAGTACGACTAAAATTAAAAATGACTTTATTACTATCATTCCAATATTTTTGGGCGATTTATCTTCAGTTACTGCCAATGCAGACATTCGACCCATCAAATTTTCAACCTTTAATCTATGGACATCTGCATCAAAGTTGCCTTAAAGCAAAATTTCTTAATTTAAAGAATCTAGCTCATCACTAAGCCTAAGCCATTCATCTCTTGATTCTTCAAATGCATGAATAGAAACTTGGTATTTTTTTGATGCTCCCTTTAACCTATCAAAATAAAAGGCGTAATCTTCATCGGCAAAAAAGCAGGCTTGGCGATTATTACCTCGCTGAATGATATGTTGCGCACAGCCCTCCATATATAACCTTGGCAAACGCGGCACGACTATCTCCTTTAGTCAATTAAAACCATAGACTACCATCAAAAAACTAGAAAAACCAAAGGCCATTGACTCCCTACTTGCACATGGAAATCTATAGACCTTGAACGCCGCAAGAATCAAAGACACTGACCCCTTGATTCTTATTCCTTTTTATTAAACACCAGTAAAAATTTGAACAACAGGATTGTTATCAATTTTAGGTAACAAATCAGATAAATTTTCATGGTCAGATATTGAAATCAAATCAACATCTAGCAAGGCTGCCAAATACCCTTCCCAACATATAGCTATTTCACGATAGTCTTTTTCTCCATTAGATGCAGACAAATGTTTTTCAATTTTAGATTTTAATTCAGAAATTTGAATGTTAGATACCATGGATCAAAATCTTGCTCTGTAAGCGGTCTCCTTATATCGATTGGTCTACCAGCTAAAATAGTGGCTGCTCTCTCTTCCGGTATTTGCGTCAGGACTTGTGTAGCATCTACCTCGTCAAAATCACTTCGATCAAAACCTCCTAAAGCTCCACTTCCAAAAGATGTGGTAAATACTCCCCCATTTTCGTCTCTAAGAAGAATGCTACCATCACCTAAGTCAAAAAATTCATTAGCCCCTAGCCCTTCTCCAATTTCATTATTTGAAAATTGACTAACAATTAAACGGCTATTGAAATCTTCTGAATCAACTACAGAATTGAGATTAAATACAATACCAAGATCAGTTATTAATCAAAGGGTCAGAGTCTTTGATTCTTATCAATCACTAGCTGACCACTTTTGCAAAAATCTCTCGGACTTTCTGTCACCCCCATGTTGGCGCGGTGAGGCTATACGGCCTGTCACTTGCGCCACTTGCTCACAAAAACGCGGATCACCAAGAATCCATGATTTATTAGTCGCAGCTCTAATTTCTTCTAATGTATTATCAGACATGTGGCCACGAAATAACCCATGATAGTATTTTTGACGTTGGGCAGGTGTTTTACCTAATCGTAAGTATAAATAATGCGGGCTTATAAGTACTATCGGCTTACCAACAGCATTAAACTGATAGCTCGACCAAGGGTATTCAGCTGCATGTTCAACCATATTCGCTCGAACGGGATTAAGCTCTATATAACGACTAACAGTCATCAAGTAACGCTCACTACCCACTAGAGTTGATTTATAGCGGCCCTCCCAAAGCGTACCTGTGCGCTGGTATTTATGATTCACATAGCCAACATAACTGCGCCCTACCGACTGCATCATTAAACTAGCACCCTTCTCATCGCTGGGTGTTGCTAATAGGTGTACCTGGTTAGTCATTAATACAAATGCATGAATAGAAACTTGGTATTTTTCTGATGCGCCTTTTAACCTATCAAGATAAAAGGCGTTAATCTTCATCGGCAAAAAAGCAGGCTTGGCGATTATTACCTCGCTGAATGATATGTTGCGCACAGCCCTCCATATATAACCTTGGCAAACGCGGCATGACTATCTCCTTTAGTCAATTAAAACCATAGACTACCATCAAAAAACTCAGTATTTTTGACCCTATCTAGCCTAACCTCATCCAAAACATTTACGAGCCTAGATATTTCCGTTGATTGCTCTAAATCACTAACATCTGTGCCATCACTAGCTTTGAAGAGAACAATTAGAAATGCAATTTAGTATATTTGCGTTAAGGTCTCTTATGCCTGGTAATTTATCAAAAAATGTATCCGGATTAATTTCTTGATAAGGAAGAGAATTACATCCATACACAATACATTCAATAAAGTTTTTTATTTCATATACTAAACGAGTTAAAAGAAGTATATCGATATTTTTATATCCATCATCAAGGCTAAAAACTAATGCTGATAAAGTATCTGACGGAACTATAATATGATTTTCAGAAGTAAAATCTTTAACTGCACTGCCTCTCAATATCTCTATTCTAACTAATGGCGCCACATCGTATTCATCTGACCACTTCGGATTAACTTCCCACTTGTTAATAGAAACATCTAAAAACGTAGCTTTATTCAAGTCTTCATCACTTTGAAAAAATGATACAGGATTCCTTTCTCCCCAAGCTTTACTGATCAAATCTGCTCTCTGAGGAAGCTTGACGACATCATCAAATAAAATTAAATATTTGCAATACATTTATAGATTTCCTGTCTCTGTCAATCTCTTTAAGCCTTTCTCAGCATTTCTTATAAGTTGATCCCTTGCAGATTTAGGCAATCTCTTAAATTGGCTATTGATCTGAGGTGCTAGTGGTTTTGATAAATCTGGTCTAAAGTCAACAATAGAATCTTTACCGCCTCCAGATTGGATTTGCAACTTACCATTAGGCTCAATATCCACCCGTAACAGTCTCTTTCTATTATTAATTACAGCTTCAACTGGTTTACCAATTGTTTCACTAGCTTTAATGTTACCTAAATTTGCCCTAGTACTATTATCTGGCAACTTAGAAGTGTCACCGCTAATAATAACACGCCTTTCACCTGTTTCAATGTCGATCAAATCAGTGTTTATTGTTGCGGCGTCAGAAACTCCATTTCCCTCACTCAACAACACAATCGGCTGATCGCCTAAAGCTTCCAAACCACCATCATTAACTAATGACTGCCCCCTGCTCTCTGGCAGTATTGGATTTTCAAAAGTCTGATCCTCTAGGCTCTGCTCAGGTATTGGATCACCTAATGCAGTAATTGAAAGGGGAACCACCGGATCAAAGTCTTGCTCTGTAAGCGGCGGTGTTATGTCGATTGGTGTACCCGCTAAAATAGTCGCCGTTCTCTCTTCCGGTATTTGAGTCAAGACTTGTGTAGCATCTACCTCGTCAAAATCACCGCGATCAAAACCTCCTAACGCACTGCTTCCGAAAGATGTGGTAAATACTCCCCCATCTTCATCTTTAATAAGAATCGAACCATCACCTAGATCAAAAAACTCATTAGGCCTTAATCCTTCTGCAATCTCCCCTTGCGCAAATTGATTAACAATTAAACGACTACTGAAATCTTTTGTACTAATAATGGAATTAAAGCCAGATACGACAATAGCCTCATCTAGTAGTGATAATGATTGCTGAAACTCGAATCCATCTTCAGTCCTAAGAAGGAAACCCTCAACTTCTCTACCAAGAATATCACGGCCTATAACACCGGAAAGTATCTCGCCCTCATCAAGGAAAACAGCTAATTGCTCATGCTCCAATGCATTAAAGTCTAGTGTTTCCGGAGTAAATTGTGCAACGTCTTCAGTATTAGAGAATAGCTCTTCTTTGATTTCCTCAGTTAACCCTAAGTCGTTAAGAGGAATGGTTACGGCACCTAGGCCTAACAAAGTAAATGCTCTCTTTCGGAACAACTCCTGAAAAGCATTATTTTCAGCTGCATTCTCCCCTGCAATAGCACCCACATCTAAATCACTACCCTCACCATTAACAAGTAGTGCAGCAATACCACCTGCTAATGCGGCAATATCTACTCCCTGATCCCGCCAACGCTCCAGATCTTCGATCGTAATATCACCTGCAGCGATACGCTTTTCTAGATCTGCCCTTAGCGCATCGCCGACGATTTCACCAACGACACCGCCAATTGCACCTGAAGAGCAGCTACCACCATTTGCTTCACCTATCCCACAACCCAATGCCGCATGAGCAATCAGTTGTACTGCTGTATCAATCTCACCTGACTTAGCCGCAAGCCCAATCTCTCTTGACAGTTCAGCCCCGATAATTTGGCTACCAGTAGCAAGAAGGTTTCCAGATAGATCACCGGTTATTGCGCCAACGAGTATGGAATTAGCAAAAAGGCTACCGATACTATTTGGCCCAAACTGACCTTCGATCCTTTCTGCGTCGGCAATTAATCGTGCTCTTTCTTTCGGGTCTTTTGTATTCTTGGCTTCTTTTCTTAAATCTTCAGCATTCGACAAAAATGGAGCCACAATCTCTTGTACTAGATTACTAGCAGTTTCACTGGCAAGCTGATTGATCTCTCTTTGCTCTTGAAGGTCCTGCTGAAATTCCTCTACTTGGTCAGGGTCAAAAATATTCTCTAAGACCTGATGGGCCTCTTCTTCTGTATCTTTAATATCCGCCAGAGCTACATCATCACCCGAGCGAATGTCAATGGTGCCATTACTAATCACGCTACTCGTTGTGTTACTAACACTGCCACTGTCCTCACCACCACCACCGGCCAATTGTTGGGCATTACTTAGAACGTTGGCAATAACACTGGCATCGGTGCTGACGGCGATACCTATACTGCTGGAATCGATATCAAATTCTGAGATATTTTCAATGTTTTCGGTACTTAAGGTATCAGTACTGATTCTGTTGTTATCTGGGTTCGAGCTACCCACGATGGCACCACCTTCTAGGTGGGTATTGTTTTCGACATTAATGTCGAAGCCACCTTCCCCGGCAAACAGGCCTGATTGTTCTTGTACCGCTTGGTGGTTAGCCTCAGCCTCTAATTCACTAAAATTAAGAGACACGGTCACACCAATACCGACACCTAACTTGCCACCGGAGCTGGAGTTTTCTTGTTCGAAGGTGCTCCTATCTTGCTGACTGATAATGTTTAGGTCACCACCAATATCCGCATTGATACTTTCAGCGCGGACTTGCGCGCCCTCCAATGTGGTATCGCTATCTGAGCGGATTGTCACGTTGTTACGCGCTGTGAGTTGGCTTTCTAAAAACTGGTCATCGGTTTGATTAGTTAGGCCTTCGCTTTGATTCGCCTCAACAAAGACTTGCAAACCTCCTGCACCAAGTGAGATGCCTATAGAGCCACCACTGCTCTCAGAGGTGGATTCGCTCTCGCTAGTGTTTTCGGCGCTGGTTAGGTTGATTTTATCCGCGGCATCGAGGGTGATATTGTTGGCATTAAGTCGTGCGCCCTGGGTGGTAATGTCACCACTGCCCTCGGTACCATCACCACGGGCAGTTAGATTGATATCACCCGCACTGGCTAAACTGCTACCCAAGGCTTGGGTAGTGCGGCTCTCAGTTTCTTCTCGTGTGCTACTTGCACCAATACTTAAGGAGATATTAACACCACCAGAGGCCCCCCCTTCAGTATTAGCACCACTACCTAAAGGGGCGTTACCCAGATTACTGAGTTGCTCACCGGCCGCACTCAGGTCAGTAGCCACATCGTCTAGACCTACACCAGCATTGTTAAGTTGGTTTAATGTAAGTCCTATCTGTGCGGCTCGCAATGCTTGTAATGTGCTATTATCGGTATTACTGATGCTGCGACGAGCACCGTCGATGACGTTGATCGCATCGGCTACACCACCCGTGAGGCCCAGTGTAATACCTGCGCTATCTTGCTCGAAGAGTTGCTCAAATTCAGTCACATTGTCTCTAGCGGTAATGTTGATGTTATCGGCTTCTACGTTGATATCGCCTTCGCTGGTGATTATGTCCGAGGCAGCAATGTCTACGTCGTCATCCGCATTAATATTCACATCACCATTAACTGAGCCCACAGTGCTAGAGATTTGCTCCGTATTGCGTTGGGTTTGCTCAAGGTTTGTGGATAGTGAACCAAAGGTAATATTTAAACCACCATTGGAGAAAAACCCTATACGACTTTCTTCTTTTTGGTAAAAGGACTCGTTGTTTTGCTCGCCCGCCTCGATGGTAATGTCGCCATCGGCTTGTAGGTTAACATCACCACCCGCTACGACATTGGAGCCAGTGATGGTGAGATTATTGGAGGAAATTAAATCGAGGTTTTCTTGCTCGGCGGTGACGTTGCTGCTTGCAAGTATTTCATCACGACTACTGCGTGTCCTACGTATGCGGCTGAGGCCACCAAAGCCGGTTTTAGTTGTTTGTCTAAAGCGGTAGTCGATTTCTGTTTTATCAACGATGCTGACATCATCACCGGCAATAGCGACTTGATCCGCTGCCGTGAGGTTGCTGCCCTCGATACGTACATTACCACTCTCTTTACTGGTTACTGTACCTTCATTGTCAATCTCCGCATTGATGGTGATGTTGTTGCCTGCATTGAGGTTACCGCCCACGTTGGTAGTGCGCAAGGTTTCTTCGATGGTGACTTTGCTGCGTCCAAAGGAGCTACTGCTCTTTTTACGGGAGTAGGTGTAAGCCTCGTCTTGCGCCACAGCAATGGTCGTATCACCTCCCGCATTCAGAGCGATATTCTCACCTGCCTGCACATTAGTACCCGTAAGATCAATATTGTTTGTTGCATCGAGAGTGACATTATTCCCTGCAGTTAGATTAGCAGTAATATTTACACGATCACGGCTTTCTCGACGGGTGCTGAAAGATCGACTACGAGAGCTGCTATTACTCTCAGCCGATGCAATAGCAATATCATCGGCCTGTAAGGCAATATTGTTAACCGCAGTAATATCGCTACCAGTAATATTAATACCATCAGTAGCAGTTGCAGTGACGTTGTTACCCGCAGTTAACGTGCTACTGGTTTGAGTTTGGGTCGTGGCCGTACTAAAGCCCTTAGAGCCAATAACACCGCCGGTATTTGTCGTGGACTCATTGGTCACAGCGCTAATGTTGATATCTTCGGCGCTTAAAGTGATATCTTGACCTGCATTAGCCGCACTACCTTTGATAGCGAGGGTATTATCAGCATCCAAATTAATATCATTACCAGCACTTAAACTGCTCGTCGTATGGCTTTGCTCAGTCCCTCGAAGGTTGAAGCCTGTATGACGCGTGCGACTGTCGGGTTCGATACCTCGACTTACGCTGTTTTCACCCGCTGTAACAGTAATATTACGCCCACTCACCGAGAGGTTTTGGCCTGCATCAACACTGGAGGCCTCTATCGCGACATTATTACTAGCCCCTAAGCTAATATCACCTTGGCTATCAATCGTGCTGCCGACCTGCTCGGTGCGGTTAAAGGCCCGAGATGTCTCTTGATTGGTGGTTGCGCCAATGGTGAGATTATTACCCGCAGTGAGAGTGGTTGACCCCTCACCCTGATTGGTAACTTGACTACCTAGTACCGTGAGATCGTTATCGGCCTTCAATGCCAGTGTACCCACCTCACCAGTAACAGTCAGTTGTGTCGCATCAGTACCACGGATACGGGTACCGCCTTGTAGCCCTTCCTCAGTTTGAGTAATTTGTTCTAGCGTAAGATCATCGCCGGCATTAAGGCTAAGGGCATCTGTTGCAGTTAATTGGCTGCCTGATAAACGGATATCACCACGAGCATTCGCACGAATGCTATCTGCTTTAATGTGGCCACGGGTATCGGTAAAGTTATTGGTGTCGATAGTTAGGATACGTCCCCCAGCAATAGCACCACTATTGCTAATATCCTGCCCTGCAAGCGCTACTTGACGCCCCGATAATAAACTACCACTGCCATTAATATCACCAGGCCTGACAACGGTATATACACGAGGCACCAAAACGCTTTGTGTAGACCCATCAGCTAGCGTTACTTCTTCACTGACAAGAAGCACAGCATCGGTGGTTAGTAAAGCGAGTTGCTCGGCGCTTAGAGCAACACCAGGGATAATATTATAATCTTGCGCAAAGGCAGCCCCGCTAGTTAACAAGGCACGATATTGCGCTTCGTCATCACCAAAGCCTGCTAAAAAGCGCTGCCCTGTTAAGGCCAATAGCTGGTCACGGACAAAGCGTTGCTCAAAAAAGCCATCGCCCAAGCGTTTTTGTTCATCAGCGGTATCCAACCCTAAAATATCGAGGAAGAAGTCCGAGGATAAAAAGTTATTACCATTGGTAAACTGCGGGTCAGTTTCGATGAGTACGCTAGCTGTAGGAGAAGCGTTTTGGCTAAAGAAGCTATTTGTGGGTAAAGTGGGTGCCAAATTTGTGACTTGCACCGGTGTGGCTAAGTTGTTATCGACACTATCAGCCACGGTGGCCGCAGCATCGATGGCATCAGGAATCACTAAGCCAGCACCCGCTACTTGATTACTCACGGCCATACTCGAGGTTAACGTTATCTGATCAACACGATCATTACCTGTGGTTTGAACTGTACGCAATACACGCTCTGTCTGTAGGTCGCCGCCTTGAAAAGATTCATTAATGATTTGTGGTAATGTCTCAAACCCTGCAGCAGATACAGCAAACTCCGATATAAAAGGTACATCGCCTGCATTACTCTCACCCCCTTCAAAACGGGTGCCCGTAATTCGTCGTATACGCACTAAATTATCTGGACCACTAAAAGGAAATGGCCCTGTGGTACCACCATCAATCGATGTTCCAAAAAAGGCCCCTCCACCACCAATAGTTTGGGTAAAAGTACCTGATTCTGAAACACGCTCTGTACCTGTAATCGCTACATTATCGATGCGATCACCTTCAATACTCAAGGTATTGCCTGCGGCAATTTGGCTGTTTTGGTTAGTGACTAAAGCGCTGGTGTCGAGTTGAATATTACCTGCAGCGGTAATAAGCGCTGGTGATGAGTTACTGATAACATCACGTGTCGTGGTGCGAGTAAACATAAAGGTAACAAAATCGTCGCTAGTACCACCACTAGCTAAATTAAGGATACCATTGGAGACAGTACCTTCAACAAAGTTAATACTCGTGCCTAATTGAAATGCCTGCAGATTCTCCTCAACAGTGGTCTCAGTTGTTAGCTCAATATCATCGTTAAGATTCTCAATAGTCGTGGCTGTAATCGCAAGATTTTGTCCCGCCTCTAAGGTAGCGCTATCGTTAACAATTTGACCTGCACGACCCGTGGCAAGACCATTAGTTAAAGTTCCTCCAATAGTAAGGTCGCCACTACTAAATATTAGAGATTCCTCTGCATTGTTTAGGTTATTGACGCCAATTTGCAAATCACTACGTGCGGCAATTACGGCTGCACTATCACCTGCTGCAAGATTATTGATAGTTGTTGCTTGTAGTGCAATATTGTCACCAAAAACTCGGCCTGTACCAATATTATTGATGGTTTGAGCATTTAATACTGCCTCCGAAATATCCAACAACCCTCTGTTATTTAAATCAACCGCAAGATTAATATCTGCACTATTTGCAGTTATTTCACCCGTTGCTGTATTGGATAAAGTCCGTGCAGTGAGCGCAATTGCGCCAGCACTGAGTGTGCCTTCGTTATCAATATTCTCCTCAATGGTAATAGCACTGTCACCCACTTGACCAATCGTACTATTCGCATCATTGCGAAGGTTAGTCGCTGCAATTGTCGCTGAGGTACTCAGCAGCTCACTGTTTGTCGTTGCAATATCACCATTAGCTGTGAGTGTTAGGTTGTTGGTGCTTATCAGTGACGAGTCAGTCAAGCTGATATCACCGACTGTTGCTGTCACGCTGGTATTATCAGCTAGTTGATCACCGCCGGTAATCTCCACAGACTCACCACTAATACTTAATGTCTCCGCCGTTTGTACCAGCCCATTAGCATTGATGTCATCATTAGCAATAAGGGTGATAGTATCCGCCTGTTGCTGCGCATCCGTTAATGTAATGTTAGTGGCAGTGAGACTGATATTAGTGCTTGCTACCTGATTACTTTGTATATTCAGGTCACCACCTGCCGATACAGTAAGACTAGCATCGGTGCTTTGATCAATGACGCCGTTTTCATTAACACCAGCACCTAAGCCGGCATCTGCACTTTGTGTAATATTGCCATTGGCTGTAAGGGTGACATTACCTGTGGCAGAAAGTGTACCGTCATTAACCACATTAGCCGCACTCACTACTTGACTGTTACCACCGCTGTGAAGGGTGCCTTCATTACGTAAGTCGCCCTCAACGGCAATGTTGGTATCGCCGGTACTAACGATGCTATTTGTGTTGACTAGACCACCTTCGGCAGTCAGAACAAAGTTACCCGCACTCGCACCAATATCACCCGCGTTGCGTACACCCACACCTTGCTCAGTGCCAATCAGATGGATTTGCCCAGCAAACATTCCGCCTAAAGCAGCCACATCAATAGCAAATTCTGGACGCTCACTGCCGTCATCAGCAAGCGCGATTACTCCAGTATTATCTGTATTGACCTGGTTTCGACCTGTCGTTACACCTAATGTATTAGCGACGATAGCTCCGTTGACTTTAACGGAGCGGGCAATCACATCCGTAAAGTCGGCACCACTAGCATCTAAACCATCGCGGCCAATAGTGATCTCACCACCATTAACACGAAACCCCGACAGTTCACCGTTGGTAAACGTAGGATCACCTGTAGTAAGGGTACCGCGCTGCACATTAATAAACCCACAGCCCGAGCAGGTAATACCAGCGGGGTTGGCAACAATCACATCGGCGCGTTGCCCTGCGACTTCTAAAAAGCCGTTGAGCACACTTCGTTGCGTTGAGTTCACTTCGTTTAAAATTACACGGGCTTGCCCACCCACTAAATTTGGGTTGGCCGCCACAAAACCGGCCTGTTGAGTCGGGGTATTAGTAATTGCATTGTTGAGGATCACCCCTTGGCGACCCACATCGAACTGCGTAAAGGTATTACGCGAGACACCACCGGCAGTAGCCGCATTAATATTGACTTGAGGAAGGCCATTGGCCGTATTAGTGACTTGTGTTTGCTGAGCAACGCTGCCGTCAACCACAATTTGCGACAAGGCAATGGGTGACCACACTTGCCCCATAGCCACAAGGCAGGCAAAGGTTAAGGGCTTAAACCCTACGGATAGACTGGATGAACGTGTACGGGAGGATGCGCCTATTTGCTTATCTTTACCTTGACTCGATGCCAGTTCCCCAGCCACCTCAATCACACCCTTAGCCGCATTAAATATTAAGCGGTATATACCTCTGTTCATCCTTATCCCCTGTTCTTTAAATCTACAAATTTTGTGTACATTGATAGCTTGTCGTTTATAAGCGCCTTAATACTGCCAAGCCAACGAGAAGAAGATGGCCGGCCGATCAATATCAAAGCCTTCTGGCGCATTAATAGGTGCAACAAGCGATACGTCATAGCTCACCTTGCGGTAAAACCCTTTCACGCCAATAGCGCTACCCGCTAACCAATCACGAGGGAGATCCTCGGTATTACTATTGATATAGCCATAATCCAAACCCACATAAAGCCACTGGTTAGGATAGGGGGTTTGTAATTCAACATCATTACGGATTAACCACCCACGCTCACCAGACAGTGTATTTTCACCATCGGTACCACGAATAGTGATATTACTGCCCAGACTAAAACGGTCTTGTGAGGTTAATGGGTCTCGATTCCATTGCCCACGAAACTGTGTGCTATAGCGCAGCGATTGGTTCGCTACCTGAAACGGTGTGGTCCAACTGAGGTTGGCCCGAATAATGGCAGCGCGTGCATCACCGGTACCACTTAATTCTTCGGGGGCGTCGATGGCGTCGTTTAATCCAGTCCCTCGGCGATAACTCACCGAACCACTCAAAGTTGACCGACCGATAAATTCACGATAAGTCGTCCTTAACTCATAACCTCCTGTACGACGGCGCTGGGATAAAATTTCGGCATCTTCAATAAAGTTGTTCGATCGTCGTGTCCAAAAGTCGATACCCGCATCGATCTTACGCACACTATCGCGATAGACTAGACGTGATAACCCGCCGCCAAACCCACGACTCGTCCCTGTAAAACGAAAGTCTTCAAAAACGCCCTCAACTGTTTGGAAAAAATCAAAGCGATTAGCATTGATAGAAACGCGCCACAAACCCACAGGAAAACTATAATTTAACGAGAAGGAGCGCGTACCACCGTTACCTGGTCTGGCACCGCCAATATCACTACCCACAGAAAAATTAAACGTGTCGTTTAACCGCAAAGCGTTATCTAGCGCAAAGGAGGTTGTGCCTTGATAAACACCAGTGGCTTCGCTACCGCTATTATCGATAGAGACATTAACTCGCCAAGGCCGCCCTTGCTCCCAAAGCACAACTAAATCGCTTTGGCCTGCAATAGCCCCCTCAACTTCACTCGGTATGATTTTTATATCAACAGAGGCACTAGGTAGGCGTTTTAGATCCTCTAGCGCTTGTTCGATATGACGTAAGTTAAGTAGCTCACCTGCTCTAAAAGGTAATAAAGCCTTTAATGGTGGACGAGAGCCTTCAGGGCTACGCAAATGAATTTGGCCAATACGACCCGAAATAACCGTTAACTTGAGTACACCTGTTTTTAGCTCTTGAGGACCTGCAACAATACGTGTGGTGACATAGCCACGTTTGATAATATTATTTTGTAGGCGACTCATAATAACGTTGATACCTTGAGCACCATAACAATGCCCTAATAGGCCACGAGGCGCTTTGGGCTTTAGCCGTGTATTGAGTATTTGCTTGAGAGCCTTTAAAAAAGGCAGTGGAGGTTTAGAGCCATCAGCCTCCGTTAATGTAATATCATTGATAACAAAACAGGGCGATTCGTCCAGTGGAATCACATCGAGAGACGGCGCTTGAGGGAGGTCTAAACGCACATCAGGGGTTGTACGTAACTGCTCTTCTCTGAGCTGTTGGCGTTGCTCCTGTAATCGCAGTTGGCGTTCGCTTTCTGCATTTAAATCGACTGTTTGCGCGTTAGATAACGACGATAGGCTAACCAAAACGATTAGCGCAATAATAGGACTTCTCACACTATTTCCTTATAACGCTCTAGCAACTAGAACGTACTACTTCACATTGATTTTTATTACTATTTATAATCAGTAACTAACCTTCAATCTATTATTTTTAATTATCGAAGGGGTGTTGCTGATAGATTCTATTAAAAAATAGAAATATGTGATGCAGTAGACATTAATTCTGTGAGATTAGTTCACAAAAAGCGATGAACGGTACATGAATTTATAAACAGCTAGGATGCTGTCACTATAGTTGCGGATTCACTGGAGGTATTTTTAAAACGATAAGGGGACAATATAGTAATACGAAAGCCATCGCCTGAATGTAAACTTTCAACTTGATTATTAATCGTTACTTCTAACTCACCTTGTACAACAAAGCCAGCTATATCTGTATCGGCTATTAACAAGCTTTCGCCGCTAGAGCTATGAGGCTTATAAACGCTATAACTCAGTACTTTATTCTTATTATCGATTTCTGAAAGCCTAAAGTGCTCAATGCCTTGCTGATGCTCTTGTTCTATTTCGTGTTGACGGTAAAAGTATTGGGCATTGCTATAGGGGTCAAAACTAAAAAAGTCCCTAAGCGTCATTGGAATACTTTTAAGCAGTTTCTCTAACGAACTAATCGATGGACTAACCCGCCCCTGCTCTATCATCGAGACACTGCTATTTGTTACACCAGCACGTTTGGCTAGCTCTCGTTGAGAGAAGCCATGCATTTGTCGAACTTTTTGAAGTCTGGTGGCAATGTCATCGGACATAGTCGATATAGGCCTTAATAGTTTTTTAATTATTGTAAATATTAACTGTAGTAATATTTACATCATATCTTTATAAATACTATCCTTATTAAGACTAACCGATGCTCCAAAACCAGGGACTGTTAGGCTGTCTTTATCGATTTCAATTTCTTTTTCGTCCAGCATATCCTGACCATATTTATAGATTACCTGATAATTTCCTTTCATGTAGTTTTCATTATAAGCATGGGCCTGTTCGCGGGTTTTCTCGCGCTTAGCTTGGTAGTGACTTATTGCCTTTTCTCCGTAGCGTTTGGCTAGCATTTTTTCGGTTAATTGCGGCGATAAAATACTCGCCGTTGCATTATTACCACCAAAGCCTTTTGAATTTAAAAAGGCAACATCCATGGCTGACTCAAGTTCTCTGTGTTCGGTGGAGATTGATAAACGCTCCTGAAGCACATCATCCGCTACACGATCAATGGTATTAATACCTGGTAATATACCCTGAGAGAAAACACCCAAGGTATTAATAAGCTGGTCGCCACTAGCTGGAGCCAATGAGTGACCCAAAAATGCTTTAACTGCGGTTACGGGCCATTGTTTAATATTAAAAATACCACCGATACGGTCAAAGATCTCGGACTCTGTAACACGATTTTGAGGTGTACTAGAACCATGTGCCTGTACAAAGCTGCGTTCTGCTAATGCTTTATTGCCCAACAATGAGTTGGCTGAAGCAACTGCTTTTGCGAAAGTGAGATAATTACCAGGTCCAGGAGCAGAGATAGATTTTTTAAAACCATCGGCACTGGTAAATACATCAGCGACTGACCCATGAATATCGGCGCCCAATTCGATAGCTAGTGCATCGTCCATCAATACAACATGCTGAGTTGATTCGGCAATGACAAAACCACAATTTTCACCAAAGGGGCGGCTAGAGCGGCGCAAATCTGTGGTTGACGAACCATCTATTTTGCATAATTTTTCAGTTGTGGCCAGCGCACCCATAGTTGCATAACCTTCAACAACTTCAGGTAATATTGGTGCTTCACTACCACCAACCACCACCACACGCCGTTTACCCGATTGAATATCTTCCATACCAGCACGTAGGTTATATAAAAAGCTAGCGCAAGCACCAACAATACTACCCGTTGCACCTACATTACCCAGCACATAGGCGTTAACAAAATCGGAGGTCATTGAGCTTAGCCCCAAAGCCAATTGCTTTGTCGATACTCTGTCGCCTCGTAAGCGCGACTGCAGTAAGCCACCGAGGCCATTGTCATCTAACTGCGACATAATGCTCGACGAATACGCACCTATTTCGTCGGGGGCAACATGCTGCACGATTTGCTGCCAATCGATACCCATCGAATTAACCGCATCAGATGCACCAACAACTGCAAGTTGTAGCGCACGCGGATGAAAACGTGATGAATACAAATCGGCAGGATCAAAACCGGTTGGTAGTTGACCTGCTGCATGGACACTGGATTCATAGTGAGATTCTGTTCTAACCATACTATCGGCAACGACAACTTTGACGTTGCGCTCATCCAATTCGCTCACCTGCCAGCGATCAGGAATGCTTGTAGGTAATTTACGTTTTGGCAATTCAAAACACAGAGCTTTTTGATCTGTTTTATCTAGTTGAACGGTCTGCTGCTGGGGCACATGGCTCACATCGAAATAAGACGAATTGATCGGTCGAACCAACGTACTTTCGCAGACTATGTCACTAAAGCGTGTCAACACTTCACTAATGCCTATGGCTTCACCTTCGGCTGTAATGTAATCGCCACCTTTAACTGTTACTAAGTTCATCATCACTGCAAGACCAGCGATAGTTTCGCTACGTTTATCTATGCTTAATTTATCTAAGACGATACGTTGATACGCTTGATGAAATGAACTTCGTCCGGCAGCACTGTAACCACCAAAACCAACAATAACGGGCAATCTCGCCATAAGTTTAAGACCTTAATCCTTATAAAAAATAATGTAATACCAATAAGGGGAGTGTAAACCTCAAAAACACGATACAATAAGACATAAGAGACAAATATTGAGACAAAAAAGACAAACATACATCAATAAAGGGAAAATATGCCAAAAGCTGTGTTTATATTGTCTGAGAATATGCTCGCAACGAGTACTACTTGGCCTTCTGATATGTTGGCCGCTGCAAATCATGCCGCCAAGCGTTTATGTCCTGAAGAATCGCCTTTTACGATGACAATGGCCGCACAGAGTCTAACCCCTGTAACCTGCCACACAGGCATGACGCTAACACCTGAACAATCATTCAAGGACATTACAAAAGCCGATATCATCTATCTACCTGCACTTTGGCGTAACCCACGTATAGCGATCAATCTACAAAGCGATTTAACAACATGGCTACAAAAACAGTTTGAACAAGGCGCGATTATTAGTGGTGTAGGTACAGGCTGTTGCTTTATAGCTGAGGCGGGTTTGTTGGATAATAAACCCGCGACTACTCATTGGTATTATTTTGATAAATTTCAGCAACACTACCCCAACGTTCATCTTAAACGCCAACATTTCATTACTCAGGCGGGTTCTATTTATTGTGCCGCTAGCATTAACTCTCTTGCGGATCTGACGGTCTATTTTATTCAACGGTTTTTTAACACCAAGGTTGCACAACATATACAACGGCATTTTTCTCATGAGATACGTAAACCCTATGAGTCGATAAGTTATTTTGAAAGTGACAACATTAACCATCCAGATGAATCGATTGTGCAGGCACAATTATGGATGCTAAATAACAGTACAAAAGTGTTTTCGCTAAAAGTCATTGCAGAACAGTTTGACATGAGCCCGCGTAATTTTAGCCGGCGTTTTAAATTAGCGACCGGGAAAACACCCATGCAATATTTACATGAATTACGGCTCAATAATGCCAAGGAATTATTACAATCTAGTAATTTAAGCGTTGCCGAAGTAGCTTATAAAGTTGGCTATAACGATACCAGCTATTTTGCAAAATTATTTAAACGAGAACTATTTGTAAGCCCAAAAGAATACCGGAAAACAGTTCGCGCAAAATTATTTACAACAAAGAATATTGCTAATACATCTTGATTAAAACCAAACCTTTACCCATAAAAAAGCCGAGCTTGTTACTCGGCTTTTTTATTTTTTAAAGAAGATTAAAGATTACTGATCAATTAATTTATTCGTGGAGTTAATCGCTATTTTACGTGGCTTTTTAGCCTCTGGGATTTCACGAATTAAATCAATATGTAACAAACCATGCTCAAGCTGTGCGTCTTCGACACGCACATGATCAGCTAGTTGAAAACGACGTTCAAAGCTGCGCTCGGCAATACCTTGATAAAGATATTCTTTTGGTTCATTCGACTCTGGTTTTTTTCCCGTAACGGATAAAACATTTTGTTCAACTTGAATATCCAATTCAGATTCTGAAAAACCAGCTATCGCCATAGTAATACGGTAGGTATCATCACCAGTGAGTACGATATTATAAGGCGGGTAAGAATTTTGTTTGGTCTCGCTTTGCGAAACAGTATTTAGTAAATCGGCCATACGATCAAAGCCAATAGATGAACGATAAAATGGAGAAAAATCTAAGGTACGCATAAAACTATCCTCTTAATTAAGCAATAGATGACAACAATATACTGTTGTCGTTAAATAATGTGGCTCGTTATAAACCTAGCCATTTTTAACAGTTACTTTCTGCAACATTAGTGTTAATGACACAATAAGTAATGTTAACTTTTATCACAGGTGCTTAAACCTCATAGAGCGAAAAAACACTATGTAATCTATGTACTCGTAAAAACTTTTTAACGTTATTATGAGTACACTAATAATGTGGAGATGGATTTAAACTTTTCAAGAGTAATGAGTAAAAATAAACAATTATTCAGTTTGGTTATATTGCATAGAACTTTTTAAGATAAAAATTAGTATTTATTAATTTATGGTTATTAGAATTAGCAGTATCAATAAATGATGGAAAAGTAAGATGCTAGATTTTACAGGGCTTGCATGGCCAAGAAGGATAAAAAACGATCAAAAAAGGTATTTCCTACCAGCAAGACACATGCGGAAATCATGCCAAAAAAATGTAAATAAATTGTAAATAGGGCTTGAAAAACTAACTAAATGAGCAGATAGTTAATACATGATCAATCAAAAAGTAATGCACTTATCGACTGCCTGCTTTCATTTGAACCCACCAAAAAGGTTCAACTTTTCTCATAAGCTTTTCCAATCATTTAATGCTTTTTTTAATACTCAAGCTATCAATATGCAGAGTATTTGTATCAACATACATTATCAATTTTATTCATTAATCAATTTAAATATAGGCAAAGTAACCCGAATTAACATGTCGTTAATTCATCATTAATCTTAGGAGGATTATTCTATGACAATGGCTAATCAAGTGACTTACCGTGATATGGAACCATCACAGGCCCTAAATGCAATCATCGACAAGCGTATGCACAAGCTAGAGCGTTACTCCAACGCTATTCATCATACTCGCGTCGTCTTAGAGTCACCACATAACCATAAACACAAGGGTAAATCATTCCGTGCAACCGTTGAGATTGAGGTAAAAGGTAGTCCCATTACCATTAGCCAAGACAACCCATCTATTCATATAGCCGTAAGGGATGCGTTTAATATCGCAGAGAGAAAGCTCAAATCCCACGCTGATCAGATGCATTCTCGACGCACTGCGCGTAAACAAGATGCAAACATTGGCGACGATCTCGATGCTATTGCGAGCTAACTACTCGCTTCGCATCACTCAGGGCGGCATATAGCCGCCCTTTTTCTTTTATAATCACTGATATAGCCACTTGATTCTTAAGCTATATTTACCCTCTACTTAGCCACAATACCTTTTATTCCCTCTCTACGCCTTTTACAATAGCTCCTCTTTTTAATTTGGATGTTTCTGTGAGCATTAACTGGTATCCGGGCCATATGCATAAGGCCCGCAAAGAAATACTTAAAATATTAAATAATATCGATGTCTTAGTAGAAATCGTTGATGCACGCCTACCCTTTAGCAGCCAAAATCCTGTTATTGGAGAATGGCGTGATAATAAGCCAACACTGGTCATTTTGAGTAAAACTGACCTTGCTGACCCAGCAATAACCAATGAATGGCAGCAATACTTAGAGCAAAAGAGCCAAGTAAAAACCCTGGCCTATCACAAAGACGATAAGCATAAACTCAAACAAATAGCCGAATTATGCTTAAAACTCGCCCCTATTGAACCAACTGCCCTAAAGCCTGTTAATGCAATGATTGTGGGCATTCCAAACGTCGGAAAATCGACCCTTATTAATGCACTTGCGGGGAAAATCATTGCAAAAGTAGGCGATGAGCCCGCAGTGACTAAATGCCAGCAAAAGATTAATTTGGGTAATAATGTTATTTTGCACGATACACCAGGTATCCTCTGGCCAAAAATAGAGAATCCAGAGAGTGGTTATCGCTTAGCAATAACAGGTTCCATTAAAAATACTGCTATCGAGTATGAAGATATTGGCTTTTATACCATCGAGGCACTCATGCAGCTCTATCCAAAGCGCCTATGCGAGCGTTATGATATTACCGAGCTCCCAAGTACACCTATTGAAACCCTAGAGCTCATTGGCTTTCAAAGAGGGGCAAAACAAGCAGGCGGGCGAGTTAACCTTCATAAAGCCTCTGAGATAGTTATCCACGACCTCCGCTCTGGTCTTCTAGGACAATTGACACTAGAAACCCCTATAATGATTGAGCGCGAACTCGTGATAGTTGCCAAAAAAGCAGCTAAAAAGCTTGCACAAAAGGAAGCAAAGAAGTCCCGAAAAGTGCGACATAACAACTAGCAGTAAACTAAAAGATAACTTATAAAGGGTCTTGGCTATGTTAGTCGTCATCTTTAAAGCAACGCTAAATCCCGAATTAATGGATACGTCATCACCCGACTTTAAGCGCTACCTTAAAATGGCATCCACCCTACGCGAAGTCGCTATCAAGCAATATCAATGCATTGAATTTACTAGCACTACCGAAGGGAATAAAGAAATCGCCCTATCTTATTGGCAGGATACTCAGGCAATCGCTAATTGGAAAGCGGATGAACTTCACAAACAGGCACAACAAATGGGGCGTGATAAATGGTATAAAGAATATAGTGTCGAGATAGTGGAAGTACTAAAGAGCTATAACAATAAGACGTAACGATGTTATAACTTGCATTCTAGTGGAGACCTTAATGGTATCAAAAGGCAGTGCTTTACCAACAGCTACAACTAGCAAAACAAATGGCTGGAAGGTTTTTGGGATAACTATTATTACACTTGCTATCGTTATAGGCGGTTTATGGTTAGCTTACAGTTATTTATTTCCTAAATCATTCACACCCGTGTCACTATCCTCGCGTGAAACCCAGTCACTAAACCAAAAACTCAGCGCACTTAATTTACCCAATATCGAGTATAAACAATCAAGCTCAGGTATTAGTACATCTAATACCTCACTTGAGCCAGAACCCTATAGAGAAATAGATGCTAATCGCGAAGTGTATTTTAGTGAGCGTGAAGTCAATGCGCTAATCGCACACAATTCTGACATGTCGGATCATTTGGTGATTGATTTATCCGACGATTTGGCCAGTGCTAAATTACTGTTTCGGACAGACCCTGACTTTCCTTTTTTTGGCGATAAAATTGTGCGGCTCAATATGGGCTTAGAGCTTGCCTTTGCACAAGGTAAGCCTATTGTTAAATTGCGTGGGGTTAGCGCTTGGGGTGTACCACTGCCTAACGCTTGGCTAGGCGGTTTAAAGAATATTGACTTAGTAAAAGAATTTGGTGACAACAATGGCTTTTGGCAAAGCTTTGCTGAAGGCATAGATTATATTAACGTTAGTGAGGGGCAATTAATTGTTAAGTTAAAGCCGTAATGAACTATAACTCGTTAATAACAGGTAAAAGCTTATCGTCCCAAACACGCTGGTCAACAATACCGACATGCTTATAACGTATAAAACCATTCTTATCTAATATATAGGTCTCTGGTGCACCAAATACACCTAAGTCGATACCTAAGCGGCCCTCTGGGTCGAAAATACTCCACTGATAAGGGTTACCTAAATCTTCTAACCACTCCCTCGCAGCTGGTGCTTCATCTCTGTAATTAAGACCAACAATACGAACACCCTGCTCTTTTAATTTATTGAAAAAAGGATGCTCTATACGACAAGCTACACACCAAGTTGCCCAGATATTTACCAGTGTATACTCACCCAATAAGTCATCTTTAGTGGCAAGTTTAGTCTCATCCAAGAGCATCGGCATAGAAAATTCAGGGAAGCTTTTATCAATTAATGCCGAAGGCATTGCCTGCGGATCCAGTGATAAGCCTCGCCAAAAAAAGCCAGCCAATACAACAAAAATAAATAAAGGTACAAATAATTTAAGGCGTTTCATTCGCTTATCTCTTTGAGAATTACGTTTTGAGTATCGCTAATCAGCAAGTGCTGGGTTTATAGTATTCTCAGCGGGCGCTTTTTTAGTCACTTTCTTTTTAAGGCGATAGCGCTTATCCGCAATAGCCAAAAAGCCCCCCAAAGCCATAAATAAAGAGCCCAGCCAAATCCAATTAACAAAGGGTTTGTCATGAATACGTATCGCCCAAGCATCGGTACCCTCTTTTGTTTTACCCAAAAATTCACCCAAAGCAATATAGCGGTCGCCCCAAAAATTTGAGTCAATCGCAGCCTCTGTTAGCACATCGTTGGTAGAGAAATAACGACGTTTTTCAGGTCTGAGAGTAGTAATTTTTTTACCATCTGAGAAAATTTCTATATGGCCTTGCTCAGAAGTATAGTTTGGACCTCTAATTGTTTTCACATCAGCAAAGTAATATTCATAGCGGCCCAGCTCTAAGCGCTCGCCCGTCTCCATACGTATATCACGCTGATCACTATATATCGTATTTAAGCCGGCACCCAACACCGTAACCGCAACACCTATATGTGCAACAACCATCCCATAGTAACTGCGCGATAACTTACTTAGGCCCGTTAAAAACTGCTCAGAGTTACTCGCTTTTAAATAAATATCAAAGGCCACCACATAGATGATCCAACTCGCAACAAAGACAGTAATCCCCGCAGAGATACTATACTCATCGCCATATAAGGCAGGGAAAATAACCGCAGTAAAAGCACTCAGGGTCAGTGGGTGTTTCAGCGTTTGCCATAATCTATCAGCCGCTGTTTTTTTCCAAAGTGCTATTGGCCCTATTGCCATAAATAAACACAGTATCACCATAAATGGGATAAAAAAGAAATTAAAGTACGGTGGGCCAACGGATAATTTACCCAAATTAAGAGCATCAGCAAATAATGGATATAAAGTCCCGAGCAATACCGTAATCATGATGACTACAAGTAAAATATTATTAATCAGTAAAAATGTTTCGCGTGACAACCACTGGAAGTTAGTCACACTTTTAACCACGGGTGCACGCAATGCATAAATAGTTAATGAGCCACCCACAATAAATAATAAGAAGCCAAGAATAAATACACCGCGTTCCGGATCACTAGCAAAAGCATGAACAGACGTTAATACACCAGAGCGTACCAAAAATGTACCCAATAAGCTCAGTGCAAAAGAGAATATAGCCAGCAAGATTGTCCAGCTTTTAAATACGCCACGCTTCTCTGTTACCGCTAGCGAGTGTATTAATGCCGTACCTACAAGCCAAGGCATAAATGATGCATTTTCAACAGGGTCCCAAAACCACCAGCCGCCCCAGCCAAGCTCGTAGTAAGCCCACCAACTACCAAGGGCAATGCCTACGGTTAAAAATGCCCATGCAACTGTTGTCCAGGGACGTGACCAACGCGCCCAAGCGCTATCAAGACGGCCAGAAAGCAGTGCCGCTATAGCGAAAGCAAAAGCAACAGAAAAACCAACATAGCCCATGTAAAGCATAGGCGGGTGAATAATAAGGCCAATATCTTGTAGTAGCGGGTTTAAGTCACCCCCATCAGCAGGCGATAGAGGTAGTAAGCGGTCAAAAGGGTTAGAGGTAAGCAACATAAATAGCAAGAAGCCCACACCAATCATACCCATTATTGCAAGTACAAGCGCGACCATATCGAGCGGTAGCTGCCGGCTAAATAAACTAACAGAGAAGCCCCAGCCAGCCAAAATCAATGCCCACAGTAAAAGAGAACCTTCGTGCCCCCCCCAAACAGCACTCACCTTATAGTGCATGGGCAGTAGGCTATTAGAATGATTAGCAACGTATTTGACGGTAAAATCGTCTTGTACAAACGCCCAAGTGAGACATAAAAAGCTAATAAAGATAAAAACAAAACCACCTGTTGCAAGCGATCGGCTCGATGCCATCAACAAAGTATTTTTAGCATAGGTACCATATAAAGGGACAACCGATAGAAGAACAAAAAGAATAAAGGCAATAATTAATGCGATGTGTCCGAGTTCTGGAATCATAGGTACGACAACATTGTTGGTGGTAGTGGGTTATTTATAGTTACGAGGAATGTATGCATAATAACAAGCTCATACTATCCGTATTGATTAAAGGACTTGGCAAGTCTCTTGGTGCTGGAGCTCACTACCCGCTTGCGCCATTGCCTCAGCAACCTCTGGCGGTAGATAGTTCTCATCATGCTTGGCCAATACTTCTGTTGCATTAAATTGACCTGTATTATCAATCTTACCATTAACAACAACAGCTTCGCCCTCGGCGAATAGGTTTGGCAAAATACCCGTGTAATTGACTGTCATATCAGCAATCCCATCGGTTATTTTAAAGCTCATAGCTAAGCTTTCAGTCGAGCGCTCAACAGTACCCGCAATGACGCATCCACCCGCTCTAATAGTTCGATCAATAGGCGCTTCACCCGAGACTATTTTACTCGGCGGATAAAAAAGATTAATATTTTCACGCAATGCATAGGTGATCAGTAAGATAGCGATACTCGAAAAAATCACAATAAAGAAGACAAGAAATAATCGTTGTTTACGTACCGGATTCATTCAACACCTTTTACATTTAAGTTTTAATACTTTAACTAATACATGATACAAACGTAATAGAGGCCTATAACTTATAGGCCTCTATATTTTACACTAAATGTAATAACTATTGATGCATTATCAGTAGTTATTAATCCCCTCTACCGTTACCGTCATCCTTCTGTAAACCATAGTGACGGCTGCTAACTTTTAGACCTGTCCCCTCGGCTAAGTGAGCACTTTCGACTAATTTGTTTAGGTTAATCGAGGGAAATAATTTAGATAATACTTGTTTATCTTCGCTTATGTGATTATTACGCGATAGAACGGATTTAACAATATATCGGTCATTATCTATAGTGCTTGTCTCAATGCCTATATTACCTACATACGTTGCTTTTGAGGCATTTACATCAAACTTGATACTGAAATTCTTAACAGGAATCCATGTACCCTGCTTGTAATCATCTTCTATGTACATTCCATAGAATTCATACTGGCCTGCCGGTAACTTAAAGACATGAAAACTGTTTTCATGATTCTTCTCAGAGAGATGGCCATATTCCTGTGAATAATTCTTAACTACATCAAGAGTATCAGTCTTATTAGACTTATATCGATACCCAAAAGGTAGCGAAATACTTGATGTAGATAGTAATTTGTTAGAGCCCGCTTCACGATAAAGTAGAGAAAAAGGCACTCTGTGTAGACCTTTTTGTTCAACTGACATCACCACCGTACCATGACCAGGTTTAGCACCAACATCATAAGTATCGCTTGGTAAAACAATTTTGTGCGAAGAACATGCGGCCAATGACACTAAAGCCGCCATTCCCAGTAAACGTTTTAAACTTTTTTGTAACTTCATAAATCACCCATTAACTGTATTAAGATTAATGCGCCGGCTTTTCTATTTTTTGCTGGCGCTTCACTTGGGCAACAATTTGACGTTTTAGTTTATAAGGAATGTAGATTAATGTAGCAATTGCTACAAAAGTCACAAAATAAGCTCCCCATACATAGGGACCATGGCCCGACATTGATAATAAGTCGGCGATACTTTCAAACTGAAATTTCATCTTTAAACCTTGGCTTGATACATATTAATTATCTAGCTTGCTATGCTGTTATCTTATCGAGTCGGTTAATAATCGTATAGCAAGATAAATCTATTACCGTTATTAACTTTTTAATGTTAATCATCAAAAAATACCCTTAATAATTAAGGGTATTTTATACACTATGATTTACTACTTTTTATGCCGCCGGTTAGCAACAGTTCTTTAACCCAATTAGTTTTTTGCTCTTGCTCTAAAATTTCTAGCCGTGTCCATTTCATTAACAACCATGCATATAAACAGTAAAAACCAAAAATCATAATAAGCAAAGGATAAGCCATAGAGGGATCAATACTTGATGGCCCTGTAAACTTTAATGTTGCTGGCTGATGCAAGGTAAACCACCAATCGACAGATTTATAAATGATAGGGATATTGATCATACCCACTAGAGACAGAATCGCACTCGACTTATTACTCAAGTCGCGACTTTGGTAAGCGCCCTGCAAGGCAATAACACCTAAGTACAAAAAGAACAAAATGAGCATGGAGGTGATACGTGCATCCCATACCCACCAAGTACCCCATGTAGGCTTACCCCATACAGCACCAGTAACTAGAGATATAAACGTTAGTACTGCCCCAATAGGTGCTGCACACTTCATCACCATAAAAGATAGTTTCATACGCCAAATAAGGCCAACAGCACCAGCAATAGCCATAACGTAGTAGCCTGCCAAGGCTAAGAAAGCAGCAGGGACATGAATAAAGATTATTCGATAGCTATTCCCTTGTTTACTGTCCTCAGGCGCAAAGCCTAGCCCCCATATAACACCAATGACTATTGTCATCAGTGCAAGCGTACCTACCCAAGGAGACCAACGGCTCGTTTTCTCATAAAACCAACGAGGCGAACCTAATCGATGAAACCACTGCCAATTCAATTTACTATCCTTTACTCAATAATTTATTTTAAAACGTAGCCTGTAGGTTTGGTATGTTAAACCTAAGCCTCGACACTCATACGCAAAGCACCAGCTATTGCTAAAGGTGCCAATACAATAGCCACAGCACAAAAAGCCCCTAAAATAGCCAGTGGACCGCCAATAGCAAACCCCTCTACTGCCATACGCACACAACTCGCACCAAAGATGAGTACCGGCACATACAAAGGCATAATAATTAACGAGAGCAACAAACCGCCCTTACGCAGTGAGACAGTCAATGCTGCCCCAATAGCACCCACCAGACTCAATGTGACGGTGCCTAGTAATAATGAACCCAATAAGGGTAGATATCCCTCGGCTGGGAGTGCCAACAAAACACCCAACAATGGCGCAACAAAAGTGAGTGGTAAACCCGTTGTTAGCCAATGAGACAACACCTTTGCTATCACCATAAAATAAAGGGACTGAGGGCTTAAAATAACTTGTTCAAGAGAGCCATCTTCATAGTCACTGCGAAATAGACTATCGAGAGACAATAAAGTTGCCAGAAGTGCAATCACCCACAAGAGACCCGGTGCCAAAAATGAGAGCGATTTAGCCTCTGGTGAAATACCCAAGGGCATCATCGTCACCACCATTAAAAAGAATACAACGGGGTTGATCATATCGCTACGTTGACGAAAGGCTGTTACCACATCGCGTTTTAGTACCGCCCAAAAACCCTGCATGAGGGATATTTCAGTTTGCTCGATACTCTGCTGGTCGAGATTTGTATTTACTGCGCTCACTTAACAGGCCTCTTTTTTTGCTAAGGCATGTTGAGCTCGGTAAGCAGGTGAATATTCTTGCAAAGTCACCTTTTTAAGCTGTTGTATTGAAGGCGACTGGTGAGTCGTCATAATTACACAGCCACCCTGCTGCGCATGCTCTATGAATAGAGCCTCTAAATTGGCAACACCTTGTTTATCTATAGCGGTATAAGGCTCATCTAGCACCCAAACCTGAGCACGGCTTAAATAGAGGCGTGCCAACGCTATACGACGTAATTGACCGGCCGATAACTGATGCCCTGGCATATCTTCATAGCCATATAAGCCGACTTTAGCGAGTGCAGCATCTATCTCGTCCAAGCTAACATCTTGTTGTAACTGCGTTAAAAAAGAGAGGTTTTCTCTGGGAGTCAGGGTGTTTTTCACACCAGGCAAGTGTCCAATGAATAGCAAATTTGATAAATATTCCCGGCGATTGTGACGAGTCGATTCGCCTCGCCAAGTAATTTCACCTTCATAATCGGGTAACAGTGTTGTTAAAGCACGCAATAGCGTGGTTTTACCACAGCCGTTTGGGCCCTCTATTTGAACAACATCACCAGAATTTATCACAAGATCTAACCGATCAAATAGAACACGGCCATCACGCTCGCAGGCAAGCGCCCTACATTCCAGCAAAACTGATGAAGAATTCACAGAAGTCGATCTCAAATTAACAATTGGGCCAATAAAAGCATGCATTATAGTGACTTTCGAGAGCCAGTGTGGGGATTTATTGCTATTCTTAAATTATTGCAAATATTCAATGCGCACAAAGGCCTATTGTGGTTGATCGAATACCTACGCCAAGTACAAACAGTGTAAGCCGAGTCGCTAGCAGCACAAACCAAACTCGTCCGCACATTAATAACCAAGCCCCTAGCAATAATAACGTCGCTAATGCACGCTCGGTAGTAAGCGCCTTACAACAATTAGCGCCTAATCAAAGCCTTACGGCACAAGTAACTAGCAGCCAGGTCTTAACGAGTAGCGAGCAAAGCCTACTGCAACGTGTTAATCCAAGCCTCGCCCAGCAATTGCAAAGCAGTTTACCCAGCACGCAAGCACAGCTTAATCGGCCTACTACAGGGCCAGTGGCTAATTATTTAAACCAAGCACCCGAGACACCTCTATATCTCACTAAACTCAGTATTAATGCAACTAATACAACGGCAAATATTCAAGCACTGCTCAATGCTAAAACACTCACTACGATCACCACTCAAGCATTCAGCACCAACCAAATACTCGCACTTGGGCAACAAAATGGACAATTACTTATCACCCCCAACAACCCAGTACAACTCAATCTGCAGGAACAATTACAACAAGCCGCTACTCAAGCGATTAAAAATATTTTGCCTAAACAAGAAAACATCAGTCAGTTACAACAATTTACATCACAATTAAGTCAAACGCTGGCTCAGCTGCCAAATGTCTTACAAACAAAATTAATCAGCCCACAAACTCTACAAGCTATTAGCCAGCTCAATCAATTCACAAAAACAGATAACTCACTCGCACAAGCTAAACAGGTAAAACAGGCACTCAATAACAGTGGTGTTACCTTTGAAGCTAAATTAACGCCTCCCAATACACTTGGACCACAGCAGCTTATTAATAATAATGCAGGTATTCAACAAGACATTAGGGTTGCGCTTGATAAGCTATTAACGGCAATTAGTACACCAACAGGTTCGACAACACCCCTTTTGAAGCAAGCGGACTTACAAGAAATTATTAGCACTGTTATTAACACTCAACATACAAACACACCACCCCTAGCTACAGGTTTCGACACTACCAAACCAATAAGCGCGGCAACAGTCGCTTTATTCCGGTTATTAGGTATTCAAATACCTACTGATACCCAAGCACTTGGACAACTACCTAAAATTATCGAACAACACTTAAAGAAGCTAGTTGAACAGACACAAGCAAAAATTCAATTCAATCAACTACGCTCACTCGGGCTTGATCAGCCAAACAGTGATAGCCGCCAACAATTTCAAACAGAGCTACCCCTACGCTTTGGAGAACAAGTCTTACCTTTACAGATTAATATTCGCGAACAAGAGATGGTGAAGGAACACTACCAAGATGAAAGTAATGAAGACAACAAAGAACAAAATGACGAGAAAACACGACGATGGCAGGTGTTCTTATCCTTCGATTTACCTAATGACGAAAAGCTTCATTCACAATTAACCATTGTCGAATCATCTATTTCGGCAACACTATGGGCCGAATCCTCTACGCTTTGTAATAGAGCACAAAACGATATTGCTTGGCTGAGGGATAAATTACTCGCTAATGGCTTAACTGTAGAAGATATTACTTGTCTGCAAGGTAGACCACAGCCTCGAGAAACCTCGCTAGATTATAATTTAGTGGATATTAAAACCTAATACTAACACTACATAAATAGATTATTAACACTATGAAGGAAGAACTAAAAGAAGATTTAAAACAAGCAGTTGCACTATTTTATGACGGTGAGACAGCTCCAATGGTAACTGCCAAAGGCAGCGGCACCACGGCAGAAGAAATTATTGCCATTGCACAACAAAATAATATAACACTGTGTGAAAATGAACCTCTACTCGATCTACTGATGAGTTTAGAGTTAGGCGACCACATACCAGAGAGCCTATATATTGCCATTGCACAAATTGTTGCCTTTGCCTATCACTTGCAAGGCAAAGAACCAGAACACAATATTAATTAAGAAGCCTTTAATTAACGATACACCCTTTATTTAGAGTTATAACGTACAAGTAACTCCCATACCCCCTAAGCCACAATAGCCATTTGGGTTTTTATCCAAATATTGTTGGTGATAATCCTCAGCAAAATAAAATTCTCCCGCTTCTTGAATTTCTGTAGTAATTGCGGATGCACTCTCCCCCAACTTATCTTGTAGTGCTTTCTCGAAAATAGCTTTTGTTTCCTCGCAAACTTGCTGTTGCTGCTCATTAAAATAATAAATACCGGAGCGATACTGTGTCCCACGGTCGTTACCCTGCTGCATACCTTGTGTAGGGTTATGAGATTCCCAAAATGTTTTTAGCACTTGCCGTAAGCTAATCAATGCGGGATCAAACACAATCAAAACCGCTTCATTATGCCCAGTTTGGCCCGAGCATACTTCTTTGTAGCTTGGATTGGGAGTAAAACCTGCGCTATAGCCTACTGCCGTTGTTATTACACCTGGCAGGCTCCAAAATTTTCTCTCTGCCCCCCAAAAGCAGCCCATACCAACAATTATTCGTTCGCTACCCGCTGGATAAGGTGGCTGCATAGGCGAGCCTAAAACCGTATGCTGACCATTAATTTCTATGGGCTCTTTGCGCCCGGGCAATGCATGTACAGCGGAGACCATTTTCTCTTTTGCAGGGTTTCTAAAAAACATAGCCATTATCCTTATTCTATTTATTTTTCTTCTTAAAAGATATTGAGCCTCAAAAGACAAAAAAGTTCTAACCCCAGCTTGAGGCATTCACCGGGTTAAGCAATATCCAACACTAGCCCTGATGTATTATGCGGATATGGAACAGACCAATGATCATAAATAGCATCAAATTTTTCGCAACAGCGCTCTGCCACGCCACGAAAAGGAGGACGCCCTGGATCTGTCATAACCACCCTTTTGACTCCTGCTTGATGAGCCCGATTAATCAAGCTAAATAACAAATCCTCCATATCGTCCCAAAAACAGATATCCGAACCTATTACCATATCAAACTCAGATAACATGGCTTTGCTCACCTTTTGATAGGGGATATGTAATGTAGCAATATCGACATGATTAATCTGAGCATGATGCTGTAAAAATGGAAATACAGAGGAATCTGCATCCAGTGCTGTGACTTTCGCGTCAAATGCTTTAGCGCAATAGATACCCGAGATTCCCCAGCCAGAGCCTATCTCTAAAACTCGCCATCGCTTATTGGGTGGCGCCACACTAAGATAGTCAATCATCAAAGATGTTGACTTCCAAAACTTGTTGCCATGAATCGTAGCGGCTTGATTCTCGCGCTTGAGACGCCTGATATCACTATGGTTATTCTTTAATACATGGACGCCAAATATATCTCGGCTATTTGTTGATTGCTCATTTTTTGTCATATTTAGCGGCCATTTTCGAGAAACATTGTGATTTATTTTTGTATTTTGTCACGGTATAAAAGACAATGGAGTGAATTTTGAAAATAAACCCCCATATTAACAAAACACTGCTCATATATTGATCGATGCATTCTTCATTACAAAACAGAGCATTTTGCAAAGGTACAGGTAAAGTCTAGCCAATGATCAAATCACTCCTCGTTATTATCGCTGTTGTCGCGCTCATTTACTTTTTGAAGTTTTTCAGGCGCATACCTGCTAAAGACAAGCCTAAAGCTGCTGTTAAATACGGTTTATATATTGCTGCCATTGTTGTCATCGGTTTGGTACTAACGGGTAAATTACACTGGGTGGCAGCTGGCATAGCCGGTATATTACCAATAGCTCAGCGATTATTTTACGCGGGCATTCGCTTTATGCCCTTTTTAAAGAAAATGTACACCTTTAAAAAACAAAGCGAACAACAGTCCAAACAATCTAATCCCCCAGCTCAGAGCAGCAACATGACTGTTGATAAAGCCAAAGAAATATTTGGTATAAAAACACTGGAGAGCAGCGAACAAATTACCAAGCGCCATAGGGAATTAATGCAAAAAAACCACCCCGATCGTGGCGGTAGTGATTATCTAGCAGCACAAATAAATGAAGCAAAAGAGTGCTTAATAAAGCACCTTAAAACCAGTTAACGCTGACTAAAGCCAATAATGTCCACAGCAATTACTTCAGCTCAAACCGAATTAACATGGAAAGTTTATATATTATTAGCCAGCGATAATAGGCTCTATACTGGCATTACCAACAATATGGTCAAGCGTTGGCAGCAACATTGCGCTAAAAAAGGCGCTAAATTTTTTTATGGACGCAGGCCAATTGCCTTATATTATTTAGAAAACGGCCATGACAGAAGCACTGCCAGTAAGCGTGAGTATGCGATTAAATCCTTAACTCGGGCACAAAAATGGCAATTAATAGCCGAGAATTTTGGCCCACACATGCCTCAAACCGACTTTTAATTAGCCTCTAAATCATTACCCTTAGCTTCAAGCTTACCTCCCTCTTCGCAGGAATTTTCTCGAAATACTTCTAGTTTGCGCATTTCCATTGATGGACGAGAGCGGAATTCACGGTGATACAAAACAGCAACCACCATTGTAGAAGCTATAATAAATAACCACCCATTGATAAACCAAGCCAATACAGAGAGCGAAAAATAAAAGGCGCGCAAACCATAGTTATTCGTGTGGGCAGCCAAATCAATGACTTTACCGCTGGCGCGTACAAAATCTTCTATTTTTTCGGGGTAATCTCGCAGCTCTTGAGGCGATGGCGCTGAGCCAATGACCACCGCCACAAAGCCGTATTGGCGCATAGACCAAGTAAAGGTAAAAAAGGCATAAACATAAATAGAAATTAACACCATTAATTTGAGGTGCAGTAAGAAAGACGAACTCTCGATATAAAAAGGCACATCAATCAGTACCGCTTGTAAGCGCCCCACGCTCACAAACACCGTTAATAAACCTGCCAGTATCAGCATGCTCGATGACGCTAAAAAAGTCACATTACGTTCAAGGTTAGCGATCAACGCCGCATCAGGAATACGTAACTCACGCTTAAGCATCTGACGCACCCATTCGCGCCTGCGCCTACCCATCACAGCAGCCAAACCAAGATTTGAGTGTTTGGCTCTATTATGTGCAAAACGCGCATAACCTATCCATAGGCACAAAAACCAGACTAAAGCGCCGACATTCAACCAACCAATTTCTTGCATAACACGTATAATCTCATATCTGTTGAGTGGCTAGAGCCTAGCCTCCAAGCTTAAAAATCGCAATAAATACTTTAGTCAATTGAACATTCCCCTTGAGAATCGTCTAAAGTACCCTTAGATACTAAAAAAGAGATACCTAAAAAGCTATTTTACCTGCAATAATCATTGAGTTAATCAAATAATATGAATTCATCATTAAAAGCCTCACTTACCAACACAGAATCTGCCTCTCACCCGAGCTTTGAATTTTTACGTAGCCAAACACTGAGCGCACTTAATATTACCGTCAGTGAATATCGCCATCGTAAAACCGGTGCACAGCATATTCATATCGATGCCGACAATGATGAAAACGTCTTTTTAGTCGCACTGCGTACCGTGCCCGAGGACTCCTCTGGCGTTGCCCATATTTTAGAACATACTGCCCTCTGTGGTAGCGAAAAGTACCCTGTACGCGACCCATTTTTTATGATGATACGTCGCTCGCTTAATACCTTTATGAATGCCTTTACCAGCTCCGACTGGACGGCCTACCCCTTTTCGAGCCTCAACCGTAAAGACTTTGATAACTTACTCGATGTTTATTTAGATGCCGTGTTCTTCTCACGCCTTGACCCACTAGACTTTGCACAGGAAGGCCATCGCCTCGACTTTGCCGAGGCCGGCAACCCCAATAGCCCGCTAGTTTACAAAGGCGTGGTATTTAACGAGATGAAAGGCGCTATGAGCTCCATCACCTCGCAACTGTGGCAACTGCTTAATAAGTACTTGTACCCAACGACAACTTACCACCACAACAGCGGTGGTGACCCGCAATCGATTACCGACCTAAGCTACCAGCAATTGAAAAAGTTTTATCAAACACATTACCACCCGAGTAATGCTATTTTTATGACCTTTGGCAACATTAGCGCTGCCGAGCATCAAACAAAATTTGAAGAGCGTGCACTACACCGTTTTGAAAAGCTCGAAGAGCAAATTTCCGTTGCACCCGAAAAACGCTACTTCTCGCCTATTCGTGCAGAAGAAGCCTACCCTTACCAAGCAGAAGAAAACGACACTCTGGAAAACAAATCCCATATCGTTATGGGCTGGTTACTAGGGCCAAGTATCGACTTAAAAGCCAACCTAGAGGTCAGCTTACTATCGAGCTTATTATTTGATAACAGCGCATCACCACTACAGCATTTATTAGAGACAACCGAACTTGGTGCATCGCCCTCGCCACTGTGTGGCACTGATGACTCGCAATACGAAATGTTATTTATGTGTGGTGTTAGTGGTAGTGACCCTAAACATACCTTGGCATTAGAGGACGAAGTTAACGGTGTATTAAAAGATATTGCCGAAAACGGTTTACCACAGGAGCAAATCGAAGCATCGCTACACCAATTAGAATTGCGTCAGCGCGAAATTGGGGGTGATGGCTACCCTTACGGCTTGCAGTTAATTCTTAATGCGCTCTCGGCGGCCACTCACCGTGGTGATGTACTTGGGTTTTTAGATCTCGAAAGCGCATTAAAAGAATTACGCGACAATATTCAAGATAAAGAATATATCCCCAATCTTGTTAAGCGTTTACTACTTGAAAACAATCACCGTGTTACTCTAACCTTACGTCCAGATACTGAGTTTCATAGCCAGCAAGTCAAAGCCGAAGAAAGTATTTTAGCCGAGATCAAAAAGAACTTAAGCGACGCAGAAAAGCAACAAATTATAGACCAAGCAAAAGCACTGGAAGAACGCCAACAGCAACAAGACGACGACAGCGTTTTACCTAAAGTCACCTTAGAGGATATTCCTAAAGCATCGCAGTACCCTCAAGGTAACACCATAGACTTAGACCCAGCCAAAAAAGCACCGCTGCATTACTATAATGCAGGTACCAATGGTTTGAGCTACCAACAAATTACCTGCCAACTACCGCAACTCGATAGCGAACTATTACACACGCTTCCTTGGTACACGCTTTGCCTTACCGAGGTCGGTTTAGGCAGTAATAGCTACCTCGATATACAACAACGGCAATCTCAAGTAGTCGGTAGTATTGGCAGTTTTTACAGCTTGCGTAACTTTACCGACGACCCACAAAAAGTACATGCTTATACTACCTTAAGCGCAAAAGCACTCAATGGTAACCAGCGTGCCATGAATGAGTTAATGAGCGATACACTACACAATGCGCGTTTTGACGAGAGTGACCGCCTACAAGAATTAATTACACAAGTAAAAACAAGTCGCGAACAAAGCGTTACCGGTAATGGCCATGTATTTGCCATGCAAACCGCCAGCGCCAGCATGAACCCGACAGCAAAAATGGTACATGAACTAATGGGCCTAGGTGCTATTAAAAACATCAAAGCGCTAGAGCAAGAACTTAAACAAGGCAACCACGAGCCGTTAAAAAACAAGCTAGAAAAATTACACCAAACATTACTCAATGCCCCCAAACAATGGTTGGCCGTTGCTGAAGAGGAAGTCATGGGCGACTACCTCAATACCATTAAAGAGATTTGGCAACCGACGCTGTCTGGCACACAAAGCGACTCGATTTTTGTGCCAGAACCACAAGCCTACACGCCCATTAACCAAGCGTGGATTGCCAACTCGCAAGTACACTTTTGTGCAAAAGCGTACCCAACAGTGGCAATGGGCCATAGCGACTCTGCTGCACTCAGTGTATTAGGTGGCGTACTACGCAATGGTTATTTACACCGTACCATTCGTGAACAAGGCGGTGCTTACGGTGGTGGTGCAAGCCAAGACAGCAACTCAGCGAGCTTTAGGTTCTACTCCTACCGCGACCCACGCATGAGCGACACTTTAAAAGACTTTGACGCCTCAATTGCTTGGATCTTTGACGAGACAATTAGCGAGCAAAGTATCGAGGAATCTATACTCGGTATTGTCAGCTCACTCGATAAACCCGGCTCACCGGCAGGCGAAGCCAAACAAGAATTTCACGCACAACTCACAGGCCGCACCTGCGAAAAACGCAGCCAATACCGCGAGCAAATAACCCAAGTCACCGCCGACGACCTACGCCGCGTTGCTGAGACTTACTTAACCCAGGATAAGGCATCGACTGTGGTAGTGACCGGTAGTCATGGGGAGGAAGAAAGTAGTCAGCTAGGGTTAGAGATTGTTAGGCTTTAGCATTTTTAAAAAATAGCCTACATTAAATAATCAGCAAAAGAGTTATCCCAAAAGGATAACTCTTTTTTATTGGGTAGCTATTTATTAGATGTTTATAAAGTTCTTTTTAAAAATGGATTGACACAAATGCCCAGCTAACCGATTATTGACCTTCAATCACGAATCTTTCGCCTGTATAAATGATAAAAACAAGAACAGTTATCACTTTATTGAATAGATTCATCAAATTAGAATGGATTCTTCAAAAACTCCCTTCATGTTAAAGAGAATCCTTTGAATAATGATATTGGGGAAGCCTTCCTCAATATCGCACTGTTAAGCACCACGTACAGGAAAATCATGAGCAATAGGATAATTTTTGGATGGTCAATTACAGTAATCTGGATTGCTTTGTGGGCAATATTATTATATTGCGACTGGAAGTCAGCTACAGAAATGAAATTCAATGAATGGGGCGATTTCTTTGCAGGTGCTTCTGCTCCATTAGCTTTTTTGTGGCTAGTTATTGGGTATTTTCAGCAAGGCGAAGAGCTAGGCCAAAATACCAAAGCTCTCAATCAACAAGAACGGGCTTTGCAGCTGCAAGTTGATGAACTTAAACAATCAGTTGAACAACAAAATATATCGGCAATAGCTCTAAGCCAACAATCTGCAATTTCGGGATTGATGGCTAAATTGGAAGCGACTAATAGGATAATGGATAGTATCGATCGTCAAATCAAGAGAGCAGAAGAATCAAATAGTGCAGGTGCATCTAAAAATATTAAGGCATTGTTAGAAAAGCAAAAAGGCCTTGAGTATTCTATTGAAAATTTGTTAGCTGAAGTCGAACATTTGGAGAAGACTAATAATGGACATGAATAGCAATATACGTAAAAAAGCGTTTGGCATAATGAAGTCAATAGAATCTATGAATGAAAAGGAAAGAGCCCAACGACCATCTGGGTCATTTGGATTGAATTACAATAAATTAAGGGAGCTGTGTCTAAATAATAATTCTAACTTGAAGGAGCTTTTGCCTCCTCAAGTTAAAATTGAGGATTACGGCGATGCAGGTTATACACGTATGCTTACTGAACATAATTTTTCTGAAATACATACTTTTTGCTCAGAGATATACCAATTGTTGGAATGAAAAATGCCCAACAAGATCAAGCGCATTGCACTGGACGGACTACACTGCACTTCGGCAGGCTGTGTTAACGCATTATATAAACATAGAGATGAAATAAGATTTATCCCAAGACCGCATCCGGAGCCAGTAAAGGTTTGTTCGCGTTGTAATTTGCAAACTCCAGAGAAATTTACTGAATGTGTCCATTGCTCTAGCTTAACAGATAGTGAGCTACAAAAATTCTTGGAGACTATCAAAAACAACTAGAGGGAAATGTAAACTTAGGTAGATATTTTGCAATGACTGCTGTAATAGTATTTATATTAATGGTTTTAGGTGTGTTAAATTCATAATACTCACATAACCAGTACAAACAACAGAATGAGAAAAATGGATAAAACAGGGAAAAACATAGTAGCTGGAATTTTCATAGCGGTAATTAGCGGTCTTATTTTAATGCAATTTGAAAATGCTAACTCTCCAAAGTCGCATGCATCGCAAAGCATTACTAATACTTCTCAAGTTACAGAAACAACTCAAACAACTAATGGTAAAACTATTATTTCTAGTACTAAAACTAATAACTCAAGTGTAAACCAAGCAACTTCAGGTAATGGTACAAATATTAACTTATCAACCCTAAATAGTGATACACCTGTATCAATTACAATTTCAGGTAATGGGCTTGGTTCAAATATAAATATTACAAGTGGTAACAAGAAAGCTTCATCAAAATAATATAGAGTAATTTTTATCTTGACTAAACTACCCGATAAAAGCCCAGCTAATATAGCCAATAAAATTATCCATGCTTCATTACTAGAGAAGAATCATTAATTCACTATGACTATCTGGCTTATATTTTTCTTTCTTTTAATCACGCCTTTTATCGTGCTTATATGGAAAAGAAACTGGAAGATATTTTTAGTCTCTCTTTTGCCGTTAATATACACGCTCGTTGATGTTTTTTTGGAATGTAGAACAACAAATAATCATTCCGAGGCATGTGTATGGGGGTATTTGAACTATCTATACGCGATAGTGATAGGTAGCATTTTCTACCTGACAATAACATTCTTTCAAGTTGTCATATCAAAAATAATAACGTATAAAAACGATAGCTCTACAAACTCACAGCAATAATGCTACCCACATTTTTAACACCCTCTTAGGACAAAGTACCCAATGTCGCTATTATTCGAAGAAATTGACAGCCAAGCCTCTGATTTAGGCGAAATATCTTTACGTCGCAGGCGTATACCTGCGCTGGGTGATAGAGATATCTATGAAGTTAAACTAGGCGATGAGTTTTTGATGTCGAGTATGTTTGTTGATGCTGAGGAGGCCTTAGCAACCTTAGGCTTGGCCTCAGTCACTGGCGATAAACTCAATGTGGTTGTCGGCGGTTTGGGCTTGGGTTATACCGCTGTAGCGGCTCTAAAAGATGAGCGTATTAACAAGTTGCTTGTGGTCGATGCCCTAGACACGGTGATAGGCTGGCATAAAGATGAGCTTGTCCCTTTAGGTAAAATACTCAATGCCGATGCACGCGCTCACTATGTACTGGGTAGCTTTTTCGAGCTAGCTACAGACGTAAACGCTGGCCTTAACCCTAATGGCAAAGATGAAAAGCTTGATGCTATTTTATTAGATATCGACCACTCCCCTACGGAGTTTTTAAATACAGCTAATGCGAGCTTTTACACTACCGAAAACTTAAGCCTAATGGCAGAGCAGCTTAAACCCGATGGGGTATTTGCCATGTGGTCGCAAAACCTCCCAGAAAAGCATTTTGAGGAGCTACTAAAAACAGTATTTGATAGCGTCGACTCTCATGTTATTTCTTTTTTTAACCCGTTTCAAAACAGTGAAACCACTAACTCCGTGTATGTCTGTATAAAAGCAGAGACTTAAGCTAAATCATAAAACTATTGGGCAACAAGCTACTTGATAATAACCCATGTTAGCCCTATTTATTTTTAACAACTGATAAACTCTAATTATATTTTACTGCGCAGCCACCTTATGCACGACACGACTATTTATAAGGCGTTTAAACACTCCCTAGATGCCTACACACCCATCAGTGACATTACTTGGCAAGCACTAAAAGCTGCGACACAACAAAAGCGTCTGGCAAAACATCAAGTGCTGTATCCAGCAGGTGATATCCCTTCTACTTTTGCTTGGGTATTTAGTGGCCTCGTTCGTGGTTATGTCTGTGATGATAAAGGCAATGAGTATAATAAAAGGTTCTTTGATGAAGGCAAGTTTCCTGGGGCAATGTCTGCTCTACTAACCAACACCCCATCAAAACTTGGTTTTGATACACTCGAAGAAACTATTTTACTCGAAATAGATTTTTTGGCGTACCGAAGACTGTTACTTAAATCCGATGACCTAAAACTATTTCAGATCTACTACCTTGAAAAAAACTGGCTACTAGATAAAGACGAGCGCGAAATTACACTAGTACAGCAAGACGCCTCTGTTCGTTATCAGCTATTTTTAGATGAGTTCCCTAATCTGGTAGAACGCCTACCGCAATATCATGTTGCCTCTCATTTAGGTATCACCCCCACGCAATTGAGCCGCATCCGAAAAAAGTTATCAATCCATCAACCTATGTAAATGTCTCTGAGCCTTCGGTCGCATAAGATTTGTTCTCACTGCTGCAAGCAGTATCGAAATAAATAAACGACCCGGAGAAGCAAACAATGAAATTACTCGATGCACTACATTGGCGTTATGCTGTTAAACAGTTTTCTCAAGACGTTATCCCTGACGCAGACATCGCAGATCTAATTAGCGCTACAAGTCTTACGCCGTCTTGTTATGGTCTGCAGCCTTATCAGATCATCCAAGTTAATGACCGTTGCGTACGAGAGAAATTACTCCCTCACTCCTGGGGGCAAGACAAAGTAGTCGAGTGTTCGCACCTTTTGGTGTTTGCGGTCAGTACTGCAGGTATCGAATCGATTGTTGATCGTTATTTACATCAGCAAGCCCACATCAATAACCAAGCGCTCAGTGAACTTGAAGATTTTCGCTCATATTTAATCAAGACACTAGGAGACAGACCGAATGCACAAGTCATCGAATGGGCGCACCGACAGGCCTATATTGCGTTGGGTAATCTACTGACATCAGCGGCAGTCATTAGTATCGACACTTGCCCTATGGAAGGCATTGATGCTGTCGGATTCGATGAAGTATTAGGTCTACCATCTCTCGACTTAACTACATCGGTGGCATGTACGCTAGGTTATCGCAATGCTGATGACATGCATGCATTTAAACCAAAGATTCGTTTTGCAAATAGTGATTTTTTGCGGGTAGTCTAAGATGAATTATCTACCATTTTTGGCGATTTTTGCGGGGGTTGCTATATCACTACAAGCGACACTCAACGCACGCTTGGGTGTGTTATTACAAAATACCCTGTTAGGTACGGGTATCGCTTTTATGACTGGCTGCTTACTGTGCTTTATCCTTGTTGCCGTCTCAGGAAAATTTGCTGTAAAGACGGCAAGCTTACAGGCAGTACCTGTGTACCTTTGGTTTACCGGTGGCGCACTGGGGGCACTTGGTGTTGGGCTGCTGTACTTTTTAATTCCACAAATGGGGATTGGGGCAATGACGGTATACTCTCTCTCTGGCCAGCTTTTAATTGCAACAATTGCCAGCCATTTTGGTTGGCTTGACCTACCCCAAAGCCCTGTTACCTTACAAAAAGTAGTTGGGCTTTTCGCACTCATCGCTGGAATTATGCTGATCAATGGAGAAAAAGCGTATGCATATTGATAGAGCTAACCTCAATAACCTGACTCAATTGTGGCAACATTATGGCTCTCAATTACTTTATAACGATGATCAACTTCGACTGAATGAGAACATCAGTTGGCCTAACCGAGTATGGGCCGACATGACAACACCTGTATCTATAAGTAACCTAAAACAAGTTGTAAACACAGCGCCTAGCACAGCACTCTTTCCGCTTTGGCCAACTATAACAAAAGATGGATCAGCCGCAACTCAGGCAGCGGTTGATGCCTTAGTGCATCAGAGCCCTGACTGGCAATTAGCCATGCAGCACACCGCTATGGCACTAGAACTAAATAAACAACAGCTCATTAATACCCACACTACGACCCGATACCCAATACATATTAAACGTCTTAGAGATAATAGCGATATTGCAGCTTGGGTAGCTACAGGAAGTAAGGCATTTAACTATACTATTGATGTAAATGTCATTACCCCATTGCTGGCTCGTGAAGACACTCAGATATTGCTTGCCTATAACGAACACTTTCAGCCCGTTGCAACGGGGCTACTGCTTAAAACGGATGATGTTGTAGGTATTCATCAGATTGGTGTGCCGGCTGAGTATCAGGGTAAAGGTTATGCGACACAAATGATGCATTTTCTCATCCAATGTGCAAAAAAATGGCAAGCAGACTATGCCGTTTTACAAGCATCAAAATCGGGAAGACCTGTATATCAAAAATTGGGATTTGTTGATCAGTTTCTAATTACTTATTTGCAAAGGTACAAGAGCTGATTAAATCAACATTCATAGAGATAAAAAAGTTGCCACTGATAGCCTAAAGTATGAGGTAGAAGCAAGGTTAGACAATACGTTAAAAATGATGCAACTATATTAGCCGTAAAACATCCTATACTACAGATAACACCTTATTGGTATTTATGTTGTAAATCCAAGAGGACTGATGTGTATATTTTGAAAAGTCTATTGCTCACATTAACATAGGCTTTTCTAATATCATTGACCCAAAGCCTTAAAAGGGTATTTATTGAAGACTCTGACATAATGTATTGATTTAAAAAATAATATACACTGGCTTAAAGGGATTACTCAGTAAATACGTTAATGGCCTTAGCCAAAGGCGGCATACAATAATAACGAGAGAAGGCGATAAAAATACAAGCCCTCTACTCTATAAATTAACCCTGCTTAATCCTTATATTGGAATTAAATGCAAAATCCCTCTCAAGTAGTCAAAGACACCCGTATTTTTAAATACAAAGAAGACCGTTGGCCCGTATTTATTATCTTAATGCTATCTCTCGTCGACATTGCTTTGTACTTTATTATCGAAAGCACTGTATTTTTATTGGTTTATTATCTGCTAATGATTATCCCCAAGGGGATTATTTGTGCTTGGAATCACCACCACCAACACCTTTTTACCTTTCGCCATAATTCGCTTAATCGCGGCTTAGAGTTCTTTTATGCCCTACATACCGGTGTTACCACCAATCTGTGGCGGCTGCATCATGTGCTAGGGCACCATGTTAATTTCCTCGACCAAGAGATAGACGAGAGCCGTTGGCAGCGAAAGGATGGCACACAAATGGGGGTTATTGAATATACTATTAAAGTTGCCTTAACGGCCTATCCACGCGGTTATGCCGTTGGCAAACACTTTCCCAAGCAACTAAAGCCTTTTTTGGTTTATATAGGCCCAACATTTTTAGCCGTGGGCTTATTGGTCTGGTTCAAGCCAGCAGCGGGTATTTTCCTATTTGCTTTGCCCATGTTAACTAGCCTGCTTTTTACTGCCTATGTTACCTACGACCATCACACAGGCCTAAGCACAGAGAACGAATTTGAAGCCTCTTATAATAATCTCAGTACAATATTTAATTGTCTAACGGGTAACTTAGGGTATCATACCGCTCATCATTATCGTCAGGGAGTACATTGGTCAAAACTACCTGCCCTGCATGCGACCATTGCCGATAAAATCCCAGAACACTTATACCAAAGATCGTTATTTACCTACCGGTAAAAATAATTCACTAAAACTTAAGCATTTGAGATAAACGGGTGGCCCGAGTAACATCAAGCACCCGCTTAATAAGACCTAATCATGGCGAATAGCTCCCAGTTGCACCCCCGTAACCAACACCGAGAGGGTTACGACTTTGCCCATCTAGTCAAGCACTCCTCTAGACTTAAAGAGTTTACTCACAGCGGCCCCGCTGGACAAACAACGATTGATTTTCATAACGAGCAGGCAGTCCGAGCACTTAACCAAGCCCTGCTAAAAGCCTATTACAATATTAATTTTTGGGATATCCCCGACAAGTATCTATGCCCGCCTATTCCTGGTCGTGTCGACTATATTCACTATTTGGCAGACTTACTCAGCTACGACAATAATCAAGAGATTCCCCGTGGGCGTAATATTAAAGTACTGGACATAGGTACCGGTGCTAATTTGGTGTACCCCCTCACAGGTCAAAGTGAATATGGCTGGCATTTTACTGGTGTCGATATAGACCCTACCGCCATTACTGTTGCCAAACAGATATGCCAATTTAATCAGTTAAAAATAAATCTCAGGTTACAAAAACAAGCGGAGAATATTTTTAAAGGCATTATTACACCTAAGGATGCCTTTCATCTCACGCTGTGCAACCCGCCGTTTCACTCGTCTATCGAGGCGGCTAATAAAGGCACACAACGCAAGTGGAAAAACCTTGGTAAAGGACCATCAAAAAAGCTCAATTTTGGTGGTCAAAATGCCGAGCTTTGGTGCCCAGGTGGTGAGATACAATTTCTGGCGAACATGATTAAACAAAGTATGGAGTTTGCCGAGCAATGTCTCTGGTTTACCTCGCTGGTATCAAAAAAAGATAATCTCAAACCACTACACAAACTATTAGAGCAAGCGAAGGTTGTCGATAGTAAAGTCATCGATATGGCGCAAGGGCAAAAAACAAGCCGCTTTCTTGCTTGGAGCTTTATTAAAAAGAGCCAAAGACGCCTATAAGTAAAGATGCTATAGCCTTTTACACGCCTATCAAAAGGCATATTTAAGCTCGATACGCCTCCTACTAAAGCGAATACCCTGCATACCACCATAATGCTTGCCTCAAAGTCATGGCAGTATCTTCCTATAACTATTACACTGCACGCCATTAGCTCTGTTTAGGTATGTTTTAAGCCGCCTAGGAGCAATTGCCCATTTCAGTAGGATCACAATGAAAAAGACCTTTAAACTCGAACACCCTAAAATTAAAGTCCCTCGTATCGTCGACTCAGCAAAGCACGATATTAAAAAGTTTCTCAAAAAAGAGCGCAAGAAACCGCTACCCTCTGGCGCTAATTATTGGGGGTTTGATTGCAAATTTGGGCAGTCCGAAGAAACCGCTGTTAGTATCCCGCTGACCTCGCTTTCTAAACATATCGATGACCTCGTCGAAAATAAAATTATGACGCTGTATGTTGAGCTTACGCCAAAGGCTATAAAAGCCAGTGATAACGCAGAGACACAAGGAGAATAGCCATCGACAATAACGATATTTTGCGCCGAATCCGCTATATGTTTAAGTTTAGCGATCAACGCATGCTGTCTCTATTTAAAATGGGAGGCTATGTGCCCAATAAAAATGAGCTAGCCACTTGGCTGACTCGCGATGGGGAGGCCGATTTTGTTTTATGCCCTGATGACAAAATGGCCCGCTTTTTAAATGGACTTATTATAAAAAATAGAGGTGCCAGAGACGATGGCATCCCTGAACCTGAGAAAACCTTAAATAACAATATTATCTTAAGAAAGCTTAAGATTGCATTAGATTTACAAGCAGACGATCTTATCAAGCTACTCAAGCTTAATGGCTTTACTATTAGTAAACATGAATTGAGTGCGCTGTTTCGACGCCCAGACCATAAAAACTATCGTCTTTGCCTCGATCAATTGCTACGTAATATTCTTGATGGCATGGAAAAACATTACAGGAAAAAACAAGCACTATGAAGCAGACTGCCCTACTTTCTATCGATGTCCAAAAAGCCTTCGACGAGCCTATGTGGGGCGTAAGAAATAACCTCGACGCCGAAGATAATATTGCACAACTACTTGAGTGCTGGCGTAACCAAGCACTGCCCGTTATTCATATTCAACATTGCTCAAGCGAAGAGAACTCTCCCTTACAAAAAAGCAAACCCGGCAATGCATTCAAAGATATTGCTATGCCATTAAGCGGAGAGAAGATATTTCAAAAATCAGTGAACAGTGCATTTATTGGCACAGGCTTAGAAGAGTATCTGCACAAAAACAATATTGAATCTTTAGTCATTGCGGGCTTAACAACAGATCACTGTGTATCGACATCAACGCGTATGGCAGGGAATTTAGGCTTTAAGGTTTTTTTAGCATCCGATGCAACGGCAACGTTTGACCGCACGGGAGAAGATGGTACTTACTATTCGGCTGATCAAATACACAATATCCATCTTGCCAGCTTACATGGCGAATTCTGTCAGGTAATGAAGACTAAAAATCTTATAAAAACAATCCTATAACGGATAAGATAAACTATATAAAGTCATTAGCAACACACAGGAATTTAACCCATGCGTAAACTGATAAAACGACTCACTATTATCGCATTTATCATATTACTGATTCCTATAGCTGGTTTACTCTTTCTAAAAACATCGCCACACTCTTTTATAGAATTGAGTCAACACTTTCATGACTATGATATCTCTGCCGAAGCAATCGACATATCACTATTAAATCCAACGATTGATATCAGTGATTTAGTGGTTAGTAATCAACAGGGTGTACAGCTATTGCACACCGACAAATTATCACTCAGCAGTCAGTGGAAGAATTTATTTTTTGGCAACAAAAATATGGGTCTTGCTACTATCAAAAATAGTATTATTCATATCGAGCCAATAACACAGTCACTACCACCTAGCGACGCCAATAAAAAAGAGAAAGAAGAGTCACCGACAAATGAAACCTTAGATATTCATAAATTATTACAAATCGCTAATATATCACTGAGCAATATCCAGCTTAACGCAACGAATAATACACAAATACATATTGTTACCTTTGAATCTTTTAGCGCCGATGGAAATAATCAAGCAGGTATTAATTTTGACCTAAACTACCAACAAGGTGATGCAAGCATTCCGATTAAAGGCCAACTGTCGTCTATCGCTGCCAGTAGTACAGCATCACAACTACTGCTACATATTAATGAGCTAGACATACGTGCGCTTACCGCAACAGCACCTGATAATAGCAGCAAAAATGAAAGTAAAAAAAGCAGTGAGACTAATACAACAGCCACAACAAGCTCAGTAAATTCTACAGAGCCTGCTCCCTCTGCGGCTGTGGCACTTGATACAGTAGAGCAAGCAATAGACTGGTCCCCCTTACAACAATTTGCACCTCTCGACTTTACATTAACAGTCGATAAAGTCAGGTTAGCACAGGGAGAAGTCTCTGACTTAGCAACCCATTTACGCATAAAAAGCACACCCAATAGCACTCAAAAATTTATTATTGAGTACAAGCAGTCTGGGCAATTAGCTCTCGATATAAATGAAGACCTTCACTTTAGTGGCCCACTAACGGTTAATGCTCAATGGCAAACCTTAAATGGCACCACGACAGGTGCAGATATAAAAGGCAAAACAACAATCGTACTGGCAGACAATACTGCTATTTTTGATGGCCTTATTAACCTCAATAGTTTTGATGCACAAAATATTTTGGTCGATATCTCTCTGACGAGATTTCCTTTTACCGCTAAATCCCCATCGGCAAAAGAGATGGAGCAACAAAGCGCCGACTTTTTGCCCTTTACTACAAGCACTCAAGTACAGTTAGATAACAAAAAATTGTCTCTCACTGACGTATCGCTCAAGGCAGGTAAATCTGATCTAACGGGCCACATCAGCGTTGCTTTTAATCAAACACTCACCGCTTTAGCGGCCATTGAATTCGACCTTAAATCGACACAGATATTCCTACCAGAAAGCACACCGGCCGACTCAAACAAACCTGTCCAACAGGAAAAAACCACTCGAACAGCAAAAGCCGATAAATTGTTTAATAGTGACCCTATTGATAGTAGCTTTTTAGAGACTATCAATACCAAAGGACAGCTCAATATTGGAAAAATGTATTATGGCGATCGTGTCTTACTAGAAGGACTAAATAGCTCACTTTTGCTACAGGATAAAACCCTGTCACTCAACAGCCAGGTCGATCAACTTGCCCAAGGAAAAGTCGATACAGATATAAGTATTAAACAGAATAATGGGCAATTACAATTAAGCACAAAAGGTTCCGTCGATGACCTTCTACTAGAGTCATTAGCTTTACTACCCAAGGACGAATTTACTGGCGGTAAAACAACGATTAATTTTTCTCTTAGCAGCCAAGGCAACTCCACACAGGCACTCGCGAGTGGGCTTCAAGGTGATTTTTTATTATCTAGTAGCGAAGGCACGATCGCTAACAACTCTTTTGAAATAGTAGGATCTGACTTACTATTAAATTTAATCAACACTATCAACCCGTTTTATAAAAAGGCTAAAAATACTCAACTAGAATGCGCTGTAGTTAAAACTAATATTAAAGACGGAAAGATGAAGTTCAATAATTCGATCGCGATAAAAACATCCAAGATGACAGTGATCGCCAACGGTAATATTAATTTAGCAAAAGAGAGAATTAATCTTGGAATTAACCCTAAAGCACGCGCAGGCGCTGGGGTAGATATTGCTAGCTTGGCTAAGTTTATTGCCCTTAAAGGCTCTTTGTCTAAACCTAGCATAGGGGTCAGTGCGGAAGGCTCGCTGAAATCGGCCCTCCAACTTGGAGCAGCCGTCTCAACAGGAGGACTATCACTCATCGCGAGTGGTATAGCCGACAAAGCAATATCAGGTGATGCCTGCAAAATTGCTCATAAGGCTTTTACCAATTAATATAATGTTAAATTTTAATACCTAGATACTAAAAAGGTCATCTTTATAAAGATAACCTTTTTAGTATTAATAGATGAATATAACTACTTAAAAATCACTGTGCGGTCCAAATACTTCATAGTGAATACGCTCTTCTCCTACACCTAACTCAATCAATTGGTTTTTAATAAATTTCATAAATGCGACCGGGCCACATAAGTAAAAGTCTCCATCCATAATAGGAAGTTGCACCTCAGATAAATTCATAAAACCTATTTTAATATGCTCTGGTGCCGCCTCTGCTGATTCATACCAAATAGTTTGCGACCAGTTATTCTCTTTAACAATAGCACTAGTTCTATTAGCAAAAGAATGTTCTTCTTGATTGCGACAGGCATGTAAATACAAAACAGGGTGCTTATATTGAGTATCATTTAAATATTCCAGCATCGACTGCATAGGGGTAATACCAACACCCGCAGATATTAACACTACAGGTTTTTGTTTATCTTCAAAATAAAAATCACCAGCAGGAGCATGCACTTTAATCGCATCACCAGCATTGACATGATCGTGCAGATAATTAGACACGATGCCCCCAAATTCTCCTAACTCTCGCTTTACCGATATTCTATAGCTTTTGCTGTTTGGCTTAGTAGACAATGAGTACTGCCTAATCTCTGTGTAATCTGATGTATTAGGTGTTAACTCTACACCTAGATATTGCCCTGGAGAATACTCAAGAATTACACCGCCATCTTCTGGCTCCAAGACAAAGCTTGTTACAAGAGCAGACTCTTTGGTTTTCTCTTTAACTATAAAATTTCGGGCACCATTCCAACCACCGAGGCCTTGAGCACTTTGCTCGTACAATTCTTTTTCTCGGTTTATAAATATACCCGCAAGAAACTCATAGGCATGGGTCCATGCCTCTTCGACTTCCTTAGTAAATGCATCGGCAGCTAGCTCTCGCAGTGTTTCGATCAAGTGATGGCCAACAATTGCGTATTGAGGAGCCTGAATAGAAAAGCTCGTATGCTTGTGGGCAATACGTTCTACTGCTTGTGATAACGCCGCAAGATCGTCAATATTTTTAGCATAAGCAGCTACCGCTTCAAATAATGCCACCCCCTGCCGTCCGTTTTTTTGGTTGGACATGTTAAAAATATTTTGCAACTCGGGGTTATGCTCGAACATTCTTTGATAAAAATGTGCCGTTATTGCAGGGCCTGCGCTCTCTAGTAAAGGGATTGTACTCTTTACAACCTGTATGTGTTGCTCGTTTAACATATTAACTCCAGTCTTTGTACGTTTTAAAAAATATTTTTAGATTTGCTTAGCCAACTCTTTAAATAAATATTAGATGTTAACAATATCGCCTTTAAGGCCTAACACGAATGCAACAATGTCATCGCATTCTTTTTTTGGAACACCCAATGCTGTCATTGTGTCGCCCGCATGGGCGAGAAATATTGCCCAATCGCTTTCGCTAATATTCATTCCCTTATGAGACAGCCTCATATTCCTACCTGTGTAATAAACAGACCCGCCAGAGTTTGCGCACAAAAAATCGATAAGCAATTGTTTTTCTCTTTCAATACCATCGATACCCCGATGCTCCCAGAATCGACCTAGTTGTCTATCGCCCTGTAATCGCGGTAATAGATCATTAACAAAACCGGTAACCCCATCATAGCCGCCGAGGCGGTTGTATAGCACTTCTTTACTCATCATAAACTTCCTCAGTTAATTAAATATTTACTTTTTTAAAAGGTTTATTTTTTCTTTGGCAAAAATAAAATAGGAATGTATACATACAAAAAAATTAAGCTCGCAATAACCCACAGTAGAGAGCTTGCAAACCAAGCAATTTGTGCATAGAGAAAGAGCGATAAAATAAACCGGATAAATGCAGCAATAAAAATGGCTATAAATAACCAGGGAATTAAGCGGTGTACTACTAAAGCCCGGCCAGTATGACCCAGAGACACTCGGCTCATCATTGAAAAGATCATCAAGCCCATCGCCGCAATGGTAATGAGGTGTAGAGCATCTGCAAATGTAATAGCGCTAAACGGGTAACTAAACCCCAAAACAATAAGGCCAAGGCCCATCGAAAAATACGAAAGATGCAAAGACCACAATAAAGGTATAGCCCATGTAGCGCTCGAACGCCAATATGACAACCTCACTAGATGTAGCAAACCTGACAAAATCATTAGCGTGGCAGGTGTAAAAGGTAGCGTAAAAAAGTACCCAAAAAAGAAGACGAGTGTGCCCGCTAGCGAGCTTATCAATGTTATTACTGAAACCAATACCGGAGTATGGAAGGCTGACAATGCTGTCGCTCGCATCGTAAAAAAAGGAATCACTCGCCCACCGAGCACACCCATTAAAAGACAAAATAACAAAACCGATGTCCGCGCTAAATGCCGCGTTAGCTCACTAAAGTGCAATATATCCGTGATGATAAAAGCCGTGTTGAAGCACATTAACGCAACGAGTAAAGGAATGAATATATAGTTGCGCTTATTTGCTGCTCTAAGCACCAAGCGTGTAAATTTGTAAACCACGATAAGCCACCATAGCAACTGTAATACAAGCGCAAATAAGGCACTGTTTTCACCGCCCCAATACAAACTCGCCCGTACACCTAGCCATAAAGCGATTAATAACAATAACGTTAAGCCTTTTAGGCTTTGCTGGCCTGTCCAGGTTTGTACCGCCGTCAGTAAAAACCCAACCGCGACCGTTGCTCCAAAACCAAAAATCATTTCATGCATATGAAGGCTTACTGGCGTTAAAGCATAAGCCCCGATAGCTGACTTACCCGATAAAAATAAAACCCACTGTACCAACGCAATAATAGAGCCTGCTACAGCGAGTAAAAAAAATGATCGAAATGCCAAATCTAAAATGGCTAAAGAGCTTACTTTTTTGTATCGTGCAAAAGCTTGGCTAAATAATTCATCATGGCGATTTTTAGTCATTCTCATAGTTAAGTACCCTTATCCCTTCTGCTTATACTTCTTGCCCAAGACCTTTACGCCCAATACACCTAAGGACATAAGCAACTTTTAAAACACCTGCGAAAACAATTGTGACGATATGAGCAACAACTTGGACCGAGATAGTAAAATAATGAGGAAAAACAAAAGACATTGTGATGCTGACTACCATCATCAATGCCGATAAGATCAATAAGCTATTAGCAATTAATAAAAGCTTGTCATAGTTGCTACCATCTGATCGCACAAAACAATCTGCTACTGCTAACGCCATGAGGTTTCTCCTATATCAGTTAAATCGTTATTCTTAATACTATTAACATCCTTAATAGATATTGCAGCTTCTATGCCATTTAATTTTTTACTTATATTTCAAATACTTAAAACAAATACAGGCATATAAATATGTCAAAATGACTATTTGAATAATTTGTCGTTATGACTATAATTGGTTTTTTTGACTCAGAAAATTATTATGGTTAATGACATATCCTCTACAGCTGTCATTGGGCTTGCAGTTGATCTTGCCAGTAGCCTGACGACAAAAGATAGGTTTGATAGATTACTAGACAATGTCAGAAAGATTATTGCCTGTGACGCGGTTGTACTGCTTTCTTATCATAGCGATATACTTAAACCAATTGCTCTACAGGGTTTAAGCCGAGACACCCTAGGCAGGCGCTTTAATATCGAGGATCACCCGCGATTTAGCATTATCTGCCAATCATTAACACCTGTCCGATTCCCAGCCGACTCAGAGTTACCCGACCCTTATGATGGCCTATTAGTTGGTACAGAAGATAACCTACCTGTGCACGCCTGCATGGGCTTGCCTCTGTACTTTAATGAGCAATTGCTTGGGCTGTTAACACTTGATAGCCTTACACCCCACGTTTTTGATGACATTTCAGAAAAAACTTTACAACTAATCTCTGCTATTGCAGCAGCAACATTAAATAATGCCCTATTAATAGAACAGCTAGAAAAACAAGCCGCACACTCGCAACAGGTTGTTGAAGAGCTCACCATAGAGGCACTAGAACGAGATGGCGGTGAAATTATTGGAGAGAGCCACGCTATAGAGCATTTACGAGAGGATATAGACATAGCCGCTCCATCGGAATTTACCGTTTTAGTCGAAGGTGAAACAGGTGTTGGTAAGGAACTCGTTGCAAGAACGCTACACCAAAAATCACGCCGACATAACGGCCCAATGGTATACGTTAATTGTGCCGCCCTACCCGAAAACCTTATAGAGAGTGAGTTATTTGGGCATACTAAAGGCGCATTTACTGGTGCTGACAAAAAGCGTGTGGGTAAATTTTTACTCGCCGATGGTGGCACACTCTTTTTAGACGAAATCGGTGAACTACCGCTCGCGGCTCAAAGTAAAATGCTACGGGCATTACAAAGTGGTGAAATTCAAGCCGTCGGTCAAGATAGTATAGAGATGGTTGATGTGCGCATTATTGCTGCCACTAACCGCGACTTAAAACACGAAGTAGAGGCAGGAAGATTCAGGCCTGATCTTTATCACCGCTTAAGTGTTTATCCCATTAAAGTACCAAAACTCAAAGATAGATTAGGGGATATCCAATTATTAAGTGGCTATTTTATCGAACAAACCAGTAGAAAACTGGGTATTACTCAACTAAAAATATCGCAGGAAGCATTAAGTCTTTTAGAAGCTTATCACTGGCCTGGTAATGTTCGTGAATTAGAGCATATTGTCAGCCGCGCGTCACTCAAAGCTCTAGCGAGACAACGAGGTAAAAAAATTATAAGTATTAGCCCCATAGATTGCGATATTGATCACTCACAAACACCATTAGAAAAAGCACCAGAGATCATCACTGAACAAGTAACAAACGGTGATTTACGTGAAGCAACTAATAGCTTTCAAAAGCAATTGATTACAAGCTTAATCGATGAGGAAGGCGGTAACCTCGCCGCTGTATCACGCAGGTTAAATGTTGATAGAGCCAATTTAAGTAGACTTACTAAACGATTGGGAATCAGTATTGTTAAATCTATCCGATAAAAAGCGAGGCAGCTTAGCCTCGTCTTTTATTTCAGTGATCGCATGATGTGCTAGTCTTCAAAAGTTTTCCATTCTGCAGGATCTTCAAACTCTTTAAGGTATTCTGGGCAGGTCGCACCTTTCCATTGTGCAGTTGCATTTGCAGTCGTTTCACCAAGCTCTGATGTATTATAAAGGATACTTATTTTCTGACGAGTTGAATCAATGGCATTAATATGTACCGTTGTACTATCTCCTTCCTTGCAGTTAAATACACCCTTAAATTCCTTGCTATCGCTGTTAATCACATTAAGTTCGCACTGGTCGCCCACACTACCCAGAGACCTCCTAATGCGCGCCTCTTCTTCCCTAGCAGGATTATCGTAATACATTCTTTATGGGTTGAGGCCGACCCCGAGCCTTGTATTGCGTCGAGAACCTGCTCATTTTGAATGTGCTTAGGCAAGGCGTATTTTGCAGCTAATGGCCGTAATCCTTAGCAAGAAAGTACAACGCGGCATAAGTACATTTTAGCCACGCCCTGCGGGGCTCGCAGGCGTTACCGATCTCTGTGTTACCTGCACGGATGCAGGTAAGGAGCGAGAGCAGGATGCGTTAAGCTTTGATTTTTTTGTAAGATCTAGACATTATTGCAAAGAGTCGCCTTGATCTCAGCAACGCCTGTAAGCCAGAAGTTATCCGAGGTTAATCAGAGATTCCTATAAGCTGCAATGACAAACCTTATATCAGTAACGTTACTTTTTATCGGACAGGCGCCTTTTTTGCGAAATCGCATAGGCCTTTTTTCGCGCTAATAACATGGGGTCGTTTGATGGTTCAAATCCGCTGGAGAGCACTAGGGGGTCAAAATTAATGGTAGAGCATTGACCTTCAGCTTCGGTGCTCACCGATGTAATTCTCAACTGTCCCGCATTAACAGTTTTGTGTGTACCCGCCCAAAGCACCGATGAATCATTAATAGCATCATTTTTATTCGCCACTACAAATAACAAATCCCAGCTAATATCTCCCTTGTTTAAATTAGCCTTAATGTTTTCATAAAAAAACTGAGTTTTAGGAGACACTACTACCTTTCTATTTGTTGATGGCGTCAACATAAAACGTACGGGCGTTTTAAAACCGGCATCATTAACAAGATAAAAACTATTGATACTATTATAAATATGCCCTTCATAAGGCTTTAGCAATTTTGGCTGCCTATCTTGATGCAAGGAAAAACGTAAAAACTCTGGATTTGTTTTTTTAAGTTTTTCTATAGCATTAGAACCACCGAGCCTTGCTTGTAAAAGCTTAGCGAAAGACTGCGGCGTAGATACTGGAAAAAAGTCTAGCGTATTGAGCGCCATCAAATGTCTAAATGATGCAAGCTCACTAATGCTAGATACTGCACTAGAGCCCGTAGGAAAATAAAAGGATAGCCCCATACCATACTCAGCAGGGATATTATCTGCAGCAAAGTCACTGCCACCAGAGTGCGAAAACCGCCCGATAACACTAGAGGGGAATTTAAACAAGGCGCTATTACTATAGGCCTCTATATAACTCGTTACGGGAGAAAACTCAGCACTAAAACAAAAGCCTTTAGTATGATTTCGACGTTTGCCCTTAGTGACACCAAAGAGGGATTCAAAGGTATCAACTATCTCTTTACTAGTGTTATCTAAATTAGAGGCAATACAAACATGACTTAATAAAAAGGCAAAGGTAAAAAACAAACACTTAAGCATAATGGCTGGGCAACCTTATAAAAACAATAATACATTAACTATTAAATTTGGATCTCAAATTTTTCATTATCTATTGTAAGTACATCACCCGCTACTATTTTTTTTCGCTTTTGTAACTCGACAATATCGTTGAGTAAGACCAAGCCTTGGCTAATCATTTGTTTAGCTTCTGCTCCGCTGCTAGCAATGCCTTCGAATTTAAGTATTTTATATAACTCTACAGGCTCTTTATTGATTTGTATTGTTTGCATAATCAGATACGATTTAATGAGATATCCTATTGTACCGCTTAATAGGCGAGTCGTCTTTAAAAGTAGTGAAGATAAATAAGGGGTAGCAAAGCTACCCTCAGATTTAACAGAATTAGAGAATGGAGTTGCTAGGAGCTTTTGAGTTCCGCTGCTGCTTTCATAGCATCTTCACCTTTTTTCCATAAATTACCTTGCCACAACTCTTCGAGACCTGTCTCACCAGTCGCTCCTTTTGTCGTTAAATATTCATAATAAGCCGTAGGCTTATGCCCAGTAATATTATAAAAGTCCGGGCTACAGCGAGTGTAAAATCCGTTTGCTAAGTATTCAAAAAACTCCGCACGTGTACTACCAAAGTCACGTTCAAAATCTTCCATATCTTGCGGACGGTATTCTATATTTTTATTCATCGCGCGGCCGAGATCTTCGGCTATCTCAGCCATTGTTTGTGGTTCTGGGCCAGTAATATCATAGAATTTATTACTATGTCGATCTGCACCCTCAGACAGCACAACAGCAGCAGCCTCAGCAATATCGCGTGTTGCCACAAGTGAGTTGCGCGTATTGCCCAATGGGTTGGCAAACCAGCCTTCATTATTAATATTATCACTGTCGGTTTTAAGTAAATGGTTCATAAAGAAGTTATTACGTAATACCGTCACATTAAGCCCTTCGTCAATTAATGCTTTTTCTCCCCACCAGTAATGTTGCAACATCAGTGGAATAGCCGCACCGGTACGAGAAGCATGTTTATTAGCATCGTAAGAAGCAGTATTAGTATCAGCTCCCATACAACTTACTCTCACTACATGCTGTATTTGGTCTTTTCTGCGACCCAGCTCTTTACAAAAGTTCAGATGGCCTTCGAGCATCGGATCAAGAGATGCTGAATAAATTCTACTAACACCATCCAATGCCGCAGCCCAAGTCGAGTCATCATTTAAATCAAAACGGACAACTTCATCGGCCCCGACTGATTTAAGGAATTCTGTTTTGCTCTCGCTAAAACAACAAGCGCGAATTAGAAACTGCTTTTCTTTGGCTAGACGCGCAACTAATTCTCGTCCAATACGACCAGATGCAGATGTAACTAAGACAATCGGTTTACCCATAACATATAATCTCTATTAACATATTATATAGTTTGCCATCGTGCAGCACACAATAGGCAAATCAGTGAACAGGCGATAATACACGAGTAAAGAAGAAAGGAAATATGTACAAAACTAACTATTTGGTTTGAAGTAAAAGTAGATTAAGAGTATTTCTAAAAATTAGACTTTTTAACTATCAAGTGGCACCGGGGTCGTGATAGCAAAAAAGCACCGTACGTAGAACCGCAGTGTATAGGTATACATGAGGATTGATTAAGGATACTCCTACTCTTTACACTTTAGAAAACCCCAATCTATGTAGAAGGCCATACAGCACTGGCTTTGCAAGGTGACGCAGCTGTCACAAAATAAAAGCACATTAGGAATAGAATACTATTAAGGAAGTTGCCATGACCGTTAGTACTGCAGCTAAAAACGATCATGACAACTAATACGGGAAATTAAATAGGAAGAAAGCAGGAAAACGGCTAATTAATTACGGACACCGTAGGCTATAAAGGATTCACGAGGTTCATCATTCAGATCAAAAACACCGTCCTTATTTGAGTCGAAAGCGATAAAACAACTAGAAGAACCACCTTCTATATTGATACCATTATGCTCGATAGTAACACCTTGCCCAGCCTCGATACGATAGCCTTTATCTAGCTCTACCTCCAGTAATGCAGTAACATTTTGGCAACTTACTACCTCTACAGGTCTAATATTAGACAAGCCAGCATCGTATGAAATATTATTTGCATGATTAAGGCTAGCCATGCTCGTTAACGCACTAGCAATATTCTTAATTTCAGTGCCTTGTTCAGCATTAGCAAGCTCAAAAAACCGAGGAATAGTCATCGCACCCACTACATATAAAATAACAGCAAAGGCTATCAACTCTATCATTGTAAAACCGGTTTGATATGCTTTAAGTTTGCGTTCTATTTTCATTAGTTTCTCACTAGCAGTGATATAAATATATATGCGCCGCATACTGTTCTATTTATAACTATAGCGAGAAGATTACATTCGTCCAGTGGATCACTAGATGCTTATGGAATAGATAATAGATAATAATGCTCAATCGGATATAGGAAGTTTTTACTAGTAAAGCACTCAACACAGATAAAATAAAAACAGCGTGGAGTGCCATACTGTTAGAACAATATTACTATTTTAAAAATAGTGCCTTTTAATATAAAGGCACTTTAGGGGTGATTTATATAAATAACTGAGATACTTAACGAGAAGTGCTTGTTGCGTTTATGAGCTGGTTAATAAATAGAAGCTAATATGACATTTTCCTCAATATAGCGTTTTATATCTGACTGTTTAGCTGCATAATAATTTGCGTAATGAAAAGCTTGTAATGCCTTACCATCTTCTAACTCATCTAAAGAGGCAGCTAGGCCAAGCCAATAAATAGGGTTAGTGTAATCTATGTGTAGTAATTTACGATATAGGGTAGAAGAGCCGCTATAGTTACCGGTTTCGAAATAAAGCCCTGCTTTAAGGCGATAGTAATTTGGATAGTGCTCTATATCAGGCTGCTGACCTTCGAGAAGTTGAATAGCCCCTACACTATCTTCCCTTGCCACAAATATATGTGCCGCTTTTTCTGCAAACTGAAAAACATCAAGGGTTTTATTATTGTACACAAGTGCTTCTGCATTTTCGTTCATCGCAACTTTAAGATAAAGACCTAATAATAAATCATAAGAGTCCTGCCAATGATCGCTAACCATAGAAAATGACTCCAATACTTTAATCGCCCCATAAATATCCTGCTGCTCTACTAGGCTTCTTGCAATATCAGCTGTCTTTTTATCAACGTCAACAAGACTTGAATACATTCTCGCATTACTCTCATTGGCTTTCTGTTCAGATACAGTTAACGCGGCATTCGGGTCAATATCATAATCGCTTTGACCTATAAATATTGATTCGTCTTTAATATAAGCAGAATATTTTTTTACTTGCGGCGCAATATTAAAATAGTCTTCGCTAACCCGGTAGGCATTTTCGACTAGGCCTGCTACTTTATAAGTTTCGTTTTTCTTGATGACTAATTCAACAAGGGATAAGTATCGATCAACGATTTTTTGTATTCCTGCAAGCGCTTGCTTATTGTCTTTTTCCAATAGTAGTGCATCTTCATAGCGCTCAAAAGCATTGTTACCAGCAGGAGAAGTTAGTTTATCTTCCCGAAAAAGAATATCTCCCTCACTAATAAGTTGCTGTATTTTTTCATTCTTTGCAACAGTATCGATAATTTCAAAGATAACAATTTCTTTATTCGTCTTTCTATTAGCTTCATAGCCCTCTAAAAAAGTAAAAATCTCTGAAGGCATTTTATCAATATCGTATTGATAGTACTTAGGGTTTTTCACCAAAAAACTCGCAGTATCAACGAGCAAGGTGTTAACACTGAGCGTATCGACTTCTTCGGTAATAACAGTGGGCTGCTCTGTAGTAAACTTGGAATCGACACTAAAGCCTGCAAGAGCGATAAGCATAAGAGAAAGAATAAATTTTTGACGGGTAGAGCCTTTCATTGATACATCCATAACATTAACCTATACCAGTATACAAACAGTGATTTTTATCGGAGGCTTGTTCTTATCTATTCTTGTTGTAAATGACAATAGCTTTGTAATACAACGACAAATAACCAAAAATAAAAATGTATAACCCTTTGTATAAGAATAGCGCTAATTACTGTTATCGCTAGGTTTTTACGTCACATTTTATGATTTTTTTAAATAAATTTGGGCTTTTAGCCAGAAACTTGACGGATTAAACATAGATGTTCATTTGCTGGTTTTTCTATATAATTTGGCCATTATTTTGACTGAGCTATTTTGCCATATGATCAATATTGTTTTAGTAGAGCCAGAGATTCCTCCCAACACAGGTAATATTATCCGCCTAGCTGCCAATACAGGGTGTAAGCTTCACTTAGTAGAGCCTTTAGGCTTTGAATTAGATGATAAACGCCTACGGCGTGCGGGTTTGGATTATGATGAATGGGCAGCAGTCATTCGTCACAAAAACTGGGAAGCATTCTTAGAGGATGCAGTATTTGATACAAATATCAGTGATACGTCAGCAACAGTTAACAGGCAACTATTTGCTATCAGTACAAAAGGTACCTGTAGCTATAGCGATGTTAAGTTTACCGAAAACGACTTTGTTATTTTTGGTGCTGAGACCCGTGGACTCCCTCCAGAAATTCGCGAACACGAACATATTGATGAAGTTTTACGTATACCTATGCAGCCACATAGTCGCAGTATGAATTTATCTAATTCTGTTTCGGTGATTGTCTATGAAGCTTGGCGCCAATTGGGTTTTACTGATGCGATATAAATACGAAATGAGACCTTTTTACCGATAGAGAATAAATAATGAAAAGAGCCCCTATTGGACTTTTTTACGGTAGCTCCACTTGCTATACCGAGATGAGTGCAGAGAAAATTCAACAGTGTTTTGGTCAAGAAAACCTAGATCTTTATAACATTGCTAATACTGAACTAACTGAAGTCGACAATTATCAGTATATTATCTTCGGCATCCCCACTTGGGATTATGGTGAGCTACAAGAAGATTGGGAAGCAGTGTGGGATGAAATAGATACCCTCACATTCTCAGGAAAAACTGTTGCCTTATTCGGGCTTGGTGACCAAATTGGATACCCCGATTGGTTTTTAGATGCTATGGGTTACTTGCACAACAAAGTCCTACTGTTAGGCGCCACAATTACTGGCTATTGGCCAAATGAAGGCTACACCTTTGATGAGTCCCAAGCGTTAACCAGCGATAAAACTCAATTTCTTGGGCTTGCGCTTGACGATGAGAATCAATTTGAGCAAACCGATGCACGTATTGCTGCATGGTGCAAACAACTCAAAGTTGACTTCCACCTTTAACATTCACCCAAAGCCCTCTAAGGGCAGCTCCATTCACGCAGTGATTTATGACTAAAGGCCCTATCGAAGAACAAGAAACGTCATCTCAAACATCTATCGAGTGGTGTAAAGATGGCCAACCAGTCTCAACACAATTTGGCGATGTATACTTCTCACGTGAAGATGGCCTGGCAGAAAGCCGTTATGTTTTTTTAGAACATAATCAACTCGAACAACGCTTCAAAGCCCTAGAAGATAATGCGTCTTTTATTATTGGTGAGACAGGTTTTGGCACCGGACTCAACTTTTTAAGTTGCTGGCAGATGTGGCAAGAGCATGCCCCTAATAATGCTCAACTCACATTCATTAGTACAGAGAAATATCCACTAGCGCCAGAGGATTTAAAACGCGCGCTGACATTATGGCCCAGCCTTTCACCACTGATAGATAAACTATTAAACGCCTATGAAATGCATTTTACCTCCAGGCATACACCACAGTATAAAACACTAAGCTTTGGCAACGCCCGCTTGCTATTACTCATCAATGATGCAGAAGTTGGCTTTAAAGAATTGCTACACCAAGCTGCTATTACAACAGATGAGAATCGTGTACAAAATTTATCGGCCATTAAACCTGTATGGGAAGGGGTAGATGCATGGTTTTTGGATGGCTTTGCACCAGCTAAGAATCCAGATATGTGGACTGCACCACTCTATAAAACTATCGCCCTATTGAGTAAAAAAGGCACTAGTTTTTCAACATTTACGGCGGCTGGTAATGTTAGGCGTGGCCTAACCGAAGTAGGTTTTAAAATAACTAAAGCGCCGGGGTTTGGTCGCAAACGCGAAATGCTATACGGTGTATTTGAAATAGATCATCAAGCACTTCACGCTAAACAAGGCGATGCAGATAACTCAATAACCGCATCGAAAAACACCACAACAGATAAAAAAACACGACGCTCAAGTAGCACAAAAAATGGAACGCCCTGGGCTGCCATTAATAATTATAAGCCACTCCAACCACAACAAACCGTTGCAATCATTGGTGGTGGCCTTGCGGGTTGCCACAGTGCTTATGCATTAGCCAAGCGTGGCTTCAAAGTCACCGTGATTGATCGCCAAGAAAAACTTGCAGCAGAGGCATCCGGTAATCCTCAAGGTGTGCTCTATGCTAAATTATCACCTCACTCTCAAACCTTAAGTAACTTTAATTTAGATGCACTACTCTATTCACAAAGCTTCTACCAAGATTATTGGCAACAAACCAAGCAAGGTGATTGTTGTGGTGTTTTACAACTAAGTTATAACGATAAAGCACAAAAAAACCATCAAGGTATTCATAAACGATTTGCATCAGCAAAAAGCATACAGCTTGTCGATAAAGAACAGGCAAGCCATATTGCCAACATACCACTTGCTACCAGTGCATTATATTTACCCTACTCTGGCTGGCTAAGTCCACAATTGTTGTGCCAATGGCTATGTGAACACGAACAGATAAGCATCGTAAATAACACCGTAATTCGCTCCTTAAACCAATGCAAAAACTCCAAAAAGTGGAGCCTAGTTGGCAAGATAACGAGTAGTGATGAGACAAGCTACGAACATACGTTTGACCAAGTCATTATTGCTAATGCAAATGATGCCAAAGTATTTGACCAAACTCGCTGGTTACCGACTCAGGCTGTAAGGGGGCAAATTAGTTACCTAGAGACTCAAGCGCCTATCAACCAGCTACAAACCGTCATTTGCGCCGAGGGATACATCCCTCCTGCTGCTGCAATGGCTATAAATAATGATGCTAAGCAGATCCATGCTTTAGGGGCGAGTTTTAATTTAAAGTGTAACGATAAAGAGCTAAGGGATATTGACCATCATAGTAACTTAGCCAATATCACAAAACATATTGCTGGCCTATCAGAAGATAGTGATAAATGCCTTCGAGAGAGTATTCATAGCGGTCGTGTGGGTTTTCGGTGCACTAGCCCCGACTACTTACCGCTAGCAGGCCCGGCACCGATTCACTCTGAGTTTGAAGAAACATATCAAGCCCTGAGCTTTAATGCCAAAACAGTTATTCATTCTGCCGGCCCTTATTTTTCAGGCCTGTATGTCAATATAGCCCACGGATCTAGAGGGCTTGCTTATACACCTCTAGTTGCCGAGCTAATAGCATGTACTATGGCTGGACAGCCACTACCCATGTCGCAAGAAGCAGCAAATTCACTCAATCCAGCACGCTTTATTATTCGCGATCTGATGCGTCGAAATCATTAAATATTCATCGATTCGTAAATACGCAGTAAAAGTATAAAAATCGTCCCTTGTCGCCTAGATAAACCCCTTATAGGGTCTATACTTTAAGAAGTTTATCAATCAAGAGTAATAACCATGCTACTAACACGCCGCCGCAATATCGCCTTTACCGCCCAGGATACCGGCACTGTCCACAACTATTATGAGCGGCTTGTAGCCGAAGCTATTGTCAAACTCGAACCACGGGCTAACACAGACTATGACTTTATGGACGATGTCTCCTGTGTTGCACTCAACCACCTGCCACCACGTTATATCCGACATGATGTCGATATGAGTTTTTACCTATCTCCAATTGAGTTAGACGAAATCAACAAAAAGGTAAACAAGGCTGTTAAAAACGCTATTACCTTTGTTAAAAAGCGTGAACAGGATAAAAAAGATTTATTAGATGATGAAGGTGGGCTTGAACATTAGACTTCGAGTATTTAAAAGAATACTGGAGCCACATAGCAGGCAGTTAAAAAATTACATCAAATCAAAAACTCTATAGAAACTTTGATACACTGAGCACTCACTTAGTATTTAAATATTAAAGGTTTCTATCGATGCATCAACGGCTATTGCTTACTCACTACCTGATCGTTAGTGCTGTATTTTTATTTAGCCATACAGCGTTGTCGTTAGACAATACCACTCAATCAAAAACACATTTTTCTTTTAAAAGTCTCTCCGAAAACACCAAGGCCAACAAGGCAATACACCAATCACTACCAACGCCAACGAACCCCACTGTAATTTCAGCAGCACCTTACAATAAACTCTGGTTTACTCAAGGTTTATTTCAAGATGATAACAACAATTTTTATATTAGTAGTGGCCGATATAATCAATCTACGCTGATATATCAACAACCTCATAAAATCATTCGATACTCGCTACCTCCTCAGTTTTTTGCAGAAGGCCTAACCGTTGTTGACGATAAAATATTCTTACTCACTTGGAAAGAGAAGACATTATTCGTTTTTGACAAAAAAACATTAAAGCTTATTAATAAACTCTCGTATAACGGCGAAGGCTGGGGACTGACTCATAATGAAAGCTCATTCATTATGAGCAATGGTAGCAACACCCTGTATTTTAGAGATAAAGAAACTTTTGAAATAGAGCACACCATAAAAGTTAAAGGCTTAGATAAAATTAACGAGCTGGAATACATCAATGGCATTATTTGGGCCAACCGTTGGCTTGACGATAATATTTATGCAATTGATGCCAATAGTGGCTGTGTTGTGCAGAGTATCGATTTAAGTAGCCTGCGAACAAAAAGTGTTAAACCTAATAATAAAAATGTGGTTAATGGCATTGCTTACGATAAAGATAAAAATGGCCTCTGGGTAACAGGTAAGCTATGGAACCACCGCTTTTTAATCGATTTACCCACCCTAGATAAAACACACTGCGATGTTGATTGATCGACTTTTAGCCTCTTATTGCATGACTTTAATTTGGGTATATTTTATACATCCAAACTATTCACATTAAATAAGTCTATGGTAAACTGGCAGTATAAATAATAAAAATAGACTACATTATGACCATCCTACTATTCATATCGTTACTATTGGGTAGCGCTTGTATTTTATCCGGATATTTTCGCTTTATTATCAATGACAATGGCCGTTTAAAACTAAGCCAATACCATTTTATAGACTCTCTAAACTTTGTTGCCAAAGGTCTAGCAAATGGGACACAGAATTTACTGCAATTTAAATTATCGAAAGATGCTATTTCTTCATTGATGGTTTATGGAGGATGTATATTTTACTGCACAGGTTTTGTCGTAGACCCTTTAGTGTAAACGACCTACGGCCCCTTGCTTTTATAAACCTATATTTCACTATTACATGGCTCGGCAAATATCTCGCCAAATACGTCAGCAACAAGACCAGTAAACTACTTAGCTGTGTATTGGTCACCGATAAAATGCTCTGTAATAGTGAATTATCGATCAATAAATTATTACTATTAACCCTAACTACCCTCAATTACCTCACCGACACCCTATTTCTAATTAATCCATTAGCTTATATCAATTAGCAAGATAATTATTAATGCATAAAAATACCCGATGAATTAAGATCCTCAGACTAAAAATCATTATAGGAACAAACATGCTTTATGCTCTTTTTACCATGGTTTTATTAACTCTTGGCGTTGGCTGTATAGCCCTTAAATCTAGAGTCGGCAGTGTTAACAATAAATCTCTTAGTATTAAATATTTTCAAGTTATGCAAGGGGATAACATTCCTCTATCGGTTATGAAAAGTAGCCGTTGTTTTAACAATATGTTTGAGATCCCAGTGCTGTTTTATGTCGTAGGTAGCCTTTATATAAGCCTAAATATAGACAGTAGCTTTGCGATTATTTGTGCTTGGCTATTTGTTATTGCAAGATGTATTCAAGCAACTGTGCACTTAACCTACAATAACGTCATACACAGAATGCTGGCTTTTTGGCTATCTACTGCGTGTGTTTTAGCTCTATGGATTAACTTGCTTGTTCAACAGATGTAAAATTTGGTCTATATTATACTTATAACAAACTAGTATACGGGTAGAACGCCTACTATTATTACTAGATACTGAAGACAAGTAATTTAAGGACATTTATGGATACTCAAACCAGTAATGTAAAAAACGATGGTTTTATCACCAAATTTTTAAAACTGGAGTCGGCTGGGGGTATTTCTCTTATTGCTGCCGCTTTTCTCGCTATTATTTTTGCCAATACCCCACTTAATCATTATTACGAGCTTTTGTTGTCGACGCCTGTCGTTGTACAAGTGGGTGCATTAGGTATAGCGAAACCTTTGTTACTTTGGATAAACGACGGGCTAATGGCGGTCTTCTTTTTTCTCGTAGGCCTCGAGCTTAAACGTGAGCTAATTGAAGGGGAGCTTTCAGATAAACGCAACATCATATTACCGGGTGTTGGCGCACTTGGCGGCATGATAGCTCCTGCACTTATCTATATGTATTTTAACTACGGTGACCCTGTCGCTACTGCTGGTTGGGCAATTCCGGCGGCAACTGACATTGCCTTTGCCCTTGGAGTGCTAGCGCTATTAGGTTCGCGTGTCCCTATTTCTATTAAAATATTCTTAACTTCTTTAGCCATATTCGACGATATTGGCGCAATTATTATTATCGCTATATTTTATACTTCAAAGATCTCACTGACCGCACTGATTGTTGTTAGTCTTTGCATACCTGTACTTTACTTCCTTAATAGGCGAGATGTACTCAGTAAAGCGCCCTATATTGTTGTAGGTATTATTATGTGGATTGCCACCTTAAAATCAGGTGTGCACGCGACACTCGCAGGTGTCGTATTGGCTATGTTTATCCCAATAAAGTCGCCGAGAAACCCTAGTGTTTCGATGTTGAAAATCATGGAACACAGATTACACACAGTGGTTGCCTTCGTTATTTTACCTATTTTTGCCTTTGCCAATGCAGGTATTAATTTTAGTAATATGGGTAGCGAACAAGTCTTTCATAACGTGACGTTAGGTATAGCCTTTGGACTGTTTTTTGGTAAGCAAATTGGTATTTTCGGGCTCTGCTGGCTATTTTTAAAACTCAAACTTGTCACGCTGCCCAAGGGGATGACTGTCCCGAGCCTGTATGGCACAGCTGCAATCTGCGGTATTGGCTTTACTATGAGCTTATTTATAGGCTCCCTCGCCTTTGAGAGTGCCGGTAATGTGGCCTTTGATGAGCGGCTGGGTATTATTATTGGGTCACTGTTATCCGGATTAGTAGGCTATATTTGTTTACGCTTGGTTTTAAAGCCAAACCCTGAGAAACAAACAGCATAAACCTTTTTAAACGAGCACTGATACCGGAGAGCCCTTAGGCTTAAATATTCATGGATAGATCACTAAACGTAGTTATCGATGGCCATCAGTTCTCGGCTCAATTAGAGCAAGAAAGATCGCCCAAAACCTGTGAGCTATTCACCCAAAGCCTTCCTCTTAATAGCCAGGTTGTGCATGTACGCTGGAGTGGTGAAGGTATGTGGATACCACTTGGTGATACAGATTTTGGGGTAGAATATGAGGATGCAAGCTCCTACCCAGCACCTGGACAAATATTGTTATATCCCAAAGGTAAAAGTGAAACGGAGATACTCATTGCCTATGGGTGTGTCGCCTTTGCCTCTAAAGCCGGCACTCTGGCAGGCAACCACTTTGCAACTATTACATCTGATCTAGATAAACTTAGAGAGATCGGAGTATCGACCCTTTGGGAGGGTAGTAAAACAATCTCTTTTAGCCAAAAGTAATTATTATTCTGGCAAGTTATCACACTAATCTATTATAAATTTAGGCTATTTCACTCACCAAAAAACACTCGTACGCTATGCAATCATCCACAATTTATCGCAATATTGTTGTACTTACTGGTGCAGGTATTTCCGCAGAATCCGGGATTCAGACATTTCGTGCCGCCGATGGCCTTTGGGAGAACCATCGCGTTGAAGATGTAGCAACACCTGAAGCCTTTATTCGCGACCCAGTATTAGTCCATAAATTTTATAATGAACGTCGCAGGCATCTATTAAATGGCATACAACCCAACGAAGCCCATTTAGCAATTGGAGAGCTAAACAAAGAGCTAGTAGAAAGCCAACAAGGCAAACTCACACTCATCACCCAAAATATAGATGATCTACACCAACGAGCTATGGGTAAAGATAATGTATTACCTATGCATGGCGAGATATTAAAAATACGCTGCAAGGAGTCTGGCCAACTCTTTTCATGTACAGAAGATACCTCTCCAGAGGACTATTGCACCTGCTGTAACAAAAAGGGAAACCTACGCCCACATATTGTCTGGTTTGGCGAGATGCCACTTTATATGAGTGAAATAGAGCATGCCCTTAGCCAGTGCGATTTATTTATCGCCATTGGCACCTCAGGCAATGTGTATCCAGCTGCTGGTTTTTTTGAAATGGCTAAGCAATATGGAGCACATACTGTAGAGCTGAATCTTGAAGCTTCTGCAATCGGTTCCAGGTTTGCAGAGCAGCACTACGGCCCAGCAACAAAAATAGTCCCTAAATTTTTAAATAGTCTATCCTTCTGAGTAAATGCTATAGGGACTACAAATAATTAGATAGTGAATTCCTGTGTTTTTAGTATTGGGATAAGCCTATCTCTGTTATTATCCTAAGCCTTTGGCACTTGCTATAAACGACTGTGCTTTTGATTAGCTTGAAAGAATCTTGCTAATTATCCCTGTTTTCAACTTTTAATGGCTTTATAAGAATATGCTCTCCGGTGATATCCTCTCTCAACTTAGTACCCTCAAAAAAGAAATCAAAGAAAGCAGAGATACTGCTCAAGGCACAGTTCGCGGCACAAGTGGCCGTTATGGCTTTGTCACTCTAGACGATGGACGTGACGCATTTTTAAAGCCAGAAGTCATGGATCATGTTTTTCATGGAGACAGGGTCGAGGTTCTCGTTAGTACTAAAAAAACCGAGAATAAAGAGCAATATGAGGCAAAACTAGAAAAGCTACTTTACTCGCCAATGAAACAATTAGCGGGTCGCTATTGTATTCGTGGTAAGGGCCATTTTGTTATTGTTGAGCAACAGCAACATACTCGCTGGATCTTTGTGCCACCTAAATTACGTGCCAACGCAAAAGATGGGCACTATGTGACAGCTAGAATTACTCAACACCCCTTTGAAACAGGTAAATCTCAAGCACGTATTATGAGTGATATTGGTGTTGAGGTTAACGTTGATAACGCTCGTAAATTTTCCCTTGCGCTACATCAACAGTTCGAAAACTTTCCTAAAGATATCGTCGATGAAGCACAAGCATTGCAAAGTGTCGCTATAGGAATAGACACTACCAATGAAGCCGGCTCAACAAACAAAAGTACAGATAGAATTGACCTCACGAATATCGATTTTGTCACTATTGACTCTGCCGGCACTCGAGATATGGATGATGCCTTAGCCATTGAGCAAACAGACGATGGCTGGACGCTATTGGTAGCAATAGCAAACCCTGGCAGTGAAATACGTGCAAATAGCCCACTGGACAACATTGCTTTTAAGCGCGCTCAAACGCTTTATTTACCCGGTAAGCCCGTGTCAATGTTACCAGAGGCACTATCAACCGAACGTTATTCATTAATTGCTAATCAAGACAGATTGGCGTTAGTCATCAAATTGGCGATTGATAAAAATGGTAAAACCGTAAATGCAGAGTTTGTATCCGCGTTGGTTCGATCTAAAGCAAAATTGAGCTATCCGCAGGTTAGCGCCCTACTCAATGAGCAAGACTTTAGCGCACAGCCACACCTAACAGACATAACCCCTTTTAAAGCGCAATTGATGCAGCTACAAGCCTGTACCAAGGCATTATATGACTATCGTACTAATAATCAGCTTGCCACTCACAATCGTGATGATTTTGCACTGATACTTAATAATGCGGGTAAATTAACAAGTATAGAAAAGCTTGAACGAACAGTAGCACATCGCATTGTTGAAGAAGCAATGATCATTACCAATCAACGTGCTGGTCAGTTTCTAGCCTCTCATGATGTAGGCCTATTCACCTCTCAGACTGGCTTTAAAAATGAACGACAAGAAGACATCAATAAACTGTTAATCGAAGCACTAGGAGAAGAATCAGTCGGCGATATGAATAATCTTAACGATTATATTGCTGTCATTAAACTGCTCCAAGAAGATGAAAAGCACCAAGCTTTACTCGCTAAGCAACAACGTTTTCAAAAAGCAAGTGAGTTATCGCTGCAACCAACCTCACATTTCACACTAGGTGCTAACTACTACGCTACCATTACTTCTCCAATTAGGCGTTATCAAGATCTCTATAATCAAAGAGCCATTCATCAGATACTGGCTAACAAACAGGCCAGTCGACTCCGCCCAAAACAGCTGGAGCATTTAAAAGAGGCAATTAACTTCAGTCGCAGTGCTTCTCGCCTCGTAGAGCAGTGGCTAATTGCCGATTATATGCAAAACAAAATAGGCGAGATATTTAGCGGATATATTGCACTACTCACTAATCAAGGTGTGGGTGTACGTTTGCACAATACCGGTATAGAGGGCTTCATCGCTGCTAGAAAAGAGGACAAATCGAACCCAGAAGCTCAGTTCGATAAAGTATCCTTTAATAACCAGCGTATGGAACTGACCTGGAACGAAAAGCCATTAAATCTTGACCAGAATGTCAATATAAAGCTCGTCGCTGTTGATATGGAGAAGAAAAAACTCAGTTTTGAATGGGTAAATGACTAATACTGAGCCCTTTATGCTCAATCTATACATTAAAAATAAGGGCAAGCTTACCGACTAGTTAGAGGGAAGCTTGCCAACAAGCACATGCAAGTCACTTGATATGGCTATCGTGCAATATAAATAAGATAGTTTACATAAGACCTCTACAAGCCGCATTTTAGCTGGCACTCTTTGGGAAACGAGCTATTATTAAAATATACATAATATGCTAGGAACCCCTAATAATCTCTCATGATTATTCAAAAACGCCTTATACAAATTACTTGTATCGTTGTTCTGTTGCTGATTACTTCTCTTTTTGGGTTATATCAAATAGCAAAAGGCGCCGAACTACACCAACGTAATCTATTGCACTTACAATTCACTAATGAATTGCATGAAATGCTGGAGCAATCAAAAACAACGCATAAGCTCGATATTCTCCGTTTAAAAAGAGTTATTTCAGACATTAGGGAACAACCCGTATTTTGTATTAAAGTCATCAACTTCTTGGACCGCTCAATAATGAGAATTATTGGTACTGAAGAGGCTGTCGAACTATGTATTGCCGATGTAAAAGTCGCCGATGATATATTAAGTGAGATAGATACTTACAATAACGGCTTATTGGACATGGGGGAGATGCGTAATAGACTATTTGAGGCAGCGGCTACCTTTGAAGAGCATTCTGCCAGTTTTGCCAAACCAATGACAGATACCGTCAACCTGATTATCTCCTCGACATTCGTTATTTTTATAAGTTTTAGCGTTATCGTATTTTTTCTAATTGTCTATGCCGTCAGAGGTATCTCAGCCTCAGTTAAATCTATAGAAGAAAGCTCTAAAGCTTTGGAAGAAAGCGAGCGATTGAATAGAGAATTAGCTCATTTTGACTCTTTAACGGGCCTGCCTAATCGTAACTTATTTAAAGACAGGCTCGAACAACAAACTAAAAGTGCGGTGCGCACCAATAAGAACCTAGCACTTTTATATATTGATATTGATCACTTTAAAAAAATTAATGATTCCATGGGACACTACGCTGGTGATGACTTAATTTGTGCAGCAAGTGCCAGAATACGCTCTTGCCTAAGAGATAGTGACACGGTTGCTAGAATTGGCGGTGATGAATTCAATGTGATTTTGAGTGAACTATCAGCGGTGCGAAGTGCAAAACTTGTTGCCAATAAAATATTAGCTAGCCTGTCAGAACCCTTCACGCTTCTAGGTAAGAAAATATTTATTAGCGGTAGTATAGGCATTTCGATTTACCCTAACGATACTAATAATGTAGAAGATTTAAAACGCTATGCCGATCTAGCAATGTACGATGCTAAAGACCAAGGCAGGAATAGATTTTCTTATTATTCGGAGGATCTTCACAATCAGGTAAAAGATAAGTTAAAAATAGAAGAGCATTTGCGTAATGCTATTGAAAAGGATGAACTATTTTTACAATACCAACCTATTATTGAGCTTAATAAATCACAAATTATAGGTGCAGAAGCCCTACTCCGATGGAACAATGCCGAATTAGGTCACGTATCACCGGTTAACTTTATACCTATTGCCGAAGAATCTAGACTCATCAATGAGATAGGTGAATGGACACTAAAAAAAGCCTGCGAGCAATTATGTCAATGGAGGAAAAAGAATAACCCTAAATTTCAACTTTCGGTCAATGTCTCCCCCATACAATTAGAAAACGAAAATTTTGCAGGTATAGTTAAAAATATAATGGATAGTTATCAACTACCAAGTGACAGTATTAAAATAGAAATTACTGAAGGACTTATTATCGAAGAGGACAGCACCAGTGTCACTACCTTAAAGAAATTATCCGACATGGGAATTATATTGTTACTCGACGATTTTGGCACTGGGCACTCTTCGTTATCTTATTTACACAAACTGCCGTTTCATGTTCTAAAAATTGACCGTTCTTTTGTCACTAAACTAGACAGACAAGCAGTAACCAATAGTATTATCCCATCGATTATAGCAATGGCGCACAAATTAAATTTAGCTGTGATAGCAGAAGGTGTGGAAACCTCAGAAGGCCTCGAAGCCTTGTTAGAGCTTAATTGCGAATATGCTCAAGGATATTACTTTGATAAACCCTTGAATGCAGAAGATATAGACTGTAAAAAAATCTACCCTGGCCTTTTGGATGAACAAACCAAAAAATATCCTTATTAATTAATCTTACTATTGGTTAATAAATTTTCTACTGCGTTGACCATAGGCTTCATAAAGTATTTTTCTTCCGGCATAGCTGCTATTTTATATCCTTGCTGCTTTAACTGCTCAGCCACTACAGGGCCAATAGCAATAATTTTTGTCTGCTTAAGGCCAGATACTAAAGAGTCTACGATCGAATATTTTCTTGCGACAGATTCAAGGCGACTATATTGTGCCTTACTAGTAAAGCAGATGATATCGACCTTATTATTTGTGAGCTGCTCGATTAAATTAACGACACTGTCTGTTTCAATATCAGAGGCATAAATATAAGGAGAGACCGTTTTATAAATAACACTCCTACCCTTAAGATAGTTTTGAAGTTTGCTATTGGGATCCTCACCATATAACTGTACATTAATAATTTTCTCATCTAGATTCTTTTTATCTAAAGACTTAATAATACCTTCAGTCGTAGGCTCAACGCCTAATTCGCTTGCCTGTAAACCAAGTACTTTTAACGCTCGATTAGGTTTTGGACCTCGAGCCAAAATATGCACCTTCGATAATGCTTCAACCCAACCATCAAGTAAGGTTGCTCTTTCAGCAAACCCAGTTAAGCGTTTGATACCTTCCCCTGTGAGTACGACTAAAATATCTGGTGGAGAGGCGATAAAATCTTTTAGCCATGCCTCAATTAAATCGCGATTAGGGCTATCATGAATAGACACTAAGGGACAGCGCAAAAGACTCGCACCGCGTTTTCTAAAAAGGTTAGCGAGTACATCTAATTGACGACTTTCTGGCAAGGCAATATACAAACCTGCAAAACGTTCGCTAAGCTCTGTATTTTCTTGGCCTGAAGGCTTTACCGGCTCAGTACTTTGATTATAGCTATTCATCTTTCACTTAACTCGTTTATTAATCTTTCACTTCATCCTGCAACAATCATTATATCACTAAAAGCTATCGTCGCTTAGCTCACTTATGGGAGTGCAACATAAGCCATACCAAACAATAATGGCCGATATAAATACAGCAGCGGCACTGACGCAAAACAATAACTGTGAGCTTATCCCCCATAAAAACCCGCCACTCATGGCCCCCATTGCACCACCAAAACCAAAGGTTAGTGCACTATAGAGTGCTTGTCCCTGCCCTATATTCGATGTATTAAAGAAGCGTCGAATAAGTTCGATACAAGCCGCATGGCAAGCACCAAAACTCAGTGCATGGATAGTTTGCACACCAATCATTAACCAGAGGTTATCGGCAAAAAATGCGATGGTTAACCATCTAACACCCGTAAGCAGTAAACTCCAAAAAAATATTTTTGCCACATTATTTTTACCGATAAAACGATGAATAAAAATAAATAAAATGACTTCACAAAAAACACCCAATGCCCAAAGCAAACCAATACTTGTTCGAGAATAACCAAATCCCTCTAGATGTAGGCTAAAAAAGGTGTAATAGGCACCAAAGCTAAACTGCAGTAAGAATGCGGCAATAAAAAAATAAATAATACTCGGTTTTTTTAATAAGCTAACCCAATGAACATCGCTCTTTTTATAAGTCTCTCTCGTGGGCTCTTTCAGAGTCAAAGTGCTTAACCATACCAATAATAATAAAAACCAAGCAATAGGAACTAAATAATCAATGGAGATAAAATCAAAAAGCCAACCAAGTAGGATAACCGTCACAATAAAACCAATTGACCCCCAAACACGGACTTGGCTGTAGCGATGGCTATCTTTTTTTAAATATAAAATAGTGACCGTATCGAACTGCGATAAAACGGCATTCCAAAAAAAACTGTATAAGAAGGTAATAACAAGAATGGGGAATAACGTCTTCCAGTAGAACAAACCACCAAAAAACATCACGGCAAAAAAGCTGCCAATTGAAATTATTTTTAGTCGCTTACCGGTCCGGTCACACAACCACCCCCAAATATTAGGGGCAATAATTTTGGTGCCCATAATCACAGCATTAACGGTACCAATAGCTTGCGCCGTTAAACCAATATCATTGAGATATAAACTAAAATAAGGGCTTAGGGCGCCCACTAAGGCAAAGTAAAAAAAATAAAAACTTGATAGGCGCCAGTAAGGAATACCTGTTATCAATCTACTATCCCCCAGCGAATCGTTTTTACAAAGTCCTTGCTTTAAATTTATTTCGCCGCGCTGGCAGGAATAATTGGGATAGAATGAGAAATATCGCCATTCTGGCCTCGATGGCGCAGCAGATGATCAACAAGTACTAACGCTGTCATGGCCTCAGCAATAGGCGTGGCACGAATTCCCACACAGGGGTCATGCCTGCCCTTGGTGATAATATCAACAGGGTTACCATGTACATCGATACTGCGGCCAGGGATATGCAGACTTGATGTCGGCTTAAGGGCGATATGAGCAATGATATCTTGCCCTGTAGAAATACCCCCGAGTATACCGCCGGCGTTATTGGAGAGAAATCCATCGGTCTGTACTTCATCGCGATGTTCAGTGCCTTTTTGCTCGATAGAATCAAAACCTGCGCCTATCTCAACACCCTTAACCGCATTAATACTCATAAGCGCATGCGCAAGTTCAGCATCTAGGCGATCAAAAATAGGCTCACCTAGACCCGGGATCATACCAGAGACAACCACTGATATTTTGGCCCCTACAGAATTACCCTCTTTACGCAGAGCCTGCATATAGCTCTCCATCTCAGAAACTTTGGATTTATCAGGCGAGAAAAAGGGATTCTCCTCTACCTGTTGCCAGTCCCAAGCAGCGATATCTTCATTAACTTTAATAGGCCCTAACTGCGATAAACAACCGCGCACTAAAATGCCACAGTGTTGCTTTAAATATTTTTTAGCGATTGCGCCTGCTGCAACACGCATGGCTGTCTCACGAGCAGAAGAACGGCCACCACCGCGATAGTCACGCACACCATATTTTTGCATATAAGTATAGTCAGCATGAGCCGGACGAAACTGATCTTTGATATTGCCGTAATCTTTAGAGCGCTGATCGGTATTCTCAATCAATAAACCAATGGGCGTACCCGTTGTTTTACCTTCAAAAACACCTGATAGTATTTTAACTTGGTCAGGCTCGCGGCGTTGTGTTTCAAATTTGTTTTTACCCGGACGACGGCGATCTAAATCACCTTGTAAATCAGCTTCGCTTAACTCAAGCCCTGGAGGACAACCATCCACAATACAGCCAAGTGCTAAACCATGGCTCTCACCAAAGGTGGTGACAGTAAATAGTGTTCCGTAAGTATTACCAGACATAATGATTATCGCTTATAAAATTTATCGAAATATTCACGCGATTATACGTGAATTACACAAATAACGCCTTAAACTTGAGTAACTCAGCTTTTGATATAACGAATACCCCATGACCGCCGAACTCAAACTCCAACCATAGAAAAGGAACCTCGGGAAAAGCTGCCTCAAGGTTTACCCAGCTATTGCCTACCTCGACAATTAATACGCCATCATCACTTAAATAGTCCGGTGCTTCTCGAAGTAGGCGGCGTGTAAAGTCTAACCCATCAGCACCCGATGCCAAACCTAATACCGGCTCGGCGTGATACTCAGGGGGCATCTCAGCAAGATCTTTTGCATCAACATAAGGCGGATTCGAGACGATTAAATCAAAAGCTTGCTTTGGGATATTATCGAATAAATCAGAGACAACAGCATCTACTCTGCCAGTAAGCTCGTGGCGATTAATATTGACTTTGGCAACGTCAATCGCAGCATCAGAAATATCGCTTAACAAAACTCGCGAATCTTGGATGTACAAAGCACTTGCGATACCAATACAACCGCTGCCGGTACATAAGTCCAAAATAGACGAGTGAGCCTTTTCTAACCAAGGCTCAAAGTGATTATTAATAAGCTCAGCGAGTGGCGAGCGTGGTACGAGTACACTCTTGTTTACCGCAAAGGGAATACCTGCAAACCATGCCTCACCCGTTAGATAAGCAGCAGGAATACGCTCATTAATACGCCGTTCGTACAAGCTTATAAGCGCATCAAAATCATTCTCAGATACCACCTCATTTAATATAAAATCTTCGGCATCCCAAGACAAACCCAATTGATAAAACACTAACCACAAGGCTTCGTCAGCAGCATTATCTGTCCCATGCCCAAAGTAAATTTCTGCATCAATAAATAGTTGCTCGCCAATATTAATACACTGTTGAATAGTTTGCTGTTGGTAAGATAATGAATTCATTAATGGCACTGCAGGTAGAGTAGATAGTTATGAAATTTTAAAGATATCACCATCTTTATATTTCACTAAAACATAGTTGGACTAAAAATTAAGAGAATAGAAAGCCCTGAATTTCTTTAGCTACATCATCAGCCGATGCTTCCATATGAAGATAATGCCCATCCTCAAACTCTTTGCACAATGCACCTTTACTCTGTAACTGCTTGAATTGCTCAATATAATCCGTATCGATTTTACTGTCATTGAGCATTTGAGAAAATTCACCCTCATCAATATTCGGGTTACATTTCTCTTTTAGGCCTTTAGTCGCTAAAGCAATAAATATTTTAGCTGTAATTTTATCGATACATTCACTAATTTGCTCATTACTCAACGCGGCCATTGATGGCGCCCATAACTTTCCATCACCATGCCAATGATAACCCTGAGATAACTTTGTAAGGCCGCGTTTAGCTAATAACTTTGCTGTAGGCTCTTTTAACTTACCATATTCACTTTGGCAACGAGCATGAATAGCATCATCAAAAGTTTTATAACAGGATAATTTACGCTTAAGTCGACGTCTCATCTCAGCAATACTATTTTGCATACGCTCGGGGAGTTTCTCTGGGGCAACGGGAAAAGGCCCTAGGGCATCTAATAGAATTAAATGGGAAACACGCTCTGGAAATACCGATGCCGCTAGCACTGACATCATTGCACCACGGGAATGCCCGATTAAAGCAAATTCATCCCACCCCATATGATCAGCCATTTCAAAAACCGCCATAATTTCAGACCAAACGGGATAGTCACTTAAGCCACCGTAGCGATCACTCTGCCCTTGACCGGCAAGGTCTGGCGCTAACAAATGTACATCGGATAATCGCGGTGCAAGCACATCAAAACTGGCGCTATTATCTAGCCAACCATGTAAAGCAATAACTGGAAGGCCATGTTGTTTGCCCCATATTTGTCCACTATATCGGAACTCATTAAAAACAAAGTCGACTTCTGTTGCTTTTGGAAAATGCTTAGTTGGCATAGTCGTTTTCTACATCTCTATTAATCACTGGGCTGATAAAGCCAAGAAAGTTCACCGCAACCCATCGCCCAAAAAGGCAGATTAATATTAGCAACAGCTGCTGTACCCATACGGTAGCGACCCGTTTCAAGGTCGGCTAACTTATCAACTAATGTTCCTACCAACGGTTGATGACTTACAATAAGAATCGTTTTATCTTCTGCGGCTAGCACCTTTAGCACGCTATCAGGGTTATTGGTTGGCGTTAAAAATCCATGGGTAACAATTTTTTTATCAATAATCGTACTAACCACCGAGGCCGTTTGCTGAGTACGAATATAGGGGCTAGCCCAAATTTCATCGACTGCTGCAAAATCTTTTGCGCAACGCTTAGTCATTCCGATAACTTCATCTTGACCATGTTCTGTAAGCTCACGCTCCCTATCGTTATTTGCAAATGTAGTCGCTTCTCCATGGCGCATAATAAAAACGTTCATCAATAAATCCTTTTATTAGTTTTCGCCTGTTGAATCAGATGCATTATTCTTTTCTGGCTCTGGCCAATCGGCAAAGGGGAAGGGTTTATCATCGGTATTGTAGGTTAAAAAACGTAATACCTGATGAATAAAACACGCAACACTACCACCAAAGTCCCTTAATTTTTCATTACCCTCGCCTGTGACTAAAGCCCATAGGAATTGCAAAATAACTAACGCAACAATGAGATAACTAACGATACTCAGTATCACTATAAACAACACCATAAAAACAAAACGCAACCAGTGTTCTACGGACAGTAGGCGCTCTTTCCAGCTAGGTTCAACGGTCTCGACTATTTCCGCGTCAACGCGCTCGCTATCGATTGTTTTAATATCATCGTCTGTATTTTTATCTTGAGATTGGTCTTTCATCGTATTGCTCCGGTGAAGTCTACATCGCTATTTTGTTCGCTTAGCATTAACTGATCGATAATACTATCAGCCGATGCGCCCTCAAATAATAAAGCATAGAGAGCATCAACCAGTGGCATATCAACATTTAATTCGCCTGCTTTAGTTTTTACTAAGCGCAGTGTATTAACACCTTCAACAACTTGGCCCACGCTCTTTATCGCGCTTGTTAGTGACTTGCCTTCTCCCATGGCAAAGCCCACCCGATAATTGCGACTTAGGTTAGAGTTACAGGTTAAAAACAAATCACCAACACCAGCCAGACCTAAAAAAGTCATTGGGTCTGCACCTAGTGCGTGGGCAAAGCGCCCCATCTCAGCAAGTGCCCGTGTCATTAATAGTGCTAGTGTATTTTGGCCGTAATGCCTCGCTTGAGCCATACCTACCATTAGCGCATAAATATTTTTTAAGGCACCAGCTAACTCAACACCGTAGCAATCATTACTCGAATAAATACGAAATAGACCAGAGCCCAAAATATCTTGAATAACTTTAACCAGCGTATCATCAACACTAGCAATGACTGACCCTGTTAGCTGCCCTTGTACCATCTCTTTGGCAAAATTAGGACCGCTCAATACACCAATAGCATTATTCGGTAGCTCTTGCTTTAGGATTTCACTCATCACAGTGAAACCATCACGACCAATGCCCTTTGTGGTACTAACTACACCCATTGAATCTTTAATAAATGGACGGATGTGCTGCACTACCTCTCGAAAAGAAGAACTAGGGACCGATACAAAAATAATATCGCAACCATCAATAACAGCTTTTAAGTCACAGCTTATAGTCAGTGATTCAGCTAATGTATGCCCTGGTAAATAGCGTATATTCTCGCGACTCGATTGTGTCTCTAATGCCCGCTGGCTATCTCGCATCCATAAACGTGTTTCAAAGTGATTGCTAGCGACGACATGTGCGAGAGCCGTACCGAAACTACCACCACCAATAATGGCAATTTTATGATCTTTGCGTGTTGTCATAGATAAAAGAAGTTTGTCGTTATGTTTATAGTTCTGTGTTTACAATCGCAATAAAACGACTGAATAGCTTAGGTGAAATAAACGCCGTCTGACATCATACCAAGCAATGTCGAGTAGATACACCTGAATACTTTTAATCTATCTAAAAGCCAGGGTAAATAGTTTTTGATAATAATAAAAAAGCTTGACTGTATAAGCAGCCAAGCTTTATAAAACAATAAATGTTATTGCTTAGTTAGACAGTTCAAGCAATAGTTTATTTAGGCGTCCAACATAAGCAGCAGGGTCTTCAAGTTGGCCACCCTCAGCAAGATTTGCCTGATCAAATAAGATATTAACCAAATCATTGAAGCGATCTTCATCAGCTTCTTGATCTAGCTTCTTGACCAGTGGATGCTCTGGGTTCAGCTCAAAAATAGGCTTGCTCTCGGGTACATCTTGCCCTGCTTGTTCAAGCATTCTACGCATTTGCGCACCCATGTCTGCTTCACCGACAACCACACAAGCAGGCGAATCCGTTAAGCGATTCGTCAGTCTTACGTCCTCTACTTTTTCTGCCAAGGTTTTTTGGCTACGCTCAATCAAGCCTTTTAATTCTTCATTGATTTTTTCTTGCTCTTTCTTCTCTTCCTCGCTATCAAGCTCACCCAAATCTAGAGCACCACGACCCACATCTTGCAATGACTTACCATCGTAATCACGTAGATGACTCATCGTCCAATCATCAACACGGTCGGTTAATAGTAAAACCTCAATACCTTTTTTGCGGAACACTTCTAGGTGTGGAGAGTTCTTAGCGGTGTTGTAGTTTTCAGCGGCAACATAGTAGATCTTATCTTGCCCTTCTTGCATACGTGTAATGTATTCATCTAATGATTGATCTTGATCTTGAGTCTCAGTATGGGTAGTCGAGAAGCGCAACAACTTGGCGATTTTTTCTTTATTAGCAAAATCTTCACCTGGACCTTCTTTTAATACTTGGCCAAACTCTTTCCAAAATTCTTTATATTCTTCTGGCTTCTTCTTAGCCATTTTATCGAGCATATCCAGTACACGCTTGGTTAATGCAGAGCGCATAGCATCGACGTTTGGATCTTTTTGTAAGATTTCGCGCGATACATTGAGTGAGATATCGTTTGAATCAACTACGCCTTTGATAAAGCGTAAATACAGCGGCAGGAATTGCTCGGCTTCGTCCATAATAAACGTACGCTGTACGTATAATTTTAAGCCACGTGCGGTATCGCGGTTAAACATATCAAAGGGGGCTTTTTTGGGTATAAACAGTAAGCTGGTGTAATCTAATTTACCTTCAACCTTGTTGTGACTCCAACTTAGTGCGTCGCTGTAGTCGTGGGAGATATGCTTGTAGAATTCTTGATATTCTTCATCGTTCACCTCACTACGCGAGCGTGTCCAAAGTGCAGTAGCCGTATTGATCACTTCGTCTTCAATAGTGACTGTTTCTTTAGCTTCTTCACCTTCTACAGCCTCAGGAGCAGGTTCGGTGACTTCCTTTTTCATAATCACAGGCAACGAGATGTGGTCTGAATACTTTTTGATAACAGAGCGTAGACGCCAATCATCGGCAAATTCGACGGCATCTTCTTTTAAGTGCATAACAATGGTCGTACCACGGTTCGCTTTTTCAACGGGCTCGATAGTAAAGTCAGCATCACCTTTGCACTGCCAATGCGTACCTGCCGATTTATCATCGCCTGCGCGACGTGTGAATACTTCGACGTTATCGGCGACAATAAATGCCGAGTAAAAGCCCACACCAAATTGTCCAATAAGCTGTGAATCCTTCTTCTGGTCGCCCGATAACTGCTCCATAAAAGCAGCCGTACCCGATTTTGCAATCGTACCAAGATTATTAATCACTTCCTCGCGGCTCATACCGATGCCGTTATCACTAATGGTGACTGTTTTTGCTTCCTTATCGAACTCCACACGAATAGCTAACTCAGGATCATCTTCGTACAAGCTGCTGTCGTTAAGTGCTTCAAAACGCAATTTATCAGCTGCATCTGATGCATTGGAGACTAATTCACGTAAAAATATTTCACGATTTGAATACAGTGAATGGATCATCAATTGTAGTAATTGTTTCGCCTCTGCCTGAAACCCCATAGTTTCTTTTTGAGTGGCTTTTGAATCAGCAGTTGTAGTCACAAGAGCTCCTTAATATAAAATAACAAAAAGTAATCAGAATAAACAAATCAATAGCTTTAATACAACTCACTATCAAATCTATCATCCTTTAATGAATTACGAGGGTATATTGGGGGGTATACAATATTTTCAAGGTCTATACTATAGCGCTCTGCGCTGTTTACACTTTCAAAAGCCTCACCATGCTATCAAGGAGTGACTTATTCATTACCTACTTTCAAAGCCAAGGCTCTTACTGGTGCTCTCTGCCTTATTTTGGGCCAGCAATGCCATTATTGGACGAGTCCTAAAAGATCACGTTGATGCCATTGATATGAGCCTTATTCGCTGGGTTTTAGCTCTATTGATCCTACTACCCTTTATTTACTCATCACTGCGTCTGGAATCCACTACCATACTTAAGCATTGGCCTATTATCAGCCTCTTAGGGTTTCTGGGGATCGCTTGTTTTCAGGTATTTTTATACTTAGCGCTGCAAACAACAGCTGTTGTTAATGCTTTATTGCTACTGTCCTTATGTCCTGTATTGATTTTTATTGGGAACCTAATTATTTATCGCGAATTTCCTTCAGCTAAAGCCTCACTAGGTATCATCATTTCTCTATTAGGCGTAACTACAATTATTTCTCACGGCAATATCGAAGTCATCGAGACCTTAACCTTTGGTATAGGTGATTTCTGGATGTTCTTGGCAAGTATTACATGGGCGGCCTACTCTATTGCTTTAAAGAACAAGCCAACAGCAATATCACAACTTACCCTATTATTTTCAACCGCTGTTACAGGCACTATAGTGCTTGCTCTAGCTGCAATAATATTTGAGTCAAGCTCGGTTACCTCAGCTTGGAATATATCAACTTATTCCGCATTAGTTTATCTGGCTATTGTGCCTTCTATTTTGGCCTTTATCTGCTGGAACAGAGGGGTTGAATTAATAGGTGCGAATCAGGCGGGAGGCTACTTGCACTTAATTCCTTTATTTGGTGCTTTTTTATCACTACTTTTACTTGGAGAGGAACTAGAACTGTACCACCTTTTAGGGGCAATACTTGTCTTTGCCGGTATTATTTTAACCCAGAGAAACTAACTAGTTTATATGACTAGCAGGGACAAATAACAATGACATCGGCATACTCTATAGCTATAATTAAGCAGCAAATCTATTTAATCGGGGATTACAGTTAATGAATCTTGAATACTATATTATTAATGGTCGCGGCGAAAACGGCTCTAAATTTCAGTTAGCTAAACTACAAGACGAATCAGGAAATACCTTTAAAGGTGAGTATGATATGTCGCGTCATTTCACCAGTATTGATGAGATGACCAGTTATATTGCAGATGAAGTAGTTAAAAAACCTGTTGGCGATATCTCTTTACAGGCGATGAATATATAGGTATTAGCCCCTATAAAGATCGTAGCTTAAGTATTAAAAGACAATAAAAAAGGGTGCTAACAGCACCCTTTTTTATTAGTAAAGCCTATTAAAGCATCTTTAATTTAGAACAAAACCAGCAAGCCAAAAACTAATAAACCAAGGCTTGCAATAACAGCAACCGTAGTAATTAAGTTCTTAGGTAGGCCAAATTTTGAGGCATAATCGCCATCAATTTGCCAACCCGCTAACATTGCGTTTAGGCAGCTAAACACCAAAACAATCGCTAAATATATACTAAAAGCACCGCCCGATAGCAGTTCATTAATAGAGGTATAGCTCAAGCCATCTTCTGATAGGAAGATACAAAGTAGGCAAATACCAAAACTAATAATTAATGCATTAGATACTCGTTGAAATATCCATTGTTTAACACCGTTATTCATTACGCCCATACCAATGCCCCCGCTAATATCGCTAATACAATACCACCAATAATTGCAGCCCAAGAGATCATGCTACCACCTTGAAAATCTTCGCAGAAACCAAAGTCTTGGATGATATGCTTGGCAGACGCTAAACAGTAGTAACCAAATGCGGTTAAAAAGCCCCAAGTGATAAACTGAAGTAAAAAATTACCCTGCATTGACTGTACAAGCGATGCGTATTCTTGTTCAGAACTTACCGCATAACATACTAAATAGAGTAAAAAGCCTAAGCCTACCCATGTAATAACTGCAGTAATGCGGTGCAAGATGGATGCTATTGCTGTAATTGGAAACCTGACAGTACTCAGATCCAAATTAACAGGCCGTTTATCGTTCATTTTCTTTCTCCAATAAATCTAGGGGCGCATAATACCTGATAGTTACCCCTGTTATGTAGTCATTAACAGGTATTATGCAATTTTTTTTACCAACCAGTAATTTCTTTTAAAGCACTACCAATATCGGCAAGGCTACGAACCGTTTTAACACCCGCATCTTCTAGTGCAGCAAACTTTTCATCAGCAGTACCTTTACCACCAGAAATAATAGCACCAGCATGCCCCATACGCTTACCTGCAGGTGCAGTCACGCCAGCAATATAAGAAACAACAGGCTTAGTCACATTGGCTTTAATAAAGGCAGCAGCTTCTTCTTCTGCAGTACCGCCAATCTCGCCAATCATAACAATCGCTTCAGTTGCAGGATCTTCCTGAAACATAGCCAATATATCGATAAAGTTAGAACCAGGGATCGGATCACCACCAATACCCACACAAGTCGACTGACCAAAACCATAATCAGTCGTTTGTTTAACGGCTTCATAGGTCAAAGTACCAGAGCGTGAGATAACGCCCACTTTGCCAGGTAAATGAATATGACCAGGCATGATACCAATTTTACACTCGCCTGGAGTGATGACCCCTGGACAGTTAGGGCCGATCATACGTGAGCCTTTTTTATCAACGTATTCCTTAGCCACCAACATATCGAGTGTAGGTATACCTTCGGTAATGGTAATAATTAATTCAAGGCCAGCATCAGCTGCTTCGATGATAGAATCTTTACAAAACGGTGCAGGTACATAAATAACAGTTGCTGTTGCGCCGGTAGCTTCTACGGCTTCTTTTACTGTATTAAAAACAGGTAAACCTAAATGTGTTGTACCACCTTTACCAGGTGTTACACCACCCACCATTTGCGTACCGTATTCGATCGCTTGCTCAGAGTGAAACGTACCGTTAGAGCCAGTAAAACCTTGGCAAATAACTTTAGTATTTTTATCGATTAAAATAGACATTATTTGCCCTCCGCAGCAGCAACAACTTTTTGAGCTGCGTCTGTTAATGATGTAGCGCCAACAAGGTTAAGCGTGCTCGCATCTAGTAATTTTTTACCCGCATCTGCATTAGTACCTTCGAGGCGAACAACGACAGGTACTTCAACACCAACTTCTTCAACAGCACCAATGATACCTTCGGCGATCATATCGCAACGCACGATACCGCCAAAAATATTAACCAATACAGCTTTAACATTAGTATCTGACAAAATTAGTTTAAAGGCTTCAATAACACGCTCTTTAGTTGCACCACCACCTACATCAAGGAAGTTGGCAGGTTTGCCGCCATGGATATTTACAATATCCATAGTACCCATAGCAAGACCAGCACCATTAACCATACAACCTACATTACCATCTAGGGCAACATAGTTAAGTTCAAAAGATGCCGCATGTGCTTCACGCTCATCTTCCTGCGAAGGATCGTGCATTTCGCGAATTTTTGGTTGGCGATACAATGCATTGCCATCAATATTAATTTTACCGTCTAGGCAATGAAGATCGCCCTGCTCAGTAATAACCAGTGGGTTGATTTCTAGTAGTGCGAAATCAAAATCTTCAAACATTTTGGCAAGGCCTAAAAAGATTTTGGTAAATTGCTTCACTTGCGTTGGGTTTAAACCCAATTTGAATGCTAGCTCGCGACCTTGATAAGGCTGAGGGCCTACTAGAGGGTCAATGATCGCTTTTAGGATTTTATCTGGAGTTTCTTCGGCGACTTTTTCAATCTCAACACCGCCTTCGGTCGATGCCATAAACACAATACTGCGAGTTGCGCGGTCGACAACCGCACCAAGATACAATTCTTGATCAATATCAGTACAGGTCTCAACAAGAATACGGCTAACAGGCTGACCATTTTCGTCTGTTTGATAGGTGACTAAGTTTTTACCCAACCAAGACTCAGCGAATTCTTTCACTTCTTCTTTTGAGCTAACTAATTTTACGCCACCCGCTTTACCACGACCACCAGCGTGTACTTGAGCTTTAACAACCCATTTATCGCCACCAATAGTGTCAGTTGCTGCAACAGCTTCTTCTACTGTTGCGGCCGCAACACCTGTTGATACTGGCAAACCGTATTCAGCAAATAGTTGTTTTGCCTGATACTCATGCAAATTCATAATATGTTCCATATTTGAGTTTCTGTGATAAAACCACCAGAAACAGGATTTAAAAAAAATAAATTAATCACGTTAAGCATGATTCATTTATTCATTATTGATAAACCGGACTAAAAATATTAATCGTAGTTATTTTTTTCTTTTTCTATTTGGCATATGGATGGCGTGACCATTCGCTGCCAATGCAGCTTCTTTGACTGCTTCTGAGAATGTAGGATGCCCAAAGACGGTCATACCAATATCTTCTGCTGTTGAGCCAAATTCCATCGCAATAGCGATTTGTTGCACAAGATCAGAAGCACTTGGTCCAACAATGTGGCACCCTAAAATTCTGTCAGTTTTTGCGTGTGAAATAAGTTTCACCATACCATCGGCAGCATCGGCAGCAACTGCACGGCCTACTGCCAAGAATGGGAAGGTACCCACTTTATATTCTTCACCCGCAGATTTAAGTTGCTCTTCTGTTTGACCAACAGAGGCAACTTCTGGATAGGTGTAAATGACATTAGGAATCACATCGTAATTCATCATGGCTTTTTGCCCAGCAATACGCTCGGCAACAACAACGCCTTCTTCCGATGCTTTATGCGCAAGCATAGGGCCACGAACAATATCACCCACCGCCCAAACACCTGGTACATTTGTCGCACAGTTTTCATCGACAAACACAGATCCGCGCTCATCCATTTCAACGCCGCTGTCTTCTGCCAATAAGCCTTCTGTATAAGGACGACGGCCAACACACACAATTAGCTTATCAAAGGTTTGTGTCTGTTCATTACCTTCTTTATCAAGATAGATAACCTCAACTTTTTTACCTTTGATATTAGTACCAGTAACACGACAACTAAGGCGAATATCTAGCCCTTGTTTTTTAAATATTTTTGCAGATTCCTTAGCAATTTGCTGATCCATAATAGATAGGAAACTATCCATCGCTTCAAGACAAACAACCTCAGAACCGACACGACTCCACACACTACCGAGTTCTAGACCAATAACACCGGCACCAATAATCCCTAATGTCTTAGGTACTTCACTAAACTCTAACGCGCCCGTTGAATCAACAATGATATTATTTTTCTCGGGGTCAACAGGTGCCACAGGAATATTAATAGGCACGGAACCCGATGCTAGGATAACGTTATCAGCTTCATATACAGTGACATCACCGCTGGCCGTAGTTACTTCTACTTTTTTGCCTGCTAATAATTTACCTTTACCAGTGATAGAGGTCACTTTGTTAGCTTTAAATAAGCCACCAATACCACCTGACATTTGCGCAACCACTTTATCTTTACGCTCAAGCATTTTGGGCACATCAAGTTTTAATTTGCCCGTACTAATACCATGTTTTTCAAAATCTGCATGGGCATCGTGATACTTATGCGAGCTATCGAGTAATGCTTTTGATGGGATACAACCAACATTAAGGCAAGTACCCCCATTAACGACTTTTTTTCCGTCGTCGCTTACCCACTTTTCAACACAGGCTGTTTTTAAACCCAATTGTGCAGCACGAATAGCCGCTACATAACCACCAGGGCCAGAACCAATGACGATCACATCATACTTGTTATCGGACATAATAAATTTCCAAATTTTAATATTGAATAAGTGAGATTAAGTGCAAGAGTAGTACTCCCACACTTTATGTCTTAATTTTTACAACTATTAGATTTCCAATAAAATACGCGCTGGATCTTCTAATAAATCTTTAATCGCTACTAAGAACTGCACCGCTTCTTTACCATCAACCATACGGTGATCATAAGAGAGCGCTAAATACATAATAGGTTGGATGACCACCTGACCATTAACGGCCATAGGGCGCTCTTGTATTTTGTGCATACCCAAGATGGCTGTTTGTGGTGGGTTAAGAATTGGCGTTGATAATAATGAGCCAAATACGCCACCATTAGTAATGGTAAACGTACCACCGGTCATCTCATCAATACCTAATTTGCCATCACGTGCGCGTAAACCAAAGTCGCGAATACCCGACTCAACATCGGCAAGCCCCATATTTTCGGCATTGCGAAGTACAGGTACAACAAGTCCTTTTTCAGTCGATACCGCAACACCAATATCCTGATAACCGTGATAGACAACATCGTCACCATCAATTGATGCATTAACTGCTGGATACCGTTTAAGTGCCTCTACCGCTGCTTTTACAAAGAAGCCCATAAAACCTAAGCGAGTACCGTTATGCGTTTTTTCAAATTGGTCTTTGTACTTTTTACGCAGGTCCATAACTGGCTGCATGTTCACTTCGTTAAACGTAGTCAGCATGGCAGTCGTCGATGTTGCCTGTAATAAGCGCTCAGCAATACGTTTACGTAAACGTGTCATGGGCACACGTTTTTCTACACGCCCACCTTGACCGGCAAGCGCTGGAGCAGATGTAACTGCTTTGGGTGCAGCAGGCGCTGCTGCCTTAGAAGCGGCCGGAGCAGGTGCAACCGGTGCCTTCCCAGCATTTTCAACATCTTCTTTGGTGATCAAGCCACCTCGGCCAGAACCTTTAATAGCAGCTAAGTCGAGGCCTTTCTCAGCAGCTAATTTACGTGCCGATGGGCTTGCAACAGAGTCGGCATCATCACTAGTACTGCTTGTAGCTGCACTTTCGGCCGCCGCTGGTGCTGCAGTAGTTGATGCACCCTCAAGTACATGAGCAATAACCTCACCACTTAATACAGTATCGCCCTCACCCTTAACAATCTCTCCCATTACACCATCAGCAGGCGCAACGACTTCTAATACAACTTTATCGGTCTCAATCTCAACGATAAGCTCATCGCGTGTAACAGCTTCGCCAGTCGCTTTATGCCAAGAGGCAACAGTACCGTCTTGTACCGATTCTGGGAATGTAGGGGTTTTAATTTCAACCGAGGCACCCGACGATTTAGCAGCCGGTGCACTTGCTGCAACAGGCGCAGCTGCTGCTTCACTAGATGAACCTTCACCAATAAAGGCCAGCACCTCATTACTTAAGATTGTATCGCCTTCTTGCTTGACGATTTCGGATAGCACACCATCAGCGGGTGCAACCACTTCTAAAACGACTTTATCGGTTTCAATCTCAACGATTAATTCATCACGGCTAACGGCCTCGCCAGCGTTTTTATGCCAAGTGGCAACGGTGCCATCTTGAACTGACTCAGGAAAAGTTGGTGCTTTGATTTCAGTTGCCATTCTTTTGTATCCTTTGGGTTCTATTAATAACGCATCGCTCTAGCAACGCGCCTATTAGATAAAAGCTCTATACTTATAGAGCTTTCAAATTTATTTATTAACGTTTAATGCCTCGTCAATAAATTGTTTTTGCTCTTCAAGGTGTAGTGACATATAGCCACACGCAGGTGCAGCAGAAGAAATCCGCCCTACATAAGCTAAATCAACCTTGGGGTGTGTTTCCGATAGTGCATCTTCCAAACGGTGTTTAATTTGGAACCAAGCACCCTGATTTCTTGGCTCTTCCTGACACCAAACAACTTCTTTTACCTTTTTGAAAGGTGCCAGCGCTTCGAGTAACTCAGCTTTCGGGAATGGGTAAAGTTGCTCAAGTCGAATCAGTGCAACATCGTCTTGACCAGACTCCATACGCGCCTCAAGCAAATGGTAATAAACCTTACCACTGCAAATAACCACTTTTTTGGCTTTAGCCGGTTTAACATCATGTTCACACATCACATTATGGAATTTACCGTCGGCCAACTCTTCAAGAGAAGAGGTAGCAAGCTTGTGACGTAAGATCCACTTAGGGCTCATAATAATTAATGGGCGACGCATTGGTCGGATAACTTGCCTACGTAAAATATGGAATATCTGCGCCGGTGTCGTTGGAATACAAATTTGAATATTATGCTCGGCACACATTTGCATATAGCGCTCAAGACGTGCAGAGGAATGCTCCGGCCCCTGCCCTTCATAACCATGTGGTAATAGCATGGTTAAGCCGCATAAACGACCCCATTTGTGCTCACCACTGGTAATAAATTGGTCAATCACTACCTGAGCACCATTGGCAAAATCGCCAAATTGTGCTTCCCAAATCACTAGAGTATCGGGCTTGGTAGAGGCATAGCCATACTCGAAGGCCAATACTGCTTCTTCAGATAAAAGCGAATCATGTAAGTGAAGGTTGCGCTGACCTTCAAATAAATTAGATAGCGGCATATAGCGGCTGCCATCTTTTTGATTATGAATCACCGCATGACGATGTGAAAAAGTACCACGGCCGACATCTTGCCCTGTAAGGCGAATGCCCGCACCACCTTCGATCAAAGTAGCGTAGGCCAATGTCTCAGCCATACCCCAATTAATCGGTAGCGAGCCACTGGCCATTTTACGACGATCTTCATAAATTTTTTGCACCTGACGTTGCACTTGAACACCGTCGGGCACCTCGCAAGCTTTATGGGCCAATTGCTGCAGTTTTTTCAACTCGATGCTGGTATCAGCTGGATCATTCCAGTCGTGCCCCAAATAAGGCACCCAGTTTACAAATAGTGATTTATCAGGCTCGCTCACAAGACCATCAGCAACGTGGTCGCCACGATCGAGAGCAGCACGATAATCCGTGGCAACTGCTGCTTCTTCTTCTTTTGTTAATACGCCCTCATTAACCAAGCGCTCAGCATAAAGTGTGCGTGTTGTCTTGTGTTTTTTGATGACCTGATACATCAATGGTTGCGTCGATGAAGGCTCATCAGTCTCATTATGGCCACGACGTCTGTAGCAAACTAAATCGATCACCACATCTTTTTTGAACTCATAGCGATAATCCATTGCCAATTGCGTAACAAACAATACAGCTTCAGGATCGTCACCATTAACATGGAATACAGGTGCGCCAACAAACTTGGCAACATCAGTACAATAAGGAGTAGAACGAGCGTCTTCAGGGTGGTTTGTCGTAAAACCAACCTGATTGTTAATAACAACATGTACAGAGCCGCCCGTCTTATATGCACGCGTTTGCGACATTTGCAAAAGCTCAAATACAACACCTTGACCAGAGAAGGCAGCATCACCATGGATATTAATAGGGACAACTAAGTCACCGGTACGATCGTTGCGACGGTCTTGGCGGGCACGTACTGAGCCCACAACAACAGGAGCTGCAATCTCTAGATGCGATGGATTAAATGCCATTGCGATGTGCACTTCGCCGCCTGGTGTCATCACATTCGACGAAAACCCTTGGTGATATTTAACATCACCCGAGGTATCGATAATTTTTTTGCCTTCGAACTCATCAAATAAGTCGGCAGGATTCTTACCAAAAATATTAACTAATGTATTAAGACGGCCTCGGTGTGCCATACCTAGTACAATTTCTTTCGCACCATAAGTACCAGCACGCTTAACTAAACCATCGAGTAGCGGTATAAAACTCTCGCCACCTTCAAGACCAAAGCGCTTGGTCCCTGGATATTTACTGTCTAGATGTTTTTCTAGACCCTCAGCTGCACTGAGGCGTTGTAATATGCGTAACTTACCTTCTTTAGAATAAGTTGGCTTGGAACGTGCGCTTTCTAAGCGTTGCTGTAACCACTTAAATTCATCCGCATCGCTGATGTGCAAAAGCTCCGCGCCAATATTGCCACAATAAGTCGCCTCAAGATCAGCGATAATATCTTTGAGTGGTGCTTGCTCGTAGCCAAAAAATAAATTGCTTGCATTAAAAACCAAATCGAGGTCTGCAGGCGTAAGGCCATGGTAATGAAGTTGTAAATAGTCGCCAGAATTGCGTTTAGATAATCCCAGCGGATCAAGTGTAGCCTTGGTATGGCCACGTGCGCGATAAGCCTGAATTAGCTGAGCGACATTAATTTGCTTTTGGTCATGATTGGCCGCAGCAGCATGTGCAGGAATGTTCGATTCGCCATTAGTCGGGCGATACTTGGCTAAAAGCCTGAACTGTTCCTGAATTGTCGAGTGAGGGGTATCCTGAGCGCTTGAGCTAGCAACTCGTGGAAGTTGGTCGAAATAATCACGCCATTCTTCAGGAATAGCGCTCGGGTCATGTAGATAAGTATCATACAATTCTTCTACATAAACTGCGTTACCGCCTGATATATGCGCGGTACTCCACAGGTGTTCCATACTATCGGGCATGGACGATTCTCTCTGTTGTTGTTAATAATATTGTTGTTGTTAATAATATTGTTGTTGTTAATAAATTTAGCTAAGCAATATGGTTCTATCTATTCCAGAGGCTGAGTTCTACTTCTTAACAGTTCAAATGCACCCTCATCATTACCATAGCTCTCATCTAAAATTTACACAAATGTTCTATTAGCGTTGTTCTTTTGCTATCGACAGTTTATCACTGAGTAAGCGTCAAAAACTTCACTGGTCATACCAAAATGCTTGAATAATTGCTCTCCGTTATTATAAATTCACATAAATAACGGAGAACAAAACATCGACTATTGTGACAATAGCATAGAGCGAATATGACCAATTGCCTTAGTTGGATTTAATCCTTTAGGGCACACTGATACACAATTTTGGATGCCTTGACAGCGAAATACACTAAAAGGGTCACTAAGATTTTTTAGGCGATCTGCTGTCGCAGTGTCACGGCTATCCGCTAAAAAGCGATAAGACTGTAATAAACCGGCAGGGCCAATAAACTTGTCAGGGTTCCACCAAAAAGATGGGCAACTGGTCGAGCAACAAGCACATAAAATACACTCATAAAGACCATCAAGCTTTTCGCGATCTTCTGGAGATTGCAAACGCTCGCGGCCTTCAACAGGCTCATCAGTTTGCAAGAATGGTTCAATTTTACGGTACTGATCATAAAACTGACCCATATCGATCACAAGGTCACGAATAACAGGCAACCCTGGTAATGGTCTCAATATAAGCTTGTTATTTTTAACGCATTCAGATAATTGTGTAATACAGGCCAGGCCATTTTTACCATTAATGTTCATGCCATCGGATCCGCACACACCCTCTCGGCACGAGCGACGATAAGATAGACTATTATCTTCTGCTTTAAGCATTTCTAATACATCAAGAACCATAATATCTCGGCCTTTAGTGTCCACTTGGTAGGACTTCATATAAGGCTCTTTATCGGTTTCTGGATTATAGCGATAGATTTCTACATTTAGCATTTACAATCTCCCCGATTTAGTAAGTACGATCTTTAGGTTCAAAGGTGTCGACCGTTACCGGTTCAAAATTCACACCACGTTTAACAACACTTTGATCTTCTGGGAAGTACAGCGAGTGACATAACCAGTTTTCATCGTCGCGTTTTTGGAAGTCATCACGGGCATGAGCACCACGTGATTCTTTACGAATTTCGGCAGGTATCGCCGTCGCTTCAGCCACTTCGAGCAAATTCTGTAACTCAAGCGCTTCGATACGCGCTGTATTAAAAGCGTTACTTTTATCTTCAAATGTCACATTAGCAATACGTTCACGCAGATCAGCTAATTTCTTAACACCTTCTTGCATAAAGTCACCACGGCGGAATACACCAAAGTGGTTTTGCATGACTTGTTGTAGTTCTGCACGCAGTTTAGGTGCAGATTCACCACCAGTGTTTGCATTAAGATTATTCAAGCGAGACATTGCAGCTTCAATATCTGACTCAGAAGCATCGCGATGGTCAATACCCTCTTTAAGGGCTTTTTCAATAAACAAGCCAGAAGCACGACCAAAAACAACCAAATCAAGCAATGAGTTACCACCTAGGCGGTTAGCACCGTGTACTGATACACAAGCGGCTTCACCACAGGCATAAAAGCCTTCGATAACCTTATCTTTACCATCAACTTGCGTTAGCGCCTGACCATCAACATTGGTTGGGATACCACCCATCATATAGTGACAAGTTGGTACAACAGGAATAGGCTCTTTAACTGGGTCAACGCCTGCAAAGGTACGCGATAGTTCAAGAATACCGGGTAGACGGGCATTGAGAGTTTCTTCACCAAGGTGGTCGAGCTTAAGCTTAACGTGGTCGCCATTTTCGCCACAGCCACGGCCTTCAAGCATTTCCAATACCATAGAGCGTGCAACAACATCACGACCAGCAAGGTCTTTAGCGTTTGGTGCATAACGCTCCATAAAGCGCTCGCCATCTTTATTAATAAGATAGCCACCTTCACCACGGCAACCTTCAGTTACCAATGTACCCGCACCGTGAATACCGGTTGGGTGGAACTGCCACATTTCCATATCTTGTAGTGGAAAGCCTGCACGAGAGGCCATACCAATACCATCGCCAGTATTAATATGAGCATTAGTCGTAGAGGCATAAATGCGCCCTGCACCACCGGTTGCAAAAACGGTTGCCTTAGATTTGATATGAACGACTTCGCCATCTTCGATATTGATAGCAATAACACCTGTTACAACCCCATCTTGGTTTTTAACTAGATCAACTGCAAACCACTCGTTAAAGAAGACTGTATTATGTTTGACATTGCTTTGGTAAAGCGCATGCAACAACGCATGACCAGTACGGTCTGCTGCGGCACAGGTACGAGCTGCCTGTCCACCATTACCAAAGTCTTTTGATTGACCACCAAATGGGCGCTGGTAAATACGGCCGTTTTCGGTACGTGAGAATGGGAGCCCCATATGCTCGAGTTCAAAAATAGCCTCAGGCCCTACGGTACACATGTATTCGATAGCGTCTTGGTCACCAATGTAATCAGAGCCTTTAACGGTATCGTACATATGCCAGCGCCAATCATCATTGGGATCAGAACTGGCAATAGAACAGGTGATACCACCTTGAGCAGAAACGGTATGTGATCGCGTTGGGAATACTTTAGTAATCACAGCAGTTTTAAATCCGGATTGCGCCATCTGCAAAGCAGCTCGCATACCTGCGCCACCACCACCAACGACAATGCCATCAAAAGAAACGGTTCTTATAGATGTCATGGTTTTTACTCCACCTGTTAACTTAAAAATAATTGAGATTGATAATTATCTTGACGTGCTAATGCATTCAAAATGATCGAGAATTTATTCTTCAATACAGAAAATGTAATAAAGGAAATATTAAAAGCCAGCAATAATGCATCCACATTTATTTGTGATTTTAACTAGTCAAAAAGTTGCAATCTTAGCGGTTAATAAATAAACAAAAATTGCCAAATATATTATCTGTAGGCATTTACGAATCATTGATATCTCTTACAACATAGACTAAATATCAATAATTTCCACAACAGCCCCGTAAACCGGCAAAATTATAGTGATACAGACATAAAAACACAAACCAAAGTGTATAAAAAAATGAAATCTTATGCATATTTAGTTTTAAATGTGGCAAAAGGATAAATTTCGCCCAAAAAGTTACTCTCATGATCAAAATAAGAAACAATTGATTTTTAAGTAAAAAATACAGCATATGTATAAAATATAGACAGAAAAAATGGCTATTTGTAACGACTATTCAAAAGTGACTAACCATTGCCCTGAACAAATTGCTATAATATACAGCTTACGGCATTAATTTTTTTGGTAGATATACCTGCTTGCTTTATCACTTAACGCTACAACTGGTTTCGCGATTAAACATTTTAAAATTTAAGATTCGTATTTTGCCCCTCTGTATTTTTGGCAAATAACCGTATTTATACATAAATGCTTTTCAAGCTTGCTTGAGGAGTTATTGTGTGTCGTTTTTGTTCGAAGAAAGTTTTCTTATTATTGATATATTATTCAGGAGCACCCATGACAGATAAATTTGCCCGCCTTACCATAGATGGCTCAGATGACACTATCGACTTACCCATACTATCAGGCAATTTGGGCCCAGACGTTATCGACGTCCGTAGTTTAGGCTCTAGCGGTTGCTTTACTTACGACCCTGGCTTTCTATCAACGGCTTCATGCGAATCTAAAATTACCTTTATCGATGGTGGCAAAGGTATTTTGCTACATCGCGGCTATCCGATTGAACAACTTGCCGACCAATCGGACTATTTAGAAACCTGCTATTTATTATTAAATGGCGAACTTCCCAACGCACAAGAAAAAGCAGACTTCGAACATACTATTACGCAACATACGATGGTAAACGAAGCAATGGCTCGATTATTTCGCGGTTTTCACCATGATGCACATCCAATGTCAATGATGTGTGGTGCTGTAGGTGCTTTATCGGCCTTTTATCATGACTCGCTCGATATCGCTAATCCAGAGCACAGAAAAACCTCAGCACATCGCTTAATTGCTAAAATCCCAACATTGGCAGCTATGTGCTACAAGCATCATATTGGCCAGCCATTTATGTATCCTAAAAATGAGTTGAGCTATTCTGAAAACTTCCTCCATATGATGTTTGGCACACCTTGCGACGAGCCAAATGTTAACCCAATTATCGCCAAAGCGATGGACAAAATCTTCTTATTGCATGCCGATCACGAGCAAAATGCATCGACCTCTACTGTCCGCCTTGCCGGTTCTTCAGGCGCTAACCCATTTGCCTGTATTGCCTCTGGTATTACTGCACTTTGGGGGCCTGCTCATGGTGGTGCTAACGAAGCTGTACTTAAAATGCTTGATGAAATAGGCAGCGTCGACAATATTGATGAATATGTACTAAAAGCGAAAGATAAAAACGATCCATTCCGCCTAATGGGCTTTGGTCACCGTGTTTACAAAAACTTTGACCCACGTGCCAAAGTAATGAAAGAAACTTGTGCAGAAGTATTGAATGAATTAGGTATTAATGATCCTCAGCTTGCTATTGCCCAGCGCCTAGAGCAAATTGCACTAGAAGACGAATACTTTATCGAACGTAAACTTTATCCTAACGTTGATTTCTACTCGGGTATCATCATGAAGGCTATTGGTATTCCTACCGATATGTTCACTGTTATCTTTGCAACAGGCCGTACTGTTGGCTGGATTGCTCACTGGAATGAAATGGTGAGTGAAAGCTACAAAATTGGTCGCCCACGTCAGCTATACACTGGCTACGAGTCACGTGACTACGAACCAATGGATAAAAGATAAGTGGTTATTAAATTAACTAAATTGTATAACAAATCTTAATCACATAAAAAAGGCCACAAAACGTGGCTTTTTTTATGCTTGCAATATATTTATACATTAAAAATTTATATTAGCTCTGCCTTAATTTTACTTTTTAAACCACCCCAGCTAGGTAAATTTTTAGAAACATCGCCTTTCACTGCACGACTTCTAGATTTTGCCAACCAAAGCCCATCACCGTTAAAACTATAGACAGGTAATAGATCGCGTCTTTGAGAGGCAGGCAAAATCGTTTTATTGATATTATCGAGAATCAGTGGCTCTGATGAAGGTGTTTTATAATAGGCAAGCACCATATGAGCGAGGTCGTAATCAAGCGCTTTTACATAGGTAATGCGTAGCTTTGAAGTATCCATACCTAAACTTGTCAAAGAAAAATATTTACCAATAGAGTAATCTTCGCAATCTCCACCGTTAGAACCCAAAGTTTCCATGGGTGTTGCCCAATAGTCTTCTTGGCCCCAGTGATCTATATCCCACAACCAATCCACTTGATTAAAATAATCATTTGCAGCACGAATATGCTTAGCATCTTCTGGTGGTATTTGCTCTGCTAATTCATTTAATAAATCTCGCCAATCATGTACTCGCTCGCGCCCTTCGTGTCCCCAACGATTTTCTACTCTTGCCAACGCTTTATCTGATATTCTTTTATAATCAGGAACTGCTAGCGCATAGGATGAAAAAAAAATGGAACAAAGTAATAAATATTTCACGAGCAACCTTCTTAAATAAGGTGAATGATCTATTTATTAAGTATAGTTAAGTCTCAGAGAAAACAAGATAAATTAGCACTTATTAAACCCTAATTACATTGTCGCAACACACTCAACTCTTTTTGAAAAAAGTAATTAGACGCCCCATATCTTGAGCTTGATCAGACATGCTCTGGCTCGCTGCGGCTGCTTGCTCTACAAGTGTGGCGTTTTGCTGGGTCATTTGATCCATCTGAGAGACAGCAGTATTCACTTGCTCGATGCCCGTTGTTTGCTTAACTGCACTCGTGGTAATCTGCTCGATCATACTAGCCACTTGGCTAATTTCACTCACGATAGATTTAAGTGTATCGCCTGACTTCTCAACAAGTGCAGATCCATCATTTACTTTGGCGACAGAATCTGTAATTAAATCCTTAATTTCTTTTGCTGCACTCGCAGAACGCTGTGCAAGGTTGCGCACTTCACTGGCAACAACGGCAAAACCTCTACCTTGCTCACCCGCCCGAGCTGCTTCAACCGCAGCGTTAAGCGCCAACAAATTTGTTTGGAATGCAATTTCATCAATAACACCAATAATATTAGCAATCTTATTACTTGCATGTGTAATTGCATCCATTGCCTGAATCGTTCTTTGCACGCTCACATTGCCCTCAAGCGCACTAGCACTGGTTTTATTAGCAAGCTGATTGGCAAGCTTGGCTTTCTCTTCATTAGAACGAACAATTTGCGTCATCTCATCCATACTGTTTGCTGTTTTTTCCAAAGCAAATGCCTGATTCTCAGTACGTGAATTTAACTCCCCATTTCCAATAGAAATTTCCTTCGCACTTTGAGTAATGGAATTTGCCGACATATCGATATCACCAATCACTTCTTTAAGTTTATCGATAGTATTATTGGCATCCTCTTTTAATTGAGCAAAACCACCTTGATAATCCCTGTCGATACGTTGGGTTAAATCGCCACTTGCCAGAGCAGAAAAAACACGCTTAATATCGTCTACAGCAACATTTGTAGTTTCTAGTAACAGGTTGAGCCCCTGACTAATACTGAGGAAGAACCCATTCTTACCGTCAAGGCTTAAGCGATTGCTAAAATCGCCATAAGCCGCAGATTTAATAAGATTATCAACATCTTTTTCAATAGATAATTCCAAGGTTCTATCTGTCCAAACCACAACCGTACCTATACGTATATTATTCTCTATAATAGGCGTTGCTTTAATTTGCATAATTCTTTGGCCAATTATTAAATCGGTAGTATAAGTTTCCGTGAGCCTGTCGAGTATCGCTCTTTGGTGTGATGGAGAGATATGGAAGATATCAATGTTTTTTCCGACAAGCTCATCTGCAGTAAAATTAGGTAGCACTGCACGAATATCACTCTCAGCTTCATTCATCAGTTTATCTAAAGAGCTATTGGTATACAGTAATTTATAATCGTCATCAGCAATCATCGTAGATGAGTTTGAGCTATCGAGTGCTTTCTTGATAATGGTGATTTCTCGCGCTTGCGCTTGCGCTTGATCAGCAATTTCTTTTGCTTTTCTTTCGTTTTCTTTTGCTATCAACGATTGCCTTTCTTGCTCATCTTTATCTGCTTTAATATCACCTACGGCGTTGTTTATAGCAGAAGTTAATTTACCTAGCTGGCCGGAGTACTCTTCAACAATTGAGCCGCTAAAATCACCCTTTGCAGCGTTGCTTAAAATTTCATTGGTATCACTCATCACTTTTGATAAACGATTGAGTAAACTAGCAAAGGCATAACTGGCCTCCCCAAGCTCATCTCTAGAGTAATCTTCTTTAGTAAAACCCTCTGCTCCGAGCTTGTAGTCACCGCTTTCTCCGGCCAAACGTATTGCCTTAGCCAACCTCAAAACGGGCGTTGTTAATACTCTACCAACAACGAACGCAAAAATAATAACAAAGGCAACTGTTATCAGACTTATTCTCAGTAGTGTTGACTCAACGATTGAAGTGGCTTTAAAAGCCTCAGCACTACTCATTTCGGATATGAGTGCCCACTCGACATCACCAACACTAATTTGAGTAAAAGCCGACAAAATAGAATCACCATTACCATCAATAATGATAGCGCTAGACGTTTCATCTTCGAAAGCACGATTGATAGCAGAATTTTTGATAAATCGCGACTGTAGATCATTAAAAGTACTTTTGAACTCTTCGCTTCTATCTCCTGCTAAAATGAGATTATCCTTTGTAGCCAGATAAGAATTTACTTCTGCGCTTATACCCTCTTTACTTTTTAAAATTTGATCAACGGCATCAAGTGATATCTGAAAAATCAACACACCAATCAAAGTGCCTTTCTCGTAGATCGGCGATGCAAGAAAACTAACAGGAGAATTATAAGAGGGTAAATAGCTTGAAAAATCTTTTATTGAAAAAGCGCCCTCCCGAAGGTTAAGCGCACTGCGAAAAGCGCTAGAAAGATTTGTTCCAGAATACGGGCCATTTAGTAATGATGTCGCGTAATCTATTTTTTTAGCTGTAGAATAAACGACGTTACCATTTTTGGAATCAACCAAAAATACATCATCGTAGTTAAATCGTTTTAAAGTATTGTGAAAATCTTTATGGAAGCGCTGATGATAATAATGATAACTGGTATTCCCTTCTACGTTATTGAGTAGCTGCTTACCCTCTATAGAATTCTCATTACTTCTAATATACTCATATTGAGCAACAATGGCAGAATTTGGCAAGCTTTTGACTAATGAATTTACTTCGATATCTTTTTCGTTATATTTTCTAAACTCTGTTAAAAAATCTTCGTTATAGTATGTTGAAATACCCAGTTTAAACTGGTCGATCTCTTCATCGCTAATATTGCTCTCTGCCGTCAAAGAACGATAGCTTTTTGTAAAAGCATTCATAGCATCAATAGTATGACTAGACTCAGCCATATTCAGTAGTTGCTCTTGAGCTTCGGTAAAATATCGTTCTATTGACTGCTTTTTAACTAATCTAATTGCCTCTAGATTAACATAGGATTGCTTTTTTAACTCTTTCCCAACAACCCCATCTAGAGCGAAATACATTGCTACAATAGGAATCAAACCCACCAGTAATAAGAGAGAAACATGTTTTCTTAAAATAGATTGACTAAAAAATAAATTCTTCACATTGTTCCTCGCGACTTACTAGAAGCTAATATCCCTTACAAATAAAAATAACTGGCTAATTAAAATTCTTCCCAATCGTCATCTATCTCGACATTATTGGTTAAATTAGGATTAGGGCTCATTGAGCTTGACGTAGAAACTTGGTCAAACGCCTGCTTATTCCCTGTTTTTTTATCTTCGGCTAGGCCTGACTTTTCATGCATAAAGGCGCTTGATTTATCCCCAGACAAATTAAAAAATGATACTTGTTCGTTGAGATTTCGTGCCTGCTCCGATAACCCATGGCAAGCAGCTGAGGATTGCTCAACAAGCGCCGCGTTTTGCTGTGTCATTTGATCCATATTTAATACGGCAGAATTCACTTGTGAGATACCTATGTGTTGCTGCTCCGTTGCTACAGATAGGCCAGATATCTCTTTACTCACTTTTTTAACCGACTCGATTATTTCTTTAAGCGTGTCACCAGATTCATTAACCAGCTGACTGCCTACATTGACCCGATCAACCGAGCGGCTAATAAGATCTTTAATCTCTTTAGCTGCTCCAGCTGAACGCTGTGCAAGAATACGTACCTCACCGGCAACAACGGCAAACCCCCGCCCTTGTTCACCTGCACGCGCAGCCTCTACTGCAGCATTTAGTGCTAACAAATTAGTCTGGAAAGCAATCTCATCAATAACACCGATAATATCGGCAATTTTATTACTTGCCTCGTTAATGCTTTGCATGGCATTAACGGCATTCTCAACGGTTTCTCCACCTGCGATAGCGCATTTCTCAGCAATAATGGTCATCTCATTAGCGTCTTTTGCATTGCTGGCGCTTTGCTCAACGCTACTGGTCATTTCTTCCATGCTTGCGGCTGTTTCTTCCAAGGAAGAAGCTTGTTGTTCAGTACGAGCACTTAAATCATTGATCCCCACTGATATTTCTGTAGAGCCGCTATTTACAAGCTCTGATGCTTGTCTGATTTCTGAGATAATATCTTGTAGGCGGTATATCGTTGTATTAACATTGGTTTTTAAGTTACCAAAATCTCCCTTGTAGTCTGCATTTATTTTTTTAGTTAAGTCCCCTCTAGCAACTGCTGCACTCACCTCAGATACATCGAAGATAATTTGACTTGATACATCACTCAATTGGTTAATACTCGAACTTAATTCTTTAAAGAAGCCCTGCTTATTAGATAGATCAATACGGTCATGTAAATTGCCCTCTAAAGCACTGGACACAACACCTTGAATCTCAACTTCAATAACATCTTTAAGCTTGGCTATCGTGTCATTTGCATCTTTTTTAAGTACTGCAAATTCTCCTTGATAGCTCCCAGTAATAGTCTGGTTCAAATGACCACTAGACATAGCACCAAGTACTCGTGAAGTGTCTTGTATGATGTCCTGGTTAGCATCGAGTAGTTGGTTAATCGTTATTGCTAGATCTAAGAAAAATCCTTGCTTGCCTTCAATACCAATACGTTGAGAAAAATCACCGACAGCTGCCATATTAATAACACTCTGCACATCGACTTGTATCGTTTGATTTAACTTATCAATAGTCGCGTTGGCATCGTTTCTAATTTTAGCAAAATCACCCTGCCAGTCTGCATTAATATGTGTATTAAGATTGCCATTTGATAGTGCGGAAAAAACATTAACGGTCTCGCTAATAACGCCTTGATTGATGCCCACTAATTGATTAATACCTTCCGACAAGTCACGATAGCAACCGACTTTATCGTCGCATTCTATGCGTTTAGAAAGGTCGCCTTGGCGTGCATTATCTATCATTGACTGAACATCATTTTCGATAATATTTTGTAAGGTGCCCCTCATATTATCGATAGTCGTCAGCAACATTCCCATCTCGTCTTTCGACGTATTTTCAATCTTTTGATTAAGATCACCTGATGCAATTTTATTAGCGGCATTCGCTACAGAGTTAATTGCTAAGGTGAGTCGTTGAGTCGTAAAGTAGGCAATTAATACACCTATGAATAATGCAATCATTGCCAAACCAATTGTCAGTATCTCCACAGAGCTTTGCTGAGACGCTAATAATTCTTGGTCCTTTTTTATTATTTTTGCTACGTCATAGGATACTTCTTTTAATAGATCTAGTGATTTAGTTGCACGAGGAACCGCCTCAGTCGCCAAGAGATAATTCGCCATGTTCCACTTATTGGAGCCACGGATGGCGAACATTTTTTCAGGAAATAAAGAAAACTCCGCACGCACTTTGCTATATTCATCGAAATCAGATTTTTGACTTTTAGAAAAAAGTTCACTGACCGTTTGTAACGATTTAAAGCGGTTTTCATTAATCTCCCAATTTTTTCTAAAATCGTCACGCCATTGCGGATCCCCACTTAACAGATACGCCCTGATCGAGGCGAGACCTACAGCAAAAGAGCCCCTGGAATCAGCAAGTAAAGCCAACAATACTTTACGCTCCGCTGTTGCTGGCAAAACCTTTTCTTCATCAATGATTTGAGTAATTAAACGTAGTATTTCAGCTGCTCGTGGAGCTGCCTCAGTCGAAAGTATCTCTGTAGCTGGCTTTTCTTGTTTTGTGTGTGCAATAGCTTCTACTTTTCTTTGAGCAGCTTCAAATTCGCTAAGATAGGCATCGAGAGTACTCAGTTTTCGCTTTATTTCATCATCAAAAATATAACTATTATTGAGAACAATTTGCCTTTGTTCTGTGATAACTTTCCAAGCGTTTTCTCTTTGCTTCTTAAAACTCTCCTCACCCAATATCATGTAGCCCCTTAGAGCTGCTAGAGAATCATTGACACTACTTTTGAGCTCTAACTCTGCATCAATAACAGGGACAAGGATGTCGATTATTTCGTGTTCTTTTGCTAGTATTTTTTCATCACTATAGTGGTTCACAGCAACATTTAAAATCATTAATGAAAGTATTACACCAAAGCCAAAGGTCAATTTTTTGGCGATAGGAAGGTTATCAAACCTTTTATCTAAAAACACGTCAATTCTCCACTATAGTAAAGTAACACTAGTACTCACTAATAAAGCCTAGTACAAATATCGGCTTACACCAGAGAAACTAGTGTTTGATAATAAGTTTTAAGATAAATAATTAGTAGAAGGCTAAATAAGAAGAAAAATAACGAAAAAAGAGCGTTAACTTATAGATTTTATAGCAGTTACGATGACAAATTAAAACAGTTCAATATCACCGCTCTTCATACTATTGCTTGTGATAGTTTTTTGAGAGTGAAAATCAAATAAACTTTCACGATACTCGGTAATTTTTATTTGTGTTTCTTGTAGATTGTCATCAAATTTAGATGATAATTCACCCTTATAAATATCTGTAAAGAGGTCGACAGCTTTATTTATTTCTTCAAGATGATTCATTATATGTATAGCTAGTTGCCGAGTTATATCTTCTGATTGAAGAACCCTAATGATAGCTTGGTAGTCAGAGCCTGACATCAGGCTTTTATTAATAGCAGCCTTTGCATCAACGCCTTTTCCAAAGGCGATATTAGCTCGCAATATTTCATGGGATTGTAAAATAATTAGATGAAGCTGTGATATATCTTCTTTAGCTAGGCGCAGCTCTTTATCAACCAAAACTTGTAACTCTAGGTTAAGTCGCTTTAGTTCATCTAATTGTTTATCTAAAGGAGTGTACTGCCTGGATTCAACCCTTAAAGAATGACATTCGTAACACCAAATAGTAATGAGCAAAAAGCCGTTGATTAGATGAACTACATTATTATCAATAGAATCATTAACTAAAAATGAAATACTAAGTGACACTATACTAAGCCCTATCGGCCTATAGAATGCAACAATCGTATCTTTTATCGTTTTCAAACCAGTTTCTCTACTGATAACACTGATTAACAAGAAAGGTAGCAATTTTATTGATAGATAATACATGTCCCGCCGCATTTTTTTCCACGGCTGCACGCGGCATACCCCACACGATAGAGCTCTCTTCATCTTGTGCAACAGTGACTGCACCATGCTCTTTCATAGTTGACATACCTGCTGCACCATCTATACCCATGCCCGTTAACAATACTGCAATTGCATGAGAATCTACAGCATTAGCTACTGAATCAAAGAGCACATCAACTGCTGGCTTGTGCCTATTTACAGGCTCCGAATCCTGACAATAGCCCACAATGCGATCTCCAGTTTTTCGCACGACTAAATGTTGTGCACCATTGGCAATATAAATATGGTTAGCAAGTAACTCTTTTTCATCACCATAAAACTCACTGACGTTAGCTTTAAGTAACGAGTTAAGTCTGTCAGCATAAGATTTTGTAAAACCAGCAGGCATATGCTGCACGATTACAATGGGTGGCATTTTTTCTGGTAGGTTGGCCAGTAGTAATTTTGTAGCCTCTACACCACCAGTAGAAGCACCAATAGCAATCAAACGAATATTACTCTGCAACTTTTTTCTAACGGGTGAATCTATGGGTACAATACTCGCCGTATTTTGATGTTCGAGGGCGGTTATATTAGCTCTGGATGCCACTCTAATTTTTGAAATAATATTGTCGGCTAACATAGGTAGCTCCTCTGCGATAGAGAGTTTGGGTTTTGCAATACAATCGATAGCACCTAGTTCAAGAGCTGTTAATGAGGGTTCAGAACCCTTATTAGTGAGTGTTGATATCATCACAACAGGCATGGGCCTAAGTCGCATAAGGTTTTTTAAAAACGTTAAGCCGTCCATTTTTGGCATTTCAATATCTAATGTAAGCACATCGGGTTTCAATTTTTTAATTTTTTCACGAGCATCATAGGGATCGATAGCGGTCCCTATAACTTCTAGGTATTCACTTTTATTGATTATCTCCGTTAATAAACGCCTAATTAACGGAGAGTCATCGACAACTAGTACTTTAATTCTTTTCACTTCCGCCTCATCAAAATAAATCTATCTCACCTGAGATCGGCTTAGTCGTAATTTCACGGTTATATGCCTTTTCATTAGCCATTAACTTATTGGCTAAGATGTCTTTAACTCGTTTAACCCATACTTTACCAGTAACAGGGTTGAACAAGACTCGTCTGGGGTAAGCACCCCCAAGGTCTTGTGATATTAGTTCAATACCCTCCGTAGCGGTATAATTAAGTATGAAGTCGATATTACGTTCGCCGACATCGCTAAACCCTTCCATTATATGACCACCACCAAATAGCTTTATCTGAAAGTACTCTTTTTCCGCACCAGATTTGATCATTTCATTAATCAGGTACTCCATTGCATAGTTTCCATACCTAGCTTCATCTGTCGGCATATCTCCCCAAAAAACACTACCCTCTTTTTTTTCGGTAATGGGTAACATAAAATGATTCATCCCACCTATTTTGTGCTTTTTATCCCAAATACATGCAGAGACACAAGAACCCAATGTCGTAGCAATGAGTTCTTTCTCTCTTGTACAGTAATATTGTCCAGGCAATACTTTAACGCAGTAAGATTCTCGCTGATTATCCCAATAGCGATTTTGTATTTTGTCAGTACTGTTAATAAAACCTGCCATAAATACTCTATGCAGCTATTTTTTGATAAATAGTTTTTCCTAAACTTTCGAACACCTGACTTCCTTTGAGTATTGACTCACTGTGTCCTAAAATAAGAATACCATCAGGCTCTAAACAGTCATAAAACCTTTCGATTAATTTTAATTGCGTTTTCTGATCAAAATAAATCAAAACATTACGACAAAAAACAATATCAAACTTACCTTTCATCGGCCACTCACCCAATAAGTTCAACTTATTGAAGGTAACTAAATCTTTTGCCTCTTGTTTAATATCATATGTACCTTTATCTCTATTCGAATCGAACCAATTGGATTTCATAGACCTTGGTAAATTTTTAACACGATCCTCTTGGTAACAACCTCTTCTAGCTGTTTTAATAACCTCGGTATCTAAATCTGTCGCTAGTATTTTTGCATCTAAACCACGTACATCACTGCCGAAAGCATTCAACAAAGAGATAGCAATGCTATAGGGCTCCTCACCAGTTGAGCAGGCAGAAGACCATATTCTCAATCGTTTTTTGTCTTTCTTTATAAAATTACTAGAAAATTCTTTACTCAAGTAATCAAAGTGATGAGGCTCTCTAAAAAATGAGGTTAAGTTAGTAGTTACAGCATTGATGAAATTAATTGTCTCATTACAATTACTTTTTCGCAGCAGCTCGCAATAACGAGAAACGTTACATAGCTCTAAATCACGCACTCGACGCGATAATCTCCTGTATATCATTTCCTTTTTATGATCACCAATAACTATGCCCGACTCTCGGTAAACTAAAGACTTAACGAAAGAGAAATCCTTCTCTGTAAGATCATCGACATTCATCATTGGTAGATTTACCTTCCATTAAATACCCAAGCTTAAGAAACCAGTTTATTTAAATCACCAGATAACTGATAAAGCTCTCTAACATCCAACAGTTTCATTGTATCGAGAAGAACAATAATCTTTTCATCAACCGTCGCCATACCATCAATAAACTGGCTATCTATATCTCTACCAAAATCAGGCGAAGGCTTTATACTACTTGCTGACAAATTATAAACATCAGAAACTCTGTCAACAAAAACCCCTACAACTACAGAGTTTTCAATAGATTTGTCTTTCAATATAATAAATACATTGTCACTCGTATGATCGGCAGGTTTTTTGTTAAACCTTTTTCTTAAATCAATAATGGGAACAATGACACCTCTTAGGTTTATGACGCCTTTGATATAATCTGGAGTATTAGGTATATCGGTTACCGGAGACCAAACACGAATCTCTTGTACAGCCAATATATTAAGCCCAAACTCTTCACCGTCTAATACAAAGGTTAAAAACTCTCGATTCTCTTCTATCATTAGTCAATCTCAGCTATTAATAGATAGCAATTTATTGGTATCCAATATAGTGACAACATCATCACCGGCGTTAATAATCCCATCAATATAATTAGCAGCCACAGTGCCATCAAAGCTAGATGAGCACTGTAGAGAATCTTGTTCTATATCTAGAACATCTGACACACTATCAACAATAAAACCAACCGTTCTCTCTCTGCCGTCGACCAACCCCGATAAAATAACTACAACTGTTGTTTTTGGATAAGTAACTTCTCCGACTTCAAATCGAATACGTAAATCTATGATTGGTACAATATTCCCTCGTAAGTTAATAACACCCTTAACATAGTTAGGTGCATTGGGAACAAGAGCAGCACTGTCCCAACCACTAATTTCTGTTACCGACAAGATGTTGATGCCGTATAGCTCATCACCTAGTGTAAAAACTAAGTATTGCTCTCCGCTCGATAGACTAATTTCGATGCTATCATGATCGTCATCACCTATACGCTCTAAGTTACTAATATCTATCTGGGTGTTCATAATTATTGTCTTTTGTTTTAGGCGCCATATTCGCCATCAAGCCACATGCTTATTACTCGAAATAGATCTTTTAGCCGACATGCTAAGCAAGCCTGGAATATCAATAATCATCGCAACAGATCCATCACCTAATATTGTCGCACTCGATACGCCCTCAATTTTTTTATAGTTAGCCTCTAAGCTTTTAATGACCACTTGCTGCTGCGCAAGAAGATCATCGACTAGCAAACCTACTTTACAGTCATCACCATCCACGATAACCAGTAGCTGATCATCAAAGTTATCCGCACTAGAAGACAGTCCAAATTCTTTACCAACAGATATGATAGGGATGTTTTCATCCCTTAAGCGATATACGTTCATATTCCCCGATACCTTTTTTATCATCTCCTGCTTTATTTGTAGAGATTCAACAATCGAGATGAGTGGAATGATGCAAATTTCTGTGCCAACCCGAATTAGCTGACCATCAAGTATCGCAAGTGTGAGTGGTAGGTGAACTTTAAATACAGTTCCTTTACCTTCCTCGGATTCTATTTCTATACGACCACCTAGGGATTTAATATTCTTTTTAACCACATCCATGCCTACACCACGTCCAGAAATATCACTAACGGTTTCGACTGTAGAAAATCCAGGTTCAAAGATTAATTCAAATATTTGCGAATCAGTCATACCTTCGGTACTACTAATTAATTGTTTTTCCAGTGCTTTTTGGGAGATAGCATCGCAATTAATGCCCCTCCCATCGTCGGCAATTTCTACAACAATGCTTCCACCCTTATGATATGCATCCAGTTTTATCGTGCCATTCTCTGACTTTCCTACGGCAAGACGCTCTTTGGGAAACTCTATACCATGGTCGATAGCATTTCTTACTAAGTGTACGAGGGGATCACTTATTTTCTCCATAACGGTCTTATCAAGCTCTGTTGATTCACCATTAATTATTAAGTCTATTTTTTTACCCGTTTGCTCAGATAGGTCACGAGTCATACGTGGGAAGCGATTAAAAGAAAAGCTAATAGGTAACATACGAATACCCATTACATTTTCTTGTAACTCTTTTGTATTCTGTAACAGTTGTTCTAGCCCATTTGAGAGCTTATCTATTTTACTCATATCGAAGTTACTACCCAACTCTGATAGCATAGACTGGGTAATTACTAGCTCACCTACTAAGTTAATTAGGTTATCAATTTTATCAATACCTACCCTAATTGATGATGACGGCAATGCTCTTTTGGTGGTGTGTTTTATTTCGGTTAACTTGTCAGCCTGTATAATTTTGACTGACTCATTGTTTGATTCTTGTACCGGCTCAACAGACTCCTCTAGCTGCTGATCGCTACAATTGCTAATATCTGTAATGGTTAATCTGCATTCATCAGCAACCCATTCAAAAATTTCTTCTATCTCTTGTTTTTGATGGTCTGTTTGCAATTGAATAGTCCAAGCGAGGTAACATTCATCAACGACCAAGGATTTGATATTAGGTAACTTATTAGTATTAACTGTTACACTATACTCACCCATCTGTTGTAGCTGTCTAAATAGCCTAACAGGCTCATTACCACTTAACAGGATCTCATTATCAGGAATAAATTCTATTAGCCATGTTTTATGGTTATCAGTAATCACGCTATCCTGACTGGCACTATCTGCATCTATCCTTGCGCCAGCAGGTTCTACTGGTGTGTCAGATACACCCGCCGATGAATCTACATTAAGCATAGTTTGATAAATTTTAGCAATGGGCTTTGATATCTCTGTATCGAGCGCTTCTTTGGCTTGAAGGCTCGCAAACCAATTACGTAGACAATCACAAGACTTTAATAAAGCATCGACTAGCTCAGGTGTTAAAGTCCTATGCCCATCACGTACTTCATCTAATAGCGCCTCCATCAGATGAGTGAAATTTGTGACTTCTGTAAAACCAAAAGTACCACTACCACCCTTGATAGAGTGTGCTGCCCTGAAGATACTATTAATAAGCTCGGCATCAAAAGGAGATTCAAGATCAATATCGATTAACGCTTGTTCGACTACATCAATATTTTCTAAGCTTTCCTCAAAAAATATCTGATGAAACTCTTCAAGATCGATAGACATAGTTTTTCCTATTTAACAGATAATTAATCAAGTACACGGTCAATTGTATGTAGTAGTTTTTCTGGATCAAATGGCTTTACCAACCACCCCGTAGCACCGGCTTGCTTGCCTGCTGACTTTTTTTCAGCAGACGACTCTGTTGTTAGTAATAAAATAGGTGTATAGGTATAAGTATCTAACTCCCTTAACTCTTTAACGAGAGTTATACCATCCATCACTGGCATATTAAGATCAGTAATCACTGCATCAAATCCGTTTTCTTTGGCAATGTCTAAGGCAACTTGACCATTTTCTGCATCTTTAACACCGTGACCAGCATGGATTAATGTTGCTGCGACCATATTTCTCATGGAGGTAGAATCATCCACTACCAATAACTGCGCCATATTTTTCTCCTACTGCTCTATTGCCCTAGTTTTTATTCAAGCCTATAGAGCGATTCATGCCAAGGGTATTTGAAGAATCGATGAGTACTTGCGACGGTTCACTCCAAATGAGCTGACCACCTATTCTATTAAGCTCATTTGTAAGAGCTGCTATTAATTGTAGGCCCGCACTATCGACTCTAACAATAGAAGCTGCCAGCAACTCTATAGTTGAGCTGTTATCGAGGGCTGTAATGATTTTTTTGTGTAGTGCTATTGCATGATGAATAGTTAACGAATCACCACAATTGATAACAGATTTTGCCTTTTCCATACTACCGCTCGCTATTTGATAGATACAAATCAATACTTTGAGTGTAGATAGAAAAATTTATATTAGCCAACTATCGCTGGAAAGTTTTCATGGGGGTACAGAGAGAAGAGAGAACAGATGAGAGCTACTGAAACGCCAGAAGGTTAACACTCAATAACTCTGAACTCGAAACAGGCATCTTGTAACCATTGCCAAATATAATCAGAAAAGCTGCGTCGAATGACAAGCTCCCAAGTATTTTTATCTTTGCGACAAATAATTGCCTGAGATTTTGCCAACGTCGTCGTAACAGCTTTTCCGACAGGAAAATGACAGTCTGCCACATCATAAGAAGTGGATTTCATTAAAACCTCTTGTGCGTGATTGCAACTAAGTACTAAAAGTGTTTGACCACCAGAAACATCACAAAGGGAATAATGGCCACTTAACTTTTTACGTAACGCCGTTTCTAATTCATAGGCTTTATCGCTTGCACAAATAATTAACCATTCATCAGGAGATATCCAACGGATAGATACATTATCACAATAACTGCATTGTAACTGGGCAGGAAGATCACACCCTAAAATATTTTTTATACCTTTTTTGATGCTCTCGTTCTCACTGTTCCCACGTAATACTATATGCCCTAAGTATTTTTCTTCTTTTAAGCAAATATTTTGATGCTCATCAGAATTCTCCGGTGCAGCGATATGCGATAACGGGCTTGCAGCTTTAACATTGCCATCAGCAGGTAATAAATTCATTACCGCAATAGGTGCAGAGTAATTATCCAACATCTTGGCGTTCTCCTGCTTGATCAAAAAATATTGGGCTACAAATCTCAGCCTCTATTGCCAAGCCGTCTACTTGTGGATAATAGACCGTCTCTCCTATGCGATTAAGTCCGCCTTTTATGTACCCCATGGCAATGCTATGCCCTAAATTTTCGCTCCAGTAACTTGAGGTAATATGCCCCAACATATCCATAGGAATAGACTGGTCTGGATCATTCACTGCTTGTGACCCCTCAGGTATAACTTGATTAGGGTCTTTTGCCTTTAAACCAACCAATTGCTTACGGTTTTCTCGAATACAATCCTCACGCGCCATACCGCGCTTGCCAATAAAGCTAAACATTTTTTTCTCACTAACAGCCCAACCCATATTAATATCGTAAGGGTGAACAGAACCATCGGTATCCTGCCCCGTAATAATAAAACCCTTTTCGGCACGTAATATATGCATAGTCTCTGTGCCATAGGGTGTAATATTATATTTTTTACCAACCTCCATTAACTTCTCCCAAAGGAATAAGCCGAAGTTTGCTTGTACGTTAATCTCATAGGAAAGCTCACCGGTAAATGAGATTCTGTAAACACGTGCCGGTACACCAGCAACCGTGCCAGCTCGCCAATCCATAAATGTAAACTTTTCCTTATCTAAATCTATGTCATCGCTTATCTCTGCAAGTAATTTGCGACTATTAGGGCCAGAGATCGTCATTGTTGCCCAGTGATCGGTTACCGAGGTGAAGTAAACCTCTAAATTCGACCACTCGGTTTGATGGTACAACTCCAACCACTCCAATACACGTGCTGCACCACCCGTTGTGGTTGTCATTAAAAAATGGTTCTCTCCAAGACAAGAGGTCACGCCATCGTCAAACACCATCCCATCCTCACCACACATTAGACCATAACGGCATTTACCCACAGCGAGCTTTTCCCAAGCATTGGTATAAATGCGCCCTAAGAATTCTCGCGCGTCCTTGCCTTGTATATCGATTTTACCCAAAGTAGAGGCATCTAAAATGCCAACACTGCTACGTGTTGCCACGCACTCTCGATTAAGTGCCTGCTGCATGCTCTCGCCAGCTTTTGGGAAGTACCACGGACGCATCCATTGACCAACCCCCTCAAATTTTGCATTATTTTCGACATGCCACTGATGCATAGCGCTATAGCGTTTGGGATCAAATAATTCACCACAATGACGCCCAGCGATTGCACCAAAAGTCACGGGTGTATAGTTGGGTCTAAAAATAGTTGTGCCGGTTTCTGGTATAGATTTGTTGAGCGACTTAGCTGTAATCGCCATGCCATTGATATTACCAAGTTTGCCTTGATCGGTACCAAAACCAAGCGCCGTATAGCGTTTGACATGCTCGATAGATTCAAATCCTTCGCGCGTCGCCATCTCGACCCCTGCGGCAGTGACATCGTTTTGTAAATCGACAAATTGCTTAGGAGCACGGCTGGTAGGTTCGGTGTGAGGGATATGAAACAGTGCCATGGTTGGCTCTTCTACTATATCTGTTACATAATTAAAGCTAGGTTTTGGAATCTGCTCGCAATTAAATTTTGCCAACACATCACAAGCAATGTCGTAACCTTGTTGTAAACAATGTTTCAATTGATAACAACCATTAATACCACCGGCTGTTAGCTGTTGCTGAACTGTCTCTCCCGGTAAAAAACCCAGTACCGTATCATCCCAAATAGGCCTACTGCCCGTATGGCAAGATAAATGTATCACTGGACTCCAACCACCAGAGCTGGCAACGGTATCGCAATTAAACCTTTGTACCTGTCCGATGATTTTTTCACCGGTCTCATCGAGCTTAGCAACTTCTGCTGCACTAACTCGAGTATTCCCCATTAGATTAATAACACCAGAACCTGCAATGATATTAATACCTAATTCACGCGCTTGTTGGGCACGCTCACCTTGAGGGTTAGCGCGAGTATCAACAATAGCAACGACCTCTCGGCCGGCATTAAACCAATCGATAGCAGTTTGGTAAGCATAATCATTGGTCGTTACTAACACTAAGCTTTGACCTGGGACAACAGCGTAACGATTAATGTAAGTAGAAACTGCCGATGCCAATAACGAACCCGGTACATCATTATTAGCAAACACCAAAGGCCTCTCGTGCGCGCCCGTCGCCAATATGACCCACTGAGCACGTACACGGTGCATACGTTGGCGCACTTGATGGTTTGCTTGATCGGTGAGGTGATCGCTACAGCGTTCATGTATGGTTAAAAAGTTATGGTCGTGATACCCATTAACTGTAGAGCGTGATAGACAAACAATATTATCGGCCGCGTCCAACTGGGCACTCATACTCTCTACCCAAGCTTGCGCATGTTGCCCATCGATTAACTCCTTGGAATGCAACAAAGATCCACCAAATTCTGATTGCTCATCGGCAATAATAACGCGTAAACCTGTGCCTGCTAGTGCAGCGGCAGCGGCAAGCCCGCTAGGCCCAGCACCCACGATTAAAACATCGCAATGCCGATGTATATGATCATAAACATCGGGGTCACGCTCCTTAGGCGCGCGCCCAAAGCCTGCGGCTTTACGAATAACTTTTTCGTAAGTTTTCCACAGGCTTTGTGGATACATAAAGGTTTTATAATAAAACCCTGGCGACATAACATCGCCACCAACTTTACCAACGTAACTCATCAAATCGAACTCTTCACTGGGCCAACCATTAGTTGCACGACACACAAGCCCATCGAATAATTCTTGCTGAGTTGCGCGCACATTGGGCACTTGTGTTGCCTCGGTCGCACCCATTTGTAAAATAGCATTGGGCTCTTCTGCACCGGCAGCGACTATGCCACGTGGGCGACTATACTTAAAACTACGACCAACAATATCGACTCCATTAGCCAGTAATGCAGAGGCAACTGTATCGCCTTCATAACCACTATAAGTTTTTTTACCGTAGGTAAATGTCAGTGTTTTTTTATAGTTAATCCTTCCCAAATGCTTTTCTGAGCTAAGGCGATTTTTTTGGGTCATAATGTCTGCCATCTTACTCGTTTTTTACTCTACGCAACTCGGGAGTTCACCGATTTTGTAGCTCTCTTTTATCTCGTAACTAACCGTATCGCGCGTTACATTAAAAAATTTACGACAACCAATGGCATGTAACCATTGTTCATGATGCAAGCCACGAGGGTTTTTCCTCATATATAAATAGTTTGCCCACTCTTCATCCGTCAAGGCCTCAGGATCAATAGGTCGTGCAATATGCGCCTCGCCAACAACATGAAACTCTTCTTCTTCGCGATACTCACAACAGTGCGGACAGTAAATAGAAAACATATGTTTATGCCTTTTTTAGTTTTTTAAAAAACGTCCTATTTTTTAAAAAATAGATACAATAACTCTGGCGTAAATGCGTCGATTTACTAGGGCCTATTAATACTAATTAAAACAGCGATGCCGTGATTATTTTTATGTCTCACAAGGCAGAATGAACATCGTGTAGTTGACCTACATAAGTGAATTCTAACGAGGTGAGACGTAAAAATAACCTCGGCCCTTCGGGTTGCACCTAAAAAACCGCATTCGGCGTTGCTCGTCATTTGTTTGGAATAACCAAACCACTCTCCTCGCGCCTTGCCTGCAGATATTTTAGGTCACAACAGCGCTATTTTAATTAGTATTAACAGGCCCTAAAGTTTTCTATCTCGCATGGGCCTATCGCCCCATGAGCAAGCCTTCCCTCGCTTGCAGGTTAATTTTTTAGTTTTATAAACCATCTCATTTTTCCAAAAATAGATATTGATTAATGTGCAACACCAGCCGCACCATGTTCATCAATTAAAGCGCCGTTATTAAAACGGAACATCGAAAATGGCTCTGCTAGTGGGTGCATTTCTCCACGCGCTAAAGATGCAGCAAACACCTCACCAGAACCCGGGATCGCTTTAAAACCACCCGTACCCCAACCGCAATTAAAATATAAATTATCAACGGGAGTTTTAGAAATAATGGGGCAAGCATCGGGACAAGTATCGACGATACCACCCCACTGTCGGTTCATACGCACTCGGCTAAAAATAGGAAATAATTCAACAATTGCTTGGATAGTATGCTCTGTTGTTATGTAAGAGCCACGCTGGCCATAACCGTTATAACCATCAATACCGGCACCGATAACAAGATCGCCTTTATCAGACTGCGAGATATAACCATGAACATGATTAGACATAACAACAGTATCAAGAATAGGTTTGATTGGCTCAGATACGAGCGCTTGTAATGGGTGGGATTCCAAGGGTAATTTAAAGCCTGCCATATTAGCCAGTACGCTGGAATGCCCAGCAACAACACAAGCAACACGATCAGCATTTATGTCACCGTGTTGTTTGGTACTCACACCGATTGCGGTACCGTCTTCGATAAGAATATCGTTAACTTCGCATTGCTGAATAAGGTCAACACCCAAGCTATCTGCTGCACGCGCATAGCCCCATGCAACAGCATCGTGGCGAGCGACACCCGCACGAGGCTGCCAAGAAGCACCTAAAATAGGGTAGCGTGTATTGGATGAGCAATCCATTATTGGCACTAGCTCTTGCACTTGTTGTGTATCGAGTACTTCGCCATCAATACCATTGAGCCTATTGGCACTTACGCGACGTTGGATGTCGCGCATATCTTGTAAGGTATGCCCAAGATTAAGCACACCGCGCTGAGAAAACATCACATTATAGTTTAGATCTTGTGATAGCCCTTCCCATAACTTCATAGCATGCTCGTATAGATGAGCCGCCTCGTCCCACAAATAATTGGAACGCACAATAGTAGTATTACGTGCAGTATTACCGCCACCCAAATACCCTTTTTCAAGTACAGCAACATTGGTCACGCCATAGCGCTTTGCCAAATAATAGGCCGTTGCCAACCCATGGCCACCACCGCCTACAATAATGACATCGTACTTTTTTTTAGGCCTAGGATTACGCCAAACACGTTGCCAATTTTCGTGATGGCTAAGCGCATGTTTTATAAGGCCAAAACCGGAGTATTTTTGCATAAGACAGATGCCCTGAACTCGCCTGTTTTATTATTAATGACAACGACTAAAGCATAGTGATTATGAAAGATAATAGTTGTCTATCTGCGCCTATCTAGTGCTGATTTACGACATAAATAATATTAAAAATCGATACTTACAGGGCCTCTAGCGACACTACAGCAGCTAAGAATAAATCCAGCCTCTTTATCTTCATCGGTAATACCACCATCATCATTCATAGTGACTTCACCTTCGAGTTTAAATACTTTACAAGTACCACATAAACCCATACCGCAGGCTTTAGGAATGTTGACATCAACCCTTGCTGCTGCCTCGTGAATTGTCTCCTCAGGCTTTGCCATTACTCGTTTATTAGCTTTGGCAAAAGAGATCTCCGTTAATTCACTGGACTCTTGTTGTATTGGCTGAGATTCTTGCCCATCACTTTTATTGTTGATAGAGTCATCAGGAGAAATAAATAATTCCTCATGGTAGTTATCCATATTAAAATTATGGCTAGATAATATTTTTTTAACCGCATCCATATAAGGTGTGGGACCACAACAAAATATCTCACGCTCTAAAAAATCAGGTACCATTATGGCAAGTTTTGCAGTATCTAAAAACCCACGATAACCAAACCATGCTTCACCGCTACTATAGTTTTCACAAACTAGGTGCAGTGAAAAATTAGCGTTATCTGCACACATTTGTTCAAGTTCACGCTTATAGATAATATCCTTAGGACTACGTGCACTATGAGAAAAAGCGACATCTACGTTAGCTTGTGTATCACAGAACCATCGAGCCATCGACATTAGTGGTGTAATGCCCACACCACCCGATAACAATAAAACTTTACTCGCAGGGTGGTCAATACAATTAAAAACACCTACCGGGCCATGTATAGCTATTTCCGAGTTTATCTGTAGGTTATCGTGTAGCCAATTAGAGACCTTACCGTTTGGAATTCGTTTAACAGTAATAGAAAAGCTATAGGGCAGTGAGGGCGAGCTGGATATTGTATAAGAGCGCATCACTTGCTGATCATCTATGGATAACTCCAAGGTAACAAACTGGCCCGCCTTAAAGAAAAACACCATATCCTTCTTATCAATATTGGCGGCAACAAAATAAAAAGTACGTACATCCCAAGTTTCATCTACAATTTTTATGCAGCGAACCTGGTGCCGCTCATTCTTCCATATGTTTTCATGTATAGGGGAAAATTTTGCTGCGTTGTTCTTATCTTCTGAAGCCATCTATATTACCCTCATCAGCAGCCATTATCTTTGTTAACAATAGCTTATCGGCGATAGTTTATTAATCAAATCGGTTCTCACAAGTTGGGAGAGATTACACTAGGCATTATGTCTTATTCAAACTATTTTATTATTCAAAAAATAGTTTGAATAAGAATAAATAAGAAAGTCGAATTTAATGATATTAAGAGTCGGTTTTAGATAAGTTGGGGGAATTTACTTAGTTAGAATCACTTAGTATAGATATTGTTATTGCTATTAAAAAGTGAAAAGAGGCGCCCTCTATGAACCATTACCGGTTAATAGATGTTAACCATCTAAGCAGTGAAGTCAGTAGAGAACAGCTTAAAGAATTACTGAGTCAACGCGACCCCAGCTATACTCTCGAGCAGCCCTTATACAATAATCCTCAAATATTTCAAATGGATATGGAAGAAGTCTTTCAAAAAGAATGGCTATTTGTTGGCATGAGTTGTGAAGTACCAAACCGAGGTGATTACATCACCGTAGAAGTTGGCCAAAATCCGGTACTTATTGTTCGTGACGCTGATGGTTCTATTAATGCATTTCACAATACCTGCAGACATCGTGGCTCACGCTTATGCTCCTCTGCAAAAGGTAAAGTCGCTAATCTTGTCTGCCCTTACCATCAATGGACATACGATCTAAAAGGCAATCTATTATTTGCAGGCAATGACTTAATCGAAAATTTTGACAAAAGTGAACATGTCTTGAACAAAGCGCATTGTGCTGTAGGTGGAGGCTTTATTTTTATCAGCCTACATCAACAAGAACCCGAAGATATTCAAGGCTTTATAGACTCCTTAGACGAATATATGGAACCTTACGACATGGAAAACACTAAAGTTGCAGCAGAGTCCAGCACTGTCGAGGCAGCCAACTGGAAACTAGTTATGGAGAATAACCGCGAGTGCTATCACTGCGCCAATGGGCACCCAGACCTAAATAGCTCAATGCCAGAATATGACGATATCAGTGACCCACGCATTTCACAGGAATTTTTAGACTATTACAAAGAGGAAGCTGCCCTATGGGACGCGGATAATATCCCCCATGAGCGTCGCGACCATACTCTACGCAATCGCTTAGTACGCATGCCACTTAAAAAAGGCAGTGAAGCAATGACAGCCGATGGCGCCCGTGCTTGCGAAAAACTAATGGGCCGAATAAAAAACAGAAGAATGGGATCATTGCGTATACTGCATTTACCCAACTCCTGGAACCATATGCAAAGCGACCACTGTGTTGTGTTTAGAGTACTACCCATCTCCGCCCAAGAAACATTAGTCACAACAAAATGGATTATTCATAAAGATGCTATCGAGGGTGAAGATTACGATATAGAAAGGTTACGCAAAGTCTGGGACTCAACCAATAATGAAGACAAGCGCTTTACTGAAGAAAACCAGAAAGGCGTTAACTCCATAGGCTACAAACCTGGCCCCTATGCCCCAGATTATGAGTTTGCCGTAATCAATTTTGTAAACTGGTATAGCGAAGTGATGTTAAAAAACATGGAAAACTAAAAAATCATATTATCGTGTCATTAGGATAAAATTATTCTAACAATTTCGAGAGTTTTCCCATGCCAACATCGCTATTTTACGCTCAACGCCCCAGCGGTAGTTGCCAATATTACCATTATTTTTTATAACACGATGGCAAGGTATCAGATACCCAATGGTATTATTCGCCAGTGCGGTGCCAACAGCTCGTGATGCCCTAGGGGAATTTATTAGCTGCGAAACCTGTGAGTAAGAAAGTTGTTGTGAGGTATGGGTATTTATTAAAGCCTCCCAAACTTTAATCTGAAAATTTGTGCCCTTAAGTATCAAATGGATTTTTCCACGCTCTAAAGGAGAGGAGAATATTTTTCGGGAGAACATCGCTCCACCTTCATTATTTAAAACAAAATTAGCTCTAGGCCATTGTGCAAACAACTCGTCTATCAATTGTTTTTTCTGTTGGCTCACGAACTGTAAGTAACAAATTCCTCTTTGCGTCCAACCTAAAACTGCCTCACCAAAAGGCGTTGTAATTACCGCATAGTCAATCAAAACACCGTCACCAGCGCTCTTCACCTCCCCTGGAGTCATGCCCTCACAGCTTACCATCAAGTCGTGCAGCCTACCCGCTCCAGATAAACCAACTTTTTCGCTTGCTTCGATAAGGTTTTGAGTATCTTTTAAAGCATCCATTGCAGCTTGTTTCGTAATAAGCTGTAAAAAACGTTTAGGGGAAATACCCGCCCACTCTGAAAATACCCTTTGTAAATGGTGCTCACTCATACTAACTGCTTGAGCAATCTCGGCAAGAGTTGGCTGCCGATCAAAATACTTGGTAATAAAACTAATTGCTTGCTCTACAACACTATAATGTCGATGCAGTTCAGGTTTATTCATTGATCAGTGCCTTTTTTATAAATATTCGAGCCAACGAAAAAACCGTGACAAACATTGTTCCCATAATTACCAAACCTGCCCAAAAGGTGCCAAATACTGATATTAAAATGTCACAGACAATGCCGAAGTGGCTCTCAAATCGCAATCAGTCAAAAATACAGTAAATAAGCCATACCTATGCATACCACCCCAAATGCTGCTAAAGCCAAAAGCCTTATAACACTAGCAGTCGCTATCTTATTTACCTAAGAGCTATCAATTTGCTCATTATCAAGTAACAAGCACTCGCTCTCAACCCGATTCTTGCTAACGTATCCATAGGGCTGTAAAAAACCAGGGAGATGATGTGGGCGCAAGTTATGAATAAGCTCTGACTAATTTAATAAATTTACGAACTAAAACTGCATTAAAGTTATGTGATTATCGACTCACCTTTATCAACTGAAGCAAGAATCTAAACTTAGCCCCCCACATTGGTATTAATGGTTGATAAATGCTCTATACCTCATCATCTATCGCCTCTAATCTGCCTTTTACTTAAAACTCTTCACTCAAAACCACCATGTTAGTGGAATATCCTCAATTATAAACCATACTTTATAAATACTAATTCAATGCGTGAGGCACTATGAAGATCAAAACTCGTTTCCTGTTATCATTGGCAGCTGGTGTCTTACTACCCGTCATTATTATTTCTTCTCTTGTCATTATTAACGTAAGAGATAATGCCTTAGAGTCCTTTGAAAAAAATAGTCAGGCAGAGATTTCGCATATTGATACGGCATTTAGCTTGTATTTAAATGGCTTATCAGAAGCCGCTGCCTATTTGGCAAAAAGTCCGGAAATACAAGCACTAGACAGCACTGTAACAACCTATATGGGTAAACCCGAAGTGCTAATGACACCTGAGAAAAACTCCCCTGTAGAGAGAGAGGCATACCGTCTAATGGCACGCTTTGCAGAATCTCACCCTGATCTAGCTTATATTTATTTAGGCATGAATCACGGTGGATATTTGCAATGGCCTAAAGGCAAACGTAGCGCGGACTTCGACCCACGTAGCAGAGCTTGGTATAAAGCAACAATCGATTCGACAACACCGAAACGTGTGCCGGCTTATGCGGATTTAACATCGGGAATACCTATTGTCGATTATCTCGTACGCTTTGAAGGTAAAGACGGTGCCTTTGGATCAATAGGCGTCGATGTTACTTTAAGTAAATTAACCGAGATGGTGCAAGACGTTAAATTTGGTGCGCATGGTTATATTATGTTGATTGAAGATACTGGAACTGTACTTGCCGATCCTAGTAATCCAAAAAATAATTTTAAGAGTTTAGCCTCTGTTAGTGACTCCCACAAAGAACTAGCAGCCAACTTTGATGGTATGATCAAACTCAGTATCAACGGTGATATCTGGTTTGCCAATAAATACAAATCACCTGTATTAGGATGGGATTTTATCGGCCTAATTCCTGAATCAGAAGTATATGAACAAGCTGATAACTTGACGGAATATATTTTTTTAGTCGCTATTGCCATGGTTGCTATATTTATGGGAATTGGCTTTATTGTTGCCAATATCGTCACTAAGCCAATGAATGTTATTGCAAAAGGTTTAGAGAATATTGCCCAAGGTGAAGGCGATCTAACTCGTCGTTTGGATATTCAAGGAACTGATGAATCTGCGCAAATGGCTAGTGCTTTTAATAGTTTTGTAAAATCTATTCATACTCTGGTTGATCGTATTAAAAATTCTAGTGGTGACATTAAAGATATTTCTCAACATTCGAGCCAACTATCGAAAGAAATGCACGCGGTAGCAAATGAACAGCTTGACTCTGTTGAGTTAGTAACAAATTCTTTTCAGAAGATGTTAGATAAATCTAACGAAGTAACCTCAAATTGCTCTGAAGCTGCATCTGCATCAAACGATAGTCGAGAACAAGTACAACAAGGGCATCAATTAATTCAGCAAACGGTTAAATCTGTTAGTCAACTTGAAGTTGAGCTTAGCGATTCGAATAATGCTATGGGAGTACTCTCAGATGAATCTAATAACATTACTGTGATTTTAGATACGATTAAAAGTATCGCAGAACAAACTAATTTATTAGCCTTAAACGCAGCTATCGAAGCAGCCAGAGCGGGAGAACAAGGCAGGGGCTTTGCCGTCGTTGCCGATGAAGTTCGCACTTTGGCTGGGCGCACATCGGAATCCACCGAAGAAATTGACCGCCTGTTGAGCCGCCTTAGAGACCAAACTGAAGATGTAGCCGAGAAGCTGACATGCAGTATGACACAAATTGAGGAAACGGTAGGCTCAACTCAAAAAACCAGTGAGGTTTTTGAGTCTATTATGAGTTCATCTATTGTTATTAAAGATATAATATCGCAAATTTCAGCTTCTGCTGAACAGCAACACACTGTAAGCAAAGAGATTAATAAAAATATCACACATATTCATAATAATTCTTCACAGACAAAAGAGCTATCCGAAAAAGTTGATACTGCATCGGACAATTTAGATCAGTTAGCCCTGGATCTTTCTAAATTAGTCTCACGCTTTAAGGCAGAGAAATAACTGTTATACAAAAATCTGTATTCTATTTAACGCAAACTTTTAAATCGGAAAATTACAAAAGCTTTGCGTTAAATAACCCGCCTAGGGTTTAAAATATTTTTGGGGTCCATTGCAAGCTTAATCGTTTTCATCAAGGCAATTTCACTCTCACTTCTCGATAGTGGTAAGTAATCGCGCTTAAGTACTCCTATACCGTGTTCTGCGGTAATAGCGCCCGCGTAGTCACCAATCATCAGCATAATATCTTCATTGATATTGGCTTTATCTTCGCCCCGCCCTGTGTAGGCACAAACATGCAAATTATTATCGCCAATATGACCAAACTGCAATATGCCAATATTGTCGTATTTGTCTTTAAGGCGTTTATCAAGGTCGTTAGCAAACACGCCAATATCTGCAACTGGTAAACTAACATCTTGATTTGATACCGGTCCCAAACTCTGCAGTAGTTCGCCTATACCATCACGTATCTTCCAAAACGCTGCTGCATCTTCAAGGGATTGGGCAATCAGCACATCCGCTAATAAACTCGCTTCAAACTGAGCAAATAACGTCGACTCAAAACATTGCTCGCCAACTGCTTTATCATTATCTTTATATTCGACCAACAAATAAAATGGGTGTGACTTTTTAAATGGGTTAACCACATTAGGAACACTCTCGATAACTTTATCGTAGTAGTTATCCCACATAAGTTCAAAGCCCGTTAAACCAGAGCCTAAACTACGCTTGAGTTCAATTAATAGTTTCGTGGCTGACTCGTAATTATTAAGAGCACATAATGCCGTGTGGGTGCTGCGAGACTGCGGCTGTAACTGTAAAACAACGCGAGTAACGATACCTAAGGTTCCCTCGGAGCCAATAAAGAGATGTTTGAGGTCATAGCCTGAATTATTTTTTACCATTTTATTCATGGCATTAATCACTGTTCCATCGGCAAGCACTGCCTCTACACCCAATACCATTGAACGTGTCATACCGTAGCGGATAACCTCGGTACCACCTGCATTAGTGGATACATTACCGCCAATCATGCAACTGCCACGAGCACCCAAATCAATAGGAACAAATAAATCATGCTCAGCAGCGGCTTCTTGTAGGGTTTGCAATGCAGTACCGGCACCTGTGGTGAGCGTCATAGCAGTAGCATCGATTTCTTCGATAGTGTTCATTCGCTCAAGAGAGATAGCAAATTCACCGACTTGAGGAGTAGCACCACCGGCCAGGCCTGTTAACCCACCTTGCACAACCACTGGCTGGTTATACTCATGGCATAAAGCCATTATTGCCGATAATTCGTTAGTTGTTTTTGGCCTTAGCAATGCCGCAGGTGGGCAAGGTTGAGCACCGCTCCAGTCAGCAAAATATCTATCACTAATATCGCTACCTAACACTAAAGTTGCGGTATCTAGAGATGCTTTTAGCCGATCAAGTAAGGTACTCATTTATGTATTTCGTTTATAAAAATCGTCTCTACCATTTATCGTCGAATGTTTCTTGTCGCTCGAAAGACTCGCCAATTAACACGCCAAGCTCACGCTCTTCACCTTCTTTAAGATCAACACCAGGGCGACCATGTGCAAAACGGTAGTTACAAATTAAGGCAACGTCACCCACCTTCCAAGGGATTGGCATACCATGTCGATCGTAAATATCAATAAACAACTGCTTTTCTTCACGTGTCATTTCAGTGAGATCACCAAAAGTGAGTTTTAACGGGCGCTCTTCGGCTGGCAAGTGCTGAACAAGAGGCCATGTATCAAACCATGCGCCATCGTCTGCCATACTGCTGTAAAGTAAATTGCGGTCAAGCTGTGGGCAATACTCAAAAGCAGAAGTTATGTATCGAGTTTTTAATTTACGATTTTCGCCCCACTCTGCTGTCAAACCACGAGCACGAGCTTCTTCAATCGCCTCATCTGGGTCCTCTGTTAGCATCGAGAGCTGCCAGTGATTATAAACACCGTATTCAACACGATCTTTAAAAGCATCGCGGTCTGTGAGGTCTCGGTGATAACAAATACCCAACTTTTTAAGCTTTTGGCCAAAAGGGGTCGATAAAATAGACTTGGTCGCTGCCACATTGTCGGATACGTAGGTATAGCCACCTTCTGAGGGGATCTTGTTACACATAAAACCGAGCATCTTGGTACTTGAACCTATGTAGGCCATCTCATGGTGGTAGTGCAAAGCTGCAATTAATGGCGCCCCTACTTCGTAAACATTTGGCTGTAATGCCTTCCGTGGATTAGCACCACCTTCATATTTACGTTGGTTTTTAAGTACCTGAGTCGCAATAAGGCGCATAGCCTGCATGTCGGTTAGGCCCGTATTAATAACATGTACTAATCCAATGTCATCAAAGGTTTTTTGCATCCGTTCGGCAAGCTCGTCGCTTGGGGCCAAGGGTGCACCAGCAATGCGATATTCACTACCATCAATAGTAAATAGCTCTGGTGAAATAGCAGGCGTACCCGTCCACCATTTAGGTTCAATAATATCCTCGAGAGGCTCAAAAACTTCAGGTGCTGCGGCGGTAGTATTCATGTTTTTATCGTATTGGTTTTATTTTGTTCAATTACTTGGCATTTTAGCTGCGAATTTTAGCGAGGACAATAGAAGAAATGCTGTATTTGCACTCTACCGAACTTATACGGGTGTGATTCAAAATAGGTTTGGCATAGACTCAACACCGACTCCATTATGCCTAACTTGCTTGTAAAAACTTTAACCTAGTCTAAATTTAAACTATGCGAGCAAAAAACAAGCACCAATAAGGGGAATTAATATCTATAAATGGTTTTATAGTAGAAGTGGCATTCAAAATACTCAATGCACTCGCCCTTTCATTCAAACCGAACTATTGAGCATTAGTTGTAATACTTTGTGATTGGGGTAACTAGTTAACATACGGGATACAAAGCGGTTCCACTCTTTCTTTATTTTCCTCCTCGCCAAAAAATTATCATAATTACAGATAGGGATAAAGTGAGAATTACCGACATTGTCGATAATGGATAACTGTATAATTTCATTATCCTTTCGTTGGCACACAACATTTCTAGGTGCTAGCCTTGCTATAACCCTTTGCTCTAACAAATACACTTTAAGCAAATTTAATAACTTTGCTATGCTATTGCACTCTTTTTCTGTTAGCTCTTTTGAATCTAGATAATAGCTCAATGTTTTTGATACATCACCATCTTGATCCGTAATTAAATCAAAAACAGAACCTTCACCCAAACTAGTAGTTACATCACCATGATATCGGGATATCATATCCCATGAAATATTTCTCTTTTCAAGATGTCGATAATACTTTTGCTCGCGTTGATTCTGCCGGTCACTCAAACTATCATCCACAACAATTTTAATACAGAGGTTTTTATTATCGGGGTGTATATAACACTCTCTATGGTTTCCTTTACCAAACATATTGGATTTATCAATATTAATCATAAACTAATTTTTTCTGTATAACGCTCGTAACCCGTCAAAATATAAAACCCCAGATGGAATATATTCGTAGTTACACTTTAATGGACATTGTAAGTTCACAATGGCTATTGGGTAAAAATAATAAAAGCCAATATCTGTTCTAATGCCTTTTACGTGTATTACTTTTACCTTTATTTTTTTGGAAACCACAGCAAAGTTAGAATAATCATCACATAAACCAACCCAAATATTGTAGATTCCTCAATTGTCTTATTGTAATAAGATTCCAAAAATTCAACACAGCCAGGATGTAAACCCCACTCTATTGGCGGCTGAGTGACAAATACCGGTGATCCCAAAACACTGGCTATGAACTGCACTACGAATAACAAGATAACAAAAAAACTGATTATTATTTTAAATTTTTTATTATCTATCATTTTTATATAGCATTTATTTTACTCGATAAATATATTTTTTGTAAACTCCTATAAGACACTATCAACAATAGCAAACTAGCTATATCGGGAATTGATACTTCTTAATGAACGTAAAAAAAGCCCTAAGCCACCTACCGCAAGAATTAGAATAATAATAAGATCAAAAGAGCTCATGGTACGCATACTAAAACGAACAGTGGATATAACCCCAAAAATTAATGCTGTAATTGAACCAATTGATAACAACCACCCTAAAGGGTTTCTCGAATTATAAAATATGAAGCCAATACCAAAGATAAATGGAATTATTACCATACCGCCTGTAATACCAACACCAGCACCTAAAGCATTAAAGCTGTATAGTCGTGACCCTAGACCAAAACTGGAAGTGACAACTATCGCGTTCAGCAACATATAAAAACCGCCACTCATCATTAACAGCCCTATAAAAAAATGCCCTATACCACCAGGGCTCCCACCAGCTCCATTCATTATTATTACCTCTATAAAAATTAATTAATTTATTAAAATACTTTAATCTAACCCGCCAATGTTATCTTTACTTGCACCTACATCAACACTCTGATCTATATTAGTCGCTGACGAATGACTTATATTACTGGTAAAAGCTGACAATACTATTAAATCGACAAGAAAGAAACCAACACGCACAGGGTTTTTCGAATAAGGATCTTGTCTATAGTGATTAAATATAATGGATAGTGTAACAATTGAAAAAATAACAGGCAAAGCAAATACTAAAAGGCACTGGATTACTTTTTGCTTTTTATCATATATGTCGGTTCGAATAATATGAAAGAGTGCAATTATGGTTATCCAGATTGCCAAAAAAAGAACTACTACCAATATGATACTTATCCCATCCATTTATCTTTATCACTCGCTATAAAGATAATTTTTACTTAGGATTATATTAAGGCTAATATCCATTTTCGTCCACGCAGAAGCTCATCTTTAATTATAAGCCTGATAGTATACCAATATGTTTTATCCATTACTTTATCTCACACTAGCGCTTAAAATATAAGCTAGGTGTTTTTTGAGATCAGATCAGGAGTATATTTAAAAGTGCACCTGTCATTGGGCGCCGACACTTTGGCTCGTTATATCCTATTTATTCTACCGTACGCCAACTCAATATCTTTATAGAGCACTGATACCCACCCAGGTGAATTGCTAGGTGGAATTAAGCTACTTTTAGATGGGTCTGTTGGCGAAATAAGTACAAGAGTATTTGATCTGCCAGTGGCATAAACTAGAGAAAATAACTGCTCAATAACAGAGTCCCCCATAGCAAGGCAGCCTATCGAAGTGGCTCGCCCATGAATAAATATATTAGTTCCTGGCTGATCTCTCCCTTCTTTGTTTGCATGCATTAAGTCGAAATCATTAGGGTAATTGAGCTTCATAGATAAATGAAATGAGCTATTTGGGTTAAAACCGGTAATTTTATATACGCCCTCAGGCACTTGTCTGTCACCCTCCCTTAACTTAGGACCTAATTTGCCACTTGCAGCTTTAATAGGATATGAAGTAACCAATTTATAATCGGTATCATCGGAAGCCCATAGCTCTAATATACCTGTATCTTTAAAAGCAACTAAAGCGAGCTTATTCGGAGGATAAGAAAGCCCTTTTTTTATAAAGAGAGGCTCTAGCTCTTTCTTTGAGTTTTCTCCATAAAGAGAAATGACATCTTCTACTGTTTTTTTGCCCATAAACTGTATGGCTACTGGATACCAGATAGCTCTTCCATATTGATAGGGAATAAATGCTATCGCTAGCATTATTGGAATAATGAATATTTTTTTCTTCACGGTATATTTACTCTGCGAAAAATTGCCAAACCAGTTATTATAAATAAAAGCCCTAGCATCGGCGTAATATCATAATAGCGCTTTTTAGATAGATAAGTCGCTTTGTAGTTTTTTATGAGCTCATAGAAAAATTTCATATCGAACCATAACATCCCATTTACGAAAAATGAAACAGCGCATAGGCTGTCCAGCGACAATGGTGCGTAGTTAACTAACTTATTCGCGCGTCATGGCTCCTCACTTCTGTTATATGATCAGTATTCTCTAGCTCAGAAGTTAGTAACTTAGCTAACTCTACAATTTTCTGTTCTGGATTTATCTTCTTAAACAACTTACTAAAAAATGGGGTATCAGCTTCTATGAAGCAATGCCAAGTAATACTGTTATTAGTTGGAGTGACAAATTCGCCATTAGTGTCTAGCTCATCAACATTTCCACAACCTATCCAAATTGGGCAAGGGTCATTTGTACAGTCGACACGCCAGCCCCAATCATCCGGATGCACTTCAGATTGAAAACCATTTCTATTGAGCACACCACTAATCCATTCTGCTACGCTTTTTCCGTAGCGCATTGGGTTAGTTTCTTCATCTTCACCTTTAATAATTTTTAGATAAGCAGATTTAAACCAAAAATGTGTACCCATAATTTTACTTAACTCCTCTATGTCACAGAACGCCTTACTAAAAGGCACGACTTTTCCAAATTTGACGTAACTCAGCGAGTGTTTTAAGTAACTTGTTATGTGTTGTAGGCTTCATGGTATGTTGCTAGTATTTGATGCACATCCCAGTTACGTGTTACCCAAATAGAATATGCAGCCCATGTAAAGTGCCAAACTGTATTACCTCTGCCATAAACTTGCTTAGCAACTTGATTGCGAATAGCCAAAGCACTAACTCTTAATCCTGGGTATTTAGACATGCATTTTTGAGCATATAACCCAACCTCAATGTTGCAGTTAAAACTTAGAATATAACCATATACAGTTATTTCCTTTACAGCTGGGTTACCTGTTTCCTTCTCCTTTTGCCATATCTCTAACTCTTGCTCAAATGTTAGCTTAATTTGGGAAGGTTGAGGCAATCCCTCTAAGTTTGAAAGCCCCCACCAATACAGAAATAATGGAGACAATAAAACTAAAATTATTAAGCCTATAATTACAATCCCTAATTTTTTCACCATGATTTACACATAACCCCGTTGTAAGGGGCGACTTTGTAGTTGTAAGTGGTGTGCTATTCAAGCACAAAAACGAACAACGGAAAAGCCGTCAGATAGTTGGCATTGTTATATGCGACTTATTGTACATTTTTCTCCACAAAGCTATTTAACTCAGAAACGGATCGAATGACATGTAATGACTTGTCAATCGACAGTTTTTCTACCCTTTGCAAGAAACTATCATTCCAAAATTTTGGACAAAGCTTTAATACTTTATAACTTTTTAGTGTTCCCTTTAATACCGAGCTTCCTTCGGGCCAGCCTTCTGGCTTTTGGAACACACTTTTAATAAGTCGTTTTGTTACCAGCCAATAAGTCACAAAATAAGGCAAATCTATATAAATAAGAGTATCAGCCTCTTCTAACCGTCTGTTGAAGGTATCCAATGAGTTCATTGGGCTAAAACCTTCAATAATCCATTCATCTAAAGATAGGATTTTCTCGTGTGTATCTTCGTAACTCTTTCGATCTATTTCTTTTCCATTTGGTGTATATAAAATTGAATCTAAAGGATACAAATGTATACCGGTAGTTGAAGCCAGCTTTTTACTTAAAGTGGATTTACCATTACCAGGCTTGCCAAATATTGCTACTTTTTTCATTCTAGTTCCTCCAACTAGGTTTAATCCCAAGAAGCAGAAATAGAAAACCCGCCTCAAGGGCGGGTTTGATAAATTCTTAATACATTACAAATCCCACCATTCCTATGGAATGATGATAATTCGAACTCTGAGTTGCGTAAAAGTTGTATTCATACACTGATCTTGGTTGAAGAACTTCTTAATGTCAATTAAAAATTGGGGTGGATCATGATCAACCTAAGCATATAACGCCTGTGTATGGGGCTGCTGGAGTAACCCGGAAGCCGTCCCGCACGCGTGGTTTTGCGTACGAGCATGACACACTTGTTATATGGTTTCACGTTTTTGGAATTTCTGCTAATATTTTTCCAGTATTTACTACTATGAATTGAGACCTGCCAGTTTCTGATTTTCTAATTTCGATAATTTCTTCACTATTTAGACTCTCAAGCTCTTTCACAAAGTCGGCTGTAAAATCTTTAATGGATTTAGGTGGGTTAGTTATGCCTTTGTCTTGGCAAGATTTTCTAACTCTGTAAATACCTAAAAAATGCTCAGCGGTTAAAGCCACAGAAAATTCTCTTTTGCGTATAACGCTAAGCCAAGCGGCAAATATGGAGTTGCGAAGCAACGAAATATTTGCCCTTGCTTAGACGCTTTGTTAGTGGTTTAAGCAATACTTGGCCCATCATCGTCTGGCCCTTTACCTTTTAGCTTTTTTAAAGTTCTTTCTTCTATTTCTTGGATACGCTTTCGCGTTACCTTAAAATGCTTTCCAAGCTCTTCTAAACTAGAAATACGTTGTAAGTTATTTCCTAGTTTTTCACGTAATACTTTTGCTTCTCTCGCAGACAACTTTGAAAGAATAGCTTTAATTTTCTCTTTATCTCTACCATCTTTCAATATTTGAATTATTTCGTCTTCTTCAAATTTCATATTAACCACTAACCCCATTGTAAGCGGCGACTTTGTAGTTATGAGTGGTGTGCTATTCAAGCACAAAAACGAACAGCGGAAAAGGCGTCCGACTGACAACATTACTATGCATATTATGTGAAATAGTTTTGATATACCCAAAAAATAGTTACCACACCTAATAAAACCCATGATATATATTTACTAAAGATACTTTCAGCAGCCAAAACAGTAACCTCTAATACTTTTTTAGAAGTATTTTCTGGGGCAAGCATTGGTATAGAAACGAATAGAGTCTCATTAGGTTTAACTAATGAAAGACTACCATCAGAGTCACAACCAATAAATTCGTCTCTCTCGTTACGATACGAAAGATTGCAGTCAACAAATGATAAACATTTTTTTCCGACATTTTTCAGCTCTACTTGTATATCGTCTTCATAGATGGTTTCTCCCTCTTCAGTAATTCCCCGAACAGGCTTTTTAATCATGCCGCATATCTCTATTTCTGGCGGCAGTTTTTTAATTTCGATGTCTTTAATCATTTTTATTCATTATATTTGTATATAGTGCGGGCGCGCTTTCTACCTTTTATATTTATAAAACATCTATATTAACACTTTGATTTAAATAATAAATTTCTATTTTTTAACAATAATTGCTTGACAACAAAGTGAGCTGGACCACTTTGTCACTTTTGTTTGGCGTATTATCTACCCTGCTATTTTTTAAGCCGCTGATTTTATTATACTTTTAAGGTTTACATGGAGTGAAAGAGAGCTTGGCAAATTAGCAAAAATTTATTTTTGTAGAGAATAAACAGCACAAATGCGCAGTTACTTTTTAGATTACGGAAAATTCTAATAACGATAGCATCAACTACCAATCGTTGGTAACGCGGTCGAATAAGCTACCATAATTATTAGTCAGCCAACAACGCATCAAGCTCTTTCCTTACTGCAACATAATATGTCTTCCATAACAACATGCTAGGCGTGCGAAATTCTTTAAAATCTGCATCAATATAATCTTCATGCTCCAGAATCATATCCGAATTGGCACTGTTGTCATAAAATAAGATTCCTGGCGTGCTATCCAAACTAAATCTCTCATTCAATTGCTTTGCTAGCTCTTTAGCAGGCTTTCCTTTTTCACTGACTTTTATACGAGCAAAGGACAGTTTATTTATGTAGCTTGGGGATACATGCTTAATTAATGTCGCAAGCCTTTGAGAAGGACCATGATTATTCGAGTAAAAAAACACAACTAAGGGTTTATTTCTACCATGTACGGATTTCCAATAATTCTCCATCGAGAATATCTGAATAGTCTCTTGATCAAGTATTTCGTCGACTGGACTTTTCGCTAAATCTCTCACATCCTTCATACGGATATCTTTTGAAGCCAGTACCTGCAAAGAGAAAAAAAGAGAAAAAATCAACAGCGGTTTAACAAATGTAGTAAGCATGAATTTTTATTTTCCTTATACTTAGTAACTACAATACCTTCGTTAATGAGGAAATACTTTCGAGAAAACAATAGGGGCAGCAGTGTTTTTCTTAGCCTACTATATTTTATCAATACCTCACAAGCAAGTATTGCCAAATAAATGTGAAAGGACTCAGCGCTTAAAATACCTAAACCATTAGAGTATATTGTTGTTTCCAGTATCATTCTATTGCGATACTTATAACTCCATGTATACCGTATTCTTATATTATATTGCAAATGATGTATGGGTTATTATCTCTCAGATAAAACCAATCATAAAAACCTGCCTTTAATCATCCACCATTGATTTTTATAAGGTAGAGTTTAAGACTTCGGCTTTTTGTTCTCTGGGTCATAAAGTGGCTTACACCCGACTGCCTCTATTTTAATTTTATACGGTTCGTTAAAGTATTCTATAACAAGCACATTACCTTCTTTTGCGTACTCATAAGGTAAGTAACCCAAGATAATATTTTTACCAATCGATGGGCCGTATGAGGTACTGGTTGCGTAGGAACGGCGGCCCTGTGAATCAATGAGGATATCACCTGTGCTAGGATCAACTATAGGCCATTGGCCAACAGGGTAGCGTGCTACACCTTTGGCATCAGTATTTTCCATCATCGTCATGGTGCATAGATAAGCGGGTTGGTAGTCACGCGCGCGTTGTTCTAAGTAGGCGGCTTTTCCATTAAAGTCGGCCTCTTTTACTTTAGGGCGCGATAACCCTGCTTCATACAGATTGTATTCGCTTAGCAAGTCAGCGTTTTGTAGGCGTAGGCTTTTTTCTAAGCGTCTGCTGGTACCGTAGGTTTCAGCCCCAACGGGGACTACGCCCTTCTCAATGAGCATATCCCACAAAGTGATGCCGTAGCTAAATGGTATGTAAAGCTCCCAACCCTGCTCGCCCACATAAGAGATACGAAACGCCCATATAGGGATACCACTAACACTAATCTCCTTAGTAGTAACGTAGGGAAAGTTTTCATCGCTTAGCTCTTCGGGTTTATCGACGATAGACTCCAAAGTCGCTCTCGCATCTGGCCCCCAAAGCCCTAGGGTTGCAATCTGGTCTGTGCGTTCCTCTATGTAAACACTATAACCTTTGGTCTCGGCCATGCGCTTCATCCAAATATAATCTCGATGGCCCGTATCACCCCCACACATCACTCGAAAGTGATCCTCCATCATACGCACAATGGTTAAGTCCGAGCGAATACCGCCTTGCTCGTCGAGGAAGTGGGTATATACTCCTTTGTTTAATGGTGTTGTGCCGCCCACTTTGGCCACACTTAAATATTCCATTAGTGCCTCAGCATCCTTGCCCGATACATCAAATATCGCAAAGTGCGAGACATTAACCATACCTACGCTCTCACTCATAGCTAGTTGCTCAGCATTAGCCACACGCCAAAAGTGACGGCTGTCCCATTCATTTTCACGTACAGGTACTTGGTCGGCGTATTTTTCTAGTAAGTACTCGTTAGCCGCGTAGGCTTGGGCCCGCTCCCACCCGGCTGCTTCTAAAAAGTGCGCACCGAGTTCTTTTTCTCGTGGCCAAAATGGGCTGCGACGCAGATTACGGCCCTTTGTATAAGGCTCACGCGTATGAATGGGTGGGTTATAAATTTTAAAGGAAGATTCGTAGCAACGCTCATAGGTATAATTCTCGGATTTTTGGATGGGGTAAAATCGTGCGATATCGATCCCAAAAATATCCAACTCGGTTTTACCGTGGGTCATTAAATCAGCAAGTATTTTACCCATACCAGGGCCATCTTTTACCCATACTGCCTCGCATATCCAAAGCCCACGTGTATCGGGTGATTCGCCCACAAGTGAGCCACCATCGGCAGTAACAGATAGCAAGCCATCAAAGGAGTGTTTTTCGTCAAAGCCCAACTCACCCAATATTGGCGTAAGTTCCATAGCACGCTCTAGGGGCTCCATTATTTGCTCGATATCGAGGTCCAGCATCGAAGGTGATAGGCGTGCATCTTCCTGCTCTAGAATATCTCTTGGTCGTATTAGGCGCGGGTTATTTTCTTCGTAGTAACCCCACTCTATTTGCCCTCCCTCGGCCGTTGTTGGGTCACCGGTATCGCGCATATACGCGGAGTTACCTTGGTCACGCAGTAAAGGAAAGCCAATATCTTTACCCGTACCTTCAAATTCGTTGTAGGGGCCAAAGAAGGTCAATGGATGGCATAGCGGCATCATTGGGAGCTTTTCGTCAGCTAAATCAGCAACAAGCGGCCCCCAAATACCTGCACATACCACGACGTGTTCGGCCTCTATATAGCCTTTGTCAGTTTGTACACCACGAATACGCCCCTCTTGCACGTCGATGCCCGTAGCGGGTGTATTAGCAAAGGTGGTTAATTTACCCGTGGCGACGGCGTTCTCAATCAAAATACCTGTCACGGTTTGCGAGCGCGGCGAGACAAGCCCAGCATCGGGATCCCACAAGGCACCTTGGATCATGTCTTCTTCTAGCAAGGGGAATTTCTCTTTGGCCTCGCTGGCACTAATTAAGCTCACATTGGTACCAAATGCCTTACCAGAGCCCACTTTACGCTTTAGCTCTTCCATACGCTCGTCGTCACCCACACGGGCAACTTCTAGCCCACCTACGCGTGTGTAGTTACCCATTTTTTCGAAGAATTCGCGGCTATAAATTGTGGTGTAACAGCTCATGTGATCATGGGATGTCATGTAACAAAAGTCCGAGGCATGTGCGGTCGAGCCAATATCCGTAGGGATTGCCGACTTATCTAGCCCCACTATATCGTCCCAACCTAACTCTATTAAGTGATGTACAACCGATGCGCCGACAATGCCACCCTGACCAATGATGACGACGTTTGCTTTTTTTGGAAGTTCAGCCATTAGCGAGCCTCTCTTTATTAATAACAGAGAAAAATAAAAGACACAGAGTCAAAATATGCCTAGTTGTTGGTAATTGATTATATAAACAGTCTATTGCTATTAGGTCTGAGTAAATCACTATAAACGACACGTGGCGTCGCAATATCGTCACTATTAAATAACCAAGAGGCAAACATAAACAAAGAGGACGATAAAAATAAAAGAACTGCTATTTTTTTGTAATCAACCAACGAGTTTTAATTGACATTTATTGAGCTCCATTATCCAATGATTAACAGAATATTTATGTAATAACGGTGTCTTATAAAAACATAACAACGCTGTAGGCAGGCCAGAACTATGAAGCCAAACACCCCTAAAAAGCCTCGAAGAATCGGTTTTTTACTGATCGATAATTTCACCTTAATTGCTTTTGCATCGGCTATTGACCCCTTACGTATGGCAAATCAGCTATCGAGTGAGGAGTTATATCAGTGGGTGGTTATCAGTGAACACGGCGAGCCTGTTATATCGAGTGATGGTATTATGATTTCTGCTGAGGCCGATATTCGCCAGGGGGCTCAACTCGATACACTCATTGTTGTCGGCGGGCTCGATATCACCCATAGTTATACCAAGGCACAACTCAATTGGCTAAAACAATTAGACCGAAAAGGCATTCAATTAGGTGCCATTTGCACCGGTGCTTATGTATTAGCCGCAGCAGGTTTATTAGATGGTCGAGAGTTTAGTGCGCATTGGGAATGTATTCCCTCTATCAGCGAGAACTTCCCCAAAGCCAAGCACAATAATCATTTATATTCTTTATCACAGGACAGGCTCACTAGCTCCGGCGGTATTGTGCCACTCGATATGATACTGGCACTTGTACATCAGCAATACGGTAGCGAATTAGTCGTGGCTATTTCCGATATGTTTATTTGCGACCGCGTGCGTACAGAAACAGATTATCAACGTGTACCTATGCGCCATTCTTTAAGAAGCACACAACCCAAATTAGTTGAGCTGGTATCCCTAATGGAGAGTAATTTAGAAGAACCCATCGCTTTAGATGAACTCGCCAGTTACGTGAGTACCTCTCGCAGGCAACTTGAGCGGCTTTTTCAAAAATATTTGGGTTGTACGCCTTCGCGTTATTATTTAAAACTTAGGCTTATGCGTGCAAGGCAGTTATTAAAGCAGACATCATTATCTATTATAGAAATAGCCACTGCCTGTGGCTTTGTATCTACTCCGCACTTTAGTAAATGCTATCGAGATTATATGGGCATGCCGCCAAGAGATGAACGCTTAAACATACAAGCCAGTATTGGTGATAACCGACAAAGCATGCCTAAAAAACATGATATATCTAAACACGAACCAAGCTATGGAAGTATCGATATAAAATATTGAAACTATTATCGCCCGAGTTAGCAGTTTTATTACGCTTGTGATTAAAATAGATAATGGTATGGCGAGCAATTTAACATAACCAAGAGTTAATACTTTTCTGTGATTTTATTGTATACAGGTGCCAATAAGCTTTAACCAAAAACTCCTAATGTAAATCATCAATTTAACCAGGGTTTGATATTTAGTGCAGCTGCTTTAGTGGGAATATATAGACTGCACCTTGCTCTGTGGTTATTTTATCGGCATTAAGTTTTAGGCCATTTCTGTTAACAACAGGCATCAGTAATTTAACACAATAATTGTCGTCATTTTCTAGAAAGGCAATAATTTGATTATTAGCATAATCAGGATAGGCTACACAGCTTGTAATTATTTCAAATTTCTCGGCTTTTTTTCTCAACTGTGCTTGGATTAGGCCAACATGATCGACTATTTTTTCGCTAGTAGCATTGGCTTTAACAACTTCGATGCTGCTATCTCTGTTTACTACCAGCGCAATAGGTGTAACGATGTTACCAGTCGTTAGCATTTTATTAATACTGCTAACCACATAGGAAACTAAACCTTGAAAATGATCAGTAGAATCTATCATTCGACGTTACTCCACTATACGCACGTATTTAGAATGAATATCCTACAATTTTATAATTTGGCGTTAATTTGTACCAGTGCTTTTGTCGCAATTGGGTTTAAATCATCGGCTGACTCTTGCATATTTGCACAAATCTTTTCGCGCATAGGACGCGCCCAAAATAAGCTAATATGATTAACTACTTTATCAACGGCCTCGTCTTCTGTGCTACCTAAACCAATATTCGATGCTATTTGGTTAGCCATTTTTACAAGATGGCTTAATTCATTTGCGCTCACATATACTCCTTAACTATTTCTTAGCGTACTGTTTTTTTACTGACTATTGTTTACTGAGACTGGCAGTAAATTAACTGCCGACTTTCGCGCACAAAACCAATTAAATTCATATTTGCTTGCTCGGCAAGCTCAATCGCCATGGCTGTTGGTGCAGATGCAGCAATTAGGGTTTTAATGCCCCTTACCGCGCTCTTATAGACCATTTCGTAGCTAGCACGACTGGATACAACAATAAAACCTTGTTGCTTACTTTGTTCTGTAGCACAAGACTGCTTAGATAAAGCACCTAACAGTTTATCTAATGCATTGTGTCGGCCAACATCTTCTCTTAATAAGGTGATATCACCATTATAATCAGCAAAGGCAGCCGCATGCACAGCACCGCATTGAGCACGTAGCTCTTGCTGTGCTTGCAATTGTTTAAGTGCTTTATCGACACTATCAAAGCTCGGTAACTGAGGCTTAATGAGAGATGTAACGCCATTATTTGTAACGCTGATACCGGTCTCTTGCAATGGCTCAATAGCCGTTAAATCAGGTGCCACCGCCTCTAGTGATTCGAGTCCACAAATACCACAACCGGTGCGACCACTCAGATGCCTGCGACGCTGTTTGAGTAGCATAAAAGCCGCACTGGGGATTTCTATTTGGCACTCAAAGCCAAGCTCAGATTCAATGACATCAACACCATAGAATTGGCTTTTATCACTAACAATGCCTTCGGTTAAGCTAAAACCCAAGGCAAAGTCTTCGAGATCCAGCGGTGTGGCCATCATTACTGCATGGCTAATACCGTTATAGACCATTGCCACGGCTTTTTCTTCAGCAATTAGATCTGAGCTTTGAGACGCATTATTAGGGCCGCGAATAATAACTTCGCGGCTACGAATGCCCTGAGTGCGTGATAACTTGTCGATATCCAATGAACTGCTCATTACTTTCAATAATCTTTAATTAACAATTATTCAAATCAGTTATCTAAATAGGCCAACTGCTCTTTAGTAAATTCAGCAAACTGTGCCTGCCATTCCGATGCGTCCTCGGTATTGAGTACTTTGTTTACCTGAACCGCTGTCACTTTATATTCAGGGCAGTTAGTGGCCCAATCGGAGTTATCCGTGGTAATAATATTCGCACCGGATTCTGGATGATGGAATGTTGTATAAACAACGCCCGGTTGCATACGTTTGGTCACTAAAGCACGCAATTGTGTATCACCTGCACGACTCGCTAGCGAAATTTTATCGCCCGTGACAATGCCGCGATCTTCTGCATCGTGTGGATGTATTTCTAATACATCTTCCCCATGCCATGAGGAGTTCTCGGTGCGGCGCGTTTGCGCACCCACATTGTATTGCGACAAGATACGCCCAGTGGTTAACAACATTGGGAAGCGTTTGGTAACTTTCTCTTCCGTTGCTACGTATTCTGTTAATGCAAAATTACCTTTGCCTCGCGTATATTCTTCAATATGCATAATGGGCGTGCCATCAGGTGTTTCGTCATTACATGGCCATTGCAGTGAGCCTTCCTTATCTAGGCGCTCATAACTCACACGTGTAAATGTCGGTGTCAGCGATGCAATCTCATCCATAATCTCCGATGGATGGTTGTAGTTCATCTCATACCCTAGCGCTTTTGATAAGCCTAGTGTGACCTCCCAATCCGATAAGCCACCCAGTGGCTCCATGACTTTACGCACAGGCGAAATACGGCGCTCGGCATTAGTAAAGGTGCCGTCTTTTTCTAAGAAGCTTGAGCCCGGTAAAAATACATGAGCAAATTTAGCCGTTTCGTTTAAGAAAATATCCTGCACAATTAGGCAATCGAGGTTCTTAAGTGCCTGCTCAACGTGATGCGTGTTTGGATCAGACTGTGCAATATCTTCACCTTGTACATATAGACCTTTATAAGTGCCCTCAACAGCTGCGTCTAACATATTGGTAATACGGTAACCGGGTTCAGGGTCAAGGCTCACATTCCATGCTTTTTCAAACTGAGTACGTACTTCATCACCCGAGATATGACGGTAACCGGGTAGCTCGTGCGGGAAAGAACCCATATCGCAAGAGCCTTGAACATTATTCTGACCACGAAGCGGGTTAACACCTACACCTTCACGACCAATGTTGTCTGTGAGCATAGCAAGGTTAGCAATACCCATTACCATGCTTGAGCCCTGCGAGTGCTCAGTTACTCCTAATCCATAATAGATAGCCGCATTATTAGCAGTGGCATAAAGCCTTGCAGCCGCACGTAATTCAGCCGCTGGAATGCCCGAGTATTTTTCTGTCTCTTCAGGTGAGTGACGTTTATCACTAATAAACGCTTTCCAAGTCTCGAAGGACTCAACATCACAACGCTCTTGAATTGACTTTGTCGACTCTAAACCTTCATCAATAATCACGTGGGCCATTGCGTTAATAAAAGCAACATTAGTACCCGGCAATAATTGTAGGTGGTGGTTGGCTTTAACATGTGGGCCACTGACCAAGTCGATACTACGTGGGTCAACGACAATAAGCTCTGCGCCTTCACGTAGGCGTTTTTTCATACGCGAGCCAAATACTGGGTGGGCATCAGTAGGATTAGCACCAATCACCATCATCACGTCGGTTTTTTCTACGGAGTCGAAGGTTTGTGTACCGGCAGATTCACCAAAGGTCGCCTTTAATCCAAAGCCCGTTGGCGAGTGACAAACACGTGCACAGGTATCAACGTTATTGTTACCAAAGGCAGCACGTACCAGTTTTTGCACGAGGTAAGTTTCTTCATTGGTACAACGAGAAGAAGTAATACCACCAACGGCGTTACGACCAAACTCTTTTTGAATACCCTTGATGCGGCTAGCAGCAAAAGTAAATGCTTCTTCGTAAGAGACTTTACGCCATGGCTCATCGATGGAGTCACGAATCATAGGTGTAGTAATACGGTCAGTGTGGGTTGCATAACCAAAGGCAAAACGGCCTTTAACACAGGAATGTCCACGGTTGGCTTTACCCCCCTTCCATGGTGTCATACGTACAACTTCGTCACCTTTCATATCGGCTTTAAAAGCACAGCCTACACCACAATAAGCACAGGTAGTAATCACTGAGTGTTCAGGCTGACCTTTATCAATAATGGATTTTTCAGATAATGTCGCCGTTGGACACGCTTGTACACAAGCACCACAAGACACACATTCTGAATCCATAAAAGGTTGGTCTTGGCCTGGCGATACTTTGGACTCAAAACCACGAGACGAGATAGTCAATGCAAAGGTACCTTGGGTTTCTTCACAAGCGCGCACACAGCGCGAACAGACAATACATTTACTCGGGTCAAAGGTGAAATACGGGTTAGATTCGTCTTTCTCAGCATCGAGATGGTTATCACCTTCATAGCCATAGCGCACATTACGTAAGCCGACTACACCGGCCATATCTTGTAGTTCACAATCACCATTGGCCGAACAGGTTAAACAATCTAGCGGGTGATCAGAAATGTACATCTCCATAATATTACGACGCAGCTTAGCCACTTTGTCGTTTTGCGTTTTAACCACCATGCCTTCTTCGGCAGGCGTTGTACAAGAGGCTGGATAACCACGACGACCTTCAATTTGTACTAAACATAGGCGACACGAACCAAAGGCTTCGAGGCTATCGGTGGCGCATAGTTTAGGAATATTAATATCAGCCATAGCTGCCGCACGAAGCACCGAAGTGCCTTGAGGCACACGCACTTCTTTACCATCGATGCGCAGGCTAATTAGCTCACCAACAGGGGTGGGATCGTTGGTTGGCGCTGGCGTACCGTAATCTTTATCGGGGTCTATATCGGTACGTGGGTCAAAGATCATGGGTGCGGCAACGGTACCTGTACCTACAGAACTTAGGCCAGATGTATCAGGGTTAACCGAATCAGAACGTTGTAACATGTATCACCTCACATTAGCTTTTATGGCTATGCATTAATAACAAAATATTTATCCGAAAAGATATTTTATTTATGTTCAATAAATCTATTTAAGAAAAATCTTCACTAAAATGTTTTAGTGCGCTTTGTACTGGGAATGGCGTCATGCCACCCATTGCACACAAAGAGCCATCGACCATAGTTTCACAGAGCTCTTCTAGTAACTCTATGTTATCTTCGCGGTCTTCACCGGCACGGATTTTATCAATAACTTCAACCCCACGGGTTGAGCCAATACGGCATGGCGTACATTTACCGCAAGATTCAACAACACAAAATTCCATAGAGAATCGCGCCTGCTCTGCCATATCGACACTGTCGTCAAAGGCAACAACGCCACCATGACCAAGCACAGCACCGAGGGCAGCCATCTCTTCATAGTCCATTTTCACGTCCCACTGAGACTCTGGCAAATAGGTGCCCAATGGACCACCAGCTTGTACCGAGCGCAAAGGCTTACCATTAAAGCTACCACCACCAAAATCGTAGAGTAACTCTTTGAGTGTTATACCAAAGGCCATTTCAACAAGGCCCGCGTATTTAAGGTTACCCGCCAGCTGGAAAGGCATAGTTCCCAACGAGCGCCCCATACCAAAATCTTTATAAAAGTCGGCGCCTTTGGCTAAAATAATAGCAACGGTAGAGAGAGAGAGCACGTTATTAACCACTGTAGGCTGGCCAAACAAACCTTCTAGCGCAGGAATTGGGGGCTTAGGCCGCACCATGCCACGCTTGCCTTCTAGGCTTTCAAGCAGGGCTGTCTCTTCACCACAAATATAGGCTTTAGCACCTAAGCGCACCTCTAGGTAAAACGCTTTACCAGAACCCAAAACGTTATCACCAAGGTAATTGTTTTGCTCGGCAATGGCGATGGCCTCGTCGAGTATTTCGTGAGCATGTGGGTACTCTTCGCGTAAGTAAATATAACCCTGTGTCGCACCAACCGCTAAACCCGCAATTGTCATGCCTTCGATTAACCCAAAAGGATCAGCCTCCATTTGTAGGCGGTCGGCAAAGGTACCCGAATCACCTTCATCGGCATTACAAACAATGTACTTTTGAGAGGCCTCAGCACCTAGGACTGTTTGCCACTTGATACCTGTTGGGAATGCAGCGCCACCGCGGCCACGAAGACCCGACTCTTTAACCTCGTCTACTATCGCCTGCGGAGCAAGCTCAATCGCACGCTTAAGCCCTGTATAGCCATCGGTTGCTAGATAGTCATCAAGGCTTACTGGATCAATAATACCTGCACGTGCAAAGGTAAGGCGCTGTTGTTTTTTAAGGTAAGGAATCTCTTCGGTTAAGCCTAAAGATAATGGATGATCTTGTTTACCCTCTAGCATGCCCTGTGCAATCAAGCTCTCGACATCACGCGCTTTAACTGGCCCATAGGCAACGCGACCTTCGGGTGTATCAACCTCGACCATTGGCTCTAACCAATAGAGGCCGCGCGAACCATTACGAATAATGGTTGTGTCGTTTGAATCTGATGCTTGCAATGCTAGCTGAAAAGCCACAGCGACTTTCTCGGCTCCCATAGAGAGAGAGGACGAATCACGCGGGATATAAACTTTGTTGTGTGCGGACATTAGCGGCCCTCCATTAAGGTAACGGGAACCGTTGTTAATTCTTCGATAAGCTCGTCAAAGTCTTCATTATCGACTCGACCCAGTATTTGTTTGCCAACGCGTACCGCAGGAGAGCATGCACAATTACCTAAGCAATAAACAGGCTCTAATGTGATTTCGCCGTCTTTGGAAGTCTGATACCAATCAAGACCAAGCTTTTCTTTTGCATGTTTTTGCAGATCTCGCCCACCTAAGGCCTGACAAGACTCAGCACAACACACCTCGACAATATGGCGGCCACGAGGCTTGGTACTAAAGTGATGATAAAAACTAACAACGCCGTGTACTTCTGCACGCGATAGATTTAAACGTTTTGAAATCTCACTAATAGCCGCATCAGGAATATAGCCAATATCATTTTGAATATCATGCAAAATGGGTAATAGAGGACCGGGCTTCTGCTCGTTATTGTCTATATGGCTTGTAATCGCAGACAGATGTGCCGCATCAACAGCTACTGCCTTTGAAGGTGTTGCATTGGGTAAACTACTACTCATCAGGCTTATTCTCGCTTACTTTTATCTAATAGAAATATCCGATACTAATTAGTGATATTACTTTGTTAATTACTGGTTTAATACACCACTTAAGGCTATGTATTTTGACACTTATTTGGTCGATTCAAAAAAATTGATCAAAAAGCTAGTAATCACGCGATAAATTCAGTATAAATATGAAATCAATAGCGCATATAAATGGTATTAATACCATTTATATACCTTAACATAGGCAAAATCAGACAAGAATATGATATTTCATGCATATTAATATTTTACCAAAATGGAGCTTTGAAGATCATAACGGCAACCGCCTACATCCAATGGTCCTTCCTCTATTAGAGCATATTAACCGCCGTGGACGTTTAACCACCGCAGCGCAGGAATGCGGTCTATCCTATCGCCATGCATGGAATTTACTCAACGAGAGTACGACCTTTTTTAATAGTCCATTAGTTCTGATGGAAAAAGGTCGTGGTGCGCAACTAACAGCACTCGGGCAAAAGCTGCTATGGAGCAATCAACGTATTGAGGCGAGACTGCACCCGGAGATGGAAAGCTTGGCAACGGAGCTTAATGTTGAGCTACAAAGCACTATGGTTGATGCAACACCTATCGTAAAAATTTATGCTAGCCATGGTTATGCCGTTGCTTTGATGACACAGCATACCGAAAAATACCAAGTCGAAATCCAATACCACGCCCCCCAACATGCGTTAATTGCATTAAATGAAGGGCGCTGCCGCATTGCTGGTTTTCACTTACCTATTGGCATGGAGGTGCCTGCACAAAAGGCAAGCTACCAAAAATTATTAGATCCAAAGCGTTTTGGTATTATTCGTTTTGTGCGCCGCCAGCAAGGCTTAATTTTTCAAGCCAACAACCCCTATCAACTCAGCCAAATAGAAGATCTACGCAAAGAAAATTTGCGTTTTATTAATCGTCAATATAAATCCGGCACGAGAGAACTCCTCGAACAAATTCTTGCTAACAAAAATATCAATACAAATGAAATTTCTGGCTACGAAAATCAGGAGTTTACTCACTCTGCCATTGCCGCACACATTGCATCAAATATGGCAGATGTCGGCTTTGGTGTTGAAGCCGCAGCACGCCGTTTTGAACTTGGCTTTGCGCCAATCATCAAAGAGTATTACCTGTGGGCCTACGCGCTAGAAAATGAAAAAGATGATGATATACAAGCGTTTATTTCTGCCTTACGTGACGGTGGCTTTCAAGAAGAGTTGAATCAATTGCCTGGTTATGAGTGTGACCACTGCGGGGTAATAACAACGCCTAATTGGTTATTTTCTTAAGTAAAAAGGATTAACTGAATATTAGCTATCCAGTTAATCTCTATTATTATTTTATGAGTTATTATTTTTTAATGCTCTGCAAAAATTTAGTGTTTAAAAAGATTTAGCGATAGAGAACACAACACGTTCATCGGCTAGATCTTCTAAATCGCCACTATCGATATCGGTATTATGGAATGTTAGGGATAAATCAACGCCTTTGAAGGGAGCCGAAAGCCCAATAGAATAATCAACATAATCGTCATCATCATCTTCAAAAGATAAATCATCTTCATCATCTGTTACCGTGTAACCAACATGTAAATCTAAACTCAACGCACTGGTTAAACTGAATGAGTAATCTGCATTTACAACAATAGCAGCTGCATCACTACCCAAATAGTCAGGTGAAAAAACCAAACCGAAAGAAGCATTACCCACACCCAGTGTTGCAATGTATTCAGAGTAATTTAATTCGTCGGTTTCATCTGGGAATACAAAATATACTGCAGATAAATCTAAATTAATATTGTCCGTTAAGTCAAAAGCATAGCCTGCGTATAAATCTATTTCTGTCGATGTATTAGATTCACTGCCAAAATCAACATTAGATCCCCAAATACCTAAATATACTCCATTGTCGAAACCGTAATCAAAGCCACCAGAGAGAGCTGGATCCTCATCGCTTTGAGAAATGCCACGGAAAACATATTCGCTAGACAATGCAATATTACCTTCGATTTCTTTAGCAGAAGCACTACTACAAAAAATTGCCGTTGATGATATAGCAGCGATTGCTAACGCTAATTTTTTTATTTTCATTTGTTACTAACCCCATAAAATAAAATGTATTACTGTAAATTAAATCATCCGCTGATCACGCTCCTGCACATGACTTTGCAGAAAGAATGCCAACTTTTTAAGGGGGTTTTAGGGGTAAATCAGCGATATTTTGAAGAGAGAAGCGCTCTAAAAGTGCAAGAGCGCTTTAAAGCATTATTTTGTGCACTGAAAATGCACAAGGTAATTTGAGTAAAGAAATCAATAATTATTCTAAAAATTCACCACAGCCTTGACGCACAATAATTGGATCATCTCCGCTCAGATCAACCACCGTCGTTGCTTCCATACCACAAAAGCCACCATCAATAACCAACTCCAATTGATGCTCCAAACTCATACGAATATCGTAGGGATCGGTTAACGGAAATTCATCACCAGGCATAATTAACGTACTGGTCATCATTGGCTCATTGAGCTCATTCAATAAATCTCTAACAATTGGATTACTCGGTATACGAATACCAATGGTTTTTTTCTTAGGGTGCTTGAGCCGTTTTGGCGTCTCGGAGGTTGCCGTTAGAATAAATGTAAAGGGGCCTGGTGTATGCGCTTTAATCAAACGAAACATTTGATTATTTACTTTTGCGTAGGTAGCCACTTCTGATAGATCACGACATACTAAGGTGAAGTTATGGTCTTTTTGAATTTTTCTGATGCCACAGATTCTTTCTAAGGCGAGTTTATCACCTATATGGCAGCCTAGCGCATAGGCAGAGTCTGTTGGATAAGCAACAAGGCCACCATTACGTATAATATCTGCGGCCTGCTTAATGAGGCGAGTTTGGGGATTATCTGGATGAATTTGAAAAAATTGAGCCATAGTCTTTTCTTAACAATTAATGCTGGTTACATAGAGTTACTAGCTTACCAGAAATCCCAAATTGCTTGGCATTTTTTCGGCAATGGCGACATTATTCCTGGGGATTGCCATCGGTTATCGGGGGAATGAAAATCACTGCCGCAGGAAGCTAGCAATGAAAAGTCAATAGCGGCTCTGTGTAACTTTTGAGTAACCGCCAATGTCTGCTGGCCACTCACTACTTCTATCGCTTTACCACCCGCCGCAGTGAACTCCTCTAACAAGCTATAAAGCTTGGTACGCGTTAATCCGTATTTATCAGGGTGCGCCAAGGTAGCAATACCACCTGCTGCATTGATCCATTGAACAACGGTTGTAACAGAAGGCCACAAACTCTTTACATCGCCTACTTTACCCGTACCTAAATAACGCTTAAACGCCTGAGCAAAATTATCCACATAACCTTCATCAACCATATGTTGTGCAAAATGGGGCCGCCCTATAGCACTGCCTTTGGCATAGGTCTGAGCACCTTCCCACGCATTAGCAATACCTGCTTTTTCGAGACGCTCGGCAATTTTTTTAGCACGCGCTAAGCGGATATCCGATTGTGCTAATACAGCTTGTTGTAGCTCAGGAGAGTCAATATCGATATTGAGACCAACGATATGAATATTACGCCCACCCCAAAGGGAGGACACCTCAATACCTGGTATGATCGTTAATTCATCGCCAGCGGCTACTTGCGCGGCGGGAATGCCTTCAATGGTATCGTGATCGGTTAATGCCAATACATCAACTTTATTCTCTTTCGCCAGTGCGACGAGCTCCTCAGGGGATAGCTTGCCATCGGAGCAATGGCTGTGGGTATGTAAATCGTACAACAAACTTAAAACCAGCCTTTCACATAGAAATCGTACATTATAAAAACACCTCCTGCATAAGAGGTATAATGACTATAGAATAAACTTATTGTAGACGATAGATACATATAGGAAAACTAACAAATGAAATTTTACGGCAACTTTACCGCCCAGTAAAATACCCATTCTGCTACTCGCCTATTTGCAACCCAAATATTGTGACACCATATTAAATTTGAGCCTATTTAGAAATCATGTTCTTAGTCGACTCAACGGCTTCCATCTCTTTTTCAGGGTTGTTGAAGTTCGTCTCGTGTGGAATAGCGGCACCACGAGCCAATGCGGGCCTTGCTTCTAGTAAATCAAGCCAACGTTTTAAGCTTGGAAAATCATTAATGTCGACACCTGCAAAATTATGCACCCGTACCCAACTCCAGTTGGCAATATCCGCGATAGAGTAATCACCCGCTAAAAATTCATTGTGTGATAAGTGCTTATCCATTACGCCATAGAGACGACGCGTTTCATTTTGATAACGCCCGATAGCCGCCGGAATCTTCTCTGGGAAGTAACGATAAAAAAACGTTCGCCTGTCCCTGCATAGGGCCGACACCACCCATTTGAAACATTAACCACTGCATCACGTTATAGCGGCCTTTTAAATCCGTTGGCATTAGCTTTCCAGTTTTCTCAGCCAAGTACAGCATGATCGCACCCGACTCAAAAATCGTCAGGCCATCTGCATCGTGATCAACCAACGCAGGGATACGTCCGTTAGGGTTAAGGCTGACAAACTCTGCTTCCTTTTGGATACCGCTAGAAATATCAATAGGCTTGATGTTGTACGGTAGGCCAAGCTCTTCAAGCATGGCTGATACCTTCCAGCCATTAGGGGTTACCCAAGTATAAAGATCGATAGACATATTCTTAACTCCACTTAATTGAGCAACCCATGCTCGAGGCTTGTTGGCACGGACCTTGTCCGGTCTCAGCGATTTGTTTCATTGCATTTACTAATTCTTTCTGTCTTTTAGCCGCGTTACCCATACCCGCATCATCAAGGCGGCCACGGTATTGCAACTCACCATCTTTATTAAAACCAAAGAAATCTGGTGTACAAACTGCGCCATAAGCACGACCTACTTGTTGGTCTTCATCGACTAAGTATGGGAACGTAAAACCATACTGTGTAGCAAACTTCTTCATAAATGGTGGGCTATCTATGCGTACATATTTGTAGTCATTTGACATCACTGCCAAGACGTTAATACCTTGCGCTTGTAATTCACGCACATCGTCGGCAAAACGTTCGGCAATCTCTTGAACGTAAGGGCAATGGTTACAAATAAAGGCAATCAACAGACCTTTTTCACCCAGCTGTTCAGACATGGTAAAGCTCTTGCCATCGGGATCACTTAAGGTAAAGTCCGGTGCCTTCCAACCAAAATCGCAAATAGGTGTATCAAGTAACATAAGAATCTCCTGTTAAATTGGCCTCAATCCGTGAGGCCCATTTAGGTAATATGAATTAAGAAGCAGACCAAGCGTTTGGAGCAAATGCCTCATCAACAACAGTTTGTGTGATGTGGTTGGTGTAGTTAGGCATTACTTTAAGGCTAATACCCAAGATAACTTCTAATACTGTTTGCTGGGTGTAACCAGCTGCTAAAAATGCTTCAACATCGCTTGCTTCAGGCCAGCCACGCTTCTCGTTAACTGCAACAGTAAACTTGCGTAGTGCTTCAAGTTTTTCATCGGAAATTGAATTACCTGTACGCAATGCTTCAATCACGCCAGAGTCAATGTTGTGCATTTGAGAGATAGTGGTATGAGCAGCCATACAGTAAGTACAACCATTCAAACGATTGTTGGTCATTAAAATAATTTGACGCTCAGCCTCCGATAGGTTTGTCTTATCAAAAATACCTGCAAGCGTCAGGTAACCTTCAAGTAAGGCCGGTGCCTCAGCCATATTACCTAACAGATTTGCTTCAAAACCGAAGGCTTCTTTCGCACCTTGAAGAAATGGTTTTGAGGCTTCTGGTGCAGTATCGATTTTGTAAGTAGTAAATGCAGTCATGTTAGCTCTCCCAGTAACTGTTTGAATATTTATACCAGTCGGTACAAATAAGCTCGAACAGTTTGTACCGATTGGTATAAAATATAATAAGCAGTCTATACCAATCAGTCAACACTTTTTTAAAGAATAAGACTATTTAACTAAACACAGAGCCTGAGACTTGATTGCTTGCAAGCCATCGGCATTGAATACCCCACGCGCTAATACACGTAGGCCAACTACCAATGTCACTAAGCCCCTGGCAGTCTCGGTGACATCGACCCTTTCTGGGATAGCACCGGTTTTATGCCCAAGTTCAATTTGCTCACGAAAAAAAACTTCAAAGTCAGAAAGGCCCTTCTTGACCGTCTTCTCGGTATCCTTATCGTGGTTAGGTAGATCTAGAGCTGTATTCACTAACATACAGCCCTTGCGTTCGTCATCAGATAAGCTCTGGGCAATTAATCCATCAAATAACGTTGTAAAGGCAACAATGGGGTCGTTGAGAGCTGAAAGCTGAGTTAACGCGGCTTTGCGCTGTTCGCGATCGTATTTTAAGAGGCTTTGGGTAAATAGCTTTTTCTTGCTCCCAAAGGCGTTATAGAAACTACCTTTATTAATACCCATCGCTTTTAATAGATCTGCCAAAGATGTCGCTTCATAGCCTTTAGCCCAAAAAACGTGCTGGGCGCGATCTACCGCTTGATCGATGTCGAATGATTTTTCCCAGGGCATGAGCTCCTCCCGAAACTATCAGAATAAAATTTTCGATAATAGTTTATACCAGACAGTATAAACTGTAAAATCAGAGAGTTGATATTCCACTTGATAGCTACATAATAAAAGAACTCTCAGCCCCCAAATACAGCATATGTACATAAATTGTGCATAAATGTAAAATTAACTGTTTATTAGTCGCAATAAGCGGCAAACATGCTCTATGATCTTTGCCTTTAACGCCCTCTATTGCGTAGAATCACATCCTCGTTTGGAGCTAGAGAATCTCTTTAAGTTATTCAAGTGCTTTATTATAAGTATCAATTTCATTACTACTGAGTCCCCATTAAATAAACTATGAGCCAAGATAAACCTGTTAAAAAAGAAAGCTTTTTAGTCAATATTCTATTTAATATAGTTATTCCCACCTTCATTCTCTCTAAGCTCAGCGGAGAAGATGAACTCGGCGTGAAATGGGGTTTAATTATTGCTCTATCGTTTCCGATTATTTATGGCTTACGCGACTTAAAACGCAGCGGAAAATTTAATGTATTTTCTATACTGGGTATTTTTAGTATTAGCTTAACAGGCGGCATGACACTATTAAAACTACCACCTGAATACATTATTATTAAGGAAGCGACTATTCCTGCTCTATTTGCTATTGCCACATTGGTATCGCTAAAAACACCCTACCCCTTGGTTAAAACCTTTATCTATAATGATAAGATTCTTCAGGTAGATAAAGTCGATAATGCACTCAACACACACGGGACAGAGCAGGAGTTCGATAAGGCTTTAGTCAATGCTACTTATCTGATGTCACTTTCCTTTGTTTTGTCGTCTATTTTAAATTATGTACTGGCGAAGATATTATTGGTGAGCGCACCCGGTACCGAGGCATTTAATGCAGAATTAGGAAAAATGAATGCATTGAGTATTCCTGTCATTGCTATTCCTGCAACCATTGTGATGATGTTTGCATTATTCTATTTATTTAAACGCATCAAAGCCCTAACTCATCTTGAATTAGAGGACATTTTAATCACTCAATGATGAAGTGATTAAGCAGCAATATTTAAACATAGCTATTTATTAACGAGGATTTTTATGTGGTATGCCATTATCTGTGAAGACAAACCCAATAGTCTAACATTGCGTATGGAGACAAGACCTGCGCACTTAGAAGCATTACAGGTCCTACAAAGTGAAGGACGTATTTTGACCGCAGGCCCATTGCCTGCCATTGATTCTGAAAACCCTGGTGATAATGGTTTTACTGGCTCAGTTATTATTGCAGAATTTGACTCACTCGATGATGCAAAAGCATGGGCTGCAAGTGATCCTTACGCAGTGGCAGGTGTATTTGCCAATGTAGTTGTCAAACCCTATAAAAAAGTGTTTTAGTGGTGATATAGATACAAATAGAATGGTGGCCATAGTTTTTAGAAAGAAACGGGAGGTCGTTCACACACATCTACCCTAGTAATAAGGTAGATTAGCGCGCTTTAACACAGCGAACTCTCTTTATAGATCAAAGGTACTCAATAAGTAATGAACACGCTCTCATTAAAAGCTCCTTCCGTTTTTAGCTATAAAAAATCTTTTATTAAAATGTTTTCCTGCATTGCTATATCACTGGCAAGCACAGTTTCAACAGCTGCCAATCTATATATATCTGATGAGCTTTATGTACCAGTGCGTAAAGGGCAAGGAAATCAGTTTGCTATTTTACACAAAGGGCTCCCTTCTGGTACAAGAGTAACTTTGGTTCAGCGCGATGAGAACTGGACACAGGTCACCACCTCTGAAGGCATCACCGGTTGGATACGCAATCAATTTTTGAACGATAGGCCTCCTGCAAAAATTTTGCTGGCATCAGCTAATAGAAGAATCGAACGATTAACTGAAAGCCTTAACAAACTAAAAGAAGAAAAAAGCGCTCTATCCCAAAGCTACAGCGAAAGCCAATCATCGCTTAAAGAAACTAATAATAAGGCAACAAAAATTGAAGAAGAACTCAGTAATTTAAAAGAAATCTCAGCATCTGCGGTTGAATCTCACCAACGTTTACAGACAGTTGCGCAAAAAATGCAGCTGCTGCAAACTGAAAACGATGTTTTAAAATCTGAAAATGAAAGCCTACGTCGCAGTGAAAGTACAACATTCTTTCTCTATGGTGCATTTACTGTTTTATTAGGCGTGTTGCTGGCTATTATTTTACCCAAGCTTCGTTCAAGTAAAAGACATGACGGCTGGATCAATTAATGACAGCCCTGAGCGTTAACCTCAATAAAATTGCACTCTTGCGCAATTCACGTGACGGTGATAACCCGTCAGTAATCGATTTTGCCAATATGGCTATCGAGTCGGGTGCCGATGGCTTAACCGTTCATCCAAGGCCAGACCAGCGTCATATTCGTGTTAGCGATGTTTATGACTTATCAACCTTTGTGAACACTATAAAGAAAGAAAACCCTGCCATTGAATTTAATATCGAAGGTAATCCGTTTGCACCTGCCTTAAAGGATTATCCTGGGCTATTAAAGCTGATTAGCGATACTCTGCCCGAGCAGGCAACTCTAGTACCCGATGCTAATGACCAATTAACCTCTGACCACGGCTTTGATTTGACCAAAGATGGCGAGCGACTTGCGCCGATTATCAATGAGATCAAATCTCAGGGCATTCGTTGCTGCCTGTTTATGGACCCAGATCTTACCCAGATCGAACTTGCCCATAAACTTGGTATCGATAGAATTGAGCTATACACAGGGCCCTACGCAGCTAGCTATGCAACTTCACAGACTGACTTAGACGCCTGTTTAAAAAACTATCGAGAAGCCACCGAATACGCGATAAAACTGGGTATTGGGGTCAATGCAGGCCATGACCTTAACTTAAATAACCTAGCTCAATTTCTAACAATTGGAAATATATCAGAAGTATCTATTGGACATGCCTTAACTGTAGATGCATTATTGAATGGTTACAAAAGAACAATTCTGGACTATAGTAAGCTTTGTAAAGACCAATAGTACTAATCCATATAAGAAGTATAAGGAGAAGATTATGCATTCGATACTCGTAACGGATTTCATGAATCATCAGCCTACAGTGATCTTGAATACAGCTAATATTCGCGAAGCGGTTATATTAATGCTGGAGAAAAAAATTATTGGTATCTCTGTTGTTGATAAAGAGCATAATTTGGTCGGTTATGCTTCTGAACAAGATTGTATTGCCCAAATGCTAAATGTTGTTTTTCATGAGGAAGAACCTGGCTCTGTAGAAGAAGTTATGGCAAAGGATGTAACAACAGTAACCCCTGAGACAACTATTGTGGAGCTTGCTCAAACAATCATTACTAGCCGTCCTAAAAATTATCCTGTTATCGATGATGGCAAACTTGTTGGTTTAATTAGCCGCACGGAAGTACTACAAGCGTTAATTGATAACAGTAACGATACTTATCACGTTCATGACTAGCAATTAATTCGCTAAACTCTTTTAAGCATTACCTTGTGTAATGCTTTTTATTGCCTATAAAAAATGACAAAACATAACGATTCTAAAACCTATCTTGAAAAAAAATCATTTTTCAAACAACTACTCACAATATATGGCAGAAAACCCGTATTAGAAGCGTTACAAAATACATCCATACCTTGTTTTAGATTACATTTAGCAAGTTCTAATAAACCTTCAAAAATTGTTAAAGATATTGAGCAACTCGCCAGGGAAAGAGAGATAGAAATTGCCTACCATGACAGGCAGGCACTCTCACGTATTTCAAAAAATGGAAAGCAGGACCAAGGAGTTTGCCTCGATGTTTCCTGCCCTAATCATCAACATTATGATGATTTTCTTAAACAAATAAACACTGGCAGCAATAAGAAAACCATTCGCCTTTTGGCACTCGATCGAATTACTAACCCCCAAAATTTAGGAATGATTATTCGCTCAAGCTGCGCAGGTAATATCGACGGACTATTAATTGCTGAAAAGGGTTCAGCTAAACTTGACTCTCTCGTCATTAAAGCAAGTACCGGTACCCTTTTTAAGGCACCTATTTTACATTGCGATTCTTTAACAAAGTCGCTAGATATATGCAGAAAACAAGGGGCAGTGGTTGTTGGTTTATCTAGCTACGCTGAAAAAACGCTTAAAGGTTTTAATGAGCCTGACTTTGTTATATATATTTTAGGTAATGAAACCGAAGGTATGAGCAAAGAAATAGAGCAATCTTGTGATAATTTAATAAAAATACCCATGAATAATCAGGTAGAGTCGCTCAATGTTGCTGTCACTGCAAGCCTGCTCGCTTTTAGGAATTTATTATAATAGATATTTATTTTATGGATTGGACATCGACCGCTTCGACATCCCAAAGTTTTTTAATAAAAAATGTACCTGTAAATACCGTAAAACTAATGATTGCACTAACCTTCAACACCATTAAAACACCCAAGTAATCAATGGCAAAACCAGCAACTAAGGCGCCTAGTGGTGCAAAGCCAAAAAGGGTGAGTTGATAAATCGAAATTACTCTACCCATATATTCAGGGGCAGTAAAAGACTGCAAAATACTACGACTCAGTGTTGATGAAATACCAACAACAACACCCCATAAAAATACTAAAAACAATAGGCCTTCAACGGTGGGACCAGCACTTAACCCAAGTAGAATTAAGCCTGAATATAACACTGAAAATATCACTCGACGACCGGGGCCATCCAATTGCTTACGATAAACAATAATCAAGGCACTTACCAGCATGCCTATGGTGAATAAACCCTGCAGAAAACTATAAAACTCAACATCACCACGGTAAATAGTTTTAACCAATAATGGCAATGCCACAACAAAAACACCAATATGAAAAAAGCCATTGACTGCCGTTAATGTAAGTAGTGACCTTAGTACTGTAGAGCGCCAGCATTCTTTAAAGCCCGATAATAGTAGTGGAAAACTTAATAACTCTTTAGTTTGATTTCTTTCGCCCGCAGATAAGAATGAGCTATTTCCTCGCTTGATAATTAATAGACACATAAATACCAGAAATAAGGCGGTTATTTGTATCGATGGTAAATAAGTCAGCGACGATTGATAAAGCTGTGAGGCGATAAAGATACCAGCAGCCTGTCCTATATATAAACATAACCTATTCTTAGCAATATGTGCCTGCAGTTCACTTGTGGCTAAGACACCAGCCAGATACTCTTTGTAAGGCTGTACAAATGCATTAACTGCACCCAATAAGAATGCATAAATCAGTACCCAAAAAAGGGATAGCCCCTGCTGCGCAAGTAATAAGATAAAAGCTAAATGAATAACACTAGAAAACAGTAGTACACGCTGAAATTTAGTAAATAACACACCTTTATCAAGGCTCACACCACCAATAACAAGCAAAGCAATATTGGGGATAAGTACAGCACCTTGCACTAGCCCAACATAAAAAGACGATAGCTCTAAATACTCTGTGGCAATCCATGGAATAACAATGATTTGTATCCCCATTGCGAGAGATAACAAAAATACAATCAATAAATAATAACGAGTAATGTGGGTTTGTATCATTTTGTGATTTTATACCTATCAAGTTTATCAAAAAACTAATCTGAGCTTACTAAGAGCGCCCTTAAAAGGCCAGTTAAAGTAATCCATAAAAAAGCCCCGCTAATTTCTTAGCGAGGCTTTCGGGTATTAACCTTCGATATTAAAGTAATTACATTTTATAACCCGTCTCTTCATGTAATACAACATCTAAACCTATTTCTTCTTCCTCTTCACTCACACGAATACCGCTCGTTGCAATGCCCGATACATAAAGTAAGACCCAAGTAAGAATAGCCGTATAAAGGCCCGTTGCAATAACGCCAATCACTTGTACACCAAATTGCTCGCCAATAGATACATCTAAGCCCTGACCACTAAAAATACCCAGCTCTGATGATGCAAAAATAGCAACTAATAATGTGCCTAAAATACCACCAACACCATGGACTGGGAATACATCTAAAGAATCATCAATTAAAAATTTGCGCTTAATGAGTTGTGTTGCATAGTAACAAACAATACCTGCAGACAAACCGATAACCAAGGCACCCATTGGACCCACAAAGCCAGATGCAGGTGTGATAGTCCCCAGCCCTGCAACCATACCAGTGACAATACCTAATACACTAGGCTTACCATAGCGAATCCACTCTATAGACATCCAAGCGATTGCACCAGCAGCGGCTGATATATGTGTCACAAGCATCGCCATTGCTGCATCACCATTGGCAGCTAATGCGCTACCGGCATTAAAACCAAACCAGCCTACCCATAACATACCTGCACCGCAAACAGTCATCGTTAAGTTATGCGGAGGCATAGGTGTTTGAGGAAAGCCACGACGGTTGCCAATAACAATGGCAGCGACTAGTGCAGCAACACCTGCGGTAATATGGACAACAGTACCGCCCGCAAAATCAAGCAGCCCCATATCGCCAAGCCAGCCTCCACCCCATACCCAGTGGCAGACAGGTGCATAGACAAATATTAACCACAAGCCACTAAACAATAGCATTGAGGAAAACTTCATACGCTCGGCAAAAGCGCCGATAATAAGCGCTGGGGTAATGATTGCAAAAGTCATTTGAAACATCACAAATAAACTCTCGGGGATATCACCGCTTAGTGTATCTTCACCGACGCCTGCCAAAAATGCTTTGCTTAAATCCCCCAAATAGTTACTGCCTTCACTAAAACTTAAGCTATAACCAATAGTTAACCAGATGATAGAAGCAATGCCTGCAATAGCAAAGCACTGCATAAGTACCGACAATACATTTTTAGAGCGCACTAGGCCTGCATAAAATAAAGCAAGCCCTGGCAAAGTCATAAAAAGTACTAATGCTGTTGAGGTCAATATCCAACCTGTATTGGCCCCGCTCAACTCGTCGGCATTAACGATGCCTGAAAAAGAAACCATGCACAACAATAAAGCATTGCGCAAAAATGTAGAAAGATGATGCATAAAATAACCCTATTTTTGTCGTTCTATTTTTATAGGGATGAGAAAATACTGCATTTGCACCAAAATAGCAAAAATAAGCGCTTTACCGTGGTGCAAAAATAGAGTTGGAGGGGCTGTCAGTCATATTTGCCCGATTATGATGCAAAATGCTAGCTAAAGAAAAAGCCTTTAAAAGGCTCTGATACTTCGCTTAATATCCTTGTATTTATCCTTTGTAAAGGATTGCTGATTTGAGTATAAGATAGCTGTAAAATCATTTTCTATTCGTTGCAAGCTTACTTTGGCCTCTGGAACTACTGCATAAGCCTTTGCAAAAATTTCACTAAGAGTATCGCCTGTACCTACACTTACGCCTTTTCTCTTTAATTTTTTAGTTAACATCATGTAGAGTTTAAATTCTAAAGATACTGTTTTTTTTGAACCTCTCAACGTTAAGAAACCAAACATCAATAATATTAGCATCGCAGGAATAATTAACAATAAAGCTAAGCGTGTAGGCGTAACTTTACCGAGCAGATCTTCTAAAAACCTTGATTGCTCTTCTTGATCATAGCTTAATACCCAACGCTGCCAACTATAGTTTAAGCTATCCCATTTAAGTGCCAAAGAATTCACCCATGCGAAGGAAGGAAGTGCAGAGGAATCAATTAAGTCTTGATCATCTTCAGATAGTGTATCGAATAGGCCAGCCTCTATACGGCTCGGTGCAACTGCTGCTGTTGGATCAAAACGTACCCAACCTCTGCCGTCTAACCATACTTCAGCCCATGCATGCGCATCATACTGGCGAACTAATAAATAATTATCCTCCTCATTCCACTCTCCACCCTGATAGCCCGTTACCACTCTTGCAGGAATACCCGCGGCTCTCATCAATACTACAAAACTACTCGAATAATGCTCACAAAAACCGCTCTGTGTAGAGAATAAAAATTCATCAACTGTATTAGCGCCCAACTTTGGCGGTGATAATGTGTAGGTAAATTTCTCATTGTAAAACCTTAGCACTTTACGAATATACTCTTCGTCTGAGTTAACCTCACTACGCCATTGCTTTGCAGTTTCAATAGCTTTTGGGTTGAACCCCAGAGGAAGCACAAGTGACTGTTTTAATCTTTCCTGCTGCTCACTCACATCATAAGATAATGATGAATTCACTTTATATTTAATCCGCTGTGTCGCAGGGCCTTTCAACCACAACTCATTCGTTGCTGTTCGCACCAGCTCTTTATCTGTTATCGTTGCTAGTGGTAATGCATATAACCATGGAGTATTTGTTGGCTCTAAAACCACTTCATAATTATAATTTTTGTCTCCACTTTGCTGAACATTATTATAACTGGTTACATCATCATTGTTACCAAAGTAAAGATTACTACCCTTAGCTCTATCCCAGCGTCTACCGTCGAATTGCGTAAACACCAATCCTCTCCAATAGCGCTCAGAAGGCTCTGGAACTCGATTATCTTCAAAACTCACTCTAAAGGCTAATTCCCGGCTGCGTGTTAAATTACTGAAATCTCCAGGCGACATGGAATCGCTCACACCGGTTACAGAACCATCGCTTTTAACAGGCACAGCCCATAGTACGCCCACACGTGGAAACACAAAAAGCATAATTAGCATAACCGGCACTGCTTGTACGATCAAAATTGAAACTGTACGCATTGATCGAGTAGATAGGTAACGGATATGACCTGCATGTAAAACTAATAAACATGCCGTTAAACTCATGATAACAGCAGCACCTAATATAGAAATAATAATCCCTTGCTCAAATAAGAAGGCACAGCTGGCAACAAAATACCCTACAAAAACTAAAAGAAGCGCGTCTCGCTTATTATTTACTTCTAGTAATTTTAATAAAAAAGAGAGCGTTAACAGTATGACCATTGGCTCAAGATGGTACCACTCTTTATAAGTCAAACTAATAGCAACGACTGAAATCACAACTAAGGCAGTACGCACAAGAGAATTGGGGAAAGACCAGTGATTACGCAGTATTTGTAAACGCCAAACAAAAATAATAAAAGCAACGGCGAATAACCATAGAGGCAATATCGCAGAGTTAATTAAAACCGCACTCGCTTGGGCAAATAAAAGGCCAGTAAGAACCTGCCGATTAACAGTTTGCTCGGGCTGCTTAAAAGCCTTATCATTCACATACTGAGATAATTTACTTAGCACCCGCAAACTCCCATTCAAATAACGCTAGAGCTTCGAGCAGCTGTTCTTTGTGCTCTTCTCCATTAGCAGGAGGGAATGTCTTACTGGGCAAACGAAGACCATAGACAGTATTGCTATCAGGGTTATCAGCTTGTTGTAAAATACAAAAACACAATCTAGATAAACGTGCCTCTCTTGTTAGCCCATCAAATTGCTGCCAATCAAGCCACTGATGCTCACTAACATGATCTTCATAAATACGTGTCGCCAAACCTTGGCCACGCGCCATAGCTCGCCAATCAATGTCTCTCAAAGAGTCTCCAGCCACATATTCACGAATGCCTGCAAACTCATCACTACCATTCATGGACTCGTGACTAACACCCTCTTCATTTTCATCGAGTAATTGCTGCGTAGGCAGAACTGATGACTCAACGGGTTTAGGGTAGGATAAAATTTTAGAATCGATATATAAATAGGACCACGCAACTACTAAACCAAGGGGAAAACGTGTAGAAATTTTAAGCCGCTCTGGTGTATACCAACCCCGGTGCTTCAAAGGCACACGCAAACTAATTTTATAGGTATCCTCGTCTAGCAGAGAAAAAGTAACTTTTTCGTCATCAGTACTTTGCAATTCTATTGCTTCATAGTTGCGATTATTTTCACGTTTTATAACGAGATCAATGACACCGGTATCACCGACAAATCCTGCGTGAGTATTAACAACACTAATTGATAAACCCGATAAATGCGCATAAGTATGATGAATACAAACAACCACTAAGGAGAGTAATAAAAAAGCGATGCCTAGGATTAGATTATTTTCATAATTAGTACCCAATAGCCACAAAAAAAATACTAAGACACAGAAATATAAACCTGTTTTAGAAGGCACAATAAAAATATTGTCATGTTTAAGCTTATGTGTTTTTTTGGCAGGTATACGCCGCTTTAGCCAACCACTTAACCAAGACTGCCAGTGGTTTTTAAATAACTTATCCCAAGTGTAACTAATCATTTATAAGCCATTGTATAATTATTATCTTTATATAAATTTTTTATCATTATGACTTAACTTATTCTACTTAATGACAGAAACCGACTGAATAATTTGATCGACGGCATTACGTGCAACAAATTCTGTCTCAGAGGGCAAAAGACGGTGGCCAACAACTGGCAACATAAGTTGTTGTAAGTCCTCAGGCATTACATAATCACGCTGATGAATAAGTGCCCAAGCCTTAGCGCAATGTAACCAGGCGAGTGCTGCACGCGGTGATAAACCATGGTTAAAATCGCCCGATTCACGCGTATAAGCTAGCAGGCGCTGAAAGTAGTCCAATAGCTGATCACTGGTACCAACCTCACCAACTGCTCGTTGCAGCTGTTTTAGCGACTGTAACGTCACAACTGAACTTAGAGACTCTAAGCGTTGTTTAGGATCTGCTCCTTGTAACAACTCTCTCTCTGAACTGGGATCAGGATAACCTAGAGATATGCGCATCATAAAACGATCGAGTTGTGACTCTGGTAAAGGAAATGTTCCCGTTTGGTGCTGCGAATTCTGTGTAGCAATCACAAAAAAGTGCTCATCGAGATCGCGAGTCACGCCATCAACAGTCACTTGGTTTTCTGACATTGCCTCTAACAAAGCACTTTGGGTTTTAGGCGATGAGCGGTTAATTTCATCGGCTAATAAAATCTGTGTAAATACCGGCCCTGCTCTAAATTCAAATTCGTTTGTTTTAGGATTAAAAATAGAAGCCCCCAGCACATCTCCAGGCAGTAAATCACTAGTAAACTGTACCCGTTGGAACTGCAAGCCCAATACTGCTGCAAGTCCATGAGCCAACGTTGTCTTACCCATACCGGGTAAGTCTTCAATTAATAGATTGCCTTTAGCTAATATACAAGCCAATGATAATTTAACTCTCTCTTGCTTACCTAAAAGGATCGAATTAAGGTGATAGATCATTGATGAGATAAGATCAGGAACAGTCGTATTTTGAACAGGCTTAACAGACATACAAGCGTCTCAGTTGATTGATAGAAAGTAATATAAAACCAAAATGAATAAGATATCAGTTGGTGTTTAAGATAGACTAACTTAAGAATAGTTCTCTTTTTATTTATTGCCGCACAATCTAACTAGATAATCGGCCTATTCTTATACGCTATGGACTATGATATGAGCATATTAACAGATGAAATGACTGTTTTTGGGGATTAAAAGTAAGGTAAGCCGCTGATTAACCTCATTTTGCTCTTAAAGTTAATCAGGAGGTATATAGTAAGATAAATATACTGGACAAAATAATAGTAGGTTACAGTTCCTGCATTCCACGACCCAGATCATCAATAATATCTTTGGCTGTTTCAAGTCCAACCGCAACACGAATTAGATTATCGGAAATCCCTGCTTGTTGTTTTTCTTCATCACTCAAACGCCCATGTGTAGTGGTTGCAGGATGCACAATCGTCGTTTTTGCATCACCTAGATTAGCTGTAATCGATAAGATACGCGTCGCGTTAATAAAGGACCAAGCATCCTCGCGCTTACCTTTGACCTTAAAGGATAAAACACCTCCAAAGTGCTTTTGCTGCTCACGTGCCAGCGTGTGTCCCTCATGGGTAGGCAAGCCACAGTAATACACTTTTTCAATTTGTGGCTGCTCGTTAAGCCACCAAGCCACTTCTAAGGCATTCACCGAATGAGCCTGCATACGCAAATTAAGTGTCTCTAAACTCTTTAAAAATATCCAAGCATTGAATGGGCTAAGTGTTGGCCCACACGTACGAATAAAACCAAGAACCTGGTCCATATGTTCAGCACTACCAACAACTACACCACCTAAACAACGACCTTGTCCATCGAGGTATTTAGTTGCCGAGTGCGTCACAATATCAGCACCTAAATCTAATGGGCGCTGTAGTGCAGGTGTACAAAAGCAGTTATCAACAATAAGCAAACAATCATTAGCATGGGCAAGTTCGGATAACTGCTTGATATCGGCAACTTCACACAATGGATTAGACGGTGTCTCTAAAAACAAGCATTTTGTTTTAGGGGTTATTGCCTGTTCCCAACCAGACACATCAGTGAGAGATACAAATGATACATCGATACCGAATTTTTGTAAGTATTTGGTAAATAACATGGTTGTAGTACCGAATACACTTCGCGAGCAAACCACATGATCGCCCGCTTGTAAGAGCGCTAAAAAGGTACTTAAAATAGCGGCCATACCAGAGGCCGTTGCCACAGCGGCCTCACCCCCTTCAAGTGCTGCGATACGGTCTTCAAATGTACGTACGGTAGGATTGGTATAGCGAGAATATACATTACCTTCTTCGTCACCAGAGAAGCGTGCTGCTGCCTGTTCTGCTGACTCAAACACATAACTTGAAGTAGTAAAAATAGGCTCGCAGTGCTCACCCTCGTGGGTTCTTGCAATACCTGAACGGATAGCGAGTGTATCTAAGCCTAAGTTTAGCTCGTTTTCTTCAATAAAGTCTTTGCGCTTATTATCTGTCAAAACATTGTCCACTTAATAAAGTTAATCAGCCTTCTGCAGCATCGTTATGAATACCAACAACATTGGTATTATCCAAGTCTAACTCGCGCTGTTTATTTTTCTGAGAATCACTTCTCGCCTCTTGTAGCTTATCGAGATATTCCTGCGTGACATCACTAGTAATGTAGTTTCCATCAAATACCGCGCAATCAAATTCAGTAACATTAGGGTTGCCCTCAGAGGAGGCTTCGATCAAATCATCAAGATCTTGATAAATCAGCCAATCAGCACCAATCTCTTTGGCAACTTCTTCATCAGTACGCCCATGTGCGATTAATTCATTTACCGATGGCATATCAATACCGTAGACATTGGGGTATTTAACCGCAGGTGCAGCTGAGGCAATATAGACTTTTTTGGCACCCGCATCTCGAGCCATCTGGATAATTTGGCCACTCGTAGTACCGCGAACTATAGAGTCGTCGACTAATAGTACATTCTTATCTTTAAATTCCAAGGTGACTGGATTTAACTTTTGGCGTACAGATTTTTTACGTTGCTGTTGACCTGGCATAATAAATGTACGGCCAATATAGCGGTTTTTCATTAGACCTTCACGAAATTTAACCCCTAGATTGTAAGCTAAAGCTTGGCCTGAAACACGACTACTATCTGGGATAGGTATTACTACATCGATATCGTGATTAGGCCGTTCGCGTAGGATTTTTTCAGCGAGTTTTTCACCTTGTCGCAACCGCGCTTTATATACTGAAATACCATCCATGATGGAATCTGGTCGCGCAAAATATACATGCTCAAAAATACAGGGACGACAACTGGTTTTTTCGGCACACATTCTTGTGTGTAGCTCGCCTTCCGTTGTAATAAAGATTGCCTCACCAGGTTTTACATCGCGAATAAGATCAAAACCTAGTACATCGAGCGCAACACTTTCCGATGCGATCATAAATTCAGGGCCTTGCAAAGTTTCACGTCGGCCAAAAACTAAGGGACGAATGCCATCTGGATCACGAAAAGCGACTAAGCCATAATTCGCAAGCAGAGTAACAACGGCATAACCACCACGAATTCGTTTATTAACATTCGTCACAGCCGTAAAAATATCATCTTCTAACGCGTGTAATTTACCCAGCTTTTGTAACTCTTTCGCAAAAACATTAAGTAGAACTTCTGAGTCAGAATCCGTATTCATATGACGAAGGTCATCACGGTATAATTCTGCACGAACGTTATCTGCGTTAGTTAAATTACCATTGTGAGCAAGTGCAATTCCATAGGGAGAATTTACATAAAAAGGCTGAGCCAAGGCGGGACCTGAGCTACCTGCGGTTGGATAGCGCACATGGCCAATACCATAATTGCCCGTAAGCCTGCGCATATGGCGAGTATGAAAAACATCTTTTACAAGACCATTGCCTTTTTGTTGAGCAATGCGTCCGCTGTCACAGGTGACGATACCTGCGGCATCTTGACCTCGATGTTGAAGCATTGTCAGTGCATCATATAATTGAACATTAACGTCACTTTTACTGACAATACCAACCAAACCACACATAGGTGTTACCTCACAAACAATCTATAAATATAAAAGCTACTGAACAATGCCTTTGGCAGAGTCATATAAAGCACTGGCTGTACTTTTAAACTTATCTTCAAAGCTCAAAAAATGCGGAATTAAACTGGAATCATTCCACCATTCATCTTGATCGACAGGCACCATTTGGGGCAAATACAAAACAATCACCATGATAATGACAAAACCACGAATAAAACCAAATAGTACACCCAATAGGCGATCGGTACCCGATAAACCTGTTGCTTTAACTAGCGTCGATAACAAATAATTCACTGCGCCACCAACAAGTAATGTAGCAATAAATAGGGCCGCAAAAGCGGCCATTTGCCTTAGTGATATAGCATCAATATAGGCAGCTAACAGAGGTGCTAATTTAGGGCTAAACCAAGTGGCAATGCCAAAAGCAGTAAGCCAAATAGCAACGGATAATGCTTCTTTAATAAAGCCACGTATCAGGCTAATGGCACAAGAAAGAGCGATAATCGCAACGATTACCCAATCTGCCCAATTAAATATAGCCATTAATTAGCGCCTTACCAAATATGCTGGATTTTTAGATAAAATATGAACACGTAACACTGGCAGTTTAACAGACACTTTAATTACCCGATATAGGGTTAAAACGAAGTAGCTGTGACTTCACTTTGTGCTTTTTATCAATCGTCTTCTGTTTTGCTAATGCCTGATTTTTATCAATTAATGGGCCAAGGTAGACACGATAAAATTGTCCTTGGCTTGTTTCTACTGATTTAAAGTAAGCTTTATCATTGCCTTGGCTCAAGGTTTTGGCAAATTTTTCAGCGCTGTCTTTGGACTTAAAACTAGCTACTTGTAATACCCAACCTACAGGAACGCCTTTGGCATTTAATTTTGCATCAACTTTAGTCGTTTTAGCCGTCGATTTTTCAATATCTGCATCTTTCGAAAGTGTAACAGCTGGCTTTTGTTTTTGAGAATCAGTCGATTTATTTACCACTTTATCAACAGGCGCGGGCTGAAATAACTCAGATGCTTTAGGTACTGTCGCACCATCTGGTTTAACCGATTTGTTAATCACAATGGGCTCAATACTGGGAGCAGCAGGTATCTGGCTACGTGTATCGATCTCAACTGGCTTATCTCGCTGAAAGAACGAAGGTAAAAAAATAACAGCTAAAGCAATCAGTACCGCAGCACCTACTAGCCGTTGCTTAAGATGATCATCCACGTAAATACCTTACCCACATTCACGGCTAGTTAGCGATTGAATCGCTGCTACCGTATAAAAAGACCCAAAGACAATTATTCTATCATGCCCACAAGCAATCGTATTCGCTTTATGGAAAGCCTCTTCTATTGTCGATTCAATTGAATAATGGCATTGCTGAGCGTCAAGTAAAGGTTTTAAATCTAATGCCTTTGCTGCACGTGGATTATCCAACAAATCCCCTAAATACCAATCGTCAATCACATCATATAGAGGTTCAAAAATCGCATTATGGTCCTTATCGGACATTACCGCCATTACTGCCAATGTTTTGCCACCATCAATACTGGGCTGTTGAGTCAATCGCTTAGCCAGTTGTATAGCAGCGGCTGGGTTATGCGCTACATCGTAAATCACACACTGCCCGTTGACTGTTACCTTTTGGAAACGCCCAGATAAGCCAACCTGTCCCATCAAATCTTCTAAATACTGCTCATCGGGCATAAGTTTGAGTAAATCGAGTACAATTATGGCAGCTGCTACACTGGGCAGTGGAAGTGATGGTAATGGCAAGGTTTGCGAGAATTCGCCGTACTTTAAATGCCACTGATCTGGCTTATTTTCGACTGCATTTAAGGAAAAATCACGATCAATTAGCAAGCATTCTGCCTTCTCAGCCGCCAGCTTTAGAGCTGGTGTCATATTCGCTTCAGCAATAATTAACGGTCGCCCAGTACGTGCAACCCCCAACTTTTCTTGGCTAATAATATTTCTATCACTACCAAGCCAATCTTCGTGATCAATATCAATAGAGGTAACAACAGCAATATCTGCATCGACAATATTAACCGCATCTAATTTTCCGCCTAGCCCAACCTCTAAAAGAATATACGGAATATTTTTCCTCGCAAAAATCCATAGGGCTGCAAGTGTGCCAAACTCAAAATAAGTGAGTGAAATATCGCCGCGGGCACGATCAATATCAGCAAATGCATCACAAACTAAGGCTTCGCTCACCGGCTGTTGATCAATACGAATACGTTCGCAAAAATGATGTAGATGTGGTGATGTATAACTACCTACGCAAGCTTTACTACTGCTTTTTTGATTAACTAAAGCCTGCTCAAGTACCGATACACAAGAGCCTTTGCCATTGGTTCCCGCTATAGTAACGACGGTTGGGCAAGCATTGATATCATCCGAATTAAACGCACCAGAAAACTCATGACTAATACTAGTAGACGGCTTAAGTAGATTGAGGTTGCTAGCAACGCTATAAACTCGCTGCAGCCCTAAATCAATTGCCTTTGGGTGCAGCTGTTCTAACCAAGATAGCCAGTCCTGTAATTGAGTAAAGCGCGCCATTTATGCAGCAGGGTTTTTCTGATCAATATCCTTATCAACTTCCTGATCATTCACTTCTTCAGCAAGGATAATTTCATCGGGCTCGGCGACAACTTGAGGGTTTGAATAGTAGGTAAATTTTGTTAACAAGGAGCTCATTTTTTCACGCAGCTCCTTGCGGTGAATAATCATATCAATAGCACCATGCTCTAATAAGAATTCACTTAACTGAAAGCCTTTAGGCAATTTTTGTCGGATAGTTTGCTCAATAATGTTAGGGCCTGCAAAACCTGCACGCACACCGGGCTCTGCAGTATTAATATCTCCCAGTAGTGCCAGACTAGCAGAAACACCACCATAAACAGGATCTGTCATAAACGAGATATAAGGCGTACCCTGTTGTTTTAGGCGCTCAATAACGGCGCTGGTTTTGGCCATTTGCATAAGCGAGATCAACGCCTCTTGCATACGCGCACCACCGGTTGCGGCAAAACATATAAAAGGAATATTTTCTTCTAGAGCGACCTGCGCTGCGCGGGTAAACTTTTCGCCAACCACATACCCCATTGAACCACCATGAAACGAAAACTCAAAAGCAGCGACAACAACAGGCATACCATTAAGCTCTCCTCGCATCGCAACTAGGGCATCTTTTTCACCCGTTTTTTTCTGGGCATCATTCAGACGGTCTTTATATTTTTTAACATCCTTAAAATTAAGACGATCAATTGGCTCAACATCAGTTGCCAACTCTTCTCTATTATCTTCATCCAAAAAGATATCTAAGCGACGGCGAGCACCAATACGAAAGTGATGATCACATTTGGGGCAAACGTCCAAATTCTTTTCAAGCTCTGGTCGATAAAGCACTGAGCTACACTTAACGCACTTTTTCCAAAGCCCCTCTGGGACTTTCGAGCTACTTGCCAATTGTGATTTTGCTTTACTAGGGACAATTTTATCTAGCCAGCTCATAGTTTTCTCTTTATGAAATGTATGAATGTAGTTTGCTGTAAATGCACTATTTTGACATTATAAAATAGCTTTCACCTATATGTAATCAGTTATCGAGGCCAGAGCGAATATTCGCAGCAATTTCGCCAACAGCTTTAATAATTTCGTCGTCGCTCTTATCAGCAAGTGTACCCATTTTATCAACAAATACACTACCAACAACAGCACCGTCGCCATGTTCTGACACCGCTTTTGCCGATGCACCGTCTTTTATGCCAAAACCAACACATAAAGGCAGGTCAGTCATCTTACGAATTTCGGTTAGTTTTTGTTTGACCGAATCGAGATCTAAATGTCCTGCTCCTGTCACTCCCTTAAGAGAAACATAATAAACAAATCCACTCGCCATAGAAACGATTTCGTGAATACGAGCAGGAGTCGTTGTCGGCGCTAACAAAAAGATATTATGAAGACCAACTCGTTGCAATTCTTCATTTAAGTCTTTAGCTTCTTCCGGTGGCAAATCAACGGTCAATACGCCATCAACACCCGCATCACAAGCTTCATTTGCAAACGTTTCATAACCTTTACGCTCAATAGGGTTTGCATACCCCATAAGAATAACGGGTGTCTTTGTATCTTGCTCACGAAACTTTTTAACCAGCGCCATAGAGCTTGTTAAGCTAACATTATGCGATAAGGCTCGCTCATGCCCCATTTGAATAACTTCGCCCTCGGCCATTGGATCTGAAAAGGGAATACCCAATTCAATAATATCGACACCCTGACGCACGAGCTCATGCATAGCGTTAAGGGTTACAGAAGGCTTTGGATCACCACTCACTAGATAGGCTACAAATGCTTTACGAGAAGAGGCTTTTAACGCAGTCATGCGTTCAGTGATTCGATTCATAGCGATAGAGAAACCTTTAATTCTTTAATAAAAACAAAAAGGTTGTTGCAATGGTACTTGCAACAACCTTTTATTAATGTGGCACCAGTATTTTACAATGTAATGTTGTCTAAGTCTGCCATTGTAAGAATATCCTTGTCTCCACGACCCGATAAATTCACCACAATGGTCTGATCTTTAGGCATATCTTTGGCTAACTTTTTCGCATAAGCCAATGCATGGCTTGTTTCTAATGCGGGCATGATACCTTCGACTAATGTTACCTCACGAAATGCATCTAGTGCCTCTTGGTCAGTAACGGCGACATAATCCACTCGTCCTAAATCTTTTAACCATGAATGCTCTGGCCCGACACCTGGGTAGTCGAGACCTGCCGATACCGAATGAGTGTCGATGATTTGTCCGTTTTCGTCTTCCATTAAGTAGGTTCTACCACCGTGTAATACACCTGGAACCCCATCATTTAGAGGTGCAGCATGACGGCCAGTTTCAACGCCATCACCACCGGCTTCAACACCAACCATACGTACACTTTCATCATTTAAAAATGGGTGAAATAAACCGATAGCATTGGAGCCACCACCAACACAGGCGACTAAGACATCGGGTAGTTTACCCGTTTGGTTCAGGCTTTGCTGGCGTGCTTCACGGCCAATAATCGACTGGAAGTCTCTTACTAACTCTGGGTACGGGTGAGGACCTGCAACTGTACCTATAATGTAGAAAGTATCATCAACATTGGTCACCCAATCGCGCATCGCCTCGTTCATGGCATCTTTTAGTGTACGGGTACCAGACGTCACTGCGGTAACTTTAGCGCCTAGCAACTTCATACGGTACACATTAAGCGATTGTCGGCGAACATCTTCCTCACCCATAAACACTTCACACTCAAGCCCTAAACGCGTGGCCACAGTCGCGCTAGCAACACCATGTTGTCCAGCGCCTGTCTCTGCAATAACACGCTTTTTACCAGAATATTTAGCGAGCAATGCCTGCCCTATAGTGTTATTTACCTTGTGAGCACCGGTATGATTGAGATCTTCTCGCTTAAAGTAAATCTGTGCTCCACCAATTTCTTGGCTCCAACGTTCAGCATGATATAGCGGGGATGGGCGACCAACATAGTGCGCCATATCTTTATCAAACTCTGCCTGGAAACTAGGATCATCTTTTAGCTTTTTATAGATAAGTGCTAACTCATCTAGTGCCGAAATCAAAGTTTCAGAAACGAAACGCCCACCATAAATACCAAAGTGGCCGTGCTCGTCAGGAAAGCAGGAGTAATCTATATTTTCTGCTGACGTTAAATCATTCACAAACTTGCTCCATTACTGTTAATTCTAAATAACATTCTCATTTAGCATTGGCTAATAGAATGGCTAACAACAACTTTTTCGCTTTAATCGATATCAAAGCGCTACCCAGCGTTAGCATGCTGGATAAATTCTCGAACTTTTATCTCGTCTTTAATACCTGGGGCACGTTCAACACCGCCGCTGACATCGATACCGTAGACATGTGTTTGGCTAACAGCGCTTTGGATGTTTTTAGGTGTTAGTCCACCGGCCAAGACTATTGGCATTGTTTTATTTTCAGGGATACGCTGCCAATCAAAGGTTTCACCCGTACCGCCTGGTACTCCCGGCCTATAGGCATCAAGTAAAATACCCGATGCACTACTATAATTATCAATCAGTTGATTAATATCGATACCTTCTCTCATACGCAAGGCTTTTATGTAGGGGCGCTCGAACTGTTCACAAAATTCTACACTCTCATCACCATGAAACTGTAAAAGCTGTATTGGAACCTGCTCTAATACACTATCGATTATTTTTTTATCCGCATTAACAAATAAAGCAACAGTGGTAACAAACGGCCCTACTGCTTTTGCAATCTTCGCGGCTTTCTCGATACCTACATAGCGTGGGCTAGGCTCATAAAACACAAGGCCAATGGCATCGGCACCGGCATCGGCAACAACAAGTGCATCCTCTACTGAGGTAATACCACAAATTTTAATTCGCGCTGTTGTTTTCACTGCTGTTTGTACGTTAGAGACCGTCATTTCGCTCAAAGAGTTTGCCTGCACCGAGCACATTTTACATACGCGCCCAGCCAACACAGAAGAGGAAGATTAAAAAGGCGATTCTAACAGAATTTAGAGTTTTCAGCGACCAGATTAGACAGCCTCATTGAATAGGCCCGCAATAATAGGTGGGCCTTTAGCAGTGAGCGGTAAATTGAGACCCGCATCGTACTGAACATTGACTAGGTAAAGGCCCGCCGCAGGAGCCGTTACACCCGCACAACGCCTATCTTCACTAGCGAGAACCTCCCCCACCCAAGAAGGTGGTTTTTCGCCTGCAGCAACAGCAGTTAATACGCCAACGATATTCCTCACCATATGGTATAAAAAAGCCGTTGCAGTCACTTCTATGATAATAAAGTCGCTACGCTTATTGATAGTGATGGCATCAATTCGCCTAAAGGGCGTTTTGGCCTGACAATCCACCCCTCTAAAGGCATTAAAATTATGCTCTCCTAGAAGATAGCGGCTGCCGTCAACCATAGCATTAATATCAAAACACCTACGGTCCCAAGTAACCAGTTTGTCCATTAATGCAGAGGGTGTTTTAGTATTGTAAATAACATATCGATAGGTACGAGAACGCGCACTAAAACGTGCATGGAATAATGGACTCACTGACTGTGCCCAACGGATACTCACGCCCTCGTTGAGTTTAGTATTAGCACCACGCAGCCATGCTTTTTCTGGGCGCTTGGCGATCGTATCGAAGTGCACAACTTGATTTGTCGCGTGCACCCCCATATCTGTCCTACCCGCACACACCAGCGTAATGGGCTCGTTACAAATAGAACTTAGGGAAGACTCTAGGGTTTGCTGTACGGTTTGCACTCCCGAGCTTTGCGACTGAAAGCCGTGGAAAAAATTGCCTTTATATTCAACACCAAGCGCTATTCTGGTCATCCCTTCAGGGAATAAACTGGTATCACGGATTTCACAATTGCGCTTATAAGAAAAGTGGCGTTGATAACTTTCTGTCATCGGCTTTATAAAAATCTCTTTCACTGTTAACAAATAAAAACGACCGCTAAGCGGTCGTTTTTCAATCAATCATATACTGATTTAAAATAACTTAAAGCTGTTCCATTAATGCTTTTGCATCAGATTTTTGCTGCTCGCTACCTTCTTCCATAACTTCGTTTAAGATATCTTCGGCACCTTCACGATCACCCATATCCATATAAGCTTTCGCCAAATCTAGTTTAGTGGATACTTCATCGGACTCTTCCAAGAAATCTAGATCATCATCTTGAGAGATTGTTGTATCTTCACTAGCATCGTTGATATCTAAACCAGAAGCTTCTGTAGGTTCCTCAACTTTGGGCTCGGGTTCATCATCTAGATCAAGGGTATCAAGTGATTCAGTAGGTTCAAATTCTTCCGCTTCGAAATCTACATTGTCTTCTACATCAGCTTCCTCATCGCTAGTGTCTGTAGATAGCTCACTCATATCTGCAGTCATTGCATCGATCTCTTGATCGAGGCTAGCCATATCGATATCCATCGGTGGTGGACTATCTAAATCTAAACCGTCATCGGCTTCTTCAGCCTCACTATCGTCAATAGACAAGTCAGCATCTAAGACCATATCTAAATCATCATCAAGTGATGAATCTAAATCTAAAATATCATCGTCAACTTTCTCAATATCACCACTAACGTCATCAAGCTCTAGATCTGCATCTAAATCCATATCCAATGATTCGCCAGATGCTTCATCGTCAAGAGACATTGATAAATTTAATTCTTCATCAGCTGGCACGTCAAGATCAATGTCATCTAAATCACCGTCTATCTCGACACTAAAGTCGTTTTCTAAACCATCCTCTACACTGATATCATCTAGACCTTCTGCACTAGAGGCAACTAACTCTTCATCATCTAGCGGTAAGCTATCTTCGAGATCATCAACAGATTCGCTCAGCTCATCATCCATATCGAGATCCAAATCAAATTCGATCTCTTCCAACCCTTCATCGACACCCTGCTCAGCAGGACTTTCAACTGATAGATCATCTAGCTCGCTATCAAGGTCTAACGATAAATCATCAGCTGAACTTTCTTCATCCAAGTCAAGAGAGAACTCAATATCTTCTAGATCATCCCCACTATCAGCCTCTGCTGAAGCTGCTAAAGTCTCCTCTTTTTCGCCGGAGTCACTGTCCCCTAAATCATCAAGGTCAAGAGCAAAGTCGGTATCTACAGAATCTGACGGTGAGTCATCTTCATCAAGATCTAAAACTTCATCGCCAAGATCACCTAAATCTAGCGAAATATCATCTAAATTGAGATCAGAATCTGTGTCAGTAAATGCAATGCTACCATCATCTTCAAGCTCTTCTGAATCATCTAAATCTATATCAAGATCTAAATCGCTCTCCTCGGCTTCTTGTAAAAAGTCCAAATCATTCGAGCCATCTAACTCATCATTTTCAAGTGAGTACTGATCGGTATCAAAAGGCTCAGCATTGTCTATCTCTTTACGCAACGCCATAGCTTGATCATTGGCATAGACATTACCTAGGGGCAACAACTGAGCATATTGCTCATCAAAACCTGCCGAATTTTGTGACTTTGCATAAATCTTTAGCAAACCAAGACGAGCGTCAGCATTATCAGGGTTCTGTTGTATTTCCTTTTGTAACAACTCGATCGCTTTATCTTCTTGTCCCAGACTCACATAAATATCCGCTTCAGCCACGACATCTTCTGTCTGTGCCTGAACAGTATCATCAAGATCTTCATCTATAGCGAGATCATCTTGCTCTTCGATATCATCATCTAATTCATCTAAAGTACCTGAATCTTCGTCATCTAGAGCAAATAAATCATCACCTTCATCATCTAGGCTAAAATCCTCAAGATCATCCTCTTCCGGTTTATTTCTTAGCCTTAACAAAACAAGTAATAAAGCCAATAAACCTAATACAGCGCCACCAACAATCAACATATTCTCTTTTAAGAAACCAATAACAGTTTCTACTAAAGAAGGTTCGGCTGGTGCGGTTATAGTAGGTGTTGCAGGTTCAGGAGTTTTAAAAGGATTAGGCTCAACAGCTGGCTCCTCAATAACCGTTTCTGCTTCAGCTTCTACATCAGCTACAGCCTCATCCACTACGGGGTTGTTAGCTGCTTCTACATTAGGATCTTCAGTCAGCTTATCTTCTGAAGTAGCACCATCTGTCGTTGGAGTATCTGTACTAGCAACACCAGCATCAACGATAGACTCATCAGCAGGCGTCGCGCCATCTACATTTTCAGAAGCTGCTTGTAACGCTTTAAGCTGGTCATTAGTCACAGAAACAAGGTTTTCCATTGTCTCTATTTGAGCTTCCAGTTCGGTAATACGTGATTTTAGCTCGTCGTTTTGACGTGTCGCGCGTGCTAGCTCATCACTAGTACTTGCTAATTCATTTTGTAAAGATTCACCAGACCCACTGGCACCACTACCTTTACTCGATTGACCAGAATCAGCAGAACCTAGTGTTAGCCGGCCCTCAGGCTGACTAGAAGATGAGCCTGCTTGAGCAGATGGGGCTGCAGAGGTTAAAACTGCTTTTTGGGCAGATTTTGTTTCAGAGGACCACGTTCTATTTTGTTCTCGCACAGCACTAGACGCTTGCTGATTACTCACATCGGCAACTTCTTGTGCCGAAGGAATACGCAAAACACGACCATTGCGTAGGCGATTTATATTGCCATTAGCAAAAGCATCAGGGTTTGCTTGCTGTATAGCAATCATTCGTTGATTAATTGATGCAGGAGAGTCCGCAAGCGTTGACTCTGCAATTTCCCATAAAGTATCTCCAGACTTCACTTTATAACTATCTACACTAGGGCTGGTAGTTTGGCGCACTACATTATCTGGGGTTCTAGTAGGTGCAGGTCTTGAAGAGGGTTTAGAAGGTGGAGGCACTGCCTGTGGCTTTGGCTCGCTAACTTGTGGGCGAGGAGCTGCTGGTGTAGGTGCTGCAACAGGTACATTTGAGCTGCTATCGTTAAAAACTGGTAAATCTAGCAGTAATGTGTACTCACGTAGTAGGCGTCCACTTGGCCATTGTACTTCTACTAAAAAATTGAGGTATGGCTCAACAATGGGTTTACTGGAGGTTACTCGAATAAAAGGCTTAGCGGGATTTCTCAACACTACCTCAAACTTGAGGCCGGATAGTAAAAATAATCGGTCAACACCAGCACGTTTAAAATCTTCGCGTGAAGCAAGTGCTGCAAAAATTTCTTCTTTAGATAGGTCACGTACTTTAAGCAGTCGTATTTCAGCATTTAACGGCTGATTAAATTGAGACTTTAGAGTGATTTCACCCAACCCTAAGGCGGATACAAAACCAGAATAAAATAGTCCAACAATACTAAAAACTAAAGCTATAGTGCGAAGCTGCATAGGGTTACCCTGTTTATCTTTTTATCGCTTTGGGTCAGTTGACTGGTAAATGTTTACCCAATTAAAAGTACATTAACATCGTGAATGCTTATTTTTATTATGGATTATCCGCAAGATTTAGCATAAACCTCGAATAAACTTTCACAAGTTACTCTAAGTATTCATTATAAATAGATTTTTATCAACTACTGAGACCTGATAATTACCCCAAAACGAGCTCTTTTTCGACTAAAATTCCACTCTTTGGCCAAGTTTTTTGACATTTTAGCCAAGAAACTAACAATACCTGACCGGCTTTTTTTGCCTAAATATCAAAATAGCACTGTTAACTACTGACAAAAAGTAATCAACGATACAAAATTGATAGCTCTTAACAGCAATAGTAGCTATTACATTGTAGAGAGAAATTAGAGACAACGAAGGGGAAAAAAGTGCGAACAACGAAAAACTAGACGCAATTCACACTTCTCACTCGCGACATGCTAGAACAGTACTTACTAGGCTTGGATTAATGACTCAGCAATCAATAATGTATTGAATGCGGCACTTTTGCGTATATTATCTGCGGTAATCCACAGATTGATACCCTTATCACTACTCATATCATGGCGAATGCGGCTAACAAAGATACTCTCTTTACCTGTGGCATGTGTTACTGGTGTAGCCGAATGCTTACCACCATCATCATCCAATACTTTTATTTCGCTATTATCCTCAAGAGTTTCTTTGATATCGTTGAGGCTAACGGCAGTACGTGTATCAATACTAACCATCATGCTATCGGCATAAAAAACCGGCACCTGAATACAAGATGCATTAATTTGTAGATTTTCATTACCCATTACGCGACGTGTTTGGGTCACCAAACGCTTTTCAACATCGGTATGACCATCTCCACGGATCTCTCCAACATAGGGCAACACATTAAAGGCGATTTGTTGTGGGTAAATATTACGCTCGGCCCCACGCCCATTTAACAAACTTGCCGTCTGTGCCGCAAGCTCGCTAATCGCTTTTTTGCCGTGACCAGAAACCGACTGCACAGCGGTAACATTAACATGTTCTACCCCCATACGATCATCGAGCAACTTAAGTACGGTAGCGAGTGGAATCACATTGCTATCTGGGTTAACAACTATTTCGGGGCGAGCTTGTAGCAACTGCCCATTCACTTGCGGCACAACCAAGGGAGCAGATTCAGCAAAAACTTGGCTATTATCAATAGTTAAACAGCCAGCAGCCTGTGCTTGTGGCAGCACCTCACTTGATACGGCATCGTTGGCGACAAAAATAGCCAACTGTGCTTTGCTAAAGTCGAATTTTTTAAGCTCGGTCACCATCACTGGCTTACCATCAAACATCAGGCTTGTGCCTGCCGTTCGCTCACTAGCCAATAAATATAAATTATTAACTGGAAATGATCGCTTAGCTAATAACTCAACAATCGCCTCACCTATGGAGCCCGTTGCACCAACAATCGCGATATCTATCTTAGTAGTCATATATATACCTAATTCCAATTTCTAATATTGATTAACCCTTTACAAAAGCATCCACCAAAATTTAGATATCAACTTACTTTAAAAATACCTTTGTAAGCATGATAAGCGTAAATACACTGCTAATTAGAGTAGCAACATAAAAATAACAACTTTTACGCAAAGTTAAATTTTGAAGGATCAGCATACAAAGAAAACGTAACGATTTATTTGTATGCTATTAAGAGTTTAGCTGCTATTTACGATTTAGCAGTATTTGTAGCATACGACGTAGTGGCTCAGCAGCCCCCCATAGAAGCTGGTCACCCACGGTAAATGCACTGAGGTATTCTGGCCCCATGTGCATTTTGCGTAAACGCCCTACAGGAATAGCTAAAGTCCCCGTAACCGCTGTTGGCGTTAAATCACTCAGAGAAGCCTCTTTATGATTAGGGACAACTTTTACCCAATCGTTAGCATTGGCTATTAAGCGTTCGATCTCATCCATAGGTAAATCTTTTTTCAACTTAATAGTGAGAGCTTGACTGTGGCAGCGCATAGCACCAACACGAACGCATACACCATCAACAGGGATATGAGGTGTCAATGTTGTCATATCATTCTCGTAGGAAGCACCCGAGATGATTTTATTCGTCTCAGCATCGGCTTTCCACTCTTCTCGGCTTTGACCTGACTCTAATTCACTATCGATATAAGGCAATACACTACCAGCTAATGGCACCCCAAAATTCTCCTGAGGTAAACTGTCATCGCGCAATTTAGCAGCAACTTTTTTATCGATATCTAAAATAGCAGAGGCTGGATCAGCAAGTTCGTCAGCTACGGTATCACGCAACTCACCCATTTGATTCAATAGTTCACGCATATGGCGCGCACCGCCACCGCTCGCGGCTTGGTAAGTCATTGCCGATATCCATTCAACATGGCCTGCATTAATCAAGCCACCTATAGCCATCAACATTAAGCTTACCGTACAGTTACCACCAATATAATCTTTAACGCCACTTTTTAATGCCGTATCAATGACCGAAGAATTCACTGGGTCAAGTACGATAACTGCATCGGTTTCCATACGTAGCGCAGAGGCAGCATCAATCCAAAAACCATCCCAACCTGATTCCCGTAAAGGCTTGAATACCTCTTTGGTATAATCACCACCTTGACAGGTAATAATGACATCCATTTTGGATAATTCGGTGATATCTTTTGCATCTTTTAAAGGTTCAATATCTTTACCAATATCAGGCCCCTGCCCACCCACATTTGATGTCGTAAAAAAAATAGGATCAAAGGCTGAAAAATCATTCTCTTCTATCATTCGACCCATCAAGACCGAACCCACCATACCTCGCCAACCGACAAAACCTACTTTCATGGAACTCTTTCAAACCTCTTATGTAAAGTGTATCTGCGTAAAAGGTGCAGTTTACCGCAGAACCCACTGATAAAAAACTAACTCTGCTTTATTATTCGATAATCGCTTGTGTTAGAATTACAGGCTTAAAGCATTTGAGCGATGAAGCACCCATACTGACCTCCCTATAATTGTAATCGTATCCATTAATGAAAAAACTCAAGTCCTCAATTATCAACGGCCTTATGTCCGCAGCCAGTCTAATACCGCTATCTTGGCTCCAAGCTGTCGGCAGTGTTTCCGGTAAAATTTACTTTGCTATTCATAGGAAAAGGCGTTTGATTGCCGAGTGCAATATTAAGCACTGCTTTCCTGAGATGAGTGACGCAGAACAAGCACAACTGCTGTGGAAAAATGCGGAAGAAACTGGCAAGTGGGTTTGTGAAACACCCTTTGCGTGGTTTAGCAAACCCGAACGCGCCATGAAAAAAACCACTATTAAAAACCCAGAGAAACTACAAGAAGCCTTCGATAAAAAGAAAGGGGTTGTAATAATTATGCCTCACTATGGCAACTGGGAAATGATGAATTATTACCTGCCGCAGAATTACCCATCGGGCTGTATGTATAAGGCTGCCAAATCAGAAACCCTTGAAAAGGTGGTAACTGATAGCCGCGAACGCGTTGGCACTAAAATGTTTAATGTCGATATGACAGGCGTACGGCAAGCGCTTAAACATATAAAGCAAGGTAACTTACTGGTTGTGTTATCGGATCACCTACCCGAAAGAAAAGCAGGTGTTTATGTGCCTTTCTTTGGCTTACAAACACTTACCGGCAAAATGACACATACTTTTGCGCGCCCCAACAAGGCCGAGGTATTACTGGTAACAGCGACACGTAAACCCAAAGGTGCCGGTTTTGAAATAGAATTTCATGATGTAGAAGGTATGGATACAAAAGACCCTGTCGCTGCTGCAACGGGCCTTAATAAAGCAATAGAAAAAGTCGTGAGAAAAACGCCTGAGCAATATCAGTGGATCTATAAACGTTTTGGCAGACAACCCCAAGGTGTACTATCAATTTATAGACAAGATAAAAGACTCTACCCCTAGTGATACCACATAAAATAAGGCTACCTTATAAAAAGCTCTACTTCATAAAATAGTGCCCTTTATAAAATGACTCTTATCGCTGGGCTTTACGAAAATAGCCCAGCAAAATAAAGAGTAACAAAAAGGATAACTAGAAAACCAACGCCGCTACACCAAAAACCTTTAGAGCGATGATGGCCATCGTCAAGATAAACCGTCTGATTCGATGATGGATACTTACCCAGCGTGAGAATTTTACAAATCGGCCAACCTATCCAATAACACACAGTGCCAAACAGTATTTCAGCCAGAATATACCCAATGCCTCTTAGAAACCCTTTAGCAACTTCTTCAATCAAGCTATCCATAAGTAAGCATCCACTAAAAGACTTATGACGCCATACTCAGTATAGCGTCATAATTGGCCCTAGTTATAACTGGGCAACAACCGCATCGCCCATCTCTGTGGTGCTCACTTTAGTAATAGATGCATCATCGGAATAAATATCCGCTGTACGTAAGCCTTGATCTAACACTTTACCAACAGCACGTGAAACTGCATCGGCAGCCTCTGGTATATTTAGTGAATAGCGCAACATCATTTCTACCGAGAGAATAGTCGCCAATGGGTTAGCGATGCCCTTGCCAGCGATATCGGGTGCCGAGCCATGTACGGGTTCGTACATACCAAGACCTGCCGAGTTCAGCGATGCTGATGGCAACATACCAATAGAGCCCGTTAACATAGCCGCACAGTCCGATAATATATCGCCAAATAAATTGCTGGTGACCATTACATCGAATTGTTTAGGCGCACGCACTAGCTGCATTGCCGCGTTATCGACATATAAATGCTCAATTTCAACATCGCTATAGTCTTTAGCAATGCGCTCCATCACTTCGCGCCAAAGGCCAGAAACCTCTAGTACATTGGCTTTTTCGACAGAGCACAAACGCTTGCCGCGCTTTTGTGCAATCTCAAAAGCGTTGCGGCCAATACGCTCAATCTCGCTCTCGCTATACACCATAGTGTTATAACCTTGGCGTTCACCATTCTCCAAGGTACGCACGCCACGTGGCTCACCAAAATATATACCGCCGGTCAGCTCACGCACAATCATTAAATCTAAATCGGCAACCAATTCTTTTTTAAGCGATGAGGCATCCGCAAGTTGCGGGTATAAAATGGCTGGGCGCAAATTAGAAAACAAATCTAACTCGGCTCGAATTTTTAGCAAGCCTTTTTCTGGGCGAATAGCGCGCTCAAGGGTATCCCATTTAGGGCCACCTACTGCCCCCAATAAAATGGCATCGCTTTTTTTAGCAACTTCGATGGTCTCATCGGTTAAAGGAATGCCATGAGCATCAATTGAGCAACCACCAATTAAACCTTCGCTGTATTCGATACCCAAAGACATTGTTTGATTTAGGCGATCAATGACTTTTTTTGCCTCAGCAACAATCTCTGGTCCAATACCATCGCCAGCTAATAATAATAATTTTTTAGACACATTCACCTCGATATCATATTCTTTTTAAATTTAGTAACTTCTCTCGACTTTTTAACCATTTGTACTGAGCTAAAGGTACCCCTAAAAATTAGAATTTTTTCGTGAGAGCAAGAAAGCACTGCGCGCAGAACCGCAATGTACACGCAGTACATGAGGATTCGGGCACGGAGCTGACGCAGCTATCGCGGAAAAAGGCAATTTTTATTTGATCGTATCAAATAGCCAGGGCGCTTCTGCCCTACGCTTTTGCTCATAGGCTTTAATAAAATCGGCATCTTCTAGCGTTAAACCAATATCATCTAGACCATTAAGTAAGCAATGGCGACGGAACTCATCGACTTCAAAACTAAAGCTCTCACCGCTTGGGGTTATCACAGCCTGCTCTTCTAAGTCGATCGTTAATTGGTAGCCTTCGGTTGCATACATCTCGTTAAACAACTGCTCAATTATCGATTCATCTAAAATAACGGGCAACAAACCATTTTTAAATGAATTATTATAAAAAATATCCGCATAGCTTGGCGCTAAAATCGCACGAAAACCATAGTCATCTAGTGCCCACGGTGCATGCTCACGGCTTGAACCACAACCAAAATTTTCGCGTGCTAGTAAAATAGAGGCACCTTGATAGCGATCAAAATTAAGTGGAAATTCAGTATTTACAGGACGCCCTTCACAAGACTGATCTGGTTGACCTTCATCTAAATAACGTAATTCGTCAAATAAGTTTTTACCAAAACCACTACGCTTAATAGATTTTAAAAACTGCTTAGGGATTATCATATCGGTATCGACGTTAGCGCGATCCATTGGCGCGGCAACCCCTGTTACTTTTGTAAATGCCTTCATTTTATTAAGCCTCCTTCGCAAATTGTCTTACGTCAACAAAGTGACCTGCAATAGCGGCCGCCGCTGCCATCTCTGGGCTCACCAAATGTGTGCGACCGCCATAACCTTGCCTGCCTTCAAAATTGCGGTTAGAGGTCGAGGCACAATGCTCACCTGCACCTAATTTATCCGCATTCATTGCCAAACACATCGAGCACCCTGGCTCACGCCATTCGAGCCCTGCCTCGGTAAATATTTTATCCAAACCCTCTGCCTCTGCTTGCTCTTTGACAAGGCCAGAACCCGGCACAACAATCGCCTCTTTAATGCTAGCTGCTTTTTTACGGCCACTAACCACTGCGGCAGCTGCACGCATATCTTCAATACGCGAATTAGTACAAGAGCCTATAAATACTCGATCAAGATGGATATCGGTAATTTTTTGACCTGCCTGTAAACCCATGTATTCTAACGCGCGTTCCATACCCGCTTTCTTAACGCTATCAGCTTCATCTGCCGGGTTAGGTACAGAGGCATTTACATCAACGACCATCTCTGGCGAGGTCCCCCAACTCACTTGCGGGTTAATCGCTGAGCCATCAAGCTCAACGACACTATCAAACACAGCATCATCATCACTAACAAGATTGATCCATTCTTTAACTGCTGCATCCCAGTGAGCTGCCTTAGGCGCAAAGTCACGATCTTTAACATAGTTGATCGTGGTTTCATCAACAGCCACCATACCAGCACGCGCACCACCTTCAATCGCCATATTGCAGACAGTCATACGCCCTTCCATCGACATATCGCGAAATACCTGTCCACCGAACTCAATGGCATAACCATTACCACCGGCGGTGCCAATTTTGGCAATAATCGCAAGTACAACATCTTTTGGAGTGACACCCTTACCCAATTTGCCGTCGACCTTAACCAACATATTTTTCATTTTTTTAGCAACCAAACACTGGGTCGCTAAGACATGCTCAACTTCACTCGTACCAATACCATGAGCCAACGCACCCAATGCGCCATTGGTAGCTGTATGAGAGTCACCACAGACAACGGTCATACCGGGCAGGCAGGCACCGGATTCAGGCCCAATCACATGCACAATACCCTGGCGGCGATCATTAATTTTGTATTCGGTAATACCAAAGCTATCGCAGTTATCATCGAGGGTTTTAACCTGAATTTTCGAGACAGGGTCTTCGATACCCTCAACCCCCGAGGCGCGCTCTTTAACCGTAGTCGGTACGTTATGGTCTGGCGTAGCCAATACACTATCCACACGCCAAACTTGCCTACTGGCGAGACGCAGGCCTTCAAATGCCTGTGGGCTTGTGACTTCATGCACAATATGACGATCGATATAAATAAGCGCAGAGCCATCATCGCGCTGCTTAACTAAATGCGCATCCCATAATTTATCGTAAAGCGTTTTTCCAGCCATCAGTCTATCTACCTACTTGCTTAGTTGACGTTATAAAACATTGAACAAATAGTACCCGCCCACAGGACATAAAACAAATTCATATTTTTGATGATTTGCATTCCTTTTTGGAATAGTTAAAATAAACCGATGGATACTCAACTACTCACAGCCTTTGTTACTGTTGCCAAACTTAGCTCTTTTTCTGCCGCCGCAGAACAATTGCACCTGACACAGTCGGCCATTAGTAAGCGCATAGCTCTATTAGAATCGCAAATCACGCAGCCATTGTTTGATCGTATTGGGCGGAGTGTGCAACTAACAGAAGCGGGGGTTGCCTTGGTACCAAGGGCAAAACGTATATTGCAAGAAATAGCCGATACCGAGCAATTTATGAGTGATATTCGTGGCAGTGTATCGGGCACATTGCGCATTGCCACTAGCCACCATATTGGTCTTCATCGCCTACCGCCCTTTTTAAAATCTTTTAGCGAGCAATACCCTGATGTTCATTTGCAATTAACGTTTATTGATTCGGAGCAGGCGACACAAGCGATTTTGCAAGGCGAGTTTGAGCTTGCCTTGATTACGCTACACGAGGCTATGCTTAGTCATAAAATTGATAACATACAACACCACACATTGTGGCAAGATCCGATGGTATTTATTGCTAATAACAAACACCCATTAAGTAATAAAGCCTGTATTGATCTAGCAGACTTAGCCGACTACCCTGCCATATTGCCCGACAGAAACACCTATACAACCGAGCTAATCCAACAATTATTTACACAAGAGAAACAAGTACTGAATATATCCATGACAACAAATCATTTAGATGCGATAAAAATGATGATCTCTGTGGGTTTGGGCTGGAGTGTATTACCAAAAACGCTATTAAGTGAAAGCATTACCTCTCTTAAAGTATCTGGGTTAAAACTCACTAGGCAATTGGGTTGTATACACCACCACGAACGTACGCTATCAAATGCAGCACGCGCGATGCTCAAACATTTACAAAAGTGACGTATAAAAAAGGCCTCTTTCGAGGCCTTTAGTTGGCTTAATATTCTTTATTGTGCTTTTTCATTCGATGCTCAAACCTCTCTTTACGTTTCTCCATGTGTTGCTCAAAACTCGTCAACTGCTCCTCATTTAATATCACCGATAGGTCGGCTAACATCTGTTGCTGGTGCTCTTCCATTTTTTTCTTTAATTCAACACGCTGTGCTTTTTTAAAGGCTTTACGCTTTTCAAAATGTGCATCCATAACTGAAATAAATTCTGGCGTTTGCTCTATGGTCAACTCTAATTTATCAGCTAGTTTCTCAAAATTTGGTTGCTTAAATTTATGCGCCATAACAAGAGAAGATACAGAAATAGTAGCAACGAGTAAGCCAGCAACAATATATTTTTTCTTTGGTGTTTTATTCATAATAAACCTCAGTAAGATTAATAACTTGAGTGTTTACTATAAATAACAAAAGTGCAGAAAATACTGACAAATGTGCAAAGAATATGAAAGGTGAATGATTTACGAATCAAGCTCAATGTACTCCATTTTATATCCGACACCATAAACCGAATGAATAATTTCAGTGCTACTACATGCACCTGCAATTTTATGCCTCAGTTTTTTAATATGACTGTCAATTGTTCTCTCAGAGACAACTCGATAATCGCTATACATCTCACTCATTAATTGCGAACGTGAATAAATTCTGCCTGGCGACTCTGACATTAGGCTAAGCAACTTATACTCTATTGCGGTCAAATCTAACTTTTTACCATTGAGGGAAGCACTCATTTTATTGTTATCGAGTAATAGGCCTGTTGAGTTATTTTCTGCCCCACTATAATTTTGCCTACGTATGATCGCTTTCACTCTGGCAACAACTTCACGCGGGCTATAGGGTTTACAAACGTAATCATCTGCCCCAATTTCAAGCCCTAACAGACGATCTATCTCATCAACTTTTGCAGTAAGCATAATAATAGGGAGGTATTGGTGCAGTGACGACTGGCGTATTTCTTTGCAAAGAGAGATACCATCTTTATTTGGCAACATAATATCTAATAATAAAATATCTGGACGAAAAGTATTAAGCGCAGCCATTACCTCAATACCATCGGTGACTAGCTCTACTAAAAAGCCAGATCGCTCTAAAAAATCCCTGAGTAATTCAGCTAATTTAATTTCGTCTTCAACCACTAATACCTTATTACTCATTTAGCCTTGTCCATAGGTTTACTTTCAATTTTTGGTTTAGGCAATACTATTGCAAGCTTTAACCCTCCCAGACTTGAGTTATGGGCACTAATACTGCCCGAGTGCGCATCAATAATGGCCTTACATATCGACAAACCCAAACCACTGCCCCCTTTTTCTCTATTTCTAGATACTTCTTCCCGGTACAAGCGCTTAAATAAATGCGTTAGGGAGTCATTGGAAACACCAGGGCTACTATCTTCCCACTCTATTGTAATGGCATCTGTTGCAGAGGGGTCTACCTTTATCGATAGCTTCCCGCCTTTGTCGGTATAGCGAATACTATTTTGCAACAGATTTTCAAACAATTGATACAAACGATTGATATCAGCATAAACATAGAGATCATTGCTCGCTTCGGACGGACAACTCACTTCATAAGTTATATCATGAGACTTTAATTCTATTTCATGGTGGTCCAAAACATCGTGCAACAAATTGGCTATTGGTACACGATCAAATTGATAAGTAAGCGCGCCAGAATCCGACAGTGCTAATTTATGCAGGTCATCCACCAATTTTTGCAGCCTCACGATCTCCTCATGGAGAGAATTAATTCTCGCCATAGATATTTCCCTAACGCCATCTTGCATTGCTTCTAGCTCAGCTTTTAATGTCGATAATGGTGTACGTAGTTCGTGAGATATATCGGCTATCCAACGCTGTTGTGATAACTGATGATCCTCCAAAGAAGTTGATAGCTGATTAAAAGATTGGACAAGACTACCAATCTCATCTTTTGCTGTGTAATCGACGTGATTTTTATAATCACGCAACATCAAACGGTTCATAGCAAAGACGAGCTTTTGAATGGGGGCTGACATTCGCCTAGCAATTAAAAAAGCGACTAAAACAGAAATCAGGCAAGCAATGATGGCAATAACAATAAAATACTGTGTTTGCTTTATAACAAAGAATTTGTCGACTCTATTATGAATATCTTTTAGTTTAATAATACCGACATAGCCATATAGCTTTTTGTTAATTAGCACATCACTGACGAGTAAATCCTCAACCGAAACCTCTCGCCCTTTTGGCGCATAAATAAGTTTTTGCTCTGCGTCTAGCAATACATAAGGAAGCGATCTATCACGTGGCCGAGGCTTATTGCTCCATCGGTTATCGTCATGCCCAAAATGTCGATTCCGATCTTTTTGCTTAATCATTGGAGGCAAAAAGCGTTGGCGGCCTTGCCTGTTCTTTTGAAGAATAGCGACCCAACGTTGTTTATCACTAGCGAGCCCACGCCATTGATCCTCTGTAGTCACCTCATTAAGGAGTGTCTCTTGTAAGTTTTCTAGTGAGGTATAGCGAATATCATTTAAATATTGTAAAAAACCCGCCCGAAATGAAAACAGCATCGCCAAGAAAGAGATTAGCGTAATCCCTAAAGCAAGAGCAGAGAAAGCAATAATAAGTTTGTGTCGGATATTCAATGTCATAAATAATTATCAATTAGAACAGGCGAATAATGACTCAATATACCCTATATACACTATTCACATCAGGTCAGCGTCCATACTTTCACATTATTTGCACGTTTCATGTAATAATCATCAACCCCAGCTATAAATAGTACATTACAAGTATATGAGTTCAGCAATCGAGCAAGACATTAACAAATGGATACAAGAGATTGTCATAAACCTGCAGCTTTGCCCTTTTGCAAAATCGCCTTTTCAAAAACAGGCTATCAAAATAACCGTTAGTAAAGCATTAACAGAAGAACAGTTGATAGCAGACTTAATGAGCGAGTGCGAACGACTAGACGACGATAAGGATATCGAAACAACGCTGATTGTTTGCGAGCACATACTTGAGGATTTTTTTGATTTTTATCAATTTTTAGATTGGGCAGACAGCGCTCTCAAAAATAATCATTGGCAAGGAGTTTACCAACTCGCAAACTTTCATCCACACTACCAATTCAGTGGCTGCGAGTACAACGACCCGCAAAACTTAACTAACCGCGCCCCTTTTCCTATTTTGCACCTATTGCGAGAAGAATCTCTATCTAAAATACTAGAGAAATACCCAGAGCCCGAAAAAATACCAGAAAGGAATATTAGGACGATGCGGAATATGAGCGATAGCGACAAGAAAAAATATTTTGCGTACCTTTTTAAAAGCGCTTAATCACCCGGATAGCTCCTTAGCTCCTAATTGGCAAGTACTGCCCGGCTACTCGCCCAATCCCTCAGGTAATGTATAGATTCCGCACGTGTAACAGAAATAGGGACAGTAGAGTTTATTGCCATTAATAAATGAGCCCCCGAAAACGTCTCCTTATTTGCTCGCGCCGTATACAGTGATGACACAATAGCTTGTTCGATCTCTGCGCCAGTAAAGCCCTCTGCCGCTTTAGCAACCGTATTTATTTCTTCATCATTAAGCATTAGCTCCCGCTTCTTAAGATGAATAGCAACAATGCCTGCACGATCGGCTGCATTAGGCAGGTCAACAAAGAAGATTTCATCCAATCGCCCTTTACGGACAAGCTCTGGAGGTAGACGAGTAATATCGTTACTGGTGGCAACAATAAAAACACGGCTTGTACGCTCAGCCATCCAAGTGAGCAATGTGCCTAACACACGTTGAGCAATGCCTTCGTTATCGGATTGCCCTAAAGACTTCTCTATCTCATCCATCCATAAAACGCAGGGAGCAACATTATCGGCAAGCTGGAGTGTCTCACGTAAATTACGCTCGGTCTCACCATGGTATTTATTATATAAGGCCGCCATATCTAAGCGTAACAGCGGTACATGCCAAAGCCCAGCAATCGCTTTGGCAGCCAAACTTTTACCGCCACCTTGCACGCCCAATAGCATCAAGCCTTTTGGACTATCAAGCTTATCATCATCCCTAACAAAACTCTCTTTACGCTCTGCCAACCAGCTTTTTAAACCTTGCAAACCACCTACATCGGCAAAGCGTGTCGTATCATATTCATAGCTGAGAATATTATTCATATTCATAAGCTCAAACTTCGACTTATTAACCTCAGACAAATCACTGGTAGTGATCGCACCATCAACAATGATTGCACCACGTACCAAATGCTTAACATCACTCTCAGTCAAACCTCGAAGATTACTCACTAACAGGTCAAGGGTTTTACTGTCGGTTTTAACTTGCCGACCATTATTGCTTTTTTGCCAAGCACTGGCCTCCTCTAAAATAATTTGCCGTATTTTTTCTTCGGAAGGAAAACTCAATTTAAAGTGCGAGGCATAACGTTGAATTTCTGGCGGTAATGTGAGCTGATGACTCGTCAATATAACAGTCACACCCTCCGCGCCATAAAGTACAATATCTTTTAACGCTCGAACAACATTTGGCTCATCAAAATAACTGTGAAAATCACATAGTACATAGATACCGACTTCGCTGCGTTGCCGAATAGAGGTGAGTAATTCATCGGGCTTTTGGAATTGTGGAGAGGCCACTAAATGTGTGGATGCATTTTTAACAAGGCCATCGGTACTCGTCCACCGGTGCAATGTTCTGTAAGTTTTAACCGCTAAACGTGTGCATAACTCTAATACCCGAGGCTCTTCATAGGATTCTATAGCAATTAAGGATACGCCTTTTTTAACCATTAATTCTATATCACGCAATTCTTCCATTAAGTTATTCCTTATTTTTATTCATTTATATAAAAGAAAAACATCAATCTATTTTCGGGGAGGTAATTGTTCATGCTGAGGGAGTTCATCTGGAGAAATATACCAAGGGGCCTTGGAGTCGCAAAACACATTCCATTGAGGCCGAACCTCTGGATCTTCACCAAGTGTACCCGCGGGAATTACAATAACTTTTCCGCCTTTACTATCCCATGGTAAGGAGCTACCACACACCTTACAAAAAGCAGTCGCAAAATACTTAGTATCCGGTGGGTTATAACGACCAACAAACTCGCTACCTGTTAGCCATGTAAAATCGCTGGGTTTTACAAATAAATTAGAGGCATGAGCACTACCGGTAAACTTACGGCAACGCGAGCAATGACAATACTGGAAGATGCCCATATCGTCTTTAATCTCGTAGCTTACCTGCCCACAAAGACAAGCACCTGTCCTTGACTTACTAGTGGTTTCTTGTGGTTTTTTTGTAGATAAGGTAGTTGTATTAGGAGTGGTATGAGTCGTCATATAGAGCTGTTATCCTACAGAAAAATAGTCAAACAACCCTACCCTATTTTTTAGCTAAAATAAATAAGCTAACAAATATGCTGTATAGCCAGCAAGCTGTATAAAATTTAATGATATATGGTCGTGAATATTTTTTAATTAATGCGGTTACCGGTAAGAATCACTTTATCGAGCAAAATATCACTCACAGCATCGATAAAACTTAAAAAGTGATTACTTTCTAAGTGTTCATTAAACGCAGCCCGGCTAGTATAAAGTTCATAGAGATAAAAGAAATTAGGAGAGTCATCATCTTGGCTGACATCAAAATAATGGCATTCGGGCTCTAGCTTGAGGCTGTTCTCTGCTTGTTTAAGCATCAATGGCTTAAACGTATTTTCAGAGCCTAATTTTACTTCGAACTTTACAAGAACAGCATACATCTTTTACCCCTCCACTCCCTTTTGGCTATATATGTTTAACGGCTAAACAAACATAGGCAAAAAGCCACCAAACAAAATAATTGTACACGGGCAACCCACATCGAGATTTTAAATTGCTCAATAGTCTGCTGAGATTGAATACGTTTTGCGTAGTTGCCAGATGCTAAATAATAAGCAAAAGGGATTGCCTTCCAAGTCATAATAGAAAACACATCGCCAATAGCGTGCTTATATTCATCGGGCTCGCTCGCTATTAATGAATTTACTGGCTTTTGTATGCAAAACATCAGTGCCAAACCACTAAAGAAATACACTGTGATAAACACAAGCACACCTATCTCGGTCAGGCTCAATTGCCCCAAGGAAGTACCCGCTAAAGCAGAATCAAGCATTTTTACCTCATTATTATGAATTAATTTATATGTAAATAGTGATTATTCAAACAATATACATTATACGTCTCTAACGAAAGAATAAGCATACTCTACTACACTCTGTTACTCATCAGAGCATAGGCCTGTAAAAATAGAATCTAGTGTCAGAAACGTAAACGGCTTTTTGGGATTATCCACATAGGAATGAATTAACAAAAAATCCACCGTGGTCTCCGGATAATAGGGGATAAGTACTTTGAAAGGCTGACCTTCAGAGCCATAGTCAATAATGGATGGCTGTGTTTTCACCCCATCTGTTACAAAGGCACCGGTTATTGCCCCTGTATTCTTGTTAACACGAAAAACTCTATCAATCAGTGTTTGATGCCTTTGTTGATCGATCAGCCTACCTTGCTGATCAACCAATACCGAGTGTTTGACAGTACACTGGAACTCATCGAACCCTGCATAACTTTTGATTGAGACTATTATTAGAAAAAGATATAAGAAGCGCATAATCGATGTTGCCAATCAAATGTTTAGATGACTCATTTTACTGCATTATAATAAGGCAAAATGACTAAGTGATATTAGCAATAAATCGTAGATACTAAAAAGCCTGCTAAAAAGCAGGCTTTTTAAAAATTGGAGCGGGAAACGAGGCTCGAACTCGCGACCCCAACCTTGGCAAGGTTGTGCTCTACCACTGAGCTATTCCCGCATTTGATACCATTTAAGGCTTATAAAAACACAAAAAATGGCGTCCCCTAGGGGGTTCGAACCCCTGTTACCGCCGTGAAAGGGCGGTGTCCTAGGCCACTAGACGAAGGGGACCTGGACTCTGACAACAAGGCTGTTGCCAGAAGAGGTGCGCATTCTATGTATCACGGCCCTAACTGTCAATACTTTAAGACAAAAACTCTTTAGCAAATGCTAATAAAATTAAACCTGTCTTAAAATTCACCAATCTTCGCTTAAAAAGTACTATTTTTAGACAACAGACTAGCGGAAATACCTCTAGCACCTCAGCCAGGAGAGACTTTTGTGTAAGAAATCAGTGACTTCTGAAATACCGTCTATACTCTTTAATAGGCCTATTTATTTATACAACTATTGGCGTAGGCGCCAATAACAACACAGCAAATAACTTATGACTGCCGTATATATCATTATTGGACTTATACTCCTAACCTGCGCGCTGATCTGCTATATCTTTATTAAGCAGACTATCGTCAAGAAGAAGCGTGAGAAAGCACGCCTATTTAATGCTCTTGAAAAGCGCTCAAAAGAACTATTACAAATGCTTAATGCCTTTCCGCCTCACTTTTTACCCAAGGACTTATCGTTATTTTTGCATCGCTGTATTGTCGATGTATTTGAACAACTCAGTAAATTAGAGCCCGATCGCCCTGAATTTTTGGATCAATTTACTCTGTATACAACAGCAATGGAAAATATTGTACGCCAGCCTGCTAACGCCAATGAGGTACGCCTACAAACTACCAGCCAAATTAACGAAATCAGGCAATACCTTAATTACCTTGGCCGCTTTCTACAAAAATGGCTACAGCGTGGTAACTTGAGCGAAAAGCAATATAGTAGCTATAAAAATAGCCTAAAAAATTTGGCCGCTAAGCTCATGGTCGATAATTATATGCTCTCGGCCCGAAAATCCATCGAGATCAAAAAGCATAAGCTCGCAGCCCATTACTTTACACTTGCTAAAGATATGATCACTAAAGAGGGCTTAGCCAGCAGCCAAAAGGATAACCTAAGTTATATCGATGAAGAATTAGCACGACTAGAAGAACTGATGAGAGAAGAAGAGGAAGCTGCTGGCATAGCCAAAGCAGAATTAAAGCCCAATGACGACGACAATGATGAATGGAGCGAGTTCGAAGAAAGTGATGAGTGGAAGAAAAAAAATGTCTATGATTAGCACGCTTTATTGCGCACCTTTCAGTTAATACCTCACCTGCCACCTACTCTATTCTTTTCACTTTTACACATCCATAAACTAAAAGCAGTGCCTATTCTTATAAGTGCTGTTTTATGTTATGTTTCTACCCCAAAAAATTCGTAATCAATATACATTTATCACGTCTAAACACAAAATATCAGCAATACTGTAAGTAGTCTTTTTTATCCCTAAAGCATTATCACTTTGAGGTTAATGACATGATAGCATCAGTAAAAACAATTTTTACCACTACACGTCTACGCCAGTTATTAGGTATAGGCATTTTGTTAAAAATACTCTTGCCCCATTAATTATGTGGCATACCTGACGGACACAAGCGATGAAGTTGAGCCATTTTAGATTTAATAATTTTTAGAAATACACTCAAAAATTAAATGCTTATCTGACCCCAATTATTTACAGGCGAGGAAGTCGTGCCGTCGTTCTCTCCTTGTAACTGATGACGGGAATTAAATCTAACAGTTTTTAGAATAACATTCAAAAGTTAATACTTATCTGACCCCAATTATTCCATTATTATTTCTTTTATACATAGATCATTCCCAATAATAATATTGTCTACTATTTTGAGTGCCGGAGAAAGTCAGGGTACTCTAATCTGACCCTACTTATTTTTTCCAATCATTCGATCCTACAAAAACTTTCTTTTCCTTCAAAAGAAGATGCTCCTTTCATAAGTAGAAATCTTTCAGACACAGAGTCTTTAAAAATCTTTGAAAGTTCTAATGAAGTACAACCATTTCCGTCTCTCTTATCAATATTCATGCCTCTTGAAATAAAAATAACTACTACATTTTCAAGGTTTTTCTGATAAGAATTATTATGTTTAAGATCATCCCTAAAAGATAATATTGTATATGGAAAAAACTCAAAACTTTCTAAACCCTCAAACCTTTTAATATCTACACTATTAAAATAAAACTCAATAATTTCTTGCCTAAAAGGCAAGCGCAACAAACCTGAGCCACCATTCCAGTTACCATAAACAACCGCATAAATTAATCTATAAGGATGTGCAGAAGTTAATTGATATGTAAAAAGAGCCGAATAACAAGCAATAAATACCAACAAAAACAAAAGTATTCTCTTCATTTAATATTACACCTTATATCCCAAAGGCTTTATTAAGCAATGTTCTATTAATAGTTTTAGCGCCGTTTCTAGCAGGCGCACTAAATGAAACTAACTTCTCTTCTAAAGTCAATGGCTTAAATAAACCTGTAATCCCATTTTTTACAAAATTTCTTGCAATAACAGAAAGAGTAACTTGTAATCGGCCAGGGCCAGCATTGCCTACTATATCTGAGACACTGTCAATTTCATTTGCATCTAGGATTAATTTATTAGAAAGAGTAATACCTTCACCATTGACCTGATCAATAGTTAACGATTTGGCAAGTTTTGGAAAGAAAAATTTTGTAACTACTAAGGCATCTTTTTTATCTAGAAAAAAAGGATTCTTCTTCGCTTGCTTTAATCTATCAGATGCCTGATTCAACAAATACTGTATAGCCGCCGTCTGCGCACCATTGGCAAACTTACCGCCACCCAATACAGAGGCTGTACCACCCACAAGCGCTGCTACTGTTGCTCCAATTACATCAGAAAAGCCACCTGCTGCACCCGCAAAACCTTCAGCGTAGCCTTGTATTGGACTGGATACAAACTTGGTAAAAGCAGAGCTAATAAAACCTGCACCAAATTTACCGCCCCTAATCACATTCACAGTACCGCCAACTACGCCATGGGCCAATGATCGCCCAATATCAAAGGGGCGTGCTTTACCAAATATTTTATCAGCCCCACCAATATAACCAGATACAGCACCAGTGAACGCTCCTATTAACGCCCCCTGCAATATATTACCTCCGGTAGCCGCCGCCGTTACAGCGCCTGAGGCTGCACCAACAATAGCTCCTTTAATAATAGCTCCTCCACAAACCTGACAGAATATGCCGACAACGACACCGACAATTAACCCCGCATAAGGCCTAAGCCGTTTATCTAAGCTTTTATGTCGCCTTACAGCACGATCTTTAATCTTGTTAAAGGCGCGTTTTATTTTTTTACGCAACTTCTTAAAAAAGAACCCACTGGGGTCGGTATACTTCATTGGGTTATTCATCACATAGCTATAGCGGTTATAGCTCTGGCTTAAGCTACCCGCTTGTATATGTGGGTCGGCGCTAATAAAACGTGCCAAGGTGGCATCGTACATGCGGCCGTTCATATGAATCAGCTCGACCTCTTGTACATTCTCGTGCCCGGTGTAGCCTTTATTGGTGTAAGGCAATTGGGTGAGATACAAAGGGTCGTCCAAGGTGGCATTCGCCTTCCACGGTAGTTCACGCAATTTACCCCAGCTATCGAAGCTACGGCGATCCACTACGTTAGCGTAGGCATCGGTGACAAGATCGACACTGCCCAAGCTGTCTTTGTGTAAGTAACGCGTTTGCGTCACTTTAGGCACATTTTGCTTATCGATAACGATATGCTCGGCCACTAGCTGCCCTGCTGCATAGATGTAGTGCTTTTTCTCAAGCTCTTGGCCGTTATCTCTTGTGTGCTGCTCGTACATACCTAAGTAAAGGGTGACATCGTTTTTATGATTCACCTTTTTAAAGCGTGCACGGTCTGCCCCGTACTGGAAACTGCTCCATGCGTTTCCAGCACTTCCTCCATCCGTGGAGGTCGTATTGCCACTCGCCGAGCTATTACTACGAGTAATATGGGTGGGTTTATTGAAGCTACTCCAAATGATGGTGCGGCCGTCACCACCGGTCATATTACCGTTGGCGTCGTATGAGTATGCTTTACTCCCCGCTTGCACCACTGCATGTGGACCCACTGTACCATTTACGCCTCCACCATAGGTATAAGCACCCACATCGGATTTATGAGTAATATTGCCCAAGACATCGTAGGTAAGGCTTTGGGTATTATTAAGGTCAGTAATGCCATTATAGAGGCTACTATTCACATGAGTGGCCGTTAGGCGGTCTAACCTATCGTATTCGTAAGTCTCGTGAATATCGTTGATCAAATCATCACGCAGGGTGACGTTATTGTAGGCATCGTACTGATACTCTAAATGCCTGATAGGATCGACGATTAACAGGCTACTGTGAATACTTTGTAATTGGCCTGTACCTTGGTTGTAGGCGTAGTCGTTGACGATGCCATTACCGTAAACCTCGGCACTGATACGGCCCGAGGCATCGACATCCACTGCACGCCAGTAGGTAATGGTATTGGTATTGCTCTCGCTGGCGAACTCGGTGTAATCCTCTGCTGCATGATCGAGTGTTCTTGCAAATTGAAAGCTGTGATCTGCGGCTGCCAAGGTTTGCTCGGCGAGTACAATAAGTTGCTCGGCCAAGGCCTCGTAACTTTGGGTTTGAGTCGTTAGTAGCCCCGTCACTGTTTGTAGTTCAATGATAGTGTTATTTAAATGGCCCAAAAACTCAGGCGATAGGTTTTGCCCCTGAGTTACTGTTGCCGATAGCGCCGTTTGGTGTTGACTAAGGTTTGTTTGTAAACCCGCCGTAATTGCCCCCACACCCGTAAGTGACTGGTAGTAAGCAATTTGTGATTGATAGTATTGCCCTAAGGTACGTAACTCGTTGGCTTTTGTGAGGTAGTCGCCTGCGAGTATGGTTGCGTCATTCACCAGTGGAGCAAGTTGGCTATAATCGTGGCTTTCTGCTTGTGCGCGTAAGCCCGTAACTGCCGCTAAAAAGCCATTGATGTTGTATTGGTTCTCGGTATAAAAGCCCTCGCTTCCTGGGTAGGTGGTGCGTTTTACGCGACCCAAGCTGTCATAGCTGGTCTCGGTGGTAAAGCTTTGGGCCAATACTGGCTGATTAGGCGCTGCTATATTATCGATAGTGGTGGTAACACTGACTGGGCGACCTAAACTGTCGTAGCTGTAATCTTTAGTAAGGCCATTGCCACTCTCGGATAACAGCTTACCGATACTGCCTACCGGAGCAGGGCTTGAGGTGTTGGCATCACCATAGACCCAAGTACTCACGCCTTCGGGCTCGGTACGATTAATCAAACGACCCAATATATCGTATTGCATGGTGGCGGTTTGATTTTTCGCATCGGTTTGGCTAACCAACTCGCCAAAGGCATTGTAACTATAGCTCCACTGCCCCATATCGGGGTCGTCCATACCAATTTTACGGCCAAACTCATCGTAGCTCAGGGTAATAATGGTATCGGCGTTACTGGCTACCTGTGTGGTGAGTAAGTTGCCATCGCTATTGTAGGTATACTCAGTATAAGTGCCCTCTTCTTCATCTATGCGGATCTTTTGGCCAATGGCATTGGTGGTAGTGGTTTTGGCTCGCTGCTCTGGACCTGATATAACCGTGGTTGTTAAACCATTGTATTGGGTAATGATCTCGTTTCTTGCACCGTGGGGGCCGGGCTCGGTCATACGGGTAATACGATCCAGTGCATCGTACTCACTGGTGGCCCAATAGATATGGTCGCCACTATAGTAGTCGCGGCTGACACGCTCTACTTGCGCTAGTTTGTTATACACAGTATCGCTATACACTAGGCGCTCATCAAAACTTTGCTTGATGGTCCGAAGCTCACGGCCCAGTGCATCGTATTGCATAATAACGGGTTGCGTACCACTGCTTTGAGTGACCGAGCAGGTATATACCAACGACGAGACTAACTCGCCACACTGACCACTGCTGGCAAAGTGGCGGCCAATGGTGGTTTGTGTACCATCTGCACGGTTCTCTAGTATTTTGCGGCCAAAGCCATCGTATCCCCAGCTGGTGGTAATGCCATTGGGGCCGGTGGTACTAGCAAGCCAACCCTCTAGCGTATAGGTATAGCTCTCACACTGATTAAGGGCATTACAACTTTGCGTTGGCCAGCCATTAGTATCGTAGGCGGTGGTACTGGTACGGTCTGTCTCACTATCGGCAGAGATAGCGACTTGTGTTTTTTGGCCATAGGCATCGTAGGTATTGGTGGTTGTCGTTAATGGCAAGCCCGTTGCAATACTCATAATGCTTTCGGTTTTTAATAAACCGGTAGTGGCATCGTAAGTAAACGCCGAGCGACGTTGATCATCGGGCCCATAGGGGCTTTGGTGAGTGACCTCTGCTTCTCTCAGGCGGCCCAAGTACCAGTTAGCGGTATCATTATCGTAGGTACTATCGGTGATTTTAGTAAAGGTTTGACCATCACCCGTTGTGGCAACGGTGACTCGGCCAATATTACCGTAGGTATCGATATTATCGTAGTTGGTGGTCACTGTAGTGACTGGTTGAGTAGAACCTAGCTCGTAGCTCTTTTGAACCGATGTTGCCATCGCAACAGCTGTACTCGCCGTGCCTGTTGGGGTTTGTAAATAGGTATTCACCGCTTCGTTAATAACATTACCCTGATACAGCTCGGTGACTTTTTTAACATTACCAATAAACGGGAAACCCGTTTGATCGTACTCGGTAACGCTTGTTTTTTCGGTTTCTACATGAGTCTCGGTTATTTTTGAATACCCATAAGAGCCACGGCCCTGCACATGAGTTTTTAACCCTTCGTATTGGTAATTAACGGTACGAGTACCACCAATGCCATCACTGGTTTCGACCTCGCTGACGACATATTGCGGGTATTGCAGGTCCACAACGGGGAATTGCGCACCAGTGCCTTTGGTGTAGACAGAGGGGTCTGTTAGGGATTTGTAAGTGAGTGATGTGACGTTGTTGTTTGAGTCGGTGATCTCTTCAAGCCGAGGGGTTTTTAACTGAGATAAGCTCACTGCAACCCGTGTCCCCCAATTCGTCGTTGTACCTGCATATGCCCAGACAGCATCCGCTAAACCATCACCATTAGTATCGTGTACCCCTTGGAACGAATAACCATTAGCACCGTAATTGCCCGAGACCGAAGGCGTACTCACATATAGAGGCGCATACGTACCATCCCCCTGAGACGAACTCACCGCGAGCCGCACACCTCCATTCGCCGTCGTACTCGAATAAACCCATATTGCATCGGCAAGGCCATCGCTATTAATATCCTGCATACCATAGAACGAATAACCACCAGCGCCATAATTTCCTGAGGTCGACGGCGCACTTACTTGTAAAGGCGCATAAGTACCATTCCCCTTTGATAAACTTACCGCAACGCGTGTACCCCAATTGGTAGTTGTGCCTGCATAGGCCCAAACAGCATCAACTAAACCATCACCATTAGTATCGTGCATACCCTGAAATGAATAACCACCAGCGCCATAATTACCTGAGATCGACGGCACACTTACCTGTAAAGGTGCATAAGTGCCATCTCCTTGCGATAAACTTACCGCAACGCGTGTACCCCAATTGGTAGTTGTGCCCGCATAGGCCCAAACAGCATCAACTAAACCATCACCATTGGTATCATGCATGCCCTGAAATGAATAACCACCTGCCCCGTAATTACCGGAGGTCGAAGGCACACTCACTTGTAAAGGCGCATAGGTACCATCTCCTTGCGATAAACTTACTGCAACGCGTGTACCCCAGTTGGTAGTTGTACCTGCATAGGCCCAAACAGCATCAAGTAAACCATCACCATTAGTATCGTACATACCTCGAAACGAATAACCACCAGCGCCATAATTTCCTGAGGTCGACGGCATACTTACTTGTAAAGGTGCATAAGTACCATCTCCTTGGGATAAACTTACCGCAACTCCTGTTCCCCAGTTTGAAGTTGTACTCGAAAAAATCCATACCGCATCAGCACGACCATCACTATTGATATCTCGCATACCATAGAACGAATAACCACCTGAACCATAATTTCCTGAGGTCGACGGCGCACTCACTTGTAAAGGCGCATAGGTGCCATCTCCCTGCGATAAACTCACCGCAACGCGTGTACCCCAATTGGTGTTTGTACCTGCATAAGCCCAAACAGCATCCACTAGACCATCACCATTTGTATCATGCATACCTTGAAATGAATAACCACCAGAGCCGTAGTTACCTGAAGTCGACGGAACACTCACTTGTAAAGGCGCATAAGTACCATCTCCCTGCGATAAACTCACTGCGACACGTGTTCCCCAGTTCGTCGTTGTACCTGCATACGCCCAGACAGCATCAGCCAAACCATCACCATTCGTATCATGCAGCCCTTGGAACGAATAACCATTAGCACCGTAATTACCCGAAGCTGAAGGAACACTGGTCGTTAAACTAGCAAATTCATCAATTCCAGTATCTCCCCAATTAGAAATTATTGGGCTTATACATTGATTATTATTATCACACTCATTAATAGAACTGACCGCTGAGATTGCATTTGCACCGATGTTTGAATAATCAACTTGATAGTGTTTAAAGAGTTTGTTACCTACAAAGGACTGCACCTCTAAAATACGTTTACTCTCAAGTATCCTCGCGCCAGAGAAAAAGAACTCTTTAATATCTGCACGTTGCTCATAAACGAAATTGACATTACCCCCTTCGTAACCAATCTCATCTAAATACTGTTTATTTTGATCAATAAAATAAGTGTAAGTAATGGGGTTATTACCGGTTGTATCGTTAATTTCTCTTACAGACCAGTTTAAATTACCCTGAGGAAGGCTTTGGGTGGCATCTCCCGCACCACCAAACGTAATCACTTGCCCTGCTTTAGTTTTAATTACCCAAGTCGCAGGATTGTTAACAGCACCACCAACAGATGTAATTTGAGAATAACCATCGATCTCTGTTTTATACTCGGTGCCAATACCACCGTTAGCGCCATTAATAGGTATTAAACGTTGACCATCCAAACAATAGCGGTCGGTTGCATCAAAGCTAACTCCACGGTTAAAACCATCTTGCACAATAGTTGCTGAGCAACGGCTAATAGCCGATAAGCCACCTAAACTCCAACCTAAACCAAGTACACCATTACCAGCACCACTGGAATAATTTAGCGATAGTTCCGGCTGCATACCTCCACGCCCCGGCGCTACAGCAATAGGAATTGAGTAATTAGCTGTACCGTTAGAGACATTAAATTCTGCTGGGGTGGCGCCAACAACGGTAGTTGTTTGTGCAGAGGTAGACACTGAAATAGCAATAGAGAATGCTATCACTATAAAAGCAATAGATTTGTTTAGCATGACCTGTCCTTGTTTCCTTTTACCTAGTTTTGTCTTTATTAGTTTTTATTTAATTTTTTATTATTGTTGTTTATTTTTTAAGTGGTTTTTAATATTTTGTAGTCGAGCTTGTGTATCGGGTGCAACTGGTGTTGTTTTTGTAGCTGTTAAATCCGAAGTGCTCAGCCCTTTAGTGTGAAGCTCGGCATCTATATCAGCTAACGTATTATCGAGTATCTGAATTTTTTCTTGTAATTCTGCATCCACTGTTAGTGGTTGCTCTGCATCATCAAGAAGTTTTTGTAATTTTTTTGCAGGCGCTGGCGCATTGGCTGACAATTCACCGGACGATGCTTTTGCATGTTGAGATTGAGAGGCAGAAGAATAAGAGCTGTTAGCAGCCTGTTTATTAAAAGATGATGTCTTGTCGGTTTGCCAAATACTAATACCAAGCAAACCAAATACAAAAAATAAAAAAATCGCTGCGTATAACCAAAAATTTTTTATCAAGAGATACTATCCATTTATCGGTGAGAGGCCCATATCCTTAAAAGCGATCATACAAGGCATTGATTCAAAACAGCCAATACCTTTTAACTATTTATCAACTTAGAGCAATCACTTTAAACTATTCATAGATTTTGCATTACAAAACATTGCATATAATGTTTGCAACAAGTAATAAGGGTTGTCGTTATGGTAACTACAAAGGAAGGGAAGATTATTGACCTGCATCAATAATCGTTAAATCTGTAGTCATTGCCCAAATAAAATACTAAAGGCTTTTATTCGCTTAGCATTAGCACCCAAGTCACTCTCGCCCACTCTGGATGCAGACCGGAGGTCTATTTGGGATTGGCCATCGGCATATTTAATACGAATAATAATATCGTCGACAAAACCAAATAAAGTACTGATGTGAGTCGCTTCTATTAGTCCGTTTTTTTCATCAAGAAAATGTACCCTCCAGCCGAGTTGTTGAGCAATTTTCGTCGCTTTTTTTACAGACTCATCGAAAGATAGTTGACTAGACAAGGTCGCTAAATCTGGATAAGCCGCTCGTTGTTGTTTGGCAACTTTTTCGTCGTGGACCAATGAATTGTCGCTGGCTTTGCGCTGCTCTAACGCTTTTGTAAATTGTGGAATGTCAGTAAGGTTGGTTGTTATATCATGTATACGTGGAACACTGCTTACTTGTTTAAGTAAGTAAGCAACACCACCGACAGTAGCAAGCGCAATAATTAAACCTACTATTGCGTACTGTATATTTGTATGAGTAGCGGTTATAAATTTAAATAAAACAATAAGGGCGAGCATTAGGCTTGCAAGCAAACTTAAACCAAAAACACCACCGAAGGCTTTAAAAGGGATAAGCTCTATACGTAAGCCAACAACGCTTACACACAATAGCAATAACAAACCTGCCTGCCAAAAAACAATATTGCTCATAAACTTACTCATTCTTATTATCAATCAGTTTTTAGTTCAAGTGAGGCAGAGTTAATACAGTAGCGCAAACCCGTTGGTGCTGGCCCATCAGGAAAGACATGACCCAAATGGCTACCGCATTTATTGCACATAACTTCTGTGCGGCTCATACCGAGTGTCGAGTCAGTTTCTTCTAAAATCACATCGTCTTTTGCTGGCTCATAAAAGCTTGGCCAGCCAGAGCCCGAGTCATATTTGGTATCGGAGCTAAATAGTACTTCACCACAACATTTGCACAAGTAGGTACCATCGGTTTTGGTATCCCAAAAACAGCCTGTAAAAGCACGTTCTGTGCCCTTTTCGCGGCAAATACGGTATTCCTCAGCTGTTAGCTTTTGTTTGTACTGCGCATCGTCTTTCATGTTGTTCTCTGACATAATAACTCTCTACTATTTTTATTTGGCTAATTATCTATCTGTTTAGTATCTGTACTACATAACAACTAAGTACCTGTGATTGACTCATTTAACCTTATTTAGTTTTATTACTTTACACTATCTGCTCAGCGATAATTAAAGACCTACCGTTAACAAAAGGGCTATAAGCAGTTTACGCTAATGAAAACCATTGATAAATCCAACAAACTTGCCGATGTATGTTATGACATTCGTGGGCCTATATTACAACAAGCGGTAAAGCTTGAGGAAGAAGGCCACCGTATCCTTAAGCTGAATATCGGTAACCCTGCCCCCTTTGGCTTTGATGCACCCGACGAGATTATCCATGATGTCATTAGCAATCTACGTGATGCCCAAGGTTATGTAGAGTCCAAAGGACTGTTTTCTGCGCGTAAGGCAATTATGCACGAGGCACAACGCCTTAATATTCCTAATGTCAGTATTGATGATATCTATCTAGGCAATGGTGTCAGCGAGCTAATTGTCATGGCCATGCAAGCATTACTTAATGAAGGTGACGAAGTCTTAATACCCGCGCCCGATTACCCGTTATGGACCGCCGCTGTCAATTTATCGGGGGGTAATGCAGTACATTACCAATGCGACGAGCAAGCTGATTGGTTCCCCGATATCGACGATATTAAAAGTAGGATCACCCCCAACACCAAGGGCATTGTAGTCATTAACCCTAACAACCCAACGGGGGCAGTATATAGCGAGGCCTTACTTAAAGAGATTATTGAGCTAGCTCGCGAACACGATTTAATTATTTTTGCCGATGAAATTTACAGCAAAATTGTCTATGACGACGCCGAATATATCCCCTTAAGCCGCCTCAGTGAAGAGGTACTTTGCCTAAGCTTTAATGGTTTGTCTAAATCTTACCGTTTAGCAGGGTTTCGTTCAGGCTGGTTTGTGATCACTGGTGATAAACGTCGCGCTCAAAGTTATATAGAGGGGCTCGACATGCTTGCCTCTATGCGCTTATGCGCCAATGGCCCTGCTATGCTGGGTGTACAAACTGCACTTGGCGGCTATCAGAGTATCAATGATCTCATCCTTCCTGGTGGGCGCTTAAAAGAGCAATTAGACACCGCCTATGATTTAGTCACAAGTATTCCAGGTATTAGTTGTGTTAAACCCAAAGGTGCTTTGTATTTGTTTCCTAAAGTCGATATTAAAAAGTTTAATATCACCAGCGATGTACAGTGGATTTTAGACTTTTTAGTTAAAAAGAAAGTACTGCTAGTACAAGGTACTGGTTTTAATTGGTCAGAGCCCGACCATTTTAGAATTGTATTTTTGCCACACAAGAACGACTTGACCGAAGCGATCAATCATTTGGGTGATTTTTTTGATGGGTACTCACAATGAAAGTACTCTCAATGAAAGCACTCTCAATGAAAGCACTCTCAATAACAGTACTTACAAAAAGTTACCGCCAATAAATATTTTTAATAGCGCTTTAGTAGAGATAACAAAATACATTATTTCGGTGTTGATAAGAGCTGCCATTAATATTTTAAACCTAGGTCGATATTATGGACTGGAAAATATTTATATTAATTTTTACATCTATTTTTATTGCAGAACTTGGCGATAAAAGCCAGTTGGCTATTATGTTACTTGCCTCTGATCAAGAAGCTAGCAAGCTTACGGTTTTTATCATTGCCTCTATTGTGTTGATTCTTTCTGCAGCCATTAGTGTGTTGGCGGGCAACTTATTATCCAATTATATCAATACAAAGTATCTACAATATGCCGCAGGGCTTGGTTTTATTATTATTGGGTTATTGACTTTATATAAGGCATAAAAAAATCGGCTAACATTGGTAATATTAGCCGATTTTTATTGATAGTACTTTTAGCTAAGAATATTCTCTAGCCTAGCTCATCTGAAGCTACTCGGTACTCTGGATCTTCTAAAACATTCACTTCGCATAAATTTCCCGCACGCGTTAGCAATTTTCGGCAATCTTCACTTAAATGACGTAGATGTAATTTTTTACCTTCGGCTTGGTATTTTTCTGCAAGAGAATCAAGTGCTTCAATACCCGAATGATCACTCACACGCGAGCGCTTAAATTCGATCACAACGTGCTCTGGGTCATTTTTGGGGTCAAATAGTTCTTTAAAATTTGCCACGGAGCCAAAAAATATAGGGCCGCGTAAATCATATACTTTGTAACCATTCTCGTCGGTGTAGGTATCGACCAAAATATGTTGCGCGTGCTTCCATGCAAAAACAAGCGCAGAGACGATAACACCAACAATAACTGCTATCGCTAGATCAGCCGCCACCGTCACACCAGAAACTAACACCACAATAAACATATCAGTTTTAGGTATTTTTCCAATTAGCCTAAGTGACGACCACTCAAAGGTGCCTAATACGACCATAAACATAATACCCACCAGCACACCCAGTGGTATAACTTCGATTAATGATGAAGCAAATAAAATAAAACCTAATAAAACCAATGCAGCAGTAATACCCGAAAGGCGACCACGGCCACCAGAGTTAATATTGATCATACTTTGGCCAATCATGGCACAACCACCCATACCACCAAAAAAACCATTGGTGGTATTGGCAATACCTTGACCCACGCATTCGCGATTACCACGACCACGAGTATTGGTAATTTCATCGATTAACGACAAGGTTAATAAAGACTCGATCAAACCAATGGCAGCAATAATAAGCCCGTAAGGAAGGATGATTCTTAATGTCTCAAGTGTAAAAGGGACGGTAGGAATCGCAAAGCTCGGTAAATCACCTTGTAAGCTTGCGGTTACTGCCTCAGCAGGCGGTAATTTACTACGCACAAAATCGATAACCGTTTGTGCATCTAAATCTAGCCCAATAACCGCGAGAGTTAAAACAACAATAGCCACTAAGCCCGCAGGAATTGCCGTAGTGAGCTTTGGTAAAAAGTGCACAATCATCATGGTTAATAAAATTAACGCACCCATGGTATAGAGCTGTGTACCCTCCATCCAACTAGAGGTGTTAGTAATATTGTCTGTTATTTTAAATAACTCGACCTGAGACAAGAAAATAACAATGGCAAGGCCATTAACAAAGCCCAACATAACCGGATGCGGCACGATACGAATATATTTACCCAAGCGTAAAATGCCTGCAGTGATTTGTATAAGGCCTGCAAGAATAACCGCCGCAAACAAGTACTGAACGCCATGATCAGCAACAAGGGCAACCATAACGACTGCCGTTGCACCCGTCGCACCGGAAATCATACCTGGGCGACCACCAAATATACTGGTAAGCAATCCCATCATAAAAGCGGCATACAAGCCAACCATTGGCTCAACACCTGCAATAAAAGCAAAGGCTACCGCCTCAGGCACTAGAGCTAACGCAACGGTAATACCCGAAAGCACATCATTTTTAACGTTGTAAGAGTTTTTGGTAATCAGTGAAAACATAAAAAGGCTACATAAAAGATAAGTAAACAAGCAAAAACAAAAAAGGCGAAGAATCTTAAAGATTCATCGCCTTTGAACATTATAGCTTATTTTACCTGCCAATAGGTGATTGTTTACGCTAACCGCCTTCATTATGCGAATCACGCAAAGCTATAAAGCTGCCACCTACATAAAGCCCTACAACAATAAACGCCTTACATCTGCAATCACAGAGTTAAGATAGGTAAAGAATCGCCCTGCATCAGCACCATTTACCGCACGATGATCATAGGACAACGACAGTGGCAACATATTACGTGGTTCAAACTCACTGCCATTCCATTTGGGTTTTATCTCTGCGCGCGAGACACCTAAAATAGCAACCTCTGGAGCATTAACAATTGGCGTGAAACCTTGCCCACCCATTGCACCAAGGCTAGAGATTGTAAAGCAGCCACCCTGCATATCTTTAGGCCCAAGTTTTCCATTACGAGCTTTATCAACAATCTCCATAAACTCAGCGGCCAATTCCCACAGACCTTTTTTGTCGACATGGCGTATCACTGGTACAACAAGCCCCACAGGGGAATCGACAGCAATACCAATATTCACATATTTTTTATGTACGATATGTTCACCGTCATGATGCATCGATACATTAAAGCTTGGCTCGGCAACTAACGCCGCGGCACAAGCCTTGAGCAAAAATGGTAACGGGGTTAACTTAACACCGCGTTTTTCTGCCTCTAATTTTAAGCCTTTACGGAATGACTCAAGGTCGGTGATATCGGCATCATCGAACTGGGTAACATGCGGGATATTCAGCCAGTTACGCGACATATTTTGTGCCGTTAACTTTTTGACCTTACTCATTGGCTCAAGGTCAATCTCGCCAAACTGCGTAAAATCGACAGGAGGAATACTAGGGATTCCCGCACCACCTGTCACAGCACTTGGCGCAGCTGACGCAAGTGGCTGCTTGCCGCTCATCACTTCTTTAACGTAGTTTTTAACGTCGTCTTTGGTAATACGATTACGATCACCGGTACCTGTAACCGCGGTTAAAGGTACTGCCATTTCACGTGCAAATTTACGTATCGCAGGCCCTGCGTAAACATCTTTTGATTGGCTTGCACTAATAACAGCTTCATCCTTGGCAACTGAGGTAGGAGCTTCAGATATAGCTTGTGGAGCAGGTGCAGGTTTAGCTGGCTCTGGGCTAGTAGTAGGTACCGCAGTATCAGCCACAGCACCTTTAACTTCGAGACCTTCAACTTCAAGGCTGAGTATAACGCCACCCTCGGCAGTTTTATCGCCGGTTTTTACAGTAATACTGACGACTTTACCAGCATGAGGTGCCGGGACTTCCATCGAGGCTTTATCGGTCTCTAGTACAACAAGCGAATCATCGGCAGCAATCTCATCGCCGACAGCAACCATCACTTCAATCACTTCGGCACCTTCAGCGCCTTCTGGTACTTGAACATCAATAACTTGGGGACCAGAGCTTGAAGCGGCTTCGGCAGGCTCTTCAATTAATGGGGCCATCTCTTCAGCAGCGGGCTCTGGTGTTGATTGAGTGGCAGGCTCAGCCGCCGCTCCTTCAGCCTCTAGCTCGAGAATAACATCGCCCTCAGATAGCTTATCGCCGACACTCACACTCACTTTAGTCACTTTACCCGCTAGCGAAGAAGGGATATCCATTGAAGCTTTATCAGTTTCTAAAACAATAATACTTTGCTCAACTTCAATCATCTCACCAACGGTGACTGAGATTTCAATAATCTCAGCTTCGCCACCACCAATATCAGGAACAGAAACAGTTTGTATACTCACTATATTCTCCTCCTTTAAAGTGTCATCGGATCTGGTTTATTAGTATCCAGATCAAATTGTTTGATGGCTTTAGTGACAACGGCAGGTTTAATTGTGCCTTCGTCTGCGAGTGCTTTTAGTGCAGCTACAGCAATAAAATGGCGGTTAACCTCAAAGAAGTGGCGCAATTTATCCCGTGTATCACTGCGGCCATAACCATCCGTACCCAATACCGTGTAAGAGGCGGGTACAAACTCACGTATTTGCTCAGCATAAGCTTTCATGTAATCCGTTGCAGCAATAACTGGGCCTTTAGCATCTTCCAAACACTCGGTGACATAGGCTTTTTTAGGTTTGTCTTGCGGGTGTAAAATATTATGACGGCTAATATGCTGACCTTCGCGTGCAAGCTCGTTTACGCTGGTTAAGCTCCAAATATCAGACTCGACACCAAAGTCATTACGTAAAATATCAGCCGCTGCTTCTACCTCTCGCAAAATAGCGCCACCACCAAGCAGCTGTACGCGTGTTTTCTTCTTGCTAGTGCCCGCTTTAAGCTTGTACATCCCTTTGATAATGCCTTCTTCAACCCCCTCCGGCATTGCTGGATGAATGTAATTTTCGTTCATCGTAGTGACATAGTAAAAGCAGTTCTCGCCCTCTTTATACATGCGGCGCATACCGTCTTGAATAATCACGGCCAACTCAAAGTTATAAGCAGGATCATAGGATTTACAATTGGGAATTGTATTGGCAAAAATCAGGCTGTGACCGTCTTCGTGTTGAAGACCTTCACCATTAAGTGTTGTACGACCCGCGGTAGCGCCTATCATAAAGCCTCGCGCCTGCATATCGCCGGCAAGCCACGCAAGATCGCCAATACGCTGGAAGCCAAACATTGAGTAGTAAATATAAAACGGAATGGTTGATACACCATTAGTACTATAAGACGTTGCAGCAGCAATCCAAGAAGACATAGCACCGGCTTCGTTGATTCCCTCTTGTAGCATTTGGCCCTTTTCATCTTCTTTATAAAACATGATTTGCGAAGAATCGTGCGGCACATATTTTTGACCCGCGGCAGCATAAATCCCTACTTGCCTAAACATCCCCTCCATACCAAAGGTCCGCGCTTCGTCTGGCACAATAGGAACAACACGGTGGCCCATAGCTTTATCTTTAACAACAGTCGAAAGAATACGCACAAAGGCCATGGTAGTTGATATTTCACGCTCACCCGTGCCCGTTAAATGTGACTGCAATACATCCAGCTCTGGTGTATCTAAGCGCTCTACCTCGTTGCGACGCGCAGGCAGTTGGCCGCCTAGCTTTTTACGTTGCTTACGCATGTAGACCATCTCTGGGCTATCTGCATCTGGGCGGTAGTAAGGTAAGTCTGCAAGTTGATCGTCAGTAAAGGGTAAATTAAACGTATCGCGAAAGATTTTAAGGTTATTAATGGTAATTTTTTTAACCGAGTGCGCCTCGTTGATCGCCTCACCCGAAGACCCCATACCAAAACCTTTAACGGTCTGCGCAAGAATAACTGTTGGCTGGCCTTTGGTAGCAACCGCTTCAGCATAAGCAGCATATACCTTACTGGAGTCATTACCGCCACGTTGTAGACGATAAATATCTTCATCGGATAAATCTTTAACTAACTCTAATAGCTCTGGGTATTTACCAAAGAAGTGTTTGCGAGTGTAGGCACCACCGTGTACTTTACAAGCTTGCAACTCGCCATCAACCACTTCGTTCATACGTTTGATCAATAGGCCGGTTTTGTCCTTTTTAAGCAGCTCGTCCCACTGGCTACCCCAGACAACTTTAATAACGTTCCAACCAGCACCACGGAATACACCTTCGAGTTCTTGAATAATTTTGCCATTACCACGCACAGGGCCATCCAAGCGCTGTAAATTACAGTTGATCACAAAAATAAGATTATCTAGGCGCTCACGGGCCGCAAGGGAGATCGCACCTAATGTTTCTGGCTCGTCACATTCTCCATCACCTAGGAATGCCCATACTTTACGGTCCTCGTTTTCTTTTAACAGACCACGAGCCGTTAAATAGCGCATAAAACGCGCTTGGTAAATAGAGGTAATTGGTCCAAGGCCCATAGATACTGTCGGGAACTGCCAGTAGTCTGGCATTAACCATGGGTGTGGGTATGAGGATAAACCTTTGCCATCAACTTCGCGGCGAAAGTTATCCATTTGCTCTTCGCTCAAGCGCCCCTCTAAATAAGAACGGGCATAGATACCTGGCGAGCTGTGACCTTGATAATAAATTAAGTCACCGAGGCGATCATTACCGTCGGCGTGAAAGAAATATTGAAAGCCAATCTCGTATAAGATTGCAGCAGATGCAAAGGTGGCAATATGCCCCCCCAAGCCTTCGTCATTATCGTTGGCCCGCATAACCATAGCCATGGCATTCCAGCGATTAAAGGAACGTATACGACGATCTAGCTCGGCGTTACCAGGGCGCTCGGCTTCTTCGTTTTTAGGTATAGTATTTATATAAGGAGTGTTAATTGCTGAGGAGACATCGATGCCTTCTTTAATTGCAAGCGTACTTAAATCAAAAAGAACTTCAGCGGCTTTTTCTTTTCCTGCATGTTTTACTAAGGATGAGAGCGCATCAAGCCATTCTTGCGTTTCAGTATCATGCTGCATATTTTCTCCTTTCTTTTACCTAAAAAATTAAGTAAGTTAATGTGAAATGACAAAGGTTTTATCTAGGACTATTCTTTAAAAGCTCTTTAAGTACGAAATTCGTACTAAGGCTTCAATTCTTTTGCCTAAAAATATTTAGATCAAATATTTTTAGGCTGCATCTATCTACATCAAATTATAGCTTAATAAGGCAGCATTGCCGCGAAATAGACTATGCATTGGTATTAATTATCAATACATTGTGCTCTTTTTGAATATAGAAATGTTATTTTGTGTGAAAAAAGAGTTTTAATTTCTCAAAAACAGATAAAAACAAGCGAACATCTTGTTATCACGCCATTCTTTTATAATGTAATGTACAAGCTCACATTGTTAACTACTTTTATACAACCAACTATTTTACAAAAAATGATTCGTATTAACGATATAAAAGCTCAACAAATATCATAAACTGGTCAGACGATTAATATTGAGAATGTCTACCCCTGTAAAATGAGGTGTGTAATATACAAATTATACCGCAAAATTGAACTCAGTATTTTTACGTAGATACCCACAATTATTTTTTCGGTAATATAAAAAAGCCTCTTTTACTTGAATAAAAGAGGCTTTTTTATTTGGCTATCAAGAAAAAATATTAATGATACCAATAAAATTGCTCGCCTTTTTTATAGAGCGCTTGCTCAGTTTTATTGACAGGTTCTTGACTAAACTGCCATAGAGCATGTTTTGAAGACAGCATTACTTGTTGATAATATCGACTTATATCATCACTGGATAATGCTTCAATGGCATCAATCAACTGCTGGCGCCTATCTACGCGGCCATCACCTTGTATTATATCATTCCAAAAAATATTGGCGCTTGCCGACAAACTAGGTGCCGTCTCCAACAACTTAGTAATCACTGCTTGCTTAAATACTTCAATATCTTTAGGTAATTTACTTTCAAAATCTGCAATAAATTCTTTAACCGCCGTTTGAATATCGTCAACACTGCTTGAGGGTGACTGCACAACAAACACTGAACCCGGTACCTCTTTTAAACGAAGGTTACCCATAAAAACAATATATCCTAGCTGTTGCTCTGTCCTTAAGGACGAATAAAAAGGTGATTTCATTATTTGTCGCAACACAGACATTTTTGCTTTATCTGCAACACTATCCGATGGGCTTTGAACATATAGAATGGCCGCCTGATCGTTGTGCTCGACATCTTTAACATCATATTGAGCCACATCATTATCAATACGCATAATACTCACAGGGGCTACCATTTTATCAATGATATTCTGTGTAATATTTTTTGTAGGGGTAGTCACTTCCACCTGTAAACGTTTAGCATAAGCTTGCCATTGATCGATCCATGCCTGATCAAAGTTTCCATAGTAAAGGCCCTGTACTCGCGCATTCACTCTCCACTGTGACGCAAAGTGCTCTACATCTTTCAATGTTATTTTTTCTAATGCCGCTATTTTTTCAGCGTCTGAAAAATAAGAATTGGTTAAATTAATAGCCAGCTGGCTATACAATTGATGGTACGGTGTCCGTTTATCACTATTTCGTAAGCTGCGAATATGATCTGATTTAATTTGAGTAAAACGCTCGTCACTAAAACTACTCGTATCAATCTGTTTCAATAACAAAGACATTAGCTCATGCAATTTATCATGATAACCCTGTAGCGTAATATCAATACCACGATTATTATCTTGAATCGACATACCTGTATCGGCCAATAATGCAGGATAGGTATACTCATTGAGGCGATCGCGAATTAACTCAGTATATAACCCAGAAAGCACACCACCTTTGAGGTCACCAGCAATAACAGGGGATAACACCCTAAAGAATACTTTAACCTTAGGTGTTTTATACGTGAGATCCTGCTTTGCCCACAAATTAATTGTACCTGCCTGCAAGCGAGAGAATTCCTGTAAAGAAGGATCTGCATCGTATAAATCAATATTTTCTGGGATAAACGGGTTTGCTTGCGGCAATTCAAAACGTGCCAGCAATTCTTTATCTAGCTTAGGTAATTCGCTAGATATCTTTTGGCTTGTATAATTGACACTATAGTATTGTGTCACCTTGTCTGTTTTTACATCTGGGAACACACTGGTGACTAAAACATTATCTGGTGTCATTAGTGACAAAAACCGCTTGATCAGCTTAGCATCGTAGTTATTCAGCAAATAATCGCCACTAATGACTTCGGCAGCAGGATAGTCATGTAAATTAGATGCCAAAGACCTTACCGTTGAGATAGCATTAGATTTTTCACGAAACTGAAATGAAGTTTTTGCCAATAAGCGCTTTTCATTATAGCGCCACTCGTCAACACCTTTTTCTTTAATTTCTTCAAGAGCATAAAAAACAAGTGCACGAATCTTTTCACGCTGCTGTACACCTGCTTCAGTTAATTGAATAGTAATATAAAAAGCCGCTGACCCATCACTCTTGTCCGAGCCTCCTGCCGATAAATTCTCGGCTAGACCTTCTTCTTTTAATAAGGATAATAAGCTACCTTTTCCTTCGTGACCTAAAAAATAGCCAATATAATCCAAAGGCTTTTCTTGATAGTATTCACGAACAGATGGCAGTAAAAAGCTCATCGACATTTGTCTCAGTTCTTTTACTGGCTGGCTTAGTACCTCCATTGGTAATTCACCTTTTAAAAACAAAGGCTCTTTTTTGTCCGACTGTTGAGGTACTTGCTCAGAGACAGGCACTTGTGAAAAGCGCTCAACAACCATTGTTTTGAGATCTGCAAGGGATTCTTTACCCAGTACCACCAGGCTCATTTTGTCCGCCGAGTAGTGACGTTTATAAAAAGCTAAAAGATCATCACGAACATTGTCTCCCTCTCTATCAGCTAAGGTAGTCAAACTACCCACACTAAATTTAGATTCAGGATGCTTTGGATTAATCACCGTACGATAGACATCGTAGGCACGCCTAAAATCATTACGTAAATTTGCTTGGTACTCTGAGTGAACAGCATTACGTTCACGATCGACATATTCGGCATCAAAGAGAGGAGCAATAAAAAATTGGGAGAAACGATCGAGAGCTAAGTCGAGCTTTTTAGCATCAACATCAAAAAAGTAATTGGTGTGATGACTACTTGTAAAGGCATTATGAGAGCCAGCATTATCACTAATAAAGGCTTGGTATTCATCTGCTCTTGGGAACTTTTTAGTCCCCAAAAATAGCATATGTTCTAAAAAGTGTGCCAAACCTGCACGGTCGACTGGGTCATGATAACTACCCACATTGACATCAAGTGATGCCGCTGCTTTGTCAGCACTAGGGTCTGATATCAAGATTACACGCAGCTTATTATCGAGCACCAAATGCTGGTACCTGCGATCATCTATACTACCTTTAAGTATTTGCTGTTGCGTGTCATTTGCACTGGCAATACTTTTGATACTAGCAGTGGCAATAAAAAATAAAATTAAAATGGAAAATTTATGACGAAAAAACTGCAAAAAAATCACTCAAACTTCCTTAATTCATTAAAATTACTTTACGCCTGCACACCCTCTGACTCTGAACTCTCTGGCTCGATACCATAGGAGCGTGTTGGCCATGCGTTAATTATTGCCTTAACTAAAGTTGCGAGTGGTATGGCAAAAAATACTCCCCATACTCCCCACAACCCACCAAAAACAAGTACCGCTAAAATAATAGCGACCGGATGTAACTTAACCGCTTCTGAAAATAAAATAGGGACTAAAACGTTTCCATCAAGCGCTTGTATAATCAAATAGACAGCAGTCAATATCGCTAGTTCAGAACCAAATCCCCATTGAAAGTAACCAATCAATAATACGGGTAGAGTGACTATGACCGCTCCAATGTAGGGAATCACGACTGACAAACCTACAGCGAGCCCAAGTAATAAAGCAAACTTCAGATCCAAAATAATAAATGAAATACAAGAAACAACGCCAACAACAATAATCTCTACCACCTTACCTCTTACGTAATTGGCAATTTGTAGATTCATTTCAACCCAAATTTCGCTCATCACTGGGCGCTCTTTGGGCAAAAAAGACCCAACCCAGCCCAACATACCCTTTGCATCCTTTAGAAAAAAGAAAACCAATAGAGGCACCAAAATAAAGTACAGCAGGCCAATCAATAATATCGGTAGATTAGAAAGTGAAATAGATAAAATATTTTGCCCTATTGTTGCGAGCTCTTGGCTAATATGACGAATAAGCTGGTCTATTTGAGCCTCATTAATAAAAGAAGGATAGCGCTCTGGCAGATGTAAAAGTAACTCACGTCCTTGGGCGATCATCGTTGGAATCTCTGAAACCAGCTTACTTGATTGTTGCCACACAAGTGGGACTAATAAAAACAAGGTTAAAACCATCACACCTATAAGTAATAACAGCGCTGATGTAACTGCAAGGATATGCGGCATGCCTTTATCCTTTAAGCCCTGCACCATACCTTGCATTAAAAAAGCCAAAACCAATGCAATGAGTGCTGGGCCAAGGTCATTACCAATACCCCATAAAACAAAAAAACTAACAATCAATAAAACTAATAACAGTACAGCTTCTTCATTATGAAAATAGCGATCTATCCAGTTACGAATAATGGGTAACATAGGGCCTAGTGTCCTTTTTGTAATACAAAACGATAGAGTAATTCTATCTCTTGATGGAGGTCATTATTATTAAGCGTTTCAAATATCACCATTTGATGCTCCGTTAACTCTACAAGACGATGAAAGTCGTTAACTGAACTCTCATCATTTGTCAGCACCTCAACACAATCACCAGTAGCGATGGCATTTAATGCTACACGAGCCTTTAGCAATGGCTCAGGGCAGATTAAGCCAAGCGCATTGATACCATATTTAATACGCATTCTTACGAAAAGTCCTTAACAGTAAAATTATTATTAAGTTGTGAGTGCTAGGTCGATGACTTGCCATGTATTTTGGGGGATTGTTCGACAAGCAGCAATCAGAATTTACCAAATAGTGACCTAGTTTATAGTAATAATGTCTGTTGACCCTATAGTAAACTTAGGGCCGGCACTGCATAAATACTGAAGCTGGTGCATTGTTAAGCAATGGTTAACTTATAGTTGAACCATAACAGAAATATATGTCTATTAAGAGTATGGCTTAGACTAATTGACAACTAGTAAAGCAATTTCAACGATGGACCTACAAGGCATACTTATTGACAATGACTTTCCTAATAGTTGCTTGATTAGGTAGCGTAAATAAGACATCCTCTTATAATCACTCTAGAGCCAAGGAATTTATGATACGCATATTGATCATCAGCCTATGCAGTTTATGTTATCTAGGGCTTTCAACAACAACCTTTGGTGAAAGTACTGAGGGGGCTGAAAGTACTGAACCCAAGGAGAGTAGCGATACTCAAAAGGTCTATGAAGAAGAGATTGACTTTTCTCCAGCCGAATTACCATCGATAGGCGCAGTATCCACGACTTCTCAAGCGGAAGAAAAGCGTCTGGGACAAGCTTGGCTTAAATTCTTTCGTAGGCAAGTACCGCTCTCCTCTGATGCTTTGCTCATTGAATATACAGAAAATCTCTTAAAACGCCTTAGCAAATACAATCCGGATGCCGGTGCTGATCTGACACTTGTTATCCCCAGAGATAGCTCAATAAACGCCTTTGCAGTACCAGGCGGTATTATTGGAGTGAACACGGGCTTGTTTGCCTATGCTCAAGCCGAGGCGCAATTTGCGAGTGTTTTAGCGCACGAACTGGCTCATTTGAGCCAGCGACACTACGCACGAGGCGTACAAAAGCGAAAGGGCCAAAGTGTACTAAGCACCGCAGCGCTCATCGGTAGTATTTTAATCGCTGCTGCAGGAGGCGGGGAAGCAGGTATCGCAGCATTACAAGCAAGCCAGGCAGGCTTGATTGACAGCCAATTACGCTTCAGCCGTGCATTTGAACAAGAAGCTGACAGACTGGGCATGGCCACACTTGTTGCTGCAGGTTTTAACCCCCACTCTATGGCAGATATGTTTGAGCAAATTCAACGTTCAACACGTTTTAGCAGTAGACCACCTGAGTTTTTATTAACACACCCGGTAACGGCTAAGCGTATCGCTGATGCTGCGAACCGTGCTCGATCCTACCCAAGCAATACCCCGACATCGAGCCTAGATTACGATTTAATGCGCGCACGCGTATTATTTAGCCTAGAAAAAACACCTCAACAAGCTGTTAGTCGCTTCGAAAGTGAATTAAGAGGCTTTAGCGCATCAGAAGTAGGCACACGCTATGGCTTGGCTCTCGCCTATATTGCAGTTAAAGAATACGACGAAGCACAACAGCTGATCTCCGAACTACTGGAACAACACCCTAATCACCCGGCCTTGATTATTGCCCAATCAAGCATCGAGGCAGGCTCCAAGCAACTATTAAAGGCAACTAACCGTATTAAAAGTGCACTTGTACAAGCACCCGACAGTTACCCCTTAAATATGCGCTTAAGCCGCCTACATGCAGCCAATAACGACTATAGAAAGGCTATTGATGTACTCAACAAACTATCGATCAAACGACCAGGTGATACCTCTGTTTGGTTTAATCTTGCAGAATACTCAGGCTTAGCAGGTGATATTTTAGGACTGCATAAAGCACGAGCGGAGTTTTTTATACTTCGCGCAAGTTTTGATAGAGCAGAGAACCAAGTCAACAATATCATCAAAAAATTTAGTGATAATGAAGCTGAAGTAGCAAAGGCAAAACAACGCCTGCAAGATATAAAAGAAATACGTAAAGTCACTAAGTTATAGTCAGGGAACTCTTTTTGTAAGATCTAGGCATTACTACAAAAAATTGCCTTGATTCTGGTAACACCGGATAAACCAAAAGCTATCTGAGGTCATTAGAGGCTCCCCAGTATATTCTTTTGTAAAATTTTCCCATGCATATGACTATTAAGTCAGCCTTTTAATCACGATGTCTGCATTCATAGGTGACATAGTCAGCTTTTTATTCTTTGAATAGTCATCAATCCAGTCATTAAATTGATCTGCACCCATAGGATGTGCGATATGATAGCCTTGTGCGCACTCGCATTTCATTTGCGTCAATTTATCCAATATTTTTTCGTTCTCTACACCTTCGGCAATAACACTTAAACCTAAATTGTGGGCCATATTAATGGTCGAATTAACAATAATTTGGTCGTGCTCATCCTCCAACATATTAATTACAAAAGCATAATCAATCTTTAACCATTTGACGGGTAGTTTTTTTAGGTAAGCTAGGGAGGAATAACCTGTACCGAAATCATCAATAGAGAGATCTACACCAATATCATTGATTTCTTTTAATATTTTTAAAGCATAATCAGGGTTATTCATGATAATGCTTTCGGTAATTTCCAATTCCAAACACGATGGAGATAATTGATAGCGTAACAATAGGGATTTAATCTTTTTAACAATATCCCTGTCTAATAAGTTGCGTGCCGATATATTAACCGCCACTTTAATATCCAAGCCCTGTTTTTGCCAACGCCAAGCTTGAGCAAGACTTTCACTCAACACCCACATGGTCATCTCGTTAATCATATCGGTCATTTCGGCAATAGGCACAAACTCCGATGGTGAGATAAAGCCCATAGTTGGGTGTATCCAACGAGATAGTGCTTCTACACCAGTAACTTGACCCGTAACTAAGGAAACCTTCGGTTGATAATGTAATTCTAGCTGCCCTTCGCGAATTGCCCTACCCAACTCATTCATTAGCGATAAACGTTTTGTCGAATACTTATCTTTCTCTGAACTATATACCTCGATACTGGACAAGGACTGTTTAGCGGTATACATCGCAACATCAGCGTAGCGTAGTAATGTTGAGAAATCTGCCGCCTGACAGGGGTACATGGCAATACCAATACTCGCGCGCAACTCAATATCCATCTCATTAATGTAAAATAGCTGGCGAATACTCAACAAAACCTGTTCGGAAATTAATTGGGCTTGCTCAGAATCTTTAATATCATTTAATAGCACACCGAATTCGTCACCGCCTAAGCGACAAATAGTTGTGTTCATCTCATTAACGACACTTGAGATCCTTGGCCCAATTTGTTTAATAATTTCATCACCTACGTGATGCCCTAAAGTATCGTTAATATCCTTAAAGCTATCTAAATCAACAATGATTAATGCTAGTTTCCTACCATTTTGAGTTTCGTTAATCATGTCTGTGGCAATATTTTTAAGCTTATTGCGATTGGGTAAGCCGGTTAGCAGGTCATGATTTGCCTGGTATTCTAATCTATCAATATAACGATGGCGTTCAGTAGTATCGCGAGTGACACCCCAAATCTCGACAAGCTGCTTATTCTCTATAGTGCCATTGGCAGATATCTGCAGACATACGTCATTACCCGAACGATTTCTCCAAACAATCTCTTCGGTATTGAGTCGAAAGTCATTATCGACAAAAGCTTCTATATTATCGGCATAACTGTGGGTACCCGTCTCTCTAAAGCTAATACCAAACAATTGCTCAGGAGTCGCGTTGTAGATCTTTGAAAAAACATGATTACAGTCACGTAAAGTGGCACATGAAATAATCTTGTCGATTAACTCTTGTCGAGGCAAATCAATAGGTAGTGGCGGATTAATGCTGTAACACCAGATAGCATCTTGGCTGTTTTCGACAAATGCCCTGTAACGTGATTCACTTTGCTGAAGGCGCAGCTCTTGTTGTTTAAGTAAGGTAATATCATCCAGTGTAACTAACACCCCTTTCACACCAGTTGTTTCATCGCGAACAGCCACTTTATCAACCTGAAACCAGTGCTCTTTACCGTGGATAAAAGCATGCTCAATCGCACCGATAACCGAGACCCCACTCCTAGCGACCATAAGCACTTCTTGGTGCGCATGTATTTTGTCATCCCATCCGGATAAGAACTCTAAAACTGTTTTACCAATTAATTCTTCATCACGAAACAACTCCTCGGCCATAATATTAGCAGAGGTAATCGCACCCCATTTATCGAGATAGAGGACAGCTGAGCGCAACGAATTGAATAGTTTTTGAACAATAAACCCTTCACTATGGTTCAACAAATGATCTGGTAGTAAAGAAGAGCCTGCTCTTGGCCGAAAGGGGGAGTCCCGCATAAGAAAATCACATCATATGAAAATTATTAAAAGCGCTTCTTATAAATTGTAGACAAAATTAATAGAAACACAAAAATACCGATATGATTAAACAGGGCATTAAACCTTATAAAATATAAGGTTTAATATTAATAATGTGGTGGCTTTTCAGTAGAATTTGATTCTAGACTATAAGCAACGTCGGCTAACTTTTCTTGGCTTTGCTGGAGTTTAGTACGCAGAGAAACAATCGCTATATCCTGTTTGGCAATAACATCATTGAGAGAATGCAATAAATCCTCTTGATGAGATAAGCGGCTTTGCAGCTCATCTATTTGCTGTTGGAGTAGGTCATATTTTTGATTATTCTCGTTATTTATTGGATTATTGCTTTGCATAGTCATATTAAATAGTTCCAATTTTCTTATTTTACCTTCTTAAGGTAACTCTTTTTCTGGTAGGTCTGCACCGCAGTGCTTACAGTATTTGGCATCTTCTTCATGGCCACTACGCTCACAGTTTTGGCATACGCTAGACTGGCGTTGACGCATAATTTCCTGTGACATCTGTGCAGTAAAAATCCCAGTAGGTACCGCGATAATAGAATAACCCGTCAGCATAACTAACGCCGCTATAATTTGCCCAAACACAGTCTGCGGAGTGATATCGCCATAACCTACCGTTGTTATCGTTACGATTGTCCAATAAATGCTTTTAGGAATACTAGTAAAGCCGTTTTCTGGCCCTTCAATCATAAACATGAGAGAGCCAAAGATAGTTGCCAAGACTAATACGGCCGTAAAAAAAATTAAAATCTTACGCCGAGAGCTCAATAAAGATCGAGCAAGCACATTCATTTCACTCAAATAACGTACTAATTTTAGAACGCGGAATATTCGCAGTACCCGCAATAGGCGAATAATGAGCAGATAACTCACTCCACTGACAAACAAACTCAAGTAAGAAGGGATAATTGCCAGTAAATCAACAATACCGTAATAACTAAAAATATAGCGCCATCTATTAGGTGAGCAGTATATTCTTAGACCATACTCAATGGTAAAAAAGATTGTTAAAGTCCACTCGAGCACCCTGAAATAGTGACTATATTGGCCTGATAAATAACTTACCGAATCCAAAATAACCACAACTACACTGATTAAAATAGTATAAATCAGCACCATATCAAACAGCTTACCTTCAGGGGTATCATGGCCAAAAATAGTGCTATACAGCCTCTCTTTTAACGGTGCATATTTATCGGAGGTATTACTCATATCTCAACCTATTTTTTATTTATTATTCCGAAGCATTTTCACGGATAGAGGTTTGCTCTCAGGCAAGGCAAAATCGCAGGCCATGAGAGAGTTTATCCGTCATAAAGACACAATTAGTGCGATTTTAACGCAGTATGCGAGTTAACGATTATTCGTGCAAAGCTCTCGCTCTATCACTAGAAAGTAAACACCGACTCATTGTATTCCAAATCTCCTTTAGCACCAAAGTACAGTAGCCCTAGCAGCAAATCACTTTTATAATTACCATCTTAAAATTATCAGAGACCTTTGCAAGAATCTCTACCAATTAGTAAAAGAAGATATGCTATCGAAACAATGCCCACAGTGTCATAAAAACATCAGCTTAGAAACACTCAAAGGTTCTGGCGCCGACAAAGCGTATATAAAACGCGAAGTATTCGCCTGCCCACATTGTGAAGCACTGATACAATTGCCAGCAAAAGCTGAAAAGATACTATCTGTTGGATTACTATTCAGTGTTATATTAGCGCCTCTTAGCTATTACTGGCTTGGGGCACAAACCCCTAGCTTTGTTATATTCATATTTGGTGCCATATTAATTGTTATAGGCATATCCACTAATCAACTAGTTAGTGCTAAAGACCAAAATACCAAAGAAAGCTTGCACGAGAAAAATGATAATGGGTAAAAAAACATACTCCTCTAATGGTTCATCAAACGCCTCAGCAAACAACAGTCGACTAGTCTACTCGACAGAAACAGGCCGTATTAAAGAGACTAAGCATACTACTACTGCTGATAATGGTGATGGCATCGTAAGATTATTTAGAGAGAGTCGCAAAGGTAGTGGAGTGACGTTAATTAAAGGCCTGCCGATCGAGCATGATATTAAAGCATTAGCCAAACTACTCAAAAAGAAACTTGGCGTAGGCGGTAGTCTTAAAGAGCATGTCATTGAAGTACAAACAGACCAGCGCGAAAAAATAAAAACACTATTAGAGTCTCAAGGCCTCGTAGTAAAGATTGCTGGCGGCTAAAAAATAATACGAGAACTAACCTCGCAAGCAATAGCCTCGCCCAATATTTTATGCTGTTGCTCGTCTAAATGAATACCATCAACTGCGCTTGCATCAATCACACTAGCGGCTGAAAAATAATATGTTGAATGGGACTTCGAGATAACTTTAAGCCCATCAGATAAATCGATAATTTGATCGCCTATCGCTTTAAATTTTTCGGCCATTGCACCTTTTGGCTTAACAATGGGAGGAGGAGCAACCAACATAATCTTTGGCTGCGGCATACCAGGCTCAATAGGAGCCTCTCGTATGATTTGTATTAACCGAGCAATCCCTTGGGCTACAGAGTGCTCAGTACTATCACTGCTCTGAAAATCATTGCTTCCTAGCATTAAAATAACAAGCTTTAGTGGCGAGTGCATTTCAATCGCCTGAGCAAGGCCTTGAGAGCCATTACGACCTTCTTTGGCTGGGTCATTTAATACTGTACGCCTGCCATTAAGGCAATTTTCCAATACTCTGACATTTTTGTCACCCATGCGATTGAGCGTTATCTCAAAAATACCGGGCCATCGCTTGTCAAAGCTTAGTCTCTCGCGAGACCCAGGAATTATGCCCCAGCTTAAACTATCCGCATAAACTAATATCTGTTCCATAGTTATTACTTTAAAATCCGTATTGCCCTAAAGCTGCTATGTGTTATAGCTGTTAATACAACAAGTTAATCCTCAAAGGCTCCGAATAAAAATTTACTTCGAAGCCCTAGAATCATTAATTCGACGCTGCCGATGTTAATTTATCGAGTGCATCTGCCATAGCATCTAGGACAGGTAGCTCACCTAAGTCATAAGCCTCAGCTAAGCTCGCGGGCTTACGGTAACTAATATATACATCGTTATTATCGTCAGTATAAACCGCAACGCGCATCGGCAAATCTAGCGCTGCTTGAATATTTTTTTGCATGACCAGTGTACCCGCTTTAGGGTTACCAAAAATAAGCACTTGCGCCTCATTTAGCTCAAGATCATTTGCTTGCGCTGCCTTTTGATGATTGACACGCGCAACTACCATTAAGCCCTTTTCTTTAACAATGGCTTCAAATCTATCCATCGTCTCATTAACGCTATACATACTTTTTTTAGCTACTATGTTTTGATCGCTCATTTTAAAACTACACTCCTAGAATAAAAATAATTAACTGATGTTTAATGACGTTAAAGCCGAGCCAAAAGTTCATTAACTTAACGCTACTTTTTTCTCCCAAAATAATGCATGCCCTATAGACTCATCTAAGGAATACCCCGTGAAACCAAATTTTTGATAGCTATTTTTAGCCAGCTCATTACCAGAGAGCACCTCAAGCGTCAATTTACAGCAACCACGAGTCACAGCAATCTGTTCAATCGCTTTCAATAAATATTGACCAATACCACAGGCTCTATACCCTTCTCTAACAATAATATCGTGAATATTAATCAGCGGTTTATTGGCAAAAGTAGAAAATCCTTCAAAGGCATTTAATAGGCCAACCGCTGTGCCGTCTTTGTAAGCCAGTAAGCTAATAGCATGTGACCTTGCTTTCATACTACCAATCAAGCCAGATTTTACATTCTCGGCCAGTGGCTCACCGCCACCCATAATGTCCTTCGCATAATGGTCTAGCAGCTCAATAAAGTCGATATTTTCTTGAGCATTAGCATAACTCATCGTCTTAATGACTATATCGTCTTTGGTTACCGCCACTTGTATTCTCCTTATGAGTAAATAGATTTGATCATTATTGATATAGCTATTTTGGCGTATTAATTGCTTTATTTACTAATAGTGTTACTTAATACAACAAATCGACGTTTTTCTGACTATTTCAATAAGGTGTAAGTCATGGATTCAACTATTATATGGCAACTACTTGATACATCAATCAAAGTAGGGGTAGGAGCATTAATTGCTTCACTCTTTGCGATTATATTGATGAATAAACGCCAACCGAGGCCTGTAAAGGCTGAACAACGACGACTTGATATGCTGGAGAGTATATCGGGGGATGTGGGTCATGTTAGTCATATTTTCGCCAAGTATTCAGCCCTAGTTGTCGAATCTATTCGCTTTGGTAATCGCTGGCCAGCCAATCGTAAAGAAGAGCTAGATTTGGTGAGTCAAAAATTAGTCGACGAATTTAAAAAACTCTCGGATGCAGAATCAAAGTTGCTAATGCTTGGTGAAAAAACGCTCGAAAAAAACCTACGCTTGTATGGTTCTAAAGTTGCGCACTTTAGGCGCCAAGTCTATGTCGGCAGAACTGATATAAGCGAGGATGATATTCTGGCAATGAAACGCGATATTAATAATTTGCGTGAGCAGTTTTATGACTTCTTAAGTAAAAAATACGACCGTCTACTCACAGCCTAATTTTTAATGGTCACTCAAGCGTTCCCTACTCTCGAAACACCGCGTCTCTTACTAGATGAATTAAGAGACGATGACGATCTTGATATTTATCGTATTTTCTCCGACGCAAGGGTCATGGAGTTTTATGATATGGAGCGCCTTACAAAGCCCGAAGAAGGCCCTGAGATAACAAGGTTTTTGCAAGAGAAATTTAGAATACAAATCGGTATACGTTGGGCCATTCGCGAGCGCTCGCCAAACAGTAGCGCCCAAAAACTGATTGGTACTTGCGGCTTTAATAATTGGGTTAGCTATGATCACTCAGCGATTATTGGCTACGAGCTAGCACCTGAATATTGGGGTAAAGGTTATGCTAATGAAGCTATTCAGGCGGTCATAAATAGTGCTTACAATAACCAGCTCCCTATACATATTAACCGCATAGAAGCATCGGTTGTGACTGGAAATGCAGGCTCAGAAAAAGTACTGAAAAAAAATGGCTTTACCTTTGAAGGTAGGCTACGTGAAAAAGGCTTTTGGAACAATCAATATCACGATATGAATTTATTTAGTTTGTTAAAAAGTGACTTTATTGCTGCTCAATAATACAACGATAAATTTGAGACATAAAAAAGCCCAATACAATGATTGGGCTTTTTATATCTGAAATTGGTATAGGGTGATTTTAAAAATTAGGATTTTTTCGTGAGAGCAAGGAAGCACCACGCACAGAACCAGAGTGTATAAGGCATACATGAGGATTAATGAATAACATCCCTATTATTCACCTTTCAGGTAAATTCAAATTTGCTCCAAGCAAATTAGTCGAGCATGGAGCTTATGTACAGGACGTACAGTAATCTGGCTTTGCAGGAGCAAAAGCCAGTGACGCCGCTATCATGGGAAAAGACAATTTTTGGAAGTACCCTTTAGTTGCCGTAAGACATTAAACGTTTATAGCGCTGCTCAACTAATTCATCGATAGGCTTTTCGAGTAAATCATCAACCTGTGCAATTAAACGTGACTTCAAACCAGCCGCCATAGCGTCCATATCTCTGTGTGCACCACCTAAAGGTTCAGGGATAACTTCATCGACAATACCAAGATCAAGCAGCACTTCGGAGGTAACACCCATTGCCTCAGCAGCTTGAGCAGCTTTATCAACGGTCTTCCAGATAATGTTGGCACATCCTTCAGGTGAGATAACGAAGTAAGTAGAGTATTGCAGCATATTAAGGTGGTCACCCACACCAATAGCCAAAGCACCACCCGATGAACCCTCACCAATCACTGTACAGATAATAGGCGTCTTAAGTCGAGACATCACTGCTAAATTTTGTGCAATGGCTTCACTAATACCACGCTCTTCACTATCGATACCCGGATATGCCCCCGGTGTGTCTATAAGTGTAAGGATTGGCATTTTAAAGCGTTCTGCCATTTCCATTAAGCGCAATGCTTTACGATAACCCTCTGGTCTTGGCATGCCAAAATTACGCTTTACTTTATCGGGCACACTACGACCTTTCTCTTCGCCAATAACCATCACTGGCTTGTCGTTCAAACGTGCTACACCGCCAACAATAGCTGCATCATCGCCAAAATGACGGTCGCCATGCAACTCGTCCCAATCATCAAAGATACGCGTAATATAATCTGTCGAGTATGGGCGCTGAGGATGCCTAGCAACTTTTACTACTTGCCAAGGCGTTAAGTTTTCATAAAGACTCGCTGTAAGTTTTTTATTCTTCTCTTTAAGTCTTTCAATCTCATCGGTGATATTTAAATCGTTATCGTTACCTACTAGCTGTAACTCTTCGATTTTACCTTCGAGTTCCGCAATGGGTTGCTCAAAATCGAGGTAATTTGGATTCATAAGGGCCTTGCCTATCTACAAAATTAGGATATATGGGGATTTTACAAAAGATGTATAAGATACGCTAATGGGCGACATTCGTCGAGAAAAAACATTAGAACGCTCGCTCTCAATAGTCGTAGCCTTGGATTTTCTGCTAACTGTTAATCATTGATAAAATATAGCCTACCGGAGAAAATCCTAGCCACTACAAATAGTGAACAAATGAACGGTATTCTCTACACATGCTAGTATACTAATATACAACAATAATAAATAAAGCAATCAATCGCATTTAAGGAGAAACATGTGAGCCAGTCGCCGCTTGAGTTCCTCATAGGAGGCAATAATAACTGCCAAGTTAAATTAAATGCCAAAATGGCTAACCGCCATGGCCTAATTACTGGTGCAACCGGTACGGGTAAAACCATCACCTTACAAACACTCGCTGAGAGTTTTTCTAAAAATGGCGTACCCGTATTTTTAGCCGACGTAAAAGGCGATATCTCTGGCCTCGCAAAACCAGGCCAACCACACTCTAAAATTGACGAACGTATTGAAACCATAAAGATTGATGGCTATCAAGCTCGTGGATTCCCTACGGTATTTTGGGATTTTTATGCGACTAAAGGGCATCCACTGCGCACCACAGTGAGTGAAATTGGCCCCCTACTTTGGTTAAGCTTATTGGAATTGAACGATACACAAACCGGTGTGCTATATGCCTGCTTTAAAGTCGCTGATGATAATGGTTGGCTATTGCTCGACCTAAAAGATTTACGCTCAATGCTTATATGGATTGGTGACAATACTGCCGAGCTTAAATCTGAATATGGCAATATTTCTAAGGCAAGTCTTGGTGCTATTCAACGCAGGCTTATCGTCTTAGAAGAACAAGGCGCTGAACTTTTTTTAGGCGAACCTGCTATTGAGTTAAACGACTTAATTCATAATGACTTCTCAGGTAATGGCATTATTAATGTCTTTGATGCATCAAAAGTGATTCAGCAATCTCCTAAACTCTATGCAACTTTTTTACTCTGGTTACTATCAGAGCTATTTGAAAACTTGCCTGAAGTGGGCGATGCCGAAAAGCCAAAGTTTGTACTCTTTTTTGACGAGGCACACTTATTATTTGATGATGCACCTAAAATACTCGTTGATAAAATAGAACAAGTGGTGCGTTTGATTCGCTCTAAGGGTGTTGGCATTTACTTTGTTACCCAAAGCCCACTGGATGTACCAGAAGAAATACTCGGACAACTGGGCTTAAAGATTCAGCATGCACTGCGTGCTTTTACGCCTAAAGATAAAAAGACTGTTAAAGCCGTTGCTGAGACCTTCCCTGAAAACCCCAATATTAATACCGAACAATGCATTACCGAGTTAGGTATTGGCGAAGCACTCGTATCCGTACTCAACGAAAAAGGCCAACCTACACCCGTTGAGCGTGTATTAATACGCCCACCGGAATCACGTATAGGCCCCATGAATGATGAAGAGCGTACCGAACATTTATCACGCTCACCTTATAACGGCCGTTACGATACAGAAATTGATCGTGAATCTGCTTACGAGATATTAAAAAAACGAGCGGAAGAAAATAAACTTGCAACAGAAAACGAAAGGCTAGAAAAGGAACAAGAAAAATTAAGAGTCGCAAAAGAAAAACAAGAAGCCAAGAGCCGCCAAACAAGCCGAGGCCAACGCACAAGAACATCTAGCAGAAGAAGTAATCGCCAAAGCGCAGGTGAAGCATTTTTTAAAAGTGCAGCGCGTGCTATTGGCTCGCAACTAGGCCGCTCGATTATTCGTGGGGTTTTGGGATCTATACTTAAATAGTAAATACCTGAGAAAAGAGGGGGTTTATAATTTATAAATGACTGCTTTAAGTAAATTTTTCCTCGGTACCCCCTTGAGGGGTAAACGCCGTAATACCAACGTAGGTAGTTTTTCAGACTTCGACTTCGTTTTCAGGCCAAATAAATCCTATAGGCCTGCGCTCTTCTTGCTCGACAATCTCTTGACCAAAACACAGTATTTGTACTGTAGATTGATGTACAAGCAATGAGCAAGGTGCACCATTTAGTGTGCCCTCTATACGTATACCATGAAAGCTAACCTGCGCTAATCCCGTCACACTGATTTGTGTACCACCATTAATAATAGCTAGAATTGCAGGCTTAAAATTCTCTGGCAGTTGCTGCTTCCACATCATTGCCTCTTCGGCGATGGCTTGCATAAATGCCGAGGCGCTACGATATTCGTTAAGTTTTTCAGGTTCAATTGTCGATACTGCTTGCGAGAATTTTGTTGACCGCTCAGCCGGTTTAGGAAAACAAAAATTAGGAATATTAGGGATAATTTGCTCATCATTATTTGATAGCTGCTTGTCGGTTAACGCACCTTTTCTATCACTCATTGCTATACCTTTTATCTTTTTATATTAAGCACATTTTTATAAATTTATAAGTATGGCTTTAGTATTTCAATTCAATATTCTTAACACCAAAGGCTTCTTTTAATTGCATAATCACACCATCTACGGCTTGGATACGATAGGCTTCTGGCAATTTTAATAATACTTTTGCATCGGCGCGCTGATAGTGAATTAAGAGATCACAGCCTTTTACATTACTATTTGCAGGGTATCCTTCCATATTATTGAGTTGTACCCGATAAGGCTCAATAATACGCAGTAGTTTTTGCTCGTAATCTGTACCTAATGATTGGCTCAACCAATAAAGGCTAATCGCTTTTAACTGTTCTTGGCGAGCATCACTTAGTGATACAACACTATCTGCACGCATTTTTAAGCCGCCACTGTAATCGTCTTGACTCACCTGCCCTTCGACAATCAACAAAGCATCTTTGATGAGTTTATCTTTATACTTTGTGTAAGTATCTGCAAAAACAGCGACCTCAATGCGACCTGAGCGATCATCAAGCGTAATAAAACCCATAGTATCGCCACGTTTAGTTTTCATCACGCGCATGGCAACTACTAGCCCTGCAATTTTGCGCAATTTCTTATCGGCCGTTAAATCAGCAATGCGCGAGGAGACAAGATATTTAATTTCAGCATCGTATTCTTCAATCGGGTGACCTGTTAAATATAGGCCCAGCGTATCGCTCTCTCCGTTTAAGCGCTCTTTAATACTAAAACGACGCACTTTATTAAAATCACTATATACATCGTAGTTTTCATCGTCGCTATTGCCAGAGCCTGGAAGTACATCACCAAATAAATCGCCCATACCTGCGTTAATGTTTTGTTGTTTTTGCTCGGCAGTTTTAACTGCCTCGCCTAACGCACTAAATAAAATCGCACGAGTAAGATCGAGATCTAACACAGGGGCTTTTTTGGGGCGGCCCGGTCTTGCAGGCTCTTCGGGTAAAAATATTTGTGGACCAATGCGATCAAAGGAGCCACTGCGAACGAGTGCTTCTAGAGCACGCTTATTAACTTTACGCGAATCAACACGCGCACAAAAATCAAAAAGGTCTGTAAATGGCCCATCTTTACGCGCCTCAATAATATTGCCTACCGGGCCTTCGCCCAAGCCTTTAATAGCTCCCAAACCATAAATAATATTTTGTTCTTTATCGACGGTAAATTGAAATTCGCCGTTGTTAACATCAGGCGGTAGTAAACTCAGCTCCATCGAGCGGCATTCTTCAACAAAAGTCACAACCTTGTCGGTTTTATCCATATCCGATGACATGGTTGCTGCCATAAATTCTGCGGGGTAGTGAGTTTTTAGCCACGCCGTTTGAAACGACACCACGGCATAAGCAGCCGAGTGGGATTTGTTAAAACCATAGCCTGCAAACTTTTCTACCAAGTCAAAAATTTTAATGGCAAGCGTTGGATCTACACCTTGATCTTTTGCACCTGTCTCGAATACTTCGCGCTGCTTGGCCATCTCTTCGGGTTTTTTCTTACCCATAGCACGGCGAAGCAAGTCGGCACCACCCAAGGAATACCCTGCAAGTTCCTGAGCAATTTGCATAACTTGTTCTTGGTAAACAATAACGCCATAGGTAGGTTCTAAAATGGGCTTTAGTTTTTCGTGCTGATATTTTGCATCGGGGTAAGCCACTTGCGCACGACCATGCTTACGGTTAATAAAGTCATCCACCATGCCCGATTGCAAAGGCCCTGGGCGAAACAATGCCACCAGTGCCGTCATATCTTCTATATCATCGGGTTGTAGGCGCTTAATTAAGTCCTTCATACCACGAGATTCCAGCTGGAATACGGCGGTAGTCTCAGCGGTTTTAAGCATTTTATAAGTCGTGGGGTCAGCAAGGTCGATATGAGCAATATCAATAGGCTCTTCACCTTGCTCTTTACGGCGACGATTAATCATCGCCACAGCCCAATCAATAATAGTGAGTGTGCGCAGACCTAAGAAGTCGAATTTAACCAGCCCCGCCGATTCAACATCATTTTTATCGTATTGGGTAACCAAACCTTTACCGGTTTCATCACAAAATAGTGGAGAAAAATCCGTAAGCTTAGTTGGCGCTATGACCACACCACCAGCATGCTTACCCACATTACGTGTCACACCTTCGAGTAATAGCGACATATCCCAAATCTCTTGGGCATCGCCATCATTGGCTAAAAATTCACGTAGGCCTTCCTCTTGGTCGTAAGCTTTTTGCAGCGTAATACCAATATCCATTGGAATCATCTTTGAAAGTTTATCGGCAAGGCCATATGACTTACCCTGTACGCGCGCCACATCACGCACAACAGCCTTAGCTGCCATAGTACCAAAAGTAATAATTTGCGAGACGGCATCGCGGCCATAAGTCTCGGCAACATAATTAATAACCTGATCGCGATTATCCATACAAAAGTCGATATCGAAGTCAGGCATCGAGACCCGTTCTGGATTTAGGAAGCGCTCAAATAGCAAATCGTATTCGAGTGGATCAAGGTCGGTAATATCTTGCGAATAAGCTACCAACGATCCCGCGCCAGAGCCACGTCCAGGCCCAACTGGAATATCATGGTCTTTAGCCCACTGGATAAAGTCCATCACAATCAAAAAGTAACCAGGAAAGCCCATCTGCATAATGATGTCGAGCTCGTAACGCAGGCGATCTTCATATTCTTTTAAAAGACTTTTGTATTCCTCCGTGCCCTCTTCTAATTTTTTATTGGGGAAGATAATTGATAAGCGTTTGTATAACCCTTCGTAGGAGACCTTTTGGAAGAATACATTGGTTTGTACCATCTCATTGTATTCATCGGTATGGGTTCTATCATCCCCCTCTTTTGCCCACTGCCCTGCCATTGCATCTTTGGCATAGTTCTCTAAGGTCTCGTAGGAGACATACTTGGCAAAAAAGGGATCTTCTGTAATATTTTCAGGGATTGGGTAATCGGGTAAGTAATAATTACCCAATTCGATATCCACATTACAGCGCTTGGCTATCTCAACTGTATTAGCAAGCGCCTCGGGTATATCACTAAATAGCTCAGCCATTTCGGTGGGGGTACGCAGGTATTGTTGCTCGGAGTAGCGCCGCTCTCGGCGAGGGTCATCTAGAGTACGCCCCTCACCAATACACACCCGAGCCTCGTGAGCTTCGAACTCCTCTGCTTTCAAAAAACACACGTCGTTAGTCGCAACAACCGGGATTTGCTGAGCTTCGGCTAATTCTACTGCCGCATGTAAATATGTTTCTTCATTTTGGCGGCCCGTGCGCTGTAGCTCGATATAAAAGCGGTTAGGAAAATCCTGCTGCCACTCAATCAATAATGCTCTGGCCTCGCTCTCGCGCCCGCCAATTAAAGCTTGACCTATATCACCTTGGCGACCAGCCGATAGCGCAATCACACCTTCATTATGCTCTCGAATCCATTCACGACGCACATAAGGCACACCATGGTATTGTCCCTCCTGAAAGCCTCTAGAGATCAAACGGATAATATTCAAATAGCCCGTATGATTCATGGCAAGTAAGCAAATAGTGGATTGCTTAGCGTCTTCTTGATCTTCTCGAACCCACAGATCTACTCCTATAATGGGCTTAACACCATTATTTTGTGCAGCACTATAAAACTTAATAAGCCCATAAAAGTTACACTGGTCAGAAATACCCACCGCAGGCATTCCCATCTCTGCAACAGCAGCAATGAGCTTCTTAACCCTTACAGTACTGTCTATTAGGGAATATTCGGTATGCAAGCGAAGGTGGACAAAGTCGGTGGTCATGAAACTACATCTTTAGAGTTATTGGCCGCATATTTTAGCCACTGAAGATGCGTAATGATAGTCTATTGAACACCAATAAAATGAATAGGCCAACAAGCAGTGCATATACTGCGTTCATATCATAGCGATTGCTTTTCTTTTTTGTGATCGGGCTCCGTTAGGCCTTGTTTCCAATAACTCGAATAATAGGCATTTAGTTTTTTAACCGACTTATCATCACGAAAGTATTTTTTGAGCATTTTCACTACCTCAAACTCACCCGCTAACCACACAGCACATTCACCTTGTAGCCATGCTTTAGCGGCTACCGCTTGCTTCATCAACTTGGCGTGATTCTCAATACTATTGTTCAATACTAACCACTCGATGTCGATGCCCGCTGGAGCATCGAGAGTCTGAATATCTGAATCACTCTCGACAAGTAGCAAAGCATGACCAATGGCGTCTTCTTGCAGAGCCTCCAAATTAACACTGATAGCCGGTAGCGAAGACAAGTCGCCGACAAAGAAAAACCAGTCCGCCTGCTGATTAGCTTGCTTTACAGGCCCTGGCCCACGGATTGTTAACTCACTGCCAATCTCACAAGATTGAGCCCAGGATGAGGCTAGCCCTTTGTCACCATGCACAACAAAATCTACCGCCATAGTACAAGTCTGGTGATCAATATCACGAATAGTATAAGTTCTCATCTCTGGCTTTGATGTTTTGTCATTATCAAAGAGCAACTTGATATAACCTCCCTTCGCATCCGCAGGAAACTCGGCCAGCCCCTTGCCTGCCATGGTCAACCTCAGTAGATGGGGGGTAATCTCTGCTTTTTGTTCTACAACGATATTGATCATCACTTTACTCGCAATAAATCTAACAATGTGGGTTTAAGAATATGAATCTAAGAAAGTGGCTATCAATTGGCTATGGTAGAGAGAGGCAAAGCTGCAATTGCCTCTAAGCTTACTATTTATTTAGCTCGAAAACTCTTGTGGCAGCTTTGGCAAGACTTGGCTACAGGAACAACATACTCGCGCAGTGCATCAAGCCCTTTTCCCGCGTTAGCCGCGAGTGCAGTAGAAGCCTCGATCCAGGCTTTGTGTTTTTCCACAACTTCTGGAAAATTTGACCAAATTTTTGGTAGCGCTGCTGTTTTAATGGTCAAGTCAGCATTAGTATTATCAGAACCTTTAGGCCACATCGCTCCATTGTCCATAAGAGACGCAGCGTGGACATTTTTAGCCACGCTCTCTGCGAGCTTTGCATCATAATCACGTTTGCCTTTTGCCATATCTCCAACAATACCAAGGTTGAATTTAAGCACTTGCATAAAGGCTTGTCGCGCCTTGATCTCAGCCTCATATGGCTCTGCCGCTATGCCTAAAGAAGCAAAGCTCAGCAGTGCTATGCCCAAGGTATTAACTATTGTTTTTTTCATGTATGCACCCCTTATAAAAAATTAATGCCAATAAGTCTGGCTTAGATGAGTAATATACCTTTATTATTAGCGCAGCAAATTAGCTAAAAAAGCAGATCTGGTATGCAAAAATGCACAGTATAAGATGGGATGACCTACAATACGTATTAACCGTGGCAAATGCAGGTTCAGTTGCGGCAGGTGCACGAGCACTCGGTATTAATCACAGTACGGTGCTGAGGCGGCTCAGTAACTTTGAGTATCGGCACAAATTGCGGGTATTTCATAAATTACCCACTGGGTACAAGCTGACCGCCGAAGGCAAACAGCTACTAGATGCTGCACTAGTGATAGAAACCACAGTAAAAACACTGGAGCGAAAAGTGTTTGGGCAGGAGATGAAATTAGAAGGGACTCTGCGATTGACCACGACGGACACGCTTTTACGTTTAGTTCTTAAACGCCACTTGCTCACCTTCCATCAAACTTACCCAAAAATAACATTGGAGCTTAATACCACGAGCCGCTTATTGGACCTTAGTCAATTAGATGCGGACGTTGCCATAAGACCCGCCATTACTATTCCTGAAAACCTATCGGGTATTCGATTATGCGATATCGCATTTGGTGTTTACGGCTCCCCACACTACATTAATCAGCTGCGTGGACCCCGACCAATTGAATCAGCCCATTGGCTGGGCTTAACCTCTGAAATGAGCGCTGGTAGTGTTGCACGTCAAGTGAGCAATATCCTCACCCCCTACAATGTGGTGGCAAAAGCAGACTCCTTTGAAGCATTAGCATTATTGGCAGAAGGCGGGATGGGCTTGGCTTATATGCCTTGCTTTGTTGGCGAAGCTTCTGAAAAGCTACAACGTGTTGATATAAGCCTTGACGCTATTAATGTAGGTTTATGGGTAATTAGTCATCGTGACTTAACTGGCTCCGCAAAAGTACGTTCGTTTATTGAATGTATAAAAACAGAAACGCTATCTGAGCACAATGTATTAGCCGGAGTTACCAAGCATTCTTAAACTCTGCTTTCACTGAGTGAATCCCTATATTCTTTATCCAAGAATCCCGCCTATTTCCCTCAAACGCTGTATAATCGCCCCACTTAATTCACCATATATTTTCAGAGAGTGACGATGCTTACTACCAATCAATATTTTGATGGAAAAGTTGTTTCCATTGCATTTCAAACAAACACCCTACCCGCCACTGTTGGCGTGATGGAAATAGGCGACTACGAATTTGGCACCAGCCAGCACGAAACCATGAGTGTGACCAGTGGCGCATTAACGGTATTACTACCCGGCAATACCGAGTGGCAAACCTTTAATGCGGGTGAGAGTTTTGAGGTAGAGGCCAACCAGAAGTTTCAGGTAAAAGTCGAAGTCGAGACGGCTTACTTGTGTTTGTATGGTGAGTAATCAAACTATATTTTTGTAACATCTCGCCCAACTAACAATACAAAATTTTATTTACATTATTGTTAGTGGGCGATTATTTTTATTTACACATCAAATAACTAATACTATTTAATAACCCGATATTTTAAACGCTAAAAACTGCGTAAACTGCCCATTAGCATTAAAGTTATTATCAGATACCAATATTAATGTTCTCTCGCCCGTTGGCAACTTAGGCCCAAGGGTAATGCCTTCAATATTATCCAAATCAATACCCAAATCGGCTAAGTCTAGCAATAATTTTTTTCTCATAGGACGAAAGTAAGGAAACGCCTCAAGAGAATCTATTCGCCTTACATTACTTGCCCCACGCGTACTCGTTAAATACAAGCGAATGCTATTACCAACACCCACAGAAAAGGAGCGCTCAACTGCAATCATAGTTTGTGGCGCAATAGTGAGCAACTCAACCAAACCATTGGTATTAAAGGCATTCTCGGGAATAGATTCCGCTATAACTGGATCTGTTTTATAAACGAATTCGCGATTGGGTTTGCCAGTTAGCGTATTAAGGCGTAGCACACGTACATTGCTACCGTTACTAGGTGTTGCCGCTGGGCCATCTTGTGCTAAGGCATTTTCGGTAGCGGTAAAGATATTTTTTCTGCTAAAGGAAAAAGTTAGATTTTCAAAGGCGAGATTATTGCGAATTCCAGAATCAACCGCTGGTAAAAATTTCTCTGGTATCTGGAATTCATCAACAGGCTTACCATCGCGTGTCATAATGCGCACAAAAGGTGCTATACCATTGTTGGCATCACCTTCGCTTGTCCAATATAAAATATCAGGAAACCTAGACAAACGAATTGATTCAGGGTCAACCGAGCCCTCTTCAAAGGTAGAATTATCACTATCTAAAATTTCCGTTACTCTGGTAAAGGTAACATCACCTTCATCTAGGTAGCCATCTTCTAGATTGATCTCTAAGTCGTAAAAACGAGCAAAGCCGTTTTCTGCACGATCATCACTAATGGCAATATAGCTATTAGTGTTTTTATCGTAATCGATACCCGAAAGCCCACCAACCTCAGTTTCTTCGAAAATATACCCTGTTGGAAACGTCGCCTCACCAATAAAATCGATAGTAAGATAATCAGCTGCCTGAACAGCCGACGACATCATAAACAATGATAGTAGAACGTGTTTTTGCATAGAAAGCTCACCATAGGTTAATTAAATTTGGTGATAAGCGTGCACTTTAATTACTACAAAATCATTAAGCTTAAATGAAGAAATTATGTATATTTCAGCAAAAGTATACAAATAGTCCCAATCTTTTTTCAATATATCCCTATTTATAGGCTAGCTATTGTCAGTTTGTCCCAAAAAAAAGAGAATATTTTCCGTGTTAACACAAAACGATTTTAACTTTATTTACTGACTAATGACTTATTAAATTACTAATTAAAGGAACAATACAATGTCTACACTTATTCAATATACTCGTAACACTGTTGCTATTTTGGCATTAACTGCTAGCTCATTCGGCGCTTTTGCTGCTGACGAATACAACTCATCAAAAGGTTTAACAGCCGCAGGCGCTCCACTTGGCCTACATGGTAGCGACCCTGTTGCTTTTTTAAATATTGGTAACCGTGCTGAAGGCACTGCAGCTTACACCGAAGTACACGACGGTGTTGCTTACTACTTCTCTTCAAAAGCTAATGCCAAAAAGTTCAAGAAAAACCCAGAAGGCTTCCTTCCACAAAACGGTGGTTTCTGTACATTTGGTGTCTCTGTAGGTAAAAAATTCGATGGTGATCCAAAATATGCCGCTGTTGTTGACGACAAGCTATACGTTTTCTTAAACGAAGCAATCTTCAACGAATTCCAAAAAGACATTCCTGGAACTATCAGCAAAGCTGAAAAACAATGGAAGAAAATTCAACACACTGCTGCTGCAGACTTGTAATTTTATAAACTAAACTAGTTCGTTGGCGTGTAGTTTTCTGTACGCCAACTACTTTGATTAACATTAAAAAAGTAGCAAAACATTCTATTATTTTGTTACTTTTCTTTTAAACTGTGAGTATAAAATCATGGAACAAGCATATTATTTTTTAGCCTTAAGTGGTCTACTAACCATTTTAATGTGGACACCTTATATCGTAGCGCGTTTATTTGTTTGGGGTTTGCCTACCTTTTTAAGCAACTACCCTAAAAACTTTCCACAAGAGCAGCCAACACCACCATTGTGGGCGCAAAGAGCGCAGCGAGCACATTTGAATATGGTCGAAACCATGCCTGCATTTATTGCAGTTATATTAGCTGCCTCACTCTTAGCAGACAGTGATATATTTGCTACTATTAATCAATGGGCCGCTATATTTTTTGCAGCTAGAGTTGCCTATGCAGTTGTCTATATTTTAGGTATTCCTTACCTACGTACCCCTGTATATTTAGTATCGTGGGCAGCTATTTTAGTTATTGGTGGAGCTATTGTTCTTTAATACAATAGCTATTAAACAAAACAGAACCTACTGGCAAGTCAAAATAACAGAAATACTGGGTCTTGCCAGTGTGTCTCTCTTAGTTGCTATTACTAGATATATTAATTATTGATTACTTAGGCCCAACATGGATATTCTTGAAGATATTTTAGATACCGTCGATTTAAATGGAACATTATATTTTCGTACCGATTTTTCGCCACCTTGGTCAGTTGAAGTACCCAAACATACCCAAGCCGCACGGTTTCATTTAGTGTTACAAGGTCGTAGTTATTTTTATGTTGCCCCACATGATATTTTGGAGCTCAATGCTGGTGACTTAATCTTAATTCCCTACGGTGCACCTCATATCATTGCTGACTCACCTCAAAAAAGCGCACCAACGTTAGAAACTGTACTTAGTGATGCCAATTACAATGGTGAGCACACTTTGGTTGTTGGCGAAAAAAATAACGCTGCATCTACACAGCTTATTTGCGGTCATTTTGATTTTCGCAAAAAATCAGAACATCCTTTTCTTAAGGCATTACCAAGCTACATTATTATCACCTCAAGCACGCGGGCCAAAAATCCGTTACTCGATGAATTAATCCGCCTTATTACGCGGCAAGCTTTTATCGAATCAGCAGGTTCTAATGCCGCCATTAAACGCCTATCTGAAATTATATTTATAGAGCTATTACGCCTGGGCCTCGATCAACAAAGTGATATAAAACCAATATTTAAAGCACTAAAAGACACTAAGATTGCACAGTCACTACACCTTATTCATACCAATCCAACAAATCACTGGACACTAGACTCACTCGCCTCAGAGGTGGCTATGTCACGTAGTCGCTTTGCTGAACGTTTTAAAGACTTAGTGGGTATAAGCCCCATGTTGTATTTATCGGAGTGGCGTCTACAAAAAGCATTGGCATTAATTGGCGACACGAAACAACCCATACAACAGGTTGCGACGCAAACTGGTTATAAATCGCCTTCTTCGTTTACCCGTGCTTTTCAAGATAAATTTGGTATGGCGCCAAAAGAGTATAGAGAAAGCATACTCTAGGTATGCTATTGATTAACGATTTCTTTGGACTATACCCATTAATTTATAAGTGAGTAACGCCGCTGCAAAATCATAGGCATGAAACCCTTTAATGGGCGAAAATTCCATAATGTCAAAGCCAACAATATTGCGTTGTTTAGCAACACTCTCAAAAACATTAAGCGTTTGATACCACCCCAAACCACCAGGGACTGGCGTACCTGTTGATGGAAATACAGAAGGATCCATGCCGTCTATATCAAGAGTAAAAAATACATTATCGGGAAAGTCTTCGGGTAGTGTTATCTCTTGAATATTATTGGGAACAATTTCGTCACCATCTATGTAACCCACATTAAAGGCTTTTCGTGCCTCTATCTCCTCTTCGCAAAAAGCGCGTATCCCTAACTGATAAAGCGCTACATCTTGCTCGACGATGCGCTTCATTACCGAGGCATGGCTATATAAGTTATCCTCGTAGGCATGGCGTAAATCGCAGTGTGCATCAATTTGTACAACACCAATATTTGGCTTACTTTTACCTTGAATAAGCTTAGCATTTTGGCCGGTAAACAAGCCTTCGTCTAAAAAGCCTTTGATCACTCCCCAAGTTACCGTGTGCTCACCACCTAATACAACGGGCATTTTATTATGCTGTAATGCAAATTGTGTTGCACTGGCTATACGCTGGATAACCTCTTTAGCATCACCATCACAATCAACAGGCTCTGAGGTATAAATACCTAAGTCAGCAGGCCTACTTTTACCATCCCATAACTCCAACTGATCAGATGCTTGCAGTATTGCAGCGGGGCCAAGGCCTGTACCACCACCGTAGGAAACACTCTCTTCAAAGGGCACCGGTATCACGTGGAAAAATGCATTCTCAGGGCTACCTTGCTCAATCTCAGAGCTTAAAAAGTGTGGGTATTGTTGTTGAATGGTTGTCGACATAGGTTGAATAAAAATAAGTAAAAATTAATTAGGTTTAATATTTTTTAAATATATTGCTTAGGATAAACGCATTTTAAAATCATTGTAATCAAACTCGCGCACTATATTGATCTTATCGTTTTCAGAGTTCCACAATACAATAGCCGGTAATTGTATACCGTTAAAGGTCGTCGTCTTGACCATGGTGTAATGCGCCATATCATCAAAGAGTAATTTATCGCCCACTGCTAACGGTTGATCAAAACTGTAATCACCCATCACATCACCAGCAAGACAGGTCATCCCACCTAGGCGGTAGGTATGTTTTTTCTCGTCTGCAAGGCCCGCCTTATATAATTGTCCATCACGACTATAAAAAATATCGGCACGGTACGGCATCTCTAAGGTATCGGGCATATGACACGTTGCCGAGGTGTCGAGTATGACTTGTGGCCTATCGGTATAAGTCACATCAAGCACTTCGCTCACTAACACACCCGAGCGAATAGCTATTGCCTCGCCTGGCTCTAAATACACTTGTACGTTATATTTTTTAGCAAAACTTTTTATTAATGTTATTAAACCCTCGACATCGTAACCAGGTGCCGAGATATGATGACCACCGCCAAAATTCACCCACTGCATTTGTGGTAAATAGGCTGCAAACTTTTCTTCAATAACAGCTAGTGTACGCTTGAGTGGCTCAAGACCTTGCTCGCACAAGGTATGAAAATGCAGGCCCGTTACTCCATCTAAATTATTACCTGTTTTTTGATAGGCAATAAATTCAGAGACTGGAATACCTAAGCGCGAACCTGCTGCACAGGGGTCGTACAATGATGTTGTGCCCTCGGAGTGCTCGGGGTTTATACGCAAACCTAGCTGTAGATTCTTATTAGCCGTCGCTTTATAAGCCAAGCATTGGCTTTTAAATTTACGCCACTGGTTAAAGCTATTAAATACAATATGGTTGGCTATGGGCAGGCTTGCATTAAACTCTTTATCGCTAAAAGCCGTAGAGAATACATGCACCTCACCACTCTCGCCCTTGTTGGTGTACTCCTCAAAGCCCAAGCGTGCCTCATGATAACCACTGGCACAAATACCCGAGAGCGAGCGGCTAATGTGTGGCGCTAAATGCCAAAGCGAAAAAGCCTTGAGCGCCGCCAGTATTTTTGCACCCGATTGCTTTTGCACATAGTTTAATACCTGTAAATTACGCTCAATCGCAATCTCGTCAACCACAAAGCAAGGCGATGGTAGTTTATCGCTCGCTAAATACTGCCCAAATTTTTTAAAGGTATCACTTTGCATTATTGTTACTAATCGCTTAAAGAAAATGAATCAAGCTCAATGGTTTTCCATGGTAGTCCATACTGGTTCATATCATTCATAAATGGGTCAGGGTTGAGTTGCTCCATATTCCAAACACCGGGCTTAAGCCAATGTTTTTCGATCATCATCTTAGCGCCGATCATGGCAGGCACACCCGTTGTAAAAGAAATCGCTTGGGAGGCAACCTCTTTGTAACAGTCTTGATGATCACAAATATTATAGGTGTAGGCTATTTTTTCTTGGCCATCTTTAATACCTTTTACCACGCAGCCAATACAGGTTTTACCGTGGGTTCTCGGCCCAAGGCTTGCTGGGTCTGGCAGTAAGGCTTTTAAAAATTGAATAGGCACAATTTGCTGGCCATTAAAGTCAACGGGCTCGATACCCGTCATGCCGACATTACCCAGTACTTCTAAGTGCTTTAAATAATTGTCTGAAAAACTCATCCAAAATTGAGCACGCTTTAGTGACGGAAAATGCTTACCTAAAGACTCTAGTTCTTCGTGATAAAGTCGATAAATATTATAAGTACCAACATCCTCTGGGCAGGTAAAACTGGCTTTAGTCGACATAGCAGGCGTTGTAATAAATTCACCGTTTTCCCAATGGCGGCAATCTGCTGTAACTTCTCGAATATTAATCTCGGGATTAAAGTTGGTCGCAAAGGGATAACCGTGATCGCCTCCGTTCACATCGATAATATCTAGCTCGTGTATCTCATCGAAGTGATGCTTAGCCATATGTGCAGTAAACATATTGGTTGCACCAGGGTCAAAACCCGAGCCTAATACAGCCATTAAACCCGCTTGCTGGAATTTTTCTTGGTAGGCCCACTGCCATTTATATTCAAATTTTGCCTCGTCTAATGGCTCGTAATTGGCGGTATCTAAATAATGCACACCAGACTCAAGACAGGCATCCATAATGGTTAAATCTTGATAAGGCAGAGCCACATTAATCACTAAAAAAGGCTTTTCTTGATTAAAAAACTCAACAAGCGCGGGCACATTATCGGCATCTATTGCTGCTGTTTTAATAACTTGCCCCGTTGCTTTTTTAACTTGCTCTGCAATAGCAATACATTTAGCTTCTGTTCGGCTGGCTAATACTATATCGCTAAACACTTCGGGTACTTGCGCGCATTTATGGGCAACAACACCCCCAACACCGCCTGCTCCAATAATCACAACTTTTGCCATGATAATTCCTCTATTTCTTGTTTCAGGTTTTCTATTCATTTAATTAATTACATAAAACATTATTTAAAAATGTAGGCGAGGCAGTTAGTGCAAGGCAAAAATAGTCGAAAAAGCGGAGTTTATATGCGAATAAATGAGCACTTTGAGACTATTTTAAACGTAGCAATAACAAACGTTTCCATTCCCTACTATCACTGCTTACCTACGTCCTGTAGGCAACGCAGGTAATTTTTCAATGATGTTTATATCGAGTCTTCGTAGTAGGTATACCCACGAAGACTCTCGTTAAAATCTTTTAGCATTAATTGGCGATCAGCCACGGATATTTTTTTAGCCTTAACGGCACGCTCGGCAATATCCCTAAAATCTTGTTGTAAACGACTCGGGTTATATTCCACATAACTGAGTACATCGGCGATGCTGTCGCCTTGGAATTCTGTCACCACATCAAAACTATTGTCTTGATTAATGCGAATACTGGCAACGTTAGTATCACCAAACAAATTGTGTAGGTCGCCTAGAGTCTCTTGATAAGCACCGACTAAAAAAACGCCCAGATAGTAGTCGTCACCATTTTTTAAAGGGTGCAATGGCAGTGTGCGTCGTTGCTCGCCATTAAGCGTACTAAAGAGGTCAATCTTGCCATCACAGTCGCAGGTAATATCGGCAATAATGGCCTCGCGTGTTGGCGCTTCATTAAGGCGATGCAATGGCATTACCGGGAATATCTGGTCGATTGCCCAGGCATCGGGCAGCGATTGAAACACGCTAAAGTTACCGTAATAAATATCGGCAAGCTCTTCGCCTAAATGCTCTAGCTCTTGAGGGATACGATCAAGCTCGGGTAATTTATTCACAATGCGCTGCATAATCGATAAATAAATATTCTCACCCAGAGCACGCTCTCTAAGGTTTATTTGCCCGCGGTGAAATAGCTCACGCATTTCGTCACGATAATGGGTGGCATCGTTATAGCTTTCTTGTAGGCGATGCTTATTAATATTCTCAACAACATCAAATAAATTTCGAATCATGTCGTGGGAGTCAACGGGTAACACCTTAGGCAGTGGAGCAGGATCAAAGTGACTAATATCTAAAATATTAAATAAAAGTACAGAAGAGTATGCGATAGTTGCGCGGCCTGACTCTGTAATAATCACTGGATGAGGGATATTTTCTGGGTCGAGTGCTTCCATAATTGCCTCGACAACATCCACGCAATACTCATTAATTTGGTAATTCATACTGTGGGTATCGTTGCTTTGGCTACCATCGTAATCAACGGCAAGCCCACCACCTAAATCAATATACTGTAGTGGCACACCTTCGCGCACTAACTCAACATAATAGCGACAAGCCTCGCTCATACCCGTGCGAATATTGCGGATATTAGGGATTTGCGAGCCCAAATGAAAATGCATTAATTGCAGGCAATCGAGCATATTGGCCGCTTTTAATTGCTCGATTAAATCCATTAACTGAATAGTGTTAAGGCCAAAAATACTACGGTCACCACTATCGGCACTCCAATGCCCGTCAACTTTTGAGGCAAGCTTTAAGCGTACACCCAGTTTTGGTTTTACACCTAAGCGTTTGCTACGCTCGATAATAGTAGGTAATTCCGAGGGAGTTTCAATAACAAAAAAACACTCTACACCGAGTTTAACAGCGTGCAAGCCAAGGTCGATAAACTCAGCATCTTTGTAGCCATTACAAATAATATAGGCATCGTCATCATTGATATTAGCCAGAGCAATAATGAGCTCTGCTTTACTACCCGCTTCAAGGCCATGATTATATTGTGAGCCAAAGTGGGTAATCTCATTGATCACATGGCTTTGTTGATTAACCTTAATAGGAAACACGCCACGGTAATGATTTTGATAACCCGAGCCTGCAATTGCCTTTGCGAAGGATTGATTTAAATAACTAATACGATGATCGAGTAAATTTTCGATACGCAATAGCAATGGCATATCGAGCTCGCGCTCGCGCATTGCCTTAATAATATCAATAAACGCAACACGTGCAGGTGGGGGTTTTTCTGGATGAGTAGTATTTGAATCAGTAGATACTGGTGGAGCAATAATCTCTACATTGCCCTCGGGCGATATCGAGAAGTAATCACAACCCCAATTAGGGATGCCATACAACTCCTCGGCGTGCTCTTTAGTCCAACTATCAATAGGGATACTTTTCAATAGGGTCGCTCTTCTTACTGATCTATTTCTATGTTATTGCCTTACCCAACATTAAGGGCGTAAATGAATAAATAATGAGACATCATTAGGTGTAACGCAAAACGCGTCCTATAAATAGAACGCGCTTAGGTAGTACACATATATTTTATAGTAAAAGCATTACATATGATTTGCCTTAAAATCTAGCATACGCTGTAGTGGCCGCATGGCTTTTTGACCAAGCTCGGCATCAACATGAATCTCGTCTGTACCCTCTTCTAGCGCATGGATAATTCGCTCCAAACTATTCATTGCCATCCACGGGCAATTTGCACAACTACGACAAGTTGCACCACTACCCGCAGTTGGGGCAATCAAGAATTCTTTATCAGGTGTCAGCTGCTGCATTTTATAAAAAATGCCTTCATCAGTTGCCACTATAAATTGAGGATTAGGTAATGTGTTGGCAGCATGGATAAGCTGCGAGGTAGACCCAACTGCATCGGCAATAGCGATAACAGATTGTGGCGACTCAGGGTGTACTAATACGGCTGCATCGGGGTATACCGCTTTTAAATCCTCAATACCTTTGGCTTTAAACTCTTCATGTACTATACAAGCGCCATCCCACAACAGCATATCTGCACCTGTCTCGCGCTGTACATAGTCACCTAAATGCTTATCGGGCGCCCAAATAATCTTTTTACCCTCGCTATCTAGGTAATCGACAACATCAAGTGCAATACTGGAAGTCACTACCCAGTCGGCACGGGCTTTTACCTCGGCCGAGGTATTGGCATAAACCACCACCTCACGCTCTGGATGGGCATCGCAAAACTTAGAGAACTCATCGATAGGACAACCAAGATCTAGAGAACATGTAGCTTCAAGGGTTGGCATCAGTACGCGTTTTTCAGGTGTGAGAATCTTAGCTGTCTCGCCCATAAACTTAACACCAGCGACAATTAAGGTTTGCGCTGGATTTTCTTTACCAAAACGCGCCATCTCTAAGGAGTCTGAGACAAAACCGCCCGTCTCCTCGGCAAGTGCCTGGATAGCTGGGTCTGTATAGTAGTGCGCGACTAATACCGCGTTTTTTTCTTTGAGTAGCACTTTAATACGCGCTGTAAGCTCTGCCGTTTGCTCTGGGGTATAGCTTTGTTTAGCAAAATCGACTAAATGGGATTTAACCAACTCACGGGTTTTATCCATTAACGGGGGAACTTGCTCTAAAGTGGTATCTGTCATATCGGTAAACCTTAACCACTGGATTTATATACATAACCCAGTGCATAAAATGGCCGCGTATTCTAGCAGGGAGAGCCTAAAGTGGGAATAGCCGCCTAATTGGCAATAACTGGACGAAAGAAAAGACAAACAAAAAAATTAAGCCATACAAATATATTTATCAATTCAAATAGCAACCTTTACTTAAGAATTATAAACCCTTTGTTCAATAAATGTCCGTTTAGTAACCCTAAGAACTTGAAGATACTATGAGTATTAGCCCCTATTTTTTAGCCTTCTTATCCATTCTTTAGATTTTAGATACACATAATCAACCGATACTTTTAGCTTAGTGGCATCACCCAATATCCATTTTATTTATGGCTAAAGTCGGATTTCGTTAGATTTTTAAGTGAAAATATCAATTATTTTAATGTATATATGAAATTTTTATAAAAAATTATACACCTCTCATCTAAGACTTTAGTCGTAGTTTTGATACCAACATTATCATTTTTTTAATTCTTATATTTGTTTCATTTAGCAAAAAATACTGAGTCATAATTTCTCGAAAAACAGGCGTTGATTATAGCTTGAAATAATCTTTTTATGTGTGTCAAAGTCCGCGCATCAGCTCCGAGACGTACAGCTGCTAAAGGTTTCAGCGATATAGCTAAGTCATCACACCCTACTTTTATCGCGTAATGACTTAGCCTAAAAAATAATAAATAACTAAGAGAAAAATAACATGAGTCATACACAATATCCGCAAGCACACCAACGCTTGCAACGCAGTGAATTAGCCGTACCTGGTTCAAACCCAACGATGTTCGAAAAAGCAGCGAATTCAGACGTTGATTATATCTTTCTCGATTTAGAGGATGCCGTAGCCCCTGCCGACAAAGAACAATCTCGTAAAAACATTATAGAGGCTTTGCACGACATTGATTGGCGCGGCAAAGGTAAAAGTATTTCGGTGCGCATCAACAGTTTAGATACGCACTATATGTATCGCGATGTAGTCGACCTTGTCGAACAGGCTGGCGATAAAATCGATACCCTATTGATTCCGAAGGTCGGTGTAGCAGCAGATGTTTATATGGTTGATGCCATGTTGACTCAAATCGAAGAAGCAAAAGGCTTTACCAACCGCATAGGTATCGAAGCCCTTATCGAAATTACATTGGGTGTGGCCAATGTCGGGGAAATTGCGCGATCAAGCACACGTATGGAAGCACTACACTTTGGTGTAGCTGACTACGCCGCGAGCTGCCGTGCACGTACAGTCAATATAGGTGGCCTAAACCCTGATTACCCTGCCGACCAATGGCACCACGGCCTTTCTCAAATGTTGGTTGCTTGCCGTGCCTATGGTATTCGCGCCATCGATGGACCTTTTGGTGATTTTAATGACCCCGAGGGTTATCTAATGGCTGCCAGACGCGCGGCTGCCTTAGGCTATGAAGGCAAATGGGCAATTCATCCATCACAAATCGAATTAGCAAATGATGTATTCACACCTCCTGCCAAAGAAGTAGAGCACGCCAAGGCGGTACTAACAGCACTTGAAGAGGCTGCTAGTCAAGGTAAAGGTGCAGCGCAATTAAATGGCCGCATGATCGATGCTGCCTCGGCACGTATGGCACAAAACATTGTGGATACTGACAACGCTATTCAAGCAAAAAATAATAATTAATTTCGCTAAGGAGGAATTCTAGTGGATATTCATGAATATCAAGCAAAAGCCTTATTGGCAGAATTTGGGATGCCTATTCCCATGGGTGAGCTTGCCTATAGCCCAGAGCAAGCAGCTTATCGGGCCAAAGAAATTGGTGGTGAAAAATGGGTAGTAAAAGCACAAATACATTCTGGTGCTTGTGGTAAAGCCGGCGGCGTTAAAGTGTGTGATAGCGAAAACGAGGTTTATGAAGCAGCCAATGAAATGCTGGGTAAGCGTCTAGTCACTCACCAAACCGGTCCACAGGGCAAGCTGGTTAACCGTTTGTATATCGAAGAAGGCATGCCCATTGCCCGTGAAATATATCTAGGTTTTTTATTAGATCGCGCAACCGAAAGAATTATGGTTGTAGCCTCCGCTGCTGGCGGTATGGATATCGAAGAAGTCGCTGAAAAAGACCCTGATTCTATCATTCGTATCGGTATTGAATCTGCCGTAGGCATGCAAGCTTTTGAGGCTCGCGAAATCGTATTTAAGCTCGGTATAGAACCCGCACAAGTTAGCCAGGCAATTACCGCCATCTTGGCATGCTACCGCGCGTTTAGTGAATTAGATGCCACTATGGTTGAGGTTAACCCACTTATTGTTACTGACGATGGCCGTATTTTGGCATTAGATGCAAAGATGGGCTTTGACGACAATGCACTGTTTAGACGCCAAGCCATTGCGGAGTTACGTGATAAATCTCAAGAAGATCCTCGCGAAATGATGGCCGCTGATCGTGGCCTAAGTTATGTCGGCCTAGATGGCAATATCGGTTGTATTATCAATGGTGCAGGTTTAGCTATGGCCACAATGGATATGATAAAACATTGTGGTGGCGAACCCGCTAACTTTCTAGATATTGGTGGTGGCGCATCGCCAGAGCGCGTTGCTAAAGCCTTTAATTTGGTGCTATCCGATGACAATGTAGAGGCTATTTTAGTGAATATCTTTGCAGGAATTAACCGCTGCGATTGGGTTGCAGAAGGCGTTGTTCAAGCAATGAAAAAACCCCAGTCATTGTACAGGGCTTTACTGGTCGTATTGGTACCTTCCATGCCAACGATATGATCAACTACGGAACAAATATTGTCGGTGGTGTAACTCCAGGCAAAGGCGGAGAAACACACCTAGATCGCCCTGTATTTGATACGGTAAAAGACGCAGTAAAACATACCGGTGCCGAGGCCAGTATTGTATTTGTACCACCACCATTTGCAGCCGATGCTATTATGGAGGCAGCAGACGCCGGTATTCGTTTTTGCGTCAGCGTAACCGATGGTGTACCTGCTCAAGATATGATTCGTGTAAAACGTTATATGCGCCGCTATAAAAAAGACGAGCGCATGTGCCTAACGGGGCCTAACTGCGCAGGCACCATTAGCCCAGGGAAAGCAATGTTGGGGATTATGCCTGGCCATATTTACTCACAGGGCAACATTGGCATTATTGGTCGCTCGGGCACATTGGGTTACGAAGCCGCATCGCAAATGAAAGCACTAGGCATTGGCGTAAGTACCAGTGTGGGCATTGGTGGTGACCCAATCAATGGTAGCTCCTTCCTTGATCACTTACAGCGTTTTGAAGAAGATGACGAGACCGACGCGGTGATTATGATTGGTGAAATTGGTGGCCCACAAGAAGCCCAAGCTGCCGCATTTGTACGCGACCATATGAAGAAACCAGTACTGGGTTATATCGCGGGCTTAACGGCACCTAAAGGTCGCCGCATGGGTCATGCGGGTGCCATTGTTTCTTCCTCAGGTGAATCTGCCGCTGAAAAAGTAGAAATTTTACGAGACTGTGGTGTACGCGTTATTGTTCGGCCATCGGAGTTTGGTAGCGAAATTGCCGATGTTCTTGCCAAGCTGTAAGCAATGAAAGTAAGCAACTAAGTAACAAAAAGGCTGCTAAAAAATTGAAACAATAAAAAAGGAGATGCATTTATTTTAAAATATTATGTATCTCTTTTTACTTATCTCATATCACAATTCTCATTATCTAAACTCAATACATTATAAATTTTGCACAAATTATTTATAAGGATACTTAAATGTTTAGCATAAAAAAAGCCGCTCAAAGAGCGGCTCGAGGGGGCTTATGAATCATTACAATTCATAATTAAAAACCATTACTAGACATTGAAAAACCAGCAGGGACTGAAAAGTCTGTACCCGCGGGGAATGCGTTAAAAACGGTGGAAAATTCAGTTGCATCAGCTTCATTAAGGTTTGCACTAAAACCGTCATTTATTGCTTCAATAATACCATTGGCGATAACAGCGTAACCTTGGGCCGTGGGGTGAACACCATCTAAAGAAAAGGCCCCACCTGTAGCAAATGTCGAAGTAATCGTTGTACTGCCCCCAATATTGATACCACCGGAGTTTAATTGCGCAAGATCTGCTGCTGCATCGTATAAAACAAGGCTAGAACTACCTGAAGCTAAACCTTGTATAGTCGCATTGTAGGCGGCTGTAGCCGTTGTAATTAATTGAATTTCACTAGCGGTTAGCACCTGCGCATCAGTTAAGGGGACAGGGAGAGGTGTTACCCCATCAAGTGGCGATACACCTCCAATAGAAAGGCCATTTCCTGCAGCCAATCCAGCTGCAGTGGTTAACAAAATAGCATCATTAGCTGTTGCCTGTCGAACCTGAAGCCCTCCGATGACGGGTAAAGTTTCGTCAATAATAATGGGCGCATTATTACCTGTTGCAAAAGTAATTGTACGGGCAGCAGCCTCGGCATCGGTAATAGTAGTAGCAACTCTAGCAGCCTCAACAGCACCATTATAAGTAGCAACCAAAGCATTAAGTGTTGCTATATCAGGCACTCCGGCGCTAGAACTTGGCAGAACAATAGGGTTAAATGCTACCGTAGTAAAAAAAGGAATATCGGTAATTGCAGGTATGTTGACTAATACTCCTTCAGCACCACCGGCTGTTAAGTTTGTAACTAGATTATTATAGTCTGCGTTAAAGGTTGCAACGGGTGTAATTTGGCCACTACCTATACCCGCAGTCTCGTTAACACCACCACTAGTGGCAAAATCTAAAACATCATTATTGCCTATCCATAACGTAAAAAATGTCGGGTTTTGAGCAACAGCGGCCTCAAGAAGTGACTGCCCTGGATTTGCTCCCCCGATAGCTGCTACACCGTCACCTGGAACTTGGTTAAAGCGCACATAAAAAGGATTAGCCGCTCCAGCTGAAAGCCCAGCGGCATCGCCAAAGCCATTAAGCGCTAACTGAGTGACTCTGGCGCCCGGCACACCCAAATTATTAAAAGGGCCTTGACCCGTTAAAGCACCTTGGCTTGGAGCCCCCAAATTAAGCACTTCGGTAGTTGGAGCACTAACCATAAGGTTCTCGCTTTGGCGTGCCGGACTGTTACCATTTAAAACTAATCGCGACTGTGCTTGTGAGGTAGTATTAGTACCAATAAGTAACCCCCCCAAGTTATCGCTAACGAATGGTTGGTTAAACGTACCGCCACCGGCTTGGGCAAAAGACGTTGCAAGAATATTAGGGTATGAATCTAGCTGACCATCAAAATATAAGGAGCCATCGGCAAAACCTGCTGTTAGGGAATCCCCTACCGCGACAAAAGTAGAGAGATCGGCATTACCTGCAGAAGCAGAACTACTAGCATCATCACTGCCACCACCGCCACCTCCACAAGAGGCTAAAAGAAAGAGGGAACAGCTTAATAAGCCTGCTTTAAATATTTTATGATTCATAACATTGTACCTATAGAAAGTTATATGAACTTAATATCCTTATAAGTTTTTATTTTTTTGTTTTTTACACACCGCAACAAAGTATCAATAATCATAAACTTGCTGCGCAGGAACACTAAGAATGTAGTGACCTTGACATCCTTAGAGCGAGCGCTCGCTCCAAGGTTCAATTTAATTAATGCTAACTGACAAATGGTTGTGAACATTCACCACCACTTGCTTATACAAATAAATTTTTTAGGATATTTGAATAAGAATTAATGTAACTATCATGCTCTAAGTGTTTATTTACAATTACGATCTTTAAGTAAGCACTACTGACAACATAACGAGATAAGCTAATTGACTACCAAACTTGTCCAACTAAAACCGACATTATCGAAGGAGATATCTCATTCGAATAAACCTAGAACAAAGAGAATAAAACTATTTTTATTATTGTTAATGGTTTTGCATCCTTAAAACCTATATAAGCCTATATCCCTATAGGCTTATTATAAATGCTAACTTAACGCTAGCACCTACTTAGGGGCAAAACTTAGAACTTATAATTTGCTTGTATAGCAACAGTATGAACTTCAGCTTCTACTTCACCAATGGTTGCACCGGATTCACCTGCAAGAGTGTTGAAAGACTGATTAATATCAGCGTCATCAAAGCTAATATAGCGATAGGCAAAATCTAATGCTAATTTAGGAGTAACATTGTAAGTTGCACCAAAACTAATCGCAGTTCTGTCAGAATCAATAGTACGTACTGAACGTGTATCAGTTGGTACTGGTGTTTCGGTATAGGATAAACCTGTTCTCCATGTCCATTTGTCATTAATGCGGCCGTCTAGGCCAATAGCGTAAGTGAAGGAATTCTCCCAGTCGATCTCAGTTACCACGTCGTTTTGGGTTAGAGCAGTAGCCTGGTTGTCAAATTCAATTCTAATTTCATTAAACACACTCCACTCGGTCCAGCGGACACCCACTGTTAGAAAGTAGTTATCGCTAAGAGGCTTATAATAACCGAGGTAAGCAGTTGCAGGAGATTCAAAATCAGCACTCGCATCAAAATCACCAGCGGCAGCTATCAAAGCGTTACCAGCAGCGCCTAATGCTGCTGCTTGTGGAGGAATAATAAATTCAGCATCAACATCAATATCATGTTCAATACCTGATCGGTAACTTAAACCAATACGAGAATTATCTGGCAAGTTAAAGGTAATACCTACGTTAAAACCAAAGTCTTCGCTATCGCCATCAGCGTTAAAGGCACCATCAAACCCACCAGCGACAAGACCTGATTGCAGAGGTATAGCTGAATCTAAAGTAACATCTAATGTTTGATAACTAACACCAAAGCCTACACTAACAATATCATTAATTTTATAGCCAATAGATGGGTTGATGTCGATAACTGTTAGTTCTGTCGTTGTACCACTAAAGCGGCCAAAGAAATCATCATCATAGTCTGTATCAGTACCGAATGGTGCGGTGATACCTAAGCCAAATACTAAGCGGTCATTAATAGGATGGATATAGTAAGCATTAGGTGCTGATGCAAAATCCGGCGTACCATCATCATCAGAACCAGAGAAAGCAGTACCATTAATGTTACTACCGTCATTTTCGACTTCTCCATCAATTGAGTTTAATGTTAAACCAAATTGTGCTTGTCGTTTTTTAAGTAGCGTTAAACCCGCTGGGTTAAACTGCACCGCCGAGGCATCGTCACCGACAACACCGTAGCCTGCATGGTTACGGCCAAGCGATGTGATACTGTGATCTGATAGCTGAAAACCACCAGCCAATACTTGCTGTGCAGGGATGGTAAGTAGAGCAGTTAACCCAATACCATAAAATAATTTAGAGTGTTGACTGATAGAACTACTGAGTAGCGATTTAGCCAGCGAAGGTTTAGACATAGGAGTCTCCTGTTTTTATACTTATGTACGAACTGTTGTTTTATTATTTATATTACTAGCGCTCTACTTTTAACAGGGCAAATCCATAAAAGTGCGAGCGCTCGCTCTAAAACTTGATGATAATCTAATTCGTAAAGATAAACAACGAAAAAACTCATTAAATTGGCTAAACTTTAATCTTATTATGGAATGAGGCTTTCTGTAATAACTAACAACAATAGACACGCAGAAAAAACACAAATAACAATAAAAATAGTCTCATATTGATAGTTTTTTTATTGTTAGCATACTAATTAGCCTTCATAATGCGCCAAATAAAACTATTTGAGTACCATATAAATCATGACGACAGATATAGACCTACAAGCCCTACTAGATAGCATGACCGAGGGTCACAGTGAATCATTGTTAGCGTTTCTTGAAGCTGGCGGGGATGCAAACACTCTTGATCCACGATGGAATTGCACTATTATTTATCACGCAGTTTTTGGCGGGAATTTACAAAGTGTTGAGGCACTTATTGCCGCTGGTGCCGATATTAATCACCCTGCTCAGGACCCTGCTTCGGACATTTTGGCAGCTACACCCACTGCTTTGGCTATGCAGTGCCGACTGATGATGGACCACGATAAATATGAACCTATTGTTAAAGTACTAGAAGAGAATGGTGGTATCGAGCAAGCGCAGCTCCAACAATGATATCAAAGGATTTATATTACTTATTAGGCAGCTGCTTTTGATAAGGCGATACTCCCACCCTAAACTCTACAGCTTACAATTCCGCAAATGCGCTTGTTATGCTGTAAAATTACCTGGCGTTGTCTGTAAATATTTTTAAAGCAATTGGTAAAATGGGATTGGTCGGTAAAACCAAGCATGTAAGAGATATCACAGATTGATTCTAGGTTTAAGATGATCAAAGATAGGGAATAATTAATTTTCATTGCTTTCCAAAAAACATTAGGCACAACCCCCAAGTTGCTCTTAAAAATGCGAATAGGATAGGAATTACTAATATTCACTGCCTTGGCAACATCCCTTACCTTCATATCGACTTCAATATTTCTTCAACAATATCCACTGCTTCAATCACTAACGCGTTGCATGAAAGCTTATTAGGTACAATCTCTAAATTCTCGTGCTCTTGTGTGATAATACTTTCTAATATAGAAAGTATTTCTATATTTCTTGATGGACCATCTCTGCTTCATCCGTGGGTAATTTATCGTATGCATTATCAAAAAAACTGATAAAAGAAAAACAATAATTAAATATTTTTTGCTTGATAATACTACACCCCAGAATGGATGCAGCAAATCGCTTCTCTAACAAAGAGTTTTCTAGTTTACCTTTAATAAAGCGTAGCCGAGCATAACTAGCCGACCAACTCCAAGTTATATATTGAGACTTGTAAGTAAGACTCTTTCTGGTAACCGTGAATTTATTAATCACTTATTAAAAAGGGCTAGATTACGTTTAATTGCTAGGATACAAGTCATGTTATCAACACAGTAAAAAAGAGGGTTCATCAACGGATGAAAAGCACTTATTACTCAAACACGATACCCTACTATACCTCTCACGATTACACTAACAGCAGTAAATGGACAAGTTGCCAAAGAAAAATATCTCTGATGTCGAAGAGTAATACAGTTTTACTCGCTCCTGACCACATAATATTTTAAAATAGGCTTGTAACAGAAAGGCTAAAAGATATTTTTAAAAAAACTATAAACTTATACCTATCGATTAACTTTATTATTTCTTTGGCAAATACCTAACTACTCCAATAATTATTAGCTGCAGCCACTGTTTGAAAATGAGTGGCTACTACATGAGAGCTAGCAATTAAGCTATCGGCATTTTCTTCATAAATTGGGCGCAACTTCGATCTAACATCATCAGACGGCTGCGTATATTTAACTCCCATTCGGGAGAGTTTAAGTGCAAGCTCAAAACCTTCTTGAGGGGTATCTGTTTTTAAACTACTTAACCATGTATCACTCATCGCTTTACCTCACATAAGTATTAATAGTGGAAAGCCACAACTTGTGTGGCTACTTTACCTTCTTATTTATTATTTTGTTTTTCAGTGAGCCGCCGACTTAAGCCTATGGCATAAATATTACGACGGGCTTGCAATATAGGGTCAGCAGATGGCTCTAGGCCTGCTGACAACACCATTGGATCATAGTTGATATCAGTACATTGACCTACATCTTCTGAACTAACAGAAGAGACTTTTAGTTTTGCTGCAACAATTTGTTTATGTTCACCTGTCCACTGGATAGCAGCATTATCAACGACATCATCCTCATTAGCGATTGTTACTACCATATCCCAAACAACTTCACCTTTATCAATATTGCGTTGTATGTTCTTGTAGAAAAAATCCTGGCTTGGCTCAGTATTGATTGACTGGGAGGCTGCAGGTACAAAAGACCATCTCACCGCTGTTTTTTTATTATCTGCATCAACTAAATAAAAGCTATTAACACTGTTAAAGGTAATTCCTTCATAGGGCCTTAATATCTTGGGTCGCTTTGCCATATGAGCAGCATAATGTTGTAGCTCGGGGCTGTTTTTCGCGAATGTTTTTACAGCATCGGCGCTGGTTGCTTTAGCTCGCATCAATTGAGCAAAGGCCTCTGGTGTCGAGACAGGGAAAAAGTCTTCTGTATTCATCGACATAAGGTTAATACCACCAGATGCGGTAGTAATAGATAAACTCATGCCATATTGGCCAATATTAGCGTCCGACGGAGCAAGCTTACCGCCCTTATGGGATAAACGACCAATAACCTCAGATTGCCCGCTAAATAATTCACTAGCACTATAACCAAGTATGCTTGAATCATTAGGTGTTAGCATCCCATTAAAACAAAAACCTTTAGTATGGTTGCGCCGCTTTCCTTCAGTGACACCAAAAACCTTCTCAAATGAATCTAGGGTCTTTAATGCAGCGTCTCCAGCAGTAGCTATTGGAGTCTGTACAGCAAGCATTACTGCACTACAACAAATAATACCGCGAGCTGTCTTGTATGTAGCAAATTTATTAATCGTTTTATCTAGCATGATGATACCTCCCAAAAGATTAGTGCACATACTATATGTAGACAAACAATCTAGCAACTGATTTCTTGCATAGGGTTTTATAAGCAGGCAAAATCAAGTTATTACTTGATATAAACTTTACTGTTCTGGAGTATTTTTTGTCAGTTGCCAAATTAGACAGCCAGCTATGCTTTGCTCTTTATTCTGCATCACATAAGCTAAGTAGTATTTATCGTCCATTGCTTGACCCATTGGGGCTGACCTACACACAATTTATTGTACTCATGGCATTATGGGAAAAAGATAACATTCTTATTAGCCAGCTCGCCCAGCGAACTGGACTGACAAAGGCAACGATGACACCTCTGCTAAGACGTCTTGAAGAGAAGGGATTAATAAATCGAGTGGTTCCAGATGATAACGAACGTCAAAAAAATATTGTACTAACCGATAGCGGTCGTGAACTCTCCTTTAAAAGCGAAGAGGTAACAAAGCAGGCTTTTTGTGCAACTACATTATCCGAATCTGAATCAAAGGATATTATCGCCCTATGCAAAAAGATTACATACGCAACTAAGTAGTTATAAAAAGTCGAAGCTCGTCATTAGCTATTGGTTTTGGTGGATACATGAGTTAACGTCGGATGTACACTAAACACCCTTATAATAACACAATTAATAGTTCTTATAGATATAAAAAAAGCGTTAACAGCTAAGCTGCTAACGCTTTTAATAATGGTGGGTCGTGCGCGACTCGAACGCGCGACCAATTGGTTAAAAGGAACAAGCAGTAACGGTAAGTTATTTAAAATCAAATACTTAGGCGGCCACCCGTTACTCCCAATGCCTAATAAAGCCTAACGAAGTGTCACTCAGTCCCACACATTTCCCACAAAAATGTGCCCTTCACTATTGCTAGTGTAGATAGGTAGAACAACAGATCAATCAAAGAAAATCGGTACTAGGTCACAGCTGAAACCTTAATCGCTACTAGTTTTACAAACACCAGTTTATCCACCTGCTGTTGCATTGGGTCGGTGCCTTTGACTACACCACAGACCACAAGCTTGCATAAATCAACAATAACTTTATACTTTTCAATAACTTAAATAGCTAACTCTTGCGCTAAACAAGCAGTAAATAGCTAGAAATTGCAGCTAATTTGACACATTTATTAGAATAATAGTTAAATATATCCAACCTTTCAGAGTCTAAAGATTAAGCTATATCTGTCCAATTGGTTCAAGCCAACCACTTATAGAACGTCTATTGCCGACGAAAGCCCCAAAATGCCTAGCTGGTGCTGACAGTAAGTTAGGTTAGACTTTTAAAGTTCCAAACATTCCTGAATAAACAATGGTTTCGTATACCTTCTTCATTGCTGACCTACTTCCTGATCTAAAAATATTGAAGGCCGTTTGCCACAAGGTTCACACATTAGATATGGGCGCAAAGGCAGCTTCTTCACATGACTAAACTCATATCTCAGGGAATGACTCAGAGAGAAGTAGCCGAGTTACTTGGAGTATCTCCGAATACTGTTGGCAGGAAGGTTAAAGCCCGAAAAGAAGGATAATCATGCCAATCAACCACTTTTTTCTTGTAAAAACACTGAAATTCGTGTAAACAGAGAATAATATGTTTATTATCTGTTTGGAGGCAATCCCATGTTTAACAGCTCAGACATACATACCGTAACCGATTTTAGCCGCAAGCCAGCCGAACACATCAAACGGCTCATGGACAGTAAGCGTCCAGAGATCCTAACTGTCAATGGCAAAGCTGCCGTGGTAATGCAAGACGCTGAGACTTATGAGCGAATGGCTTCCTTAGCGGAATACGCTGAAAGCATCCAGAGCATAAGGCAAGCCCTCTCTGAGGAAGGAAGACCTCTCGATCAATTCACTAAAGAATTTGAGGCGAAACGCGGTATCAAGCGTTGAAAAAATACCGAGTAGAGATCAAACCGACGGCTGAAAATGACCTTGCACAACGATATGCGCAGATTGAAAAAGAGTCTCCTCAAAATGCCGTAAATTGGTATCTGGGTGTCATTGAAGCTATAGAAAAGCTCGATGAACTCGCTGAGCGATGCCCAATAGCGCCTGAAGATCTTGATATTCAGAAAGGTATTCGGCACTTAGTTATTGGAGATTATCGCGTGCTGTATGTCATTGAGGATGATGCAGTAAGCGTACTGCACATTCGGCATAGTAGGCACGAGAGAAAACTATAAAAAGATTGGGGCTTTAAGTTTTGGACTTTGAAAGTTACAAGCTATTCATCAGTAAAATTAAAACAGGAAAGCAACTTCCTGATTCAATTTATGTCCACAATAGCGCTTTATCTGATATTCCAGATGAGCTAGCAAACACTCTAGAGAAAATAGCAACTGCTCTGGAAATTGCTTCCTCTGAATGGAATATACTAAAGCTATACAAGCGTGATTTTAAAGTAGCATTCTTGAACTACCCTGAATTTAACCGTTATGGCTATCCGCCTTTACAGCATAGCTTCACGGTTGATTTAGCAAAGCTCTCTGTCAGAAAGTCATCTTATGAAAAATCTGATAATCCCCCCATACTCCATCGAAAAGAAACCTTTGTTAAAACTGATTATGATCTGCGCCCCTTATTTGAAGAAATAACGGCTGAGGGTGAAAAGATCGATCTATATGAAAACCCAAGGTCGATTGGTTTTAAGAAAAATTGGGAGCGCCTAATTTCCAATAAAGGGTACTTTCTAGATGCAGCAGGACGGCTTCAGCCAAAAGCAAGTCGAGATATAGAAGATAACGTCGTTCCTATTTCGCAAGAAGTTGAAGTAGAAAGACATAGAACCGCTATAGATCGAAACCAGTTGTCGCAACCGATGCAAATTTTAGCTCGCCATAATTATTTTAATGGCGACTATTCCGTTTTGGATTACGGCTGCGGAAAAGGCGATGATATGCGTGAGCTTGAAGCTCACGGTATCGATATATCTGGCTGGGACCCAGTGCATCTTCCTGACGGAGATATACTAAATACAGATATAGTAAATTTAGGCTTCGTTTTAAACGTTATTGAAGATCGAGAAGAACGACAAGAAACGTTAAAACGAGCATGGGGCTATGCAGACAAACTCCTTATTGTCTCGGTCATGATCGCAGGCGAAAGCGTCATTCGACAATTTACACCATACAAAGATGGTGTCATTACCAGTAGAAATACATTTCAACGCTATTACACACAATCAGAATTTCGTTCCTACGTAGAATCTTCTTTAGACGAGTCAACCATCGCCGTTGGTCAAGGCATATTTATTGTCTTTAAAGATAAGATAGAAGAACAAAACTTCTTACTTGAAAGACAGCATGTAAAGCGGGATTGGCAACAGAAAACGCAGCGACAAATTAAAATTCGTCAACCTTCTATTAAGAAAGACATCATAGACAAGCACCTTGAGTTATTCACAGATTTCTGGGAAACCTCTCTCGAATTAGGGCGCATCCCCGCAAACAACGAATTTGAATTTTCAGACCAAATACGACGTATCGCGGGTTCCCACAATAAGGCGCACAACGCGCTAATTGAGCATTTTGGGAACGAGTTATTTATCGAGGCTCAAGAAAAAAGAAAAGACGATTTATTGGTATATTTTGCTCTAGGACTATTTGGAAAAAGAAAGCCGCAAACAAAAATGCCAGATGGACTGAAACGAGATATAAAATATTTTTATAGCAGCTACAGTGACTCTATCGAACGAGCCACTAATGTTCTATTTTCTATGGGTAGTCCAGAACTCATTGAAGAATCATGTATAAAAGCACACAAGCAGCTTGAGAGCGGAAGTTTAGAAGAAGGACACAGCTTCACCTTTCACAAACACTATCTAGGCGACTTGCCACCAGAGCTTAGAATATATATTGGCTGTGCCTCTCAGCTTTATGGGGATCTCGATAATATTCACTTGATTAAAGCACACATAACATCAGGCAAGGTTAGCCTCATGCGTTACGACGACTGGGAAAAAGACACGCCCCTGTTAGTGGAGCGCATCAAAATAAAAATGCGAGATCAAGATGTGGACTTTTTTGACTATGGTGGTAGGTTTGAACCACCGCCATTGTTAAACAAGATCTTATTTTAACCAAGGCATCACTCTATCCCACAAGATGTCACAAATTCTACTTGCACGATGTTTGATAAAGTTATCGTCCCATTCGATGTTTTGATCAAACATATTAACAATTGGCTCCACATGCGATGCAAATCGAGCACCAGTAAGCAGGTTAATAGTCTCATCGGAAAGTTCAATGCCTTGATGAACTGCCTGCTCTTTTAGTGTAGTTATTTGATCTGGGTCTTTAAGGGCTAGGTGCTTATAGTATAGGCTCTTTATCTGCCAAGAATTATCACTGAGTGAGCTATTGATTTCGGTAGGCAATAAAGTTAAGTTCCCGACAGAATGCTCGATCTGATCTGTGTATATTTTCTCATTCCATCCAGAGTCTCTATTTTGAGGGGCTATGTGTTCTACAGTTTTTAAATCAGACGATTTCCATGAGTCGATATTAATATAATCATTGACCCCTGAAGCTCCCTCTTTCATTAATCCAATATTAGTATCGTCAGGTATGGTATCATGAGCGCTGACTATCAGGGCGAATTTACAAACTGTTTTGGCGTTATCATACCTTAAGTTTGTTGATGCCTTTTCCAACCAAGCTGTTTTTTCAGAAATCCCTTTATCGGCCAATATGTTGAAAAAGTATTTTTTCAACTCTTCTACGCTAAGGTCATGAGCGCCAGTTGACCAAGAGTAATTAGGAAGTGTAGCGTCGCTTTGTTGCTCAAATAACTTCCTATAAACATCATCCAGACCAGTGTTTGAAAATGCTGACCGCCAAATAGTAAAAAAGGCGGCAATAGCTTTTGATACTTCAACAAAATCTTGAGCGCTATTCTCACCTTGCCTAATAACCATTGCATAAAAACGGCTGAGAAGCGTGTCAGCCATTCGGTGGCTAGCATCATCGAGATATCTCACGCAAAGAACAGATAATTTTCTCTCTTGCTCTGGCAAACTAGATATCCCATAGAACGAGGAAAGAGATGTTGAATCAAACCACTTTACGTTGTCCCAATATTTTGCAATATTGGATAACCGATGAACGAACTCCTCTTGACCAACTGAATCTTTGTTGAAATCGCTATAGGTTTCGTTCAACCATTTCCTTTGTTGACTAAAGTGGCTAGACAGTGATTTTCCTTCGTAGACTAGACGAAAAATATTAAGGAATTCTTTGGTTAGCTTGCTCTTTTTTTCAGCTGTATCATTCGTTTCAAAAAGTTTATCAATTGAAGTGAAATGGCTCTCAGACCTTGATCCTTTATATTTAGTTCCTTGATAGCGATTAACGGTATTAACGACTAGGGGTTTAAATGTCTCTATAGCAGTTAGCGGCGTTCCCGTTGCATTTAAAGACTGAAAAATATCAAAAGCCCAATCTTCCGAGCTTGGATATATTACAGATAAGCAAGCGCGCTCATAAAAATAGTGAAATAGCATACTTAGCTGCACTGCTTTGGAAACATTGCTGCATTCTTTATCTGAATATTCCCGCGTTGTTACCAAGTCGTAGTATTTTTCTCTATCAAAATCCCACAGTAACTCTTGGTCAACTTCTTTAAGTATTGTTTTTGCGTCTGGATAATATATGTGCGTTTCAGTTTGTTTATGTGCACTAAAAACGAGATCGATGTATGCATCCATTGCTTTAAGGTTTTTCCCTAGCGTTGTTCTTCTGTCTGGTATTTTTATTCCGCCATCAGCTAAATTTCTTATGAATTTCGCGATATAATTAGATACTGTTGATGTATATTTTTCATCCTGCCCATTTAAAGTCCACTCATCGTGGCTACCACGAATAACTAAAGGTTTTTGCTTCGGATCAGCACTCTTAGTTTTTAGAGTTAAGCTAAAAAAATAGACTAGATCTGTAAGTTGGCCTTCTAGATAGTCTACAATTTCATCATATATTTCATCCTTGTTGATCGAGTTAATGTATATGTAGGTTTGTCTATACAATCTCGTGGCGAGTAGCGCTAGCGTAGATATTCTTTGTTGACCATCAATAACATTAAATACTGTTCCTGGCAAAGCACGAACATCCACTGGTTCGATATTCTTTTGCTTGTTCTTCTCCATGCATAGAATAACAGTCCCAAGAAAAGATACCGATTGGCTGTTTGTGATAGTAGACTCTACCCCTTTTAGAAGATCCTCCATTAACTGTTCAACGTTCTCAGTATTCCAACTATAAGGTCTCTGATACAGAGGGATGTAGAAGCCTCTAGCTTCTGACGTAAAAAAATCATGAAGCGTATACGCTTGAGGTGTAAACTCATTTGAAACATCAGGTACGTCTTTAATCACAGCTAATCCTATTTATTAATTTTTAGTCGATGGTTATCTAAAGGCTACATACTAAACACGCTTGATCCTCTGGATCATCGTCCATCATTGTTTTTAGTGTTTCTTGCCATTTTTCTGACGATTTTTTATTAGTGGCGATAATCCCCAATTCCTTTTCACGTTTTTCAGCCTTAGCTACTAATTCATCTATCGAACCTTGTGAAGACCATGTATAACCATGACCATTTATCGGAATTTCTCCATCTTTCCAGTCATATTTCGTACGGACTCGACGCTCGAACTGACGTGCTTTTTCAAAAAGCTCTGGGTGATTTCTCTTTAATCCAAGCCATTCATCTTGACGCTGAAAGAAACAAAAGTAGCAGCCAGAGCGTGACCGCCACTTATAGTATTCGGGGATACCAACGGAGTCCTCTAGGATCTGAAATATATCGTCGCGAACCAACCCATCCTCTATGAAAGGAAAGACTGCTTTTATCGTATCTTTTTTACTTATATAACCTTCACGATTTTCATCAGCTCGGATACCAATGTAACTAACAACGAGATCATCGCCAACGAACTCTTCAAACGGCTTAATCTTCATCATACGAGTACACCAGCGCTGTTGCGCAGAGGGCAAATACTCATTGTGCATTGTTAGCCAATAATCAAAATCTTTTCCGCTACTAAGCCGAATAATTTCTTTACCAAGGTGTGCCTCTAGCTTATCTAAAAAGTCATAGATTTCTTTAAGCTCTGCTCCTGTATCTGTGAAAAAATATTCAACTTTTTTATGAATATCGGGGTATTGGTCTTTGATATAAATAGCTAGAGCTGCACTATCTTTTCCGCCTGAAATACCGAGAACATGACGGGCATCTTTTAAGTCCGACAAGGAACTCATCGACATTTTGTTATCAGCCATTTTTTACCCCTCTTAATTTTAGTTGTTCTTGTTTTTCATTTGCCTTGCTATTAGAACTGTTACGCTCGGTGAGAAACTCATCAACGACCTCGGCTAGAGCAGCTAGCTGTAGCTCTCGATCTGAGTGCTCATACAGTGCATTCAATAACTCTGCCTTGCAGCCTTGAATGGCATCTTTTCTTTTTCGATCTATTGCTACAACTTCGTCAATCGGCTCACTACCTTTTTTTAGGGATTTAAGAAGAATAACGTCAAATTCCCCATCCATATTTTTCTTGGATCTGTCATAGTGAACACGAAGGGCTTCCAAATCTAATATGCGTTTAGCAAAGTCGCTAAGCTTTACATCTGCTTCAGCTCTATCAGTATCTGTCCATTTCTTCGTAGGTTTCTGACCTAGAAACATCAAGACATTCTCTAGCCAACTCTCATCATCTCCTTGGCGTTTAGTTATGCGTTTTATGAAAGCTCTTAATCCATCTACATCAACAGTATGTTGGTCAAGCCCTTCATATCTACCAATGGCTTTCCGTCGTAGGTCAGTCAAATCTGAATCTGGACTCATATGAAACGCTTCAAGCAACATTTTTATCTGCTGCTTAACCATGTTCGGATAAGCATCTTTTAGTTCCTTTAAGCATCCCTGTAATGTCTGGGATAAACCTTCCAAATTTGGTTTTTTCTTCTCCAGCTCTAATTCGTACCCTAGTGCTTTGGGTATATCTTCAAAAATTAGATGCTCTGGAGACTTAGATAGGTTAAATGCATTGCGAATACGTTTTGCTTTGTCTGATATTTCAGAAGATTTAGTTTTTTGAGTGTATTCAGGAAGCTCTCCAATAAATTGTGCTAGAGGTCTTACAAGACGCACAACCGTTTGTTGGGAACCAGTGTCAATAATCTTGCTGTATTCTTTAAAAATTGAGGAGCGTAAACCTGTGATTCTAAACCGCTGAAATGTGAACTCATCTGGACGCTTAACAAAACGATCAAGCATTTCACTTGTCATTATTGGCCGATAACGGCGGGACTCATACAGCGCTAGCTCATGCTGATAAACGATATATGCTGTAATGTACAAAATAGGCAAAACACCAGCCTTTACTCCGTAAGGTGGTGCCATGAGCGTTTCATTGAGATCCGCAAACGACCGTGGTTCTTTTTCAGAAGCATCAAGGAAGGTATTGATTTCTTTCCACACATGGTAAAAAGCCGACTTTCTATGTGGCTCTTTAAACTCTTTGGTTTCTTTATTATGCAGGCCCGTTTCCCGCAAAATGGAACGATAAATGGCTTTTTCTGGTGGGAATTTTTCAATGCCGAGATCGTCTAAATCCTTTGGATTGTCCATCATAGCTTCAAGCAATTTATTGCGAGCTGCATTAGCCTGAGCCGAAGGGCGATCTCTGTTTATCAGTTCGTTGTGTAAGGCGGGTGATTTGCAGTATACCTTTTCGAGCACCGCTGATAGCTGTTCTTGAAATTGACGCTTACTTGATACTGATAATGTCTCCGCATCATGAAACCAAATGCACTCTTGCGGCTGCTCCTGCAATCGCTGTAATAGCATATGCTCCGAATTTTCAGCAGCTGTAAGCCTGTCACCGAATTCTCGCTTTGCTACAGGATCACTATTAAGCTCTTGTCGTGTTCTTTCTATTTCTCTTAACGCGATTACCTCTGCGGTTGCCTCTCTTAATTGAGAACCATTTAAGCAAAGCGCAACAATATCTAACGATGAGTAGTGATTCACTACAGAGTCGTGAAATATCTTTTCGTCGTCTTTCGCAGATGCTAGAAAGAAAATAATTCTAGGGATGTTGGCTTGAAACGATGAAGACTTGTATGTTTGCGCATCTACAAATTCAGGCGTGAAATAGCGCAATGCGCCGCTTTTGATCGTATGCCTTCTCGCTACTATGGGCATCAGCGCATTTGCTTTGTTCAGTTCATTGGCAAGTGAAAACTCTCCAATATTGCTAATCTCATCTTCAACCGCACTTTCAAGGTCGAAATCACTACCTTGCCAAACGCGATATTCACCACTGAATTTTCGGTAGGTAATGATCGACTTATCAGATAGCGCTTTAAGAGCCTTATTAACAGCAGACTTATTTCTCCCGCAGGTTTCAAGGATGGCTTTAGATGGTTTGAATCCACCTTTGATGCCAATGATGTTTAGCAGCCCAATAGTTTTCAAAAAATTTAATTGATCTTCTGGTGCATCACCTAGACGCTCTATTGATGTAACTACTTCCGCCCATCTTCTGTGAGTGCGATAGTCACCTAAAGCCGCTGGCTGGTTAGTAATAAAATAATCATATACATGATGAGGGAGAATTAGGTCATCAACAGATTCAAAACGCTCAATCATATCCTGTAAGCCAAACTCTTCGTGGCTTCCAAGATAACTGAAGAGAGTCCTTTCATTCTGCGCGACCTTTTGACAAAGAACAGGCAGAAGAATTGCACTCACTGGGTGTAAAGGATAACAATGGCTCATTAAGTCTATGATGGACTTTTTATCCATTACATTTGAAAGAGCGTCATTCTCTTGTAAGATATCCACAACATTTTTTGTTGTTGACTTAATGGACTGCAATTCTTTTTGAGTCATGGAGTAACCGAACGCAGCACTTACAACCCTCAGAATTTGCTCAGCTGATTCGATAAAAGGAACTTCTTCAAAACGTCCTTGGACTTTCGACCACTCATTTTTTAGGCTTTCTCCTAAACCTTTGGCATACTGCTCAAAGGATTGGTGGAGTAAAACGAATAAGAATAAATTACACTCATCGCCTTTACAGGCATGCTCTGCGAGTGCCTGCAACGTATAAATATCATTTGCCCCATAGTGCCGTGCTTCAAATTCTAAAAACTTTCCTAGCTCGTCTATGACAAGATAGATTCCTTTGCAATCTTTACTTATTAGTACCTTTTGCAGCTCTATTATATGTTCAATAATTTCAGAGGTAGTAACGGTGTCAGCTTGTGATAACTCTTCCAACGCAGTCAAAATATTAGGCTTTCGACCATTAAATAACGCGAAAAAATGTAAGACTGCTTCGTACATACCTTTTACAATTTTTCTCCCCATCGGCTCTGGTGAACCAGTGATCAAAATTTTGAGATATCCGTTATTCTCAGATATTTCTTTTCGAAAAGACTCAGCAAGCTCCGGTGACGAGCCCTTCAAATTCTTTATAGCAGTATTTGTCGTGGTTAGGTTAGGTGAAGATACCAGTTGTGATAAAAATACTGATGCTGAAGACTTACCTGAACCATAGGGGCCAATTAATGACCAAGCTCGCGGAGCTTGTTTTTCATTAAACCCCTCGGAGAAGCGACTAAACAATTTAAGTGCTCGGGAAGTGGGTATATATGCCTTCACTACCTCTAAAGAATCTGCATCACGCTCTAAATTAATAGATCGAGTGTAATGAGTATTGATTTGAACTTTATTTTTCATACTCATGCAGCAATACCCCCTCTAAATCTATAGTGCTCTATGATGAACTCAATTGCATCAATATTATCCGATAGATAAAGTTGATGTTGTCCAGCAGTATCCCGAATATCAAAAATTCCTGGAATATATTCAACTAATCTCTCCAGCTTAGAGATTAAATCGCTTTCCGTTAACCGAAAAACCGAACCAATTGCAGGGTAATTGTCTTTGCTATACATAAAGTCTTCTATAGGAATAGCGCTGGTGTTTTTCATTTCAAACATTTCGCGGACAGCAAAACCTAACACGCCAAGTGGCAAGTCTAGCCTTGAGCTTGGTCGTGATTGATAACTTCTACCCCCTGAATTCTGCGTAATGAGCTTTAGGAGAGCAAAAGGTGAATCAAGTACCTCTTCAATGGGTGTGCGAGTGTTCCCTTTCGATTGTGTGTACATACGAGGAATAAGTAACGCATCGTTTTTTAGTGTGCCAGAAGATGGCTTTTTCTTATTAATAATTTGATCATTTACAAAGTCTGTAAGCGCAGTGGCTAATTCTTGCCCTGCAAATTCTGGTTTATGGAATCGGTTAAAAAACCAATACCACGATGTTGCTAATTCTGCGTTAGTAGCTAACAACCAGTGCAACAACCAAATGGTCGCCTCGTCCTCAAGATAAGGGTCAAATCCATCAACAGATAGCAGTTCATTCCCTAAATCGGTAGGGATATTCTCAACAGGGTCTATCATTCGACAGGCGCGCAGCCAGTATTTTATAGCTGCAACCATATTTTTCCCCACACCTAAGCGGACTGTCGCATCGTCTGACTCGAAAATACCTTTCTTTTCAACCATTGCTTGGAAGCCTTTAGACAACCAGCCATAACGCAATGCAAAGGTCTCATGACGACCAAACGCCATTTTATCTGGATTGAATATCATCATTTTGCTCCTGAAGTCTTTTTATCATTTTCAAAAGGAAGTGTTTGCTGTTGAGCCTGAAGCTCTAGCAATTCCTCTACATTCTCAAGAAACCATGATTTAAGGTTTTTGCCTTCAAGTCTGAGAGTAGTATGAAGTTGCTTCTTTAACTCTGGCTCAATTTCAATGACAATTCGCCCGCTATTTCCGATACTCATTTACTTAAAACCTGTATTTCCACACATGACGTAATATTGTGCCATATGTATATACATATGGCACAATATTTATGTTACATAACATAACAGCATAGCGGGTATTTTTCTATGTAGTATCAATCATGCCAAAAATTCTTCAAAACGCCCTTAAAACCCTAAAATAAACTTATGAAACAAATAGTTTTCTTGGTTTTGACATAAGTACCTCACATTATTCAATCATAATATGCAGCTAAGGATATCTACAGATTTCCTAGACCATTACAATAAAAAAATAGTGATATTTATCAATAGCCTGAAGCCATGTCGAGCAAAAAACAAGCAGCTCAACACTATAAATCGAGCAAGAAGTTGCCCAGCATTAAAATGTCCACCTAGATTTTGTCATACCTTCGCAAAAAAGGTATGACATATAGACGATCTGATCTTTTTTTATTCATTGTTGGGCGCTACTTTTTAAAGAGGTTATTGATTGCCATCCTATGTGCTTATGCATAATAGCTTTTCCATCGTCACTATCAATAATAGCCTATGTCATTTTCTATCCATCCTCTCACTACACATATCGCTTAGCTATCGCTCCTCTTGTTGGGCGTTGCTTTATTGATAACGGGGTAAAACCTTGGTTACACTTACCCCATAAGCCATAGCCAACCCATACATGATAGCGAGCACTGGGGCATGGAGGAGTGCCAAGTGCTTTTTACTTGGCAAGCTCCTTGCGGCGGTGCTGGCTATCTGTACGCTGTTGACCTTGGATTTGGGGTTTTCTATAAACGACCAAAGACGATAAAGTAACAGCACAATCATCGTGTCGAGAATAAAAGCATCTATTACTTCAAAAAATAAAAAGGTGTTTGCCCAACTCAGGTTTTATTTTCAAAAAACGTGAGCATTTACGCAATGACCATCCCTAATAACTTGTCATTGGGTCTCAGGCAACACCCCTAAGAATTTTAGATTGAATACTTCAAAGATAAACCGGTGGGGTTCGCTATACTCATCTCCTTGACACATTCGCTCTAAAAAAAGCGCTAACCATAAGGCACTTAAACCTTAAAATATCTAAGTGGATGTTAATGTGACAAAAACAAAATAGACTATTAATTCCTATTAATACTTCCAATAACAATACTCAGGTTACCAGCCAACACAAATAGCTACCGTCTCTACGACAGCATGGCGTAGTGACGGTAGCGAAGCGAACGTCTACCACCTTGATTTATAGACAAAAAAAGAATCAAAAAATGTATTGTCTAACATAGACTACAAGTGAAAAAAGTCGCTTGTTTATCGACACCCAAAAAGCATATACTATATTGACTTGATCTTCACCTTGTTGTGAAGCAAGACAGATCGTATAAGGTCTTCCCTCTCGGGTTGACGATCACATGCAACCATCACCTTAAATACCTTTCAAACCCTAACCGAGCGAGTTGTTCGTTACCGGTTAACACCATCAAACCCAACCATGTCAAAACTATTGTCCTTTGGTTAAATAAGACTATCCCTGATAGTCCAACACCCATTACCTATTGCTGTTCAAGCAGCTCATACCTGCGTAATGAATACGCCGCCTCTGTGCGGTATCAACCGCTTATTACCTGCATGACCGGTAATAAATCCCCTACCCCGAAGCCCAATCGGTCTGCAACCCTTAGCAGAAAACAGTGGGTTACTTTAGAAAGAGAAACGAGACTAATATTTTAGAGAAATTGAAAAAATATTGACTGATTATTTTTAATTTATTGAGAGAGGAAACACGATGAGTAATATTTTATTGTTAGTTAAATCAATGCAGTAGATAGAAAAACGACGAAAATAGAGGGTAGTGAAAAATCAGTATTTGAATAGTATTCGCTAAACATTTACACACTATTTTCAGTGATCCAATGTTTTTTTAATCACAAAAAATATTTTAAAAAGAGGAAAAAATAGTATGCAATAAATCGCTAGTTTATAGAGACTACAACGCACTCAGTTGATCACACCGTTAAGCACCCTTAACAAAGGCACTACTTAACGCGGCTGATACCAGCCATAGTTGATCGGGACTCGTATCCCACGACTCTTTATCCTCCTTTGGGGGAATTATTATTGGAAACGGTAATAATGAGTCAATAGCACTAACCGTTTTCTTTATTACGCGATACAGGCATTGGCCTAGGTATCAAGGATCAATCGAATCAACTGCGCTCTGCTACGACTATGTTAACCGTATTCAATCTATAGAATACAAGTATTACTCCTGCCTGAGTGATTGTCTTTTTTATTTTTCCTGATTACTCACAATAAACGTTTAAAAACAATGAAACGTTCTTGGAGGTTTAGAATAATTTGGCATGACATTATTGACTAATGAAAGATTTAGTCTATCAACTCAAAAATATGTGCAACCATAATCGTGACGGTAGTTACTCCACACAGGACACACGTTTTAAGGCATTGCAACAATGCGCTAATCAACTGTTGGGCATGGGTTATCGTAAGATGCAAGCGACCTCACTAAAACAGAAGCATGTTGATGCGTTGGTCAATCGTTGGTTATCAGAGAATATACAAATGACGACGATTCTCAACCGTATGAGTCATATACGGTGGTGGGCACAAAAAATTGGTAAGCCCAATGTGGTATTAAGTAATAACTATTATGGACTATCAAAAGATACTACTGACCATGACTTTTCCAAAGCCTGCGAGTTGGATAACGAGAAGCTTAAACGAATTACCGATCCGTATGTGGTCGCCAGTCTACGCCTACAAGCTGAGTTTGGACTGCGACGAGAGGAAGCCATTAAATTTATTCCTAACTATGCTGACCAAGGGAATTACATACAGATTAAAGCCAGTTGGACGAAAGGCGGTAAAGCGCGAACCGTACCCATTCGCCACCCAGAACAACGAGCTGCCCTAGACCATGCAAAAACGATTGCTGGCGGTGGCTCGCTCATCCCCAAGTCACTTAAATACCACCAACAGCGTGGGCGTTATGAAAAGGCCACCAATGCAGTAGGCTTAAACAAGATGCACGGACTACGACACTGCTATGCGCAACAGCGCTATCAGGAGCTTACAGGTTGGCCTTGTCGTCATGCAGGCGGCCCACACCAAAAAGACTTAACATCTGAACAAAAGGCAATAGACAAAAACGCACGATCAATCATCTCAAAAGAATTAGGCCATGAGCGTTTGAGTATTGTAGAAACGTACTGCGGAAAGTGAACTAAAAGTGTTAATAAAATCCAGTGCTCCCTTCCAAAAATAGTGAAACGTTCTTTGTAGATTAGAACTTTTTGGCTTGTCATGATGTGTCTTATTGAATAACAGGGCTCACAACAAAATGAAAGTTACCCCTCGCGTAATACGCGCCAAAGATGCCCCAGCCTATTTAGGTATGAGTCGCTCTGTCTTTAATCGAGATGTTAAGCCTTATATAGCCACTATACCCATTGGCACTCAGGGGATAGGCTATGATCGACTTGAATTAGATCTCTGGTTGGAGCATTATAAACAGCGTAACGGGTGTCCTGCTAAGTCCAACTTAGGAGAAACATTATGTCAAAACGTAAACATCGACGATCAGGTATCTACTGGTGTGATCGACGACACTTCTGGATTATCGATAAAGGCTGGAAAGGCAAGCGCATATACTGCCTCACTTACTCGGATAACCCAGATGAAGCCGAAAGCCTACTAGATGCCGAATTAGAGAAATTACGCAAGGCAATGCTACATGGCGAAAGGCCAGTGTATTTATTTCATCAAGGTGCAGAGCGGTATTTAAGTGAGCGTAAACATGTTGCCACCTTTACCATTTTGCAATCTGTCGTTTTAAGGTTAATGCCCTTTCTTGGAGAAATGCCATTAACTGATATACATGACAATACACTTAGGCCTTACATCCAGTGGCGTATTAAAGAGGGTGTTAAGACCCGAAAAAAGGACGTGAATACAGGCCAGTTTTATACGATCAGGCGCGATATAAAATATGCATCGATTAATCGAGAGCTAGAGATTATTCGAACGATATTAATTTCGGCTTGGCGGCGCTGGCGCTGTGAGTTAACAGGTAAACCTTGGATTGATTCGGCTCCTATTTTAACTATGTTGCCAACCAAGCCCAGCAAAGGTAAGCCAGATGAATCCCATAGCGCTAAAACCTATTCATTATCTTGGGATGAACAAGACCGGTTGTTTCCATTATTATCCGCTCGCTTGCAAAGGATGTGTTTGTTTAAAGTCAATACGGGCACGCGGGAACAGGAGGTTTGCCAACTACGTTGGGAATGGGAACATGCTGTACCGGAGCTAGATATAACGGTCTTTATAGTTCCTGAAGGTTATGTCAAAAACGGGGAAGCTCGCTTGATTGTGATGAACCGTATCGCACGCTCCATCATTGAAGTACAGCGCAAAGAATGGGAGGGCAAAAGTAAATTTGTTTTCCCCAATCCAAAAGCCAAAAAGGATGTGCCCTACTCTCGCTTACAAACCAGCAGCTGGAAGCAGGCATGGCATAATGCAGGTTTACCGACTGGGCCATGGGTAAGACAAGGTGTGCATACACTGAAACATACGTGTGGTCGGCGCTTACGTGCCGCTGGTGTGCCGCGAGAAACAAGGAAGGTCTGTTTAGGGCATAGAAATGGTGACATCACCACTCACTATTCAGCCGCTGAAGCAAAAGAACTATTGGATGCGTTTGAATCATTATGTGAGCGTAAAGAAGGGATTGTTTTACGACCACAACTGACAGCGCTAGGGCAGAGAAACTAAAAGCCCCACAAATCTCCCACAGGAGATTAAAAGGAGAGTCTCTTTACGATAAAACAAACTTGTAATGGATTAAGTTATAAAGAGAGTCATACTGGTTTGACCAAACCCTTAAAAGGCGCTCAGCACACGGCTAGTAAGGGTTTGAAAGAAAGCCTTTTTGCAGACATAAAAAAACCCCGCTAATTTGCGAGGTTTCTTTATGTGGTGGGTCGTGCGCGACTCGAACGCGCGACCAATTGGTTAAAAGCCAACTGCTCTACCAACTGAGCTAACGACCCAAAGCTTGTTAACGGTTGATGTCCGAAGAGGCGCACATGATAATGTCTGCTCAGAAAAACTCAAGCTTTTTTTGTGTTTTTCTTCTAAAAGATTCGTGCTTAACTCATATATCGTGTTGGGTCTTGAATACCTGCATCAATAAAGCCTTGGCGGCGCAACCTACAACTATCACAAACACCACAAGCAAGGCCATTTTCGTCAGCTTGGTAACATGAAATAGTCGCCTGATAATCAACACCCAATGCTAACCCTTGCTCAATAATCTGCGCTTTTGTCAAATTTATCAAGGGTGTTTCAATGGTTAAAGCCTGCCCTTCTACACCAGATTTAGTCGCAAGGTTTGCCATTTTTTCAAATGCACTGATATATTCTGGGCGGCAGTCAGGATAACCTGAATAATCGACGGCATTAACGCCTATAAATAAAGTATTTGCTTCTAATACCTCTGCCCAACCCAATGCAATAGATAAAAATACGGTATTTCTTGCAGGCACATAGGTCACAGGGATACCTTCGCCTAACTCTTCGGGAACATCAATAGCGTCATCCGTTAAAGCTGAGCCACCAATTGAACGTAAATCAAGCATTATAGTTTTGTGCTCTTTAGCTCCCATCTGAGCTGATATACGTGTCGCCGCTGTTAACTCTGTACGATGGCGCTGCCCATAATCAAAACTGAGCGTATAACAATCGAACCCTTTAGATTTAGCAATCGCTAATACGGTTGTGGAATCAAGCCCACCTGAAACTAATACGACTGCTTTGGGTAAACCTGTCATGTATATTCCTAGTCAAATGCATCTCTCTTAGGAGAATATTACGTAAATTATAAAAAGCTTTTTATACACCGGGCTTATCGCCCCATAACGCCTTGTGCAGCTGCGTTTGTAAGCGTACCGGCAATTTATCTTCAATAATCCATTCAGCGAGTGTTAATGGCGTTATTTGCTCATAGGAGGGAGAGAAAAACACACTGCCTACCTTGTGGGTTAATTCATATTCATTAACTTTAAATATGGCCCACTCGTAATCTTGTCGGTCACAAATAACAAACTTGAGCTGGTCCTTAAGCTCAAGTAAGCCAATATTGTCATACCTATTGCGAGAAACTTCTCCAGATGCAGGTGTTTTAAGATCCATGACAATACTTACACGCTTATCAACACCCTCTACAGACATTGCCCCGCTGGTCTCTAAGGAGACTTGTAAACCTAAATCACAAAGCTCGGATAATAATACTAAGCATCCGGGTTGAGCTAAAGGCTCACCACCTGTCACACAGACATGATCAACCCCGTAGTCTTTTACCTGTTGAACAAGGTCATTGAGAGAATATTTGTCTCCGCCATAAAAAGCGTACTCTGAATCGCAATAGACACAACGCAGCGGGCAGCCCGTTAAGCGTACAAATACCGTGGGGTAACCCGCAGTCGCGGCTTCACCCTGAACAGATAAAAAAACCTCTGTAATCCGAAGAGAATCAACTACCATGAAAGCTAACTTGCAGAAAAGGATTAAATAACCAAACCACCATTATAGCGGATCGGAGGAAACAAGGAATAAACTAATATTGGTTTGCTAAAAAAGATTTAGCAAGGCGAGATGCATCGGTATCACTTGCAACAATTTCATCGAGCAGTTTTTTTGCCTCTTTCTTTTTACCCTGATCAAAGTAGATAGTAGCTAACTTATATTTAGCATCAGGGGTTTTTTGATGATTTTTATACTGGCTGACCAAACTTGTAAATGCTTTTTCGGCTGCGCTTTTATTACTTTCGGTCAAATAAATCTGACCCCGCCAATAATAGACATTGGGCTCATAAACACCGCCAGGGTACTTACTTAAGTAATCAGAGAAGCTATTTTGAGCACCGCTATAATCTTGCTTATTGAGTAATTGATCAATCGCTTTTCGATAAAGCTTTTTACCTTCCTCGCTATTACTAGAAGACGTGGTAGGTAAAGTACCCGATAATCTTTCAACACTCACATCAGCAGTCGCTATATCAGCAGAGCTATTTTGAGAGATATCAGTAGACGCTGGGTCAACTACTTGGTCACTAGAGAGGTTCGAACCGGTAATTTTAGTTAAGCGTTTATCCAAATCAAGATAATCATCTAAGCGCTGTTGTTTTAGGCGCTTTAATTGAAAGGCTTGTTCTTCAACTAACCCTCTTAATTCGGATATCTCTTGCTGTAATTGCTGTATTTGATAGGCCGTATTAGGCGAATTAACCGGTGCGGGAATATTTGCCGCTGGAGCCGAGACACTATCATTAGTAGACGATGAAATACCTGTACCTATTGCAATAGCACCATTTGAGTTAGGACCATTGTCTGTAGTAGTACTTGATGAAGATACAGGCGAAGAATCTCTTACAGTTGCCTGCGAAAGTACCAGTGAAGAATAAACTAAACTGGAGCTAGTTAAGGCAAACATCGCAGCCAACTTGGTTGCGCGAATAAAAGAATCTTTTTTCATCATATGTCTTAAAATAATTTTACAATAACCAAATAAAGATTATTTAAGTTCAACGCGACGGTTTAATGACCATGCTGCTTCAAAACCACCAGAATTTACTGGCTTTTCTTCACCAAAACTGATCACTTCGATCGGTGTAGTTACACCTTCTGAGCGAAGATAATCACGAACAGCATTAGCACGACGCTCACCTAAAGCAATATTGTACTCACGAGTACCACGCTCATCAGCATGACCTTCTAGGCGAATATTACGTGGAAATGTCTTTAAATCCGCTGCATGTGCAGTTAATAGGGCACGAGTTGCTGCTGTTAAGGTTGACTGATCAAAATCAAAGTAGAAAACAGTACCGAGATCAACAGATGATTCACCACCAGATTGCGAACCAGTACCCGTTGAACCACTACCAGTGGCACCAGAAGATGTAGCACCAGAAGTACTTGAACCATTATCTGTTGAACCTGAATTATTTGCTGAGTCAGACGTAGTTGCACAACCCGCCAAAATTACACTAGCAACAAAAAGGGAAAAACCTAACTTGATGGTCTTACTTAACATGATTGTCTCCATAGACTTATTTTAAATTGTTATCTGTAAAATAACGCATTAGCGTTAGTAGTATATATATTTGAGCCGAATAATAGCACACCCGCCATTGTTAGCTCTAGCGTGGGCTTAAAATAACCATTAAGCTGATTTAACCCACGCCAATGCTGTTCTTGTACCTTAGTACCCACTTACCGCTTTGTTAAAAATGGCGACCAAGCAGGCTCTCTTACATCACCCGATTTAGCTGGCAACTTGAATTTAATACCTGCATCGAGTGATACACCCGCTAAAATACCACGTTTATTCTCCTTCGTCGCATAAAGCAAGATAGCCCCATTAGGTGCAATACTGGGTGATTCATCCAGCGCTGTCTGTGTTAGTACACGTATATTACCTGTTGCTACGTCCTGTACAGCAATATGAAATACACCATCAAAGCGATGAACCATGACTATACCGTTACCATCGGGTGTTGGTTGTGGCTTAGCATTATAATCACCGTCGAAGGTTAAACGTTCCACTCGTCTGTTGGAAAGTGTTATTTGATAAATTTGCGGTTTACCTCCTCGATTTGAGGTAAACATCACAGCTTTTCCGTCGCGAGACCACGTTGGCTCCGTATCTATCCCAAAATGATTAGTAATACGTGTAAAGCGTCCACTGGCTATATTTAGAGTATAAATCTCTGGATTGCCATCTTTTGATAGCACCAGCGCTAATGTTTTACCATCGGGCGACCAAGCAGGCGCACTATTTAAACCTTGAAAATTAGTGAGCTGCCTACGCTTACCGGTTGCAATCTCCTGCATAAAAATAGCTGCACGACTTGTTTCAAAAGAAACATAGGCGACATATTTACCATCGGGCGACCAAGCAGGTGATAATAATGGCTCTTTAGAGCGCAATAACACCTGCTCACGAGCACCATCCATATCAGCCAATATTAACTGATACTGCCTTTGCGGTGTTTGCTTAACATAGACAATTTGAGTTGAAAAAACACCGCGAATACCCGTGATGGCCTCGTAGACTTTATCACTAATATGGTGAGCCATTTGACGCAGGCCGTCACGCGCTACACTCACCTGAAAATTATCCAAAATAATCCGCTGGCTAACAACATCAAATAATGAATAGTTGGCGGAATACCCTGTAGGAGTTGCGACCATACTCCCTATCACTAAATATTCACTACCTAAAAGGCGCCAATCGCGATAAACAACATCTTGCTGTCTACTTGGAAACGACAACATATCCGATGAAGCAATAGTTTTAAACTGGCCACTTCTCTTCAAATCCGCTGAGACAATGGATGCGATATTTTCAGGTAAGGCCTGAGCGCCGTTATAACCGAAGGGTGAGACGCCAATAACCGTTGGATTATCGACACCTTCTACAATCGGAATCACCAATTCAGCACGTACATTAACGCTATAAGCTAGGCTTAAATAGACAAAAACTAGGGTAAAGAGTGATTTCACTGTCTTAAATCCTGTGGTTGAAAGAGTAAAATAAATTGCCGAAATTCTCGCTCAAAAATACGCGAGGGCATCGATTTAATCTCGGAGAACTGGCCTACTTTATTGACTGCATTAATCGCCGAGCGATCAAAAGCGTCGCTGCCACTGCTTTTAATTACCGCCACATTAACAACAGTCCCCGTGGGTACCAATTGTATGCGCAGTTCAACTTTCATGCCATTACGTGCAGAAGGAGGCCGGCTCCAGTTATCGTTAATACGTCGCTGAATAACACTAATATAAGACTGTGAGGCCTTTTTATCGGCCTCAAGCTGTACTGCGGCAAGCTCTGCCTTGCGCTCTGCATCTAGGCGTGCACGCTCACGTTGTAGGTTTTCTTGTAGGCGCTGCTTTTCAAGTTCTTGCTGCTCAGCTTTTGCTTGCTCTTGCAGACGCTGCTTCTCTTTTTTTGCCTGTTCCTGTTTTTTGGCCTTTTCTTGAGCACGTTTTTTGGCAAGCGCTTTCTCTTTAGCCAACTTTTGTTGCTTTAATTTCTCTTGTTTTGCCTTGGCTTTAGCCTTTTCGGCTGCTTTTTTCTTAGCGAGTGCTTGTTTACGCTTTTTTTCTGCCGCTTTCTTTTTAGCCGCTTCTTTATGTTTTTTCTCTAAATTAATCTTTTTAGGGATAGGCTTAGGCTTTGCCTTTGATTTTGGTGCTGCCTTCTTACCCTCTGTTTTTAAATCAACTAAGGTTGCTTTAATAAAGGCTGGCTGTTCGATTTTTTTAGGTGGGCTTGCCTGCCAGCCAATAAAAACCAAAGCTATCACTACAGCATGTAGCAATACGCTGATAATAATGGCTGGAATATACGACACCATACCCATAAAACTAACGGGGTGGCTCCGTCACCAACCCTACCGACTCAGCTCCCGCCTGCGTTAGGCGAGACATCAATTCAACTACTTTACCGTAGGGTACATTGGTATCGCCCCAAACTAACACAGGGGTTTCTGGCTTTAATTTAACCACTTTACCTACCTGCTCACTGATTTCGGCGAGTGGCTTAGCGCTTTCTTCGTCTTTACCGAGCTTTATATAATAACTACCGTCGGACTTAATCGAGACAATCAAAGGCTCTTGATCCTTATTATCAATCGGAGCGGAGGCCGCCTGAGGTAAATCAACTTTGACACCTTGATTCAGCAAAGGCGCCGTTACCATAAAAATTACCAATAGCACCAACATAACGTCGATATAAGGCACGACATTAATCTCTGCCATTGGCTTTTTTCTGGCTTTTTTATGTGTAAACACGTTATACGACATAATAATAGTGGCTCATTACTTATCGGTGGTGTAATTGTCTATGCAATATTGCAGTTAACTCTTCGGCAAAAGTCTCATAGTTACTGGTTAATACATCGGCACGAGCGGCATAGCGGTTATAGGCAAGCACAGCAGGAATGGCAGCAAACAAACCCATTGCAGTTGCAATTAAAGCCTCGGAGATACCCGGCGCTACAGTTGCAAGTGATGCCTGCCCTGCGGTAGCAAGCCCTCTAAATGAGTTCATAATCCCCCAAACCGTACCAAATAAACCGATATAAGGGCTAACGGAGGCGACACTTGCCAAAAAAGGCAGATTGGCCTCTAATTGCTCTTGCTCACGGGCTAGTGCAACACGCATGGCACGTTGCGTACCTACCATAACGGTATCGTCATCCATATTGTCTTGCTGGCGTAGGCGAGTAAATTCTTTAAAACCTGCCCTAAAAATATTTTCTAAACCTGAGGTTTTGCCTAAGCCTGCGCTATCGTTACCTTGCCTATAAAGCTGGGTAAGGTCGACACCAGACCAAAATGTTTTTTCAAAATCGTTAAATAAAGACTTGGCTTTGCGCTGGTAAGCACCGCGCTGAACGATCATCACCCAAGACACAACTGATGCAAGTAAAAGCAACAGCATTACTGATTGTACGACTAAACCCGCCTCGCTAATCAATGACCAAATAGATAAAGTTTGTTCGTCTTTTATCATATGTAATAAAACCTATTATTCAAAACCAATTATTATTGAAACTATAAAATAAATTTTAAGTGCAAATAAGTGCGCGCAATAGTAACACTTCTATTTACGACTTCCATTGAAATATTACATTCATGTGATCGGGTTCTTTATAAATTCTCCATGGGTTCCAGCCAAACACATAATCTTTTAGAAAAAAGCCAAGTACTAGAACAGAAACCAAAATACCAGTAAAAGCATAGATATTTAGCAATAATATTTGCTTAAAACCCAAACTCAAAAAACATAAACCAATAATTACCCCAGTTAAACCAATCACAGATTCCATACATAAACACTGTGCTTTAATAGGGATAGATACATTCTTCATATTGGTTAGACGACTGGTTTCGCTTTTACCTTGGCGAGTATTTAATAAAAATCGTTTAAAAAAAAGAAGACAAAGGTCGCGTATTAAACCCTGCAACAATAATAATGCAGCGCTATACAAAACTAAGTGGGAGACAGAAATACTGGTGGGGAAAAGTAATTGACCAAATAGTAATAATAGAATGGTTATAACAAAAATTAAGATGACTTCCGACTTTTCAATAATTGTCATAGGGTTTACATCTAGTTATCTATAAATTATTCAAAAAGCATTTTCTGCAACGAATCATAAATTGAATCAGGTATTCGCGCTGGCTTCATCTTATTTATGCTAGTTTGTACACAAGCAATTTTTACCGTGGCTTTACACAACACCTCATCACCTCTGCGTACCTCTTGATGAAACACCACATAGGTTTTTGCTATTTTTTGCACCTGAGCTGTGGCTACGATTTCATCATCTAGTCGTGCAGATGACAAATAATCGATCTCTGTGTGGCGCACAACCAACAATAAACCATCGCCTAATACCGCGGTTTTGCCGTAACCTAGGGAACGCAACAACTCGGTACGGCTACGCTCAATATATTTGAGGTAATTGACGTAATAGACAATACCACCTGCATCGGTATCTTCGATATAGACACGTATAGCCAGTTTAAATTCATTGATTGGAGAAGAAATAGAAGAGGAATCTTTCATTTTATTCCTAGAAAGTAGATATTAGTGTCGATACTAATAATTGATAGCTCAAGTAAACTCTATTGCTTAGCAAGCCTATTAATCTTTAGATGTATTAGCGGTTAAATCAGGCAAATCAAAATGTTCATACGCTAGGGCTGTCACAATACGCCCTCTTGGTGTGCGAGTGATAAAGCCCTGCTGTATTAAATAAGGCTCTAACACATCCTCAATAGTGTCTCGCTCTTCGCTAATGGCCGCTGCAAGACTATCGATGCCTACAGGGCCACCACCAAACTTCTCGATCATCGCTAGCAAGAGCTTGCGATCCATATGATCAAAACCACTATTATCAACCTTAAGCATATTAAGTGCTTGATCAGCTACTTCATTGCTTACATGCCCATCACCTTTAACCTCGGCGTAGTCACGCACACGGCGCAATAGGCGGTTAGCTATACGAGGCGTACCTCGAGAGCGTTTGGCAATTTCAAAAGCACCTTTTTGATCCATCGATACCCCCAAAAGCGATGCAGATCGACTAACAATATGGGTAAGGTCCTCAACATTATAAAATTCAAGCCGCTGAACAATACCAAAGCGGTCTCGCAGTGGTGACGTTAAAAGCCCTGCACGAGTCGTTGCTCCCACTAGAGTGAACGGTGGCAAATCTAGCTTTATAGAACGAGCGGCAGGACCCTCGCCTATCATAATATCGAGCTGGTAGTCTTCCATTGCTGGGTAAAGCACCTCCTCAACAACAGGAGAAAGCCTGTGAATCTCATCAATAAAGAGCACATCACCGGGTTGGAGGTTTGTCATTAGTGCAGCAAGGTCACCGGCTTTTTCGAGTACAGGGCCCGATGTTGATGCCATCTCAACCCCCATCTCATTAGCTATAATGTTAGCTAAGGTGGTTTTACCCAGGCCTGGTGGCCCAAAGATTAAGGTGTGATCTAACGGCTCACCGCGATTTTGCGCTGCACGAATAAAAATATCCATCTGCTCGCGCACCTGCGGCTGCCCTACATAATCCTCAAGCTGTTTAGGCCGAATCGCCCTATCTTGCCGCTCCTCCTGTGGCATCGCCTGAGGTGCAACCATACGTTCTGCTTGTAAGTTATCTTTGGTTATCATTGTTTTATCAGCTTTTATATCCGATGTATAAGGGTTGCCCTATTTATAGATACTATGTATCACTGCGCTTGGCGTTATAGCAAACTACCCCGCCAAACTCTTTAGCGCTAATCTTATCAACTCTTCACTAGTATCAACAGTTTCATTCTTTTGCACACTAGTAATAACTTTAGCCGCATCAGTGGGTTTATAGCCTAGCGCAATCAGAGCGCTCTCTGCATCGGCAGTAATTGACGCTTGCGGTGAGGAAGCAATAGTATCGCCAAAAGTTGCTACGGTAGAGTCGAGGTTATCCCAACCTTTAATTTTATCTTTAACTTCTATAATTAAGCGCTCGGCGGTTTTTTTACCCACACCTGGCACTTTGACAAGTGCCGCGCTATTACCTTCTGCCACACATTGTACAAATTCGTTAACTGGCATACCCGATAGAATTGCTAAGGCCATTTTAGGGCCAACACCACTGACTTTGATGAGCGTACGAAATAGCTTGCGCTCATCAAAGGTGTAAAACGCAAAGAGTTGGTGGGCATTCTCCGAGACGGATAAATGCGTGTGTAATATAACTTGCTCGCCAACCGCAGGCATAGGGTAAAAGCTAGTCATCGGTGCTTGAGCTTCGTAACCCACACCTCCTACATCAATCAATACATGCGGTGGCTGCTTTTCTATAATATTGCCTTTTAAACGGCCAATCATAATTTTCTCGATCTTTTATTGGTAATTAATGTTTCTTTATTGATGCATTAGCTAAAATGTTACACCATGCGGCCACGCCTAAAACGCTTGCCATCGGCAATTGCTATTAGATGTTGCTGGGTATTAGCGTGGCATATGGCCACGGCAAGCGCATCGGCGGCGTCCTCTTGCGGTGTGGCCGAGAGCTTTAGTAGCTGCTTGATCATATGCTGTACTTGAAACTTATCTGCCCCACCCGAGCCAACAACCGACTGCTTTACTTTTTTGGCTTCGTATTCTGCTACTGGTAAATTGCTGCTGGTTGCCGCGACAATTGCCGCGCCACGTGCTTGCCCAAGTTTAATCGCAGAACCCGCGCTTTTAGACATAAATACGCTTTCTATTGCCATCTCTTGAGGGCAATATTCTTCAATCACTTCTACTAAGCTCTCAAAGATTACATGTAGTCTCTCGGGTAGCTCTGCTTTGGGCAAGCGAATAACACCACTAGCAACGTACTCATAGCGGCCACCAATAGCATTGATAAGCCCAAAGCCTGTTTTGAGTGAACCGGGATCGATCCCTAAAATAATAGCCACTGTTTTTATATCCAGTATTTTTTACCAGTATGTGAGGATGAACGAAGAAAATCAAGAGGTTTAAGATGAACTCAATGAGTAAACAAAGTAATAAGAGATAAAAACAAGGGTAATTGCCACTAATACGCAGCAATTGTTCCGTCTATTCGTTTTTCAGTGCCGCCGCAAAGTACACCTGTTGAGGGATCACGAATAATAATTTGCCCACGTCCATAGATAGTCGGGTTAGTGGCAATACTGGCATCGTGACCTTTGTTTTGTAAATCCCTTAAAATAGTTGCCCCTAATTCTGGCTCTAAGCCAACTGTTTTATCACCAAACCATTGCCATCTGGGGGCATCAAGAGCCGTTTGTGGATTCATGCCAAAATCGATCATATTACTAATGACCTGTAATTGACCTTGCGGCTGCATATAAGCACCCATCACACCAAAAGGCCCAACGGCTTGATCGCCCTTAGTGATAAACCCCGGAATAATCGTATGGAAAGTTTTTTTACCCGCTTGTAAATAATTGGGGTGATGTGGATCTAGCGAGAAGTCAGCTCCACGGTTTTGTAGGCTGATACCTGTACCAGGCACAACAATACCCGAGCCAAAGCCATGAAAATTACTCTGAATGTAAGAGACCATATTACCGTCACTATCGGCGGTTGATAAATATACTGTGCCGCCTTTTTGTGGGCTGCCAACACTCGGCATAACTGCCTGCTCGCCAATTTGATCACGGCGAGACTGCGCATAAGCCTCTGCCAATAGGTCATCCACACCATAGGGCATATGATCTTTTTGAGTAATAAATGCTTGGCCATCAGTGTAGGCAAGCTTCATCGCCTCTATTTGTTTGTGTATAACATCGCTTGAGTCGCGCTTATCATTCTCCCCAAACTTGTAAGCTTTTAATATATTTAATGCCATTAATACCACCAGGCCTTGGCCGTTGGGAGGTATCTGCCAAATGTCGTAGCCGCGGTAATTTAACTTGATGGGGTCAACCCATTCAGGCTGATAGACTGCAAGATCTTCTTTGCGAATAAGACCACCACTTTCACGTGCGAATGTATCTATCTTGTCAGCAAGTTCTCCACGATAAAAACTCTCGCTGTAGGAATCTGCAATGCTTTGCAAAGAGTCGGCATGCCCACTGGATGTAAATATCTCGCCGGGATTTGGAGTGCGGCCATTAAAGGAAAACAAGTCGAACCAATTATTTTTTAAGCTCGCATCTGTTAATACCTCACCCATTAACCTAGCTTCTCTGGCCCAGAGGTGACTAATCGTAGGCGATACAGGAAAGCCCTCACGCGCAAGCCTGATAGCAGGGGCTAGCACATCGCCAAAAGGCAGCTTACCCCAGCGTTTATGTAAGCTTGCCCAAGCTGAGGGAATACCTGGAACCGTTACAGGCAACCAACCGTGCAGTGGCATTCTCTCGGATTGCTGTCCTACACCATAGCCATGCTCACGCATATACTCAGGGGTTAAAGCAGCAGGCGCAACCGAGCTTGCGTTGAGTCCGTGCAATTTATCCTTCATCCATACTAATGCAAAAGCATCACCGCCTATGCCGCAACCAGTAGGCTCGACCACAGTCAATGCGGCAGCCGTTGCTATAGCCGCGTCAACAGCGTTGCCACCTGCCTTAAGCATTGACAAGCCCACTTCTGCTGCGAGCGGTTGAGAGCTAGCAACCATACCATTTTTTGCAAAAGTTGCCGTTCTTCTGGAGGTGTATGGATAGTGAGTAGAATCTACATTAATCATAAACGTATAGACATCAAATTAAAAAATGGAGGTGAATAGTTAATATAAATAAAATATCTACAAGCTTACACAGCACTCACCCATATTTACTGAGCACTTATCCAGGTAATACAAACAGCAACAAAGACTCCAGTTAAAACAATTGCGGCAAGCGCGTCTGCTTTAGCATCACCTGTCTCACGTTTGTAAACTTTCATAATAGTATCTTTTACTTCTTCCCAATTCGCATTATCGTCTAACTGGTTTAGAACGGAAGTCGCTGTCTGTTTAGCGCTCATAGTTATATCCTCGCGGTAACATACTGATGATGATTATTTTTATTCTTAAAATTACTCTACTGTAATGATGATTAGATTACAGACAGAGTAAAACAGAAAAAACACTATAAAACAAAACTGCTTGAAGCAGCTTATGAACAAATTAAGCTTTGCATTTCTTAAAAAATAACGACTAAGAATCAATTAGCCTCTGGTAGACCCTCTTCCAGCTGTTCTTGCATTTGCGCATATAGTTTTTCTGAAACTAAAGCAATATGGGAGCGCAGTTGATACAGCTCTTCAGTATACGATAGTGGTGCAGGCTGCATAGTTACTTCTTCTTGCAAATCGACTAACTGTGCCAGTAATTTTACTAGAGAGTCCCTATCAGTATTATCGCTCACTCTACTCTCTATGCCTCTAAGATCACGATACCACCGATAAATACGTGACCGAACACGCCAACGATAAATCGGTGGCAGTATTTTCATCAACGGAATCATTAACGCGAGTAGAGGAATTAAAAATACTTTTAACTGATCAACCAATACCGCCACCCAAAAAGGTAAATAGCGCTGAAGTAATGGCGGCCCATAGTCGAAGTATCGCTGAGCACTACTGTCTAGTGGGAAATCAACAAAGTGCTCTGAAGGGAATTGCCCAGGCTCTTCGAGTACACCACCTTCACTGTGTGCATCGTCAAGAATTTGCATAAGCAATGCCACTAAAGCTGGGTGAATGTCTTTGTTAGCTACAAGCGTTGCGGCGGCGGATAGTAAATTAATATCTTTTTGTGGAATATCCCGACTAAAATCAATAACACCACGAGGCAACTCTACCGATGACAAAAACCGATAGCGGCGGGTATAAGCTTTTGCACGCTCAAAATCAAAAGGGGCAATGTCGTTATTAGTTAGCAATGATTGTATTAGCGGTGCATTCATCGACGCAACCACAAAAGCATAATCAAGCTCACCTTCAATTAAGCGTTTAGCACCTTCGTCCCCATCTACTTCGAACAACTCTGTATTGCTACTGTTAATACCATTATTTTCAAGTAACACTTTCACTAGGGCACGCGTACCACTACCCTCGGTTCCAATAGAAACTCGCTTACCCTTTAAGTCTGTTGTTTTAAAAACAGCTTTTGATGTTGGCATAAATAGCCACAGGGGCTCATAGTAAAGACTTGCCAAAGAAACCAACGGAGAATCTTCTTTATCCTCTGCGTAATCGAATTGGCCTGTGCCACTTTGTACAAAGGCAAGATCAACCTCTTGCTTTTTAAGCCTCTGAATATTATCAATAGAGCCCGATGTGCTAATAATATTAAGCTCTACACCCTTTGCAGCCAGTCGTTTTTTATAATCTTGGGCATAGGCATAATAGGCACCAGATTGACTGCCCGTAGCGATAGTTATAGTACGTGGCGGACTTGGCTTAACAAACTGATTGGCCAACAAAAAGCCGCCAATAATGAGTAAAAAACCTAAACCATAAACTTGTATATTTTCTTTCATTTTTCTTCATCAAAACTAAAGTTAGCACTCGACACTAGCAACACTATTAATAGCTAGGCGATCAATCAATATGCCCCTACCAAACCACATGGTTGCCACAAGCGTATATTATAAATAGCCACATAAACAATAGTGACTACTATCTAAAGGCAAATTTATGTTAATTCGGCAACTATTGAATACCAAGCGTCTTATGGCATCACTTTTATTGTCTTTCGTGGGCCTATTAGCATTATTATCAGCCGCTTTGTTCCCGGTCTCTACTTATGCGAAGGACACTAATAAGAAAAACACGACACCTAACAGTGTAGTAGCATGCCCTAGCTGGCTCAATGAGACTTTCCGTAAACTCCACTCTACAGAACAAATAAATTTATGCAATGCCTTTGCGGGCAAGCCTTTATTACTTGTTAATACCGCTAGCCACTGCGGCTTTACCCACCAGTTTTCAGGGCTTGAAGCCCTACATAAACGCTATAAAGATAAAGGACTAGCGGTGATTGGGTTTTCTAGCAACGATTTTAGGCAGGCCGCCAAATCTGAAGAAAAGGCCGCTACAGTTTGCTATATAAACTATGGCGTGAGCTTTACCATGATGTCACCTATTTCGGTAACTGGAGATAAAGCCCATCCTTTATTTAAAGTGCTTGCTAAGCAAACTCAAGCGCCAAGCTGGAATTTTACTAAATTTGTTGTAAGTAGTGATGGCAAAAACATCATGCATTTTGATACCACAACAGAACCTAGCTCCCCTAAGCTACAGGCAGCTATCGAAGCTGTACTTTAATGCGTTGAGTTCTCTAAAGAACCTCTACCTAAAACCTGCCTCAAGAAATAAACTCATACTGGCTAACTTTTTAGTAGCGGTTGGCTAATTGGCGAATGGCCTCTAATCTCGCTCCCTATAGAAGGGGCATTTGGAATAAGCTGCGACAATAACAGTGACAGCAACGCAATAGCTGCACCAATATAAAAAACCAAGCTTGCATCTTGCAGCCAAATAAAACCAAGTAATGCAGGCAAGAAAACAGCGGCAATATGATTGATGGTAAAGCTCACACCAGCCGTTGATGCAATATCACCATCGCCAGCAATTTTTTGAAAGTAAGTCTTAATAGCAATAGCAAAGGCAAAAAAGAAATGGTCGACAATATACAGTGCGCCAGCAATGGTTGAGTTCTCGACTAAACCGTAGGATACAAACACGACAATCAAACCAATATACTCAATAGTTAACGCACGGCGCTCGCCAATAACGCCTATGAGCTTACCTATTTTAGCGGCAAAAAATAAGTTAAAGACATAATTGGCCAAAAACAATAATGCGATAGCGCTTGCCGAATAATTAAACTTCTCGACTAGTAAAAACCCTGCAAAGACCACAAAAATTTGTCGCCTTGCCCCACTTAAAAAGGTCAACAAATAAAATAACCAATAGCGTTTACGTAACACCAAATGCTTGTGCTGTGTTGTTTTTTGCACAAATTGCGGAAAACTCATCGCAATAAACGCAACACATAAAATACCTATACCTCCAAATAGAGTATAGATAGTGACATAACTAACATTAAAGTATTCGAGCATTAGCCAAAGCGAGCCAAAAACAATAATAGAGCCTGCTGCTTTGACTGATAATGCCTTACCTAAAAAGTGCGGGGCCTCTTTTTTGGGTATCCACTGAAGAATTAACGATTGATGGATAGTCTCAAAATAATGGAAACCTACAGACATAATCACCGTAGTGATATAAAGCCCAATAATAGAAGGGAAATAACCGGTTAATAACACACCAATAGACAATACGAGTAGTGATAATATGGCAAGTCGCTGCTCAGCAATAATCAGTAATAACCAAACCGCAGTGAAAGCCAAAAACCCGGGTATCTCGCGCAGGCTTTGTAAAATACCAATTTCTCTACCCGTAAATGCGGCTGCCTCTTGGCTAAAATTATTAATTAACGCCATCCACGTCGAAAAAACCAACGGCATTAAAAAGGCCATTAGCAACAGTAAAACAAAGGGAGTTTGATAACGCTGAGGAAGTCCCATACTTAATTCACTATATTAATTGATGCGAAAATTAAAGTAGGTACATCAAAGGTAACCCTCAACCAAAGGCTAAGAGCTACCATTATTTACACTACTCGCTGGCAGGCTTTTTCTCTACCAGTTTAATATTAAGCTCACGTAATTGCTTACGATCAACATCACCTGGTGCGTCTGTCATAACACAGGCAGCTGTTTGTGTTTTAGGAAAGGCAATCACATCGCGAATAGAATCGCTATCAGTCATCAACATAATGAGTCGATCAAGACCAAAAGCTAAACCCCCATGAGGCGGCGCACCGTACTGTAATGCATCAAGCAAGAAGCCAAACTTCTCTCGCTGCTCTTCTTCGCCAATGCCCAATACTTTAAATACTGCCTGTTGCATAGCTTGATTGTGGATACGAATAGAACCACCACCCAATTCAGTACCATTAAGCACCATATCGTAGGCCACTGATAGAGCCTCACCCGGATTAGCAACTAGCTCTTCTGCACTGCAAGAAGGCGATGTAAATGGATGGTGAATCGATGTCCAACCGCCTTCTATTTCTTCAAACATTGGGAAATCAACCACCCAAAGTGGCGCCCACTCGCAGGTGTAAAGGTCAAGATCTTCACCTATCTTACAGCGTAAAGCACCTAGCGCCTCAGAAACGATATTGGCTTTATCGGCACCAAAGAAAATAATATCACCATTCTCGGCTCCCACACGCTCTAGCACTTCTTTACGCACATCTAAAGATAAGTTCTTAACGATGGGCGATTGCAAACCATTTTCTAAATCAGACTTATCGTTTACTTTAATGTAGGCTAAACCGCGAGCACCATAAATGCTGACAAACTTGGTGTAGTTATCAATTTTTTTACGGCTTAACTTTTCGCTACCACCAGGTATTTTAAGCGCAGCAACTCGGCCTTTAGGATCATTAGCAGGGCCAGAGAATACTTTAAAATCTACCTCTGTCATTAAGTCTTTAACATCGACCAACTCTAGGGGAATACGTAGGTCTGGTTTATCTGAACCGTACTTCGCTATAGCCTCAGAATAAGGCATGCGCGGGAAATCACCTAAATCAACGTCCTTCATTGTTTTAAATATTTGAGTGATCATACCCTCGGTGACCGACATGATTTGCTCATCACTCATAAATGAGGTCTCGATATCGATTTGGGTAAATTCAGGTTGGCGATCTGCGCGTAAATCTTCGTCGCGAAAGCACTTGGCAATTTGATAGTAGCGATCAAAGCCTGAAACCATTAATAGCTGCTTAAAGATTTGTGGAGACTGGGGTAACGCAAAAAACTGGCCTTCGTGAGTACGTGACGGCACAAGATAGTCTCGCGCACCCTCGGGTGTTGCACGGGTTAGAATCGGTGTTTCTATATCCAAAAACTCGTTGTCGTCTAAATAGTTACGAATAGCATTGGTAACTTTCGAGCGAAAACGCAGGTTATGCTGCATCTCTTGACGGCGTAAATCTAAGTAACGGAATTTTAGGCGTACATCTTCGCCGACATTGCTATGCTCGTTTAATGGAAACGGTGGTGTCTCGGCAACGCTGAGTATTTCAAGCTCGGTGCCGTAAACTTCGATCTCGCCCGTTGCCATGTTTTTATTAACCGTGGCTGCATCGCGGGCGCGAACCTTACCGGTTACTTTAAGCACATACTCACTACGCACTTTATCGGCAAGCGCAAAATTCTCTTCGCCATCTGGGTCAAACACTACTTGAACGATACCATCGCGATCGCGAAGGTCGATAAAAATAACGCCACCATGGTCACGTCGACGATCGACCCACCCACATAAGGTAACTGTTTGGTCGATAAAAGTAGTGTTTAGTACACCACAGTATTCACTGCGCATAGTGTTTCCTTTATTAATGATAAAACCACATAATTAAAAATGTGGCCTTTATGTTTGTCGTATTATGTACGCTATTCGTTATAGCAAGGGCTTAATCTGATTTTGCTGCCGCCGCAGAACCGCCGTCACCGGCTAAATTCTTTTTCTTACCCGATTTAAAGTCGGTCTCGTACCAGCCACTACCAGCTAATCTAAAACCCGCCGCCGATACCTTTTTGATCAAGCTTGCCTGCCCGCACTTTGGGCAGTCGACTAAAGCGTCGTCGCTCATTTTTTGCAATGCTTCAAGCTCGTGGCCACAATCACCACACTGATATTCATAAATTGGCATAGTTTATCAATCTCACCCTATTGAGGTTAATTCAAAGGGCGAGCATTATACCTTAGCCATCAAGTCCTAGAAACCCGAATTTAGCCATTCATATCGCCTAACTTAACCCCTATCAATAAGCCTATAAATTGAGGGGTATTTTGGCAAAATAGCCTATTAGATTTGCCAATTCGGGCCTATTTTCTCAAAAACATCTATAAACACTGAATATAGTACTTTTTTGCTTGAAGGATCGTTTTATATACTATATATATAGCATCCGTTGATGATTGATGCTCACCCAAAGGCATCCATCAACAACTATTTTTAACCAAGATAATTAACTAGACAAAAAGGGTATTCCTATGGCCGCAGCTAAAAAGAAAGCGCCTGCAAAGAAAAAAGCACCTGCAAAAAAAGCAGTAGCACCTAAAAAGATCAAGGCGATCTCTGAGCGTTACACTAAAACTCAAATGATCACTCAAATATCAGAGAATACCGAACTCAGTCGTAAGCAAGTTCAATCTGTTATAGATGAGCTCAGTGATATCATCGAAGGCCACATCAAAAAGCGTGCCTGTGGTGAGTTTGTACTACCTGGCCTGATGAAAATCGCAACGGTTAAAAAGCCCGCTAAAAAAGCACGTAAAGGCATTAACCCATTCACTGGCGAAGAAACTACATTTAAAGCGAAGCCTGCAAGTGTTGCAGTTAAAATTCGCCCACTGAAAAAATTAAAAGAAATGGCAGTGTAAATAACCCGCCTCTCTTACCACAGCAAATGTGTTTGTAGACTTAGTACAAACACATTTGCTGCTTTACTCTCCGTATACTCCCATCACCATCACGCCAGACTTAAGCACTTGTTTTAATTGAATTTTTAGTGTTTTCTCGCTATTTTATAGCTGGAATGGCTAAAGATGAACTGGATATTAAGCTTTTAATTAGTATAGGGGCAGCCCAGATATTAATCTCACAAAGATCTCCCCCCTACTTTGCCCCCAATCTCAATCGCAAACTTTTCTCTTTCTCCGAAGTTCATGTTTCTCTTGGCACATGGCGCTCAAAGCAGTGGCGCGCGTCCAGCCCGAAAGGCGATACTGCCTTTTCTTGTTATACGATTATATTGGTTCATACTCATTTTCTGTACGCTCTTGGTTTTCGAATAGCGCCCAAGCAAGATGATCTAAGTTTGTAATAGCATTTTGATGGTATTCAGTATTTAAATTTTCAATACCTTCTACTTGCTGCTTAACCCACCAAGACGCATTCCAAAATACCGCAGCGATATCGCGATCTATTTTAGATTCACTTCTACAGTTAAGACAGTAAGTTTTCATTTCATGAAACAATTTTGAATACAACTCACGATCCCAGTTCATTTCACATCTCAGCTTTAGACAAAACTCTTCGTAAGTTTGAATCATGCTCATTTATCTACCCGTATAACGCTTCAAGAAGAGGCGCCGCTTTTAGCGTCCTTCTTGCTTGATTTGTTAGAAGATTTTAAGTTATTTACTTCGTCTGGGTCTTTTAGATACATTTTGACCAGCTCATAATCCGATAGCCCCCTATTACTGAGGCCAATATCTGCACGAATAGCTAAATGTAGATTATTTACAGCTGTGAATATATCTTCACCTGTTTTTGAGGATTTTTCGAAATCCAACTGTGATTTAATGACTTGGGGTGACGCCCATAATATAAGTTCTGTTTTGAACTCAACCATGTATTTAATCAATTCTTTTTGGCTAAGAGCCTTAATTGGAACATCTTTGTTTTCACCGGCCATCATTCTAGAAACAGTTTCTAAGAACTTTTTGTATATTTCTACTTTCTTATCTCGATGTGAATCTTCAGCAGCTCTTTTTCTTGCCTGATGTTGTGTTAGGAGAACAGCTAGAGTTCCAGCAAGGACTGTTGCCATGCCGCCAATAATTGCTGCTGCGACATTCGGATTAAGTGAGTTTAATTTAACTATAAAAAATGATAGAAATTCATAGGCTGCATATAACCCCAAGCCTATAAGCACCAACCCAAGAAGCCCCCAGAACCAATCCTCTTTTGTCATACTTTTACTCCATGCTTGTGTGCTTCTAACGCCTTACTCAACTGCGTTGTGGTCGTAATGTAGTTTTGGCGTAAAGTGGTGAAGCCACGCCAAAACGAAGCGTAGACCAAAACGTCAGATGGAGTAATTTGTTATGCATTTCTAGCAACAATCCCAATAGAAGTAAGATTGTTCAAATTTTTTATTTATGAGATTTTCAGGTGAAATAAAAATATGCCCTACACCACTATCCCCAAACATTATTTCATCATCAACATCGATTTGTAGAATTTGCACGTCATTTCGCTGGCTATCTGCATAATCCCGTGGGTCACCCTGCGTAAAGTAAGCATACCCACCTATCTTATGGCCTTCGCCAGTAAAATAGCCATCAAATATCTTTTTATCATCTTCCGCTAACGATTCTTCGAAGTCCCAATAATCTTTACCACCAAAATCAAATGAAAACTGACAATCTTCACTACTTCCAGTATCTATAGATTTCACAAAATCTAGTTTATGTATTTTCCAGACAGGCAACTCTTCGTACAATTCATTATCTATAGTTGGAAGATCACTTCGCTGAGACTTATTCATTTCATCTCCTGCTATATAAATGATTCTTTCTGCTCCAGACATATCCCACCACTCTTTTGTGCTGAAATAAAGCTGAAGGATGCCCTCGTTTGGGAAACCCTCCAACAAAGGTAATTCTGAAAAGTTAATTTGAGCAATAAGGACTAGCGGGTCGCCATTTTTATCTTTCGGATACTCCATCCCTTCAGGAACAAATGGTACCCCCAAAAACTTGCTACCCTTTACATCCAAAGGATCCTTATCTAGCTCGCAATGTAAAGCAGTAGCCTTAATCGATACGTATGGTCTTTGTTTAGCGATTAAGCCTTCCGAAAACTGCTTTAGTGCTTCAGGTATTTCCACTTCTTCCATTGTGTATTTCTCGATGTATAGTCTGATGCATAACGCCCAAAGCAGAGGCGCGCGTTAGCGCGTCCAGCCCGCAGGGCGTTGCTGCCTTTACTTGTTATGCGTTTTAGTAATGCCACCACTATTTCCTTGCTTTAGCTTGACGAATTGTTTTCCGTTCCTGCTTATTCGGCAAGTTTTCTCTAGTATCTAAGACTGACTTCAGGTCTTGATATGCCTGTTGCCACTCCACTGTATTCTTGAACTCGATCTTATCGGTGTTCGATGGTTCGATTTGGTCGGACAACTCAAATGACTCTTCACATTTAAGCAATGCTTTCCGCCGACTCATTAATGAACCAGTGTGCATTGCCTGAAGCTCGGTAAGCGATTTGCGTTCAACTCTGCTAGACATTTATGGCTCGATTACACATAACGCCTTGCTCATTTGCGCGACGGTTTTAGTGGATTTTTGTGCAACAATAGCCGCAGGCCATGCACAAAAAGAAGCGTAGACCGCTGCGTCAAATGGAACAAATTGTTATATTTTTTCCCACCGTATGTATTCATAAACTACTTCATTAGCATTGGTACTCAGGTTCTTAGGCAAGTAGCCACAATAATTATCTACCAGAATACCTTTTTTAAAGTCAGCCTGAAATACCGCCAGACTCTGATAGCTACTTTCTAAATAGTTTACGTACCAAAAAATGAGCTTATCGATACTCTCATTTTTTAAAGGCCAAAAGCCCGAATCATTATCTAGCGAAACAAACACTTCATTATCAAATACCAGACCGAACTCTTTAATGCTCCTGGCCAAATGAGCTAGTTGATCGACCTCGACATATTCATATAAGGAGTACCCTTCAGGGTATACATACTCGCCAGCGACACCTTTGGGAAATAGCGCCAGACCATGAGCTGAATAAACATCTTCCTTATAAGAGAGCCGATCCAGCTCAATTCCTTCAAGTAAGCTCTCTGGCAAAAGTTGTATAGTTTCCCGAGCCTTACGTTTCTGGTTAAGCTGACCCAATCTACTTTTTAATTCATCGCTCACTGGTATGACCTAAACATAGCGCCTCAATAACTGGCAGCTGGAGCAACGCGTAAGCTGTCCAGCGCCGTTAGGCGCGTAGTTGATTGACTTTTTATGCG
>CANLDL010000004.1 GCA_947489425.1 uncultured Pseudomonadales bacterium | reverse complement strand
GACAGTCCACCTGATTTAAAGGCAAGCCAAGCAATAAAAACCTGTTCTTGTTGTTCATTCATAGCAGGTACTTCGCATAACGCCTCAAACAGCGGCGAACGTTAGTGAGGCAGTGATAACTGCAAACTGGCTTGACTTGTTAGGTGCTGGCATTGCCGATTTTTCTAAACCTGTTGACCTTTCCGGACTCTTCATAGAATGTTTTATAACCACATCCAATATTTATTATTACGTCTTTATTTTTAGTGCCTACAGGTATTCTAGACAATGAAGACTTTGTATAAGTGTAATACAGTGTATTACCGACTAATTCCCAAGTACCAGCATAACTCCAAACAATTCTGTCATTTTGTTTGATAGATCCATAGAATTCATTATTTAGCTCATGCGTAATGACCATTTTAATATTTGGTTTCTCATCTACCCATGTGCCAGACAAATTATTTGCTGTTATTGGCAATGTTTCTTCACATGTTTTTGCGTAAGCATTCATAGATACACAAATTGAACACATTAAAATAAAAAAGCTTCTCATAGTATTATTTCACTTAACGCCGCCATAAACGGGTGCCGAAGCAGCGCGTAGGCAGTCCGGTGGAAGCCGCGCTTTTTGCGGCTGGAACGTATTTAATGGTTTTGTTAGGCATTTTTCATATACCAATATCCAAATTTTTTATCTAACCAATAAGCTAGGAAGAACCCTATGCCTGCTGCAAAAAATAAGGAGGAAGAAGATACTAAGTCAACCCCCGAATCCGAAGATAACATTATTAAAAACCCATATATTGATGAAGTGAAAAAAAATAAAACCATTAATGCATAAAAGCCAATAAAGCTATTAATTCTTTCCATAAATTTAAATATATTTCTAAATACAACCGTATTGGCTACAGTAGAAAGGCATGGAGCAACAACAGCAAAAATTAAGATTACATACATCTCTTCGGCTGTAGAAAAAGGCCAATTTTCAATACTACCCAATTGACTTCCCTCGCTCATTCCTAATATAAATCCAATCATTGAGCCTATTATATTTGAACCTTTAAGATTACTTTTTAAATTCATTACAATACCTAACGCCCAAATAAAGGGCCGGAGCGTAGTGACGGTCCAGCCCACATCTCTTTGTGGGCGATCTTTGATTTGCTTGTTATGTGTATGACTCGTAGCAGCATACTACTTACTCTTAGAGTACTTACTTTTTAGTTTCTTATAATTCTCTTCGCCCTTACCATCTGGGTCTAATTCTGGAAACTGGTTTACCACAGACATCATGAGCTCAAAATGGCATTTCATGAAATTGCTCGCCAGCTCAAGATATTTCCTTCTTTCAGATTCTTCGAATTCCCAAACATGCTGATCCATTTTTGAGATAGGAGCTTCAATCCATGCTAGGGTTTCCAAAAAGCCTTCTGCTGTAGTTTTTTCCATAATCTTCCTAATACACATAACGCCCAGCACACGGGCGGCCGAAATGAAGCGAAGCGCAATGTAGGCCGTCCTGCCCGGCGTTTTTTGCCGGGCTTACGTGCTGCTGCTTGTTAACCCTATCCATACACTTCGTTTGTGATTTATTGATAAGTTAAAGACAAAGCTGTAATTTCAAACACAATAACAAAAGCTGCACATATGCTTGATAAAAAAGAACCGTGGGGAATTAGCCCAAATATTATGGCTGGTATGGCCAGTAATATTGGGAATAGTACTACTATGAGAAACATATGTAGTTGATGGTTCTCTGTCAGTTCCCACGACAGCTTAAAAGTAACTCCCTTATCCACTGCTATGCCCGGAAAAACTAAAGAAAAACGGGGCAGAAGCCAGCAGATAACCAAAAGAGCTGCAATAACACCGACGATGGGGATAAAACTAAGCAATGATAGCCCCATAGCAATTAGCCCAAAGGCTAATATATGTAAAATAAAATAGGTTTCTCGCCTGGACCACGAAGCTATACCCCACTCAGGAACAGAGTTTGGCCCCAATAAAACGACCCTATGAGTTGTGATGGCAATTATCGCATATACCACCCATGCTAATGCAGCCAGAAACCAGCTTATAAAATCAGGCACATCTAGGTACGCACAACCTTCTATTGCAAGATAAGCAAGAAAAGGAGTGGCAAGTGCTTTTGCTAGACTAGTCCTATATTCGTAGACTATGTAGAAGGCTCCAAATATTATTTTTCTAAATTCCATGTGCGATATCTTGTGGGGTTAACGCCTGTGTATGGGGCGGCTGGAGCAGCGCGGAAGCCGTCCAGCACGCGTATTTTTGCGTGCGAACATAACACACTTGTTAAATATCATTTGTAATAGCTTTTATATCTGCACCTGCGAGTCCAACACTATACCCTTTGGATTTGATTATTTTATTGGCTCCGCCATTTACAACGAAAAAGATTATTAGATTTATTAGAGGAACTATACAAAGTATGGTGAGTAAAATAGCAGCAGGTTTCCCATATATAGTAAAGGCTAATACCCCAACCAAAATAACGACAGCTATAGCCAGTGGAATTGCAATGAGCCTAATTTTTGCCGTTACAGCAGGGTCAGATATGGCGGCAATTATTCCGACTGCAAGTAAATATAAGAAAAAAGCTATTAATAAGTTACGTTGTTTTTTTGCGATATTCAATATGTTACTAGTCGAGTATTCTTTATTCATTTATATAGTTTCCGTTGGTTAGCTTAAAAATATTTAACGCTTTAAACAGCTGCGAACTGGTTTAACTTGTTATGCATTTTTGCTCACTTTAGTTCTAGCCTTTAAAGCTCCAGTTATTTTAAGAACTGAAGCTTGGTCCGTCTTACTCAAAAGACGGAAATCGAAAATCAATTCATTTTCTTGTTTTGATAATTCGATTATAGATTTTGATGAAAATTCATCCCCGTACTCTAACCAAGAAGCACTTACCCCTAAGATCTTGGAAATTGCCAGTAAGTGACCAGTTCTTTTAACTAAGTCTTTCTCTATTTTATTTAATGCTTGCTGACTTATTCCAACACCCTCTGCCATCTGATATAGCTTAATACCTTTTTCGATCCGAGTGGATTTTATCCTTTTACCAAGTGACATCGGCTTTCCTTATGCCCGTAACACAGGATAATTTGAAGCGCAGCGGAAAATTATTCCAAGTGATTGCGCTTGTTATATTTTTAATGTAATTAATTTATACTCTATTTTTGTTGTTCCAATCTCTACTGGCTCGTAGATACACATGTACTGAGTTTGGCTATTTAGAGAAGAGTATCTCTCCAGATCTTTAAAAAAGATATTGGTTGATTCTATCCAACTTTTTTCGCTATATTCTACCAGTGAATAACAAGAAACCCCATCACGAAAGTTAACCTTTACAACCTGAGAATCATCCCAAATGATATAAGATTCAATTTCTGATGCTCCGCTAACATTTAAATCATTGGAATATGAGGCTAATGTTACGATAAATCCTAAAAAAATTAATATTATATTATGCACAGGAATCTCTAAGATATAACGCCCACATAAAAGGCGAGCTTTAGCGAGTCCAGCCCACGTTTTTTTGTGGGCGATTTTGATGTTTTTGTTATATTTTTAACCATAATATGTATATAAATACACTTAATATAAGCGGTGAAAATAAACCGCAAAACAAAACACAACATCGCCTAAATTTCTCAGGTCTGCGCAAGACATTCCTCGAAATCACTTTGCTTTTAGGCCCTGGCATATTGTAGACAAAGATCTGTACCACCAAAAATATGATTAGAGTTAAACCATACAGTGATACCTTAAAATACGTATCTATGTTCGAATAAATTACTGTTGCCAGCATAGATAATACAACTAGCCCAAATATTGTACCAATAAGAAATATTCGCTTATCTATAATCACAGAGCTCCATTAAAATATAACGCCTCAAACACCGGACTGGTAAAGTTGGAGGTTTTTTGCGCTTTTTGCAAAAAAGGTGACCACTTTACCAAATGAACTTCCCCCGATAAAATGGACACCATAATTATCTATGCTATACATTGCTCATATTCTACTGGTGACAAATAATCTATCCCCGAATGTAACCTTACCCCATTATAGAATTTATTGATGTAAGCACGTAAAGCCTTCCTTAATTGATTAACACATGTAAAAACAGAACCTCGAATCAATTCACCCTTTAAACTATGATAAAACGATTCCATAAACGCATTATCTGTACAACAACCTGGACGATTAACGCTATGCTTAAAATCGTATTTCGATAACAACGACTGAAACATAAAACCTGTAAACTCAATGCCTCTGTCAGTATGGAAGATAATACCTTTTGGGTAGCCTCGCTTCTTTAAAGCATAACCCAGTGCATCTCTCGTCAACTGTGTCGTGCGAGTCATCGACAAAGACCAACCAATGATACGTCGTGAATATTGATCCATCACTGTCGCTAAATACTGCCACTGACCTCTGACTTTTAAATAGGTTACATCCGCTACCCACACTTGATTAATGCCTGTAGGCTTTGCTCTAGCTAGCAATAAATTGCTACCCTTATTATTGAATTGCTTCCGGCCTACTTGCCGAAACGTGACTCGCGCAACTCGTCCCTGCAAATTCGCCTCTCTCATCAACCGCTCAACTCGTTTACGGCCTACATAAACTCCTTGTTTCTCCAGTGCCTTGTGCACTCTCGGACTACCATAACGACCACAACTACTTGTATAAATACGCTTAATCAGCGTCAGTAACTGGTGATCGCTTTCTTTTCGACGAGACACTTTGCGCTTCTCCCAAGCATAGAAACCACTGGTAGAAACCCCTAGCCAGTCACATAAAAAGTAAACGCCTAACTCTCGGTATCTCTGGATAAATCCAAACCGCTCTGATGTTGTTCCGAGAGATACCGTTGCCACTTTTTTAAAAGGTCATTTTCTTTTTTAAGCCGTTCTACTTCTTGCCTCAGGCGAAGATTTTCTTTTAGCTCTCGATCACTGATTAAACGTTTTTTCTTATTCACGCCGATTCTCTTTTTCCCATCTCCTTGCAGTTTACCGTCAAGGTATTCCTTACGCCAGCGGGATAGCATAAATGGATGAATATCCAACCCTTCGGCTACTTGTTTGACTTGAATATTCTCATGAAAGCTTAGTTTCACTGCTTTCACTTTAAACTCTTTGGTATATTCCCATGTTTTTCGGGGTTGAGTATATTTTGGCATTCGCCACCTCCTAAGTTATTAGAAGGTGTCCACTAAAGTGGGGGAAGTTCAAAATCCGAGTGCTTTGGTTTGTTAGGTTTCATTATTTTTCCAAGTAAGGCTTTCATTTTTAATATTCAATTCTTCCATTATACTTTTTAGAAAACTATTGCTTCCTGTAAATGGATATGAAAAATCAATAATCGTTTTATATTCTGGCTCAGCATGCTCAAGACACATGATATAAAACTGTTTTTGATTAAACTTACACATTAATGCTTTAGCTGGCCCCCAGCCTTCTTCAACATATTCAACCGCTTCTTTTTTCAGCTTCCGTTCAAAATATTCAATATCAAGGGCAAATGATGCAAAACTACGGTAATCAGCTTTAACCCAATCTTTTTCATCAAGGCATGATATACACATATATGAACCTAACGCCTCAAACACCGGTAGCGTTTACGCTATCCGAGTGCTTTGACTTGTTACGTTTAATCACTATTAGCCCAAGTTAAAATTGCATTACGAGGGTATGGCCCAAAACCAGAAAACACATCACTATCACCAGTAATTGAAACATTGACCCAAGCCTCATGTGATTCATGCAATCTGTTTCTAGCAATCTCAATGCTACCATCTAAGTTATACTTTTCTAACACTGACTCTATAAAGACAACATCATCCAAATCCAAACCATTTGTTGCACCAGCACCTCTGTGCTTAACACCCTCAAAAAAATCACTCAATTCTACTTCAGGGGAAAGGAATTTTTTGTGTTCTTCCGTGTAATCATTTCGCATAGATATATAGACACCTTGAAGCTCAGGGTGTAAACATGAAGTCCCGCCCGTTTGATTCGAATAAACTACTCCGCTGTCTAAAGAAATAATCAGCCCTAACCCTACCGTATCACTTAAATCTATTTCAGGCACAAACTTATACTCCTAAGGAACGTAACGCCTTTGTAACTGGCATTTTTTGTGGAGTGGATTTTTGCGGTAAAATGGCGGAGCCACCGCAAAAAGGAGCGTAGAAAAAAATGTCCAGTTGACAAACTTGTTAGCTGACATTACTCAAACGCATCTCTTGAATATTGCGACATCCCAATCTCTAAGTTTAACTTTCCAGCTAGTGAGATCAAGCCCCTTGGAATATAGTCATTTTGATTAATAATTTCACTACTCAACCGAGAGTAAATCGGAAAATCTAAGCAGGCATTAACATCTTCTACGCTGCTTAATAGCTTTAACAATTCGTCATAATGCTTCGAGAGAAAATTTATGGCGTCAGCTGCTTGACCGGGAAAATCGTCCCATTCTCTATCAGACACATCAAGAGATAAAACGTTATGTTTAGCCACCCTAGTCTGTTTCTTATTACGATATTCCCCTTTATCAAATACACTATAAACAGGAATATCAGTATCTTCGGAAAACGCCTTAAACGAAAATGTATCACTATATATTTTTAGTACGCACATAAATTCTCTTGGCTGCTAACGCCCACGTAAACGGCGGAGCAACGCGGAGTCCGGCGACCGATAGGAAGCGTATTTAACGTTTTTGTTATGTTTTATTTTATGTCTATTGTGCATTCTACAATTTCACCTGCCTGATCAAGCTGGTTTAACGTTTGTCTGATTACACTTTGACTAAGCTCAGATACTACAAACATATGTTTTGCACCATAATGAATACGGATATTTGTATTTTTTAAAAAATCACCACAATTTTTTATTGTTTCTGGTGAATGGAAGAAACACCAACGCTTAGAACCGTCAGTTAAAGTTACATAAACCTCTACAGCATGATTCGTCTGATTTGTAGGATCATCAATTTCTATGTAAGAGATGATATTCTTTTCACTCATTCGTTATTGCCAGATGTGTCATAAACATAACGCCTTGCACAGTGGAAAAATGCGAGCGCGAGCGAGTCTTTTTTCCAATGATGCAACTTGTTAGGCACTTTATGAATTAAGAATATCAGTTGTTGCTCTAATTATTGATGAAGCAATTATATCCCTAAATTGTTGGTAGTGAAGTGTGACTCTTAATATTTGCTGGTCTTCACCAAATGTTAGAATAGAATTATGTTTTTTGTTTGCAAAATCAAAACTCCAATACTTACCTTCGTGGACTACATCACAACGAATTGCATAAAGTGTGTTTGTTATATCTTGTAAAATTGTATCGTCTTTTCTACATATTTCGATATTATCTAGAATAAACTGCTTATCTTCTTCGGTAGTGAATTTTTCAAAAAATCGTTTACGTATTTTTTAGAATAACCGCTGTCCAAAAAATTATCATGTAATTTTGAAACTGCTTCTACAGCTATAAGTAAGAATAGAAGTTTTAAAGGATCTGAGACTTTTGCACGAGAAAGTAAAAGATCACTAAATATAGCATAATATAGCTTTATCTAATTAGACGCTAAAAATACGATTGAAAACATAAATAACGGCGTGAATTATCAAAAATTACGCTATATTAGAATTTAGGACGAAAATTATGAGATCGTGCAAAGGTCTCTACTAGTTATTATCTATCAGTTGTAATAGTAAGTTTCTCAATCATCTCTTTATTACGAGACGATAATCCCGCTGAATTAGTAAGAAATTCTTTTAAAGTATCTGGGTTAGCTTTTCTATTTTCTGAAACACTACGAAGTATTGCTGCGAGCTGCTGATTTTCATTTTCAATATGAGAAGACATTTCAAGACTCGTAGAATAATCTATATCAATATCTGCTTTAAGAAATTCCTTAATCGCATGATCTTTAATTTCACCTTGCTGCATACCCATAACCCAATTATAAGCTTCCTCTGGGTTTTTATATACCAAATTACTTGTTACGCCTTGGGTTATAGATTCTTGTAAAGGTTTTGGGTAATTACTTATCTCAGCCTCTGAAATTGCCGACTCACTGTTTTCTGATAAGAAAAAAGCCGCTTGATATACCTGTAAATCATGTCGTACTGGGTTTTCATTATCAGTGATTTGACTTAAGCCTTTTAGTGCTTGATCTGGTTTTAATATAACGTATTCGTCTATAAGCGTTCTTACCGCCTTACTTTTTAAACGCTCATTAGAAAAAAGTGAATTAATAGCGACAATATCATCCTCAATTATTCCTGTACTTACCGCGTTAGAACGTATGTAAGTCAAAATAAAACTTTCTTGAAGGCCCTCATCAAACTCAGATACTAATAATTCTGTTGCTGGTAAATCTTTTTTTGAGTACTCTAAAAGGGCAGTGTGTAACAAGTTTGATTTTCGAGTATTATCTTCAAATAAAAAATTCCCTACACCTTGTAGCCATAATATTGCCTCTTGTGGATCATTCTGGCTCCATAGGGCAAACACTTCATCCTGTTCGTGTTTTTTTAAAGCATATTCTGTGTCGCTGTTTATTATTTTTTCCAGTAAGGCAGTAAAATTTGTTTCTGCATTAATTTTATATTTAGCTAAAGTTTTCATCTGTAAAGAATCAGAATCTTTTATCTTGGTATTATTACTGTTATTAGCATCATTATTTTTTTTATCTGTAGATACTTTATTATTTGATAGAAGCTGTTTTTTAGAAACAGATGTTTGTTTAATAGGTTCAGATATTCCCTTATTTGTTGCAAAAAATTTATGAAAGGCGGTATATCCTAATAAGAAACTAAGTGAGAATAATATTAAAACTATTTTTAGGTTTATATTTTTATTGATTATTTTCATAAATATATTTATAAGTTAATTATAAATCCTGCACCAATTGCTTTATGTTAGTCCCTAATTCCTCATGATTTAGAAGCTGAGAAATGTCTGTTTCATCATTTTTAGATATCCAATTACTGATTATCTTTAACATAGCATTTTCTCGAGTCTCATCATCTGTTAAATTTTTAGCAATAGAAATTGATGACAGAGTATCTATGCTATCGTTTCTTAAAACACTCAAAATAGCGCTGTTTTTATCATCTGGATCAGAAAGAATATTAATTTTATCAATAACTTGATTAGAGTCATAAGTTGCTAAATTCTCTAAAAATCCAGAAATTGCTGCTCGGCGGATTTTTTTGTCATTACTTGAATTAATGAGTGAATCGTATTTTTCATCGATACTCCTGTTGTCAATAGCGCTGGTTATCATGTTTTGACCAATTGAAATCCCAATGCTTTGAATTGCTTCTTCTGGTAATAGATACGATTGTTGTTGTAAGTATTTCAAGCTAGATTCGGATCCCTTGTTACTGTCCAGATGCTTTGTCATAAAAAGAACAGCTCGACCCTTAAATTCTTCTGAGGAGAATTGATCAGAAAATTTTTCAACATCCAAAGGATTATCGTAATAAAAATTTGAAGCTGCTACTTCTAGAGCATCATTTTTTAAGTTAGATGCAGAATCAGATAAATTTTCTAAGGCTTGTTCGGCCCCTATAGGATCAATTTTTAAGTATTCTAAAATAACCTTAAACTGAGAACGTGTGTTTGCTATTCTATGTTCATTATTTAAGGTCCAATCCCATGCAGCACTAGGGTTTTTCTTTGCCCAATATGTTAAAAGTATCTGAGAGGCTAACGCTTTATCCATTTTTATTTTTTGTAATTCTTCTGTATCTAAGGTCGATAACCTTTCATTGTAATCGGTATTTTCATCTAATCGAAAAAGTTCAATATAAACATCTTTTGTTTCATTATCACTATTTAACTTTTTACTACCCTCACTATCGGTACTGATATTCTTTTTTAAATTTGTTAAAGACTGATTATTCGTAACTGACTGAGTAGTTATAGTTTGTGAGTTTTTTAATTGTTTGGTATCTGTAATAGTGGGTGTGTTTTTTAATGCAGAGCTGTCGTTAATAAATTGAGTGTCATTTAACGCGTTATTATTTGTAGCAAGTTGATTATTAATAGTTAAATTAGTAGTTTGCCATTTTGCCACAGCCACACCAGATGCAATTCCTAGTATTAGACATAAAAAATAATTTAAATTAGACACCGTTTTATGATCCTTAATGAAGAGCAAACCAAGGTTTATAAAATGAGTACAGATAATAAAAATTTAAAAAACATTATCTGTACTCATTTTATTGATACTAAATATAATTTAACTTAGTTATTTACAAACAGGAGTAAATTCATTGCTGTACCAACCATAAGTAACATGCCTAGGGCTATAAATTAATCTGGGAGGGTTGTTTGTGATTGAGAATTTTTTCCGGAAGGTTCTTGTTCCAGTTGATACTGAGTAATAACACAGACCTTTGTTAAAGTTAAATCTGTTGCCATCGTTTGCTGCCCACCTCCAGTGCGTTGCAACTATATTATATAATGTATTTGCACCAACAGATGCAATCGCAGATAAAGTCTTTATTTGATTTGTGTTTGACCAAATTACGGAAACAGGTATAGATAAACCAAGTATGAACTGCCCTGCTAAAACTGCTGAGCCTCTTGTATTGTCTTTAACTCGTATTCTTCGGTCAGTGGCCGCACGATCAAGAAAACTTGTTCGTCTCTGTGAATTGACAACAATTTCACTATTATTAGTTACTGTGTTAAGAAGTTGATTAAACCAAACCTCTCCATCATCATGTACAAGTCTTTGCCCTGATTTTGAGGGCGCTCTTACTCCCTTCCACCATTTGCCTTTGGTAAAATTGCATCTATAGCGTTTATTTGAGTCGCCTTTTGTACAATCTGCAGCATAGGCGGGAGATGAAGATAGCGGGGATATATACAATAAAACAGAAATCGCGAGTAAAGCAATTTTAATAATTAAATAATATGGGAGATTGGATCTTTTGAAAATAAACATAATTTAATCCTTAATGACATTAGTTTTAATAATTATGCGTTTTAATAATTATGCGTTTTAATAATTATGCGTTTTAATAATTATGCAATACTTTTTTATTTGTACTGCATAATTACCTTACATAATTCATGGTAATTATGCAATCTTTTTGAGAGTATGTCCATGATTAACTTTGAGGAAAGTTAATATGTTTTTATTAGCTCACTAGATTGGGCTGACGATAGAAAGCCAATGATTCTCAAATCTAAAGAATCATATTGGGCTTAGTACCTCAGCCCAACCTACAAAAAGAAAAACACCCCCTACCTTTTAGGATGTTTTCACTTACGATTTATAAAGTATTAGCCTTGTGGAATCAGCATCAGTTTTCTTAGCAATACCAAGCCCAAATTCTCACTTTAACCAGTATGAATCTATTTCTCACTTATTAGAGACTTTTGCACGAGAAAGTAAAAGATCACTAAATATAGCATAATAGAGCTTTATCTAATTAGACGCTAAAAATGGTTTGGAAAAATATCACACAACGCAGTTTTGCAGATGATCTTGTTAAAAACCACAAAGCAGTAGAAGAACTCGATGATGCACATGACTTGATCAACTGGTCGAGAATAGAATCACTACTCAAAGAGATCCATGTTAAGTCTCAAGGTGAAAAAGCATGGCCACCTTTGATGATGTACAAAGCCTTACTCCTTCAAAGCTGGTATAGCCTAAGTGATCCAGCTTTAGAAAAAAACTCGCTCGTGATTTACTGTTTCGCCGTTTTGTTGGTCTTAGCTTAAGTGAGAACGTCCCAGATCATTCGACCTTTTGGCGTTTTCGTAATCTATTAGAGGATCTGAATTTATACGAGTCTTTACTCGAAGAAGTTAATCTATAGCTCGGAGATAGAGGTCTGATAATAAGAAGTGGAGAAATCAGTATCATCGACGCGAGTGTGATTAAAGCCAAGAACAATCGTCCAAACAAAGACAAACAAGGAAATAACACACAGGATAAAGAAGCAGCTTACAACGTAAAGAATGGCTCAGATGGCATGCGTAAAACAACGTATGGTTTCAAAGCCCATATCAATGTAGAAGAAGATGGATACATCAAACGCTACGATTTTACTGCTGGAAACGTACATGACTCACAGGTCTTTGAAAGTTTACTGACAGGTCAGGAAAAGGAAGCGTATGCAGACAGTGCCTATAAAAGTCAGAAGCGAGATGAATCGCTTAAAAGTAAACGTGTAGAAAATCGAATACTGGAACGTGCTTATCGCAACAAACCTCTAACAGAGAAACAAAAAAGAAAAAATCAACAGATCTCAATAACACGAAGTATTGTAGAGAGAACGTTTGGAGTACTGAAGCAACATCATGGAATGGCTAATACGCGTTACCTTGGAATAGCAAGAAACAAAGCACGTTTAGGATTAATGTGCATTGCACATAATCTCAAACGAGCGATGTTACTTCATCGAAGTTCTATTCAATGTACATAGAGGTAATCCGTCTTGCGACGGAGATATGGCATCTTTATTAGGCTTGATACGATTGAAAACGAAAATAACGGCATGAATTATCAAAAATTACGCTATTTTAGAATTTAGGACGAAAATTATGAGATCGTGCAAAGGTCTCGATCTCTTTCTATATCCATACATTCAGAGTTATCAGCTAATGAGATTAAACGTTGACCTTGATGCATCATAATCTTTGCACGATGATTATTATTTTCAAGCGTAAGATTTTCGCAAGAAGATACAAAGTGTTTTAACTCTTCAACTGATTCGAAGTAAGGGCTATAGAATTCCTCCCATTTATCCATAGATTATCCTTGTTGCCTAACAGTTTATTCAATAGACCCTTTCCACTTATCACCATTCTCTTGATCAAAATAAATAACAGTTTGGGTTTAGGCCTTTTTCTAATAAAAACAATTGGTTAGATAGAAGCTATCTACTTATGTATTTTATGATCAAGAGATTAGAGAGAATATATGACACAACTGTTTTCCCTTGATCATATTATCTACCCTTTATATATCAAGGGCTTAGGCCATCATAAACTGATCAAGAGAAGTGGTCTACTGATCTTGGGAAAATCTCTACCCCCAATCTTTGCACTCGATTAAAGCTATGATTTAAATGCTATATCGCTATTTGTAAGCAATTCCCTTAAATCTTGTAGGCGCGACTCCAGTACTTCGCTATCGTATTCCTTTGCAGCTTCTTTACCCCAAATAGGTGCTGGCCATGCGGCATCATTCTCGAATCTTGCTATATGGTGAATATGTAGCTGTGGCACCATATTACCAAGGGCGGCTACGTTCATTTTTATGGGCTTAAATAGGCCCTCCATACTCTCGGCAAGTACGCAGGATTCTGCCAATAACACTTGCCTATCGGCAGGATTTAGGTGGTGAATCTCTCGAATATCAACGTGCCTTGGCACTAATATACACCAAGGGTAGTTGGCATCTTTGCACAATAGCACCAACGATAATGGAAAATACCCAACAATATGGGTATCGGTTTCTAGTTGTGGATGCAATAAAAATGACTGATCTGACATAACTTGCTCGATACTGGCTGTAAACCATTATTCTAACCTACTAAATTACATTCTTTAGTGGCATTTTCGTGCTAATTTGATGAAAATACACATCTTCAATAATAAATTTATCATTCTTGTTAGGAATACTATTCAATGCGCGCTAGCCGTTTTTTAATCGCCACCCTTAAAGAAACCCCCGCCGATGCAGAAGTTATCAGCCATCAACTTATGTTACGTGCCGGCCTTATCCGCAAATTAGCATCTGGCCTTTACACTTGGTTACCTCTAGGCTTACGTGTATTACGCAAAGTTGAGAATATTGTGCGCGAAGAAATGAATAATATAGGCTCACAAGAATTATTAATGCCAGTCGTACAACCCTCAGAGCTTTGGCAAGAATCGGGGCGCTGGCAAGAGTATGGTCCAGAGTTATTACGTATAGCTGACAGACACGGCCGTGATTTTTGCCTAGGGCCAACTCATGAGGAAGTAATCACTGATTTGGTGCGCAATGAGATAAGCAGCTATAAGCAGCTACCTGCTAATTTTTATCAAATTCAGACAAAGTTTCGCGACGAAATACGCCCACGCTTTGGTGTTATGCGCTCGCGTGAATTTATTATGAAAGACGCCTACTCCTTTCACGTTGACCAGGAATCATTGCAAGCAACTTACGATGACACTCACAAAGCTTACTGCGCTATCTTTGATCGCATCGGTTTTGATTATCGCCCTGTACTTGCCGATAACGGCTCGATAGGTGGCTCGGCCTCTCATGAGTTTCATGTACTAGCCGATAGCGGCGAAGATGATATTGCCTTTAGTAGCGCCAGTGATTACGCCGCCAATATAGAAATGGCCGAGGCAATAAGCGAGGGTAGCCGCCCAGAACCTGCGGCAGATTTACAAGAAGTTGCAACACCTGGCCAGCACACTATCGAGGCCGTCTCTCAGTTTTTAAATAGCGCACCCGAACAATCAGTCAAAACCTTGATTGTATTGGGCGAAGCTAACGAAGAAGGCGAGCAACCATTAGTTGCCTTGATATTACGTGGCGACCATACTCTAAATGAAATTAAAGCAGAGAAGCTACCCGGTATTGCAACCCCACTGACCTTTGCACCAGAAGAGAGAATAGAGGCCGAGATTGGTTGTAAAGTAGGTTCACTAGGGCCAAAGGGTTTATCAATAAAAGTAGTGGTTGATCGCGCAGCTGCATTATTAAGTGATTTTGTCTGCGGTGCTAACAAAGAAGATGTGCATTATGTGGGTATTAATTGGGAGCGTGATATTGACGCTGCCATAAGCAGCTCTGAAAACATTGCTGATATTCGTAACGTTGAGGTCGGTGACCCAAGCCCCTGCGGTAGAGGTACTATAGAGATTAAGCGTGGTATTGAAGTCGGGCACATTTTTCAGCTCGGCGATAAGTACAGTAAAGCACTCAATGCTAACGTACTCGATGAGAACGGAAAAAGTAAAATAATGTCTATGGGATGTTATGGTATTGGTGTGACGCGTATTGTTGCTGCAACTATCGAGCAAAATCACGATGATAACGGCATTATTTGGCCTGCTTCTATCGCACCTTTTGATATTGCGCTTATACCTATCAATGCACATAAGTCCGAGGCTGTACGTACAAAGTGTGCGGCTTTGTATGAAGAGCTTAGCGCAAAAGGTTATGACGTACTTTATATGGATACGCCCAAAGCACGTTTAGGTGTTATGCTTGCCGATACAGAGTTAATGGGCATACCACACCGCGTGGTTGTCGGTGATCGTGGTTTAGAAAAAGGCACCCTAGAATACAAAGGGCGCCGTGACGAAAACAGCCAAGATATTGAGACGGATTCATTAATGGAGTTTTTGGATAACATATAGAGTTACCCCTAAAAATAAGTAAACAATAATAAAAATGAGCAGTAGTATAAACGAGACAATAACACAGGGACGTTTAGTTGCTTTAAGGATAAAACATACCATGCAAACTATATCTGCATGGTATGCCTCTATCGCTATATCTATCAGTTTACTACTTATAACAAGTGCACTTCCTCAAACAGTATTTGCCAACACGGGTAGCCAGCGCCAAGCCGTTGATGATGAACTTAGAGCAGAATTGATTAAGGCTATTTCGTCGGCCGATAGCTTTGAAGACCGCTTTGATGCAGAGGTATGGCTAACGGCTATGAGCCATAAATTAAAGCGCTATATTAAAGACCCAAAAGAGCGACTAACTATTTTACGTGGGGTACATAGGGAAGCAACCAGAGCAGGCCTTGAGCCAGAACTGGTACTCGCAGTGATTCAAATAGAAAGCGCCTTTAACCCTTATGCCGTCTCGGTTGTGGGCGCACAAGGCATGATGCAAATTATGCCTTTTTGGAAAAAAGAGATAGGCCGGGTTGAGGACAATTTAATTAATCTCGATACCAACTTACGTTACGGCTGCACTATTCTTAAACACTACCTCGATCGTGAGAAAGGGAATATTGCCAATGCATTGGCTCGCTATAATGGCAGCTACGGCACCACTAAATATTCACGTAAAGTCATGACTGCATGGTTTGATCGCTGGAAATAAATACATGTCCTGTATTTTTAATTAACGTCTCATCTTATTTAGCTTCGCTTACAAGCCTAACAAAAAACTCTATTGATAAAGCTCTGCTGTTTCTTCAAGCAACAAATCAATACCTTGCTTTATTTTATCCATAGGCTGACAAAAATTTACACGCAAGCACTGATGTTGATGCGCCCACTCTGAGTTATACAGCGGCTGAAAAAAGTGATGGCCCGATAACACTAGCAACCCCTTTTCTTTTAAGCGCTCGTACAATACCTGACTTGTAATGGGTAAATCTTGAAACCATAACCACAAAAAGAAGGCGCCTTCAGGTTTATGAATTTTAAGTGGTGCACTTTTTAAATTTAAGCTAGATATTTTCTCTAACAAGTAATCCAAGGTTTGCTGTAGCTGCGATTCGTAAAAAGGCTTAATAGTTTGCTCCATTAATGGCAATAAATCGCCCGAACGAATCAATGATTTGGCTAGCGCAGGCCCTAAATTACTCGGCGCTAATGACAAGCTTGCTGTAGCACGCGAAAAGCGTTTTATTGTGTCTTTTTCGGCAACAACGATGCCGGTTCTTACACCTGGCAAGCCTAGCTTTGATAGGCTAAAAATTAAAATTGTGTTTTCATCCCACAGTAAATTGTGATTAACAAAAGTCACATCGGGAAAGGGTTTACCGTAGGCAAGGTCGAGAATTAACGGAATACCATACTCTGCGCAACGCTTTTTTAAGACGATAATTTCTTCATCAGTAACAATATTACCAGAAGGGTTAGTAGGACGAGATAAACAAACCGCCGCTATATTTTTATCTACTTCTAGTGCATCAAAATCTATCGTGTATTTAAAAAATGTATCATCGAGCTGGTTAATTTTGGGCGCGTAGGCTTTAAACATATTGGCATTTAAGCCTGTATCGGCATAGCCTAGGTAGTCTGGTACCATGGGCAGTAATATCTTTTTATGATTATCACTATCATCGTCACCCGCCAACATATTAAATAGGCTAAAAAACGCCGATTGACCACCATTACTAATGGCGATATTTTCTGCTGTTACGGGCCAGCCATATTGCGTATTTAAAAACTCGGCAAGCAAATTTAAAAATATAGGGTCACCCTGCGGAGGTTGATACTCACCCACTAATTTGTGTAGAGCTTGCCCATCATTGGCAATAAGCTGTAAATGCTTTGCAAAACATTGTTCTGCCGCCTCTATTTGTGCAGGGTTACCACCCCCCATAAAAAGTAGTTCTGGGTTTTTATTTAGGGCATCACCCAAATCTTCCATTAGTGAAGCTGTACCCGAGAACCCCGTAAAACGTTTTGCAAAGCGGCTCATTAAACTTATCCGTTCAATTAATTATTAAAAGCTTATATATAGCCAGAATCATAACGCGTATTGGGTAACGAGGCATAACAAATTATTCAAAAACGGTAATTTACAATAAATCGTGGAGTGCGCGTAAAAGATAGGAATACATCAAGAATATGACAAGTATTAATGCAATAAAATATCGAGTTGGTCTGCCAGCTTTTTAAAGATATTATCGGGAAATAACAACAACAAATGACAATCAAAGTCATTAGACTCCGTTTTATAATTGATCTCAACGGCAATTGTTGTAGGTGTTTTAACTATAAGATTCATATCAAATAGTTCAGGCAATATATGACAAGCCTGTACGACTGCTGCTTGTCGCTCAACGTCTATTTCAAACATATCACCTAACTGTTCAAAACATGTCTTAGTGACTGTATCAAACAACTCACTAAGTAGTTGTTGATGCTCACCCTCTGAGGATAAAGTCCGTTTAGTCGTATTTGCTAAGTTGTTAATACTTTCGTCACCTACAATCATTAGCCCACGGAAAAAAACATCACCCACAGAGCAATTTTGGCTAATAACACAGGCAGGCAAGTTATCGGCTATTTCATCAAAGGAAGAGACAAGATCGCTGCTTGCAACACAGCGAATAACGGGGATAGGTAATTCTACAAAACTCTGGGTAAGTTCGGCCAACGACTCAGCCGCAGCGCCCATAGCCACATTAGTGAGTTCCTGAAGGCAATCTCGTTGCTCTTCATTGAGTGGTAAGCTAACGCTCATAGTAAAGACCTTTGATTATCTTTTTTGCAAGAATGACATCATTAAACTAAGGAGATGAAACCAGTTGAGCTGAGCTGATCCGATCAGCTCTGATGCAAGCCGTAAGCATTCAAAACATCAGCTAACTTCTCTTTATTAATCGGTTTTTTAATAAATTCAAGCGCACCCATTTTCTTAACACGTTCGTGAGCCTCTGGTTGTATATCGCCTGAGATAACAATCACCATTGCATTTAAGCCTTCAGAAAAAACATGCTCTAACACACCATAGCCATCCATTTCGGGCATAGTAAGGTCTAAAAATGTTATTTCACCTTTGCCTTCCTTAATAGCTTGCAAGCCTTCAACACCGTTAGTCGCGAAGGTTATATCAACATCCCAGTCCGTCGGTAGCGAGCGCGCCACCTGCTTACGGGCCATATTAGAGTCATCACAAATTAATAGAGGTATTCCCATAACAATGCTTTCATTATTGATTAAATAAAGATGGCGGGCTTTTAGAAGAGCTATGCAGCACAACAACTAGCACCAACCTCACTATTAAGTATAGACAATTTTTTTCAATCGCCAGCTTTAAAGCACAAATTATTGTGCCTAATTTTTAGGCACAATCTTGCTTGAACAACCATAACGGCCAGTTTATAAGGGTAGATAGGCTTTTAGCGCTTAGCAGGTGGCGTAGGGCTTATTAAAATACAAACAAGACAAACTATTAGCTAACACGTAAACTATTAAGTATTTGAAAACATTGAAAGTCCGAGAATAGACCTATGATCATTTACCATAATCCGCGTTGCTCTAAATCACGCCAAACATTGGCTTTAATCGAAGAAAAAGGTATCGAACCCACTATCGTTAAATATCTAGAGTCGCCACTCGATGCGAGCGCGATTAAAGATCTCTTAGTCAAACTGAACGTAGAGGTACGCGCTATAATGCGTAGCGGAGAAGATGCCTATAAAGAATTGGGCTTGGGCAATGTCGAGCTTGATGAGCAAACACTGATTAATGCGATTGTTAAACACCCCAAGTTATTAGAGCGCCCTATTGTGGTCAAAGACAATCAAGCAATTATTGGCCGCCCTCCCGAGAATGTATTAGCTCTACTTTAATAGTAACAATAAGAGTAGTCACAGCAATTCATTGCTCATCAATACACTTTACTTTGCATTCAGGTTACTACGTAATGGCCCAACCCTATATTTTAGTGCTTTATTACAGCGTTAATGGCGCTACAGAAAAAATGGCACAACATATTGCCAATGGTATTGAAAAAACAGGTACCGAGGCACGTATTCGCACAGTACCTAAAGTCTCCACTGAGTGTGAAGCGGTTAGTGAAGCAATACCCGCCAGTGGAGCACTTTACTGTACACCCGATGACTTAAAACACTGCGCGGGGTTAGTACTCGGTAGCCCTACACGCTTTGGTAATATGGCTGCGGCCATAAAATATTTTTGGGATAGCACCAGCAGCCATTGGTTAAACGGGGATCTAATTGGCAAGCCTGCAGGTGTTTTTACCTCGACCGGCAGCCTACATGGCGGGCAGGAAAGCACCTTACTAACTATGATGCTACCGCTATTACATCATGGCATGATGCTGCTTGGCCTACCCTATAGCGAGCCCTCATTAATGTCGACCAGTACCGGGGGCACACCTTACGGTGCATCACATCTTGCAGGGCACGACGGCAAACATCCAATCAGTGATGAAGAAAAGATATTGAGCGAAGCATTAGGCAAACGTATTGCACTAACGGCACTCAAACTGAACACCCCTTCATAAGATAAATTTTAAGATACGCAAACTATGGCATTAATGACAAAAGATAAAAAAATTAACCACGCTCTGTGGCTGACCTTTATGGGCTACATTATCCTGCTAGGCGTGATCGCTCTAGATGCTTGGGTATCATCGCCAAGCTTTTGGGGAATATGGCTACTACAAACGCTTCCCTTAATAGCAATTTTGCCAGGGCTACTCGCTAAATATTATCGTAGCTATAGCTGGCTGTGCTTTTTAATGCTCGCTTATTTTATTAGTTATGTTGTGCAGGTTTATTCACCCACCCGAGACTTTCATGACTGGTTTGGACTCGTTGCAACCATTACTGTATTTATAGCAGGGATGTTTGCCAGCCGTTGGTTACAGCGTTTGACTATTAAGCCTTAAGATTTAAACCTTAAAGTGACAGTACTTGTTTGACAAAAGGGATACTTAACTTACGCTGATTAGCCAAAGACGCAGTATCCAATGTTGTCATCATCGAAAATAATTCGCTAGAAGAGCGCTTAACGCGTTTTAGTAAAAAATTAGCCACATCATCGGGTAACTCTAACCCTAATTGCATTGCACGCATTTTTATTGCCGCATATTTATCTGTTTCGCTAAGTGGTTTTAAATGATGAGTAATACCCCACTGTAGACGCGAATATAAATCTTGTAAATCGAGAGATAACTCTCTCGGTGCAGTGTGGCTGGTAATGATTAAGTAGCTACCTCGATCGCGCAGACGATTAAATAAATGAAATAAAGCCTCCTCCCATTCAGTGCTACCACAAATAGCGTCAATATCATCGATACAAACAAGTTGCCGTTCGTCAACGCCCTCTAAAATCATCGCAGGCGGATAAGCCGCTAAATCCTTTAAAGGAAGATACTGCATTGGGAGTTGGGAAAGATTATTTTGAATAGCGCTCAACAAATAGCTCAAGCCGCTCTGCTGCTCTCCCCACAGATAAATGAAATTATCTGGTGAGATATTGGTACCGAAGTTTTTTAAATCGGCTATTAACGCTTGATTGCTCTCAGATACAAAAAAATTATCAAAAACAGCCGAGCTCTCAAGAGAAATCGCTAATGGAATTTGTTTAAGCACAGGCGTTATTCTTGCCACACAAATTCATGAATCACATCAACCGAAGATTTAACTAAAGGATCAGCCGTTGAATTGAAACTACCCGAATTAATAGTAGGGGTTTGAGTTTCAACAAAGCGCAATTTTTTATCGAGTTTAACGGTATTAATTAAGCGCTCAATACTTGAATTTAAATTCGCTTTAACAACGAGTCGTCCTTCATGTACTCGTACCACATTCAATCCGTCAACCAATGGCAGCGACTCTAGATAAGCAATAACCGAGGCATAATAATCAAAATCTTCAACATTATTGATCTGTAATATAGCTGAACGCGGATTACCCAATCCATTAGGTGCTACTGCGTAAATATTTGCTAAATGATCCGTTACCTGATCGATGATGGAGCGCGCAACAGCACGCTGGCTCTTATTGCTTGCCGAGAAGTAATTGGTTTTACCTAAATGTAACAAGAGCATATTACCATTCCACTGACCATCACTTTTACTAAAACGTCCGGCTAAAATGGCATTAGTATCATAACGTTTGGAGGCATCGAGAATAGAGTCTTCATCTAATGCCCATAGACGAGAGGCCGATAAACTAGAGCGATCACTTAAATCGAGTACAGGGTTAGTGATAGGCAATCCGCGCTCAGAGGCTGCGCTTTTTAATGATCTAGCCATTGTAGAATCAGCACCCATATAGGATTTTTTGCCACGATTAAATGCACCCCAAACTAAAATATCCGGGCGATTAGATAACCAAATAGGCAAGCGATTATTTTTGAGGACTTTTTCAAGTGGCGCTTGTGCAAAACGCATCACTAAGAGGCTTGCAGGCTTAGGAGCGCCGGCAATAGTGATTGACCGATTGGTTTGTTGATAGCCAAACTCAGAGAGATAAATTGAAGCCTTAGCAATAGCCTCTCGTACCGCCGGTGCTTGTAATACCTCTTTGCTACCTGCGAGCCTAACAAATACAGTTTTCAAACCACGAGCTGCTGCCTCTTTGCGCACCTCATTAGACTGGTTTACAACTAACTCTTGCACACTATATATATCAACACTTTTAGCCCCATAGCTAAACAGCGATATCATTGATCCAAGAATGAAAACACTACTTAATAGGCTCAGTTTAGCGAGTCTTAAATGAGCTAATTGTGACTTAACAGAGCTTGCTGAAACAAAAAATGATCTCGAAAACACCCAATACTCTCTCTTTGATATATGAGTTGGTAAGCATATTAATATCTGCCTTAGTTTGACATAGAAACACAGTAAAAATCCATACTCACAACACCTCGTTAGAGGCCTGTTAAGCCTGAAAAGATAAAGATGATAAAGATCACCTAATAAACCTACTTGTGTGAATAACAAACTGGTAGAATAGCGCTTTTTAAATTTTTGGGAATATCGCACCACATTATGAGCAACTCCTCCGATAAAGCCTCTTCATCTAACCCATCATCCACTAACGATGTATCTCTCAGCTATAAAGACGCTGGTGTCGACATCGATGCAGGCAATGCCTTAATCGAGCGCATCAAAGGCGTTGCAAAACGTACACGTCGCCCAGAAGTTATGGCAGGATTAGGTGGCTTTGGCGCTTTATGTGAAATACCAGAGGGCTATAAAAAGCCTGTACTGGTGTCAGGCACTGATGGCGTAGGCACTAAGCTACGTCTTGCAATGGATGCAAACAAGCACGATAGCATTGGCATCGACCTAGTAGCCATGTGTGTTAATGACCTTATTGTTTGTGGTGCAGAACCACTATTCTTTCTTGATTACTACGCCACCGGCAAACTTAACATTGATGTTGCCGCTGATGTAGTTACAGGTATTGGTAAAGGCTGCGAGCTTTCGGCTTGCTCTTTAGTCGGTGGTGAAACTGCCGAAATGCCAGGGATGTACGAAGGTGAAGACTATGATCTTGCAGGCTTTTGCGTAGGTGTGGCGGAAAAAGACGAGCTTATTGATGGTAGCAAAGTTTTATCGGGCGATACCCTAATTGCACTGGGTTCTAGCGGCCCACACTCCAATGGCTACTCATTAATTCGTAAGGTTATCGAGCATAGCAATGCCGACCTTAGCCAAAAAGTCAGTACTGAAGATGGCAGAACACTATCAGAAGCCTTGTTAGAACCCACACGTATTTACGTTAAATCTGTACTCAAACTGATTAACACTCTACCCGTTCATGCTATCTCGCATATCACTGGTGGCGGTTTACTAGAGAATATTCCTCGCGTATTACCCGAAGATACAGCCGCTGTGATCGATACTAAAAGTTGGGATATGCCAGCAGTATTTACCTGGCTACAGCAAAAAGGCAATATTGATTCGACAGAAATGTACCGTACTTTTAACTGCGGTGTTGGCATGGTCATTTGCGTTAGCCAAGACAACGCACAAACAGCGCTTAAAACACTACAAGATTGTGGCGAGAATGCATGGATTATTGGCCAAATAGAAGATAAACCAAGCAATAGCGATGCAGTTGTCCTCAAAGGTAATGCCTAAATGCCGACGCTTGATAATGCTTGTCGAGTTGTTGTATTAATCTCTGGCAGCGGCTCAAACTTACAGGCATTAATTGATGGCCAAATAGCGGGCGAGTTACCTATTCGCATTGAAGCGGTGATTAGTAACCAGCCCGATGTTTATGGGATTGAGCGAGCACAAAAGCACAACATCCCGACACATGTACTTGCACATAAAGATTACCCAGATAGAGCCAGCTTTGATGATGCACTGGCAAGCGCTATAGATAGCTACCAGCCAACACTTGTTGTATTGGCTGGCTTTATGAGGATACTTACACCTGAGTTTGTACGCCATTACACAGGCCGTATGCTTAACATCCACCCATCGTTGTTGCCTAAATACCAAGGCTTACACACACATCAACGCGCACTGGATAACAAAGACGAAGCTCACGGTGTCAGTGTGCATTTTGTCACTGAAGAACTCGATGGTGGCCCCATTATTATTCAAGCCATTGTACCGATACTTGAGGGTGACACCGTTGATACATTAAGTAGGCGCGTACAAGCACAAGAGCACATCATCTACCCCATGGCAGTAGATTGGTTCGCCAAAGAGCGATTAACAATAAAAGAAGATAGCGTATCATTAGATAATGAACTATTACCTAAAACAGGCCATCAAATAGATTCACGTACAACATAAGTACTGTGGCAAAGTACGGGGACTATGATGATTAGCACTGTAAAACAGACACCCTTGTTCCTGCTCATTTTATTGTTTAGCATCAATAGTGCTGCTAAAACGCCTGCCCCTGCCACTTCTGAGACAAGTGTCCCCTTTTTTAAAGCTAACTACGATGCAGTAATTAATGGCTTTGCCGTTAGCGCCTATCGCGAATATAAGCTCTTAGATAATGGGCTTTACGAGCTTAATTTTAGAGCAAGCTCCTGGCTTGCAAGCCTTAAGGAAAGTGCTCAGTTTACGTGGAAAAATAACGATATTCGGCCACAACAGTTCTCAAGTAAACGTAATATCACTGGGGCAGTTAAACAATCGCAACTTAACTTTAATCACAATAAAAAAACCATTACGCGAACAACTAAAAAACAACAAGAAGAGATTAGCTATCTAGCGCGTGCACTCGATCGATTAAGCTTCCAGCTACAGCTACAACAGGACTTATTATTAAATAAGCACGGTATCATCTATAATATCGTGCATAAAAATCGTTTTAAGAAAAACCAGTTCGAAATAATAGGCAAAGAGAGCATAACAACCAAAGCTGGGACTTTTGACACTTTAAAAATTAAAGTAGTGCGCGAAAAGAAGCGCCGTGTCACCTTTATTTGGGTTGCACCCGACTGGCAGTACTTATTTGTTAAGCTGATACAATTAAAAGACGATAAAAAACAATTTAGCATTGAGCTAACCGATGCAACCATCGGCAACACAACCGTTGTCGGTTTATAATATTTACACACATCAATAACGAGAATCTTTATGAGTATTACTAAAAATAGCGTAGCGAGTTTTCACTACACCCTAAAGGATGACGATGGTAATACCGTTGATTCATCACAAGGCCAAGAGCCATTACCGTATCTTCATGGTGCAGGTAACATTGTGCCAGGCCTTGAGCGCGAGCTCGAAGGTAAAGCTGTAGGTGATAAACTATCTGTTGTTGTAAAGCCTGCCGACGGCTATGGCGAACTTGACGACTCTCTTGTACAAGAGCTACCAAAATCCATGTTTGCAGGCGTTGACGATATCCAAGCGGGTATGGACTTTCACGCACAAACCGAGCACGGCCAACAAGTCGTTACTGTTACTAAAGTAGAGGGTGATACTATCACCGTTGATGGCAACCACCCATTAGCGGGTAAAAACTTACACTTTGATATCGAAGTCACCGAAATTCGTGAAGCCAGCGCCGAAGAACTTGAACACGGCCATGTACATGGACCAGGCGGCCACCAGCACTAAGCTCTCAGCTTACTTTCAACCTAATAAAGAAGGCTACTTACGTAGCCTTTTTTATTAGTATTTAAATAATACTTATACTTTTATCGTATACAGTAAGGTTTAAAATAAAGCAGCATTCACCCACAAATGGCAATAGATACTAGCAATATAGCCAAGGGAAATGACAGGCGCCCATTTTAAATGGCTAAAGAATGTGTACTGGCCTTTAGACTGCCCCATAAGTGCAACACCGGCAGCAGAACCAATAGATAATAGGCTACCACCTACACCTGCAGTAAGTGTTACTAGTAACCATTGCCCAAGTACCATATCGGGGTTCATGGTAAGTACGGCAAACATCACCGGGATATTATCGACAATAGCAGAAAGCACCCCCACGGTAATGTTGGCATAAAGTGGATTCCACTGGGTGTACATTATCTCTGAGACCATACCTAGGTAGCCTAAAAAGCCCAAACCACCTACACACATAACAACACCGTAGAAAAACATTAAGGTGTCCCACTCGGCGCGCTGAATATGACTGAAGACATTAAATTCCGTTATTTTATTTAGCTCATCGAGTTTTTCGGGGTTATCCTGATAAAAACGACGTTTTCGGTCGAGCGAGCTTGGCAGTGTACGCTTTAAAAAGTACCCAAAGAACTGTAGGTAAGCAAGCCCAGTCATCATGCCAAAGACTGGTGGGAGGTGAAGAAAGCTATGACCAATGATGGCAGTCATAATCGTTAGTAAAAAGAATACCGCCATACGCTTAGCGCCGCGTTTCATTTCAACTTGACCTTCACCATCTTCTAAAGCAGGCTTACCTTTAGTAATAAAAAAGGTCATTATTGCCGCTGGGATTAGAAAGTTAACGACCGAGGGCAAGAATAAAACAAAGAACTGCTGGAATGGCACTAAACCTTTCTGCCATACCATTAGCGTTGTGATGTCACCAAAGGGGCTAAAGGCACCGCCAGCATTTGCAGCAACTACAATATTGATACAAGCAAGGCTGACAAAGTTTTTGTTTTTACCCCCAACAGCAAGTACAACGGCACACATCACCAATGCGGTTGTTAGGTTATCGGCTATAGGTGAGATAAAAAATGCGAGAACACCTGTCGTCCAAAACAATTGCCTATAACCCAAACCGCGAGAAACCAGCCAGACACGTAACCAGTCGAACATTCTGCGCTCTTCCAGTGCTGAGATATAAGTCATAGCCACTAGCAAGAAAAGTAGTAGCTCGGCGTATTCGAGTAGGTTATGTCGCAGCGCTTCTTCAACGATGGAATCATAACCACGATTCGCATAATAAATAGCAATTAAAGACCAAATGATCCCCGCCGCGAGTAAAACAGGTTTTGATTTTCTCAGATGTAAATACTCTTCACCAATGACTAGAGCATAGGCAATCGCGAAAACTACTAAACAGATATAACCTATCGATGATGCGGTTAAATCGTATCGGCTGCCTTCTGCTATGGCACTAGCGTCGGAGGCAAAAACAAAAGAAGAAAAAAGAAAAAGTGAAAAAATAGATACCACAAAGGTAAGAGCACGAAGCATGGAATAATCCCGTAGGGTTTGTAAATTTTGTATCGATATCGGTAAAAAATAAAAGGAGGTAGACTAAAAAACGGCGCTATCATACAAGAAAATTCAGAGGTATAAAAACCCACTATAGTCTAACTATTGAGGGCAATATACCTAGATTAAAAAAGGGATAGATAATGACGACACCAATATCACTTAATGAGAGTTTTATTCTTAAAAAGAAAACAATAGTCTCATTAACTGAATAAAAAGCTTAAAATTATTTTTTAACTTTTTTATTTTTATTTACGGCCTATAGGTCACCAATAAGCGGATTGCATTGATAGTAGGCTTACAAGCTCCCTGTAAAGCATTGCGCACGTTATCAAAATGGTTCGTTAATTTATCAATATCTTGATCACTGATATCAGGGTTTCGCTGCTGTAACTGTTTAAGTCGGGTAAGCTCAAGCTGAGCACGCTCATTGAGCTGCGTTAATGACTGCTCAATCACATCTTTCGTCTCACTCATAGCAAGTGACTCAGCTTTATCTACAAGCTCTGATATCTGCGCACGATAATCGCCAACAACCGCTTTTCGTATTTTCTTATCGGCCTTTTCCACCAACTGGCTTAACTGTTGTGAGGGTAACGCAGTACTGATGTTAGCCTTATTACTGGCCGTTACCACAGCACGTAAACCTGACTGCACCAAATAGGGCTGTATTTGGCGGGCATGTGCTGATTGCACGGTAAGGTTAAATAAAACCTCGGCAAACAACATCCCTGGTTTTAAGCTTTTATTAGGTAATAGACCAACGCTGGCTACACCTAAATCTGATAGCCCAATCATCTCCGCCAAGCCTTGCATTAGTGGGTGATCCCAAGTAATAAACTCGATATCCTCGCGAGAAGTTGCCGTCGCGCGATCAAAAGTGACTTCACAACCCTCGATGGGAATACCTGGGATCATAGGAACTAGCATTTGATCCGATGGCACAAGACGATAGCGAGTTTCGTCGAGCTGCTCGTAATGAATATTTAACACATCGGTCATTTGCTCAAGTAGTACCTGCGGATGGGTCTCTTTTTCGTGTTGTTTAACGGCTTCAAGTAACTGATCTGCATCTGGCCTACGGCAACTGTTCATCTCCAAAAGGCGATCACGCCCTTGCTCTAACTGTTGCAACCAATCTGCAAGTTGCTTGCGCACTTCTGGCTCGACATCGGTTGGATTTTCACAATATCGCTCAAACCAAATATCGTGAATCAAACCAGCGGCGGGGTTAATTTGTTCTATCGATGCAAGCACATCGTGAAACCAGTGAAGTCGTTGCTTGGCTAATGCAGATTCAACACAAACATGAATTTCTATATCTTGGCTTTGCCCGATTCGATCAAGGCGGCCAATGCGTTGCTCGAGTACATCGGGATGCTCTGGCAAGTCCCAACAAATCAAGCGATGGCAAAACTGAAAGTTACGCCCTTCACTACCTATCTCCGAACACAGTAGTAAAGGCGCTCCTTCTTCATCGCTATCGGCAAAATAGGCTGCGGCACGATCGCGCTCAATTAGCGTCATATCTTCATGAAATACAGGACAATCGATACCCGTTTTGCGATATAGCGACTCCTTTAATTGCAGCACATCGTCCTTATCGTGGGTAATCAGTAATAGTTTTTCATCTTGGTGTTGCTTAACAAAATTGACTAACCATGCAAATTTTTCGTCTTCGCCATCAATGGTATGGGCGAGTAATTTCCGCTTAGGAAAACCTTCAACAGCATGGCGCGTATTACGATAAACCATACGACCGGTACCGTAGCTATCGAGTAATAACTCGGTTAGCGCCTTTTTAGAGATAGTGCCGTCATCCAAATTAAACGAAAAATGCTCAGCTAATTTACTTAATTGCGCATCCTTCGCGGATAGCTGTTTATCGTCATCGTCCCCACTTAGTAGCTCGTGTAAGTCTTCTGCAAGTGCTTGGTAACTTTCGTAGGAATCTCTAAATTCTTCAAAGGAGTGGAATTTCTCACTATCCAGCAATTGTAGACGCGAGAAGTGGCTCTCTAAACCTAAGCGCTCTGGCGTTGCCGACAACAATAACAAATGCTTGGTATGAGCAGATAATTTACGTAGCTGGCTATTTTGGCGAGCCTGCGTCAATCCATCAATTAAGCTACTTGTAGGGACTTCTCCCCCACTATCTTCAGCACTCTCGTCCGACAAATTAAAGTGATGCGCCTCATCGACGATAACCATATCCCACTCGTCGGCTTCAAGTGATTTATCTTCATTTAAAAAGTCATGGGAGGCGATAAAGACACGCGTATCGTTTAGGTCAATATCTCCCAGCTCAGCGTCGCTATCAATTAAACTACTGTAAATAGAAAAACAACGTAGCATCTCGACAAACCACTGTACACACAGTGACTCAGGCACCAAAATTAATACACGTGCAGCATGCCCCTGTAATTGTAGGCGCTGCAAAATAAGTCCAGCCTCGATGGTTTTACCCAAACCCACTTCATCGGCCAATAAAACACGTACGGGTAATCGGCTGGTTGCAGATTGCGCAACATATAACTGGTGAGCTGTCAGGCTAATACGCGCGCCCATTAAGCCAATCATGTCTGAACGCAACCACTGTTGGTATGCATGGGATAGTTGCTCACGGACATCGAACCAACTGGGTTTATCCAACTGTAAGGCCAGCAATCTTTTTAATGGATGGTTAAGCTGAATATTGGCCGCTAACTGCGTCTCAGGGATAGGATCGCCCGTTTCGGTAATATAAATAAATAAGTCATTAATACTCTCAACACGACTCACTCGATGAGTTTGACCATCTTCTGTCGATATCGTCTCACCTTCTGTAAACAATACCCGTGTTAGCGGTGCATTTTTAATGGCATATTGGCGAACATCGCCTGTTGCTGGAAATTCCAAGCTAATACTGCGACCTTCGCACTCGATTACAATACCAAGGCCTAATGAGGCATCGGTATCGACTAACCAACGTTGACCGATTTGGGGCGTTTCCATAGATGTCATTCTGTGCAAAATAAAGAGAAGTAAAAGAGCAGTGCTATATCTTGAAATGCTGCCCAGTAAAATTTGGCGTGCATTCTACCAGAGTCAAAGCCGCTTTTTAGAGAGCCTGCTTATAAATTTGGTAAAAATTAAGTATTCGAGTTAAAAAGGCACCACTGATTCTATAACGACAGGCTGCTTGGAGACTGGATGCTCAAACTCAATTTTACTGGCGTGCAACAGCAAGCGCTTGCTTTTTTTAAGTATTGGCTCAGGCGCATAAAAATAATCACCTAAAATAGGATGCCCAAGTGCCAACATATGTACACGTAATTGATGAGAACGGCCCGTCTTGGGTTTTAGCTTAACTCGCGTTGTATGGTGGTGGCTGTCGTAGACTAAACACTCATACGTCGTTAAGGCAGGCTTGCCGCTATCAAAACAAACCTTCTGAATAGGCCTGTTTTCCCAGTCACAAATCAACGGTTTATTAATCTCACCTTCAATTTCAGACAACTTGCCATCAACAACTGCGATATAGGTTTTTTCTATTCGCCGTTGTTCAAATAAATGCCCCATAGCCACCTGAGCAGCATGCGTTAAGGCTAGAACTACAATACCCGAGGTTGCCATATCTAGGCGATGGATAATTCGTGCATTGGGGTAATTAATTAGCAGGCGGCTAATTAGACAGTCTTGTTTATCTTCGCCACGCCCTGGTGTGGTTAGCAAGTTAGCGGGTTTATCGACAATTAATAGGGCGTCGTCTTGATATAAAATAGGGATCATTAAGCGTGACTACAGTAATTTTAGTTTTTCTTTTTGGCAGCGCTCACACTTATATTTAGTAACTAACTTACCTTGTTTAACATCAAACTGCTGCTTAGTAACCACCTTCCATTTATGAAAGCCATCGCGACATAAACTTTTACCTTTATGCTTTTCCCACACACTTTTCTTTTTGAAGGCAATGACATCGCCCATACTGGTTACTCTATCTTCAATGTTATGGCCAGTTTATCATTGCTAGCGCAGGTCTTTCACCCATTATATTTCTAGCATTGTGTTTAACAGACAGATAAAATGGCAGACTAAACATATTGCCTTATTCTACTCATCTCACTCAGTAAGCAACCATGACCCAAAGCTCGTTTGATTCGTCTTCTATTAAAGTTATCTTATCCAGCCACTTTCAGCGTGCTATGGAGGCAGTGGGTATTCCTAATGAATGCGGCCCACATATTGCTCCAAGTAAAAAAGCAGGCTTTGGTGACTATCAAGCCAATGGTGCTATGGGCGCTGCAAAAAAAATGGGGAAAAACCCACGCGAGATAGCACAGTCAATTATTGATCAACTCGATATCGACTATATTGCTGAGAAACTCGAAGTAGCAGGGCCAGGTTTTATCAATATTCACTTACGTAACGACTGGCTAGCACAACAACTAATCTATTTACGCAAAGAACCAATAGCACGACTTAAAACTCAGCAGCCACAAACTATTGTTGTTGACTACTCAGCTCCTAACCTTGCAAAGGAAATGCATGTAGGCCACCTACGCTCAACCATTATTGGTGATGCACTGGTGCGCTTATTAGAACTACAGGGACACACAGTGATTCGACAAAATCATGTGGGTGATTGGGGTACACAATTTGGCATGCTGCTAGTTGAATTAGAAAAGCACTTACAAGGCGGTGAACAAGCAGAACTTGCCCTAAAAGACCTCGAAAGTTTTTATCAACAATCTAAAAAACATTTTGACGAGTCAGAAGAGTTTGCCAATAAAGCGCGTGATTATGTGGTTAAACTCCAATCAGGCGATGCAGCCATGCTCAAGTTATGGAATGCTTTTCGTGATACCTCTCTTACACATAGCCAAGAAATTTATCAAAAACTTAATGTGACATTAACGCCAAAAGATGTACGTGGTGAAAGCGCCTATAACGATGACTTATCGGTTTTAGTCAATGAGCTCAAAGAAAAAGGGCTCGCGGTAGAAGATCAAGGTGCCACCATTGTTTTCTTAGGAGAACTCGCTGATAAAGATGGCAATCCAAGTCCTGTCATTATCCAAAAACAAGGCGGTGGTTATTTGTATGCGACCTCGGATCTTGCAGCATTACGCTATCGCGCAAATGCATTAAAAGCAGACCGAATTTTATATTTTATTGACGCTCGCCAGTCACTACACATGCAACAAGTCTTTGCAGTGGCACGCAAGGCACAATTTATTAACGAGACTATCAGCCCAGAACATCACGCCTTTGGCACCATGATGGGTAGCGATGGCAAACCTTTTAAAACACGCACAGGTGGCACTATAAAGTTAGCCGACTTACTCGATGAAGCGATAGAGCGTGCTGAGAAATTAGTCCGCGAGCGCAGCGAGGCAAAAGGTATTGAGCTGTCGGAAGACGAATATAAAAACATTGGCCGAAAAGTGGGTATTGGTGCAATTAAGTACGCTGACCTCTCAAAAACACGCACCAACGATTATATTTTTAACTGGGAAACCATGCTCAGTTTTGAAGGGAATACCGCGCCTTATTTACAATACGCCTACACCCGCATACAAAGTATTTTTAGAAAAGCCGAGATAACGCCACAGCAACTAAATAGTGAACTCGTCATAGATCACGCCGACGAAAAAGCCTTAGCGATCCGATTATTACAAAGTGTCGAGGTCATTGAGCAGATTAGTCAAGATGCCTATCCGCATTTACTTTGTAATTATCTCTATGATGTTGCCAGTCTTTATATGCGCTTTTACGAGTCTTGCCCGATATTAAAAGAGGGTGTTAGTGAGGCTGAAAAAAATAGCCGCTTACAACTATGCGATGCAACGGCAACTTTATTAAAAATGGGCTTGGAAATACTCGGCATTGATGTGATGGAGAAAATGTAACTCGTAAATCGAGGCTGTCCTATGACGACTAATGTAGTTTTATTTGATAATGTCTGTGTACTTTGTAACCACTGGGCTCAGTTCATTATTAAGCATGACGTAAAAAAGTCGCTAAAGCTGGCCTCGGTATAATCACCCGAAGGCCAAGCTATATTAAAGCACTATGATATGTCGACTACTGAGTTTGATACCCTTCTTTACGTTGAAAACTTATCTGTTAACAACAATAGTGCGAAAGAACTCACATTAAATGACACCAATTCAACTGATAACACATTATTTATTAAAACAGAGGCTATTTTCAAAATACTCTCACAATTAGGCTTTCCTTGGCGCTCATTACTTGTATTTAAACTATTACCTCGCTTCTTAAGAGACAAAGCTTACCTGTTTATTGCACGCAATCGATATCGCCTATTTGGCAAAAAGGATCATTGCCTACTTCCCTCACCCGATCACGAGTCTCGCTACCTTTCCAGTACTCACTATCGCGTAACTAAGTAAGTATTAACGCTTAACATTAGACTAAAGTCTAACTCTTTAAATATTGAGCGAGCGCTCGCTTTATATTATGATTTTATCCGTGGTAATTTATGTAGCAAGCTCAGTACTTTTATAAAGGCTGGGCTGGACGATAAAAAGAACTCAAGAAAGTAATAATAAAAAGCAGGGTTCATTAAACCAGTCGTTATCTCACGACCACTTAGATATATTCTATTACGAGGCCAATTAGTGAAACCTTCAAGTATTATCATCGGCGCAGCCGTTGTACTAGTTGCTATCGTCGCAACAAGCAAGCTATGGCTTACTAGACACGATGATTTATCTTATACTGAAAACGAGACAACCTCCGTAAGCAATAAGGTAACTACAGCCACAACTGTCAGCACCCTTGTAAGCAAAGACCAAACGAGTATTACTGGTACTAATAATACATTAGCCCTGACGCCTCCCCAGAGTAATAAAGCCGAAGCATCAAGTGTTGATGAGGCATTATTTAATGTTGAAGAAAACCCTATACTGCAGGAGGCATTTCAACAGGTAGCTAGCCAATACGCCGATAACATTAGCTTTCCCACCAATTCTCAACCGGTTCGCAATATAGATGACGTAAGGGGGTTCAAGCCTTTTGAGCAGTCCCGTGTGGACACGCCTTTCCCTGCTGGGGAGGAGGATGAAGACCCCATTCGTATTGCAGCAGCAACGGATACTTTTCAATATTTTACTGGGGATACTATTAGCGTTAGAGTTGAAATCATTAATGCACCCGATGATGCATTCATCGCTGTTGAGGGCACACTATCTGGCTCTAATGGCGAAGTAGCTATTGATAATGACTTTGCATCAAGCGATCAAAATAACAATATTTTTACGACACAAATTAATACCAAACAGGTCGATAACACACGCTTAAGTTCTGAGATGGTTGTCAAACTCAATGTCGTTGTTGGTAACAGAGACCTCAGTACTACAGTTCCCCTTCGCTACTCAGCAGCTGCTGCACAAATAGTCGACGTACAAAGAGCAAGACCGGAAGGCCCTGAATTAATTATTCCACTAAGCCTCGATGTCTTTGAAGAAGGATATTACTTTATCAGCGGCGTATTGGTAGATGCCAATAGCAATCGCCCACTGATTCAATTACAAGCGGAATCAAGACTACTAACAGGTCGAGCGAGTATAGACTTTAAGGCACATATTAGTGCATTACAGGCTCAGCAATCCGAAGGTCCCTACCTATTGCAGAATCTAAATGCTTATCGCGGAGCAGAAGTCGGAGAGTCTCTAGATACCCCAGCCTCGGTAGTTCAGCGGCCATTTAGGGTTGATGGTTTTCCCTTTTCAGATTATGAGGATGAAGCATTCGTCGACGAATTAGCACAAGAGAGGCTGGAGTTCTTAAATAATTTCACTACTAATTCAGGTGTAACAACACAATGACAATAAATAATCTAACAAGGAGGCTCAACTAATTCGTTAACCAAGTAAATCAATACAACATCAACTTTTAATAAAAATAATATAAATAGGTGGATTATGAAGTTAAAAATCGTATTTTTTCTCAGTGCATTGCTCTTTAGCTTTAATACAAATGCAACGCTTGCGGGCAAAAACCTGGTACTCGTCCATGGTTTTATCTCTGAGCACTTAAATGAACGCCCTGCATTACCCGCTCTACAAGCGAGATCCGTAGAATACTGGGAACAATTCTGGGGACCTCGCGCCGAAGCGCAGGTAGTGTATCCCTCTCACGAACGTGTGCAAGGCCGCATTAAAGATGTTGTTCGTGAGCAATTTTTGGACTTAGAGCGCGCTGGTACTTGCGCCAATGGCTGTATTTTTGTAACACACTCAACAGGTGATCTGGTATTACGCGATGCCTTATCTCGTCTTAATCAATGGGGTATTGATAGAAACCGTTTTAAAGTACTAAGTGTTATTGACCTTGCGGGTGCTGGTGGTGGTACCGGACTTGCTGATCTCGCTGTTAGTACAGCAGAGACTCGCGGACCCATTACCGGCATAGTACGAACAATTGCAGGTGCTGTATTAGATGTTAATTTTGTACCCGAGCAACTTGGTGTACTCAATGATCTACGCGTAGCAGCTGCTCGCAATATTGCACAGCAAAATAATAGTATACCTCGCCTACGCGTTGCCGGTGCAGGCGATTCTTTTGCCCGTATCACCAAAGGTTTTATTCGTGGTTTTGACGATAGTGTTGTAGGTATGCACAGCGCTTGTGGTGCACGCTTTGCCGGTAATGTTGAATCTTGCAGTGATAGTATACGCTCCAACGGACAGTTAGCTTCTACACGTGGCCCAGGTTCATTACTATTTAATCATTTCCCCATTATCATGACAGATCGTGGCGACCACAATGAAATTCGCCAAGATGTTATTGCAGGTGGCAGAATCGTACCTGTCATTAACAATACAACAGTTGGTGGTTTAAACATTGACTTTGAAACCCAAACAGGTAGAAGAGCCTGGAGTTGGTTTACTCGTGTTCGCGATGTTCCTGGTAGTGAAAATAGAAGTATTTCTGCCTCTATATTCGATACCCTCGATCAATAGTCTCTAATAAACTTATGATAAAAAAAGCCTGCTTTTGCAGGCTTTTTTTATTGACTTGTATAACAATAAATATATTAGGCTTCCAATTTGATTGTATAGTTAGGTAGGCAGCTTAATAATAATTTACCGTAACGTTTGGTAATAATACGCCTATCCAAAATAGTAATCTTTCCTGAATCTGTTTCTTTTCGTAAAAGTCGACCACATGCCTGCACGAGTTTCATTGCTGCATCAGGTACAGTGATATCCATAAAAGCATTGCCACCTTTTGCTTCGATCCACTCGGCAAGAGAAGCTTCTATCGGATCGTCAGGTACTGCAAAAGGTAATTTGGCAATAATCACATGGCTACAAAAATCGCCGGGAAGATCAACTCCCTCAGCAAAACTCGCAAGGCCAAATAAAACACTGGTATTACCCGCATTAATAATTTTTTTATGCTCAACTAGCATAGCCTGTTTGGATAACTCGCCCTGCATTAAAATTCTATCGCGTACCGATTGACGCAGCTGGTAAAACACTTCTTCCATTTGCTTGCGCGACGAAAAGAGCACCAAGCTACCCTTTTGCTCTTCTAATAAATCAGGTAAGTACTCAACCATATTCTCAGTATGTTCACGCGCATTATTCGCTTCGACACAAAACTTTGGCACTTGTAAAACAGCACGCGTAAAATCAAAAGGGCTTGGCATAATACTATAATGTTGATCCTGCGTTGTCCCTGCACGCATCATAAATCGATCGTATCTACCCAGTGCAGTCAATGTTGCCGAGGTAATGACAGCACCATAGCACTCTTCCCACAAACGATACTTTAGTGTACTCGCAGCAAGTATTGGGCTTGAACATACCTCAAAATCGAGCACACCAGAAAACTCAACCAGTGTTATCCAACGCGCCGTTGGTATTGTTTTTGAAGCATCACGAGTATCTGGTATATTGTAGGATTTCCACAAGCTCAAATTAGCTTCGCTACGAGATTGCCAGTTACCTACAACGGGAAACCAAGTTTCTAAATCAATTTTAGGGACGGCACAATAACCATCCTCCATAGCCTCTTGGATTTCACTGGCCACATTGGTTAATACCGAGTTTAAGCGATCAAATTTTTGAGCAAGAGTCTCTGCTGAGCTTATAAATTCTGCTGGAGGAATACCCTGCTCAAAACGATAACGCTTAGTATCTCGATTGAACCCGTTAGCACTAAAATTATTGTCATTGGCTAATTGCTCATCCATTAATTGCTGGCACTGTGGGTATATTCTCTCAAGACTTTGTTTCGCATCTAAAAAGAGCGACGGCAATTGCTCAGCATAGTGATCAACATTACCCGCACCACTGATATCGCCCAGCATATTTGATAGTGCTTTATGACTTTGATCTAGCCATTTACTCGTTGCTGCGACACGTGTGTGGTAGGCAAAATGATTGAGGGCTTTATCAGGTAGGTGGTGACCTTCGTCAAAGATATAAATGGTATCTTCTGGCTTGGGTAAAATTGCGCCGCCGCCAAGCGCTAGATCTGCCAATACTAAATCGTGATTAGCAACAATAAGATCATATTTATCGATAGCATCACGCGCCTTAAAAAAGCTACAGCTATTAACATTTGAGCAGCGCCGCCCCGTACACTCGCGATGATTCGTTGTCACAGGCGCCCAAACATTGGGGTCTATTTCATGCTCCCAGCTATCTCTATCACCGTCCCACTTTCCTGCACTCAGGGCATCAACCATTGAGTTATAAATAGTAATTGCTTGCTCATCAGCAGGAGCGGCATCAGTTGCCAAAAATGACTGGGATAAATCTATTTCAGCATCGTTGTTCATCAAAATACGATCTAACTTAGATAAACATAAATAACGACCGCGCCCTTTTGCTAAACTAAAATTAAAGGATAAGTTAGTATTATTTTTTACTTCAGGTAAATCTTTTTGAACAATTTGCTCTTGCAATGCAATTGTTGCAGTAGAGACAACTAATTTTTTATTAAGCGCTTGTGCAATAGGGATAGCTGCTAAAAGATAGGCAACAGTTTTACCTGTACCGGTACCTGCCTCAACTATACAAAGGTGGGGGTTATCAACTTGTTCTTTATTGAACTTAGACTTTTTATTTTCTTGTGACTTGGGCTCTGAGGCTACGGAATCTGGGTTTAAATGTAGTCTAACCCCATGATTATCTGTTCTAATATTTGCCAATGTGTTGGCAATATTAGCAATCATCAGCTTTTGACCGTGGCGCGGAGCTAGCTCACGAGATGCCAAAAACTCGCGATAAACTGACTGTATCGTCGTTTTAAGTTCATCACTCAGCATCGCTTATGTTGCTTGTGTCGTTTTGTGTGACTGCTGACAAACTATGGGGTTTGCATACATAGCTAACAAAATATCTCGATAAGCTTCATCGCACTGGGCAATGTGCTGGCGAAACTGTTGGATCTCCGTTATAAAATCTTCTTCTTTAAAGGGGATTTTTTGATGGGTGATTTCTATATTGTCGGGCAAACTGCCATGTAACTCTTTATAGGCAATACAATTACTTGGCTGCAGCACATAATTTGAAATAATTTGTTGATCCAGCTCGGCAACGACCTCGTCAGTAGTCTCGTAATGGCCGCTTAGAGGCTCACCAAATGCTACATGAATCCGGCCTTTAAAACCTGTGATGCCTTGAGCAATACTACTGGCATCTTCATGCTCGTCTTTTTCATACTCACCGTGTTCTCTATGCGCATACAACTCTCTTGCCTTGGCAATATCACAGGGGTCGCGCTCGTAGGAAATAGAGACCGGCACAATATTAAGTTCTCTAATATAATTGCTTAAATCAGCCGCTTTTGGCTTGTTTAAAGCCAACATACCAATCACTGCACTGTTAGTTCTATCAACACCATTTTTGGCGCGCCCTTCGCGTTGGGCTATCCAAATATTATCCTTAAGCTCTGTGGCCACATGATAAATATATTCTGATAATAATTTTGCTGCTTTTAGTTTTTCTCGTGGCTTAGTTGCAGAGCGATTAACAATAAAGCTTTTGTTAATACGCATTAGGTCAGAGACATAAGGCTTGGTAAATAAATTGTCGCCAGTAGCTATCTGTAATGTAGTAAAACCGCACTGATGTATAGCAAGATTAACAATCGCTGGATCAACAACAATATCGCGATGGTTACTAATAAATAAATAATTTTTGCTGACATCAAGATGCCTTTTACCTGTGATCGTTAAGCCACTACTGGTCTCACGAATCATACGATCAACATAGCGCTTAATCAGAGCCTGTAAATCATCTATCGTCTTTACTTCACATACTTGTTTTGCAACATAATGCCTAACAATAGGTATCATTAAAGGAACAAAAAAGTTGCTTAATTTAGGAAAACGAAATCGGGTAACAGCTGCTAAAAACTCTTGGTTTTTTAACAGTCGATCGATCATAGGGACGACTTCTGCATCACTATAGGGACGAATATCATCAAATTGATTCATTGGATATATTTTTATTTATTAAAACTAATGTTAACGGCCAATACCGGGAAACCAACGTACATCATGCGTGTACTTATCAACTAGGTGTACAACATCTAATACCATAGCAAACAATGCCATACGTACAATAACACCATTATCAGCTTGACGAAAAATCGCTAAGTTGGGATTCTCATCAAGGTCACTGTCCAGCTCATTTGCCTCTGAGCGAGAATCTCTTGGCAATGGGTGCATAATAACAGTATTTGGCTCACAAAATTGCGTGTAAATACTTTGATTGAGGCGAAAACGCCCCCGATACAAGTCGGCTTCTTCCCTTGTTTGAAAGCGCTCTTCTTGTATGCGTGTTGAGTACGCAATATCGACATTAGTAATACTCGAGCCCAGCTCCTCCGAAACGGAGACTCGGTGGCCATTTTCTCGCATCATTTCGACTAGCTCAGCTGGCATCGACAGCTCTTTAGGAGACACAAGACTGATATGCAAACCCTTGTAAAGATTGAGCAATTTACAAAGCGAATGTACCGTACGGCCATATTTTAAATCGCCAATCATAGCGATGCGTGCACCATCTATATCGCGCCCTTTAGAGGACAGTTCTTTGCGTATAGTATATAAATCTAATAGTGCTTGGGTAGGATGCTCGTTGGATCCATCACCACCATTGATAACAGGAACACGACTTGCTTTAGCAAACTCACCAACAGAGCCTGCTTGAGGGTGGCGCATACAAACAACATCACTATAACCAGATAACACACGGGCAGTGTCATAAAGTGATTCACCCTTAGCAATCGCCGAGCTTTCAAAACCCGTTGTCTCACGCACATTACCACCAAGTAGATTAAATGCACTACCAAAGCTAACGCGGGTACGTGTACTAGGCTCAAAAAACATATTACCCATAATAGCACCCTCAAGTACGCGGGTCGCTTTTTGCCGTCGAGCATAGGGCAGCATTGCATCAGCCACATTAAATATTGCTTCGATATCAGCCTGCTCGAATTGTTGAATAGATAAAATATGGGCGCCAGTAAAATTCACAAAAAAGCCTTAAATAATAAGTTTTATAACAAAATACGCAAATGTAATAGCATTATTTATAAAAACGATATGATACTCACTTTGTTAGATGATGTCCTACCTTATTGATTCGCAACGGCTTATTTTTGGCACATAGACATTAAAAAATACTCTCATTGTAAAAGCGCATCACCGTACTGTATAAGCTTATCAACTATATTTTGATCCACACCTTGCTGATGGCGCAATGCCTCCAGCTCCGTAAAATAATGCGATAAGGTTAGGCTTGCTCCCATATTCTTATCGGTCAAGCGATGGTAGCGCCACTCCTGCCATCTATGCTGTTCAGACTCTGTTAGAGTCTCTGGGTAATAGCGCGCTCGATAACGAAACAAGAGAGTTGTTAAGCGCTTGTCCTTTAGCTTGTCAGCAAATAGACCTAGTGATTCAGGAGCAGCTTCACGAATATCGGCAAATAGTGCACGGTCACTGTTGTTAATAAAGCCATCGTAGAGCCTTTGCTCGCTATCGGTGCTAACCTCAAAGGATCTATTCTCATAGATTTCTGTTAATTTTCTCTTTAAATCAACACGACAGAGCTTTTGCCAATTTAATTCACATTGTTGTTTATCAATATTCAGACGCTGTGATGTCTTCTCATCCAACATTTTTGATGTGATTACCATCGGTGATTTATTCAAATGAACTTCTTTTAGAGGGATACGGGTCATCCCTTGTGCTAAATCTGCTTGCTTAACATAAACTCTTTCTCTAATTTCATCGGCACTTAAGCCTAGTAAGTCGGAAGGGTCTGTCGCAAGATCGTAACAAATAACACTATTATTGTTTTCTGGATGCTTCATTAAGGGTACTAATAAAGCGGCACAGCCATTAATGGCTGGAAAGCGTGACGAGATATGTAAAAAAGGCTTTCTGTTATCGATATCGATCAATGCCCCAACACGATGCTTATCACGCAATTGGTAGCAGTAGTCGTATAGCTTAGGTTCTTTAATTTTGATTAACTTGGCAAGTGCAATAGTTGCGTGGACATCGGATAGCGCATCATGAGCTGATATATGTTCTATGCCATTAGCTTCGCTCAATAGCTCTAATTTAAAACTAGGAGAGCCATCTTCTCGTAATGGCCAATTCAACGCATTTGGCTTTAAGGCGTAAACTAACCTAACGATATCAATAATATCCCAGCGGCTATTACCCCATTTCCATTCCCTCTCGTAAGGATCGTAAAAGTTACGATATAGACCAAAACGCGTGACTTCATCATCAAAACGTATACTGTTATAGCCCACACCACAAGTACCGGGTGTAGCCAACTGCTCATGGATTAATCTAAAAAAATCGTTCTCGGTTTTGCCTTTTTGTAGCGCTATTTGCGGAGTAATAGCAGTAATTAAACAGGCTTGCGGCTGTGGTAGACAGTCGTCGTTAGGCTTACAAAAAATTACTAAGGGCTCACCGACTATATTCAAATCTTCATCGGTTCGAATACCTGCAAATTGTGAAGGCTTATCAACGCTAGGCTTTGCTCCCCAGGTTTCATAATCGTGCCAATAAAGTGTATTCAATATGCTCTACCTAACGAGTGGCTAGTTTAGTATTCGATAATTATAAAAAAGCCCCGCATAAGAGCGAGGCTTTTATTAAACAATACAATAAGGTGTATTATTTAAAGGTGATTTTCTCACCACTGAAAGATGCATCAACACGGCGGTTTTTAGCGCGCCCTTCTGCTGTAGCATTTGATGCAACAGGCTCAGTCTCACCACGGCCAAAAACAGAAATAGCAGAAGCAGCAACACCTTTACTGATCATATAATCAGCAACTGCTTGTGCACGACGCTCAGATAAGCCTTGGTTATAAGCAGCATCACCACGGCTATCCGCATGGCCGAATAGTGAAACTTTAAAATTATTAAAGTTACGAGAACCTTCGATAACTGGGTCGATTGATGCTTTACCAGCATCAGTCAATACAGAGCTATTAGTTGCGAATAAAGCATCGCCAGAGAAGCTCACATTTTCAACAACACGTTTTGGTGGCTCCGGTACAACAATAGGAGCAGGCGCTGGTTTTGGCGCAGCAACTGGTGTTGGAGCAGCGGGAGCGGGTACATTACAAAGCTCTTCACCATAGGTGGCTAATACACAATTACCTCTACCATCTAGTACTCTTTCACCAGAGCCATTAGTTAAATTATCACCTGAGTGAGCTAACGCACCTGTACTCATAAAAGCAGCTGTTAATGCAATGGCACTTAAACTTGCTATTTTCTTAACCATGAAGACCTCCTAAAGTCCTATTTTTTAATTTTTAGTTATTAATAACCGAGAGTAAATAAAAATATTTAATAATAACAATTGTCGTCCTAATTCTGGGCTTTATTGCCCAACAACTCAAGTAACAAATAACGAAAATGCCTAATAAATAATAAAAACCTTCTATTTTCTTATTAAATCCGTCTTTGCAGCCATAACAAAGTCATTTTTGTGAAGTCCAGCAATCTTATGGGACCACCAACGTACTGTAACCTTGCCCCATTCAGTCAATATGGCAGGGTGATGTCCTGCCTGTTCGGCAATCTCGCCTACTTGATTGCTAAAAGCCTGCGCCTCTACAAAATTGCCAAACATATATTGCTTTGATAGCTGCTTCACATTTTCTTCTACGATAATGCTCCAATCAGTTAACTCGGCAAGTAATTCTATTTGCTCTTGTTCTGTAACTAACGGCGCATCTGGAAGACAAGCTTCACAGATTTGTGCTGTAAGAGGTTGCTTATTGGTAGGTGACATAACTATTCTCCAGTATTTAAGCAATTTATACGCTGCGACTCTTAGTAGCGTGTTGTATATAAGGATCTCATATATAGGTGAACACTATATAAACGCTAATATACTCACACTTATTGAATCGATAATACACCTTCTTCAATCTTGGCCTTCCATATCTCTGGGCCAGTTTGGTGTACAGACTCACCTTTTGAATCAACAGCAACAGTTACAGGCATATCTTTGATTTCAAACTCATAGATCGCTTCCATACCAAGATCTTCGAAGGCGAGCACTTTTGAACCAATAATCGCTTTAGAGACTAAGTACGCAGAACCACCTACGGCCATTAAATATACTGCTTTATTATCTTTGATGGCACCAATAGCCTCCACACCACGCTCTGCTTTACCTACCATACCTAAAAGGCCGGTTTTTTCGAGCATAGTCCGCGTAAATTTATCCATACGAGTAGCCGTTGTAGGCCCTGCAGGCCCGACGACTTCACCACCTATAGGGTCAACTGGGCCTACATAATAGATAAAACGGCCTTTTAGGTCGACTGGGAGTTCTTCACCTTTGTTGATCATATCAACCATACGCTTATGAGCAGCATCCCGTCCTGTTAATAATTTACCTGATAGTAAAATAGTTTCTCCTGGCTGCCATTCAAGTACATCTGCTGGAGTCACAGTATCTAAATTGACACGGCGGGTACTATCACCAATTTCCCAAGCAATTTTTGGCCAATCATCTAAACTCGGAGGTGTTTGTGTCGCAGGGCCAGATCCATCCAATGTAAAATGAGTATGACGCGTCGCGGCACAATTTGGGATAATTGCCACAGCTTTATTGGCCGCATGTGAAGGAAAGTCTTTTACTTTAACATCTAATACCGTGGTTAAGCCCCCCAGACCTTGTGCACCAATACCTAGACGATTCACTTTATCGTGGAGTTCTAAACGTAGCTCTTCTGCTCTGTTTTCTGCACCTTTTTCTTGCAATTCTTGTATATTGATAGGCTCTAATAGTGCTTCTTTCGCAAGTATCATGGCTTTTTCTGCAGTGCCGCCAATACCTACGCCTAAAATACCTGGAGGGCACCAGCCAGCACCCATAGTAGGTACAACGCTAAGAATCCAATCGACGACTGAATCGGAAGGGTTTAGCATAGCAAACTTAGATTTGGCCTCACTACCGCCACCTTTTGCCGCAACATGCACCTCAACTTTGTTGCCTGGAACAATTTTGTAATTGATTACCGCAGGCGTATTGTCACCTGTATTTTTCCGGGCGCCATCTGGGTCCGATAGAATTGATGCTCGCAGTAAATTCTCGGGATGGTTATAAGCACGCCTTACGCCTTCGTTAATCATATCATCAAGGCCCATAGTGGCCTCAAATTGGACATCCATACCTACTTCAACAAAGGCAGACACGATACCGGTATCTTGACAAATAGGCCTATGACCTTCGGCACACATACGCGAATTAATAAGAATTTGAGCCATTGCATCTTTTGCCGCCGGATTAGCTTCACGCTCATAGGCTTGATGAACGGCCTGAATAAAATCAAGCGGGTGATAATATGAAATAAATTGCAATGCATCAGCAATACTATCAATTACATCATCTTGTTTAATTATTGTGGTCATAATATTTTCTACCTTTTAGCTACATTCACTTTCTGCTGATTCATATTTGAAAATAATCAGCACAATTGTTTTATTGGCTATTTAGTGGTTTTTATTGAGGTGCTATACCTGTGCGACTTTTTAGAGTAATAAGATCACGGTTAGTGGTTAATCTAAACTTATCAAAAGACTCTATTGCTTCATCGTATTCTTTTGTTCGACGTGAAAGTATATTTAGTTGCTGTGAAAGCTGTTCTAGCTGTTGCTCTAGACTGGCAACTTTATCGGTATTAGAACCCTTATCTAAAGCCGAACGGAGGTTCTTAATCGTTTGACTTTGCTCAGAAGATCTTTCACGTAATGATTTGAGCAATAGTTCTTGTTCTGAAGAGTTTTGTCTAATACTTACTAAGCTTTTCTTTAGCTTAGCATCTATGGCATCTATAGCTTTTTTAGACTGACTACTACTTGCATTTATACTCTTGTCTGACTTATCAATACGTTTGCCAGTTTCATCAATACGCGTACTTAGTTCAGTTTTAGCCGCCGCCAACTTTTTAAGGTTAGCGTTACGCGTCGCCCATAATTTATCAACTTCGCTCATTGCCACGCTTACATTTTTATCCAGGCCTTTAACATTTGCTGTAAGTGCAGTCAGTGATTGTGTTGATTCATCATCGGATAACAATAACTTATTTTCAAGCTCTACCAGTCGTTCTTGTTGCTCGGCGACTACTTTTTGGGAAAGCGTAAATTGCCAAAAAATATAGCCACTTGCTGCCGATGCCAACAGCGCAATCAACAATGCAATCCACAATAGTGATGAGGGTTGTTTTTGGATCATTACTTGTGGGCGTGTATTAGCTCTTTGACTAGGCTGTTGGGTATTTTGTACGTTTGACTGTTTAGCATCATCACTCAGCGAAGCTTTGTTGGATGGTGATGAAAAAGTGGGTTCTTTGCGATCTTGTACCATAATTTTCCTATATTCATTACTACAGTACTAATGGACTGTATCAAATCATAACAATTCTATTATGATGTTTATTTTATGCTATTTCTACGCCCTATATACTAGCACTAACCTCTAAAAGCCGTATTAGAAAAGATCACACATAGCTAATTTTTTACAGAAATGCTTTAACAGGTGCGTAGGAGCGCCTATGTATAGGTGTAACACCCATTTGCTTAAGTGCTTCCCTATGTTGCTGTGTGGGATAGCCTTTATGTTTTGCAAAACCAAAACCTGGGTATATTTCGTCATAGGCTATCATTTCCCTATCGCGTGTTACCTTTGCCAAAATTGAAGCAGCAGCGATGCACTCTACTCGTGCATCACCTTTCACAACAGCTTCGGAATTATACGCCCAATCAGGGATTTTATTGCCATCAACTAGTACATGCTCCGGTTGTATAGATAGGTCTTCGACTGCTCTTTTCATAGCAAGCAGGCTGGCTTGCAATATATTGATGCTGTCTATTTCTTCAACTGAGCAACGTGCAATCGAGTAGCATAACGCCTTCTCTTTAATTAGCTCGTACAAATTATCCCGTTTTTTCTCCGATAGTTTTTTTGAGTCATTTAGCCCATCAATTTTACAGTTAGGATCAAGAATCACAGCAGCAGTCACAACATCACCGGCTAGGGGCCCTCGGCCTACTTCATCGACACCCGCTACCAAAGTACCTTGATAGCAACTAACAAATGGCTCAAGCATTGTGCTTCTCGGAGAGTAAATCATGAACCGCCTTTGCGGACTCAATATCAGCATTACCCATAAGGCTTTCATGAAGCTCAGTAAATTTTTTAATATTTTTATTAGGTGATGAGAGCATATGCAACACGCTACTGCTGACATTCTCAACGGTTGCGTCGCCTTGTATAAACTCAGGGGCAAGTAGTTCATCTGCCAATAAATTAGGTAAGGATAGATAAGGGACTTTTAATAACAGTGAGATTAAATAATAAGATAATGGGGCTATCTTACAAACTACGACCATTGGCTTTTTAAGTAACATTGCCTCTAATGCAGTGGTGCCAGATGCAAGTAAGACACCATCAGATGCAGACATAATCTCATGGGAAAAACCATCGATAACGCTAATTGGCAAGTCCGGATAATCTTTTAATTGCGCCTCAATCTGTTCTCGCCTGATTGGATTAGCAGCAGGCACTATCACCTGCAAATCTTTTATAGTATTAATAGATTCCTTAATTGAATGCCAAAGCACAGGGCCAATTAGATTAACCTCGCTGCCTCTACTGCCTGGTAGACAAGCAAGCATTGGGCGAGCTATATCGTAATGTAGTTGCTTTTTATCCAATAAATCTTTGAGTGCTTGTTTGGCTGCTTCGTGGTTATTCTCTAAGGGGAATTTATCAGCTAAGGGATGCCCAACAAACTTAACAGGGATATTATGTTTTTCGTATATGTCGTTTTCAAAGGGCAGTAAAGTCAACATTAGATCGACAGCACGAGAAATTTTTTTAATCCTACCTTGACGCCATGCCCATACAGACGGGCTGACATAATGCACTGTTTTTATACCCGACTTTCTAAGTTTTTCTTCTAAACCTGTATTAAAGTCAGGAGAGTCAATACCAATAAACACATCAAATTTATGCTGTGTAAAATGAAGGTACAATTGCTTTCTAATAGACAATAATTCAGGCAATCGCTTAAAAGGCTCTACAAAACCTACAACTGCTAATCGATCTTGAGGGAAAAGGCTATCCAAGCCCTCTGCGATCATTTTTTTACCCCCAATACCAACAAACTCTGCGTCAGGGTAAAAAACTTTTAATTCTCTTATTAACCCAGCACCTAAAATGTCACCGGATATTTCACCGGATACTATCCCGATTTTCATATATATATTTCAGTCTGAATTAAAAGGCACTACTAATTAGCGAACAATGCCACGCGTAGCACAGTTAATGCTATTAATTAACAACTGTACTTCTTTGCAATCGACGGCCAAAAGCTCTAGCTGCTCGATAGCTTCTGATAGCACTAACTTCTTACGGTAAACAATCTTAAATGCTTTTTGTAAAACACGGATGGCATCTTTAGAAAAACCACGTCTTGATAGGCCTTCCGCGTTTATTGTTTTTGCTTCTGCTGGAGCACCAGTAACCATGACATACGCTGGTACATCTTTACCAATCGCACTACCCATACCAGTGAAGGCATGAGCACCAATACGGCAATACTGATGAACAAGTGTATATCCACTTAAAATTGCCCAGTCACCAATATGTACATGGCCGGCAAGTGCTGTATTATTTACTAAGATGCAGTGGTCACCTATAACACTATCATGGCCCACATGAGCATAGGCCATAATTAAATTATGGTTGCCTATCGTTGTCTCACTACGATCTTGAACAGTACCACGGTGTATAGTAACCCCTTCTCGAATTACATTATGCTCACCGATCACGAGGGTTGTTTTTTCACCTTTGTACTTTAAATCGGGAGTGGCTTCACCTATAGAAGAGAATTGGTAAATATGTGTGTTAGAACCAATCGTCGTTGGCCCCTTGATAATCACATGAGGCTCAATAACACAGTTGGATTCTATAACGACATTGGGACCAATAATTGAATAAGCGCCGATACTAACATCGGCGGCGATAGAAGCATCTTTATCGACAATAGCAGTAGGATGAACAGTCATTCACACTAAACTTTACGATCAGCACATAAAATAGTCGCGGAAGCCGCGAGCTTACCATCAACGGAAGCTTGACATTCAAACTTCCAAATATTACTTTTTTTCGATAATACTGTGGCTTCTAGTTCTAAGCGATCACCCGGTAAAACCTGTCTACGAAACCGGACTTTATCAGCCCCAGCAAATAAATAAACCGAGCCATCCTCAGGTGTTTTACCGACGCTTTTAAAACCAAGAATACCTGACGCTTGAGCCATTGCTTCGATTATCATCACACCTGGAAAGATAGGTGCCTGAGGGAAGTGTCCATTAAACACCTCTTCATTAATACTAATATTTTTATAGGCGCGAATATATTCATTTTCGCGCAGTTCAACTACTCTATCCACTAATAAAAATGGGTATCGGTGAGGCAACCACTTCTTTATTTCCACAACATCCATCATAAGCCAAACCTTATTTATTTAATTGATTTTACTTGCCTAGCCAGTTTATCTAACTGATTGAAGCGAACAGCATTCTTTCTCCATTCTCGGGTTGTTGTCATCGTTGTTCCCGAAGAATATGAGCCCGCCTTAGGTATTGATTTTGACACAAGTGTCATCCCAGTAATGTGAACATCATCCGCAATAGATAAATGACCAGCAATACCTACTGCACCAGCAATCGTGCAGCGCTTGCCAATAATGGAACTGCCAGCAACACCTGTCTTAGAGGCAATCGCAGTAGCTTCGCCTATTTTGACATTATGACCGATTTGCACAAGATTATCGATTTTAACACCATCTCCTATGGTAGTATCATCCAGTGCACCTCGATCAACTGCCGTATTTGCACCTATATCAACATTATTGCCTATAAATACACTACCAAGTTGATGAATTTTTTGCCATCCATCACTCGATGGAGCAAATCCAAACCCGTCAGCACCAATAACTGAGCCACTGTGAAAAATGCAGTCATCGCCAATTACTACATCATGATGAATAGTGACATTGGCATGCACCGTTGTGTTTTTCCCGATTATTACACCTTCACCAATATAGACGCCGGCACCTATATGACTATTATCGAGAATTTGCGTATTTTCTTCAACAACCGTATTCGCACCAATACTGACATTTGAGCCAATAATAGCATTGTCAGCAACAACCGCTGTAGGATGTATTCCTACATTACCCAATGGCTTATATGCAAATAACTCACTTAATTTCGCATAGGATAAATAAGGGTTAGCAACAACTAACTTATTACCTTTATACGCTGCCGTATTGCTTTCATTTAACACAATACAACCTGCTTGAGTCTCTTTTAGCTGATCTTTGTAACGCCCCCCCATATACAGGGACAATTTTTTCTCGTCAGCAGAAATCAAGCTAGATAAGCCATTCACTTCAAACTCTGCATCCCCATCAAGGTCCGCATCAAGATATTGAGACAAATATTGTAATGTGTAGGTATACATGACCTGATTTCTATTAATTATTTACTATTTTTCCTCGGATTGTTTTTTGGGAGGCTTTACTTCATTGAGCCTACTGGTAAGCTCAGTTGTGATATTAAACTCAGGCTTTTGAAAAGACACTGCTCCCGATCTTGCATTCATTAATATATCTATATTTTTCTCTTCAATAATGTCTTTGACGATGCTCTCAATATCTGGGGTTAGCTGTTGAATTATCCTATTTTGTAATGAGCTTGTTGCTGACTCTAACTGACCACCCAGTTGATTCACCTGCTTAAGTTTTTTATCAAATTTTTGATTAAAGGTTTTCTTCTGATCATCAGACCACGTCAAACGATTTGCTTTTGCATCATCTTCTAATGATTTGACTTCGCCTCTTAACTTATTGAATTCCGCGACCCCTTTTGTGTAATTATCACTCTGCGTTGCCTGTTTTAAAATACTCCTCGCATAGTCAGAACGAAGAGCAGCAGCCTGTACATCTACAACAAATATGTTTTGCTCGGCAAAACTAATAGATGGGATTATTGTAATAAGCAACAGCAAACAAATTTTGGAAAGATGATTCATAATTAAACTCTATACTTTTGCATCAATAATTCTTCATCAGCAATATTGATACATAATTAATGACTAGAAAGAACGACCTAAAGTAAATTGAAAACTCTCTGGCTCATCAAAGGGCTGTTCTTGGATCGCATTAGAAAAGTTAAAACTCAGTGGACCCACAGGCGACAACCACTGAAGACTAACACCGGCGGCAACACTTAAGTTTCCTAAATCGATATTATCGCAGTTGGCCTGTCCAGCTCCACAATCCGTTGAAAAGACATTACCTGCATCGATGAAAAGAGACAAGCGTGCGTTATCAGTTGCACCAATAAATGGAATCGGCACAATTAATTCGGCACTTAGCTCCAAGAGAATATTACCCCCGATAGTATCTAAATCATCGTCATCAACACCCGCCGTTAATAATTGGCCATTAGCTTGCTGGACATAAACAAAATCAAGATCATCAACATTACCAGCTGTGGCATTAAGAGCAACAGGCGCAGCTACAAAGGCATTCGCAGGCGTTCCTTTAGGGCCTAAACTACTATTCTCAAAACCACGGACCGAACCGATGCCGCCTGACAAAAAGTTCTCAAAGAAAGGCAATTGATCGATTTCACCATAACCATCAGCAAAACCAAAACGGCCTCGTAAATGCAACGCAGTACTATTAGTGAGCGGGAAATAAGTATCATTGGTATAAATCAACTTGAAGAATTCTAAATCTCCACCTGGCACCGCCACTTCGGCACTGAATCGCTGAGATGAGCCTTTGGTTGGGAAAAGGCCCCGGTTAAGGGTCGATTTTGACCAACCCAAATCAAAGGTAAGAGTAGTAAAGTCATCCCCAAATTCATCAAGAAAACCTTCCGGAGTGTCTTGAGCGACAGCAGCTGGGTCGATTTCGGTAAAACCAGATGTAGCTGGTGGTGCACTTTCATTAATAATTAAATTAGCCAGTTCGGATTGCTCAAGATCGCCGAAATCGTCAAATTCATCGATAAAGCCATTATTATTAGTATCGGCGTCGTCAATATTAGCCGCAACATTACTACCAGAGTCACCAATTACAGGCAGTATATCGCTCTCAAAAAAGCTATTAGATATAGAGAAATTTTCAACACCGTCTCTGAGTATCGGTGTACCCTGGACCTCTTGCGGAGCTGTCGTACCCGCTTGGATAGAAATATTCTGAAGACCAACCCCAAAAGATAAACGAGAGGTCTCAGAGATAGGATAGCCAAAGTTAACATTAACCCCAATAGTATCCGATGCAAAATTGGATACATCAATTTCGTCAAAATCTCTCTGCCTAAAAAACAGCCTAACACTACGACTCACACCATCGGCAGTGTAGTAAGGATCGCGAAAACTCAAATTGTAAGCAGTAAGAGAGCTGCCAGTTTGCACGTTAAAACCAAAGTTTTTACCACTGCCCAACCAATTATTATTTTGTAGGCCTGCACCTACGTTAAATCCATTATCACCAGAAAAGCCCAACGAAAGGTTAACATTAGCTGTTGGTTGTTCTGTTACGGTAAATTCAACATCAACTTGATCCACGCTACCAGGCACATCGCGAGTCTCAACGTTAACGCTACCAAAAAAACCTAATCGCTCTAAACGCGTTTTAGACTGCTCTATCTTTTGCGTCGAAACTGGTGCACCCTCAAGCTGTCTCATTTCACGTCTTAACACATTGTCAGAGGTCGCGGTATTACCCGAAAAACTAATACGCCTGACATAGCTAATGGAACCGGGCGTCACAAAGAATGTAAGTTTAATCGACTCATCATCACCTTTAACAATGTCGGCATTGTTTTCATCAGTGCTCACAACTTCGGGAATACCGCTGACCCTTGCAGCACTATAACCTTCATTACCCAAGGCGCGCTGAAGTACGCTCTCTGTCTGGGTTACACTTAACTGAGAAAAAACATCACCTTCGTTAATACCAATTAACACTCTAATTTCTTCTTCTGGAAGAATAGGATCACCCGAAATAGCTATTTCACCAATACGTAATTTCTTTCCTTCAAAGACATTAACCGTGATAAAAACTGTCTCTTTATCAGGGCTAAGAGATACCAGGGTAGACTTAACTCTAAAATTTAAAAAGCCACGGTCTAAATAAAATGACTTGAGCTTCTCCAAATCGCCCGATAGCTGCTCACGGGCATACTTATCGTTACCAGTGATCCAAGACCAGGTACCTGTTTTATTAAGACCAAATAGCTTACGTAGTTTTTTTTCTTTAAATTCTTTATTACCAACAATTCTAATTTGTTTGATTTTGGCAACACGACCCTCATTGATTTGGATACCAACAACCACTTGATTATTAGCTTGAAACTGAGTCAGTGTATTAATTTCTGCGGAATAACGCCCAAGTGAACCATACTGTGCATTAAGTTGCTTAGAAATAGCCTCTAGCGCAGATTGCTTAAAGACCTCGCCTTCGGCTAAGCCAATATTTTTTAACCCTTCCCTCAGAGCATCCTCTTCAAGAATTTTATTACCCTCGATCACAAGCCGACTAATAACCGGCCGTTCTTTAAGGCTAATGACAAGCACATTATCATCTCGGCCTATATTAACATCGTCGAAGAACCCGGTATCGAATAAGTCGCGAATAGCATTTTGGAGCTGTATGTCAGATACTTGAGTGCCCGCTTCAATATCAATAGTAGAAAAAACCGTGGCTGCCGAAACCCGCTGCAAGCCCAAAATCTGAATATCATCAATTTGATATATTTCTTGAGCACGAGCACTATTAAATAATAACAAGCTAACCAATAAACTAATGAATAACCGCGGAGCGAAACTAGAAAAAAACAACTTCATAAATGTTCAATACGTTAAGTGAATTAATGATGCGGCATTATTAAGAAAGAATCCGGATGAGATCATTATAATGGACAACAACCATTAAACTCACCACGGCTAATAAACCAACCTGATAACCAATCATCTGTATACGTTCAGGTAAAGGACTACCTTTAACTACCTCTATTAAATAAAACATTATATGCCCACCATCAAGAACAGGAATTGGCAATAAGTTAAACACGCCTAAACTGACACTAAAAAAAGCCAGAAAGGAAATATAGTAAGTCAAGCCTGCCGCTGCGCTATCACCAGCAACTTGCGCAATGGTGAAAGTACCACCCATATTTTTTATGGATACATCTAACAGCAATATTTTTTTAAAAAATGACAAAATAACCAAAATCTGATCATAAGTGCGAGTAAACCCATACTGAATAGACTCTAACAAAGAATAATTGATTTCTCGAATCATGGATTCTGGCCAGCTCAACGATGCCGATAGACCAACCCTACCAATTAATTCTCCGTTTTCCTCAATTGCTTTTGGTGTTAATACAACGTTTATAGCTTGGCCATTACGATTAATCGTCAAGTCGATAGGTGTTTCAGGATTAGCTCTAACAAAATTGACCCATTCTCTCCATGAAACCAGCAACTGACTATTTGCCGATATCAGCTTATCTCCTATCTGTAAGCCAGCAGATTGTGCTGCACTACCATCAACAACCGTTGAGAGCACCCAATTCGTTTCTGGCTCTGCCGGACTAAGTCCCAGCTCACCAAGAATATCTGGACGTTCATGATTACCCAACCATTGTTCAATCGGAATTTGCTTAATTGTCGATAAACTAGACTCTGTACTATCTAATGAGAAATCCTTAAGCCCAATATTAATTATACCGGTATCGCCAATTCTACTTGCCAATTTATCAGCAACTTCACTCCAAGTTGATACTTTTTTATTATCAACACTAACAATTTCAAAGCCGCTTTCAATTTGAACCTGCTCTGCGACACTACCTGGAGCCACATCACCAATAACAGGCACCACTCCTTTCGTGCCCAACATGGCAAAAATAAAATAAAAAGCAATGGCCAATATAAAGTTAGCAATAGGGCCTGCGCTAATAATCGCTATTCTCTGCCAAACGGTTTTGCGTGTAAAAGACATGTGCAGCTCTTCATCCGGCACATTACCTTCACGCTCATCCAACATTTTGACGTAGCCACCAAGTGGGATAGCCGCAAAGACATACTCTGTACCTGTCTTACCTATTTTGGTAAATAATGGCTTGCCAAAGCCGACAGAGAAACGAAGCACTTTGACGCCGCAACGACGAGCAATGTAAAAGTGCCCAAACTCATGGAAGGTCACTAATATACCAATCGCTAATAAGAACCAAAGAACTGTCGTCAACATACCGAATAAATTACACTTTTTTAATTATCTTTAAGCATATAAACATGCATTATAACAACATTCGCAGACAATGAACTGATATTCTAGCCCTAATATTATTAATTTTATAAAGAAGCTACTACAGCATCAGACATTTTTCGTGCGTAAAGATCCGCGTCTATGACAGCGTCAATACTATCCAGTTCAATAAAATTAGCAGATGCAAGAACTGACTCTAACACTGTGATTATTTGGCCAAAGCCTATTGCACCATTGAGAAATGCGTCCACTGCAATTTCATTGGCCGCATTAAGAACTGTTGCAGCTGAAGAAGGTTGAGATGCGGCCGACATTGCCAGCGATAGCGCGGGAAAACGCTCAAGATCTGGGCGCTCAAAATCAAGCCCATTTAAACTCATAAAGTCTAAGGATTCTACTCCACTCTCGATTCGTACCGGCCAAGCTAAAGCATGCGCGATAGGCGTCCGCATGTCAGGCTGTCCCATTTGGGCAAGCACTGAACCATCATTATACTCGACCATAGAGTGAATAATACTTTGGGGATGGATAACAACTTCGATATTATTGGGGCTTAGACCAAACAACCAGCGAGCCTCGATAAACTCCAGACCTTTGTTCATCAAGCTAGCAGAATCAACAGATATTTTACGCCCCATCGACCAGTTAGGGTGATTACAAGCTTGGTCAGGGGTTGCCTTTTCAATGGCCTCACTCGACCACTCCCTAAATGGACCACCAGACCCCGTTAGCAACACCTTTTTAACACCAGCCATATCATAGCTAGCACTATTCCTTTGATCTAAGTTGTTCGGTAAGCACTGAAAAATTGCATTATGCTCACTATCTATAGGCAGTAGAGTTGCCCGGCTTTGGCTCAAGGCATTCATGAACAAGCTACCGGCCATCACCAAAGCTTCTTTATTAGCTAATAGTACTTTCTTGTCTGCTTTAACGGCTGCTAAAGTAGGCAATAACCCAGCAGCACCGACAATGGCCGCCATAACCGTATCTACAGCATTATCATTAGCTACACTAACTAGCGCATCACTTCCCGCCAACACCTCAGTATTGATATTCGCACTAGACAATCGCTGCCTTAGCACATTTGCTGACGCCTCATCTTGCATAACAGCATAGGCAGGAGCAAAAGAGAGGCACTGGCGCTCAAGCATATCGACATTAGTATTTGCCGTTAAAGCAAACACACTAAACTTATTAAGGTGCCTTGCAACAACATCCAAGGTACTAACACCGATAGAACCTGTAGAACCTAAAACAGTAATCATCTGTTGACCCGAAGAGCATTCACCCGCTACATCGCTCATAAAGACCAACCAGATAAAATAATACCTAGAGTAAAAATAGGAGCCGCAGCAGTGACGCTATCAATACGATCCAACACACCCCCATGACCTGGTAACACGTTACCACTGTCTTTAACATTGCGATGACGCTTAACCATACTCTCTAACAAATCACCTAAAACTGAGCCAAGGGCAGTAAACACAATAACCGCAAATAACGCCTTCCACTGCACAAAATCATTATAAAAATTCACTGCGAAGGCGAGCAATAAGCAAGCCACAAGCCCGCCCCAAAAACCTTCCCAAGACTTTCCGGGGCTTACTTCAAACAACAATTTGCGCTTACCAAAAGCCTTACCCGTAAAGTAAGCACCGGTATCAGCAACAACGACTGTTGCCATGAGCAGCAAGATCAAAAAAGCACCACCCTCACTTTGATGCAAATAAGATAGCGATAACCAACAAGGGATTAGCACCACCCAACCCATCAGTGCCTTTACCCAACGAAACTCCCACAAAACAGCACTCGTTGGATAACCTTGAACCCAAAGTAAAGCAACAGCCCACCAAGCAACAGCGATTAATAAAAAGTGACGCATCTCAGATAGAACAATGACCCCATCAAAAACACCTGTATACCAAGCAACTAACAACATAGCTAATGCGGTTAATACACTAAATATTAGACGCTCGGGTGGTAGTGTAAAACCAGCTAGATTTGCCCACTCCCAAGCGCCAACGAGTGTAACTACAGCAGCGAAGACAACAAAGCCGCCCCACGGCAATAGAAACAAACTTGACAGGAATAGAGCAACCAACACAAATGCTGTTATTATTCTTAACTTAAGCACGGCTCGGGCCTTTTTGATGGTCTAAAACTTTTCCAGAAACATGACAGAGCTGCTCGCTCGTTAGGCCAAACCGGCGCTCACGAGCAGCAAAATCATTAATCGCAACTTTTAGCGCCTCACGGTCAAAGTCAGGCCACAATAAATCGCTAAAGTAAAGTTCTGAATAGGCAAGCTGCCACAATAGGAAATTGCTAACCCTTGATTCCCCACCGGTACGAATCAATAAGTCGACTGGAGGCAAATCAGCCAATGCAGTATGCGTGCTGAATAGCTCTTCATCGATAGTATCTATATCAAGGCCTTCATCTTTAACAGAGGCGGCAATACGCTTAGCGGCATTAACAATATCCCAACGGCCACCATAGTCAGCCGCAATGTTAAATGTTTGCTTACCACCTATGGTCAATAGCTCAGCTTTCTCTATGGATTTAACTAGCTTTTTATCAAACTTATTGCGATCACCAATAACTCTTAGGCGGACATTTTCTTTTTTTAGGCGTTTCGCCTCACCCACCAAATAATGCTCGAACAAAGACATGAGACCTCGCACCTCGGCACTGGGGCGATTCCAGTTTTCACTACTAAAAGCAAAGACAGTGAGCACATCGACATTGCACTCACGACAACCCTCAAGCATATCGCGCAATCGCTCGACACCCGCTTTATGACCTGCTATACCGGATAAAACCCGCTGCTTAGCCCAGCGATTATTGCCATCCATAATAATGGCAATATGCTTAGGTGAGGATGAGGAAAGTTGGTCGGTCAAAATAATTACCAGTAAATCAGTTTTTATTATTATCTAAGCTAGCGCTATATTTCCATCAAGTCCTTTTCTTTAACGGCGAAAGCAGCATCTACATCGGCAACGTATTTATCGGTAATTTTTTGAATTTCGTCCTGTGCACGACGCTCATCGTCTTCACCAATTTCTTTCTCTTTCAAAAGCTCCTTAACATCAGCTAATGCATCACGACGAACATTACGAATAGAAATTTTTGCATTCTCTGACTCAGATTTAGCCTGCTTAATGTAATTTTTACGAGTCTCTTCAGTTAATGCTGGCATTGGTAGGCGAATTAAGTCACCTTGCGTTGCAGGGTTAAGTCCCAAATCAGACTTCATGATCGCCTTTTCAATATCTGGCGTTAATTGTTTTTCCCAAGGGCTAACTGACAAAGTACGAGCATCTAAAACAGAAATATTAGCCACCTGAGACAATGGCGTGTCCGAGCCATAATAATCGACAGTGATGCTATCTAAAATACTAGGGTGAGCACGACCTGTACGAATTTTATTGAAATTTGAGCCCAGTGCATCGATACTTTTCTGCATCCGCACACCGGCTTCTTTTTTAATGTCTTCAATCATATTTTTAACCTTAAAATTTATTCTTAATACAAAGCACAATGGGAAGAATGAGAAGCTCAGCTAATGTAACCAGCAATGATTAATCTATTGACGGTAAGTTAAGCCTCTTCTATTAATGTACCTTCATCACCACCCACAACAATATTCAGCAATGCACCCGCTTTTGACATCTTAAAGACACGAACCGGCATTGAATGATCACGACACAGACATATTGCCGTTAAATCCATTACGCCGAGCTTTTTCTCAAGAGCAACATCATAGGTTAGGCTATCATATTTGGTCGCCTTTTTATCCTTCATTGGGTCTGCAGTATAAACACCATCGACCTTTGTTGCCTTAAGCACCAACTCGGCTTCCACCTCTATCGCTCTTAGACAAGCAGCAGAGTCAGTTGTAAAGAATGGATTACCTGTACCGGCCGCAAAAATGACAACCTCTCCTGAATCCAAGTAGCGAATAGCACCACGCCTGTCATAATGATCCACAATACCACTCATTGGTATCGCCGACATCACCCGAGAGGTAATATTCGAGCGTTCTAGAGCGTCACGCATAGCAAGCGCGTTCATCACAGTTGCCAGCATACCCATATGATCACCGGTTACACGATCAAGGCCTGCCTCACTTAATGAGGCACCACGAAATAGGTTACCACCGCCAATAACAAGGCCTACCTGGACCCCAATACCAACCAGCTGACCAATCTCCAAAGCCATTTTATCCAAGACTTTCGGGTCAATACCAAAGCCCTCTTTCCCCATCAACTCTTCGCCACTGAGCTTGAGTAGTATTCGTTTGTATTTCTTATCACGCTTGACTGACATAAATCGGCTTCACCTAAAAAGCAAGAAAACAGCGCATAGCAACCACTAAAGCCAGCAACGCTGAACCAAGAATGGTATATATGCAAAATAAGGAGGGGTATTCTAACAGCAAGACGGGGTAAGTGGACAACACTTACCCCGCAAAAACCTCAAAGAGAGGGCAATAGACAATCTAATAATCATCTATTCTTATTTGGCAGCTTCTACTTGAGCAGCAACCTCTGCAGCAAAATCTACATTTTCCACTTCGATACCTTCACCCACCTCAAAACGGGTAAAAGCGCTCACGGAAGCACCAGCATCTTTTGCTAATTGGCCAACAGTAAGCTCTGGATTTTTAACAAAAGGCTGTTCGATCAAGCTATTTTCTTTAAGAAATTTCTTAATTCGACCAACCATCATTTTCTCAACAATCTCTTCTGGCTTACCCGCCATATCTGGCTGAGCCTTGATGATATCTTTTTCTTTAGCAACAACATCTTCTGGCATATCGTCACCACTAACTACCTGAGGATTGACCGCAGCGATATGCATAGCAATATCTTTAGCTAGCTCGTTATTTCCGCCTTCTAACTGAGTCAATACAGCAATACGGTTGTTAGAATGAACATAGGCACCAACAACACCACCTTCAACAAGCTGTATACGACGCACAGAAATATTTTCACCAATCTTTTGAACGAGCGCTTCACGCGTATTTTCAAGCTCACCAGACATTAAAGCAGCAACATCGGCTTGCTTATCAGCGAACGCCTTATCGGCAACCACACCAACAAAGCCTAGAAAACCTTCATCGCGAGCTACAAAATCTGTCTCAGAGTTAACCTCAACAACAACACCATAGCTATTATCATCAGCGACACGAATCGCTACAACGCCATCAGCCGCAGTACGCTCTGCCTTTTTAGCCGCTTTTAGGCCACTGGCCTTACGTAAATTTTCAATCGCTAATTCAATATCACCATCAGCTTCTTTAAGTGCTTTTTTACACTCCATCATACCCAAGCTTGTACGCTCACGTAGCTCTTTTACCATTGAAGCAGAAATAGCCGCCATGATTATATCCTCTTTAAATTTTGTAAATTTTATTTTACTAACCCTGCAATCTTAGCTAGCCAGTAAAACAATTAAATGAACAGTAGAATGTTAGCAAACTAAATTTAATACGCAGTTATTAAAAATAGTTATTAAAAAAGGGAGCCTAGCCCCCTCTTTTTCGCTAGCCAGAACTATTACAATTTCCGGCAATTAATTAGCAAAATTAGCTTTTTGCTTCTTCAGCTGCTTCTACTTCAACAAACTCGTCTTTGTTAGGCGTAGATTGCGCGCTAGCTGCACCTGTTAGACAAGCGTCGGCGATAGCAGTAGTGTATAGCTTGATTGCACGAATAGCGTCGTCATTACCTGGAATAACATAGTCAACACCAGCAGGGTCACTATTTGTATCAACGATACCAAAAACAGGGATACCTAGCTTATTTGCTTCGTTAACAGCAATACGCTCATGCTCAACGTCGATAACAAATAGCGCATCAGGCAAGCCGCTCATATCTTTGATACCACCAATAGATAGCTCTAGCTTCTCCATTGCACGCTGACGCATCAACGCTTCTTTCTTGGTTAGCTTTTCAAACGTACCATCTTGGCTTTGCGCCTCAAGCTCGCGAAAGCGGCGGATAGACGCACGGATAGTTTTATAGTTAGTTAGCATACCACCTAACCAACGATGACTAACGAAAGGCTGTCCAGCACGCTCAGCTTGCTCTTTGATACTCTTTTGAGCAGCACGCTTAGTACCAACCATAAGGATTTTTTTCTTTTGAGATGCCATCTTATTAATAGCATGTAACGCTTCGTTAAAAGCAGGAACAGTTTGCTCAAGATTAATAATATGGATTTTATTGCGATCGCCAAAGATATATTGACCCATCTTAGGGTTCCAATAGCGAGTTTGGTGACCAAAGTGAACACCAGCTTGAAGCATGTCGCGCATACTAACTGTAGACATAATATTTCCTATTTGTTTGGGTTAGGCCTCCACACATCCCGAAAAATCAACTCTTTGACAACTTTAAAAGTCTTACAAAGAGCACCCAGATCAACGTGACGATGCGTGTGTGACGATTAGTTTTAAACAATGCAAGTACAACAATACCTACTTTGCGGGCGGCTTTATACCATAAAAGGAAAGACATAGAAAGAACTTTAGCCAAGATCTGCCAATAGACAAACTCTTTTGCATGATACCCATCAACTTATAAGTTTTATCTATCTGCAATATTGTATCAATTAAACCGCCTAATTCTTCTATTTGCGTTAAAATAGACCTAATCAGCCGATAAAGGTAGCCCTGAATATAGCTCTCAAAACAAGGGTAATTTATACTATGTGGCTTTACCATTAAAATAGTCGAGTAGAGCTCGACAAAATAGTGCTTGGAATATTATGACTGTATCCATTAAAACACCAGCAGAAATAGAAAAAATGCGCGTAGCCGGTAAGATGGCCGCAGAAGTTCTTGAAATGATCGGTGAGTTCGTCAAGCCAGGTGTCAGCACCGAAGAGCTCGACAAAATTTGTCACGATCATATTGTCGATGTGCAAAAAGCAATCCCAGCCTGCCTAGGTTATCGAGGCTTTCCTAAATCTGTATGCACATCGGTTAACCATGTCATTTGCCACGGCATCCCCTCCCCTAAAAAGATACTCAAGAATGGCGATATCATTAATATCGATGTGACCGTTATATACGAAGGCTACCACGGCGATACTAGCAAAATGTATTTTGTTGGCGAGGCAAGCAGCCACGCCAAGCGCCTAGTAGAAATAACCCAAGAATGTCTCTACAAGGGTATGGAGTTAGTTAAACCTGGTACGCAGCTAGGTGATATTGGCCATGTGATACAAAAACACGCCGAGTCAAACTACTACTCTGTTGTCCGCGAATATTGCGGTCATGGTATTGGTAATACTTTCCATGAAGACCCACAAATCCTCCATCATGGCAAACCAGGTACAGGCATGGCCTTACAAGAGGGTATGTGCTTTACTATTGAGCCGATGATTAATGCTGGCAAGCCGCACACCAAACTAAAAGGCGATGGCTGGACAGTAGAAACAAAGGACGGTCGTTTATCAGCTCAATGGGAACATACCTTACTTGTGACCAAAACAGGGGTAGAAGTACTCACCGCCCGCGAGGAAGAAAACTTTGCCTAAATCCGCAAATGCGGTAGTGCCTCTGATTGAAGAATCACCCGTACCTATCTGCTTTAATCAAATTCAATTCCAACAAGATATCGCCAATGAAAAAAACATCATTGGTGTTTTCAAAAGTGCTCTAGAGGCATTAGATTATCAATACAATTTGCGCTTTAAAGAAGGTGAGTCAGCGCGCGGACTAGTCTACGAAAGAGCACATATTATAGATTGTATCCTACACTACGCGTGGCACCAATTTAGCTGGAGCGACAGCATTAGCCTAATTGCTATTGGAGGCTATGGTCGTGGTGAATTGCACCCAAAATCTGATATTGATTTATTATTGTTACTTAGTGACGAACCCAACACCAAGGATTACGAAAGCGGACAGGAATTTTTAACCCTACTTTGGGATATAGGCTTAAACATTGGTCACAGTGTGCGCACGATTGAACAATGCATAGAGATGGTACGCGAAGATATTACCGTTGCCACTAGCGTACTAGAGTCTAGAGTGTTACAGGGGCCAAAGGAGTTATTCACTGAATTAAAAGTAAAAACTGAGCCCGGAAAAAACTGGTCAAATAAAGCATTCTTTTTGGCCAAGTTTAACGAGCAAAAAGAGCGTCACGAAAAATATAACGATACCGAATACAATCTTGAACCCAATGTGAAAAATGCACCTGGCGGCCTACGTGATATTCAAAATATCCAATGGATAGCTAAACATTATTTTAGCGTATCTACACTCGCCGCATTAGAGGGCAAAGGGTTTTTTACCGACGAAGAATACGCAACACTCATTACCGGCGAAGAATATTTATGGAAGGTTCGCTACGGCTTACATATGGTCGCAGGGCGCGCCGAAGAGCGCCTGCTGTTTGAATACCAGAGAGAGCTCGCTGCACTATTTGGTTACGAGGATCAGGACAATAAGCTCGCCATAGAACAGTTTATGCACCAGTATTATCGCGTTGTACTTTCACTACGCGAACTCAACGATGTGCTCTTACAGTTTTTAGATGAAGCCATCATTAATAAAGACACCTCAAATACAGTTACCCCCATTAATGAGCGCTTTCAATTACGGGGCAACTTTATTGAGGTTAGTCATAATAAAGTCTTTGAAAAAGCACCCTCGGCATTATTAGAAATATTTGTTTTAGTCGGCAAAGACGAGACTATTAGCGGCATTAGAGCATCGACTATTCGTCTTATTCGAGAGAGCCGCAACTTAATCAATCAACCCTTTCGAGAAGACGATCGTAACAAACAGTTATTTTTAGAACTATTAAAGTCACCCCACAAACTCGTCACACAATTAAGACGCATGAAACGCTACGGACTTTTAGGCCGTTACCTACCCGAGTTTGATTTGATCATTGGTCAAATGCAGCATGACCTTTTTCATATTTATACGGTTGATGATCATACACTCAACCTTGTTGAATTTATGCGCCGCTTTTTGCGCCCATCAGCAAAAGAGACATTTCCAGCTATGCATCGAATCATGCACAGCTTGGACGAGCCACAATTGCTATACATCACAGGCTTGTATCACGACATCGCTAAAGGCAGAGGTGGCGACCACTCTATATTAGGCGCTGAGGAAGTCATCAAATTTTGCACAAGCCATGGCTTATCAACAAGACAAACCCACCTAATTAGCTGGCTCGTCGAAAAACATTTGGCCATGTCTTCAACATCGCAAAAGAAAGACCTGTCGGACCCAGAAGTAATTCACGAATTTGCAAAAATGGTCGGTGACCAGAGACATCTCGATCATCTCTATGTGCTCACCGTTGCAGATATGAACGCCACTAACCCCGACATATGGAACAATTGGCGCGCAAGCTTACTCTCTCAGCTCTACAACGAAACTAAGCGCGCACTGAATCGCGGCTTAGAGAACCCCGTTGATAAAGAAGACTGCATTAACGAGACATGCGAAATTGCCATGGCGCTTATCAAAGAGACAACCACATTGGATGAAAGCGTGATATGGGAGTTATGGCAAACCACAGGCGAAGATTATTTCTTGCGCGAAAACCCCAAAGATATTGTCTGGCATACCAAGGCTATTCTTACCCAGAAGAACCCTAATGAGCCTTTAGTACTGGTTGCTGATAATACCGTAGGCGACTCGCACAAAGTGACACAAATTTTTATACGCTCACCACTGAGCCATAATATTTTTGTCGCCGTAACCAATGCCCTCGATCAATTGCAATTAAATATTCTAGACGCACGTATTTATGGCACAGCATCGGGATTTGCAATGGACACTTTTTATGTCCTTGATGAAAACAATTGCCCAATTGGTAATAACCCTGAAAAAATTAAGCGCGTCATTGCCGCCATTACCGAAGAGCTCAAGCTCATTGATAACTACAGTGATATTATTAAACGCAGAACACCAAGACAGCTCAAATATTTTAATACCCCGGCACGTACAAGCATTAGTAATGATCTTTCTCATGAACACACGATACTTGAAGTTTTTAGCCCTGACCGACCGGGATTTTTAGCCTTGCTTGCGCGTATTTTTGCCGAAGCTAATATAGAATTAGTGACTGCAAAAATTACTACGCTAGGCGAGCGCGTAGAAGATGTGTTTTTTATTACTGATTTAGAAGGCAATCGCATCAGCGACCCCCAACTTTGCGAAAGCCTACAGGCAACCATTCAACAAAAGCTCAATGCCAACTCAGCCATTTAACGACTTACTCAAAATATAATAGTTAACCATGAATCCTGATCTAGAGAAATTACAGCCCTACCCCTTTGAAAAGCTACGTGCGTTAATGGCAGATACTAAGCCAGATACATCTTTAGCACACATTGCATGGTCTATTGGTGAGCCCAAACATGAGCCGCCCGCATTTACCTTACAGACATTTAGCGATGAGCTGCAAAAATTTCGCCAATACCCATCTACCAAAGGCACACTCGAATTGCGCCAAGCAATCAGCGATTGGACCAGCAAACGCTTCTCGCTGGCACCAGGAACATTAAGCGCTGAAGATAATATTTTACCTGTTAATGGCACACGCGAAGCACTATTTGCTTTTGCTCAAACCGCTATTGACCGCACTAACAACCCATTGGTATTAATGCCAAACCCGTTTTATCAAATTTACGAAGGCGCAGCATTGTTAGCTGGTGCCGAGCCACTTTATTTAAACTGTACACCCGAGAATAACTACCAACTCGATCTCGCTGCCATTACAGAACAACAATGGAGCCGCTGCCAACTAATTTACGTGTGTTCGCCCAACAACCCAACGGGCGCTATTATATCGAGAAACGATTATAAAAAATTGATCAGCCTCGCCGACCAATACGACTTTGTCATTGCAAGTGACGAATGCTATTCCGAAATTTATATGGACGATAGTAATAAACCCGTCGGTCTATTAGAAGTGTGCGCAGAGCTTGGCCGTGACGATTATACGCGCTGTATAGTGTTTCATAGCCTATCTAAACGCTCTAACTTACCCGGTCTACGCTCGGGCTTTGTAGCTGGTGATGCCAATATTATTCAAGCCTTTTTTAACTATCGTACTTATCATGGTTGTGCTATGCCTTTACCTGCGCAACTGGCAAGTATTAGCGCTTGGCGAGATGAGGAACACGTTACTAAAAACCGTAAACTGTACCGCGATAAATTTGCACTGGTTGAAAGCATACTCAAAGACACCTGGCCACTTAGTCAGCCACAATCGGGCTTTAATTTTTGGGCAAAAACACCCATAGACGACGAAGCATTTAGCAAACAATTATTTGAGCAACAACACATTACCGTGCTACCTGGTAGCTACTTGAGTCGCGAAGTTAACGGAGTTAACCCAGGCAAAAACCATGTACGCATGGCATTAGTTGCCTCGATAGAAGAATGCGAAGAAGCCGCACATCGAATTAGAACCTTTATGGGTACATTGTAGTCATGCTAAAAAAAGAACGTGTCGACTATATTTTAAATGAACTAGAGGAGCTCTACCCAGAAGTTCCCGTACCTCTTGATCATACAGACCCTTATACATTGCTAGTTGCAGTGCTACTCTCGGCACAGTGTACCGATGAACGCGTTAATCAGGTCACACCCGCACTTTGGCAACTCGCCGACAACCCCTTTGATATGGCAAAAGTGGCGGTAGAGGATATAAAAGCTGTCATTCGCCCCTGCGGCTTATCACCCCGAAAATCAAAGGCAATATCCGAACTCTCCAACATTTTAGTCGATAAATATAATGGGGCCGTACCCCAAGATATGGCACTACTCGAAGAGCTACCCGGTGTCGGTCATAAAACAGCAAGCGTTGTTATGTCGCAAGCCTTCGATGTGCCTGCCTTTGCAGTCGATACACATATACATCGTCTAGCCCAACGATGGGGCCTTACCAATGGTAAAAATGTGGTACAAACAGAAAAAGACCTAAAACGGCTCTTCCCCATAGAAAGCTGGAATAAGCTGCACTTGCAAATTATTTTTTATGGGCGAGAATACTGTACCGCACGAGGCTGCGATGGCACCGTTTGCCCTATTTGCACAACATGCTACCCCAACCGTAAAAACCCTAAAAAAGTTAAAAAGCCTTAGCGAGCCTCTGATTAACTTAGAGCTAGCCAACGAGAGCCCTGCAAAAGTGATTGTAGTTTGTCTTTTAAGCAGCTATGACTTATGATCAGCAACCTTTTGAAGACTATTCAAACCAGCCATTCAAACGGTCAACAGCAATCATTTACTATCGAAAGTCATCACCAAAAGCCTCAAATGAAACAACTTGTAAAAACAACACTACCGACTGACTTCGGCGACTTTGATATGCTCGCCTACGATAGCGAGTTTGTCGATTTTCCCCATGTTGTCTTGGCCGCCAACGGCGATGATCAACACAAATCAGCGGTACCCAATGTGCGTATACACTCCGAATGCATGACTGGAGACATATTCTCATCACACCGCTGCGACTGTGGCGCTCAGTTAAATTTTGCTATGGCCTATATTGCCAAACACGGCGGTTTAATTGTGTATTTACGCCAAGAGGGTCGCGGCATTGGCCTTGTAAATAAGCTTAAAGCCTACAATTTACAAGATGAAGGCTATGATACTTTTGATGCCAACGAAAAGCTCGGATTTCACCAAGATGCACGTGACTTTAACGTTGCTGCAAAGATACTCAAAGATTTAGATATTTCACAGATTAATGTACTTACCAACAACCCTAAAAAAATTACCTCACTACAAGAGAACGGTATACAGATAGCGGAGCGAATTGCGGTAGAAATAGAGCCTCATCAAGGTAACCACGACTACCTAAAGATCAAGAAGCAAAAAATGGGGCACTTACTTAACTCTGTATAACTTAAACCGTTATAGCTCCTAAGTGTAAATTCCTATCGGGTCGATACGTTTAAGCCATCTTATTTTTACAAAATTCTGTTACAATATCTGCCCGTTTTTAGGGTCCCGGCCCAGTGCTGCCACCAAAAATTAACTTTGATAAATACACTTTAACATGACAATTTTATACGGAATCAAAAACTGCGACAGCGTTAAAAAAGCGCGCAAATGGCTTGAGCAAAATCAAATTGACTATCAGTTTCATGATTTTCGTAGCGATGGCTTAGGTGAACAACAAGTAGAGAGCTGGATCGATATACTAGGTTGGGAGGCGCTTGTTAACAAACGTAGCACAACTTGGAAAGAACTCGATGCAACAACTAAAGATGCTATGAATGCACAAAACGCCACAAAGGCAATTTTAGCAGCACCTACACTGATTAAGCGGCCACTAATAGAGGCCAACAATCAAACAATGGTCGGTTTTAAGGCGGATACTTATCAAAATTTACTATTGAAATAAAACTATCTCAATTATTGAATAGAATACTATTCACTTCATACAAATCAATTATTCAGCATTAAGGATATACTATGTCACAAGCGTACTGTTTTGGCCTCGGTGTCGGTACTCACAATACTAAAAGCGAATGGCTAGAAGTTTACTATCAACAACCTATTATTAACCCTTCTGCTGCATTAGTAGAGGCACTTGCACCTATTATCTCAGATACTGATGATGCAACTAGCGTACGCTTAAATCACTCTCAACTAAAAATCTTAGCAAACTCTTTAAGTAGTGTAGGCGAGATCAATCAAGCTGCCATTGCTGAAAAGATGGTAGACAGTAAAAGACCTGTCGTACTTAGCTTTTTTGCCGAAAATTCAGCACCAACATCAGTACCCGGTGCTTACCTTAAGCTACAATTGCTCTCTCATCGCTTGGTCAAACCACATGAGACTGATATATCAGGTATTTTCGGTGTACTACCTAATGTGGCATGGACTAATAAAGGTGCTATCGCTCTTGAAGATCTTCCTGAGCGCCAACTTAAAGCTCGCCTAAATGGTAAAACCTTAAGTGTAGATTGTGTTGATAAATTCCCTAAAATGACTAACTACGTTGTTCCTAGTGGCGTGCGCATTGCACACACTGCACGCGTCAGATTAGGTGCCTATATTGGTGAAGGCACAACAGTTATGCACGAAGGCTTTGTTAACTTTAATGCAGGTACTTTAGGTACTGGCATGATAGAAGGTCGCATTTCTGCAGGCGTTGTTGTTGGTAATGGTTCAGACCTTGGTGGTGGCTGCTCGACCATGGGTACATTATCAGGTGGCGGTAATATTATTATTTCCGTTGGTGAAGAATGCCTACTTGGCGCTAACGCTGGTATTGGTATCCCACTAGGTGATCGCTGCACTGTTGAATCTGGCCTGTACATTACTGCTGGCACAAAAGTGAACGTCTTAGACGACGGCAATAACCTCGTTAAAGAAGTGAAAGCACGGGATCTTGCTGGCAAGTCTGATTTATTGTTCAGACGTAATTCACTCACAGGTGCTGTCGAGTGCAAAACTAATAAAACGGCTGTTGCCTTAAATGAAGAACTCCATGCCAACAACTAATTTATCTCCAACTGTCAGACTCGCCTCCGAGCTAATATCAAAAGCATCGATCACACCACTCGATGCAGGTTGCCAACCGCTTATGCAAGCGCGCTTAGAGGCTATAGGTTTTAGCTGCCAAACTCTCACCTTTGGTGAAGGTAGTGAAGCCGTTGATAACCTATGGGCAATTCGTAATGGTAGTGCTGACAACAACGCAGATGCCCCTATTTTTTGCTTTGCCGGCCACACCGATGTTGTACCTACTGGTCGCGAGAGCGATTGGAAAGTACCTCCTTTTGCCCCCGAGATAAAAGATTCGATGCTTTATGGACGTGGTGCTGCTGATATGAAAGGCAGCCTCGCAGCAATGGTAACCGCATGCGAAGCCTTTATAGAAAAACACCCAGAGCATAATGGCCAAATTGCCTTTTTAATCACTGCGGACGAAGAAGGCCCAGCCAAATACGGCACGGTAAAAGTGGTCGAGTGGTTACAAGAGCACAACACTCACCTGGAGTGGTGCTTAGTCGGCGAACCATCGAGTACATCTCTAGTAGGCGATACCATCAAAAATGGTCGTCGTGGGTCATTAGGCGCTAAGCTTATTGTTAAAGGCAAGCAAGGCCATGTTGCTTACCCCCACTTGGCCGATAATCCTATTCACAAAGTCTCGCCTATATTAGCTGAGCTATCTAGCGAACAATGGGATAACGGTAACGACTTTTTCCCGGCAACGAGTTTTCAGATATCTAATATAAACAGTGGTACTGGCGCAACTAATGTTATTCCAGGCGAGATCGAGGTTATATTTAACTTTAGGTTCTCAACAGAATTAACCTCCGAGATTTTACAGGAGCGAACCGAGGCTATTTTTACAAAGCACGGCCTTACCAAAAATGAAGATTACCAAATCGACTGGAACCTTAGCGGTCAACCTTTTTTAACTGCCGAAGGTAAATTGGTGAGCGCATCGGTTGCTGCCATCAAAGAAGTCACCGGACGCGACACTGAGCTATCTACAGCAGGTGGCACCTCCGATGGGCGCTTTATTGCACCGACAGGTAGTCAGGTACTAGAACTTGGGCCAATTAATGCTACCATTCACCAAGTGGATGAATGTGTTAATGTCGATGACCTAAACTCTCTGAGTGAGATTTATACCTCGGTACTCAAAAACCTACTTGCTAACTAATTAACGCAACTAAGTAGTAACTATATAACTTTGAGCAAAAATATGAGCACACTAAGCCACGTTGATAGCAATGGAGAGGCGCACATGGTTGATATTAGTGACAAATCTGTCACTACTCGCCAAGCGGTTGCCGAAGGCTACATCACCATGTTGCCCGCCACATTACAATTAATTATTGAAGGTGGCCACGCTAAAGGTGATGTCTTTGCAACGGCGCGTATCGCTGGTATTCAAGCCGCCAAGAAGTGCTCCGACCTTATTCCTTTGTGCCACCCATTAGCACTCACAAAAATCACTGTTGATCTTATCCCACAGCCCGATCAAGACCGTGTGGGTATTCGAGCGACTTGTAAACTCGCGGGTAAAACCGGTGTTGAAATGGAAGCGCTTACTGCGGCAAGCGTGGCTGCCTTAACCATATACGATATGTGTAAAGCAGTTGATAAAACCATGACTATCCATGGTATTCGCGTCATGGAAAAACAAGGTGGTAAATCTGGCGATTGGCAGGTGACTTAATATGATATTGATAGCACCCAATTATTTGTCCCTATAGCACATACAAGCCAAGCTAAAAACACGAGAGAGCCTATGTTACAACTGCGTTTTTTTGCAAGTCTAAGAGATCAACTTAATTGTGATGGCGAATCATTAGACTGGAATGATAACTTCAGCATCGCTAGTGATGTACGTAAAGTATTAGTAGCGCGAGGCACACCTTGGGATACTCTATCTAAATCAACAGTACTCATCGCCATCAATCAAGAAATGGGTAACGATGAAACCACTATTAACGATGGTGACGAGATTGCTTTTTTCCCGCCCGTAACTGGTGGTTAAGGTTTCCCGAGCCTCATATGAATATATCCATCTCTATCCAAAGCGACGACTTCTCTCATAACGAAGAATACCAAAAACTCTGTAACGACTCACCGCGTATTGGTGCCATAGTGACCTTTTGCGGTTTGGTTCGCGAATTTGACGACAGCAATGGTAAAGGGCTTTTTTTAGAGCACTTCGCCGGAATGACCGAGAAAACCCTAGAAAACATTTGTAAGCAAGCGGCCGAGCGCTGGCCAATTATTAGCATGCGTATAGTTCACCGCATAGGTGCTATGGAGCTTGGCGAACAAATAGTTTTTGTAGGTGTGAATAGCGCCCACCGTAAAGCGGCTTTTCATGCCTGTGAATTTATTATGGACTTTTTAAAAACCGATGCCCCCTTTTGGAAAAAAGCTCTTACCAAGGACTCCGATTACTGGGTAGAGGCAAAAGCCAGCGATACAGAAGCTGCCAACACTTGGAAAAAGTAATCTCTAGTTGCTCTGCCCATTACTGGATCTCCACCTAGCATTAAATAACGACCCCTTCTTATACTTCCCCAAAACTTGTCTATACTTATTATATTTAAGCACATATTTAACTCACTGCCAGCAACGTATACGCACAACACGATAGACAAACACATGGAATTAGACAGCCAAAAACAGCCTAGCGCAGTAGAGCAAAAAAGCTTACGGCAAGCGCTTCACGATTATTACTCTGTGCCTGCTGCAAAGGTCTTTCCAAAATTTAAGATGGGCGTGGTTATCTTTTTTTGGGGCTTAGTACTTATGTATAGCGCGAATCAATTATTGCAACCCTCCCTTGCCCAAGAGATTGTCACATTAGTCGGCTTATTACTCATCGGTGGTGGTTTTTTATATGCCATGGCCGCCCAGGTAAGAATGCTTATTGGGCGCTTTGTCGTACAATTTAGTAAAAAAATCGACTTTTAATTCTCTCACCTATGTCTTCATCACGATTACTCTTTCACATCTACTCAACAGCCATATTGACGAGGACATCTACAAAGGCTTTAATATCGCTATGTCTTCTATCTCTCAAACCAGCGATGATCTTTATCTTCTCGATACACAAGAAGATATGGCCGAACATATCATTAAAGCGCTAAAGCAGGCCAATCATCGCATTTATATATTTAGCCGTAGGCTCAACCCGCTGTTTTTTAATAACGAACAGGTGGTAGAGGCGCTATCTACAACCGCTAGGCGCTCACATCGTTCGGATATAAAAATTTTGGTTGAGAACCCCCAAAAAATTGTTGAAGTTAATCACAAAATACTTAAGCTCGCTCAGCGTCTGCCTAGTAAAATCACTCTTCAAAAAATCACTACCGAGCCACAGGACGACTATGAGTTTGTTATTATCGATACAGACAAAATTTGGCTACAGCACAAAGAAGACAGCTATACAGGCTTTGCTAATTACGATGCTAGACCCGAGGTAAAACGATTTGATGTGGTGTTTAATGACCTTTGGAAAAACAGCCAGGAAGATGCTCGATTAAGGCGACTAAGCTTATAACTTTCTTCATATCTATTTATAATTTTTCTACTTCATACCTCTTCCAATTCTTTAATTATTTTATTCTAAAACTGACTAACTTTATTACTATTAAACAGGTTAAATAAATTCACTTATAGAAGGAATTTATTTCGTTTGTAGACTAATGATTACTCGCCTATTATAAAATCATACCTAACCAATAACCTTATTAGAAAGGAGTAGAAGATGAAATTGCAAATTAAATTATTTGTACAAATGATCACTCAATTCGCAGACAACCTTCGCTCTAAAAAAGCGGCTAAAGAATTGCTCAACCTTACCGACAAACAACTGAAAGGTTTAGGTTTAACTCGCGACATTGTCGCTCAAAAAATTAACCTACAGGATTGGTCTGTACTTAACTTTGATGAAGTAAATACTATTGATGCGAACTTCATTAATGCAAAAGAAGGGACATTAATTTCTGACTTACCAGCTAATGATGAAGATGCCTTATTTGTTGCCTAAAAGGCTTTTTTAAAAACTTACAAACAGTAACCTGAACCACACTACTATACCTTGAGAGGAAAATGAAAAACCTATTTGCTAAAAGCTTAAATGCCCTAAACAACTTTTTTGTAACTGCTAATTTGAACAAGACTGCTAGAGAACTACTAAAGTGCACTGACAGCCGTTTACTCGATATTGGTGTTTCTAGACATTTGTTGTTAAAAGGCGCTGCAGCATATCCATGGCGTGAAATCGACACTACTAGAATTAGCTCTGTCTCTAAAAACACGACAGGGGTTGTAGATACAAAAGTTAGCGAGTCGGCTAATAGCGATACTTTATCGGCCGCTTAAACCCCTTTACTTTTAAAAGTGCCTATCAATCTATAGTTATTAAGACGATGTGATAAACCATTAGTAACAACCAATAGAAAGAGAGGCATTTTTATCTTACGTTCATATTTTTATCACTTCATTCTACCGCATCGATAAAGCGTACAATTAGCTGCTCTGTTTGGCTCCCTCTAAACTCATTAATACTTAACTGGTATACAACATTAACTTGTTGAACTGTATTATTTGGCCAAATATCGGTATCGATATTAAAGGCAATAGCATCGACTATTTTTTGCGGGTCATCCAAAAATCCCAGTGTCATTTTTAAATGCTTTTCGCCTACTATGCGTTGGCTTACTAACTTAAAGACACCATCAAAAATAGGCTCTGGAAAATGCTGCCCCCAAGGCCCAGCAGCTTGCAACAAATAAGCGCTCTCTAAACTAACTTCCTGTGTCGATAATTCACCGTCAGTTAGTAATACCTCTTGCAGCTGATCCTCACTTAATAAATCACGTACTACTTGGTCAAACAATTCAGCAAAGCGCTCAAATTTTTCACGCTCAAGGGTAAGACCAGCAGCCATAGCATGACCGCCAAACTTTTGCAGAACCTCAGGATTTTGCGTGGCGATAGTATCGAGTGCATCACGTATGTGTAAGCCACTAATTGAACGTGCGGATCCTTTAATAGTATTTTCATCAACCTCAGCAAAAGCGATAACTGGGCGATGGTATTTATCTTTGATACGCGATGCCAAAATACCTACAACGCCTTGGTGCCAATTATCCTCCAACAAACACAAACCCCAAGGTAAATCGTCATCGTTTAGCTGTAGTTTACTTAATGACGCCAACGCCTCAGCCTGCATCGATGCCTCAATCGATCGTCGCTCTCGATTGAGACCATCCATTTGTCCGGCAAGCTCACGTGCCGTATCTATATCATCGGTTAATAAGCATTGAATACCCACAGAGATGTCGTCGAGCCTACCGGCAGCATTAATACGTGGCCCAACGATAAAACCAAAGTCTTGGCTGGTGGCACGCTGATAATTTTTACCGGCAACTTCCAGCAACGCCAAAATACCTGGCCGCGCTTTACCGGCTTTAACCCGTTCAATACCTTGATGTACTAAAATACGGTTATTTCGATCCAGCGGTACCACATCGGCAACAGTACCTAGTGCTACAAGATCTAAAAAGTTTGCCATATTAGGCTCTGCTATTTTTTGATCGACAAACCAATTAAGCGTGCGCAGATGACTACGCAGCGAACTTAGCAAATAAAAAATAACACCAACACCAGCTAAGTTTTTACTCGGAAATTCACAATGCTGTTGGTTGGGGTTAACAATCGCTTTAGCAGCGGGCAGCTCATTACCCGGTAAGTGATGATCCGTAACAATGACCCCAATACCCAGATCATTAGCCTTATCCACACCCTCAATACTGGCAATACCATTATCTACAGTAATGATTAAATCAGGTTGATAGCCTTGGGCAACCTCGACGATCTCTGGCGTTAAGCCGTAGCCATATTCAAAACGGTTAGGCACTAAAAAGTCGATATTTTGCAAACCCATTGCGCGCAAAGCCAAAATCGATAGCGCACAACTTGTCGCTCCATCAGCATCAAAATCACCAACAATCAACACACGCTGCTGCTGAGTGATTGCAGCCGTTAAAACCTCGATTGCCTCATTCAACCCTTTAAGGGATTGCGGTTTTGCCATATTAAGTAGCTGATAGTCGATATCTTTATCAGTGCAGGCATTACGGGACATGTAAATTCTTTGCAATAGCGGTGAGATAGAGGGACTAAAACTTGTCTCTGAGGTTGAAGTGCTTTCACGTCTACAAATAGTCGTCATAATGGTATTGATGGTTACCTTAATATTCAGTAGCTAAAGAGTAATTATAAGAGAAAGCCCAATTGTACAGATATAAGGCGTTTAGTGATTAGCATTAGACAATATTAATTAATAGCGCACCAAAAAAGATCGAAATATGCTCTGATTTAGTGCGATTAACTATAAGAAATCATTTCGAAAAAGCTAAGCTGTTGAAAAACATAGGATTTATTTTTTGGCATATATCATGCTAATTGTATAGCAGTATCGAGAGATATTGAGAAACACAAAGCAGCTAGTTTATTTGGTTAATTGTTTGCGGCTCAATATCAGTAAATGTTTTACCAATAGCATCGCTAGGGTTCCGGTTTATATTGAGTCGCTACCAATATAAATGTCTGGTCCGAGAGCGGTCGACCTTTCAGCTCTATCGTGCATTTAAATGCGTTGAGTTTCTTTGAGGGGTTACACGGAGGGATAAAAGCCCGGGAGGTCAGCAAGTAACATTTTTTATGTTTCTTATATGCCTCTCGATTTTTATTCAGCCTGTGTAACCGACTTACTTAAGGAAACCACCATGCTCATACAATTACAAAATACCTTCTCGCTGATAAAACGCTTTATTGGCTTCTCTTTTATTGCCCTATTAATCAGCCTCAGTGCCAAAGTCTCTGCCGAACCCCTAAAAATTGCCTATAGCGACTGGCCTGGTTGGGTTGCTTGGGAGGTTGCACTTGAAAAGCAATGGTTTAAAGAGGCCGGTGTTGATGTCACCTTTGAATGGTTTGACTATGTCGCCTCCCTCGATGCCTTTGCAGCTGGCCAACTAGATGCTGTCAGCATGACCAATGGCGATACATTAGTATCCGGGGCAACAGGCGCTTCAAGTGTGATGATACTCGTCAATGATTTTAGTAATGGTAATGACATGATTGTTGCTAGACCAGGTATTACCAGCGTTGCTCAATTAAAAGGGAAAAAAATTGGTGTAGAGATCGGCTTTGTCGGCCACTTACTGCTACTAAATGCGTTGGAAAAATCAGGCTTAAAAGAAAGCGACGTGACCCTAGTTAACGTGCCGACTAACGAAACCTCTCAAGTATTAGCCTCTGGTGATGTTGACGCGATTGTTGCCTGGCAGCCAAACTCTGGGCAAGCATTAGAACAAGTACCTGGTTCTACCGCCATTTATACCTCGGCTAACGATAAAGGTTTAATATATGATGTACTTGCCGTTACGCCACAAAGCTATGCATCAAATAAAGAAGCTTGGGGCAAAGTCGTTGATGTCTGGTACAAAGTTGTCGACTACATTAACGATCCTAAAACCCAAGCCGATGCACTCTCTATTATGGGTTCACGCGTGGGCATGAAACCTGCCGATTATGCACCTTTCCTAAAAGGGACCAAATTATTAAGCCGTGAAGAGGCGAAAGCTGTCTTTCAAAAAGCAGATGGCCTTAGTTCTCTTTATGGTTCTTCAAAAGTCTCCGACGATTTCAATGTTGCCTACGATGTTTACAAAAAACCACAAGATATCGATGCTTATATCGATGGCAGTTTAACCGCTGCAAAATAATATTTTTGTAAACACTCACTAAAAAGCACTTATTCAAAGCAAAGGATTGCTTTTCTACTTATTCTATTTTTTGACAACTCGTTATCAGTAAGGTTGAAACCTTGAATACAAATAAACCATCAAGAAAATGGCTGGAACCACGCGTTGAATTGCCTACGGGTCAATATCGCTTGATAACACTGGCCTCTTTTATTTTACCCATACTGGTATGGTGCTTAGTCAGTTATGTGCCTTTTATCTGGCACCCCAATGTACAAGTGACCAGCCCTGGTGATGTTGCTTATTTTAAAGAGGGTATGCTACTTAAGCGCGAAGTTTTTGCCAATGAATTAGAAAAAATGACGGCTACATCTAAAACACCGCCCGAAGGTATTCCTGCAAATCCTATTTATTTACCCGCACCCGATGAAGTGGTGCGCGCGCTATACACGTCTTTTACAACTGAGCCACAAAGGCGCAGCGAGCAGTGGTTACACGAGAGTCTCTGGCATAGTATCACCGTTGTTTTTACCGCTTTCTTTTTATCGTCACTTATTGGTGTGCCACTAGGCATTATTTGTGGCACCTATGCCGCCGCATCTCGCTTAACTGAACCTTTTGTTGAATTTTTTCGCTACTTACCTGCCCCTGCATTTGGTGCCTTAGCCGTTGCCATATTAGGTATTCATGATGGTCCCAAAATCGCCATTATTTTTATTGGTACTTTCTTCCAACAAGTGCTGATCATTTCCAATACGACACGCAAGCTCGACTTATCATTACTAGAGGCTGCACTCACACTCGGTGCAAAACGACTACAACTTTTATTTAAAGTAGTTATCCCTGGAGTGTTACCGGAACTCTATCGTGATCAGCGCATATTATTGGGCTGGGCTTGGACTTACCTTATTGTTGCCGAGCTAATTGGCACTAGCTCGGGTATTACTTGGTTTATTACACAGCAAGCACGCTACAAAAACTTTGATAACGTTTTTGCTGCAATTTTTATTATCGGCCTCATTGGTTTGCTATCGGACATCATCTTAGCAAGGCTTGGTAAGCGGCTCTTCCCCTGGGATAAGTCTGGCAATAAAGCCTAATCAATTTACTTACAAACATTACTATCTAAAAAATTATTATGAAGCCATTAGTATTACCCAGCTATCTTGAGCAAGAGCCCGCAGTAAAAAGCCGATTTGATGCGCTAAAACAACGCGATGTCATTCTTGATGTTAAAAGCTTGGGTAAAACCTTTCCTGCAAAAAAAGGAACGGTTACAGCACTCAAAGATATTAACTTTGTCACCCACCGCCGCGAGTTTGTCTGTGTTATTGGTCCTTCGGGCTGTGGTAAATCAACACTTATTCGTATTCTTGCCGGGCTAGAGTCGGCAAGTAGTGGCGAGGTACTACTCGATGGAAAACCCGTTAGTGGCCCAGGGCCTGATCGCGGCATGGTCTTTCAAGGCTATACCCTATTCCCATGGTTGACCGTTAAAAAAAATGTCATGTTTGGCCTGCTTAACCAAGGCGCCTCAGTGGTGAGTGCCGAGAGTGAGGCTATGCAATGGATAGATTTAGTCGGGCTCGAACGCTTTGCCGATAACTACCCCGATCAATTATCCGGCGGTATGAAACAACGCGTTGCTATTGCCCGTGCTCTGGCAGCTAAACCCAGAATATTATTAATGGACGAACCCTTTGGCGCACTCGATGCGCAAACAAGAGCCAAGATGCAAGCCTATCTACTAGAGATATGGCGCAATATTGACATCACTATTTTATTTATCACCCACGATTTAGACGAAGCGATTTATCTCGCTGACCGTATTTTAGTACTCAAGGCAAATCCAGGGGAAGTCCACGAACTCATCGAAGTACCTGTACCGAGACCACGCAGCCCAGAGCAATTTATCACCCCAGAATTTTTAGCAACGCGTAAACGCTTGGATGATTTAATTCATCCACCCAGTACGGAAAGTGAAGACGACAAACTCAACATGATTCGCTTTACACAAGCGGGCGATGATATAGAACCTGCTGAATAAGCATTAACAGAAAAGGTTAACAATGAATTTAGACAGCTTAGACAAATACACAACAATGATAGATGGCGGTGCTCACTGGTCATTTATAGCAAGGCGAGGCACGCAGCTCACCCTTAGAGATATAGAGGGTGGCGCTAACGTTGGCATGTTATTTTATAACCCAACACTCCTTAGCGAAAAATTAAACACACCCGATACGCTCAAATGCCAACACACCTTTAAATTAAGTAAAGGCCACTGCCTGTACTCTGATATGGGGCGAATTTTTTGCTCCATCGTTGAAGACAGTTTTGGTTGGCACGATAGTGTTTGCGGAAATAGCCATGCAAGCCACATAGATAGCAAATGGGGTAAGCGTAATTATCAAACCGATAGTAATCAATGGCAACAAAATGGATATGATAGCTTTCTAGTCGAGCTCGCTAAATATAATTTGGGGCGCCGTGATCTTGCAGCCAATATGAATTTCTTTAGCAAAGTAACATCTTCGCAAACAGGCGACTTAGAGTTATCTGCAAGTGGTGCAAAAGACGACTACGTAGTGCTGCGTTTTGAGATGGATACTCTTGTACTGCTGCATACCTGCCCTCACCCACTTAATAACAGCGATAGTTACCCTCAAACACCGGTCGAACTAACACTAGAAAAAGCCAAGCCCGTGACAGAGGACGATTACTGTATGAATTTCAGACCAGAGAACCAAAGAGGCTTTAAAAATAATGCCCTTTATCACTTTGGCCAAAATTAATATCGCGCACGAATAAAATATGAGAAAAGAGACATGATTAAAGAAAGTAAATTGAATAAAGCATCCAGTAGCTTTTCGCAAAAGGTAGATTCTGGCGATTACTTTATTAAGGTTATTAAAAAAGGGCAGACTATTCGTATTGTCGACTTAGAAGGTAATCAAGCTGCCGACACGCTATTTTACAACGCCGATGATGTTACCGAACGCTACAGTATTACCGATACGATACGCGAACAAGGCAACCTCTATTTAAGCGCGGGCAGTTTATTAAAAACTAATGAAAACAATACACTGCTGGAAATTACCGCAGATACTTGTGGCCGACACGATACCGTTGGTGGAGCCTGTTCAAGCGAATCCAATACCGTGCGCTACGATCTAGAAAAGCGTTGCATGCACTCGTGCAGAGATAGTTGGATGTTAGCTATTAGGGAGAACGAAGAATATCAGCTAACTAAAGATGACATTACACACAATGTTAACTTTTTTATGAATGTACCTGTCACTGAGAAAGGCGGGTTGACATTTGAAGACGGCATATCAGCACCAGGAAAATACGTTGAGTTAACTGCACATATGAATGTGCTTGTGCTTATCTCTAATTGTCCTCAACTTAATAACCCTTGTAATGCCTATAACCCAACTCCGATAGAAGTAGTTATTTGGGACGCCTAATTGGTGTTACTCATTCGGCGGTAATAGCTACAGGGACGACCCTGTAGTTTCTTGTTGATGCAGAGACGGCTCTGCCTGTTTAGACTTCACTATTTTATGTTTAAAAAAATATTAATTGCTAATCGTGGTGCTATTGCTGTTCGTATTGTTCGAACCTTAAAAAAAATGAACATTACATCGGTTGCGCTCTATTCCGAGGCCGATAAATCGTCACTACATGTTGAGCTTGCCGACGAAGCGATTGCACTTCCAGGTAATTTAGCCAGTGAAACCTACCTAAATATAGAAAAAATAATAGCGCTTTCGAAGGCTAATAATGTAGAGGCCATACATCCAGGCTATGGCTTTTTGAGTGAAAATGCCAATTTTGCAAGACGCTGCGCGCAGGAGAACATTGCTTTTATCGGGCCTACGCCTGAGCAACTTGAACAATTTGGCCTAAAACATACTGCCCGTGATCTCGCGAGCCAAAATGGCGTGCCTCTTGTACCTGGCTCAGATTTATTAACAGATATCGATGATGCTCTTGCGACGGGTGAAAAAATTGGCTACCCACTGATGCTTAAAAGCACCGCGGGTGGCGGCGGCATTGGTATGAAAATATGCCAAAACCAACAAGAGCTGAAAGAGGCCTTTGATAGTGTAAAACGCCTAAGTAAAAATAACTTTGGCAACGATGGCGTATTTCTCGAAAAGTATATTAATTGCTCTCGCCATATCGAAGTACAAGTTATTGGTGACGGAAAAGGTTATGTTGCAACCTTGGGTGAACGCGATTGCTCGCTACAGCGCCGCAACCAAAAAGTGATTGAAGAGACGCCCGCGCCCAATTTAGATGAAGCCATACGCGATAAAATGATTAACGCAGCCAAACAATTAGCCGAGGCTGTTAACTATCAATCGGCGGGAACTGTCGAATATATTTACGATATCGACTCCAAAGACTTTTACTTTTTAGAGATGAACACACGCTTACAAGTCGAGCACGGTGTGACTGAAATGGTTACCGGTGTTGATCTTGTCGAATGGATGATAAAAGTTGCCGCCAACGAGGCAGAAGAATTACTTAGTTATAAACACCAATCTACAGGTCATGCCATTCAGGCACGTGTTTACGCAGAAGACCCCTATAAAAATTTCCAACCCAGTAGCGGCTTGCTAACTCATGTATCGCTCCCTGATGATTGTCGCTGCGACAGCTATATTAATTCAGGTATTACTGTCTCTGCTTTTTACGACCCTATGCTTGCAAAAGTTATTGCACACGAGCCCGATAGAAACAGAGCAATCAGTAAACTAATTGCAGCATTAGGCAATACGCACATAGAAGGTATTACCTCTAACCTTCACTACTTACAAAAAGTGTTAGAAGAAGACACCATTAAAGAGAGCGTATTTACAACAAACTATTTAAATACCTTTGCTTATCAAAGCATTGGTATCGATGTACTCAAAGCAGGTACGCAGACCACAGTACAAGACTACCCCGGCCGCATCGGTCTATGGGATGTCGGCGTACCGCCCTCGGGCCCAATGGATAACCTTGCCTTCCAACTCGCCAATAAATTAGTGGGGAATAGCGATAATGCAGCAGGTTTAGAAATAACACTAACCGGCCCTACTCTACAATTTAGGAACGATGCCATTATTGCTCTGACGGGTGCACAAATGGCTGCCACACTCGATGGAAAATCCATTAATTTTTGGCAGGCAATAACTGTTAAGGCTGGCAGCATTTTAGAATTAGGCAAACTAAGCGACGCGGGTATGCGTAGCTATCTTGCCATCAAAGAGGGCTTACAGGTAAGCGACTACCTCAAGAGCAAAAGCACCTTTACACTTGGTCAATTCGGTGGGCATAGCGGTCGTGCTCTACGCGAGGGCGACGTACTGCCTAGTGCATATTTAACAACAGGCGATATCGCTAAGGTATGCCAAGACCTACCTCAGCTGTCTACTGAAGAGCAACCAGCTTATTCATCACATTGGGAAATATTGGTAATTTATGGCCCCCATGGTGCCCCCGACTTTTTTACCGATGATGATATAAAAATATTTTTTGAAACAAAATGGCAAGTACATTTTAACTCCAGCCGAACAGGTGTCCGCTTGAATGGTCCCAAGCCGCAATGGGCACGAAAAGATGGAGGGGAAGCAGGCCTACACCCATCCAATATTCACGATAATGCCTATGCTATTGGTGCTGTAGATTTTACCGGCGATATGCCAGTAATCCTCGGACCCGACGGCCCAAGTCTAGGTGGCTTTGTTTGCCCGGTTACTATCATAAAAGCTGACCTTTGGAAGCTAGGGCAATTAAAACCCGAAGATACTATTCAATTTATACCAGTTTCGATGGCGGATGCCGAGCAACAAGAAAAAGCCCAACAGTACTTTATTGAACACTTATCTCACGAAACAAACATTCCAAAAACCCCTCAAAAAGTGACAGGAGAGTTATCACCCCAACTTTTTCAAAAAGAGGCAAGCGGAACCTTACCCAAAATTGTGTATCGTGTGTCGGGGGATGACAATATACTTATTGAATATGGAGAGCTCGAACTCGATCTGCGATTGCGTTTTCGCGTACATGCATTAATGCTTTGGCTCGAACGAGAACAAAAAATCAATTTTTCTCTCAGACATATTATTGATATAACACCAGGTGTTCGATCCCTACAAATCCACTTTGATAATTTGCATCTGAGCCGAGATGAGCTCATCGATATTCTACAAAGTGCAGAGGCAGAACTTGGTGATATCTCGTCGATGACAGTGCCTACACGAACCGTATACCTACCTTTATCTTGGGATGACCCTTCTACCCGAGTGGCCATCGAAAAATATATGACAACAGTCAACCCCGATGCACCTTGGTGCCCAAGTAATATCGAATTTATTCGGCGCATTAATGGGCTTAACTCTATTGATGAAGTCAAAGATATTGTTCTATCGGCGCATTATTTGGTGATGGGCTTGGGCGATGTTTATTTAGGGGCACCTGTTGCCACACCACTAGATCCACGCCACCGCTTAGTGACTACAAAATATAATCCAGCACGCACATGGACACCAGAAAACGCTGTCGGTATCGGTGGTGCTTATATGTGTATCTATGGCATGGAAGGCCCTGGTGGTTATCAGTTTGTTGGGCGCACATTACAAATGTGGAACCGCTATAACAAAACCGACGATTTTGCTAAGCCTTGGCTACTGCGCTTTTTTGATCAAATTCGCTTTTATGAAGTCGATGCCTGCGAGCTTGAACAGATCCGCAGTGATTTTCCTTTGGGTCGATTCTCCCTACGCGTTGAAGAAAGCGAGTTTAGCCTTGCAGATTATGAAGAGTTTTTGGATAAAAACTCAGAAAGCATCGAAAGTTTTAGAACTCAACAACGTAGCGCATTCTCTAAAGAGAGAGATCGTTGGGAGGCAGCGGGACTTAACTTTGATACGGTTGAAATTAATGATACTGAAAATACCGGCGAAGTTATTCTTAAAGAAAACGAAGAAGCCATTAATTCACATATTCCAGGCTCACTGTGGAAGTTAAATGTTAGCGAAGGTCAAATAGTCCAACCAGGCGACACACTCGCTATTATCGAGTCAATGAAAATGGAGTTTCCAATTACTTGTGATAAATCGGGGACAATTTCATCGGTGCTTGTGAAAGAAAGCCAACAGCTCAATGCAGGCCAAACCTTATTTGTGATCAAGGAAGATTAGCAAAAACTGAAAGCCCATGAATGAGTGACTAATAAACTAACGTAAAAAATATGAGTACTAGAAATAACACCATGAATACCATACCAATGAATATAGCAGCCTTACGAGAAGCCTACATTAATAAAACACTATCGCCTGATATTTTGATTAAACAATGTTTGGAAAAAATTAAAAGTGCACAGTCATCCAATGCTTGGATAACAGTGCTTAGCGAAGATCAACTAAAACCCTATTTAGACGCTTTAAGCAGCAAAAATATTGAAGACTCTCCACTATGGGGTATCCCCTTTGCGGTTAAAGATAATATCGACTTAAAGGGCATACCTACAACAGCTGCTTGTCCTGATTTTGCCTACACACCCAGCGAACATGCTTTTGTTATTCAACAATTAATTGATGCTGGCGCAATACCGATGGGAAAAACCAACCTAGATCAATTTGCGACGGGCCTTGTAGGTACACGCTCTCCCTATGGTGCAGTCACCAACGCTTTTGATGCAGAGTATATTTCGGGCGGTTCAAGCTCGGGCTCATCCTTTGCTGTTGCAACGGGACAAGTGAGCTTTGCCTTAGGTACAGATACCGCTGGCTCTGGTCGCGTACCTGCGGCATTAAATAACATTATTGGCACCAAGCCTTCTATTGGTTTACTCAGTTGCCGCGGCGTTGTACCTGCTTGCAAATCACTCGACTGCGTCACCTTTTTTACAACAACGCAAGATGATGCCGATACATTACTAGACACCGCCAGTGTTTATGATAGCGAAGATACCTACTCAAGACCCGCCGACTTCTCTACAAGAAAAATAACTGATAACTTCAAAATAGGCGTCCCACGAGATGAGGATTTAGAGTTTTTTGGTAACACAGAATACTTAAATCTATTCAAGCAAGCCTGCAAACAATTAGAACAGGCTGGAGCAGAATTAGTCTCTATCGACTTAAGTATTTTTTTAAAGGCGGCAACACTCTTATATAACGGGCCTTGGGTCGCCGAGCGCTACCATGCCGTTGGTAATTTTATAGAAGATAGCACCCATCAATGCGATAAAACGGTATCGACAATTATTAAAAGCGCTAATACAAAAACCGCTATTGATGCCTTCGATGGTTTCTATAAATTAACCAACTTTAAAAAACAGTGCGACGAAATACTAGCAGCTGTTGATAGTATTGTTATGCCAACAACCAGCAACCATTACAAAATATCTGAGTTGCAGGCAAACCCCATTGGGCTAAATAGCAATATGGGCTATTACACTAATTTTATTAACTTACTCGACTACAGTGCGCTTGCGATTCCTGCTGGATTTACAAGTCAGCAACTCCCTTTTGGTATTACCTTGTTTGCCAATAAACTAGAAGATAAACTACTACAGCAAATTAGTCAGTGCTATTTAGCTGTCAACAATTGGGGCATGGGGGCAACCAATAACCCTATGCCAAATATTAGCGAAGACGAACACACTTTGTCGATTGATAGTTATATTTCTGTTGCTGTATGTGGCGCGCACCTAGAAGGTATGCCACTTAATCATCAACTCAGCGAGAGAAACGCGATATTATTAGAGTCAACTACCACCTCGAATAACTATCAATTTTATGCACTAGCTGGCGGCCCTCCATTTAGACCAGGGTTGAAAAGAGTCGATCAAGGTGAATCTATTCTGATAGAGATATGGGCTGTACCGGAAGAGCATTTCGGTTCCTTCGTAGCAGGTATTCCCGCCCCATTAGGTATCGGTAAACTAGAAACGATTAATGGTGATTGGGTTAGTGGTTTTATTTGTGAAGACTATGGGTTAGAAGGCGCTAGGGATATAACTGCTTTTAAAGATTGGAGAGAATATATTAAATCCCTTGGTTAATAATCTGATTTAACCCACCAGCTATTACTTAAAACCAAGTTATTTTTGTATAGGCAAGCCGTAAGTAATCACTCATAAAGAACTCATAAGTCTCTTATGGCTACCTATTTTTTAACGTTATTTTAAGTCATCAGTTTTTTCATATCTTTTTTTGATCCTCTGTACTACCATCTACTAGTCTTTTATTGATTAATAAATTTTCTTTCACGATGTCGCATCAAAAAAGTCTATTAATATGTTAAATCTTTCATTATCTGTTTTATTTTTATGCCAGATACTTTACTGGTCAACAGTCATTGTAGGTGTTGCGATAGCCAGTGTTGTAGGATCACAGCTAGCACCAAGCTCAGCTTTTGCAACCTTTCCTTTAGCGATATTAACTGTTGGAAATATTCTTACTACCCTCCCCTTATCATTAATTATGCAACGTTTTGGCAGACGAGTTGGCTTTAGTTTGGGTGCTATTGCCGGCCTATCGGGGGGCACCATAGCTTGCTGGGCCATTTATGAATTGAATTTTTGGCTATTTTGTTTTGGTAATATGCTGCTAGGCATTGCTCAAGCCAGTGCACTTTATTATCGCTTAGCCGCAACCGATAGTGTTAACCCACAACAACGTGGGCGAGCAATTGCCCTGGTTATGTCAGGTGGGATTATTGCCGCAATCGTTGCACCTAGTTTAGCAATTTGGTCTAAGGATTTTCTACTACCGCATTTATTTGCAGGTTCCTATGCGCTCGTTGCCACCTTTGGATTAACTACTTTGGCTTTATGCCTCTTATTACCGAATACAGGTAAGTCACAGGCGGTCAATACACAGGGACGCTCGCTCAAAGAGATTACCCGACAACCAGTATTTATTATGGCAATCACTAATACCGCCATCAGCCACGCGGTAATGGTTTTAATTATGATTTCTACGCCACTGGCAATGCTTGCCTGTAACTATCAGGTCAGCGATGCTACTTATGTTATCCAATGGCATGTACTGGGTATGTTTATTCCCTCTTTCTTTTCAGGTAAGTTAGTCGATCGATTTGGTGCTAGTAATACAAGTTTATGTGGAATGCTGATACTAACTGCCAGCATTATTATCTTGCTAAGCGGTATCGCATTATTTAATTTTTATATCGGTTTATTTTTATTAGGTATAGGTTGGAACTTGATGTATACCGCAGGCTCAACAATGGTTACTAATAGTCATACGCCCGAAGAAAAAGGCAGAGTACAGGGAGTGGCGGAATTAATTGTGAGTTGCCTAGCTGCTTTAGCAGCCTTTGGCTCAGGTGCTCTACTCCATAGCTTTGGCTGGAGCGAAGTAAATATAGGCAGCCTACCCCTGCTCTTTATAGCAGCAGGGATAACTATTTGGTTTAAATTACACAATAAATCCAGGCCTAGCAATCAACTAAGTTGATTAACGGATATTAGATTGAATAAACTCTTGAACTGTACTGATATCGTTATTTAACACTTTATAACGCTCTTCGCGCTCAAATAAATCCAGCATATGATGCGGTAATTTTGGATTCTGCAGGCCCGCTTTAGTAATAGCTTCATCAAATTTAGCAGGGTGAGCCGTTGCTAAACAAACCATAGGTACATCGTGATTTTTGCGTACCCGCCTTGCCGCTTCGACACCGATAGCTGTATGCGGGTCGAGTAGGTATTCTGTTTTGTCAAAGACATCAGCAATAATTTTAATCATTGCATCATCATCAAGTCGGTAGCTATCAAAGTTATCTTTTACATTGTTAAATGCACTATCTGATAACACCATCGAACCCGTTTTAAAATCTTCCATTAATTGCGCAATCGCTTCACCATCAGAGTTATAGGAATCGAATAAAAGGCGCTCAAAGTTGCTTGATACCATAATATCCATGCTGGGTGAGAGCGAATGTAATAGCTCTTTTTTGCTGTGATCGTTATTACTAATACAACGGTGCAAAATATCATTAGCATTGGTAGCAACAATCAACTGATCAATCGGCAAACCCATTTTCTTAGCCAAAAAGCCCGCAAAAATGTCGCCAAAATTACCCGTGGGAACAGAGAAAGAGACTTTTCTATGTGGCCCGCCTAGCGCAAGTGACGCATAAAAATAGTAAACAATCTGAGCCATAATACGCGCCCAGTTAATTGAGTTAACAGCAACTAGCTGGCGCCCATCGGGCAAAAATGATTGGTCTCTAAAACTCGCTTTCACCATATTCTGGCAATCGTCAAAGTTACCCTCTAATGCAATATTGTGAACATTATTGGCCAGTACACTCGTCATTTGTTTACGCTGAACATCAGATACACGATTGTGCGGATGTAAAATAAAGATATCGATGTTATCACAATGACGACAACCCTCAATTGCAGCAGAGCCGGTATCACCCGATGTAGCACCCATTACAACGACTTTTTGATCACGCTTTTTAAGAATATGGTCAAACACATTCCCCAAAAACTGTAAGGCAAAATCTTTAAAGGCCAACGTTGGCCCTTGAAACAATTCTAATATCCACTCGTTTTGGTCAGTTTGAACAAGTGGTGCAATAGCAGAATGCCTAAAAGTTGAGTAGGATTTTTCGATAATAGCTTTTAGATCAGCATCGTTAATTTCGCCATCGACAAAAGGGCTAATAACTTTAAAAGCTAGCTCTTGGTAACTTAAACCTGCCCATGAGCTAATCTCTTCTTTAGAAAAGTGGGGCAAGGTCTCGGGTAAATAGAGCCCGCCATCCGAAGCAAGCCCCGTTAAGACAACATCTTCAAAGTTAAGGACTGGTGCCCTGCCACGCGTACTAATATATTTCACTGTTACTCTCTTTAATCTTTTATAACAACTTTTCTTACGATCTTACTTTTTTAAAAAGCAAAACTAGCCAAGTGATTCAACACGAATCTTTTTAACATCACCTAAAACACTCTCAAGCCCTTCTATTTTGGCCAATGCCGATAACAAGTTTGACTCGACGGTTTTATCAGTTAATAAGATAATTTCAGCGCTTGCTTCACCCTCAGCTGGCTCTTCTTGATGAGCAGCCTCAATGCCAATGCTCACATCACTTAATGCAGTTGTTAACTGAGATAGAACACCAGGTTTATCGACAACCAATAAACGAAGATAATAAGAAGTTTCCACATCATCAATACTGACGATATCTTTATCGCTAAGATCGTTAAAACCTAACGATGGTATAGCTGTATTTGCACCGCTATGTATATATCTAGCCACATCAACAATGTCTGCAATAACCGAAGATGCCGTAGGCTCTGCGCCTGCGCCAGGGCCATAATATAACGTCGGTCCAACAGCATCGCCATTGACTAACACAGCATTCATGACACCATCTACATTAGCAATAACACGTTTTTTAGGTATTAATGTAGGGTGAACGCGCAGTTCAACGGAATCACCTGCTCGACGCGCGATACCAATATGTTTGATTCTATAACCCAGCTTATCAGCACTCTCAATATCTTTTGTTTCTATACTACTGATACCTTCGGTAAAAACTTTGTCATATTGCAAAGGCATTGCAAAGGCTAAAGAGGCCAAAATCACTAATTTATGAGCAGCATCAATACCCTCAACATCAAAAGTTGGGTCGGCCTCGGCGTAACCTTTTTCCTGTGCCTCTTTTAGCACGTCGGCAAAGTCTCGGTTTTTATCACCCATTTCTGTGAGAATAAAATTGCCCGTGCCATTAATAATACCCGCCAACCAATTAATTTGATTCGCCGCTAGGCCTTCGCGCAATGCTTTAATAATAGGAATACCACCAGCAACCGCTGCCTCATAGGCCACAATCACACCTTTCGCTTTGGCTTTTGCAAAAATATCGTTACCAAACTCGGCGATCAGTGCTTTGTTTGCTGTGACCACATGCTTACCATTGTCGATAGCTTGCAGTACAAGATCTTTAGCAACAGTGGTACCACCAATCAGCTCAACGACAATATCAATTTCGGGGGTTTTAACAACGTCGAAAATATCACGAGTCACGTCTGTAGCCGATAAATCACAAGCAGGATTGTCACGACGAGCGCCAACCAGCTTAATGTTTACTGAACCGCCAATACGAGACTGTATTTGCTCTAGATTGCGCGTTAATACGTTGAAAGTACCACTACCAACTGTACCTAGACCACAAATACCTATATTTACTTGTTTCAACGAAAACTCCCATTAAACGATAAAAAATGGCCACCTTACAAGGGCGTTCACGCACTGTCAATGAAAGTTAATTATTGTTTTTAAAACAAGAAAAAGAGTTGATTTGGCGGGTTAAGAAGCTAGAGTTGCTAGTTTAAAATAGCAAAAAGCCAACCTAGGTCGATTGGCTTGGAGAAGGAGAGTATGAGATTAAAGCCCCATCTCTTTGGCCAAATATTCGGGGCTAACAGCACCTGGAATAAGTTTTCCCGAAGAAAGTACTAATGCTGGTGTACCGGTAACGCCAACCTCTTGGCCCAACATATATTGATCAGCAACAGGGTTACCTTCACAAGTCTCTATTGGCATATGTTTACCTTCCTTGAAACTTGTCATTGTTAATTGCTTATCCTGCGCACACCAGGCCGTTGCTAATTTTTGGGCCCCTTTAGAGTGAATACCGGCACGTGGAAAGGCTAAATACCGGACCTCGATACCTTTATCGAGATAACCATCTATCTGACTATGTAAGCGTCGACAGAAGCCACAATCGATATCGGTAAATACATTCACGTAACCTTTCACCTCACTTTTAGGCGAAAAGATAATCATGTCATCCTTGCTAACTGCATTAATCATTTTTGCTCGCTGAGGCTCAAAAGCAACCTCTGCTTCTCGGCGATCCTGATCTTGTAAATTGAGAAGATTACCCTCTTGTACTGCAAACATATCACCAGCAACAAGATGGGAGCCATCGGCACTAACAAAAGCAACCTGCCCATTAATTTTAATCTTATATAAACCAGAAACTGGCGATTTAGAAATATCCGTATAACGAAGTCCAGGGCGAGCCTGTTTTAAACGCTGAGTAATCATGGCCTGCTCTTCCGGACTAACACCCGAATCGGCCTGAGGCTTGTCAGATAACCCTGCTTGAGAAAAGCTGCTGGCGCTAAAACACAACAAGAGCAAAGGAAGTAGCTTTACCCAAGAGCGCTGATTATCGTATAAGAAATTGATCACTATTTTCACCGTTACTGCGATTAAAAATTACACGCTATTCGAGACCAATCCACTACTAAAGTTCAATCTGTTTAAGCATGGATTTTAATTTGTTTAATATAGCAAGTATACCAAGCGCTGAGAAATTTCAGAGTAGTAAGAGCGGCAAAAGTTACAAGAAAAAAGCTATTAGTGTAATAGCTTGATGCTATTTTATTGGTTTAGAAAAACAAAAAAGCCGGGGTATTAACCCGGCTTTTTAATAGTAAGTAGAAAACAGAATGGTTAGTACTTAGCCCAATTTCTCTTTAATACGTGCTGCACGACCTGTCAATTCACGTAAATAGTAAAGTTTAGCTTGCCTTACATCACCACGACGCTTAACAGTTATGCTATCAACAAGTTTACTGTGTAGCTGGAAAGTACGCTCAACACCAACACCGTGGCTAATTTTACGCACAGTAAAAGCAGAGTTTAATCCGCGGCTACGCTTGGCAATAACAACACCTTCAAAAGCCTGAAGACGCTCACGCGTACCTTCTTTTACTTTTACCTGCACAACAATAGTGTCACCAGGAGAAAACTCAGGAACATCGGTTTTAATCTGCTCATTATCCAGTGCTTGAATAATTTTATTAGTCATAATACTTTCCTCTTTTCATAGGGTCTGTAGCTTCACAGCTAGAGTTCTCTTAATCATTAGTGTTGGAAGATCCGTTATTTTGCTTGAATGCATCCAACAATTTTTTTTGCGCTGAGCTTAGCTCAGCATCTATTAATAACTCTGGTCGTCGCAGCCAAGTTCGCTCTAAAGCTTGTTGATCTCGCCACGCCTTTATTGCTTTATGGTTACCAGATAACAAGACCTCTGGTACTGGCTGACTCTGGTATAGCTCTGGCCGCGTGTAATGCGGACAATCAAGTAAGCCCTGGCTAAATGAATCTTCCTTCGCCGAATCTTCATGCCCTAAAGCACCGGGCAACAGACGAATCATTGCATCTAACAAGACCATTGCCGGCAATTCACCGCCACTTAATACATAATCACCAATCGACCATTCTTCATCAATTTCGGCTTCAATCAAGCGTTCATCAATACCTTCGTAGCGACCGGCAATCAACACAAGGTGCTTATAACCTTCAGAAGATGCAAAACTCTCAACCACTGATTGCTTGATCAAACGCCCCTGTGGTGACAGGTAAATAACTTTTACTCTATTTACATCGCCACCCAGCAATACTTTTGCTTGATCGATAGCAGCCTTGAGTGGCTCTATCTTCATCACCATTCCTGGACCACCCCCATAAGGGCGATCATCAACGGTCTGATGCTTATCCTTGGCAAATTGCCTCGGATTAATATAAGTAATTTCTAACAAATCCTGCTTAATTGCACGGCTGGTAATACCGTGATCTGTTAGTGCAGAGAACATTTCGGGAAACAAAGTGACTATGGCTATTCTTTTCATAGTCGATCTATCACCCTATGAGTATTACTCTCTGTTTTAATAAATAGCAACTCTCACCATTCAATGTATTATTTAATCACTAAGCGCTTTAAAACTCAGGATCCCATTCAACATGAATAGTTTTATCTTCGAGGCTAACCTGTGTCACAAACTGGCCAAGTACATAGGGGACCAAACGTTCATTTAGATCGATACTTTGCTCGTCACCTACAATCACTAATACATCATTAGCACCCGTTGGCATTATGCGTTTAACAACGCCTAAATCAAACATAGTATTATCAAAGCGACTGCTCACCCGACAACCTTCAAGTTCAAACCAGTAAAACTCGTTTTCGTCTAGAGCCGGCAAACTAGCCTTTTCTACTGCAACCACAACGGGACAAAAAGCCTCTGCTTGGTTACGATCGTCAATTCCTTTTAACTTTGCAACATAGCCTTTACCTTGACTACGCCACTCTTTTAGCTCGATGGATTTAACACCATGAGCTGTTTTCACATACCAAGGTTGATAATTAAATATATTCTCTGGAGGTTCAGTCTGTGAATTGACCTTTACCCAACCCTTAATACCATGAGCTCCGCTAATACGACCGATATCAATAAGATTACTCATTATCCAACACGCTCTTTATACAATGAGTGACTCTAGGCTTTTATAGGGCAAACCTTGATAAAAGAGCAATGCTTAAGCAGCAGCTTTAGCTTGATCTTTTAATAACTTAGCAACACGTTCAGAAGGTTGAGCACCTTGCGATAACCAATAGTCAACGCGCTCTTGATCAATACGTACACGCTCTTCCTGTCCACGAGCAACAGGGTTAAAAAATCCAACGCGTTCAAGAAAGCGACCGTCGCGAGATTTACGGCTATCGGTAACAGTTAGGTGGTAAAATGGGCGTTTTTTAGAACCGCCACGAGATAAACGAATGGTAACCATATTGGCTTCTATCCTATCAATTTTTAATTAAGGCATTGCCTCACGGCAAGACAAATTCTGTAAATTATCACTCAGAAGGTGTGAATATTTAATAACACCTAGCCCTGAGAAGGCGGCGTATTCTACGGCAAAAAGTGCTGGGTGTATAGGCTTAAAAGGGCTAAGATTGCCCCTTATATTGATTATTTCCGCGCGGTTTGATGCTAAAGTCTTCATCAGGGATACCAAGATAGAAGCCTTGCAAGAAATCGACCTCCATTTCAGCCATTAAATTACTGACCGATTCACTATAACAATGCTCAGCAACAACCCGAATATTTTTCTGGGTTGCAAACTTAACAATACCTTCCACGATGGTTTGAGCACTTTTGTCACGCTCTACTGCCTCGACGATCATGCCATCAATTTTAAGAAAATCGAGAGACAAAGCCAACAAGCGATCAAAATTAGAATAATGCTTACCGAGATCGTCCATACCAACAAATCTGACACCACTTTTAATCTGCTTAATATAGGCCGCTGCCAATCTATAGTTAGTAATGACTTGCTGCTCTAGCAACTCTAAGTCAATTTGGTGCCCAACCTTAGCCCTGCGCACTTGTGCAATAATATATTCACGAGTTCTTTTGTCGAACAAGTCCTTAACGGATAGGTTAATGCTCACAATATGCTCGGTGTTTTTTATTGTATCAATAACCTTATCGATTATGATGCGCGTTAATTTATGACACAATCTTGATTGGTAAGCGATAGGCATAAACTCATCGGGTGAACTCACTATATTACCCGACTCATCAGTAATACGAGCCAATGCTTCGTACTTTTCTACCTGTCCTGTCACTGCATTGAAAATAGGCTGATAAAACACTTTAACCCGACCATGCTTAAGCGCATCGGTTAAGAGAGAGAAAACTTCGATATAGCTTTGTGAGCGTTCAGATAAGTTCAAGGATGGCTCATAAACAACTATCGATAAATTATTTTGTTTGGCATGCAATAACGATAAAGTAGCCAATGTTAATGCATCTGGGTAATTGCTCACCGCTCCCATACGTACAGTCAATGGAGTATTCACCTGCTCTGGCTCAAAAGACTGCCGGTTGACAAGACTCGAAAATATATCCGAGGTCATATTAGATAACTGAGTCTGGTTAAAATCATAAGTAGAATAAACAGCGAATAGATCATCGGCACAATGAAAAATTTGATAGAGATCAAAGTATTCTGTATTGGTGTCACTAATTGAATGTGCTAACTGCACCATTAATTGATCTGTCTTCGAAACACCTATAGCTGTCGATATACGAGAAAAGTTTTCGATTTCAATCAGTAATAGATGACAGTGAGAGAATGTATTAGTCTCATCGGATAAAATGTGTTGTAAGCGACGTTTATTGGGCAAACCAGTAATTGGGTGTAAGTAGAGCGCTTCGACTTTTAATCTATACTCACGCTGAATTGCCCTTAGAGCAACACATGCTAAGGGAAATGCAATAACTCCTAATAACAAACCATAAGCCAATGCCTTTAATAAACTTATATAAGCAGATGTGACAACCTCAGTTGCATCTATATCAATACCAATAACATAAGTTTGTCCGCTTACGTGCTTTAAGGGAAAGAATAATGACCGAAACCTTCCCCATTTATCTTGATAATCAGCGTATTGCTTTAGCTCGGTACGAAATGTTTTAAGAAGTTCTGGCGGGGCATCACCATAATGCGTTAAATAAACAGTTTCATAGGTAGAGAAATCTTTACTTAGTACTTCGTCAGGTGACGGGTTGGAGCTGGTGAAGAGAATTTTATCGCCCTGTTGAATAACGCTATAAATATAAGTAACAGGAATACGTTCGGCTAACTCTTGCAGATTTAAACTCAATAAAAAGTCTTCATCCGGTGTTAGTAAACCTTGGCCGACTATTTGATGACCCAATTTGTTGTGCAGTAAGTTTTCGGCAAAACTCACCGTCGCTAATGATCTGGCATCAATATCTTTTAACGCGTTATTTCGAGAGTGAAAAAATTCGAGAGACGAATAAACAACTATGCCTGATAAATAAAAGACAATGGCAAATACAAATGCCTTATTTTTGAATAATTCCTTCAAACTAAACTACCTCCTACATGCTATTGTTAATCGCACATGTGAAACATGCCTGTATTAATCACAAGTATATTAAATAACAGGTGTAAAGTAGCTTTAGCTCGTTTATTACTAACGGCCTAAACCCGGAGGTAAACCACCGCCACCGCCCATCATACCCCCCAGGCCTTGCATCATTTTTTTCATGCCGCCGCCTTTCATTTTTTTCATCACTTTTGCCATCTGCTTATGCTGTTTAAGCAAACGATTTAAGTCTTGTAGCTGCGTACCAGAACCCTGAGTAATGCGACGCTTACGCGAGCCGTTCAGCGTATCGGGGTTTTTGCGCTCGTCGGGCGTCATTGAGTCAATAATCACTTCCATTTTTTTGAATTGGCCACCCATATTTGCCTGTTCAGCCATTTGGCTCATATTGCCCATGCCCGGCATTTTTTCTAACATACTGGACATACCACCCATATTGTTCATTTGCTGAAGCTGTTCTTTCAAATCATTTAAGTCAAAACGTGTTCCCTTTTTAACTTTCTCGACCATTTTTTGGGCTTTTTCTTTATCGATTTTGCGCTCGGCTTCCTCGATAAGAGACAGTACATCGCCCATTCCCAAAATACGCGAAGCAATACGATCTGGGTAAAATGGCTCAAGCGCATCGACTTTTTCGCCCATACCTAAAAATTTAATTGGCTTACCTGTAGTGACTCTTACAGATAGCGCCGCACCACCACGTGCATCACCGTCTGCTTTAGTCAAAATCACACCCGTTAATGGTAGGGCATCATTAAACGCTTGTGCTGTATTGACGGCATCCTGACCAATCATTGCATCAATAACAAATAGCGTCTCGATAGGATTAATAGCCTTTTGTAAGCCCTGAATTTCGCTCATCATTTCATCGTCAATTGCCAAACGACCGGCAGTATCCACAAGCACGACATCTAAATGTTGTTTTTTGGCCGCGGCAATAGCATCTTTTGCTATTTTTTCGGGTTTTTGGTCAGTTGACGAAGGGAAGAAAACTGCATCGACTTCACCAGCCAAAGTCTCTAATTGTTGAATTGCCGCAGGACGATACACGTCGGCACTCACTACCATGACTTTTTTCTTTTCGCGTTCTTGTAAAAACTTCGCAAGCTTAGCAACCGATGTCGTTTTACCCGCACCTTGTAAACCTGCCATCAAAACAACCGCTGGCGGTTGTGCTGCAAGATTTAGGGATTCATTCGACTCCCCCATCATAATTGTTAATTCATCTTGCACAATTTTGATAAATTGCTGCGATGGATTCAATGCGCGCGCAACCTCTTGTCCCACTGCTCGCTTACGTACTTTATCGATAAACCCCTTCACAACTGGCAATGCAACGTCTGCCTCCAGTAGCGATTTGCGTACATCACGCAATGCATCTTGAATATTAGCGTGGCTCAGGCGACCCTTGCCTGATATATTTTTAAGAGATTTAGACAGACGACTAGTAAGGTTTTCAAACATGATTAGAGTAAGTGATTCTTTATTAGGTGATTAGGAAGAAAATAATACTAAGTAGTATACAGATGATAATAAGTGAGGCCAAGAAATGCCTGAGCCGCTCCCTCTACAAGCCTATAAAAATCCATTATTGGCTACAATTACCAGTAATTTTGTTTTTTGCGTAGTAGTCCAATGGCTCAGGCCTACCAAGGAAAAAACCTTGTTGAAGAGTAATACCACAACTGATTAGCCTGTCTTTTTGCTCTTGTGTCTCCACGCCTTCTATCAATGCCCTCATACCGTGCGCTTCAATCAAGGATTTTATATGGCACAATGGCTGAATATTTTTTTCAGCTTGCCCAACAAAAGAACGGTCAATTTTTGCAACAGTAGCGGGAATCTGGTGCAAATAAGCTAGTGAAGAATAGCCTGTGCCAAAATCATCAATACTGATATTAATAGCTTGCTGCGCTAACTGACAAACGACACTGTTGCTATCAGCCATATTTTCAACAAGTGTACTTTCTGTTAGCTCGATAATTAAATCTTTAAAAGATAAGTTCTTACTCTGAAGCGCCTTAGATATACACTGAGGAAACGTCGGCTCACGTAAGTGAACCGCTGATACATTTATTGACATCGTAACACCAGGAGATACATACACCCTCAAGTGCAGTAAATCGGTTAATGCTTGATCCACGACCCAACATTCAATCTCATTGATAATCCCTATTGATTCGGCAACCTGAATAACTTCTTCCGTGGTAACGTTTGGAATATCATTATTATTCCAGCGCAATAACGCCTCAAAAGAGATAATATTTGCATCACTGCCTTGAGCAAAGTCCCATATTGGCTGGTAATATAATTCTAACTCGCCGCGACTTTGAGCACGACTTAAGCTCTGAGCAATAACACCTTGGCGTAATATCACCTGTTCCATACCAGCCGTATAGCCAATCCAGCGATGCTTACCTAGCCGTTTTGCCTGATACATGGCAGCATCGGCATAGAGCACAATATTTGATAACTGGTCAGTATCGTGGGGATATTGGGCAACACCTACACTCGCAGAAAGCGCCATAGGCTGAGCATCATGATAATAGCTATCTGACAGCGTTTTAACTAATTGATCGGCTAAAATACTCTTGGCAACACAGTTGTTACCCGCTGACTCCGCAGCATTAGTAACCACCATAACGAACTCATCACCTCCAAAACGGCAGATAACGCTGCTCTCTGGTGAATTTTCGACTAACCTATCCGCTACAGTCTGTAAGACTTCATCACCAATACTGTGACCAAAGGAATCATTAATAATTTTAAAACCGTCGAGATCAATATAAAAAAAGTCAAAACTCGTCTCGCTAATAGCAAATTCATTGAGCTTTTTATCTAAACCTCGGCGATTAAGTAAGCCTGTGAGAGAATCCGTTAGTACTTCTTTCGCAAGAGTAATTTCACTCACTTTACGACGATGAATGTCGTATTGCTGCAACAATATTTTTTCTTTCCCGCTATCATCTTGTACATTAACAGCAATTAGATGATACCAATGCTCACCGCCAACCCCACTCATTAATACATCATCCTCATAACGCTCAGACTGAGATAGGCTACGATGAATTGTTTTGAGTACCGCAGGGTCTGCAATGATATCTTGTAGGTGAGAAACACCATGCCCCATAGCATCTAAAAAAGGCGGATTACCACTAATCAATCGCCCATCAGCAGTATAGTCAGACAGCATGGCCGTTAAATTAACTTGTATTTCATGCTGTAGCTTTGCGGTAGGCATACCTTGAACAAGTAAAGCCATGCGACTATTGTCAATCACATAACCAGAAAACTGACAAAATACAGATTTTGGAACACCTTTAGGAACAAAATGCCAATTTTCATAAAATGACACATCACTTTCTATGAATGCCCGCTGATATTGACGAACACGCGCCTCAACGGCTTGAGAGTTACCTGACTTAAATTCTCGCGAGCAAAGTTCTTCTAGAGAATCACTTTCCCAGAGTACTAATGCGGGTTGATTTGCCCAATGGATGCAATAATTATCAATATCGTAGATCCAAACAGGTATCTTGAGATCTTTAAGTTCGATAGGCATAGAGTTTATCTATTTGAGCATTACTGACTATAAAAGATAGCGCAATAGATGGTCGAAAGCGAATAAATACATAAAAAGGCTGACACACACGCCAAAGCCCCTAAAATGTAAAGAGCTAACCCAGAAAACGCTGATAACAAGGATTATGGGTTTCTTCAAAATATTCGTAATTGAGCTGCTCTAGGTGTTCGCTAAACTTAGCGTAATCCTCTTCAGGTACATCAATACCAGCCAAGACATTGCCAATAGCTGCACCTTGATTACGGTAATGAAACAAGCTGATGTTCCAATGTGAGCCTAAAGTCTCCAAAAAACGCAATAAAGCACCAGGGTATTCAGGAAAGTCAAAGCGAAATAATCGCTCTTTGGCTAACAAGCCACCTCGGCCACCCACCATATAACGCAAATGTACTTTTGCCAGTTCATCATCAGAAAGGTCAACAAACTCATAACCACCTGTGCTTAGCTCTGCCTTTATATCAAGCAGTTCTTCTTCACCATTACGCATACCAATACCCACAAATATCTGCGCCTGATCTGCATCTGCACTATAACGATAGTTAAATTCTGTAATGGGACGGCTGTTTATAGCTTCACAGAATTTCTTAAAACTGCCACGCTCTTCAGGAATAGTCACTGCAAGCAAGGCTTCATTTTTTTGCCCAAGCGCTGTGCGCTCGGCAACATAGCGTAGCGTATTAAAGTTAAGGTTAGCACCAGAAAGTACTGCAGCTAACTGTTTTCCTGTCTCACCCGTTTGCTCGCACCATTTTTTAAGTCCAGCTAATGCAAGCGCACCAGAAGGCTCTGAAATTGCTCTCATAGAAACAAAGATGTCCTGCATAGCAGCACAAATCTCATCACTCGAAACGCTAATAACTTCATCGCAATTTGCACTACCAACGCGAAATGTCTCTACACCAATACGCTTAACAGCGACACCATCGGCAAAACTACCTACATAATCTAAATCGACTGGCTCACCGGCAGCCATTGCGGCGGCAAAACAAGCACTGTCCTCGGCCTCCACAGCGATCACCTTTATGTCTGGGTTAGCCGCTTTAATATAAGCCGACATACCAGCGAATAATCCCCCGCCGCCAACAGGAATAAATACGACATCTAGGTGCTCAAGCTGCTCTAATAATTCTCGTGCAACAGTACCCTGACCAACAATCACATCACGATCGTCAAAGGGGGGAACAAAAACAGCGCCCTCTTTACTAACAAGTTCTTTTGCATAAGCATTAGCCGCATCAAAATTTTGCCCATGGATAATGACCTCACCGCCAAAATTACGTACAGCATCGACTTTAATTTGGGGTGTTGTACTCGGCATAACAATACGTGCTTTATGCCCCAGGTGGTTGGCACTATAAGCCAAGCCTTGTGCGTGATTACCAGCAGATGCGGTAATTACATTAGAATTTGCAGGCAGTTGCCTTAATTTATTATAAGCTCCCCGTAACTTAAAAGAATAAACAGGCTGCCTATCCTCTCGCTTGAGCCAAATATCATTTTTATACTTTGATTCAAGGGATTTGACCCGCGTAACACTAGTCACTACGACCAATGGCGTCATATCTGCTTGCTTGATAGCTTTGTAATAATTAAATGTATCATCGACCGTTTTAGAAGACAGTGATATTTTTTTCATCAATGCTTTTAACATTTTATATCTGCACTTAACTTTTGGTGAAACCTATTAATAGAGGAGTATTAAAAAAACAAAAACCCCCGAACTTCGCAGCACGAGGGTTGATTAATAACATTCGTTTGTAATTAATCAGCCCGCGACAATATCAATTGCCGCGATAATAATTGCCTGTTTGGCTGATGTGTTCGATGTATTCATAGTGCTATTGTAGTTCTTAAACTAGCAACTTACTACTGGCGATTTAAAAGTAGCCAAATTTACACTGCACCTCTCTGAAATAGAGCCTCATAATCGACAATAAATGCGTCTCTTTTTAACCTGTGTTTTTAATGTGAGTACTCTATCACCTTAGTCACCGCACTCTTTACTTATTGCTCTTGTACTTATCTAGTTTATTCAGCCCCACAATATAAATAATAGTGTATATAGTGCTCACTGCTGCACCGGGCAAAATAGTCAGTAAAATATTGGGCGTTCCTGCAATATAGTTAACACCCCATGACGTCAAATATAAAAAGCTACAAGCAATAGTACCAATAAGAACTAGATGAAAAGGCCAATGCTTACAGCGCACAAACAGCCATTCGACCATCAATGCTAAAGACAGTGTAATGGTAAAGCTATACCCTCCCTGTGTGAGAGCAGCTTTTAGTGCGAGCATTTGTCCATGTTCAAAATTAACCCAAAAAGCCCAACCGCCATAAAATAAAAAACCACAGATAGGTGGAATAAATATACGTACAAGGGCATGCTCTAAAATAGATAACTTAAAAATAATGATCGCCGGTTTTGCTAATGATAATAAGACTGTTGTTAAAACGCTTTATTTGAAATAGGCACGACTAAGGAGACAAACGCTGGATCGACCATCGCGGGTCGACAGACTGCTGCCGCTCATAGGTAAATCGGTTATGTAGGCGATCTTCCCCTCCCTCCCAAAATTCAATGATAGAGGGGACAACTCTATACCCACCCCAATAATCTGGAGCCGGCACGTCATTGGGATATAAGCGCTTTTCGTTCTCATAGCGATCGAGTAGCTCTTGTCTTGAGGACAATTTCTCACTTTGCTTGGATGCGCGAGCTCCCCATTGGCTCGCTTTTGGCCTAGCATGAAAATAGGCAATATCTTCATCTCTAGTGAGTAGCTCTACCGTGCCTTGGATAATGACCTGACGATTAACAAAATGCCAAGGAAAGTGTAAAGAAACTGCTTTATTAGTAGCCATTTGCCTACCTTTAGCACTAAGCCGGTTAGTGAAAAATACAAAACCTGACTCGTCAAATTGCTTCAGTAAAACAATACGCTGGGTAGGTTGCGAGCCCTCCACTGTTGCCAAAATCATCGCAGTAGGGTCAGAGGTATCCAATTCAACAATCTCATTCATCCAACGTTCAAATTGTAAAAAGGGACTATTATCTAAACTTTTCCGATTCAATCCCTTTGATTGATACTGGCGGCGAAAATCATGCAAATCCATAATGAGAACCATAATTATTTAAAATAGGTAAAAAAGAGCAAGTAGTTCTATACGAACTAAGTCATTATACTAGTGTCTGTATAAAAACCTAATAAAAATGGCCAACTATAAATGAAGAAATACACAATCACTGTCTTACTGTTAATTGCTGCGGGTTTATATCTCGGCTACCTTTCGATAAAACAAAGTGCAACTATTGATGAAAGTGTATATTTGAAGACAAGTGAGTCTGTGCGTTTCTTAAAAACATTAGACAATAGTATTAACTTACTACTGTTTAAGCTTAACTACGAAAAAGCCAGTGCATATACAACACTTAATCAGCTCAACGACAGTATTAGTACAGAATTCGACGAATTACGTTTTGAAGCACTCTTTGAAGAAATTGAGCGCAGCCCTGATCTTGATGCAAAAGCAGAAGACTTCGGCGACAACTTAATCGCCAAACAAAGGAGTACCGAACAGTTTGTCGAGCAACAAAAAAACCTGAGGGCGCTTGATAAGAAATTAAACCGCCTGTATAGAGAGATTCAAGTATTGATCGATACTGACAGAGACAATCAGGAGGCGGACCAAGACAAAACCAGCACTAAAACTTTAGTAGAAGACTTACTGAAAACAAAAATCAATTTCTATCTTTTTCTAGAGACCTTAAGCCCAGAGAGAAAAGACTTACTTAACGATAGCCTTGCAAAGCTAGCTAGCAATATTGAGGATGTTGAGTTTGAAGAACGTGCTGTAATTAGTGAGTATGCAGATACATTGGCAACCATTATTACAACCAAAGAGCTAGTACAAAAATATTTTGAGGAAGCCGTTGCCGCATCTACAACAGAGAGGCTCGATGCATTTGAGCAATCTTATGCAAATTTCCATAATGGACAAATCAATGAATCTAAAAAGTTTAGAACTGTCCTCATTATTTATGGTAGTGTTCTTTTAGCTATATTGATTATCTTTGCCTATTTATTACGCAGGCAGTACCTCAACCTCGAACAACAGGTAAAAGATCGGACTGAGAAAATTGCCGTGGCATATAACGAGCTTAAAGAGTCTCAAGAACAGCTTATTCAATCAGAAAAAATGGCATCGTTGGGTGAAATGGTGGCCGGTATTGCACATGAAATTAACACGCCTCTTGGCTATGTTAATGGCAATGTTAATACTATTCAAACTAATATGGCCACTGACTTTGATGAACTAAACACAGCTATTCGCATGGCCTATAAAGAGGCAAGAAAACCCGATAGAGATGCTAAAAAACTATCACAACTATTTACTACTGTACTTAAAGTATACCAACGTATCGAAATTGACGGTGTGATGGATGAGAACAAAGCCTTACTAAAAGACAGTAATCATGGTTTAGGTGAGATATCTGGGCTTGTTCAAAGTCTCAAGAACTTCTCTAGACTTGATAGACAAGCAGTAGAAAACGCGAATATACACGACTGTATAGAGAGCTCTATAAAAATAGCCTCGCACCATATTAAGCAAAACAATGTCGAGATTGAAAAGGACTATGGCGATATACCTGAGATTGGCTGTACACCCTCTAAACTGAATCAGCTCTTCTTAAATGTCATTACCAATGCTTGTCAGGCGATGAAAGACAATGGCGGTACGCTGTCTATTACCACAAAAGAGAATAAAGAGTTTTTAGATATAATATTTACCGACCAAGGGTATGGTATGGATGAAGACACCATACAAAAAATGTTTGATCCCTTTTTTACAACCAAACCTATTGGTGAAGGAACAGGGCTTGGGATGTCAATTTCTTACAAGATTGTCAAAGAACACAAAGGTTATATAGGGGCGGAATCAAAGCCGAACGAAGGCACCTCTATTTTAATACAACTACCATTAAATGCAGATAACACTTAAAACGAGTTAACTAATGAGTGATAAAGCACAGAAGTACAATATTTTATTTGTCGACGATGAACAGCGAATTCTGACGTCTTTACGATCTATATTTAGACGCGAATATAATGTCTTTACCGCCTCTGGAGGTAAAGAAGCCCTAGAGGTACTCGCTAAAAATGATATTAATGTCATTGTTAGCGATCAACGCATGCCCAACATGCTAGGTAATGAATTACTCGCTCAAGTTCATAAGCTATATCCACAAACTATGCGCCTATTATTAACTGGTTTTATGGATAAGCAAGCTATTATCCAAACAATTAATGAAGGCGAAATATATCGGTTTATTAATAAACCGTGGAATAACGAGAGCATTCAAGCTGTTATTAAAGAAGCCGCCGAGGCATCAAAAATAACCATTAGCCCTACCTCTGAGCAAGCAATAACCCACACACCTCAAGAGTCTGCAGCAGTAAGTAATAATGCTACTGCTGTGCCACCAAAAGCCGAGAAGAAAGCGATATCAGAGCATGCCACACTTATTATGGGTAGCAGCCAATCACTGCGTAACCAGATTCGACAGGTTTGCAAAGAAGAAGCTATTCCTGTTTATAGCACCCAATCCATTCGCCAAGCAGTCAACGCCATTATTGCGAGGCCTACAATAGGCTTACTGGTGATAGAGCTTCTCTCCAATACTGATGAAGTGATTCATACCATCAGCCTTTTAAAGCAAAAGAGGCCAGAATTAATCACAGTTGTACTAGCCGACGAAACAGATGCAGAGGTTGCCGTTAACCTCATTAATTCGGGACAGGTGTTTAGATATTTGAGCAAGCCCCTAGAGTTATTACAATTGCAAAAAATCATTAGAGCAGGCTTTGAGCGCCACGCAGCTATAAAAAGCAACATTAATTCACAGATACGCTTTAAGGTTGATAAACCTACTAATAAAATAACTGCAGGATTAAAAGAACTATTTGCTTCTTTTGGACTCATAAAGAAACAGACTTAATGGGTGTACGCGATGAATATTTTTACATTATCCGCAAAACAACTGGCTCTTGCCGTTATTCTTCTTGGCTTTCATATAGCAAGCTTTGCAATAGATCCTATCTATACTGATAGAAAAACAAAGTCAGCCATTGGTGGGTATGATACCGTTGCCTATTTTACCGAAGGTAAGCCGGTTCAAGGCTCCACAAAGTACGTGACTACCTATCAAGGCGCAACATGGCGCTTCGCATCCCAAGAAAACCTAGACAAATTCTCAGCTAACCCTGAAAAGTATGCTCCGCAATATGGTGGTTACTGTGCTTATGCCGTATCGCGCAACACAACGGCATCTATAAGGCCTGAATACTTTACTGTACACCAAGGTAAACTCTATCTTAATTACAACAAAGGGGTTTATAAACGATGGATCAAGGACAAAAACAAACACATTACTAGAGCCAATAAAAACTGGCCCGAGGTACTCAATTAATCACAGTTTTTATATAACAGTACGACCATCTTATTAATGCATACTTGTTAATGATAAGATCTGCTTCATAATTAACTACCTAGAAGACAATTATGGAGCAGCACCCCTCTCCTCTACCTGATCATATACCTGTTGTTATACTCGCCGGGGGCCAAAGTAACCGTCTCAAAGTCAATGATAAGCCTAAATGGCAATTACCCTTCGATGACACCAGTAAAGCATCCTCATCTGATACCGAGCAGACACTACTATCCTTTATTATTAAGCGCTTAAAGCTACAAACAAATCATATTTTAATTAATGGGCCCTTCACCAAAACCGAGGCTTTAAAGCAATATGATCTACCGGTTATTGACGATAATTTACCTAACTTTCAGGGGCCACTATCGGGCATACTAACGGCACTATCGTGGGCTAAAAATCACAATACTCCTTGGGTTGCTACTGTATCCTGCGACAGCCCGTTTTTCCCATCCAACTTACTAGAGACACTTGCCAGAGGCTTAAACACAAAACAGGCTGCAATAGCAATGCATAATACGCGCACACACCCAACCTTTGGGCTATGGTCAGTAACGCTTTATGAGTCGCTAAAGCATGCCATAGAAGTGAAGCATATTAGAGCCGTTAATCGCTGGGCTTTGCAATATGCACAAGTCGTCGAATTTGCAACGCAATGCACTGATCAGGGTATTAGTCATGAATGGATAGACCCATTTTTTAATATCAATACCTTGGCTGATTACCACAAGGCTCTTGGGCATTTAGCGCTGACGGGGTCAACGGTTTATTCTTAATAATCCAATCTACAAAAAATTACGGTCGTCTTACCACATTACTTAAAAACCATGCTATAAAAATAGCGCTGATGCTACTGTTACGATAACAAGAGCTGTTACAATTAAATGAATATAATGTAACTTAGGCACGACTATGTCACCCGTCTTTAAACAACTTACCGATCTACTACACATCGAATCAATTGATAAGCAATTATTTCGTGGCATTAGCCAAGACCTAGGAACAGGGAGAATTTTCGGTGGACAAGTACTCGGGCAAGCGATAGTCGCCGCCCAAAAAACAGTGACTGATAAAAAAATCCATTCAGCACATGCCTACTTTTTACGTATGGGTGATCACAATCTACCGGTTATTTACCATGTAGAAAACACACGTGACGGAAGAAGCTATTCATCTCGTACTGTAAGTGCAACGCAAAAAGGCAATATTATTTTTACTATGATGTGCTCTTTTCAGCTCGAAGAAGCGTCCGAATTCGAATATGCCGAAACTGCCTCTGAAGATGAATTAGCTCTTAAAGAAGGCGTTCAAATAGATTTAGAGGATGACTCTGGCGCTATTGACACACATGGAAAAAGAGTAACAATTCAACAACCTTTTACTATCCGCCTGCCAAAGCATTCCCAGGATAAACAGTCGCCTATTGAACGGTTTAATATCAAAACTAATCAGTCTATCGCTAGTGACCAATCATTACATAATGCAATATTTGCCTATCTCTCAGACTTTAGGCTTTTAGCCTCTACATTACGCTCAGTGGATTATAGATTTGACATAAAAGAAACCATGTTAGCGACTATCTGCCACACTATCTGGTTTCACCGTGACATAAAGGTGGATGAGTGGCTACATAGTATTTATGAGCCAATTTCTTTAACTAATGGCCGAGGTATTGCAAAAGGTTCAATTTATAATAAAGATGGCCTGCTTCTAGCAACTACTATGCAAGAAGGTGTGGTTAGAAAACTTAAAGACCAATAGCGCCAAACAGACAATGATTAGCGCTATTGGGATTAACCTATTTGTTTTTTCTCCAAGGGGTCCATCTCCGAGTACTCAACAGTACTACTAGTACTACAGCCCATCGCCAATACAGCGACGGCCATCAATATAAATAGTGTTTTCATTGTGTTACCTCTTTTAATTATTGCTGATAGCTTTGAGGGAAAAGACAAGAAAAAGTTCGAATAAAGTGACCAAAAAGCAGCCAGACAATTATCTATAAGCGCAATAGTAGTGAAGAATATAAGATAAAGAGCAAATAAGGTGGAGTTCTCAGCCAGCCACACCCCGGCACATGATGTCACTACTACCGTTGCTCCCTTCCGGGCCTGGCGGAGTTCATAGTTAATCATTGCGAGGGGACCAACTGAGCCCTCCATAATGCTCTCAAAGAGAGGGCGCTGATTATGGAGATTTTTGACAGAAGTTTCAAGACAAGCCACACCTTTAACACAACTAATTTTTAAAACTGACCAACACCTTGGCAAATTTTGTCTAAAATTATAATAATGAATCATTTTTACGCGCAAAAATCGCGTATATAACAATAGAAAGACGATGAAAAAACTATTTTCGACAAGCTTCTTACTACTGCTATTGGTATTACCACTAATAGGCCATAGTGAGATATACCGCTACATCACACCCGACGGAAAACTCCTATTAACCGATACTCCCAAGCATAGAGGCTATACACAGTTAGTTAAAACACACAGAGGCTGGGAGCCCAAAAAAGCCGATTACCATAAGCCCGCCAATAAGCGTGCCCTATCCCGCTATATTCGCAAGGCCGCAGACACCTACCAATTGCCTTACGATCTACTTCATGCAGTTATTCGTGTGGAATCTGCCTACAACCCGCGAGCAGTCTCTAAGGCTGGTGCCCAAGGCTTAATGCAGTTAATGCCTGCTACAGCTGCACGCTTTAATGTCAGTGATCCATTCAATCCCGCAGACAATATCGATGGTGGCAGTCGTTATCTACGTCACCTACTGACACTTTTTGATAACAACTACACATTGGCACTCGCTGCTTATAATGCAGGTGAAAATGCAGTTATCCGATACGGTAATAAAATCCCTCCCTACAAAGAGACTCAAAACTACGTCCGCAAAGTACTCAAGCTCTATCGCGCAAACAAAGCATCATAAACCACTAATAAAACAACCAAACTAATTGATCTAGTATCAACGTTTAAGCAACTGCTATATCATAGAGCCTGTTATTTTAGGACGCTCCGCCATGCATTTATTTGTCGACAACCTTACCAATGTAGACTTTAGCTACCTAGACCCTAAAAGAGGCTTAGTGGGTGAAACTTGGTTAGCAAGTATTGTTCTCGAAGGCGCACTCGACAAACAAGGTATGGTTTGTGATTTTGGTATTGTAAAAAAAACGCTACGCAACTGGTTAGATGACACCATCGACCATAGTTTAGTCGTTGCCAAACACTCGCCACAACTTACGCTAAAACAAGACAGTAGTATTATTGATTTATCTTGGTGCTACGATGATTCAAAATACACTATAAATTGCAAATCACCCAATGAAGCAATCACACTAATAGATGCTGAGATTGTGACCCCAGAATCCGTAGCCACATGGTGTATAGAACAACTACGCAACTTATTGCCAGATACCATCGATAAAATCCAACTTACCTTTAGCCCAGAACCAATAGAGAATCATGCCTACCATTACAGCCATGGACTTAAAAAGCATAATGGCAACTGCCAGCGCATCGCCCACGGGCATCGTTCAACTATTTCTATTTATTGTGATGACCAGAGAGACAGCAATCGCGAACAGCAATGGTGTAAGCAGTGGCAAGATATCTATATTGGCACACGAGAGGATTTAATAAGCGAAGAGCTTATAGATAATACCAACTACTATCATTTTGCTTACAAGGCCCAACAAGGTGATTTTGCATTAACACTACCCGCTGAGCACTGTTATTTAATTGATACAGATTCAACTGTCGAGTTTATCGCACAGCATATCGCAAACTCACTTAAGGCAAGCGCAGAGCAACATAATTTTGCCGTTAGAGCCTTTGAAGGTATTGGCAAGGGAGCAATAGCCTTCGCATAATGGTCTTAATTATTAAGACACTAAATCTAGTGCAAGCATACATCAACAACCGCTTTACCATCGGGAGCAAAATAATTGCCTACGGGAACTAGTAGCTCATTATCACCCAAGTCTTCCTTTAGACCTATCATTTCATCATAGGGGCTAGTATGCCGTAATAGCATCTCCTTTACATGACAGCCAATAAATACTCGCTGAATCTCAATAATACTGCGTCGAGTTAAGTTTTTACCGGGCTTTTCTAACAAATAAAACACATCCTCACCAATAATTACTTCAACCCTGTACAAAGCTTGTTCTAGAGAATCAATAATTATTCGGTCAATTTTCGCAAAACGACTCAGCTCACTCAGTAGTAACGGCTTTTTCACAACACCTATCTGACAACTCGACATATAAACCTCCTATATAAGAGGTTTATTCGCTTCATATTCCAAAACAGATGCAAGCGCGAGCAACTTGTGTATAATGCCGGTCCTTAAATAGGGCCAAGCCAAATTGCCCCTATTTTTCGGAGAGGTGTCTGAGTGGCCGAAAGAGCACGCCTGGAAAGTGTGTGTACCTCACGGTACCGAGGGTTCGAATCCCTCTCTCTCCGCCACATACCTATCTCAACAGATCCCATAACGTCCTACAGACCTTGTAAACAAAGGCTTTTCGCAGTAACCTCTATCCCAAGACGTCCCATACGATACCGTCACATACCGACAAAAGCAACGGTATTTATGACGGTATAAAAAATACCGACAAAAAAAGTACCGTCAAGGGGTTAGTTTATGGCTCTTACAGATATTCAGGTTAAACAAGCAAAACCACAAGACAAGCCCTATAAGCTGGCTGACGGCAAAGGCATGTACTTGTATGTAACGGTTAAGGGACAACGATACTGGCGGTTAGATTATCGCTTTGGCGGGAAACGTAAAACACTCGCCCTGGGGGTGTACCCCGATGTCAGCCTAGCCAAGGCCAGAACAAAGCGAGATGACGCTAAAACACAAATCAGTAACGACATAGACCCCTCAGATATTCAACGAGCTAAGAAGGTCGCCAAAACACAATCGCAGGCAAATAACTTTAAAGCCTTATCACTTGAATGGTTTGAACAACGCCAAGCCCCTTGGTCTGAAAGTCATCGTGACCGTGTAGATCGGATGCTACACAAAGAGCTATTCCCACACTTAGGGATGCGCCCTATTGGTGAAATCACCTCCCCTGATCTACTCGCCTGCTTACGCAAAATAGAAAGCCGTGGCGTTCTCGAAACCGCCAAGAGAGCCAAACAAGTAGCTGGTCAGGTATTCCGTTATGCCGTAGCAACTGGCCGAGCAGAACGCGACCCAAGCGCAGATTTAAAAGATGCACTAGCCACCCCCATTCGCAAACACCTAGCAGCCATTACAGACCCAAAAGAAGTTGGCCCACTACTGCTCACACTAGATGATTACCAAGGCACACCCGAAGTTGCTACAGCCTTAAAACTTGCCCCTTTATTTTTCTGCCGGACAAAAGAGCTACGCCATATGGAGTGGTCGGAGATCGACTTTGATAAACAAGAATGGCTTATACCTGCCAACAAAATGAAAATGAAGGCAGATCATATTGTGCCGCTATGCAAGCAAGCCATAGAAGCGCTACAGGGCTTGTTAGAGCTAACAGGGCATCGTCAGTATGTGTTTCCTAGCGCAAGAAGCCCTAAGCGACCTATGAGCGATAACGCCATTCTCTCGGCAATGCGAAGGCTAGGCATACCTAAAGAGCAAATGACCGGCCACGGCTTTAGAGCAATGGCAAGAACGCTACTTGATGAGGAGCTAGGCTATCGTATCGAATGGATAGAATGCCAGCTTGCACACGCTGTTAAAGATGCTAACGGTAGAGCTTACAACCGCACAACATACCTAAAACAACGTAAAGAAATGATGCAGCATTGGGCGGATTATCTCGATAGCCTTAAAGCACAAGCGCTGAATGGTAATGTGATAGCAGGCAACTTTAAACGAGAGAATTAGCTCAGTGCTGAATGTTTATTAGCCAATATGTAATTGTTAAGCATGTCTATTTGTAGTTAATGCAAGCTTATAGCTGTATAAATATCTTTAAAATACAGCCATATAGACTGCTTCCATGTAGATAGCCAGAAAAGCTAATGCACTTATGCTAGAGAGGGAAAACTTATCCCTGAAACTAATAATTAACAGTTATCCCAAACCTAGCTCGACGGAGCGAAAGAGGCAGCACCCACTGCCTTTGGTTTGGGGTTTTATTTGGGTTCACCGTGGGAGGTGGCATGAGCAAAAAACTCGGAAATTTAAATCTGGAAAAATTCTTCCAAATATCAAAATATAGAGACCTGCAAAAATACCATATAGATGATTGGTCAACTACATTTGCTTTACGCAGCCGAGTGATGACTTTTATAGAGGCGATACAAGACGAATTGAGATGCAAAGGAACTTATATGGAAGAAATTCTTGACGATTATGTAAGGGGTTTTATTCGTGATATGTTGCATAACCCTTTGTTCTTAGGTACAGGCATTGAAAGTAAAACACCTGTGCTTGGTGACATGAGTGTGCAGTCTTTGGTGGTTAATTATAATATTTTAAAAGACGAGCTTATTAAGGATAAGGGTGGTGAAGATATCAGATCTTTACTTCAAATATGGGAGACAGATAATACTGAAAACTTAACAGTTGATGAATTCAATCTGTGGACAGAAGCAGCTGACAGACTAAGAGGTACGAGCTTTCATTCTTTAAGCTGCAATATTGAAAACTATTTTTCGACCGACACGATGATTCAAGTTGATTTGGATTCAACCGATAAAGATTTGGTACAAGAGTTTGAAAAATGGTTATATAAAAAGAGAGAAGAATCTAAGAGTTTTGGGGTTAATGAAAGTAGAAAAAGACAGTTTACAGAAGCCGATTTTAAAAGTTGGATAAACAATAAATACTTGCCATTCATAGACCTAGAAATTTTAGAAAAGTATTTTAACTTAAAACTAACAAACCCAAGAAGAGCAAGAATCCTATTTCCGGATGAGTATGATATTGACATTGTAGATAAAACTAAGACGACAAAGGCAAATGTAAAAAAGCTGCTTTCTTCGAGTGGTCTTATACCATTGCATAATGCTGCTAAAATATATATTAGAGAAAAAGAGGATAAAAATCTTTAAAAATGTTCCGCCGAAAATATTACTATATTTTTACTTCTGGAAAGAGTCTATTTAGTATATAAAATAAGTGATACTTTAAATAACTAAGGTATCACTTATGACAAGATTTCTCTCAAGTAACAGCGCAGCCAATTATCTTGGCTATTCCACAGCAACACTCAGAAATGCACGCCATACAGGCACTTTAGCCGGTGTGCAGGCGCCAACCTACAAGAAGGTGGGTACGTCTATACGCTATGACAAAGATGTATTAGATACATGGCTTGGGCAATTTAATAATTTGGTAAACACCAAACAAGGACAGGAGGCTTAATTATGGATAAGAAAAAGGCCGTACCTAAGCACAGCCCCAATAAGAAAACACTTAAAAATATGTTAACCAACAATCAACATATTATCATAATCAATGAATTACGAGGCAATAATCAAGGCGTAACCTCGCTTACCTTTAGGTTTAAGTTCAGTATCATTGATCCACCCGCACGTATCTCAGAATTAAAAGCAAAGGGCTATAAATTCCAAACGACATACGGTATTGAGCTAGACCTTTTAGACCAACCACATGATCGTGTAGCACGTTACTTTTTACTAAGTGAACCTGTGGGGGTGGCCGCATGAGCAACCTATATCAAGCCGACTACGAGATTACATTCAGGGGTAAGGCCAGAGTCGTAGCAGACGATACAAACACCGCTAACGAGCTTATATGCACGATGAGTGACGCTGTAGAAATGCTAGATAAACAACCCTATCTAGTAACAGCTAAAAATATCCGTAAAGTTAAGCCAGACAATGACTAGGCGCAGTAAACGAAATAAACCGAGGGAGAGCTTTGCAGGCATCCCTCGGCACGTCATGGATCACCCAGATTACAAATCCTTATCGGGTAATGCAGTTAAATTACTACTAGAGTTAGCCAGGCAATATAAGGGTAGCAACAATGGCGATTTAACCGTTGCCTACTCGATTTTAAAAGATCGGGGCTTTAACTCTAAGAGTACCATTACTAGGATCAGAGGCGAGCTTTTACAAGCAGGTATGATTGCTCAAACTCGTGTCGGTAAATTTATGAACCCAAAATCTACATGCTCGCTATATGCTTTAACTTGGCAACCTATTGATGAGTGTGGAGGCAAATTAGATGTGACTGCAACTACCACACCCCCACGAAAATTCAGCCTAGAAAATAACAAAACACCAGGTCCAGAAGCTGGACTCGGTTCGTCCTCAAAACGAGGTCGAGAGAGGGAAAAAGATAGCCAAGGAAGGTTCGTCTCGTCCTCAAAACGAGGTCGACTTACGGTGGTCACTTAGTCCACAAATGAGGCTCCTTTATATATTACCATAGGGTATGGTCTTTTCTTTTCGCTTTTAGTCTTTTGAATTAAGTGTTTTAAAGGGTTTAATCATGCGGCGGGTCAAGCGTTGATAATAAGTTAGGAGAGGTAAAACGATATGTCTATCGAACAAGTGATTAAAGATAAAGCATGTGGGACAAGTAATGATATATTAACTTTAGCGTGTCATCGGTTACAGTCTGCTAGAAAGGCATTACTTTACAGTCGTTCTGAATTGTCTAGAAAACTGACTAAAGAAGGTTGTGATATTTCCACTAGAAAGATTAAAGCCTTAGAGGAAGGTGGCGCATCGACTGTCACTATTGCACAAGTCTTCCAGTTGCTAACCACACTTCAAGTACCACCTAACATTATACAGAATGATTTAGAGGGAGATCGATTAATAAATTATACGGCTGGATGTCTAGCAACCATTATTCAAGAGGCTGGAACAGAAGGTTTTTACACTGTAATTGATAAGGCAATGCACTCAACACCCTAACAACTTTAATTTAGGGGCGTACAAGACTACCGAAACATAACCTTTAGGTTTGACCAGAACCTAATATTTATCGGCAAGTGATTGAGATGCATAAACCAAGAACCTGAGAAAACCTGAAACTAATGCTCAAGGGTATATCTAAAATTCACCCAAGAATTACCCAAGGCTTAATGCAAGTACCTAAGGTTCACCTAAGGGTAGTGGCGCATAAACCACGCAAGGATCATACAAGGTTCAGAGTCAGCGACTGTTGACAAATGTTGACATCGAAACCACGCTTTAGGAGGCTTATAGCTGTTGAAGAATGTTGAGATTGATCCAAGTTCTACCACGTTAACTACCTATCAAAACCTATTATTTTTATGATGATATCGGCACCAGACAACCCCAGAAGTTTAGGGCATTCAGAACCTGATAAAACCTGAAATTGATGGATAAGGATTGGATAAGGTTAACGCTCTTTGTGATCCTTAAAAAACCTTGCTTGATAAAGTGAGTGGTGATCACTTCATAAGAACCTCACAAAACCTCACATTTAAACCTATTAATACCTACGATATTACTTGCATACCTTATGTATACCTGAGTGTATCTGCCCAAGGTTTGCCCAAGGGTATAGCACTGCCAAATCTTTAGTCTGGGGAAGGTTTGGGGAAGGTCTCATTGGTTAAATATTCCCTTATCTGCATAAGGTTTGTATAAGGCCTATGCACAAAGAGAGCAGGTAGAATCTCATAAACTATCCAAGGTTCATTCAAGGGTAGATCTCACACAAAGTGCCTAAGGTTCACCTAAGGGTTAGGCGCTACTACCTTCCATAAGGCAGGCAAGGTTCATGCAAGGGTACACAGCACCAAATAGACAAGGTTTTGACACGGGTTATATCTCATATGTGAGGTATTTGAGCTATTAACAATTGCCAGGCTATATGCCCATAAAACCATGTCCAAATGTTATGTTTTGTTAGGTTCTAGGCAAAGCTAATAGGTACTGTAGACACCCCCATACCCCCCTGCCGTTTTGATTCTATCGTGCAGCCCTCGCACGATTTGAAATATTCTACCGAATGTTCGATCGAGCAAATGCAGACGGTATAGTCATAATCAATTAAAGAATCGGCTATAGATAGAGTGATTATTTTTATAATTACCTTTATTACCCATATTAATTTGGCAGTGATTGTCATAAATCTTTGTATACTATTGAAAACACATAGAAAGGGTCTAAGCATGAGTAAAAAACAATCATTGAAAGAACTGCTAAATATCATTGATCAATTTTCAAAGTCAAATAACGGATTACTATATAAAAATACATTTGCAATAGCATGTCACCTTTCTTTAGAGGGAAAAAACAAAGCTTGCCATAAGATGCTTAAATGCTTATTCGATGAACTTGGAAGGGAAAAACGCGAGATTTACTTTTCAAAAATATCTGCCTCAATAGATACATATGCAAAAGAATACGTATCTGATATATCTGCTAATCTTGAAATTAATAAGCTTATTTTTGCAACCGACAAGAAAGAACAATTATGATTAACTATCACCACTACATTAATGGGATTCGAGAGCAAAAAACATACTATTCAGAACAGCTTTCTTCGAATCAGATAAGAGGTCTTAAAGACGATATAATGGATCTCGGGTATAAAGGATGGATTAGCTGGCAAACAGAAGAGCATGTATTGATAAGCGATTTCTTATCATCTACGGCCTCCCGAGCAGAAAAACTAAAAAAATTTCAACAGTATCGTTCTCGGCTGCATCTGTCTGGAATTCAAAAATGTGATGAAGCTCTTGCACTTCTAGTACCACTTTCTCAAACTATTTTTACCATTCAGACAAGTACTCCTCGAGAGATAGTCAATGAGGCTAGCGATTGTTTTTGGGATATTATAGAAAATGAAAAACGCCCTTGGCCTTTTGGCGAAAATTGCCCTTTCATTCTAAAGAAAAAATAATCTAACTTGAAATTTATTATAAGGGTGATAACAGACTCTTTTGTAGACTATATCTCACGCAATCTTTAGCTAACTACCTACAGATAATCTTTAGCTTCTATACGATAATTTAATCATCGCCACCAACCAACGGACTGGTTCAAGGGTATGATTTAATGGACTAAGTCCGCTAGGGACAAGCTTAAATTTAGCCGGTGGCGATTTTATTTCCAATAGTTACTTGGCGGTAATAGACAGTATATCTTTAGCTAAAGAATACTTACTTGCAGCTTTAGGATAATTGCTTTCTAAAAACAACATAGCGTCCTCAATATTATCACGAACAACAACATCAGCTGTAAAACCATATCGTTCTAAACTGACATCAATATTGCCGAGGTAAGTAATTGTATCCGGCTTAACAAAAAAATGGGTGTCCTTAAATCGATAATTATTGCTACCAACCGCTAAGTTATTGGTTAAATATTCTCGGCTAGGTAAATTAAGTACCACATATTGAATGTCGCCTTTATATTCAGCTCCACCTTTGAAGTAAAAGTTTTTTCCAAGTGCATACCCTTTGGCCTGATAAAACCAAATGTAATATTCCTCCATTGGCGATTTGTACAAATTCCAATTAGATTGCTGTAACCCTACCACTATCAGACCAGAGTTCTCTTTGGTGGGATTACTATCAGTGTAAGGTTTTGTCGCTAAGAAGCCTGTACTTGTACAGCCGGATAAAAGAAATATGGCGAGTATAAGATATCTTTTCATTGCTAGTCCTTTTTTGATTTGAATGTTATAGAATAGCTCGGCATACTTTCTTTATTGTATGTCCGTTAAGCATGCATGCTAACATTTTGATTCCAGTGAGAAAACTTTACTTTTTATTGTCATTAGGCTTTGATGGGGTAACAACAAGCACATGAAGTGCTAGAAGATGAATAATGAAAGCAACCTCTCCTCGCTCTGTTCTATAACTCACTGATTAACCAGTTAAAACCCAGTAGCACCCCCATTAAAAAAGCGACACTTCGCCGCTTATTCTTATGCAGTATACACAGACTTTATTCAAACTCCTTTGTAGCAGACTCAAGGTAGGCTAGTTGCTCTTCTGGGGTTTCTAACTTGACGCATTCTAAAAGGATACGAGTAAATATTAAAGCTTTCTCCTCTGGCATAGCTCTTAGTGCTGCGATCAGTTTATTGTCTATGTCGCTCAATGGCTTTTGAGATTGTAAATTAGACATAGTTAGCTGCTCCTATATTTCTAGCCATATGATTCTCTACTGAGGCTACAACAAACTCAGGGATGTCTTTTTCAAGCATTCCTTTTGATTGCTCGGCTATTGTTCTGATTAAGTCGTGGTTCCTTAGTAAGTGGAGTATTCTCTCCTGAGTTATTTTTGGTGCCTGATGAAAACATTCAATAAGCTCTTCTATGCCCATGATTAATTTACCCCCGTATTATTAGCTTGCTGGTCGCCACTAAGCACACCCTTGTGACTATAGCCACCATAGTAAAAAGTAGATTCGGATGGCATCTTAAATAGCGATATATTGGGCCTATATTCGTAAGGCTTAAACTCTTTGCCAATGGCAGCCTCAATCACCTCGTAAAGTTCTGATTCTTTTCTGCAGGCATGTTCTATGGCTGCTGCTGCGTAATGCGGAAAGCCTTGTGTAACCACTTTTTCATTATCCATGAGATTTTCTTGCTGTAAGACACGGCTCATATCAGTAATGAAGGCGTTGATGTCTGATAGCTCGAATAAGGCAGCGCCTAAGGCTTTAAAGTTGACGGTGACCAAATCAGTATCCAGTTGATGATTTGGATCGTCTGGTGAATTTTTTGGCATCGATTGATCGATAGGTTTTGATTGGCTTTGTTGCATGATATAACCCTCTACATTGATGAAATGGATGTAGAACATTACAGTAAAAATAAAGTGAGAAAAAATATTTGACGGTATTTATGACGGTATAAATAAAATATTAAAAATTAATATCATTAAATATCAACAACTTAACCACAGAGTGTGTGTGCCTCTCTCCCTTGTAAATAAAGGCTTTTCGCAGTAACCTCTGTCCCAAGACGTCCCATACCCACTCATCCAACCAAACATTAGGAGACCAACCTCACCGTAGCCACCACCCTCGGTTAGAATATGATAGTTACCTTTGTGTTTAACTATACGCCTTTCCACGATACCAGGGTGTAAAAGATGGTTTTCCAGCGTTTCATTTCTAACACCTATTTGTTGCCCTGAATGATTAAATAAGGCTGTAGATTCTACATGATCTTCACCCCACAGCCCTGGTAAGTCAACATCACCTTTATAGTATCTACCTGGAATAAAAGAGTATTTTTGATTCGGGTGCAGACCATAACGGTTCACTAGATTCATTATTTTTTTTCAGACTACACTCAGTGTCATCTATAGAGCAAAGTGGCTTTGATAAATGACTGTAACGATGATTGCCTTTAAAGTATATTTTCTCTGTCCAATCATCATTTACAAAGGTATCTAAGGTGTCGCTACGAACAAGGTATTGGGGTATTTCGTCCGAGGCTTCTAGTTTGGACGGCTCCTCACTATAGATATTACTGCTTGTGCCTCCAGTAAAAGAGCCTGTGGCAGTTGCGATATTATGATTGGGTGAACCCGAGGTAATAACACCGCCATGATCACTGGTGCAGCCGATATAAGAGATAGCTTTGCCATTGGCACTACCAGAGGGTGAGCCTTGTACAATAGTCGCGCCGCACCCCGTTTGACTACCAACGGTAGCGACATATGGGCCATCAACCATACACTGAGAGTCCCCCGTTGTAATCGTGCATTGCACGTCCAGATATTAGAACAACGCTCGATTGTGATTGTAAAGACTTCTTTAATCTTCTATATCTATAGGCACTGAGAGACTTACTTTAGTTCTATCCATAACCACTGATGTACGAAATCGCCTTACATTGGAATTATTAAAGAATAACGTGTGAGTTAACTCTTCAAAATCTTGCATATCTTGTGCAGTACAGATCAATACAAAATCACCTTCTCCAGTCACATAGTAGCATTGTTGAACCCTAGGTTCTTTCCGTACGGTACGCCGGAAAGCGTCTAGCTGATCGATGCTTTCACGTTCTAATTCAACGATTACGACAAACGACATTTTTTGGTTAAGTGCATCAGAGTTTATAACAGCAACTTCCCTATCAATAACGCCTTTTTTACGAAGTTGCCTTAAACGACGTTGTACAGAAGGGACGGATAAATGGCTAACTTCTGAGAGTTTTTCCAAGCTGAGAGTGGCATCTTCCTGTAAATGCGCAAGCAAAATTCTATCTGCTCTATCTAGTTTATCGGACATGATATTTTTTGATCACTTAATATCTATTGGTGATTGAATAGTATCATAATAATAAATTTTTAAGTCATTAGCGATCATCTCACACATGTATCATGTATTTTTTATCAAATGTGTTTGGTGCTTTTATGGCAAGTTTTAACCCGGTTACCCAAAAGCCTTTGTCGTTTTTTCAGCAGTTGCCTGATTATTACGTAAATCCAACGATCACTATGCCAATGCCTTCAGGTAGAGAGGTTATTGTTAAAAACGAAAGTGAACGATTGGGCTTGGGCTCATTTAAAGGCTTGGGGGGTATGTATGCAGTTGCTCAATTAATTTCAGATCAATGGCAAAGGAAGCACGGCATACCATTAAAGCCATCCGAACTTTTAACAAAGTCAGTACGTGAGATGGCATCTTCACTATGTTTTGTTTGCGCCAGTGCAGGCAATCATGGCGTAGCAGTCGCTGCAGGATCACATTTACTAGGAGCAAGATCACGTATTTATTTATCTAGCTCTGTCCCCCAAAGTTTTGAGCAGCGCCTATTAAACCAAGGGGCTCAGATTGTACGAGAGGGTAGCACTTACGAAGCCTCTATGGCTGCGGCTATGGCCGATGCCGAGGAGACTGGGGCAATACTGCTGGCCGATAGCTCGTGGCCTGATTACGAGTACCCACCCTCATTGGTTATGGAGGGTTATACCATCATGGCTGAAGAATTAAGAAGAGAGTTTGAGCACGCGAACGGCTGGCCAACCGATGTGTATCTGCAAGCCGGTGTTGGCGGTTTTGCTGGGGCTATAACCTATATGATCCGGCATAGCTGGCCAATTCAACCACGCATTCATATTGTCGAGCCTGAATACGCTCCGTGTTTAAAAGCGAGTCATCAAGCGGGACGGCCTGTGAGCGTTGAAGGCCCTTTATCGTCGATGGGGCGGCTCGACTGTAAAGAGCCATCAATTATTGCGTTTGCTATTTTGCAAAGTAGTCGTGTTAATTATTTAACCGTTTCCGAACAAGAAGCTGAAGAGGCAAAGCATCAATTACAGGATGGTGGTATCTCCACCACACCATCGGGGGCTGCGGGGTTTGCTGCCTTGCTAAATTATGAAGCATTGCATGCTTCACAGGCAGAAAGTGAGTTTAAGCCGATGGTATTTATTACAGAAAACTTTAATGTCTAATCAAGTAAGATAGAGGAATAACAATGCAGTTACTTTACCAAACCCACTCTCCTTTTGCCCGAAAAGTACTGGTATTTGCTTATGAAACAGGGTTGGCGAAAAATATGGATGTTATACATCATGAAACTAGCCCGACAAACAGAAATGAAGCTGTTTATCAACTTAATCCTCTGGGCAAGGTACCTATTTTAATCACTGACGATAACAAGATTATTTTTGATTCTAGTGTTATCTGTAGCTATTTGGACAGCTTGCACGATAATCAAAAACTAATCCCTGAAACAAGTCATCACCGAATCGATACTTTACGCATCGAAGCGCTGGCAGATGGTATGTCGGAAATAGGGATTCAAGCCAGGTGGGAATCTGACCGTCGTCCAGAAGCTTTGCGCTACCCCCCGCTTCATGAAGGGCTGACTAATAAGTTAATCAGCAGTTACCACTATATTGAAGAGACCATTAACTTAAATAAAATAGCCATGATGGCTCAAATCGCCTTAGCGACCTCTTTGAGTTGGCTAGAGTTTCGAGGATTGCCGCCTTTTAATGATAAGCACCCCCAGTTAACAACATGGTATAACCATTTTGTAGAGCGCGACTCCATGAAAGCAACGAGGCTGGTTGGTGATACGCATGATAGTTAAACAATTGAACCTCAGTACCGGAACACTGATTAATATTATCCGTTACCCGATCAAAGGATTTTCAGGTGAGCACTTAGCAACAGCTGAATTAAGTCAGGGTAAAGGTCTTCCTGGTGATCGCCGCTGGGCAATTCGCAATGGTTCAGTAACGGATAAGCAAAAAAAAGACTGGGAACCCTGTAGTGCCTTTGTTCGGATGACACAGCATGAAGAACTGCCGACATTTTATGTTAACCATGATAAAGGCCAATACTATCTAGCTCATCCTAGTGGGGGCAGGCTCAAACTAGAAGAAAGTAAAAATCATCAGCAACAACTGACTAAGTGGTTTAAACATGATGATATGGTCTTGTCTCACTCTCATGATAAAACAGGCTACTGGGATCACAAGGATGCACACTTATCGATTATTAATCTTAGTACGGTTAAAGCAATGTCGGCGGCGGCGGGCGTTGAGTTAGACCCACAAAGGTTTCGAGGTAACCTGCTGATTGATACTGAAAAACCTTGGTCTGAGTTTTCATTAATTGGTAAACGACTAGTTGTAGGCAGTAGTGAAATTGAAATACTAAGACCGATTGATCGTTGTAAGGCGACATCGGTTAATCCAGAGACGGGTATTTCAGATATTAATATTCCTCATTTTTTATCGAGTCAATACGGGCATTTCTTTTGTGGTGTTTATGCAAGAGTTGTTAAGTCTGGCCGTATTCAGTGTAATGATGCATTGTATTTTCACTCTCAAGCATCTCACGCAATTCATGATGCGATACAGGTGGATACGGCTCCAGCTCCTAAATACTGGCCTCGCGCTATGCGCGTAATAAAAAAAGTGAGCGAAAATCATAATGTGATCAGCTTTTACTTAGAAGACCCTCTTGGAAGCGTAATAAAAGATATTGCTCCGGCAAGTTATTTAAGGCTTCATGGACAAAATAAACACGGATCTGTATCTCGATCTTATACAATTTCCAAGTACTGTAAAAAGGAAAGTTATTTACGCTTAAGCATTAAAAAAGAAATAGATAATGCCCAATTTTCCCCCTGGATTCATCGGCATTTAAATGAGGGCGATAGTATCTTAGCTAGCGGCCCTTTTACTGATCCATCATTGCAATGGCAACCAGGTAGCAATACAGGCAAGCAAGTCGTCATTTTTACCGCAGGTATAGGCATTACCGTTGCTAGTTCTATTTTATTGGCACTACAGCGAGTTGGGGCTAAAACCATTATACGAGTGGCGCACAGTGTTCAATATAAAGAGGATGCTGCATTATGGAATGAAGTAACCGATACGGTGAGCAAGCTTATCAATGCTAAGGCTTGGCTTTTCGTGACCAGAGAAAAGACTGTTGATAAGCCTGAATATATGCGAAGTGGCCGAATTGCGATTGATGAGGTAATGAAAGGTATTGATCCTGATGGTGCCCAGATCTTTTTGTGCGGCCCTTGCGGGTTTGCCGATACCATACGCCAATCTCTTATCAGTATAGGCATCAATGATGATGCTATTCATGAAGAAACCTTTCACTCTCCTGTACCTATAGATCCTACTAGAAAAATACCCACAGCTACGGACTCTATTCTAGTCAAGTTAGACTATGGGGATAATAAAGTCGTTGATATGTTATGGCAGCCAAGCAATGGTACCTTGCTAGAACTTACAGAGAGTAACGGTATTAACCTTCCTGCAAATTGTCGAAGTGGTGCATGTCGTGCTTGCCTCCGGCCAATTCAAGGTGAAGTAGAAAATATACTTGAACCTGTAACCCCTGCGCCTAAAAACTGGGCTTATTTGTGTTGTGCTTCACCAGTTAGTGCAATAACAATAAGCCTTGATGATATTACTACTGATAGACCTGAAAGTTATAGCCCTAAAACTCAGCAAACTGTTGGCGGTGAGTTTTGGACCCCTAGTTAATACCAGTACGCAGCTGATAGGCCATACAACGTAAGTTTATCGCTCTAAATTTTTGTTACTTGTTTGCTCAGCACAGATAAATTGAAATAAAGGCATCCATCAAATATTACTTTTTTCTTCAAGCTCTAAAACTTCATGTGTATTGACAGCGCCTGCTCCATTGACGGTTGCGCCACCGAAAACATGGATAGTATTACCCAACGCTGCTGCTAAGCCATGGCGTGGAGTTGGTATATCTGGCAAAGCTTCCCAACGATCTGTAGCAGGGTCATAAACCCACGCATTGGGAAAAATTTTCTTATGCGGATACCATTGCTCTCCGCCAAAGACATTGCTCATGCTATTGAAGATAACAGTAAAAGCCTGTCTAAATGTCTAGACGAACTCAATGGCCACATCTCTGTTTTCAAAACAAACTAGAGGTCAATGGGGGGTTATAATAGCCAGCACTACCCCAACAACTCGCTTTAAAGGCGCTTTTTATTAGGAATTCTTCATAATATCTAAATACGACAAAATTCTATTTGACAACAATTATCATTTGCACTATTGTTCGCACTAACACTACTACTTAAGATTAACCATATGTTTGTTTGTCTATGCAAAGGGGTAACAGATACCCAAATCAGAGAATCTATTAACGCAGGAGCTTCGAGCTTAAAGGATGTGCGTAAAGCACTGGGCGTTGCGACTCAGTGCTGTAAATGCCTACCTCTAGCTAGATCTGTCATCGAAGAAGCAATAACTGAGCAACTCTGTGCACAAAGTGGTAATACTCAACCGCTAACAGAGACTCTTTTTTACTCTGCTTAACCCTCAAGCCTCTTCGAATATAAAGAATTAGAGTTTTAATTAAGCTGTAATTAAAACTCTTAAAACAATCCAAATCACAATCATTATCACTCTGCAATTTACTCAAAACCTATAATACTTATAGTAGTCTTTGCACCTGCTAGCAGCGTATACTGATACCTACAAAGTCATCAATACTCCACTGCGACTAATTAGGGAAACGTTATGAAAGGTGATAGCAAAGTTATTGAATTTTTAAACAAGGCATTAGCCAACGAGCTTATTGCAATCAACCAGTATTTTTTACATGCCAAAATGTATCAGGACTGGGGCTTTAAGAAACTTGGAGATTATGAATACCACGAATCTATCGATGAGATGAAACACGCCAATATTCTTACCGAGCGCATCTTATTTTTAGAGGGCCTCCCAAACTTACAAGACCTCGGCAAGCTTTATATTGGGGAAAACACAAAGGAAATGCTGGAGTGCGATCTGAAACTGGAGCACCAGGCGATACCATTGCTAAGAGAGGCAGTAGAATACTGCGATTCAATTAAAGATTATGTAAGTCGAGACCTGTTTAATGAAATACTCGACAATGAAGAAGAGCATGTCGACTGGCTCGAAACACAACTTGGCCTAATTGAGAAAATTGGCCTACAAAATTACCTACAATTACAAGTAGGTGGAGAATAACACCACAAGCTACTTAAACTACTCTGTAGGTACCTTTATAGATGACCAATAAGGTACCTACAACCCCCAAACCACTCTACACCTCACCCGCTACAACCTTTTATCTTCAAGCTAATTCTACATTTGTAAGCTATACTAAAGCAAAGTAGGCTAAAACCCCCTCAAAAGCACACTTTTTGTTTTTTTGCGTGATATGCTCAGGACAGCTAATTTTAGTAGAATTACTTGAGGCGTTATATTCATAATTTATAAAAACGAATAGTTAATGAACGAATCTATTAATAATATTAGCCTTTTACTCGTTGATGATGATCAATTTGATCGTGAGAATATAAAGCGCCTACTTACTACAGGAAAACATGCCCATTACGATATCACTATGGCCACCAATTTTGAGCATGCGGTCCAATTGCTGAGAGAACAGCGATTTGAAGTATGCCTCATCGATTATTATCTTGGCGCTTATATCGGCTTAGACTTACTAGAAAAGATTGAAGAAACCAATGCAAATACCAGTATTATTATACTAACGGGGCAAGACGAGCAATATATTGATGAACAATCCCTACAAGCAGGGGTTTCAGACTTTTTAAGTAAAAAAAACCTTAATACTATTATTTTAGAACGCTCTATTCGGTACTCTATACACCATAAAAAGATGTCTTTAGAACATGAGTACCTCGCAAACCATGACCCCCTTACTAAGCTTGTCAATCGTGGCTTGTTTTTTAGTCGTTTAACGCATCTAACAAAGCAACTTGAACGTTATGACCGACACCACGCCATTTTATATATAGATCTCGACTACTTTAAAAGAATTAATGACGAGCACGGTCATACTGTTGGAGATAAAGTTCTACAACTCTTTTCTGCGAGACTGTTAGAAAATATTCGCACAAGCGATACCGCAGCGCGATTAGGTGGTGATGAATTTGCAGTAATCTTAGAAGAGATTACATCAGAACATGCTCACATAGCTGCCAAAAAAATCCTTACAGAAATGAAAAAGCCATTCCTTATCGAACATATAACACTAGAGCTTAGTGTTTCTATTGGCATGACGCTTTTTCCAAACGAAGATATCAATGACCCTAAAACATTGTTAAAGCAAGCAGACCAAGCACTATACGATGCAAAAAAATCAGGGCGCAAACAGTATCGCCATTTTGACAATGCCTTAAAAAAAATTCATGAAGAAAACACGTTACTAGAAACTGAGCTAGAGGGAGCAATTAAAGGACAAAAAATATCGCCTTATTTTCAAGCTCAATACTGTTTAGTCACCAATAAAATTATTGGTTTAGAAGCCCTAGCGAGATGGAATCATCCTAAAAAAGGATTTATCTCCCCAGAAAAATTTATTGCCTATGCAGAGAAACTCTCTCTTATCTCTCTATTGACCGAATCAATCATGAATCAGTCTGGGATAGCACTATTATCTTTTCTTAAAATCAACCCCACCCTAAAGATATCCGTTAACATCTCTGGCAGCGAGTGTTCAAACCCCCATATTTTACACTTGACTGAGCAATTTATCAGCGATAAAAAGATTCGCCCAGAGCAAATTGAGTTAGAAGTAACTGAATCTGTTTTAATTGAACACCCAGAATCATCTATAGAGATTTTAAAATCTCTACATAATTTAGGCGTTAGCATTGCTATTGATGATTTTGGTACAGGTTATTCTTCTTTGAATTATTTAACCGAGCTTCCTATCGACACGCTAAAGATTGATATGAGTTTTGTACAAGGTATAGGAATCAACCCTCAACAGGAAACTGTCATTCAAGTCATCATAGATCTCGCGAAACGTTTCTCGCTAAAGCTTATTGCCGAAGGCATTGAAACTCCAGAGCAAGCAGCATTTTTGCTAAAAAATGGCTGCGATTATGGACAAGGTTATCTTTATTCAAAACCTTGCTCGCGTATAGATGTAGAAAATCTACTGGTTAAAAATTCTCAATAAAATAGATAATTATGAAAAGTATTTTTGAGAAATGCACAAACTCTTACATTCTACAATCCCTGTTGCTTTTTGTTATTTATTTTATTTCGGGGAAACTACCCGTATTGCTATCTATAACGCCTGATTTTTCATCGCCTATATGGCCACCCGCAGGTATTGGGCTTGCCTGCGTGCTGTTATGGAATAAACGGTATATGCCCAGCATATTTTTGGGCGCTATCGCTCTCAACCTTTCAATAATAACTCAAAATAACTTTTCATCTATCACCTTAGCATCAATAGTAACCACTACCATTATCGGCTCTGGAGCCTTATTACAGGCATTTACTGGGGCCTACCTTATTAAAAGCTTCATGAACGCTTCAACAAAGCTAATAAAAATTAATGACATCATCATTATATTAGCGTTAGGTGGTGCTATAGCTTGCCTAACGAACTCTCTAATAGGCCCATTGGCTCTAGCTTTTTCAGGCGTATTAACCCAAGAGAATTTTTTTGAAAATGCATTCACCTGGTGGATCGGAGATACTATAGGCGTCGCACTACTTACACCTATAATACTATTAATTTATTCTTCAAGTTCGAAACTTAGAAAGATTATTGTTACAACACCGGTATTAATACTACTAGCGATAACCATTTTTACATTCCACAATGTCAAAATCAGCACTCAATTAGAAAATCAAAAAGAGTTTGATATTTTATCCAAAGGAATTATCGAAAGCTTTGAAAAGAATTTAAAAACTTACATCAACATATTGCTTGCCAATAAATCTTTCATAAATGCATCAGAAAATGTTACTTATAAGGAGTTTTCTTTATTCACTCAGCCTCTGATAGAAAACAACCCAACAATATACTCTTTATCATGGAGCCCTAAAGTCACTCATGAGCAACGAAAGGCTCATACCGATATCATGCACCAGCAAGGCTTTCCTCTTTTCACCATTAAAGATCGCAGCTCAGGTGAAATGAAACCTTCGAGCAAGAGAGATATTTATTTTCCTGTCACATTTATATCACCTTATACAGGCAATGAAATAGCCCATGGACATGACATTTTCGCACCCGACAAGATTAGCAGTAACGCTCGTCAAAAGGTATTAAATGTTGCCAGAGATAAAGCTCAAGCGATGTCTACAAGTAGAATCTCGCTAGTGCAACAGGAAGGAAAGTACGGACTATTAATATATCAACCAGTTTATAATAACAATACACTAGATGGATCAGTGGTATCGAGGCAAGAGAACTTAATTGGTTATACCGCTGGGGTATTTTTGTTACCAAGCATGTTAGCACCTATCAATAAAATGGCGGAAAATGCAGGTATGCATATGATCGTCAATGACTTACAAGCAATAGAGGATAAAAAACTACTCTATGACTCCAGAACAGCAGATAAAAAGCAAGCAAAAGAAAGTTTACCTATAAGCGACGAGGCGATTAAGAGTATAAGCGTACTCGATGTTGCTGGAAGAGACTGGGAATTTACTTTTATTCAAAAAGACTTTAGTAAAAATAAAACTATGTCATGGGGTTCATTTTGGATATTGAGTGGCGGCTTAATTTTTACCGCAATATTTAGTATCTTTTTATTGATTATTTCTGCCCATATAGAAACTATTCAACGCTCAGTTAAAAAAGTCCAAAGAGAAGAGGTTAACAAACCTATTTTCATTGCCAGCCTTGTCAGCATCATGGTTCTGATCGTCACCGTTATTTTGTGGTATAAATTTGAAGAACAGTACAAGCTATCCAATAAAGAAGTCATCGCGAAGCAAGCCTATTTAGTCAAACAAGAAATTACAAGCAAGGTTAATAGCTCTGCCAAGGCACTTAACCGCTTAGCCACACGTTGGGAGTCTCGCCAGGGCATACCTCAAAATGAATGGGATGTTGATGTTTCTCAGCTTATCAATGACCTTGACGCATTGACCACTGTTGAGTGGGTTGATGCTAGCTATACTGTAAGACGCCTTATGCCCTTTTTAGGTAATGAAAAACTCTTAGGACTTAACATTGATTTTGATGGCGACCATAGAGATGCCCTGAGAATCGCCGAAGAATCTGATATAACTACCATCACGCCTCCCATAAGAATTGTCCAAGGTTATGATGCCTTTGTTACTTATAACCCTCTGTATATTGATGACCACTTTGATGGTTTTATTGTAGGTATACATAACCTCGAAGACTTTACTCGTAATGCTTTTCCTGCAAGCTTTCATGAACTATTCAATATTCGTATTACCGATACCGGTAAAAACAAAGTTTATGACAGCCTTGATCACTCTTTCGAAAAAAATTGGGCGTCCTCAACTATAGCAACATTATTTAATGAGCAATGGGAGATTACACTATGGCCCAAAAAGGCATTTCTCGAACAACGGGATTCTAATTTTACAACAATCATCATACTACTATCTGGCATATTATTTTCTTTATTGATTGGCTTTTCTACTTACACTGCACTTATATCCAGCTACCGTAGCCGCCTCTTGTACAAAAGAACCATTAGCCTAGAAGATGCTCGTAAAGAGCGCGAGCGACTTATTGCTAGACTATCAAATAGTAATGAAGAGCTGGAAAGCTTTGCTTATATCGCCTCTCACGATCTAAAGTCTCCCCTACGCGCCATCAATAATATCAGCCAATGGTTAGAAGAAGACCTTGCTGACATCAACGATACGAGTAAAGGTCACCTAGCATTGTTACGCAGTCGAATTAAGCGGATGGAGAACTTTTTAGACGATCTTTTGAGTTATTCTAGGGCCGGCAGGAATATAGAAAACACAGAGATAATTTCAGCAGATCATTTAGCCAACGATGTTGTTCAACTACTCAATGTACCCGAAGGATTTAAGGTAGAAGTTTCTGACAATTTAAAGAGTATCAATATCCCTCGTATGCCGCTGGAACAAGTATTTCATAATCTAATTAGCAATGCCCTCAAGCATCACGACAAAGAAGAGGATACTATTGTAATAGAAGGTAGAGATATTGGAGGTTTTTATGAATTCTCCATTAGTGACAGCGGTGCAGGTATACCGGAGGAATTTCACGATAAAATATTTGATATGTTTAAAACCCTACGCCCCCGTGACGAGATAGAGGGTAGCGGCATAGGGCTTGCGCTTGTTAAAAAAATACTCACTAACTTTGGCGGCAGCATTCGCTTAGAATCAGAGGTAAATAAGGGCACTACATTTATCTTTACCTGGCCGAAAGCCACACCATAAATGCAATACCCCACTTCATAGCTAATGGAACTTACAAGCCACCCTTATGATGACTATATGTAGGCAAAGCGCGAGAGCAAGATATGTTAAGCTTTGCTTTTTGTGGGGTCTAGACATTACAAAAAGAGGCGAGCCAAAGTTATCCGAGATTAACCAGAGGTTCCCTTGTCATATAAGCTTCATTACTTTTATTACTGCCAATTAAGTAACCACTACTGCAATACTGCAAAACACCTTCTGCCAACCTCTTCCAATAAATACCTTCTCCATACTTAGCGTCATATTCGCCGTGTATTTTAAGTAACTGGCTACCACAACTGCCATAAAACTCGAGTGATGTAACAATACCACCAGCCGTTGCCTTACGCACAAGCCATGCATTAGCAATGGCTGTTTCCAATATACGCAAAGAAAAATCTGCAGCAATACAGTATAGATGATCACCTTTTGCATATACATTACTCAACATACCAGTATAGTCTTGCAAAGCTCCTTTATTAGAGGTGCGAAAAGTCACTAATATATTTCTTTGTGTAACTTGCTCCATAATAGTTTGAAGTTTTTTGGCAGAGAACTCCTCAGCATATACATCACCAATACATCGATACATTTGCTGATAACTAACACCATACTTTTTAACTAGCAATTCTGCATGATTTATAGATTGCTTCTTTCTCCAATCGAGAATTAGCGCTCTAACATCTATATCCATGCCTCTATCATTCTCGTCACTATAAGAATCTGAGGCAGGCCTTTTTAACTTGGGCGTAGCTTCTAAGGCATAATATTCATGATTAGCAATAATAGTTTGGTAGGCGTAAAAATTACTTTGAGGCTGCATAAATATTTTTTGTATCACCCTGCCATCTTCCCCAAAAATTTGTAAACTATATCGATAACCTGATTCGCTCAATTCTCTCACGGCATAAACACTATGCCAGTTATTCAGTAATACACTGACCTCCACTTCTTTAGCATTGGACACCAATATACTGATCGTATTTTCGTAAACTGTAGCCATATAAAACCCTTTACACTCTTGTACAACGGCATTGTTATATAAACTTGTTAACGTATATCCAAGTGATGACAAACTATTTATAAGTGGCAAAAAATCAGCTTTTAGCAAAATACTACGCAGACCTAACTGCTGATCTACAATCTCTAATTCACTAAGCCCTAAGGCTTTTTTAATATCAGTAGCAGATAGCTCGTCATATTTATCACAAAGGTTTTTGTGGGTTTTATATAAAGGTGTTTGTTCTATAGGTCGATCAAATAATTTTTCAGGCAACATAATCTACTCCATGAGATAAATGAACCCATAGGGGGCACATAAACTAATCAGTCTTAAAGTAGTATTGGGCTTAAAACGACAGGGCGAAGATATGCTCAGAAGGCAGAACCTATCTCACAACTAAGGTGATGGAATTACTTGCCAACACAAATGAGCCAACAATACTAAAAATATAGTGGGCAGTATTGCTAATTTGAGTTGGCTAACGACCTTTGCAAATGATAGTCATTATCATTTGCAAAGGCAAGTGCTATTTAAAAATACATATTAACTAGTGTCATCGTGATGGGAATAGTAATAATAGAGATACCCGTTTGTAGCACTATAATCGTCGCCATCAAGCTATCGTCACCGCCCAGTTGCTTAGCTAAGGTATAGGCCGCTGGTGCCGTTGGTGCTGCACCAAATAAAATAGCAATCGATGTTTGTATTGCATCTAACTCTAAATACATACATGCCATAAATATAATGGCTGGAAACGCAATCATTTTAAAAGAACAAGAAACAACAACAGGAAACCAACCACTAGAAAAGTCCTTTATGCGAATATTAGCGCCTACACCCAACAAAACAATCGGTAGCGCAGCACCGCCCAAGAGGCGTGTAACATCATGAATAACTGGAACACTTTGCCAGCCCATAAAGTTGAAGAAAACACCCAACAGTACTGCGATAATCAATGGATTCCTCGCAAGCTCTCTCAACGTCCCTATAAAGATATTATGTAGCTTCTCACCCTTACTCAAGCTACCGACCATAACTATTACAACACTGATATTCGTAATAGGAATCAAAATAGCAGACCCCAGAGCCGCAGTGGATAAACCACTAGACCCATAAAGAGCCTCAGCAATAGCCAATACAATAAAGGTATTATGCCTAGCAGAGCCCTGCATAACCGAAGTCATCGAAGGAATAGACCACTTAAATAACTTTGAAGCCAGCATAGATAACACAATAGCCGCAAAAAATGCACTGTAAATAACAACGGCATACTTACCAATCAAATCAGCGCTTACTTCGATATTTGAAGTTCTATTAAATAACAATGAAGGAATTAACACCCAGTACACTAACTTATTATTTAAGTGCCAAAATTCTAAACTCGGAATACTAAAGCGCATCAAAGCAAAGCCTAATAAAATAAGCGCAAAGATAGGGATAATTTCTACTAATATACTAATCATTAAATCAACCGATAATTATTAAATTTGAAAGACCATTAAGCTGTCTATTTTTCTAGAGAATAATCTAGCGTTATCAAAAACAATACAGCCTCTTTTCGATGGTGGAGACCATCAAAGACCGCTTAAGTATTCGATTAAAGGCTAATAAAATCTAGGAATGAACATCTATTACTGAATAATAGCTCATAAGGATAAATTAGGAGCATATTATATTTATAAACACTTGACAATTAAATGATAATCATTATCATTTAATTGTCAGCCAAATACCACTAGCATGTATTTTAACAGTTTTTATCTTGGCTTTTTGACGTAGTTTACTAACCCTATATTTAACGCAAAAAGGTAATCGCCATGATCTCCAACAATGCAGCAACTTTAAGACCTGAAGAGACCCCTAGAACAATTACATCTAACGATTTATTACAGGGCGAAAAAGCTATATTAATTCAGCACAATGGTGGTGAATACCGACTACAAATGACTCGCAGTAAAAAATTGATACTCACCAAATAGCAGTACAGTTTACCTGTAATATTCATTGTCGAGCCAGTCTAGGCAGATCAACTCACTCATGATCTAACCCCGACAAGCCAGACATATTACTGAAAATACGCCTAGTTTAGGCTCTTATTATTAAATATAGATATTAAGGATAACTGTTAAATATAATTATTTAACAACAGCTGCTAAAGACAAATGATTATCCCAGGCAATACCTTTTGTCCTGTACCGCTGGCTAACCTGCATATTATTAATATTAATTATCATACCCTGCCCTGTGCTTACTAATAATTCAGAGCTATTAGTACCACTTCCTATTGCAAGGCCTGCAACATCTAAATAATCTTTTTTAGTGATAAAACTTCTGTCTTTTGTATTCCAAAAACTTAAAGCATTACCCCTGGGAGACGAGACGATGAGCTTATCGCCACACTCAACCAAACTTGCTGTGTAATTATTATGCCCTTGCCAAGTATAATCTTCCGCTATAAAAGGCACTAGATTATTCTCATCTTTATGCGAAAAAACCAAGGGGTTTATATATTGGCTATGTGATTGAGCGCCAACAAATACTTGATCTTGCTTTCCAACGGTTAAATGCCTCAAGCTATTACCCGCATACTGACTCGGATAACTTGCTATCAAGCTAGCATTTTGGGTATTGATATAAGTCAGTTCAGAGGAAAAGCTATCCTTATTAGTAATAGTATTATTGCTATCTTTTAATATGCCACCGTTAGCAACAACAAGTGTTTTTTCATCAGACAACAAAGCAATTTGATGCGGCCCAATACCATAACTATTTATTTCATCAATTTTTTTATAACCATCCTCGGCATCATAAACACCAATTCGTCCCTGATTTACTGTGGTATCGTTCTCTACGACATACAAATATCGATTAGCTTTATCGATAACACCGTGCCCATAGAAATGCCGGTTTTTTTTAGCCTTTACTATCGTAGATATTCTTTTATTAACGATATCAACAACATAAATAGCCTTGCTCGGGCTACGACCAAAGTAAATAGCTTGCTTTTTACGGCTGTTATACAAGCTATCGTGTGCGCGCTCAGGGATAGCCAACTGATAGTAGATATTACCCAATTGATCCAGCGCCGCTACATAGTGCCGGCCAGCATTATCACTCACCGATGAGAGTAAAAGATTACTCGATGGGGGCAACCCCTTATTTAGAGGCTCAGGAAAAAACGAATAAGCCCCCGTAGCCACTAAAGGGAAAACAAATAAACCACCGATTAAAAAACAACGTCTGTCTTGCTTCATATGCTCTATAAGTAAAAATATTTATAAAAATAACAAAAAGAATCGCTACCAATTAAAATTTTACCAACAAGTTACACCGAAGTCGTAAGAGTAAGAAGAGGCAATTTATAGAAGTTTCTTTTATGAGTCCCCATCATTCGCATTAAACCCCGCCTGTATATTTAGCGCCCTAACCAAATCTTTTGTCATTAATACTTTTAAACGAGCAAGCTCTTTATATAACGGCTTAATATTTTCAGCTGCATCCAACTTACTAACAGATACCTGATCAAAATAGGAAGCCTCATCTTCTGCAACTGCAAGCATACCTGCTATTTTAGTGGTTGACTCTTCTAGTAATAATGCAAGCCCACCTTGATTTTTTGTCGCCAGTAAATGTTTAAAACTCTTATCCTCGAACAGTTTTAGCAGAGTGTTTATATTGTTACTTAAGTTACTACGAGAACCTCGACTGCGCCAAGACTCTAAGAAGAATGCATTTGCTTTTTTAACATCGGCATTACTCAACCTAAGTTTGGTATCGTTATTACTACCTAGCCCAAAAGGAGAACCCAATTTTCTATTCTGCATAATATCAACAATAGTGATAGCATTATTCATAATAAGTGAAATCGCTTGCTGAACATCAGTAATCTCAGCGTCAATGTTGGGTTTATCTAGTCGGCTAAAATTTTTACGATGATACTCACCCCAACCATCTAGTAGTATTTGACTTGTGTTTTTAATCATCTGAGAGATAGCTATACTCGACAAACAGGCTTGGCGCATAAATATCGAGACATTAGTACCATCATCAACAATACTTTTTTCGAGTCTATCGAATAAGACATACTCCATTGCAGATAGCCCTTGAGTGAGAACACCCCCACGCGCCAAGCTCTCTTGCGTGACTGTCTGATTATTTTTCATTAATGCATTAATTTTTTTACCTACAAGGTTTCTTTTATCGGGCCAAAACTGGAGCGACCACTCCCTGCCATCTTCTTTAATGGGGCCAAACTGAACCCACTGCACACCTTGCCAACTAGCCATAGTCTTACGCCAATGAGTTTTTAGCTCACCAATAATTTTCGGATAGTTGGCTTCTTTAATCTCACACTGAGTTGAAACATTTGATAACTGAACCGCATTCAAATAAAGCGTTTGATAGCTAGGTTCTATAATATTTTTTGACACACTTTCGGCAAAACTAACGCGGGCATCTTTTGCGTTGCAACCAGTTAAAGCACTCGCCAATAACAGAGAACCTACTAACAATATAATTTTCATTATCCACTCACCACTTACAGGCTATTCAAGAAATCAATCACGGCATTACGGTTATTTTTGGACAGCATCATAAATGCTTGCTGGCTTGCAGAGGCTTCGCCTCCATGCCATAAAATAGCCTCTGTTAAGTTGCGCGCGCGCCCATCATGTAAAAAACCGGCCTCTTTACTCACTACTTTAGACAAGCCAATCCCCCATAGAGGCGGTGTACGCCATTCTCTGCCATTGGCTAAAAACTCTGGGCGATTATCTGCCAAGCCTTCACCCATATCGTGTAATAAAAGATCGGTATAAGGATAAATAGTTTGGTTCGCAAGCCAGCTCATCGAGTAATTAGGTGATGTCTTCCATTTGGGCCTATGACAATCAACGCAGCCTAACTCGGTAAATAAACCCTCGCCTACCCTAACCGATGATTTATCGATATTTCTACGCGCAGGCACCGCTAAATTCTTGGTGTAAAAGGTCACAAAATTTAGAATCTTGTCGCTCACCTCAAGCACATTATTAGCATTATTGCCATTGGGCGCCTTTAAACAAGCTACTTGTGCAGCTGTACAGTCGTCTTTTTGAAACAATGATGAAGTCAGACCAATGTCACCATTAAAAGCACCTGCATTTTGCTGATGTACTGTAGGCTCCCCTGCCTTCCAACCAAAACGCCCTAACATCAATTGATTTTTTTCTTTACTCCAAACCTCATTCGTACGTCCAGAAATACCATTACTATCGTTATCGTCAGGGTCTGCTAACTGGCGGATATCTTTCTCGCTTATCGCCTCTAGCAAACCCAAACCTATCATTGGTGGTGCAATACGCGCCGATAACTGAGCACTAGGATGCAACTCGCCATAAGCTAACTGAGTAATTGAAATCGATGGCTTTCGCAACGTCACTTTTTCGCCGTCAACAAACGTCATGATGACGTCGCTATAATCTATGCGTACTCGGCCCTCAGGCTCCACACCAGGAATAGCAAAATCCTGTAGCTGCCCACCATAATTTGGCTCAGCAATAACACTCTCATGAGGCTTTCGCAGGTGCGTGGCAGTTTCTGGAATACTCAAACGCACCAGCAGAGAAACGGCATTATCACTGTGGCTACTGGGTGCATGACCACGACCGTCTTTAATATGGCAATTTTGGCAACCATTGGTATTAAACAGTGGACCCAAACCATCACGCGCATCAGTTGAGGCAGGGGCAATCACCCAAGGGTTACGAAAAAAGCTATTGCCTACATTAAAGTCTAATTTTTCTAGTAGTGGAATATTAGCAGAGGGCAGCGAGAAGGCATTACGGCCAGCGGCAAATACCGTTGCACCACCGCCTGATAAAGCAGAGTTTTTTTGGCTCACCTGCTCGATATTTTTTGCATCATTAGCGTAGTTATTTATCGAGTAAACACCAAGCAATACAAAAGCACTTAAACGAATGCATGATAGTATTTTAATCATCTTTACCATCTATAACGAAAAAACCGATGACCTATTCAATAAGCCATCGGGGATTATGGGTTTTCAATTAATCATTAAAAATTATATGATTAAGGTCGCCCTTAAAATGCGTGATCTGCAGTATCAGGGTTTAAATTAGTAATCCCTAAAGAACCTGCGGCTGCTTCAATCAATGCAGTTTGTGCAACTAAAGCACTGATACTATTACGTATAACAGCTTCACCTTCTTTGTTACCTGCAGCGATCATTTGGTCAAATTTAACAGGGTTAGTTTTATCTTCTGCTATATCAACCATGATTTGTAATTTCTTTTCTGTTGTCGCTAATTGTGCTTGTAGCTTTTTATTTGTCGTTGAATCTTTCTTTGCGACTAAGGCTGACAAACTTGGACCTGAGACCACACTGCCATCGACGCGTTTGTATTCACCTAAATAAACATTGCGAACACCCTTGGCATTATAAAAATGTGAGTAGTGCGTATTGTCACTAAAACAATCATGCTCGTCTTCTGGAGAGTTTGCTTCCAATGCCACTTTCATACGCTCACCAGCAAGCTCACCAAGAGACAAGCTGCCCATACCGTATAGCATTCTTGTTAATGCTTCGTTGGCAGGTAGTGCAATAAACTCTGCTCGGTAATTTTTTGAATTACCTGCTGCCCATTGACCCACCATATCGCTTAAGTCGTCAATTAACAACGTAGAGGCAGCTTGCAAATACTGGATACGTCGATCGCAGTTTTTATGTGTACATTTATTGCCTTCAATAAAATCAGTATAGGAACGAGTGCCTGCACCGGCGTTAGTCCCATTATTGTCCTGCCCCCATAATAGGAACTCAATAGCATGATAACCTGTTGCAACATTAGCCTCAGAGCCTGCTAACTCATTAAGTGATGCTAATAATTTTGGCGTAATCACTGAGGCATCAATTGTATCTGCCCCGACCTTTAAGGTTTTATTTGCAACAATATTTGCAGTAGATCCAGCATTACCTAACTCATGCTCATAATCACTTGCAACATAGTCGATTAAACCTTCATCTAGTGGCCAGGCGTTCAGTTGTCCTTCCCAATCATCGACATTTGCATTACCAAAACGAAACACCTCTGATTGCTGATAAGGAACGCGGGCTGCCTTCCACGCAAGCTTGGCATCACTCAATGTTTTCTCACTTGGCTTTGCAATTAACGCGTTTAATTTTTTATCTAATTCTTTGGCTGTAATTAAAGCGTCTTCAAAAACAGCATGGGCAATCTCTGTATAGTGTTCAGCCACCGAATTTTTATTAGCCGCCAATACAGTTGAAGAACCAACCAGTAGCAATGCAGCTGCAAATAAAGTAGCAATATAATTATTTATCTTTGTTAAATACATAACGCTCTCCTCTCTACGCCATATTTGGAGTAGACATTTAGATATATAAGATTGAATTAATTGGCATCCGGCTAGTATGATTCAATTAAGAAATAGCCAAAAAGCACATCATCCATAGTGGCTTTTCGACTACTTTGTACAACATTCTTTATGCAAGTTTTTATATAGGCTTCTTCATATCTTTCTATATGCCGCTTCCATGCGCTGCATAAAGTTATCTAATCATTTTTTTAAAATTCAGCAGCTAGCTGTAAAACAACACTATTAGTATCATTATCAGAACCACCTTCAGATGCGCTATAATCATTATCGCGCTGTAGCTGAAGTGCTATATCTACAACATTAAATATTTGAGTGCTTACACCAAAGCTAATACGCTCTTCTGGTAGCTCTAAAAATGCTGCTTCATCAGTTTCTTCATAAGTTAATGCATAAGTAAATGCACCCACTTCAATTGCCGCCTCTAGTTGAAACGCCTCTGGCTCTGAGCTTCTACTATCTGAAAACTCATCAAAAGCGGTTAAGTACTCCGCTAATAAAGTAACGTTACCAATACCTGCAGAAGCGTAAAAACTTGCTCCATCGACGCTATCTCCATCACTATCAAGTGCAACATCTCCGTCTGCATCTTGAATAGTATCCGAGTCACCAAGGTTTGAAATATAATCTACGCCAATACCAAAGTTATCTGTCGCAACGCCAAGACGCACACCAAAATTTTGAAGCGTATTTTGACCATTTTCATCTTCGTCGCCATTAAATATAAAAACAGAGCCTGCAAATAAGCCCGACTCATAACTAGCGGTAAATGCTGTTTCGCGTGTTTCACCAATCTCTAACGCTAAGGTATCGTTAATTTGATGTGTTTCAAAAGAACCAAAAGGTACGTAGTCTTGACCTACGCTAAAAGAGAAACCTGTCTCGCCCCATACATAGTTAAGAGTTGCAACATCAACTTCTAAATCCGTTTCATCTTCTTCGTACAAAAACAAGATATTAGCTGATACGCTATCACTGATAGCAGCTTCCAAACCTACCTCAACGGTAGCCACAACTAAATCTGACTCCGATGAACCATCGTCTGGATCACTATAACTTGCTTCAATTTCAATTAAACCACTTAACGTGATTCTATCTAGCCACTCTGCGGTAGCAGCTTGAGACTTTTGCTTAGATTCTAGCGACTCTTGCTGAGCCTCTAGTTTTTCTAGGCGCTCTTTAAGTAACTTTATTTCTTGTTTTTGGTCTGCCATCGCAAACTGGCTTGCCCCTAATGACATAGCAAGTAATGCACTAGCAATCGCGGTCTTCTTCATGTTTTCTCCTAAAAATAATCTTTTGACGTAGGGTTATATCTTTTAAAAATGTAACGACAAGGAGGGGCCTGTATCGAAAGGCGCGCATTAAAACACTAATGATAATTATTATCAATAGTATTAGCAAATATAAATGATAGTCCATATCATTTATAGGTAGCCCTATGTGTCACAGCACGATTAATGGCTGCATCAGACATTGGATCATGTGTCCGAATAGGCTCTAGAGTGCACAAAGCTAAAGGCGTGAGGCGATATGCCCCTCAGAATTCATCAATTACTTGCAGCACGGACTGGCTTTACTTAAAAACTCAACTAGAAAAGCCAACCTTTACCACAATCGCGCAATGTTATAACATAACATTAAGTATAATCAAGAAATCTTATAAATATCTATAGATAAAGCGACAGCTGAACTTAAGGAAGGAAAACAAACGAAGAGAAAAACAGGCGAGTCGTTAATGCTAACATTCTCTTCAGAAGCCTTAACAGACAAATCCACCTAATTTAGCCCACACTTTTAACAAAAACTCTGATAATGTAGGGAACAGTCGCTAAAATTCATTATTGAGTTATATTTTCTTATAGTATGCAACGAACACGAAACAGATCGGCCAGCAATCACGCCCTTAACTTCGATCAATTACCGGTTAAACGGATTCTAGCCGTCTCATTACTCTGTTACTTGTTAGTCGTAATTGAGCTATTTTTGTTAACTTCGTATCGTGTGTCAGCGCTACCTAGTGCAGCTGCTGTATTATGCGGAGATGCAGCAGATGTTTATGCTGCCTGCGTTAACGAGCTTATAAAAATTATGCTATATAACGGGCAATGGAGCGCCGTTAAATTTAGCATTTACGTATTTACCCTCACCCCCATCACATACTTGCTGATGCGAAAGAACAAGGGCTCCAATACCGGAGCAATGTTAGTACTCACCATCATTTTATTACTTGCCATAGCAGGGACACTAAAGCCACCCTGGGTAGAACTCGTCGCTGCATTATTCAGCAGTATTCTAGCGGGATTATTGATAAAAAGGCGCCAAGACAAAAGTAAAGCCAACTAGTTCCACAAAGTAGACGGAACCAGTTAACATTTCGTTGTATTAAAGCTAAAACGCTGTATCATTAACGACTATTAAAGCAATAAAAAAATATAACTATCATTATAAAAATATTATAAAACAAAGTCTTAGGAGATCATCATGAAAGGTAAATTAAAGCAGTTGGGTCAAGGTATGACCGAGTACATTATTATTGTCGCCTTAATCGCGGTTGCAGCCATTACAGCTTATGGCTTTTTTGGTGACACTATTCGTGGTCAAGTTGGTGCTTTATCAAAAGAAGTATCTGGTCAAGACGGTAGTGGCTCAGTTACAACAGCACAGGGCGCAGCCGATCAAGCAGAGGCTGATGGCGCCAAAAGCAAGAACTTAGGCACTTTTACTGAATAAATTATTGCCTAACATCTATTATGTTAACTCCTGTAGGTATAAAACCTAAAAACTACAGGAGGCTCTCTAAGCATTCTGGGCAAGCGATTGTCCTTATTCTTTTGCTAACACTCGCGGGTATCGTGGGTGGTGTCGCGCTATTCAGTACAGGCATTTTAACGAGCGAAAAAATACAACTACAGAATGCTGCAGATGCCTCGGCCTATAGTGTGTCTGTCATTGAGGCACGCGACCTCAACTATACGGCTTATATGAACCGAGCTATGGTGGCCAACGAGGTCGCCATTGGGCAAATGGTCAGCATGATGTCTTGGGCAAATATGGTACGTAGCACACCAGAATTTATCGATGATTATGCCTTCAAAATAGACTTAATTATTTGTGCTGCAACCCTTGGCACATCCTGTCAATCATTAAGCAGTGCTGTTAGGCCTATAGTTACCCCCTTACGTACAGTTTCATCGGCAGTATTCAAAGTTGTCGATGCCTTCACAGGGCCGGTGACCAAGGGTTTATCTATTCTTAATCAAATGTATAACCTGTCTCAACAAGGGATCCATCTACTCAGCTTCATTTTCTCAGCATCAAGCCTCTTCGATATTAAAGACAAAAATATTGATGATGCCGAATTCTCCATTTTTGGCGCTGTTGCACTAGCGAGGCACTTTACCTCTTACTATGGTGATTTACTCAGCGACAAACTTTATAGTCAGGTAAACAGTTATTCACCGGGTAACGAAGATGATGCAGAGGGCGTTAATCGCCTAGCACAGGTCATTAATGACTCCCGAGATGGCTTTACCAAAAACCGTGAATGTGATTTACAGTTAGGTGGTGGTACTACCCCGCCCTTAGACTTGGGTATTCTAGAGATATCCTTTACTGCGCCAGGGGTTAATTGTCGCCCCAATTCCGTTGACAGCAATACTGGAGGCTGGGATGCCACTTTATTTGGTGTCAATGTAGAAATTGACGTATTTCTACTGATTGCTGATTTTAACTTTAGTATTGGCATTGGCCGCCAAGGTGGTACAGACTTACGCCAAGGTGACGATTTTAACTATACCTGGACAGGCGCTGATACCACCGATCCACGTGTTAGAGCCGGTGGTGGTTTTAGACTCTGCCTTGGCATTCCTCTTATTGGACGAGTCTGCGCCCCTCGAGTTGGCTTTGATTTTGACCCCCCCTTACCGCCCTTTGGTGTTGGTGCTGCAATCGCTGGGAATAAAACACCTAATTTAGACAATATACCCCACGATGGCGATGACAGAGATATTCAATATGGTACTGCGAGCCGAAGCCCCCTTGCCTGGGAATTTGTACTCCCCCCATTTAAACCCACTCCTGCTGCAATTAAGCATATTAAAAGTGTTAAGCAACAGCTAAAAAGTAGCGATAGAAATATTAATAGTAGCTACAAACTTCGCGGATACTTAGACACAGAAGATAAACCCGAAATTGCCACCAGCGTCGAAAGTGGCGACTGGATTAGCGGACTTGAAGCACCCTATTTATTAATTGGCCTAGTAAAAGACGACGTTGTTAAAAACAGCCAAGTCAGTAGCGGCCGCTTTGAACTCGATGCTCCAAAAAATGGCTTATTTGGCGGCACGGTTCCCCTAGGTGTTATTGCCAAATCTGAGGTGTATTACACTCGCCCCTCAGATTTAAGCTATTTTGTACGCAGCGATGGACGCGAAGAAAAATCCAATGCATTTAACCCTTATTGGCAAGCGCGTCTGGTAGACACCAGCTATATTGATCGCGTAGCCGCGCTTGGATTCCAACATGGACAAGTGCCACTACCAGCGACTGCCTTTACCATTATTGCGCAGGCACAAGCATTAGTGAGTAAATTATTATGAATAATCTTTTAAGTTCGCTGATGAATAAACCATCAAATTTTAAGCAAAGCGGCCAAGCAATGACCGAGATGCTAGTTGCCAGTGCCTTTGTTGTGATTCCATTATTTTTAATTATTCCAACAGCTGGCAAATATATTGATATGAAACACGCCGCTGTCGATAGTGCACGCTATACGGCTTGGGAGCGTACGGTTTACTTTAATAATGCTACGCTCGACAACCAACCCTCGGGTTTTGATGGGTTTACCTCTAATAATTTTCCGGTAAAAAGTAATACTGAACTTGCCGAGGAAGCACAGCTACGTATATTTAGCGAGGCAAGCACACCCATTGAAAGTTCTACCAGTGTTGGCCGCAATTTTTGGACTTACTACGACGGCTCAGACATGTACGCACCCGGTCTTACAGAAAGACCTGATGTAAACTCAAACCAAAACACACCCGACAAAACTTTTGGTATCGTGCGCACAGCCATTTCTATTATAGGTGACGTTGTTGCTTTTATTACAGGCGTCATCCCCTTTAGCTCATCACAATTTGATGCTATTAATATGCGCGGCGGTACAGCAACCTCAATGGAAATGAGCGTTCAGGAAACACCTAGATATCTAACCCTACTTGGTGACGACAGTGGCCAACGCACGCCTTTAATCGATGTTGGTAGCGATTTTAAAATGCTAGCGAAAGCTGGCGTGCTGTCACAAACATGGAGTGCTGGTGGTGGTGAGCACTTGCAAAGCCAGGCCCAGGCCTTAGCCCCTACCAAGCTTATAGGTGATGTTTTCAATACCTTTAGTTTACCCGGTATTGGTTCGGGGCAAAACTTGATCGCCCTCGCCTTACTAACCCCTGAGTTTAGTGATAAAAATTTAATTTTCGGACACATGGATATCGATGCATTACCACGCGATAAATTCTCAGATCCGGAATTTCCCGATGCAGACGATAGCGACAACCCACTGTGCAGTGAAAAGGGATATTGTCGTGAATAAAGCCATGCATAAACTTTTTGTCCTTATTTTTATTAGCTTTATCAGTCATGTGGCATTTGCAGTGGATTTACCTACACCACCTGACTCTACCATTACTCAAGTGACTAATAGCACTAACGCTTTTGGTATAAAAATGGAAATCCGTCGGTTTGAAAGCAGACTAAGCCAAGAACAGATTATTGATTTTTATAGTAAACGTTGGACAGATACAGCAGCGATAACACTATTTGACCCCTGGGAAATGATTGGCCGCGTCGAACGCAAAAAATTTGTTAATGTGCAGGTACAAAATGGCTTTGCAGGTTCTTGGGGCTATTTAAGTATCAGCGACTTACCCACCGCGATAGAAAAAGATAGATTACAAGTCCCAGATGGCGCACGCTTTCCTAAAATGTCAGGCAGCCAGGTAATCAGCGATCAAAAAAGCAAAGACCCTATTAAGACAGGACGTACGCTGGTCATTAGTAATAACTTTTCTGTCGAATCTAACGGAAAGTTTTATCGCAACCACTATCAAGGGCAGGGCTGGCAGTTGATGGCTGATAGTAAAGGATCAAAACTCAAGGGGGTAGCGCTGACTTTTAGCAAAGGTAGAGAATTATTATCACTCACTATTAATAAAGTCGATTCAAAAACGAGCGTGGTAGCTAATATAGAGACCGCCAATATTTTTAAATAGGCATTTAAAAATGATATTAAATGATAGCCATGAAAGAGAGGTGCCACCCATGCCCCAATATGAAAAAGGCCAAGGCATGGTTGAATACATAGTGATACTTGCCGCATTGACTACCGCCCTAATTGCCGCAGGTAATGGCAGCGTGGGTTTTTCAAAAGATGACGATGACTCCCTAGTACAAGCACTACATGAACGCTACACCGCACAAGCTTATGCAATTTCTATCTCAGAAATACCCGAAGGTAGGGACCTGGTTGAACTTGCAGATTACTATAATGAACTCGGCAAATACCCAAGCCTTAGCAGTAAGTTAGATAGCGCAGGCAGCACTCTCAATAAAGTATCAGGTGGGCTTGCCATTATTGACCAAGGCATTAGCAACTTAGAAAAATATACCGACCCCAAAGAAGCACTAGGGTTGGTTGATACAGACGCAATTAAAAACGAAATTAAAGACCAAATAAAAGATGCAGTTAATCCTTTCTAGGATTTAAGGAATAATAAAAATGGCTACAAATACCAAAAGCAGTATGAAGTTAATTATTATCGCCATTGTGTTGGGTATTGTTGGAGCATTGCTTGCAATGCTATACCTCAATGCCAAAGAAGCACAATTGCGCGAACAACTCAAACCTAAGTCACAGCCCATTGGTGTTGTTGTCGCCTCTCGTGATTTAGTGAAAGGAGAAATATTAGATAGCGGCAGCTTATCGATACGTCCAATCCCTCGTAGCTTTGTAAGTAACCTAGCGGTGTTACCTGGCGACTTTGAAAAAATTGAAGGCAAGGTACTACAAGTAAACTTAGCTCGTGGAAAACCCTTGCTGAATACTTTTGTAGGCAGTGAATTCCCACTTGATTTTTCTGACACTATCATTGAAAAGCGCCGCGCTATTACTATTCAAGTTGATGAGATTAATTCTTTTACAGGACTTTTACGCCCAGGCAATAAAATTGATTTACTAGTTCGGGCAGAATCATCAATAGCAGGTAGCGATTCAAAAGAAATCGTTCCTGTACTTGAAAATGTAGAAGTTATTGCAACAGGTAAAGATAGTGCTTATGACTATGAAGAAAAAATAAGAATACTACGTGGTGGCGTGCGTGCAAATATAGCGCAAAATTACACAACAATTACACTCAACGTTACGCCTAAACAAGCGGCTATTTTGTCACTCGCAGAAGAAAGCGGCGATATTATTGCACTACTACGTAATCGCAAGGACACAAGCGGTAGCGGTTTTGTTACCGTCGATAACGACAGTATTTTAGAGAATGCCAACGAACTTGCTATAAAAGCAGATCAACGCGCATCTGCTAAACAATTAAGCGACAATATTGTTGTCGGTGAAGATGGCGTACTACGTACACGCGATGGCAAAGTGTTAAAAAATCAAAATTTGGTCATTGGAGCAGATGGTTCTATCCGCACCAAAAGTGGTATCGATTTGGCAAGCCGTGGCTTAAGTATCAATGAGAATGGAGACATTGTCACAGCCGACGGCACTATTGTTAACCCCGACGATTTAATTGTATTAGCCGATGGCACATTAATGACAAAAGATGGGGTTATTTTAGATGGGCCTAAAGCACAAACATTAGCAGGTGGCTTACGCTCCTCTGCAGAAGATGGCGTCGTTATTAATGGTAAAGTTATTGAAGGTGCAACACTGGATGAAAACGGTAACCTCGTATTAGCTGATGGCACTGTTGTTGACCCGAACGATCTTGTTTTTAATGACGATGGTACAGTGTCAACCAAAGACGGTACTCTTCTCGCCGGTGTTACAGCCAAAGACCCTGTTCTTATTGCCGCCGATGGCACGATGATAAAAGGCGCGACACTCGATGAAAATGGCAACCTCGTGCTAGCCGATGGCACCGTTGTTGACCCCAAAGATATTGTCATCAACAGTGATGGTACCGTCTCTACGCGTGATGGCCGTCTACTCGCTGGGCTTAGCGCAGAACAAGTCGCAGATGATGCACCAACACTACTCGCCGATGGCTCCGTTCGTCTTGCCGATGGCACAATTATTAAAGGCGCTACCATTGATAATAACGGCAATTTGGTATTGGCAGACGGCACAGTCGTTGACCCTAACAATGTTATCGTCAATGCCGATGGTAGTATATCTACTAGAGATGGCCAGCTACTCGCAGGACTTAGCGTGCAAGATGGAAGCTCTGGGGGCTTCATCGGCACTGTCGATTATATTGTAGGTGGCGTAAGTAAAGATGGCGTTGCAGAAGTTAACCAAGTGCCTGTAGCGGAGTAAATTAACAATGGAATACAAAATGAATTTTTCTAAAATAATAAAAACTTTCCAATTGACCATCACGCTATTATTAGTCATCTTTAGTAGTCATACATGGGCAACAGACTTTCGATTATTTGTCGGCGAGATTAAAACGCTGGTACTGAAAACACCAATCGAACGTGTAGCCGTTGGTAATGGCAAACTTGTTAGTACCTCGATACTCGATAATGGCAATTTATTAGTACTCGCCGAAGAAGAAGGTGATACCGAATTACAGATCTGGCTAGAAAATGGAAAAGTTATCGCGCATAAATTTTATATAGTTAAAAATAATATCTCACGCGACGCCGCTGAAATTAAAAAGATATTGGGCAACTTACCCGCTGCAGAAGTAAGTGAAGTGGGACAAAATATTGTAATTAAGGGTAATGTCAGCAACGCACAAGCAGCAGTTATCACTAAGCTTATCGATATTTACCCACAAATAGTCAATCTCAGCCAGCCAACTTCTGATAACGAACTAGAAAGTATCTTTTCATCTATCCCTTATATCACAATGACTAGGGCCGGCAGTAAAGTTATTTTACGAGGCGATGTTACCGCTGAAAACAAAGAGTTTATTGCCGCTGTACAACAATCCTACCCTGACATTGTCGACTTAACTGCAGCACCTAGTGTTGCCGTTAAACCCATGGTGTATATGAACGTACAAATCACCGAATTCAGTACCAATGCTTTACAAAATTTAGGGATTAACTGGACTAATACATTTAACGGGCCATCTGCAGGTTTTGCACAAAACTTTACCAGTAACAGTGGTAGTATTGGTGATAATAATACCTCTACTTTTACACTACCCGATAATACTAGCCTTAACGCACTCAGTAATGGCGCAGGCTTTTTTGGTATAGCAACCAGTATTACCTCACAAATTAATTTGGCCGTATCAAGTGGTGATGCCATTATTTTAGCATCACCCACTCTCAGTACACGCAGCGGTACCGAGGCAGAATTTTTATCCGGTGGTGAGTTCCCAATTCCAGTACCTGATGGTAATGGCGGCATCACTATTGAATTTAAAGAGTTTGGCATTATGCTCAATGTATTACCGGAGCTCGGGCGTGATGGCCAAATTGCCGCACTTGTCGAAACTGAAGTCAGTAGCATCGACCAATCAGTTTCTGTTGACGGTACCCCTGGCCTACGCTCAAGAAAAACAAAAGCCGAAGTCAGCTTACAACAAGGGCAAACTTTAGCGATTAGCGGCCTTGTCAATCAAGATATCGGTAACGACGTTGACAAAGTGAAATGGCTAGGTGATATCCCTATTTTGGGCGAGCTATTTAAGTCGACTAATTTCCGTAATAGCCGCTCGGATTTAATTATATTTATTACTCCCTATGCTTACGATGCTAATAGCCAGCAAAATAAAGATGCGCTTGCCGCAGAACAGGCTCTACGCCAGCAATTTTTTGATAATGTCGGTGGCAAGTATAAAGGCTTAACGGAGATTTTAGACTAATGTTTGACGTTATAGTAATCACGGATAAAGGCACCAACGTTAACCGCATTCATTGCACCTTAAAACAATGTACTATTGGTAAATCACGCGATAACCTTGTTGTTATTCGCGGCTGGCGTGTTGCTGCGGTTCACTGCAAAATCGAACTCACCGACAAAGGCCTATATGTAGAAGATGTTAGCGATGGTAACGGTATTAGTGTCAACGGTAATACCGTGCCTTTTTATGGGCCAATTAGAAGCTCCGATGTTATCAGTATCGGCAACTATGATTTCCGCCTAGGAACAGCCAATAGCGAAGAAGCTGCTGACTCACCCTCCCCCGCACCAGCTGCTAATGAACCTGAAGATATGGGTGAAAAAGACTGGAGTATGGAAACCTTTATTGGCTCTGTTGAAGAAGAAGTTACGCCAGAAGAGCGCACCGATAAAATTAATCGCCAACGTATTTATATGTGGCGTAATCGTATTCACCAAGATGTATTGCGCTTAATGGATCTTCGACGTACCGATGTTGCCAGTATGGACGGTGATGCTTTACGCCAAAAAGTTTCAAGTATTATTGATGAAGTCATCGAGTCAATGAAAAATGAAATACCTGACAACGTTGACGTTCAGGCATTAAAAAATGAAGTACTCAATGAGGCTGTTGGCCTAGGCCCACTGGAAGAGTTACTCGCCGATGATGACGTTACTGAGATTATGGTCAACGCCTGCGATGATATCTATACCGAATATAAAGGTAAGTTATCTAAAAGCGATGTAGTTTTTAGTAGTGACCTTGCCGTTATGTCGGCAATCGAACGTATTGTTTCACCACTAGGGCGTCGCATCGATGAAAGCTCGCCCATGGTTGATGCACGATTACCCGACGGCTCTCGTGTTAATGCCATTATCCCTCCTCTAGCACTGCGCGGGCCATCATTAACTATTCGTAAATTTGCCAAGAAAAAACTCGAAGTCTCTGACCTATTAGGTTTTGGTACTATCAACGAGAAAATGGCTAAGCTATTAAAAATGGTGGTAGAAAACCACTGCAATATTATTATCTCTGGCGGTACCGGTTCCGGTAAAACGACACTACTCAATATTATGTCAAATTTTATTCCCTCTACCGAGCGTATTATTACCGTCGAGGATGCTGCCGAGCTTAAACTAGGACAACCACATATCGTCTCTCTTGAGTCACGCCCACCTAACCTCGAAGGAAAAGGTGCAATCACTATTCGTGAGCTGGTTAAAAACTGCCTGCGTATGCGGCCCGATCGAATCGTCGTTGGTGAGTGTCGTGGCTCGGAGGCACTCGATATGTTAACAGCAATGAATACCGGTCACGATGGCTCACTAACAACAGTGCACGCTAACACACCTCGTGATGTCGTTTCTCGTCTTGAAGTCATGGTAATGATGGCAGGCATGGATTTACCTGCACGCGCAATCAGAGAACAAATTGCATCGGCCGTAAATATTGTTGTACAACAAAGTAGACTTGCCGACGGCTCACGTAAGGTGACACATATCTCTGAGATTACCGGTATGGAAAGCGGTGTCGTACAGCTAAATGATATTTTTGTTTATCGTCAACAGGGTTTCGATGGTGAAGGTAAAGTTCTTGGCCAATTCGAAGCGACTGGGCAAGTCCCTCAGTTTTATGAGCAATTACGCAATCGTGGTATTGATGTCGATATGAGTATTTTTTCATGATGGATTTTTTCCTTAATCTTGGTACTAGCACTTTATTTTGGTTAGTACTTACGGCTTTTTTTCTTTGCGTTGTTATTGCGACATGGATAGCCGCGCAAAAAGGAGAAAGTTTTTGGGGTGAATACGAGGCCGTCTTTAAAGAGACATCATCAGCAAATTTGAGCGATATGTTTTTATTTGTCGATACACAGCAACTCTTCGTCTTCAATATTATCGCTATTGTAACTGTCCCCCTACTCAGCTATATGTTGTTCGGCAGCGTGCTTATTTCTCTCACTGTATTAGTCGTTGTTATGTTTTTGCCCTTTCGCTTTTATCGCAGCATGCGCAAAAAACGGCTCAATAAGATAGAAAAACAACTTCCTGATGCATTGATTATGATCAGTGGCACACTGGCCTCCGGCGGTAGTTTATCGATGGCGATTGATGCAGTAGTAAAGGACCAGCCTGCCCCTATTTCACAGGAGTTTATGCTGTTTACTCGCGAGCAGCGTATAGGCTTAGAGTTTGAGAAATCTTTACGCAATATGGAGAGACGCATACCCAACCCCGATTTTTTAATGTTCTCCTCTGCTATGAAAATATCACGGGAAGTGGGTGGTGACCTTGGTGAGGTTCTCAATACTCTCGCAGAGACACTTAGGCGTAAAGCGGCAATGGAAGGCAAGATAGAATCGCTCACCGCACAAGGGAAAATGCAAGGCATTGTGATGACGGGGCTACCTCTAATGGTTGGCGCGATATTATTTGTTATCGAGCCCATTGCGATGCAAAAGCTATTTAGTACAAATATTGGCTGGGCTTTTGTAAGCGCAATCGTCGTTATGGAAGCACTGGGTTACTTCTTTATCAGCAAGGTAACAAGTATCGATGTTTAATTTAGCCACCGGATCATTGTATCTTTTAGCAATTATCGCCTTTGGTGTTGGCGTGATGATATTTGCCTACGTTACACAAACCTCTACCCCAGAGATAGAACAAGACGACCGTACCTACATGGACCCGGTACCTGCTGGCCTAAAAATGATTTGGCCATTAATTCTGTTAATTTCTATGCTTGTAGAAAATATTTTTAGCAATGCCTATTTTGACCGAGTCGAAAAAAAGCTCCATAAAACTGGCGTTAACTTTATGTTAACCGCCGAGCAATTTGTATCCTTGCGCTTTGCTGCAGCGTTAATTTGTTTTTTACTGAGTTTATTAATGGTGCTTGCACTACAGCCAGAAAAACACGGCACGCTTATAGTATTCTTGGCCACTCTTGGTGGCTTTTTCTTTCCTCTTGTTTGGTTAACAGATAAACGTAAACGACGCGAGCAAGATGTTATTCGCGCCCTGCCTGTTTACTTAGACTTTACAACGATGGCTGTTGAAGCCGGTCTCAATTTATCGGGGGCACTACAACAAGCTATGCATAAAGGCCCTGATGGTCCATTACGACAAGAGTTTAGTATTATTATGCGTGATTTACGTGCAGGCGTGAGTCGCTCCGAAGCGTTTAAACGTATGGCCGAACGTTTAGATATGCAAGACATAACAAGTTTTGTTAATGCAATGGTACAAGCTGAAAAATCAGGTTCTGGTATGGCCAGCACATTACGGATTCAATCCGAACAACGCCGTAACGAGCGTTTTCAGCGAGCTGAGAAGAAAGCTATGGAAGCACCGGTTAAACTCGTATTCCCACTGATTGTTTTTATTTTTCCGGTTACCTTTATGATCGTTGGCTTTCCCATAATGATGAAAGTACTCGACATATAGCTGATGACTGCCACAGTGGTAATGAGCAATATAATTAATTGATGCTGCTAAAGAGTATTTATAACAAGTAGTAAAAGAACCAGCTATGAAAACTTATAACTGTCACTTTGCTACTAGCGACACAGACAACAACACTACGATTGAGGATAGTGCTGTCATTAAAATATTTAGTACCGAAAACGTACTAGAACGAACAGGCGGACTACTTAAACTACCAAAATTAGATAATAGCCAAGGCCTACTTATTAATAAGTGTAATTCGATCCATACCTTTGGCATGAAGTACGCTTTGGATATTATCTATCTGGACCGCAACTATAAAATTGTTAAATTGGTCAAGAGTATTAAACCTAGAAGGATGTCGATGTGCTGGTACGCCAAACACACACTAGAGATGCTAAGTGGAGAAATTAATCATTTATCTCTTGTTAAAAATATGACGCTTGAACTTGATAACGACAAAACACGTAATTGATAATGAAAACACGATTAAGCTATAAACTATTAATAACCGCTGCATTTTGCTTAGCAATGATAGGCTGCGGCACTATTGCCAGTACAGCAAAACCGTCGCCAGATGAGCTTAAAAGCATCTACGCCTCTGCTAATAAAGCCTATAGCGAAAAAAATTATAAATTAGCTTTATTCGAATACCTTAAATTAAGTGAATCTATAACAACAGATGCCGTTGTCTGGTTTCGTATAGGCAATAGTTATACACGCCTAGAAAACTATAACAAAGCCGTAGAGGCTTATGAAAAAGCCGTACTACTAGACCCTCGCTTATCTAAAGCTTGGCACAATATGGGAGTAATACAGCTCAAGCAAAGTGTTAATACTTGGCGACAAATGTTGACCTATATATCTAAAGATGATGTTTTGTATGATAAGGCGTTAAGCTTATCGAAAAAACTACTGGAGATTGCCGATGATAAGCAAGCTCCTTAATAGAAACCAACAAACAGGCCAGGCCATGGTAGAAATGGTCGTAGTGATGTTTGTTACCTTACTGATTTTGTTTGCCGTTATTCATTTTGGCTTTATTTATAACGCTAAAACCGTGCTTAATTATGCGACTCACGAGGCAGCACGTGCAGGTTCCCTAAACTATGGCTCTCCACGTGCAATACGCTATGCACTCGCACGAGGCCTTGCTGCACTTGAAACATCACCAACTGGTATTAGTGATTATGACCGCTTTCAACAATCACAAAGTGCCGCGATCGACTTAATAGAAGCCGACGAGTTTGTTTGCATCCAGCGTATTAGCCCAGGATTTAGCTCCCAACATTGGCTACCTGATCCCAATGCAACATCAGATTACAACCATTATATCCCTAACGATCACCTTGTTTATCGTTCTGCTGCTCTTAAGGGTGGCGTTTCTATTCAAGATGCAAACTTATTAAAAATTCGCGTAACCTATTGCCACAAAATAATTACACCTCTCATTGGCACAACTATAAAAAGACTGATGCTACAAAGTTATGCCGACAACGACCCTGACCCTATCGATGGTTGGGTTGTACCAACAACGGGATCTTTTACAAAAAACTGTTACGAGAACGACCGTATCCCTATCGAATCTCAAGCAATTATTCGTATGCAGACACCGATAAGAGATTACACCTTTGCAAGCGATTGTAGCTAAGTCAAATGTCACTCATTAAAAAAATTAATACGCACACATTAATAGTTGTATTTTCACTATTATTAACCCTTCCACTCTCCCAGCTAGGTTCTTCATTTTTTTTGGAGCGCTGGCTATACGATTTCAGCATGGGATTTTTCTCTGGCACTCCTAATAAAAAAGTCAACATTATTGCCATAGACGAAAAAAGTATTGCTGAGATAGGACGCTGGCCTTGGTCAAGAGATTATCATAGTGCGATGATAGATAGGCTTCATGATGGTGGCGCCAAAGTCATTGCTTACCCCATCTTTTTTTTAGAGGCACAAAAAGACCGCAGGCTCGATTTAGTCGACTCACTTCTTAGCATGCCCAATCTTCACCAACTTAGAAGCACGGCAGAAGAGATAACAAACCCTGAACAACAAGCATCTATCATTAACGATGTGGATACCGTATTTACCGAGCTATTAACTATTCGAGAAAAGCTCGATATCGACGATTTATTAGCACGAGAAATCAAGCAAGCTGGAAATGTAGTACTCCCCTATCACATAGGCTTAGGTAAGCAGCTAGGCTTAGCCGACGAGCCATTACCCGAAGACATCAAAAAATTTGTCGTTAAACCTACATTTGATACCAGTAACTTCTCCTATAGCTCGTCACCGATTTCAGCAACGCATGTTTTTCCACCCTTAAAAAAAATCTCTAGCGTATCAGAAGGCTTAGGGCATTTATCGGTTCATAGCGATAGTGATGGCATTATTCGCAGCACACCATTATTTTTAGATTACTATGGTGAACTACTGCCCTCTTTTACCCTGCATGTTGCTGCCAAGGCGCTTAACCTTGAGCCAACAGACATTACCCTCAACACACATAAAAAAGTTGAGCTTGCCAACTTAACGATTAAAACCGACCACTACTACCGTATGAAAAATATTTATTATGGTAGCAAAGGAGGCATATCTCCCTTTCAGATCGATAGTTTCTCCGACGTATTATTAGGCAATATTTCCCCTACTAAATACCTTAACAAAGTCGTTTTAATTGGCGTTACTGCATCGGGTATTGGCGATCAACATGCAACACCTGTCGATCCAGCAATGATGCCTATTATCTCTATGGCGCATAACTTATCGAATATATTAAATGAAGAGTACGTCATTACTCCAGACTGGTCTCAGCTGTTAATTTATAGCCTGTTTGTTTTTATATTTTTCTATCTATTACTCGTTAACAAACAGCTAAAAGCAAATCTAAGTGCTTTAGTAAGCTTTGGCTTACTCATCATTATTATCGTTACCGAGTCATACACTCTAGCAGCCTATCAATACTGGTTACCTCTAGTCCCTGCGGCTGCTTTTTTGGTCCTAGGTCACATACTTATTACAACCAATCAATACTTACAGGCAGAGCGCGCTAAGGAGTCTTCTGACAAAGAGAGCGCCGAAGGTAATAGGATGCTAGGTCTATCCTACCAAGGTCAAGGCCAATTAGACGCAGCTTTTGAGAAGTTTAAAAAATGTCCATTAGATGACTCAATGATGCCCGTACTTTACAACCTTGCCCTCGATTTTGAACGCAAGCGACAATTCAGTAAAGCTGCTGTTATTTATGGGCATATGTCGGAATACGATGCTAATTATAAAGATATTGGGCAACGTAAGGACAAAGCCATACAGCTCGAAAATACCGTAATTATGGGAGCCGGTAATATTAGCTCAGGGCCCGGACAAACCATGGCTATCACCGAAGGGGATATTGCTAACCCCATGCTCGGGCGCTATGAAATCATTAAAGAGCTGGGTAAAGGTGCTATGGGTATCGTTTACCAAGGGCGTGACCCTAAAATCGATCGTGTCGTTGCTATAAAGACTATGGCTCTCTCACAGGAATTTGAAGAAGATCAAATTGAGTCCGTCAAAGAGCGTTTCTTTAGAGAGGCAGAAACAGCAGGTCGCTTGAATCACCCAAATATTGTTACGGTTTACGATGCAGGTAATGACCATGATCTTGCCTATATTGCTATGGAGTTTTTAGCCGGTGGCGAACTGACACCTTTTACCAAAAAAGATAATCTATTGCCCCTAGATGAAGCTTTTACGCTACTAATAGATGTTTGCCGCGGGCTTGCCTATGCCCATGAACATAATGTGGTACACCGGGATATAAAACCCGCAAATATTATGTACGAGCAAAGCGCCAAAAAAGTCGTGATCACCGATTTTGGTATTGCCCGTGTTACCGATGCTAGCAAAACAAAAACAGGCACAGTCCTTGGCACACCATCATATATGTCACCCGAGCAATTTAAGGGTAAAAAATCCGATGGTCGCGCTGATATATTTGCACTAGGTGTCATGGCATTCCAATTAGTCACGGGAAAACTTCCCTTTAATGGGGATTCACTGGCAGGGCTTATGTACTCTATCACCAGTGAGCCTTACCCAGACCCATTGGAGCTGCGTCCAGAGCTACCTGATCTGTTTAATGAAGTACTACACAATGCACTCGCTAAGGATAGAGAAGAACGCTACCTTAATGCCAGTATGATGGAAGAAGAGCTCATAGAGTGTAAACGACTGTTAAGGAAAAATGATGGTTAACTACTCAATTAAATACAATATGGATTTTCGAAAAAGTAGCGACGTAGGACTCGTACGTTCACTAAACGAAGACCATGCAGACTTTGACAGAAATCACCATATCTTTGCACTAGCCGATGGTATGGGAGGGCATCAAGCTGGTGAGATAGCCAGCGCAATGGCCGTCGACCTTTCTATCAATGAATTAAAGAATTATGTAAAAACACTGACGAGTAAAACACAGCCAGCACAGATTAAAAATGCTCTCGTTAAAATTATTGAAGACATTAATGTAAAAATATATGAGGCGGGGCAAAAAAATACCAGCCATAAAGGTATGGGAACAACCATTGTCATTGGCTTATTCCATGAGGCATCGGTTTATTATGCCCATGTAGGTGATTCGCGGTTTTACCTGTATCGCAATCGCCTACTCAACCCTTTGACGCAAGATCATACCCTGCTCCAAGAAATGATCAATAAGTCTCCAGAAAAGGAGCAAGAACTCAACGCTACCATTCACAGCAATATTGTCACCCAAGCACTTGGCGTACGAGAACATTTAGATGTAAGCACTGATTCTTGCGAGATTATGATCGATGATATTTTTTTGGCAACAACTGATGGGGTACACGATGCTATGCCCCATATGGAGTTAGAAAAAACAACACAACGTGCCTTTGAAAAAAAGGATACAAAAATACTTATCGACACTTCAAATGAAAAAAGTGGTAAAGACAATGCCACCGTAATCATGATAACAACATGTAATAAGAACAAATGGATTAACTGGTTAAAACGCTATGTCAAATAATCTTATCTTCACTGCTAACCGCACACACAAAATGCTGTTTCTCTCATTAATTACGGCTATACTTTTTCTGAGTCATTCTGCATATGCCATCTATGAATCCTCTCAGAATGAAGTCCCTAATTTTGACATAGAAAATAGCCAATCTAATTTAGCGTTAGCAAGAATAGAACACTCTAAAGGCAAGTGGACAGAGGCATTATTTGCACTGGAAAGAGCTGTTGTTATTGACCCTAAAAACTATGAAGCTCAGTTATTTCTTGGTCAAGTTTATGCACAGCTTGGTCAAAAAGACACCGCAGAAACTCAATTTAAGCTCGTTATCGATGCAAAAAATGATCAATCGACTGCTGCTCAAGTAGCACTGGACAACTTAAAATATGTACGCGAGTGGAGTTACGACGCTATTGTTGGTTATCGTGTAGGCCACGATGACAATATCAACTCTGGGCTCGATAACACATCTATATTTATCCCTTCTAATAATATCTCTCTGACATTGCCCGATAGCAGTGGCGAGAATGATGAAACTACTCAAACCTTATATGCCTCAGGCAGAGCTCGTTATCAACATACGGATACACTCTCCTATATTATTAAAGGTACAGCGTCAAAAACCGATGATGATTTTTTTAACCAAGCCTATGCTGCAATTGACCTTGGAGCACGCTTAAATTATGAAAAAACTCAGCAGACGTTCCGCTTTATACAAAGCTATGTCGATTATGACAACTTTGATGAGATTGATATTTCACGCCTAAATTATGAGTATTTACGACTCTTAAACGGTAAAAATTATTATAAAATCTCTGTAGACCTACAGGATTTAAACTATAGCGACCAAGACATAAGAGATGACAGGCGTATCAGTGTAAGAGGACAATATCGTCACCTTTTATCTCCTAGTTTAAGTCTAACGTCAGAGCTTTTTTACGCGAAAGATATAAAAAGTGAAAACTCCTCGGGCGACTTAGATTTTGATACCTATGGCTCAAGAACCACGCTGCGCAAACAACTCAATAATACGCTTGCTCTATCCTTTGATGTAGATTACAGAGTTAATAACTATGATGGAGATGACCAATTATTCCTACGAGAGCGATTAGACAAGCGCCTTCATTTTCGCTCGAAATTATCTTGGGAATTTATTGATAAGACTACACTCAGCGTTGCTTATCAACACACCAATAACGATTCAAATATTTCTCTATATGACTTTGATAAAAATGTTTTTTTTATCGACATAGCTAAAAGATTTTAGGGGGCACATTAATATGAAACCATCAGCTAAAATACTCATGCTTTGCACTATTGCGCTATCGGCAGCATCATTCAATAGCCACGCAGCAGATTCAGGCAAAGTTGTTTTTAAAGTGGGCGACCCGATTGTAAAAAATAAACAAGGCTCCAGAGACATCATAAAGGGCGATGATTTAGGCTCGGGGGATACTATTCTTACCCAAAGTGGCATAGTGCAAATTCGCTTTCCCGATAAATCCTTTATGTCACTGAGACCTAAAACTGAATTTGTCATCGACGCTTATAATTATGACGAAAATGATGACAGCACACATGAAAGTAAATACAGACTAAAATTTGGAGAAATAAGAACAGTCAGCGGCCTAGTGGGAAAAACTAACCAAAAGGATTACGCAATTGAGACGCCTGTTGCCACCATTGGTATTAGAGGAACAAAATTCAGGTTGGTAGTCTTAGAAATCCCGAATCTAAATGATAACGAGAGTGACTTTCAACTCACGCTCTCTATGGGTGAAGATGGCGCGGTTGATATCTTTCTTCCCGATGGAAATACCATTCCCCTTGAAACTGGCCAAGTTAGTTCACTGGGTGGTGTTGATAGTTTAATTGAGATCCTCCAGACAGATATAACCATACAAGAAGCGCTAACCAATATAGAAGAGTTACCCATTGCACTTGAACAGCTCAGCAACGATGAAGGTGTGAGCCAGATTATTATTGATGCTGAAAACGAGCAATTAGGTAATATGATGTCCGAAGAAGAGGAAGAAGAAATACCGATGTAGCTAACTTAAGTGTCAACTTAATATAAGATTCTCTTATATAAGAGCAGGCTGCTTATTAAAAGGCTGCGGCCCCTGTCACTTTTGATAGACAATTTTAAATAGCACCGTATTTTTAGGAGGAACGCCCAGGCATTAGATCAAAAAGCAATCAATTTGAGACCAATATTCTCTTTAAGGGCAGTGTCGTACTCCTTATCAGCACAAAATTTAAGCAAAGATTGCAAAAGAAAGATAAATAATTATCACAAAATCTATTTTTAAACTAAGCTATAGATTAGAGTGGTTTTCGTTTTAAAAAAGGAATACTGCCACAACCTTCGAATACAACCATAACAGTTTAGATTTTATGAATAGTGCCTATAGGGATAATTACACCAATTATTCACAAAGCAAGGTAATAAAACTATTAATCGTTGATGATGACAACGTTGATCGAAAACGGATTGAACGTTATTTGTCATGCAATCAGCGCTATAAGTACCATATCGTGACGGCTAATGACTATGACACAGCGCTGCTGTTACTGACAGAAACTCAATTCAATGTATGCCTCTTTGACTACTACCTCAATGGCCATACAGGTCTAGAGCTGTTAGAAAAAGCTCAACACTTAAACCCTACCGCTAGTATTATTATGCTGACTGGGCAAGTAGACGACGCTATTGATGAACAACTACTACTCGCAGGCGCATCAGACTTTTTACACAAAGATGATATCACCGAAGTTGTGCTAAACCGCGCGATTCGTTATGCCATACATCATAAAAAAATGGCTATCGAGCACGAGTATTTGGCCCATTACGACGAATTGACCCAGCTTGTTAATCGCAACCTGTTTTTTGATCGCCTGACGCACCTGATCAAATCCCTTCAGCGCCACAATAGACATCACGCCATTTTGTATATCGATGTTGACTATTTTAAAAAGATCAACGATAGATATGGGCACCATATTGGAGACATATTACTTAAAGAATTTGCCAAAAGATTACTAACCAGTATTCGGGCAAGTGATACTGCCGCCCGCCTTGGTGGCGATGAGTTTGCCGTCATCCTTGAATGTGTCGATGAAGAAAATACTCGAGATATCGCTCAGAAAATTTTATACCAAATGGAAGAGCCTTTTTTTATCGAGAATTTAAAAATACATATCAGTGTCTCTATAGGTTTTACTCTATTTCCTTCTGAAGACTTAGTGGATGCACAAGGTATACTCAAACAAGCAGACGATGCACTCTATCAAGCAAAACATGGTGGCCGAAAACGCTATTTTCATTTTGATACTGAGCACAAAAAAGCTTATAAAGAAGCGCTTAATCTAGAAAATGATTTTACTATCGCCCTAAAAAGCAAACAGATTTTCCCTTTTTACCAAGCCCAATACTGTCTACATACTGGGGATGTTGTTGGTTTTGAAGCTTTAGCACGCTGGAATCATCCTCGTAAGGGATTCATCTCACCTAACGTATTCATACCCTTTGCTGAAAAACTATCACTCATATCGACATTAACAGAGGCAATGCTTAAACGCGCTTGTGCAGATCTTGCCACTTGGTCAAACTCTCATCCTCATTTGAAAATAGCGATTAATATCTCAGCCAATGAATGCTCTAATCATCAATTACTCAATCATATTAAACAGATGATTATATGTAAAAAAATACGGCCCGAGCAATTACAGTTAGAAGTTACCGAAAGTGTACTGATCAGCCAACCAACACTATCCATCGATATACTTAACTCCTTACACGAATTGGGTGTGAGTATTGCTGTAGATGATTTTGGCACAGGTTATTCATCACTTAACTACTTAACCGAATTACCGATTGATACACTAAAAATAGATATGAGCTTTGTTCAAGGTATTGGAATAAACGCTCAAAAAGAAGTGATCATAAAAGTCATTATTGACCTTGCAAAACGCTTGTCTCTAAAAGTTATTGCAGAAGGCGTAGAAACTCAAGAGCAAGCTCATTTTTTAAAAGAACATCAGTGCGATATTGTACAAGGTTATCTGTATGCTATGCCATGTGCCTATAAAGATTGCCAAAAGATACTCAGCAACAGACTTTTATAGTAAAAGGACGTTACATTATATATATGTTTAAAGATATTGGATCGTACTTAAATAAAGCATAGACCCTAACGTAACTTATAAAATGCCACATTCAAATGCCATTAAACGCCTTAACATAAACTTATTTTTAAGCGCTATAGTTATTGGCACGTCTGTATTCTTTATCGCCCTGTATTTACTATTAATCACTCAAATTGATACAAGCCTTAACAATAGAGAGATTAAAGCCAAAAAACTTGACGCTCAACTACATGCCAACCAAATACTTCAATATATAAAAGATCAAGATCGCTTCCTAAAAAATATAGTTAATAATAGTTTTTTTACTCAAAAAAAAATTTTAAATAAAGAAGACTATACTGGCATCAAAGAGTATATTCAGCAACTCAGCTTATTTGAAAAAGACACAGACTTTACCTTACTAAATGATAAAGGAGACATCTTATATTCAAGTACAGAGATAAGCCCCACTACTGACAAAAATCTGTATAAATGGGCTTTACCTACACTCAAAAATACTGCAAGTAGTGTAATTATTAATGTACACAACAACATGCCCGACAACGAGTCACCGACATTTGAGTTTGCCATTGCTATACCGAATGAGCTAGATAAAGAAATCATATTCATCGCTCATACGACACCTAAAGCCGCCTCTATCTACAAAACAAGTGATGCTTTAGCAGACGACGTTAGCATTGATTATAGTAGCAACAAAAAAAGCATCTCTGGACAAATTACTCAACACCAGTTTAAAGAGAAGATACACCTTTATCCCTACAACTTATATTTCACTTATAGTGATAATCGCAACTTATCTCTACCTGGCATAAAACAAACAAAAAACAAGATTATAGTTTTATTGATTAGTGCATTTATTATTGCTCTTATCTTTTTGCTATTTTGTAGGAATTTTTTTCTCAAGCACTATCGCACTTTCGAGTATATGCAGCAAGCTGTATCGTCAACAGTAGAAGGCATGTGCGCTGTAGATAGGGATAACAATTATATTTTGGCTAACAATGCCTATTGTAAAATGACCGGCTACTGCCAAAAAGAACTCATAGGAAAACCCTTATCTATCACTATCCATCCAGAGGACAGAGAACATATTAAGAATACATTTAACGAAATAGACAACGACAAAACCTCTATTGTAGTGAGAGGTTTAAAGAAAAATGGTGGCTTATTTTACCAACGAATAACGATAGTCAGGCAATACGATAGAAATGACAACTTTACATACCACCATTGCTTTGCTCAAGACATATCCGCAGAAAAAGAACATGAAGAAAAAGTTAAACAACAACAATATGAGCTACAACTTATTTTTGACAACGTGCCAGTAAAGATTTGGTACAAAGATGATAAAAATAAAATTTTACGCCTAAATAAGCAAGCAGCAGAATCTATGGGCGGCACTACAGAAGATTTTGAAGGAAAAGATAGTTATGATTTATTTCCTGAAATGGCCAAAAAATACCATGACGACGACCTCGCGGTTATTGCTTCAAACAAGCCACACTTAAATATTATTGAAGAATACACGCCACTCAATGGTCCTAGGCGATGGGTAAGTACCGACAAAATACCCTATACTGACCCTATCACCAAACAATCGTTTATTTTTGTTTGTGCACAAGATATTACTGACCTTAAAAATGCAGAGCTTAAAAAAGCAGAGCTTGTTGAGAAACTTTCTCATACTAATCGCGAACTAGAACAGTTTGCTTACGTTGCCTCGCACGACCTTAAGTCCCCTTTAAGAGGTATTAACCAACTCGCAAACTGGATTAGACAAGATTGTGAAGAAATAATACCCGAGGACTCTAAAAGGCATTTAGAATTGATGGGCAATCGTGTACTACGTATGAGCACATTGCTTGACGATCTATTATCTTACTCTCGTATATCACAACTGGACGAGACGCAAGAGCTAATTGATTTGGAGCAAATGTTATCCCATCTACTGGATTTACATGTCAATCCATTCAGCTTTAAAACACAAATCAGTGTGCCCAAACACTCTATTGTAATTGCACGCAAACCTCTAGAAATAGTTATTCGTAATCTATTGGATAATGCAGTTAAGCATCACGACAAAGAAGCTGGCACAATCTCCGTACTCTATAGTGAAACCGAAACTGATCATATTTTTGATGTTGTCGACGATGGGCCTGGTATTGCTCCAAAATTACAAGAGAGAGCTTTTAAAGTATTTCAGACACTAAAACCACGCGATCAAGTTGAAGGTAGCGGAATAGGCTTAGCAATTATTCAAAAAATACTACTCCGCTACAAGGGAAGTGTAACAATAGACTCCGATGGAGTACGTGGGACACGTTTTTGTATTAGATGGCCCAAAACAGAGCCCACATTATAATTTAGTCGGGCTATATAAATAGTGGTTTAACAAGTGGATAAACAAAAATACTCCCACAAAGCGAAAGAAAAAAAGCAGCCGATAAGGGAATATACTTTCTAAACTCTTTTAAAAAAAAGAAGCCAATACCGTACACTAAAAACAACAATAAAATTAAGATCTGCAAAAACCGCCACTCTGCTGTAAAAACACAGAAAGGGATAAAAATGACCAGACCAATCAAAAATGATTTGACTTCTTTTTTCATAGTACCGTTTTCCTACAAAGCAGTTTTTTATTACATCAAACAGTTAAATAAAGCCTGAAAGCCGTGTATTTAGCCTACAAGCCCAATGTCTAAGGCCTACTAACATACAAAGCCAGCGTTATTCGTATAGAATACCCAAACATTTAAGCACAAAGTTTGTAATGTTAGCATCACAAGAATCATATAGGCTAGGGCTTGTTAACACCACTTGACTACCGACTGTTGTGTCAAAAAATCTGTCAATCAAGGTATGAGGAGTGTGGTTTGGTCGCTCCAAATGAGCGACGAATAACGCAGAGTGACTGATTTTTAGGCGCAACCCTTCGGGCCAGGCCGCTTTTTTCCTCGGGCTGCGTTGTCAGTCGTTCGTTTAGAATGACTAAACGTCAGTCCTGACGCCTTGCCAGAAGAAAAAAGCGACTCCGGCAGTTGATAGTCAAGTAGTGTTAACAGGCCCTAGAGATTAAACAATTCTCATCCACCCAATAAAGAAAAGAACAGCAATGAATACTTCTATTAGCTCTAAACTATTGAAAAATGGCAGTTATATTAACGGCCAATGGCAAACAAGCAGCGCTGAAAAAATAGATATTATCAATCCGGCTACTAATCAGCTTATCTGTGAAGTCCATGACGCAAACGCCGATGATACTCTCAAAGCAGTGGATGCAGCAGCCAAGGCCATGCCACGTTGGAAATCCAAAACAGCCAAAGAAAGAGCAGGTATATTGCAGCGCTGGTTTGATTTGATTATGTCTCATCAAGATGAACTGGCAGCAATATTAACCGCCGAACAAGGTAAACCATTAGCAGAGGCCAAGGGAGAAATTGCCTATGGCGCAAGCTACATTCAATGGTTCGCCGAGGAAGCTCGCCGTATTTACGGTGATGTTATCCCTCATGCCAATTCAAACTCGCGCGTTATTGTGATCAAACAACCTATTGGCGTAGTCGCGGCTATCACACCTTGGAATTTCCCGAATGCAATGATCACACGTAAAGCAGCCCCTGCAATCGCGGCTGGCTGTACATTTATCGTCAAAGCGGCAGCAGAAACTCCACTCTCTGCACTAGCGATTGCAGAACTTGCTCATCAAGCGGGAATACCTGCCGGTGTCTTTAACGTAGTTATCGGCAGCGATGCCCCAAGCATTGGTAAAGTGCTCACACAAGACCCAAGAGTTGCCAAGTTCTCCTTTACAGGCTCTACTCCGGTGGGTAAGACTCTGCTCGCACAATGTGCAACTACCGTTAAAAAAGCCTCTATGGAGCTAGGAGGGAACGCGCCTTTTATTGTTTTCGATGATGCAGATATAGACGAAGCCATTAAAGGCTTACTTATCTCAAAATATCGCAATGCTGGGCAAACCTGCGTTTGCGCTAACCGCATCCTCATACAAAATGGTATTTATGATGAATTTTCAAAGCGCCTTGTAGATGCAGTCGCACAATTTCGCATGGGCGATGGCAGCAAAGATGGTATAGATATCGGCCCATTGATAACGGCCAAAGCGACTCAAAAAGTCAAAGACTTGGTGGATGATGCCCTCGCTCAAGGAGCAACCAGCCTACATGGTGACACCAATAACCCTATTGACGGCCAGTTTTACACCCCCACAATCCTCACCAATGTGACTCCCAGCATGGCTATTGCTAGTAACGAAATTTTTGGGCCCGTTGCACCACTGATTAAATTCGACACCGAGCAAGAAGCTATCGATATTGCCAACGATACAAACTCAGGCTTGGCCTCCTATATGTATACCCGTGATATCGGCAGAGTGTGGCGAGTATCAGAAGCCCTTGAATACGGCATGGTAGGTATTAACGAGGGTATTGTCTCTAACGAAGCTGCTCCCTTTGGTGGTATTAAAGAGTCGGGTATAGGTCGCGAAGGCTCTAAATACGGCATCGAAGATTATGTAGAGATTAAGTATCTCTGTATGGGCGGAATTGATAAGTAATAAAGTGTTTAAACTTCCACAAAAAAAGCCGAGTAGCAATTAACTACTCGGCTTTTTTATAAACTTACCATTACACCTATTACATATTAGGGTAAGAAGGCCCCTCAGCGCCCTGCGGCGTTACCCAAACAATATTCTGAGTAGGGTCTTTAATATCGCAAGTTTTACAATGTACGCAGTTTTGCGCATTGATCTGTAGCTTTTGCTCCTCGCCATCTTCAACTATCTCATATACACCGGCTGGGCAATAACGCTGCTCAGGTGCATCAAACAATGCAAGATTATGCTTAATAGGCACGGCACTATCTTTTAGTGTTAAATGAACCGGTTGATCTTCATCATGATAAGTATTCGACAAGAATACAGAAGACAATTTATCAAAGCTTAACTTACCATCGGGTTTAGGGTAGTCAATCTTAGTCGCCTCAGAGGCTTTAACCAACATCTCGTGGTCGGCCTTTGTATCGCGCAACGTAAAAGGTAGTTTACCGCCAAAGATATTTTGCTCAAGCGTATTGTAAGCACCACCCAACCACATACCAAATTTATGCATAGCAGCACCAAAACTGCGGCTTTGATATAACTCTTCATAAACCCATGAGTTATTAAAGTTAGTTTCATAAGCGACCAGATCCGAGCCACCTTCATCACCAGCGGATAATGCATCGACTAATGTTTCGGCAGCGATCATGCCTGACTTCATCGCTGTATGTGTACCCTTAATTTTTGCAAAGTTGAGCGTACCTGCATCACAACCAACAATAAGCGCACCAGGCATACTCATTTTAGGTAGCGAGTTAATACCACCTTTTGCAATAGCACGCGCACCATAAACAAGGCGCTCGCCCCCCTCTAGAGTATTGGCAATAACCGGATGATGCTTCATGCGCTGAAACTCATCAAAAGGGCTCAAGTGTGGGTTAGAGTAGTTAAGGTCGGTAATAAGCCCAACAAATACTTGATTATCTTCGGCGTGATATAAAAAGAATCCACCAGAGGCACCGCTGTCCTGTAGTGGCCAACCTGCACCATGTACCACAAGGCCTGGGCTATGTTTTTCTGGTGCTATTTGCCACACTTCTTTAATACCAATACCGTAGTGTTGTGGATCTTTACCGTTATTAAGATCAAACTCAGCGATTAACTCTTTGCCTAAATGTCCACGACAACCCTCTGAGAAAATAGTATACTTAGCATGTAGCTCCATGCCGGGCTGAAAACTGTCTTTTTCTTCACCGTTTGCACCACGACCCATATCGCCCGTGGCAACACCTTTAACACTCTTATCGTCGTTATATAAAATTTCAGCAGCAGCAAAACCTGGGAAGATATCAACTTCTAACTCTTCGGCCTGTTCCGCTAACCAACGCACAACATTACCAAGACTAACAATATAATTACCTTCATTGTGCATAGTTTTGGGCGATGCAAAGTTAGGCATTTTCATGGCTTTTTCTGCACCGCTAAGAATATAAATCTGATCTTCTTTAACTGGTGTATTAAGAGGGGCGCCCTTCTCGCTCCAATCAGGGATTAGCTCATTAAGCGCACGAGGCTCGATAACCGCACCCGATAAAATGTGTGCTCCAGGCTCCGAACCTTTTTCTAAAACACAAACGCTTAATTCCATCTCTTTTTCGATGGCTAATTGACGCAATTTAATTGCCGTAGACAGACCAGCAGGGCCCGCACCGACAATAACAACATCATATTCCATAGATTCACGTTGGCTCATATCTCACCTCTTAGATTATCACCGCTACCAGTTATACTGGCGCTGCTTTTAATAGTATATTTGCTCTCGACGAATAGTTGGTTTACCTGAAATATATATACATTAATTTCATTAATGGGTATTTTTGGCTACCAAGTACTGTTTTAATCCTAGGCGGGCATTTTAGAGTCATATTAGTGAAAATTATACTTATTTTTATACTTTTAGCGCTTAATTTACCGATTAAAAGCAAAAAATTATAAGCACATTAGCCATAGCATCCTTCTTAATAAGTTCTACTTATGCACAATATACCAGCCATCTTCACCACTAAATGTTACACTGCCGCACGCACCAATTTAACGCGCTAAGCTTTACCATAGAGCGCGCTCTAACTACCTACCTATTAGGATTTTCACTTGAACCATAGCGATTTTTCATCTCTCCCTTTACACCAAGACCTTATCAATAACTTAGCCTCACTAGGCTATTGTGAAATGACACCGATACAACGTAAAAGCCTGCCACTATTACTTGAGAAAAAAGACGTAATTGCCCAAGCAAAAACAGGCTCAGGAAAAACAGCGGCCTTTGGTTTAAGTGTGCTACATCATTTAAACGTCAAAAAATATCGCGTACAAAACTTGATACTGTGCCCAACGCGAGAGCTCGCTGATCAAGTCGCCAAGGAGATTCGTAAACTAGCTCGTGGCATCCACAACATTAAGGTACTTACGCTGTGTGGCGGCATGCCTTTTGGGCCACAAATTGGTTCACTAGAGCACGGAGCTCATATTATCGTAGGTACTCCAGGCCGAATAGAAGAACACTTACGCAAAGGGAATTTGGTACTAAATGACCTGAGCGCACTAGTATTTGATGAAGCTGATAGAATGTTAGATATGGGCTTTAAACCCTCCATAGACGCTATATTAGAGCATGTGCCCACCAAGCATCAGACATTACTGTTTAGCGCGACCTTTCCACCAGAGATCAATACTATCGCCAATAGCATTATGCACAACCCCACCACCGTCAAGGTCGAGGCAACACATGACAGCAGCAGTATTGAGCAGATTATTTACAAGCTCGATAATACTGATTCACGCATAGCAGCGGTTAAATCTATATTGCTAAGCAATCGACCTAACTCTGCGGTAATTTTTTGCAACACTAAACGTGAGACACAAGAAATAGCCGCAGAGCTTGCCAATACAGGCCTAAGTGCCTTAGCCCTCCACGGCGATCTTGAACAAAAGCAGCGCGACCAAGTGTTGGTGCGTTTTTCGAATAAAAGTGCCTCTATTTTAGTGGCGACCGATGTCGCAGCTAGAGGCTTAGATATTGATGCACTCGATACCGTCATCAATTATCAAATCGCTCGCGAATTAGAGGTACATACACACCGTATTGGACGCACTGGACGTGCAGGCAATAGCGGTAAAGCTTATACAGTGATTTTTGAGAAAGAAAGCTATAAGCTGCGTGCACTAGAGGAATATATGGGTCAAACATTAACGACCCAATCTTTACCATCACTCACCGAAATTGATGAGCCTGCCTATAAACCACCCATGGTCACCCTCCAAATAGATGGCGGCAAAAAACAGAAAGTGCGCCCAGGTGATATATTAGGTGCATTGACGGGTAAGGGCGGTATAGAAGGCAAGCAAGTGGGTAAAATAAATATCTTTGATCACTGCGCCTATGTGGCTGTTAGCCGCAAAATAGCGAGCGATGCCTTACATAAAATTGAAGCAGGGAAGCTAAAAGGCCGTTCTTTTAGAGTCCGTAGAATAAGAGGCTAGCATCACTAAAATAGTCATCATCTTATAACGGCTTAGCCCAGAGAAGATAAAATGTCGAACAATGTTTATTATTTATTACTCGCACTAATCGCCGGCATTGGCATTCCCATTATGGCAAGTATGAATGGCTCACTGGATAGTCGTTTAGGCTCCACTACCGCTGCGACCGCTATTTTGTTCTTAGGTGCTTTTGTTTTTAGCCTAGTGGCATTATTTTTTAGCGGCTTGCCCAGTAACAGTGGTACCGGATCCTTATTTTCTAAAGCGCCCTTCTATTTATACTTTAGCGGCATCTTTGTTGTGTTTTATGTACTTTCAGTCACCTGGCTAATTCCACGATTTGGGGTAGGCAATGCTATTTTCTTTGTTTTACTCGGTCAGATTATCTCAGCCTCTGTTATCGACCATTTTGGCTTATTCAATGCCCAAGTGACACCCTTATCAGGCATGAGAGTACTCGGCATTTTACTTATGATTATTGGCTTATTCTTATCTCGCCGAATATCTTAGATTGCACTCTCCCAACGAGTTTTTCTTAAAATCTATTAAGAAAAAACAATGCGTGCAAAACTATCGTATAAGTAGAGCAACTTTTTATTTAAACCACTTTCTATGACTACTCATTACCATTGGATTTAATCATGCCACCTGTTGTTTCTATCAGCAATCTCAACAAAATATATGATTCTGGTTTCCAAGCGCTCAGTAATATTAACCTCGATATTAATCGTGGTGAGATTATTGCTTTGCTTGGCCCAAATGGCGCAGGAAAAACAACTCTGATATCGATTATTTGCGGTATCGTTAATGCCTCTTCAGGCGCCATTATAGTTGATGGTTTTGATACACAAACAGAGTACCGCAAAACCCGAGGTAAAATAGGGCTAGTGCCACAGGAACTGACCTCGGATGCATTTTCTACGGTTTGGAACACCGTCACTTTTAGCCGTGGGCTTTTTGGCAAAGAGCCCAATCCTTCAGTGATAGAAAAAATCTTAAGGGATCTTTCTTTATGGGACAAGAAAGACAATATGATGATGACGCTATCTGGCGGCATGAAACGTAGGGTACTGATTGCCAAAGCCCTCTCACATGAGCCCGAAATACTCTTTCTGGACGAGCCAACCGCAGGCGTTGATGTAGAACTTAGAAAAGATATGTGGCGTGTTATCAATAGGCTGCGAGACTCTGGTGTGACGATTATTTTAACGACACACTATATAGAAGAGGCCGAAGAAATTGCGGATAGAATTGGCATAATAAGCAATGGGGAAATTATTTTGGTCGAAGAAAAAGACATACTCATTAAACAGTTGGGTAAAAAATGTATCACTCTAAAACTTCAAAATAAGCTAGATGCCATACCAGAGGATCTCAATCAGTATGAATTAGAATTATCACAAGATGGACGAGAACTCAGTTATACCTTTAACACTACGACTACTATAACACCTAGCGTTAATAACAATGATCCGTCCTCAAATATAGCCACACTCATCGATAAACTCAGTAGCAACAACATTCACTTTAATGATATTGATACTAAGCAAAGTTCTCTAGAAGAAATTTTTGTTGAGTTGGTCGCAAACAGCAAAACCAACAGTAACTATATGAGCAAACATCAGAAAAAAACGCTACAGGAACAGCAATGAATTACTATGCAATCAAGGCCATTTATACATTTGAGATGGCTCGAACTTGGCGAACACTATTACAAAGTATTGTTGCCCCTATTATCTCTACATCCTTGTACTTTATTGTCTTTGGCTCCGCTATAGGCTCACGCATCGATGAGATAGATGGAATACCTTATGGCTCCTTTATTGTGCCAGGGTTACTAATGCTGTCCTTGCTTACGCAAAGTATTGCTAATGCATCTTTTGGTATTTTCTTCCCCAAATTTTCTGGCACTATCTATGAGGTACTATCAGCACCGGTTTCCTCACGAGAGATTGTCCTGGGTTATGTCGGGGCAGCCACCTCTAAATCACTCTTGGTAGGCATTATTATCCTGGCAACAGCCGGCCTATTTGTACCACTACAAATAGCGCATCCCCTCGCCATGTTGTTTTTTTTAGTGATGACCTGCATTACCTTTAGCCTGCTTGGTTTTATTATTGGTATATGGGCAGATAACTTTGAGAAACTACAACTTATTCCATCACTAGTCGTCACCCCTTTAGTGTTTTTAGGTGGAAGTTTTTACTCTATTAATATGCTACCGAGTTTTTGGCAAAGCGTTACCCTATTCAACCCTGTTGTTTATTTAATTAGCGGATTCCGTTGGAGCTTTTATGGCGTTGCCGATGTCAATGTCGGCATTAGTATCGCGATGACCTTATTCTTTTTATGTCTGGCTTCGTTTATTGTTTGGCGAATATTTAAGACAGGTTATCAATTACGCAAGTGACTTTTCACCCTAAAGGTTTAATAATTTATTAAAATGCAGAGCCCGGTTGTTCTAAAAATGCTAACTCCTCCGGGCTCGATTCCCGCCCAAGAATACTATTTCTATGTGGATAGCGGCCAAACCTATCGATAATGTCTTTATGTCGCAGTTCAAATCGATAGCTAGATTCATTAGTGTTATTCTTAAATAGTGGCTCTGCGAATTCATGAATTAGCCTAGACTCGCTATGCATAAAAGGCATATATAAAAAAGCACGCTCTTGCTCTGCTAACTCACTGTCAATATTCAGTGCGACAGCCTCTTGAGCTAGCACTAAAGCAAGAGAGTCTGATAAAAATGATGCCGCTTTACCCCTAAACATATTACGCGAGAACTGATCTAATATAATAATCTCTGCAAGACGTCCTTTTGCTGAAGTTCTCCATGTATATAATTCACCCGCATTTGCACATTGATGCACACGGCTAAAGCGAGTCTTTATGAGCTCATCAAAAGCAGCGTCTTTAACCCACCATTGCTTTTGATCAATCTCTTTAAACCAAAAATCGAGTACTGACGTCAACATAATTTCGCTCATCAATATACCTTCACGCTTTTATCGTATAAACAAGATTCGTTTTTCCAAACATTTAAACTTTCAAATACCTTCTGCCCTATGTTTTTATAATAACTACTTCCACAGTTAAAAAAAGAAACAAAATAGTAGTCATTACCATGAGTAAAAAGACCTTAAAAAGCGCTAACTTACTCCCAATAGATATAAAAACACCAGTAAATACATATTTTTGACAAACACTCTCTCCTTTTTTTGACACTGCACTATTCCCTTATTAGTGTTATTAATAGAGTCATCTATATTTAATCACTCATAGGATATGGAATAAAATGTTTAAGACCATAGTATCAACGCTATTGTTGCTGCTGGCAAATGTTGGTATAGCTGACGAGTTAGCCGCACTGAAAGAAGCTTATAAGCGCCCAGATACCATACCTTTCCCTGAGGATAATCCTTATAGTGCTGTTAAAGCGGCGTTAGGGAAAATGCTTTTTTTTGACCCCAGGCTCAGTAAAAATCAAAACCTCAGCTGCGCATCATGCCATAACCCTTCTTTTGGCTGGGAGGGAGCCTTACCAAAATCCGTTGGAAGTGAAAACACATTGCTCGGCAGACATAGCCCTACTTCATTGAATATGGCATGGGGCACCAGCTTTTTTTGGGATGGTCGAGCCAAAACATTAGAAGAACAAGCTTTGGGCCCCATACAAGCAGATGTTGAAATGGGTATGCAATTAGAAGTTTTAGAAAAACGACTTAAAAACATTGAAGGTTACAAACAATTATTTAAAAAAGTATTCAATGATGAAGTGTCGGCAGACAATATTGCCAAGGCAATTGCGACATTTGAAAGAACGGTAGTCTCTGGATTATCCCCTTTTGACGAATGGATAAATGGAGACGAATCAGCGATCTCTGAGGATGCCAAAAAAGGCTTTATCGTTTTCAATAAACAAGGTAAGTGCGCAGACTGCCACAGTGGCTGGAATTTTACCGACAATGAGTTTCACGACATCGGCTTGGATACAGAAGACTTAGGTCGTTATCAAATTGATAACAGCTCCACTAAAAACATGTTTGCTTTTAAAACACCAGGGCTACGCAATATTACCCAGCGCTCACCCTATACGCATAACGGCAGTATAGAAACACTACACGGTATTATTATGCACTATGTAGCTGGTGGTATCCGAAGACCTTCGCTCTCGGACAAAATGCACCCTGTACCACTAAGCAAACAAGAGATATCTCAATTGACCGAATTTCTAGAAACACTGCAAGGAAAGGACAAACCAATGTCACTTCCTACGCTACCGCTATAGGCCTTTCATGAAAATAATCACCAAATTAGTATTAAGCTTTTTGTTTTTTATTGCTATTTATGACGCCACTATTTTATTTTCTGTTAAGAAATTTAGCGACTCCAATATCGAAATAATAGAAAGTAACAAGATACAATTGACCTCTATTGACACTATCAGAGGCTCTTGGGATGCTTTTAGAAACGCTAGAGACTTTAGCGCTTCGGTATTGTTAATGTCCGAAGTTCCCGATGAAGACGTCGTCAAGGGGAAGTTCAATCAATACTTTGATCTATTTTATACAAAAATAACAAAAGTCCTTGGCTTATACTCTGAAGGCTCAGAGGAATATATAAATATCAAAAAGTCTATGGAGCTTGGTGATACCTGGAAAGCAAAGACACTATTACTGTTGGCTAGTAGTACTAACCAGTCTATTCCTTCCGATATAGAAATGAATAGAATTACTCAAGAACTTGAAGTCAAACTGAATACCCTCGTCGATAATATTGTTGCAAAATCAAAGGAAAAGTCCTCTCATATAAGAAAACAGCAGCAGGAAAATTTATCAACCATTATGATTATTGCAGGCGCTATCACGTTATTCACTTTGCTGATATCCGCTTTACTGGCCTCAACCATCACCAAGCCTATTAAAACATTAAATCACTTAATGGAAAAATTGGCCCAAGGATCAAATGATATAAGTGTTCCATTTCAACAACAGAAAAACGAAATTGGTCAGATGGCGAAAAATCTAGAAGTATTTCGTAAAAATGACAAACAAAGAGAAGCGATCAAAAACAATATTCAATCAGCTGTTAATGAGCTAGCGAGTGGATCATCTAACCTCACCGATATATCTAAAACTGTTAATGAGGAACTTGAAAAACAAAAAAGTACTATCCAAGAAATCAATGACAAAATACATACAAGTTCGCAAGAACTACAAGATATGGATAATCAAACAGAAGCCGCATTAGAAAGCGCTCAAGAAGCATCAAGCGCAGCCGCTGATATAACACAGCAAGTTAGCTTATCTCTCAGCACCACCGAGAACTCTGTAGCCCAAGTTAATAAGGTATACGATAATATCAGTAAACTTGAACAGGATAGTCAACTGATTGATGAGGTTTTACAAGTTATCACAAGTATTGCAGAACAAACTAACTTACTCGCATTAAACGCAGCTATTGAGGCAGCAAGGGCCGGAGAGCATGGGCGTGGTTTCTCCGTAGTTGCTGACGAAGTGAGAAATTTGGCGACCAAAACACAAGAATCCACACAAAATATTCAAGGGATTATTGCTAATATACAAACAGGCACCAACGAGGCCGCTAGTGCCATTGAGAAAAGTAAAACCCTCGCTCACCAGAACCAGTCTGCCGTATCAGAAGTTGACGACATGATTAAAGCCGTCAATACATCAATCGCTATCGTTAGTGAAAAAATAAAGATACGGCAGAAACTACCGGTCTACAACGACAACGAATGTTAGAAGTAGAACAAAACATGTCTGAAACACAAGTGATGGCCCAAAAATCCTTAGACAGTGCTAATGCACTTTCTGAAATTGCTGCAAATTTGAACAATCTCAGTAATCATTTAACCACCAGCCTAAAAGGGTAATTTAAAGAGAATCTGATTACGGCTTATTATTTTTTGTAAGCTCATACAAAAAGATAAGTCATGCTTGCTATAATCGCGCGCATGATTAATTTACAAGATATTAGCCTTCAACGCGGCCCACAACATCTACTCGATAATACCTCCGCAACTATTCAACCTAGCCATTGCGCTGCAATTATTGGTGCCAATGGTTGTGGAAAATCCAGCCTGTTTAAGTTATTGCTAGGACATATCAGCCTAGATACCGGCAATATATTTATTCCAAAGCAATGGCGTGTGTCATATATGGCACAAGAAGTCGATGAAAATCACCGATCAGCACTCGACTATGTTTTAGATGGTGATCAGCGGTTGCGTGCTATCGAAGCTAAAATTGATCAATCCCAAGCAAATGATGAACATACGGCACTCACACAAGCTTATGCCGACTTTGAAGCCGTGGATGGCTATACAGCCAAGAATCGAGCAGAACAACTATTGCACGGCCTTGGCTTTAAACAGGCCGACATGTTAAAGCCTGTCAGTGATTTTTCTGGGGGCTGGCGCATTCGCTTAAACCTTGCACAGGCACTTATGTGCCCATCAGATTTATTACTGCTCGATGAACCCACTAACCATTTAGATATAGATGCAACTTTATGGTTAGAACAATGGTTAAAGGCCTATAAAGGCACTATTTTGTTTATCTCTCACGACCGTGACTTTATTGATGCTATTGCAGGGCAAATTTTACATATAGAGCACAAAAAAATTATCTCATATACAGGTAACTATTCGTCCTTTGAAACTCAACGCGCTATGAATTTGGCACAGCAGCAAGCCAACTTCGAAAAGCAACAACAACGCATTGGGGAAATCACACAGTTTGTTAACCGCTTTAAAGCCAAAGCGACTAAAGCACGACAAGCGCAAAGCCGCCTAAAAGAGCTAGAGCGCATGGAGAAAATAGCTCCTGCGCATGTAGACTCGCCATTTAGCTTTCGCTTCAGCGAAGCAGATAAAACATCGGACCCATTATTGAGCCTTGAAAAAGCAGCTATTGGCTACAGTTGCGAATCGCCCATCATAGAAAAAACCGAACTCACACTGCGCTCGGATACACGTATTGGTTTATTAGGTTATAACGGTGCCGGGAAATCGACACTGGTAAAAACATTAGTTGGCGATCTTCCTTTATTACAAGGTACACACAATAATAGTGAGCACTTAAATATTGGTTATTTTGCTCAACACCAACTAGAATTTTTAGACTTAGACGCCAGCGCCTTACTGCATATTCAGCGTTTATCACCAATGGTATCGGAGCAAGCCATTCGCAATTTCCTGGGTAGCTTTAACTTCCATGCCGATAAAGCACTAGACCCTATTAGGCCATTTTCTGGCGGCGAAAAAGCACGGCTAGCACTCGCACTGATTGTTTGGCAAAAACCTAACCTATTGATTTTAGACGAGCCAACTAACCACCTCGACTTAGAAATGCGCCACGCACTCACACTAGCACTACAACTCTACAAAGGTGCTCTGATAATCATCTCGCATGATAGACATTTACTCAAAAATACAGTCGACCAATTCTATCTTGTTGCCAATCACCGATTACGTCTATTTGATGGTGACTTAAACGACTATCAACAATGGCTAAAGGAGTCACTACAAAAATCAAAAACTGATGAAACAACAAAATTAACATCTGTAGATAGTGGCGACGATAGAGCCAACAAGAAATTACTCCGTCAGCAAGAGGCTGCCAAGCGTGAAAAACTAAAACCTTTGAATAATATTATTAAAAAAACAGAACGAGAAATGGAGAAGCAACAGCAGGCACTAAAAGTTATACAAGAAAAATTAAGCGATGAAGCCGTATATCTTGATGACCAAAAAGAGTATTTGAAAGAATTACTACAACAACAAGGAAAGCTAAGCGTAATTATTGAAGAGCTAGAAGAGCAATGGATGAGTTCGCAAGAAGAGTTAGAAAACATACAAACAATGAAATAAGCAACTCACCTTTATGGCGAGTTGCTTATTTACTTGATTAGCAAATACTTTAGCTTAGAAAGAGTAGCGTAGACCAACACCAATAGTATCAATTTGAATATCACCGCTTTGCGACGTTACTGCAAGACCACCAGGACCACCGCCTAATCGATCTAAATCAACATCGTTAGTTTCTAAATATCTGTATTCAATAAAGCCTGTAAATTTCTTACTAAGCTTTACATCAAGCCCAACAACAAAGTTATAACCAAAGACAGTATCATCGTCACTAATATTAGCAACGGGACCATACCTAAGATCACTGTCTACATTGACAAGACCAACACCTACACCCACATAAGGAATATATGGAGAACCTGTGTTGAATTCTTGTATGACATTTAAAAATAGAGCTTCGGTTTCTAAGCTACCACCAACGGCGCTACCATTAAATATATTACCATTAAAATTAATTTCTTCGTTGTCATTATCAGTATTGAGATACTCTAAATCAACGCGAACCGCACCTAAAGAATGTCCTTTAAACTTATAACCAACCGCAGTAGAGAAACCTATCTCCTCATCAAGCTCTGCCTCTACATCACGACCGTCGCTTGTCAATGAAGTATCATCAACATCCGATTGAAAAATAGAACTTTCTGTATACCAACCTGCATGAGCAGAAGAGATGGACACTGCTTGAATGCCGACAAATGCTAATGCAGCAATAAAATTACTATTTGTTATTACACTTTTTTTCATGAGTCTTCCTGTTTTTTTATTAAAGATGGTTCGTTAAAAATTAATACGGTTCAAATATAGGGCTACATACGCAGGAAAAAATTTAGTAGTTTATTCAAAAAAGTATTCACAACATCCAATAAAATATATTTTTTCAACATAGACAACAATATCTGTATTGAAGAAATATAAGAAAGTTCAACTTATGAAGAAATGAGAGACAATAGGTAGGATAATTCAGATTAAAGGTATGCGTCGAGACCAATCGAAGGTTATAAACAATCAGCAAAAAAGCTTTAGCCTATGACACTTATAAGTTTTTATTATAGGAAATTATGTAAAAAAATAGAAAAAACACTCCTAGCTACCCTAAAGAAAATATATGTTATGTAACTAAAAGGTAGAGAGAAAAAATATGACCGCAAATATTATGCGTATCAAGTTTTAAACTGATTGATATTCGAATGCAGGCTGATAAGACATTCAGCAATATTTTGATTAGCAGTGGAAGTTTTTATTGCACCTTCAGCAGCTTCACCAGATATCCGAGAAATAACAACAACATTATCGTTAATTTGCTCTACAGCAGAGGATTGCTCATCGGTAATTGAGGCAATCTGGCTATTTAGATCCGTAATATCATTCACAGCCCTATCTGCAGCTTCTAGAGCCTCAGCGGTCTCTATACTTTTCGACAGACAGACTTCGGTACTATTGCTGCCTTTTTTCATGCTGTCCACAGCATTTTTGGCCTCTTTCTGTAAACGCTCAACCAGTTCTTGAATATCACCCGTTGAGCTTTGCGTACGTTGAGCAAGAGAGCGAACCTCATCGGCAACTACTGCAAATCCTCGCCCGGTATCACCAGCCCGTGCAGCCTCAATGGCAGCATTAAGCGCTAGTAAATTAGTCTGATCGGCAATACCTCGAATCGCTTCTAGCACATGGCCAATATTATCTGTTTCCATTGCCAGAGACTCAATAACAGAGGATGCTCCACTGACTTCATCGGACAACTGTTTAATAATATTTTGAGTATCAACAGCAGCCTCTTTACCTTTACTCACATACTCGCGAGCGCCTTCTGCAATTTTAGCGGCATCGAGCGTACTCTGGGCAACACCTTGTGTTGCATCATTCATATTGTTAATGACCTTGGCAACTGCTTCGGTTTCCTCTTTTTGTCTCTGCACGTTATCGAGTGTTTCTCCCATAACTTGCACAGCTTCTTCAGAAAAACCCGAAAGCTCATCAGTAGAGCACTTAATATTCACGATACTTGTAGATAACCTCTCCATAAAATGATTAAAGGATGCAGCAACTTGCGAGGTCTCGTCACGATTATCGGTTTTTAAACGCTGTCTTAAATCTCCATCACCATCTGCGACCTCTCTCAATCGTCGATTAAGTTGATTTATCGGTTTAGTAATAGATTTACCTATTACAAAAGGCAATAGACTAGAAATAATCACCGATATCGCTAGCATAATTAGAATATAACGAACACCTTGTTTTTCGTCCCGCTCTGCCTGCAAAGTTGCCTCTAAAGTAAAGTTTTCTATTTCTGCTAATATGTCAATAACTTCATGATCGAGTTTACCTTCCAGTGCTTCTACCTCTATGGCCACCGCTAACCCTTTGTTAATATCTCCTTGCTCTAACAAGGATACAACCTCAGCCAGTTTACTCAAAAGATGCTCATATTCCTTTTCTACCTTTTTAAGTAAACCAAGTAACTTTTCATACTCTTGAATTGCTTCAACTGAATGCAGGTGAGCTATTGAATTTTCAATAAAACGCTCAGTATCAACGATTTCTTTTTCTACTTTTTTCGCAAGCTTTAATAATTTATCTTTATTTTTTTTAAACTCTTCTTTGGCGTCTGGGTAATCTTGTTCGACTAACACTCTATTTAACAACATACGCTCAAATAAAATAGCTTGTTGTAACTGGTGTTCTACGAGCAATGTCAAAGATTTTGTTAAAGGAATATCATCTTGAGAAATATCAGTAATTTCTCTACCTATTTTTTCCATCTGGAAATAAGCAATGCCACCTAAAAGAAAAACACAAAGCAACTGCGCTGCTCCCATTAGGTAAATTTTTTGAGATATTTTAAATCGAGATAACAGCATACCTTTACCCTTATTTACACCCTATTAATTACTTCTTTAAAAAATAAGCTCACGTGAGCTTTCCTTGAAATGAGAAAATATTAAATTTGAAAAATCACTGTACCTAGATAAATCTTGAGGGTTTTCGTCATTCATGAAATCAGAATAGCCTTTGAGGTGATCAACGGGGCTATGTTCAAGGTTACGAAAACCCATTTTCCAATCAGGGTACCCTCTCTCCTTAATTCTTTTTTTACCGAGGCAGGTAATTCTGGTATGTAGTGGATCTCGTTTTATCGTCTCGTACAAACTGAGAACAGATTGTTCTTCACCTTCAAGAATCTGTAGAAATGTCCCTTTCCCGTTATAAACCAACAAGCCCGTGATGCCGAGAGCTCCATTATTTTTATAGCAAGTTTTCAGTAATTCTACCAATTTGGGCTTATCAAATTCGGCGACCGCACTACTTATGTAAGCAAGTTCAATCATTACTATACCTATAATTCAAACCATCACTCCTTAAAGGATTTGCTCACCTTTTATTAGAGTATAGATGCAGCTTTCTATTAGGCAAATACATTTATTTTATAGGCTTTAAAAACGAATATAAAAACAGGATATGTAAACAATTAGTTATAAGACACTATTACTCACTCAAGCGGTAACCGATACCACCCGAACCTACCTTACTAATTAGAACACCTCGAGAAAAATATCTGAGATTTGCTTTTTCCCTATTAATGGTAGCTAAATCGATACGAAATATATTCTCTTCCTCTATCGCCTGGCGCTCCGAATCAAAATAGCGCCATGTACCTTGCATCTGATGCATTGCGTGAGCAAGTTCATGAAACAAATTTTGTTGCGCATTAAATTCTATTAATTCATTTTTAGCGCTAAAAACTCTATGAGTACCTCTGTCGCTCATATTGGCATCAAATATAATAGTAATATCAGCACCTACACCATTAGTTAAATTATTTGTCATTGGTGCGATTGTCCGGCCAGAGGATAGGCGTGCAACGTTGGAATGTTTTATAGTTAACTGATGCCCCGATGCTTCTATACGTTTTAAAGTGTTATAGCCTTTGGGGACCACGGCAATATCATGCAACCAGCGCTTTAACTTCTGCCTCTCCTTTGGAGTTCCCATTAGTATAATATTATTGATTGGAAGGTCATTAAAAGAACGTGAAGGTGCTTTGTTATTGCTAAAGCTCTTGGCTGCTAAATTAAAGTACAAATAATTTAATTTTGAAAGATGTGTCGTTGAGTAATAGATGTTAGCACTGGAGAGATGAGATAGTTTACGAGTACTCTCTTGAGTGGGCTGCTGTATATTAAAAAAATCAGCATTGAGGGATAAGCTTACCATGCATGTACAAATAAATATAAACAGCACTCTAATGACTTTCAAAACAAACACCTCGTTTTACAAGCTTTTACAAATGAATAGCTATAAATAAAATTAGTCACTTTATTTATAGCTAAAAAAGGTGTTATTTAAAAGGAATTAGTAAAAAAGTAACAAAATCTTCATAAATGTGTAACAAACAATACCGGCTCTTATTGTTTACCAACTGTCATCATCAAAAAGCCAGTAAATGCTGCATTTGATGGCGATAGACTTTTGTCAACCTTAGACTTGCCATCAATGATTAGCTTTCGATATTTTTTGTAAAAACCCCAGGTAGGTGCAGGCTTATAAACAGGATCATCTAGTTCAAAGTGCTTTAAAATATTCTTAGCTGTCGTCGGCTTTACAAATACATGCTTTTTAGGTGAATAATAGGCAGGAATAATACTTACTAAGCTCCACTTTGCGAGCTTTTCTACTCGTAAAATATCTACCATTGCCTCAAAGCCTAGCTGCTCTTTACCATGCAGCATATTACTTAGCGCTTCGACTAAAAACGCCTTATCATACTCATTAAGATTTCTAACAAAGTCACGAAATTTGGGCTTCTCAAACATTGACACCATCGATGAACGGCTAACTACTTTTACCATGTTATCTGCAGCGACATGTATATTTGAGCAAGCTACTTTGCCGAATGCGGCCTGAGTAAAATCGACCATTTTATTAAAGTTGTGCTTTTTGGTAATCGCCAACATCTCTGGATCGGCAAATCCCCCTGGGAACTGCATTAAAAAATCTAGTTCTAGCTCTTTTAATTTATCTGCATCTAATACTGTTTTCACTTACACCACCTAATATTCGCAGTTTAATATATATCTATAGCAACATATCTTGAGTAATTGGATAATAGCAATCAGCAATATCAATTAAAGAGTTCGCTGTTAATGCTCTAACACCATAGACATCAACAGTTAGCCCGTAATTATTCTTTACTCTTTCTACTAATAAATCAAAATCACCATCGCCTGACAACAAAACAATATGATCAACTCGTGGAGCCGCTTCGACAGCATCAAGAGTAATACCCACATCCCAGTCACCCTTTGCAGAGCCATCTCTACGCTGAATATAAGGTTTTAGCTTAACGTTAAAGCCTATATGCTTAAGTGCATCTTGAAATTTAACTTGTTGATCATTTCCACGACTAATAGCATAGGCATTAGCCATAACAATATCGCCTTGCTTTTCGATTTTCCGCCAAAATTCACGGTAATTAAACTGTCGTTTAAAAGTATCCCTTGTCGTGTAATAAATGTTTTGCACATCAACAAATATGGCTATTTTTTTCAAGTATCACCCAATAACGGTATTAAGGAATCTATGATTACAACAATCTAATGCTTAGGTGTGCTTTTAGTGTTTTGCGCACTGGTATTTCTATTTCTCCTATTATCGCTGCTATTCGTGGCCCCCTTCTTAGCATGCGGATTTTTATTTGCAGCATGTCTACTCGATGCCTTTTTATTATTAGGCCGTTTATCGCCATCTTTTTGTGAAGGAGATTTTGGTTTTTTAGGTTTTTTGGGCTTAATTGACCTATGGTTTAGGCGAGATTCAGGGACATCATGATCTGGATAAAAATCATCGATATATTCCCTTGGGATTAATTTCTTTATTAATCGCTCTATACCACTAAGTTCCTTAAATTCATCAGCACTGACAAGCGATATTGACTGCCCTTTTGAACCGGCTCTACCTGTACGTCCAATACGATGCACATAATCCTCAGCAACATTGGGCAAGTCAAAATTAATGACTAATGGTAACTCGCTGATATCCAAGCCTCTAGCAGCAATATCGGTAGCCACTAATACACGCACACCACCCGATTTAAACTCAGCTAATGCTTTAGTACGCGCACTCTGGCTCTTATTACCATGTATGGCAAGTGATGAGATATTGTCGTTATTAAGCTGCTTAACCAGTTTATTCGCACCGTGTTTAGTGCGTGAAAATACCAAGACTTGTTGCCACTGATGATGATGCGTAAGGTGCCTAAGCAATGCTGACTTTTGCTTTTTATCGACGGGATGCATCAACTGCCTAACGGTATTGGCAGTAGTATTAGGAGGACTTACTGAAATCTCTACAGGATTGCTGACAAAACTTTTCGCCAACTCACGTATTTCTTGTGAAAATGTAGCCGAAAACAATAAATTTTGGCGCTTTGCAGGTAACAGCTTTAATATTCGTCGAATGTCATGAATAAAACCCATATCTAACATACGGTCAGCCTCGTCCAAAACGAGTACTTCAAGCTCGCTAAATTTAACCGCTTTTTGCTGATAGAGGTCAAGTAGTCGACCAGGGGTTGCGACAAGGATATCGGCACCTTTGCGTAGCGCCATCATTTGTGGATTTATCTTTACACCACCAAACACAACCGTAGAGCGTAATGCTAAATGCTGCCCATAGTCTTCTACACTGGCTGCAACCTGTGCCGCTAACTCACGCGTGGGAGTAAGTATTAACGCGCGCGCCTGATTAGGCTTAGCACGCTCACCATCTGATAAACGATGCAGTAACGGCAATGTAAAGCCTGCTGTTTTACCCGTACCTGTTTGTGCCGCAGCCATAACATCCCTACCCTCAATAATAGTAGGGATAGCTTTTTGCTGTATAGGGGAAGGTTTATCGTAACCTTTATTCTGTACAGCTTTTACCAATGGCTCCGAGAGCCCTAAAGAATCAAAACTCATAAATATGTCTTTAACTAAAGTGTGAGGCTGGCAGCTTATAGTAATCGCAATACATTACCAGCGATTAAATTCATGACAAAGTATCGAAATAACTCATACCAAGATAATTAGCATTAGCGGCATCATTAGCCCTGCCAGTAATGTTTGCAGTGTAATAATGGCGGCCATTAATTCGTAATCACCACCTAACTGCCTGGCTAGTATATAAGAAGCCGATGCAGTGGGTAACAAGGTGAGCAGTATTAATACATTTCTGGTTAATGTATCTACATCGAATAGATGACATAGTATTACCGCAATGATAGGAAGTATTAAAAACTTAGCCACACTTGAGATAACTACCGGTTTAATAGCCGCCGATATAGCACGTAGGTTAAGTGCAGCACCAACGGTTAATAAGCCCAGAGGGAGTGTTGCCTTAGAAAATATGTCCAATGTCTCTAAAAAGACAATAGGGATAGGTAGCGTAAAAACATTAATGATAACACCCGCTGCACAGCCGAGAATCAACGGGTTATTAGTAATCGATTTTACAACACGCTTGGCAATCTTTTTATGACTGTCACCTTGCTGGTGGTATATCTCTAAAACCAAGACACATAAAATATTTAGCGCAGGAATCATTAAAGTCAGCAACATAATTGCCACCACTAAACCATCGGGACCAAATAAGGCAATAACTAGTGATAAGCCTATATAGGTATTTAGGCGAATACCACCTTGATAAATAGATGTAAATTTAAACGGAGGGAAACCAATAAAGGCCTGCAAAGCGACTAAAAAGGCGGTCAAAATTAAATACAATAATATAATAAGTATCGCTGAGTTAAATACATCCAATTGGCTCAAATCAGCAACCGCTATCTTACTCACTAATAGGGCAGGAAATAGCAAGAAATAGGTGACTTTTTCTGCTCCACGCCAAAAGTCAGAGCTCACAAACTGATAGCGCGCGCAGAAAAAGCCACAAAAAATAATCAGAAACACAGGAATAATAGCTAATATAATAGCCAAGCTTAGGGATCCATATATAGGGAATGAACGATAACGATCATAGGTGCTGTGAGCTTATACGACAAATTAGCTTTAATCAAAAACTATCTATTAAGCGACAAAAGCATCGTTTGTATAAGCACCTACGAGTAGATTAGTAAAAGACTAAAGGATAGCTAAATATATTAACTTGAACGTGATAATATAGGTGGGTATTTAGTAGACAAATAATAATAAACTTGGTCGATTATGTTTTCTCAAGTAGCTAAAGATAAGCCTTTCAAAGAGTTACTGCCCCAATATCAGTACTATTTTCGTGTTTTGCTGGGTTTTTGTGCAACGGCTGCACTCATCGGTAAAGATATAAACGACCAACATATGCATATCGAGACTTTAAGTATCGCCGGCATTATGATGATGTATTGTGCCTTCACTTATTGGTTCTCACTACCCAAGCAGCCACACCGCCCCTCAAGGTCAACTTGGCTCGCCCTCATAGATGGATTCATCATTGCTGTTGCCATTAGTGAGCTTGAATACCCACCTTGGCCAAGCATATTGCTGATCACATTATTACAATTTAATGCCTTGTCTCAAGGTGGCATTAAACAAGCCTTTGAGGTCAATACAGGTATTACACTAGGGCTGGTGACAGGCTTTTTTCTATTAGGTAATCAGAGCATTAATCTGAATCCGGATACTAGCTTAACCAATGTAGTACTTATTGGCACTTTTGCCTATCTTTCGGTATATGGCGCCTATTCTTATCGCTTTTTCAAGCAACTGCGGACTTCCAATAAAGAGTACCGAGAAGAAAATGAGACTTTACGTTCTCAATTTTATAAGCTGTCGCATTATATACCTAAGCCCGTCACCGCTATGATTCGTGACAAAAACCAAGACATAGTCACTGAGCGCAAACGTATCACTGTGTTTTTCTCGGATATTGTTGGTTTTACAGAGCTTAGTGAAGAATTAGAAGCAGAGACATTGAGCGAATTACTCAATAATTATTTGTCGGAAATGAGCAAAGTCGCCAATCAATTTAATGGCACCATAGATAAGTTTATGGGTGATGCGATTATGGTGTTATTTGGTGATGACTCCGAAACAAGCCAAGGGATTAAAAAAGATGCCGTTAGTTGTGTTTCTATGGCATTAGAAATGAGCAAGCGAATGCAGGAGTTACAAGTTCATTGGTCCGAATTAGGCATTAAAAAGCCGTTACAAATACGCATTGGTATAAACTCAGGCTATTGTACCGTAGGTACCTTTGGTACAGACAAGAGTCTTGACTATACAGCCCTAGGCGCCAACGTTAACTTAGCTAGCCGCTTAGAATCAGCAGGTAAACCTGGCAATATTTTAATATCACACGAAACCTGGTCACTGATTAAAGATGTTATTTTGTGCCAAGATAAAGGTCAAATCAAAGCAAAGGGCTTTTCTTACCCTATCCAAGTCTATCAAGTGATTAATTTCCGTAAAAATTTGGCTGGTAAGCAGAGTTATTTATCAGAAAACATGGAAGGTTTTTCAATGCATTTAGATTTAGAAAAAATCAAAAACTACGACAAAGAGCAAGTGATCAATAAATTAGTCACCGCTGCAAAAACGCTACATAAAAAAGATATTCACTAATCAATTTATCACTGTCGTCGAGTACGCAGCCGTAAACCATCAAAAAACTGCTTGGAGGAGGCATCGAGCGAGTAGCGTAAGGGGTTAATATCCAACCCGCCTCGGCGCGTGTAACGTGCATATACGGCGAGACTACTTGGCTTGCATTGTTGCTGTATATCTATAAATATTTGCTCAACGCAGTTTTCATGAAAGTCCTGATGCTCTCTAAAGGAAATAAGGTATGCCAGTAAATTTTCAGGGAGTATTTTTTTACCCGAATAGGCAATAAAAATAGTGGCCCAGTCGGGCTGATTAGTCACAGGACAATTTGTTTTTAATAGGTGACTATAGAGTAATTCATTGTTTACAGTCTCGCTTGGCGAGCACGACCTAGACAATAACGCTGCCTTTGGGTGGTAATGCTCAACATCAATACTACACTCATCGATGCAATATCCCGGTAGCTCATCAATAATTAATTCATCAATATCATCTAAGCCATAAAACGATACATTAACCTCACCATCCGCTGAGGCTTTTAAGTCTTTAAGCATGGTATGCTTTACTTGGTCTTCCGAATCAAATTTTGTTTGGTTAAACGAATTAAGATAAAGTTTAAAGGATTTCGACTCCACTATATTTACGGTGTTATGGCTAAAAGTAAATTCCGCAAGCCTTAGCTGTGGTTTTCCTTGAGCATTTAACCAAGAGACTTCGTAAGCGCTCCAAACATCCACACCCTCAAAAGGTAACGAGTACTGTTCAACAGACTCTCCTAAAAGCCCTTCTCGTGTATTTGAACGCGCAATAGGGTAAAGCAGGCTCGCATCATATGTGTTTTTATAAACAGTCTCTTTGCCTAAAAGCAGCGAAGAATCAGAGTCATTAGATATTGCCATGAATTAGATTACTCATTGATAAAGCAGTTTAATGAAAACAAGCTATGCACGCAGGCGCGTACCGTGAGAGAGCAAATACAAGCAAGCACAAGAAAGTATCACGATAAAAGCCATAACCCCTATAAAAGCGCTAGTGATGTTGATATCTGATACACCCAAAATACCATAGCGAAACGCATTAACCATATATAAAACAGGATTAAGCTGCGAAACTCCTTGCCAGAATTCGGGCAACAACTTAATCGAATAGAATACGCCACCTAAATAGGTTAGCGGTGTTAAAACAAAGGTAGGAATAATAGAAATATCATCAAAGCTACGTGCAAATAACGCATTTAAAAAGCCAGCCAAAGAGAAAACAATCGATGTTAAAATAACAATACTGATAGTCACTGGTAAATTGTTAATAGTCAGTGTTGTAAAAAATAATGATACTGCAGTAACTATAATACCCACCAATAAACCACGTATAACACCACCAAATACATAGCCAAATAAAATAATATAATTAGGCGTTGGCGATACCAGAACTTCCTCAATGCTCTTTTGAAACTTAACACTAAAAAATGAACTGACAACATTACCGTAAGAATTAGTAATAATTGACATCATAATCAAGCCTGGCACAACAAACTCTACATAGCTAAAACCACCCATCTCACCAATACGTGAACCAATTAATTTACCAAAAATAATAAAGTAAAGTGTGATTGTAATCACAGGTGGGATTAATGTTTGCACCCAGATACGCATAAACCGGACAATTTCTTTGCGTATAATCGTCGAAAGAGCTATCCATTGTTCTTGAAATGTCATTACCTATTATCCTTTATCTTTTTCTACTAGTGATATAAATAACTCTTCAAGTCGGTTACTCTTATTTCGCATACTCGTTACTTGAATATCTTGTTCATTTAAACACCCAAATACATAATTAAGAGAATGTTCTTTGCTGACTACAACTTCCAAAGTGAAGTTATCGATAAGTGTTGATTCGCATTTTTCAAAAACTGGGGGAGTTTTCAACTCATTTTTTAAATCAAAAATCAATGTTTCTTTATCCAATCTTTGTAAGAGTGATTTAATACTCGTGTGTTCCACGATTTCACCCTTATCAATGATAGCAATATTACGGCAAAGGCTTTCGGCCTCCTCCAAATAATGCGTCGTCAAAATAATCGTTGTGCCTTGCGCATTTATTTCTTTTAAAAAAGCCCACATAGAACGCCGCAGTTCAATATCAACGCCGGCCGTTGGTTCATCTAGAATTAATAATTTGGGTTCATGTATCAGTGCACGTGCAATCATTAAACGTCGCTTCATACCACCCGATAAACTGCGCGAGGTATCGTTGCGTTTATCCCATAACCCTAGCTGCTTTAGGTATTTTTCAGTACGCCGTTCGCTGAGCGCACGAGATAAGCCAAAGTAGCCGCCTTGATTAGCAACGATATCGTATACTTTTTCGAACTGATTAAAGTTGAATTCTTGAGGAACAATACCAATACATTTTTTAGCCGCTGAAAAATCATCATCAATGTCGTGTTCAAAAATACGGATTGCACCTTCGGACTTTAGTGCCAACGAACAAATAACGCTAATAGTCGTTGATTTACCAGCGCCATTTGGCCCCAGTAGCGCAAAAAAATCGCCCTCCTCAACATCAAGGTCAATGCCTTTTAGTGCCTCAAAGCCATTGCTATAGACTTTTTTGAGCGATCTTATAGATAATGCAGTCGTCATAATTGTGATCGAAGCCTTTGTTAAGGAATAATATGTAGTAAATTAAGCTCTATTTTCTCACAACAGCCGATATTGAATTAGTGTGAACAGGCTCTGGACGAAGTGGTAAACTAATAGCCACAACTTACATATGGCTAATACTCTAACGATAGCCCTATGAGTTAGCGCCATAAAATAAATGAGATTTAAAGAGACTACCTAAGCTTATGCATTATACGCAATACTTTACTCACCATGTAGACCTACTCAAACAATTTAAAGAAAATATTAGCAAAGAGCGCCCTTACCAAATCAGCTTGAGCGAACTCACAGAGCACGACCAGCAGTTCATGCGCACTCTAGATAAACTCTGCACTTATGAAAGCTATAGCGAGGAAATGAGCGAACAGGGTCAGTGGCTTGCCGAGCGTATAATTAATGGTTACAACCACTTGTTAATCCACTTTTCTAGAGATCTACTCTGGTTCTTTGGGGGCTCCTGCCTACATTTTATGCCCGACAACGAAATCGAATTTTACCAGCAGCTCGACGAACTCAGATACGCAGCTGAAAGCCAAGGTCGTGAGTTCGATATTGCAGTTGCCAAGCAGTTTTTAAAAGAACAAAACCAATAGCGATAAAAAGGAAAACACATGGGGACAAAAATTGTATTTCTCGATAAAGGTTCTATACCTGCGCACATTTCCTTTAAACCCCTCAACAAAGCACATCAATGGGTTGAGTATGATGCGACATCACCGCAAGAAATCATAGATCGCTGTATCGACGCAGATATCATTATTACCAATAAAGTCGTACTCGATGCAGTCACTATTACAGCGCTGCCAGCCCTTAAGCATATCGCCGTTATTGCAACAGGATTTAATAACGTCGATATCGAGCATTGCAACGCTCAATCCATTAGCGTGAGCAATACGCCAGGTTACTCGGTAACGTCGGTACCGGAACACACCTTTGCATTAATTTTTAGCTTGCGTCGCCATCTATCTCGCTATCACCAACATGTAATGAATGGTGGCTGGAGCCAATCGCCCCATTTTCATGGTTACCTATCTCAGACATTTGATTTAAAAGGCTCACAACTTGGTATTATTGGTGGTGGGAGCCTAGGACAAGCGACAGCCCAAATGGGCCAAGCATTAGGCCTTAACGTAGTCTTTGCCGGCAGAAAAGGACAACTGGTATCCAACAGGCCAAATTACCTCACTTTTGACGAGCTAATCGCAAGCAGTGATATTATCTCACTCCACTGCCCTTTAAGTGAGACGACCAAAAACCTGATTACCTTGAAAGAATTTAAAAAAATGAAGCCAAGTGCCTTGTTGATCAATACCGCAAGAGGGGGACTGGTCGACGAGCAAGATTTAGTGACTGCGCTAGAAGAAAAGCTAATAGCCGGAGCAGGTTTTGATGTTGCAATCAGCGAGCCTATTGCAAAGGATAATCCACTATTATCCTTACATAAGAGTACAAACTTTATCTTAACTCCTCACGTTGCTTGGAGCAGCGATGACTCGCTGCAATGCCAAGCAGATATGGTAATTGATAATATAGAGAGCTTTCTTAAGGGCGAGCAACGTAATTTGGTGTCATGTTAAAGTATTCATAAAAAACTGCTCGTAAATAGAATGCAGAACCTACACGATTACTCTTGAAAATAAGGTTCCAATAATTGAAACCAACCCTGCGTTATTTGCTGGTACTCATCAATGCAAATATCAGCACGGTCATCACTAAAGCCAACACGACGTTTCAGTTCTTTATATTTATCTGGTGCACTGCCATATACATGACATAACATTTGATAATGCCGCTGTATATTTAAGCTATGCTCGCCAATAAAATCCCACTTGCGTAAATTTTTTATCTCTTCTCGCTCAAGCCCGTAAAGTTCAGCAATATGCTCTACTCTTTGTGCCCCACGAGTAAATGAATCGATCATCAACGCTGTTGCTAAAGCATCAACAGCATCTTCTTCGCGTCCAACAATAGGAATATCATGCATCTCTATTAAGAGGTGCCCTAACTCGTGTAGAACTGTATGTAAAAAAGCGTCGCTAACGGCCTGATTAATTAAATCGCCCTTACCTGCTTGTGAAAATAATTGTCGTGCCTCTTCAAAAAAGCTAAAAGGTATAAAAATAACTCTATCCCGACCATCCGCGTAAGCAACACGCCCAGAACCAATCACTAGAGTAATAGAATATTCAAGTTTAAACGTCTCGTTGATGTAGTTAACAATACCATCCATTACATTGACCTTATCCTGATCACTGTTAGCCTCAACAATTAAAACCTCTCTAGGCAAAGCTTTAATCCACTCTAGAGTAGATTTATCGATCTCTGATTTAGGAGCCTCATAGCGCAGGCTTACACTCGCTACAGCAAACACCTTACTCATCATTACAATCAAAACAATGCCAAAGGTAAGGCCTAACATAACATTAATTTTCATTCGGCTTTTTCTCTTGCTCTTTATACACTAGATGCCCTAGTTATTTTTTACTTGTCTATACGCTTTATAAAGTTAGATCTCTGGCATTTTAGCAATCGGGTAAATGTCGTATCGGCTTGATTTTCCCTCCAGTACCAAACCAGCTTTAGGCAATTTTTTATCTGGAAATTGCTCTGAAATACTGGCGGCTTTCCTAGGCCGTTTAATAACAACACGGTACTTTGCACGAGTTAACGCCAAATCGAGCAAATCACCTGCATCATTGTCACTACCAACAAGCGTTTGGAATACGCTCATATTCTTTTTAACCTGGGCGCTCTTTTGGCGCTCGGGAAACATCGGATCCACATAAATAACATCAGGCCTATTATCTGACTCACTATCGATAGAGTTCAAATACTCTATCGAGTTTTTACCCATAAGAGATATACGCTGAATAATAGCCCGTAATTGCTCATCGCTTGTTTTCCCTGCCCTCGATAGACCATCCTTTAACAATTCAAAAATAACAGGCACACGCTCAATTAGGGTAACGTTACAACCCAAGGTACTCAACACAAAGCCATCTTGCCCAAGGCCTGCTGTAACATCTAATATATGTGGCCGATAACGGCTTTTTAAGCCTACAGCTTTTGCTATTAACTGGCTCTTACCACCCCCAAATTGACGTCGATGGGCATTAGCCCCGCCCAAAAAATCAACCCAAATAGGTTTAGGTGTTTTTTTCCCGGTAAAGTGAAGCCCCAACCCCTGATCAGAAACACCTAATACCAAAGCCCCTTCTTCAAATGAGACAGGGGCTTGATCGAGAATAACTAGTCCCGTTTCACTCGCGAGAGCGTCTAAATTAATAGGAGCAATGGCCTCACTCGGCAAGAAGGAATAAATACCGCAAATATTCATCAATAGTTATAAAAGAGAGGGATAATAAGAACAAAAAATAAAAAGCACAAAGAGGCTATGCGTTGATAACAATGAATACGATAACAGGTCGCTTTAGGCAAACATCAATCCAATGGTATTACGCATATGGTGCATGACTTTCATGTTAACAGGTTCTTGGTTAACCGCACCTACCATTTTGATAAACCTTACCTTTACAGAGGTACCCAGTGGAGGAATAGGATGATTTTCAATTTTTACCGACGCGCCACCATCTGAAATATCGCGCGTAGACCCAATAATAGTACCTATAGAGGGATGTGTGATTTCAACACGAATGGATGTAGATTTTCGCTCTGTTCGCCTGCGATCATCAACTTTGTGCATCCTTGAAGGATCATTACTAATACCAGTTATAAACGTCATGGCTGTTTGATCTACTGTTAGTGATGTGTTTATTGCGATAGATTTGACTAATTTCGTTATAAAGATAACAAAAAACAAGTCTATATAGTATAAAAATAGCTGAATAAGTTGTAAAAAGCAACTGAATAACATGATTGGCTTGTATATTTAATAGACACAAATAACTTACAAACTAATCCAATCGAAACCCTCATCTTGACAGGCATAATGGATGTTATCGATGGGTGCACTAACCTCAGCAAATGCTTCCTCGACCAAGGCAATGGTATTATTTTGGAGGCTAATATGAGCAATCACGAGTTGCTTTAGGCGGTCGCGGTCGACACGCATTAAAAAGTCTGCCGCCTGACGGTTGTTAAGGTGTCCCCATGGGCCGCCGACTCGTTGCTTTAAAGAGGTCGGATATTCTCCCGATGCAAGCATCAGTGAATCATGATTAGACTCAAGTACAAGCCCATCACATGCCTGATAGTGCATCTCTACATGGGGGGTAATACTCCCCAAATCGGTTAAAATACCTAAGCGCAGGTCATTCGCCTCAAATACAAATTGAGCTGGTTCACTGGCATCATGAGGTACTGCAACAGGGGTTATATTGATAGATTTAATAGAAAAAGGCAGATAATTTTTGATTAAGATGAGTTCTGGCAAAACACCAATACTGCGACTACGGTATGTGGCCGATGTCATATAAACTGGGAGTTTGTATTTTCTAGCAAGTGGGCCAACACCATTTAGGTGATCACCATGCTCATGAGTCACAACAATAGCATCTATTTGCTCGGCCGATACATTTAAGCGTTCGAGTCGCTTGAGCGTTTGTTTTAGTGTAAAGCCACAATCAACTAATATCGTGCAGTCTTCATAGCAGATAAGTGTTCCGTTACCTTTACTACCACTGCCCAATGAAGAAAACCGCATAAAAACCCAACGAATATAAAAACAGACTTTACAAGCTCATCGCTTAAAATGGCAAACTTAACTTAGAAAAGACGCAGGCGAATCTCGTCTAATAATTCTTTAGCATCATCGGTTTTAAGTACTTTACCGTAACCATCTCTTACATATATTGTATGGCCATTATCTGCAAGCTTAACCACTAATAGAAAGCCTGGCACACCAGAAAGGCGAGACACATTTGGTCGATTTTTACCCTTAAAAAAGAACGTATTAATACTCGGTTTATTGGGCAATCTTTCTATGATCTTTTCTAGGGAGTGGCGACTCTTCTTATTTGCGATAATTTTTTCTTTTTGTATTGTTTCCTTAGATCTAACCAAACCCAACAAGCGTCGTTTTTTCTGGTCTACTTCATAGGTATCGAAATGGAAAAAGCCATTAGCAGTGTCTTTATCGTATACCAAGAAGCCATCGGTAACTAACGCGTTGGATAATGCTTGATAAATTCTTGAACTACCGCCACCAAACTCTATCGATAGTGCGGGCTCGTTATTAACTAATATCAATTTTGATTTTTCGGGTAGGCTAATAGACTCTGCCAATAGAGAATTACCCACATTGCTCTGGCCACCGGTTAGATATTTAAGTAAAGCATCAGCGATCAATTGTCCATGAATACTATCATCACCAATAGTTTTATCTTGACCAGACCATTCGCTGATCAAATTAGAGCTATCTCTTTTCTGATTAGTCAAATAGATCTCTGTGGTATTAGTTTGGAAACCTCGCTCTAAACGCAGGCGATAACGAATGCTAAACCCGGGCTGCAAACCCTCGTTAAACCAATTAGTTTGTAGGACTGCATTCTCTAAATCTGTTTTTGCTAAGCTGACATTTCTATCTGTTAAAAAATTAATGAGCTGTACCCAAGTTTTAGCAACCGTAGTATCGTTTAATATCCATAGCTTATCGTCGAGTTTTTGTAGTGTTGCCCCTCTTTCTGAAGCCAACGCCGAACCAGCAGGTGGAAAAGGTACTTTAAATGAAGATGGTACGATAATTTCTTGCTCGGGCAAGCGATACAATTGACCAATACGCCTGTCATCAAGCTCTTCTGGCACTTTAATCGGTGGCAGTGATTCAGATTCGAGATAATCTGGCTTTTTACGTGAAAAAGAGCAGCCAACCACCCCTATTAATAAAACCAACAAAGAAAAACGGGTCAAAAAAAACAACGATTGTTTCATAAACTATATCAATATTTAAATCAGAGAAAGCGAAGTCATCGCATTACGTAATGGCTCTTTACTGCTATCGGTTAGTGGCGTTAATGGCAAACGTATACCACTTGGCATTAAACCTAACTCAGACACAGCCCATTTTACAGGGATAGGGTTAGCCTCGGTGAATAAAGCCCCATGAAGAGGGTTTAATTCACTTTGTAAGTTTCTTGCTGCCTCTGCCTCGCCAGCAATAGCCAAACGACAAAGCTCGGCCATTTTTCGTGGCGCTACATTAGCGGTAACCGATATATTACCTTTACCGCCAACTAGCATTAACTCAGGTGCGGTTGGGTCATCCCCAGAGTAGACATAAAAATCATCTGGAACGCTATTTATTAGCTCTTCACCGCGAGCAATATCACCCGTCGCATCTTTAATACCTATAATATTTTCATGGGCAGATAAACGCACAACAATATCATTTTGCATATCGGTAATTGTACGACCCGGTACATTGTATAGGATCTGTGGCACAGCCACTGCATCGGCAATAAAACTAAAGTGGCTAAACAGTCCTTCCTGCGTTGGCTTGTTATAATAAGGTACAACCAATAAACAAGCATCAACGCCCACAGAATGAGCAGATTTAGTCAACTCGACAGCTTCACGTGTAGAGTTAGCACCCGTACCTGCAACCACAGATATGCGGCCAGTAACCTTATCCACAACACGTTCTACAACCTGTAAATGTTCGCTAACTGACAAGGTTGCAGACTCGCCCGTAGTACCTACGGCGACAATGGTATTGGTACCTTCTTTAATATGGAATTCAACTAATTTATCTAATGATATCCAATCAATAGAGCCATCAAGGTGCATAGGGGTTACTAATGCAACCATACTGCCTTGAAGTGCTGGACCATTTTGATTCATGCTGATACTCCGGTATTTCTTAAAAAATGTGCGTAAAGGGTATTACTTAATAAATATCCGCGGTTGCCGCTAACTAAGATCTATTAGCTATAACACAAAAACTACGGCACTAAAAAGATGCAATAGTACTGACCGAAACAGGCTTATACAAGGATATTATTGATATCGCTATCAATCACAAAAACTATTATAAAATTTTGATGCTTGGAGCTATATATTATTTTTCTTATTCTATGTCGTTATTACTACTTATAGAAGCTATCCTGCCCATCTGGGCGTGTCTTAAAGCGTCGATGCACCCACCAATACTCTTCGGGTTTTTCACGAACACAAGCCTCGATATGGCGGTTAAGCAATGCTAAATCAGAGTTATCATCTCCCGATGGGATTCCTTCGATAACTTCCCTAAAGTCAAGCACATAACCACTAAAGTCAGGCAAACGGTAATACATAACAGCCAACGCGGGGACTTTGGCCATTTTTAAGAGCTTGGGCGTCATAGCAAGTGTTGCAGTCTCAATACCAAACCAAGGAACAAATTGACTCACTTTACGCCCATAGTCTTGATCCGGTGCATACCATAGTAAACCACCTTGCTTAAGAGTACGCACCATACCCCGTACATCGTGACGAGCAATTGTCTTAGCCTCAGCATTGTGGCGAATACGACCACGATATTGTATAAAATCATAGGCCTTATTATTATGCGGGCGATAAGAGACAGACATAGTAAATAAACGGTTAGCCCCGACATTAGCAATCTCTAAGGTCGCCATATGTAAACCTATAATCAAACCACCTTGATTATTATCTTGAAGCTTGTCCCAATTCTCGCGGCCTTTAACAACAAAGCGCTTACGCAAGCGCCAATAAGGCATAAACCAAGCCATACCCATCTCAAATAAGATCAAACCATTGGATTCAAAGTGCCTTATAACCAAATCTTGTTGCTGCTCGGCGCTATACTCAGGAAAGCACAGCTCAACATTACGCTCAGCAATTAAACGACGGCGCTTAACTAAGCGATACAATAACCGACCTAGTTTCCTTCCCATCCACATTTGCCATTTGAAAGGTAGCTGAGCAAGTAGAGCAAGCACACCAAAGCCTAGCCATGTTAGCCAATACCTAGGATGTAGCAGTGCAATTGAAAAGCGTGGGGCGTTGGTTTTTACCATTTATATTTTATAAACCATGGTTGTCAATTTCTTTACTAAGAAATGAAAAATGTTAAACAGAGGCACAAAACACAAACTTAACACCTAAGGCGCGGGGTTAGCGTGTTGCTTATGAATTTCAGTGATGCCTTCTAGAACATCAACACTTAACTCGACATCAACACTGGCTATATTTTCACGTAACTGGGGGAGCGTCGTTGCCCCAATAATATTGGTAGCAACAAAAGGCTGACGATTAACAAAAGCCATTGAAAGCTCGGTTAATGTTAGGCCGTGAGCCTTGGCCAACTGATAATAAGACTCTGTCGCTCTTTGCGCATTTTCATTACTATAGCGAGAAAAGCGAGTATATAGGGTTAGACGTGCATTCGAAGGCTGCGCACCACCTCGATACTTACCCGTTAACACACCAAAGGCTAATGGCGAATAGGCCAATAAGCTAATTTGTTCACGACAGGAAATCTCTGAGAGACCAATTTCGAATGTACGATTTAACAAGTTGTAGGGGTTTTGGATACTGAGAATGCGAGGCAGGTTATATTTTTCAGCAATACGGCAGGCTTCCATTAGCCCCCACGGCGTCTCATTAGACACACCAATAGCACGAACTTTACCGGCTTTGACTAAATCAGCCATGGCAGACAATGATTCTTCTAGAGAATAAATATCCTCGCTCTCAGGGTGCTCATAACCAAGGCGACCAAAAAAATTGGTACGACGCTCTGGCCAATGTAGTTGATAAAGATCAATCACGTCAGTTTGTAAACGCTCAAGAGAGCTATCAACTGCTTGCTTAATTTGTTTGCTACTTAAACGAGGGCAGCCACGAATATAATCAAAGCCAGGATGCAACTGGCCATTACCTGCAACTTTTGTTGCCAAAACTATTTTATCGCGCAGGCCTCTACTTTTTAGCCAATTACCCACCATCCGTTCAGAGTCACCATAGGTACTCTCTTTAGGAGGGATGGGGTACATCTCGGCAGTATCAAAACAGTTTACGCCCTGCTCATAGGCATAATCCATCTGTTCAAAAGCCTCTGCCTCGCTATTTTGCTCACCAAAGGTCATCGTACCTAAAGTAATCAGGCTAACTTGGATACCACTATTCCCTAAAGGGCGATAAATCATTACGTTCGATGACCTCGTTATACTACCAGTTCAAATACTAAAACTTATAAAAAATCAGCACTGACCATAGGGCTAGTATCGGCCTCGTAATCTACACCGGCAACACCAAAACCAAATAAGCGCAAAAACTCACGCTGATAAAGTGCAAAGTCGGTTAGCTCATCGAGATTGTCAGAACTGACCTGCGGCCATATTGCCTCTACCTTTTGCTGAGTTTCGGGTCGCAATTCAAGGTCATCAACACGTAGGCGATTAACATCATCAAGTCTTGGGGTATCAGTATATAAACATTCTGCAAACAGGCGCTTTAATTGCTCGATACAACCTTCGTGTGTCCCCTCTTCCTGCATGACTTTAAATAAAATAGCCAGATAAAGTGGCATTACAGGTATCGCTGAGCTCGCCTGTGTAACAACCGCTTTTAATACCGACACATTAGCGCCACCATTAAGTGGCTTGAGCTGCTCACGCAACTCGGTTGCTGCACGATCTAGATCTTCTTTAGCCTTACCAATAGTGGCATGACCGTAAATGGGCCAAGTGAGTTTTTCACCTAGATAGGTATAGGCAACAGTTTTAACGCCATCAGCCAACACATCAGCTTTAGCGAGTGCGTCAATCCATAGCTGCCAGTCTTCTCCCCCCATTACTTTAACCGTAGTAGCAATTTCTTCATCGGAGGCAGGCTCTACAGTTACCTCACCCACGACTTTTGTATCGGTGTTTAAGTTTTTTGCCGTATAACTCTCACCAATAGGTTTTAGGGTAGAGGAGAAAACCTCGCCCGAATCTGGATCTTGCCTACGAGGAGAGGCCAAGCTATAGATGACCAAGTCGATTTTGCCCATATCAGCTTTAATCACATCAATCGCTTTTTGTTTTGCCTCGTGGGAGAAAGCATCCCCGTTAATACTTTTTGCATAAAGGCCGGCTTCTTTTGCGGCATCTTCAAAGGCAGCAGAATTATAGTAACCGGCTGAACCTGTTTTTCTCTCGGTGGGTGGCTTCTCAAAAAACAAACCCAAGGTCTTTGCGCCATAACCAAATGCAGCGGTAATACGTGAAGCTAGGCCATAGCCTGTTGACGAACCGATCACCAACACATTTTTAGGTGAGCCTTCACCACTAGAAAATAAATCGGCATTAGATTTAATATGGTCGATTTGCTCTTGAATATTGGCGGCACAACCTTGGGGGTGAGCATTAATACAGATAAAACCACGAACCTTTGGAGAGATGATCATTAAAGCATCCTTAAGTAGAGTAAAACGCATCATTTAAAATCATGGGATGCGAATAGGCTATAGTAAACCTCTATTATAAACAGTTGCTGCACCCTTTGCTAACAACCTTAGCAAATACCCACAGCAATGTTTTCATACTATAATGCCCGACAGATGGGGCTACCCAAAATACGGGCAAACCTTTTTACTAACACTCTTTAGATAACGTTATTTGCGACACTACTTATAATACTATGCCCAAAATTGACCCTAATCTATTAACTCTTCGCGAGCGCACTTCCCCAGCATGGACGCAAACTGTGCTTGCTGACTTTAATGCGTTTCTTAACCACCATGCACAAGCAGAAAAAAAAGCCTCTGGCATGGCAATGTCCATGCTGTCCCATTATCCAGATAAGCCAGAGCTTGTTCGCGAAATGGTCGATCTATCCATAGAGGAGCTGGCCCATTTTCGAGAAGTTATCAAACTCATGCAGGCCCGTGACTTACAATTAGGCAGTGACGAAAAAGACCCTTACGTCAACCAAATTCGCCAACACATATCTAAAGGCGATTCAGAAATGTACCTATTGGATCGATTATTAACGGGAGCAATTATTGAAGCTCGTGGTTGCGAACGATTTGGTCTTATTGGTGACACTCATCCAGACCCAGAGCTTAAAAAATTCTACCAGCTCATTGCCGAATCCGAAGCTAAGCACCATTTGCTTTTTATTGACCTTGCCGAGCTGTATATCGATCACAAAAAAATCGAGGCACGCCTAGATTGGTGGTTAGATATCGAAGCAGCGATTGTCAAAAACCTACCCTTACGGGCCGCGCTGCATTGATACAAAAGACTTCTTATTTCACGAGAATGATAAAGCGGATATCAGCCCGCACAGCAGCGAAGAGTAAATGGCTAAGAAAAAGAACCATCTAGAAAGCTACCTACATCATCACGCAGAGTCTGCAGTAGATGATTTATCGGCATTTATACCCAATAACTTCCTCCGCTCACAACCATTTAATCATTGCCTAATCATTCCCGCATATAATGAAAGCAATCAATTTGTTTTTTCTCTTATCTCTAAACTAGAGAAAAAAACATGGGGAAACACGTTAATTATTATTGTTGTTAACCAGCCTGACAATGATAACGATACAACAAAAAATACACTTTTTTGGGAGAGCCTACAGGAATTGCCTCTAAAGGCTGCATCAGAGCAATCCGCAAAAGATATTTTTCTTAAGTTTGACCATAAAACTTCAAACTCAAGTATTGTTTTATTAGATTTTTTTACAAGACACAGAAAGCTAGCCCATAAAAAAGGGGTAGGGCTTGCGCGCAAAATAGGCTGTGACTTTGCCTGCCTTTTGATTCAACAAAATATAATTGAATCAAGCTGGTTACACACCAGCGATGCAGATACAAGCTTGCCCGATAATTACTTCCAGCAAACAAGTACATTTACACACAAAAACACCAGTGCAGCGGTTTATGATTTTGCACACCTTGGCGACAACAATAAAGTCACAGAATCTACTCAGCTTTATGAAGAGTCCATAAACTACTATGTAGATGGCCTTCGCTATGCAAACTCGCCTTATGCTTACCATACATTAGGCAGCTGTATTACTATTAAAGTAGAGCCCTATATCTTAGTAAGAGGCTTTACGAAACGCGCAGGAGGGGAAGATTTTTACTGCCTAAACAAACTGGCTAAAGTTGGCAGCATAAAACAACTCAAAGGCGATAAGCTCATCATTGCTACAAGAGAATCCAACAGAGTGCCTTTTGGAACTGGGCCTGCGGTAAAACAAATACTCGAAAAGGAAGAATCTCAAACAACCCTACTAACCTATAACCCTAGGGTATTTCTTGAACTAAAAAATCTTTTATTATCTTTTGAGGTCTTATTTAGTTACAAGCACAACACCCATAGTTGGCTTACACAACAGAGCAAAGAAGCGCAGAATGCATTGCAAGACCTCCACATCAATGTACTATTTAGTCATATCGACTTACAAATTAATGATAGTAAATTATGTATGGTGCATATCCACCAGTGGTTTGACGCCTTTAAAACCTTGAGATTTATACATTTACTAGAATTAGATTACCCAAAAATTAACTTACAAAAAGCAAAAAACCAGCTAAGAGCTGGCTTTCAATAACTGTCTATACATTAATTATTCCACCTGGCTTTGGAATGATGAGCGATCACTTCCATCCAATTGTTGCGATAAACGATTGACTAGATCGGCTTTAGATTTAGCATTATCAAGCTCTTCCTTAAAAATCATATCGCCTATAGGCCCTACAAAAGCAATAAATGCTCTTTCTATATTAACGACATCATCGTGACTAATACCAACGCCGGCTGCAGAGGTAGACATCTCAACAACCGACCTACTTTTGATCATCTCAATTATGTCAGTTGTACTTGGTAATTGATTAACAACTCGACTAACAGCACCATCATGAAACTGAGACTTAGCAACCTCTAACCCAGCTAATTCATTAAGTACATCGAGGCCAGTTGCACCATGGTATTTCATCGACTGAATTTCGCCATTAATAAAAAATAACTGCAGCAACTGACCATCGGCTAATTTAAGAAAAAGCGCCCCAGTGGATTGGCTGTCTAAATGCTGTTGGATATGACCAACTATAGCTGAGTCAGAACTCATTTCACGATTACCTTATATTATTATATTGGCTAACTATGAGTAATTTTAGATCAAACTATTATTATTAATAATCGTATCAATTTAAATCACTTTTTATATTGACGTGATCACATCCATTTAAACACTATAAAAATAATCTCCTAATATCCCTCTACTCAAAAAACCAATAACTGCAGCGGTATATTAATACCGCAAACCTCTAAATACTACACCAAAGAAATTGTAACCGATTATAGGATAAATCAATAGGGGGCCATATTATTTAAATAAATAGGCCAAAACAGCCTAGAAAACAAGAAATTGGAACTTAATTTCTTAAAAGGAAACTATCAAATCATCTATTTATACGTTTAATAACCCAAGCCTATAGTCATCTACTCATTTAATACCACTTAATACCCACACTAGGCGGGCATTAGCAGTAAAAAAGCAATAAAATCACCTTAAACAATACCCAAAATCAATTTAGGCAGCCAAAGCACAATACTCGGAAAGGCGATTAACACACCAATAGTGATCATATCGGCAAAGAAAAAGGGAGTCACACCACGAAAAACATCCTGCACAGAAAGCTCGGGACGCACACCTGCCACAACAAAACAATTCAAGCCTATGGGTGGTGTGATCAAACAAAATTCTGCCATCTTAACCACAATAATACCAAACCATATGGCACAACCAACGGCAGATACACCAAAGGCTGAATCAGCTGCTGTAACATCTGGCCCACCGTTGAGCGCAATAATCGCAGGAAACACAACAGGCAATGTCAGTAGCAACATACCGATGGCATCCATAAACATACCCAGTATTGCATAAGCCAGTAAAATAAATATCAGGGTAATCATTGGGTTTTGCTCAAGCCCTGCGATCCAGTCGGCAAAGGCGTGGGGTAAATCGGCAAAGCCTAAAAAGCGCACATACAACAATACCCCCCAGATAATTGAAAATATCATTACAGTAAGCTTGCTCGCTTCCATTAGGGCATCTTTAAAGTTACCCCACTTCATACCCTTGTAGACTGCCATACAAAACACCACAAAAGCACCAAGTGCACCAGCCTCCGTAGGTGTACCCCAACCGCCATAAACGCTAAAAATAATAATGGCGACAACGAAGAAGATTGGGAATGTTGGCGGTAGCGATACCAGGCGTTCTTTCCAACTAAAGCCTGTTACCTTTGGTCCATACTTTGGATTTAACATCGCCAAACCAATCACTAGCCCTGCATAAATCAAGGCAGATACTGCACCCGGTAAAAACCCAGCCACCAATAAAGCACCGACATCCTGCTCAACGATAATGGCATAAATCACTAAAATGGCAGAGGGAGGAATCAGCGAAGCCAAAGTACCCGATGCAGCGACAACACCTGCTGCAAAGCGCTTGTCGTAGCCAAGGCGTAACATTTCAGGGATTGCAATACGGGCAAACACTGCCGATGTAGCAACAGATGCACCCGATACAGCTGCAAAACCTGCGGTAGAGAAAACCGTAGAGAGCGCCATACCACCAGGTAACCAACCTACCCAACGCTTGGCCGCCTCGAATAAAGCCCGCGTTAATCCTGCATAGTAGGCGAGGAAACCAATTAAAATAAACACAGGGATAAGCGATAAAGCTGACGTAGAAACCTTAGAATGTGGGACAGTACCTGCCGTCTTTACTGCAACCCAAAAAGCTTTTTCGAAACCTAACTTTGCAGTAAAGTACCACAACAGGCCTAAAAAACCTGCAATAGCTGCTGCAAACGCAACACGTACACCAATAAGTACTGCAATGAGCATAAAGCCCGAGACCCAAAGCCCCATTTCAATCGGCTCAACGGCCATCATATTGTCGTAAAGAGAAGCAAACATTATTTCATCTCCTCATCGACTGATGCACCAGAGACTGTTCTCGCCTCATTTTCTGCCTGTGTTTTAGCATCCTCAATTAGAGGTACGGCAACAGGCTTATCACCGCCTTCGATTAATGCTCGAACATACCCCCAGATATTTAACAAAAAGCGCAGCGCTAATACGGTTAGCATGACTGGTACAACTAACTTAGCAGGCCATGTCGGTAAATCGATATCAAAAGAGCTGTCACCATTTGTCCAGGCACGTAAAAAATGATCGTAAGAGCCAATAATTAGCAAAACTGTAATAGCAAACATAAGTAGTGTTGAAAGCAGTTCAAAAAGCCATAAAGCCCTCTTGCGCAGCGAGCCTACAAAAATATCCATACGAATATGGCCACCTAAACGCTGACAATAAGCGATACCAAAAAAGGCAAAAAAAGCCATCGCTTGTTCGGTCCAATCGATATAACCACTAACCGGCAAACCAAATAACTTACGGCCGATAATATTGGCAACTGCAAGTAATACAATGGCAAAAATAACTAAGCCGCCCATCAGATTTAGTAATGACTCTAATTTAAAATAGCAACGATCAACTTTGCTTAATAATGAATCATCTTCTAATACAGTCGATGAACCAGACATATAAGGCCTCAATTTTTTGGAAAACTAAAAGGGGTTTACTACTAAAAAGCAGTTTTAAACACTAACAAGATGACTGAATTTATTATTTTTATCATCATTAACTTCTTAAAGAATACTTAAACTTGTTATTAAAATCGGTAAAAATACTCTTTAAAAAATTAGTACCCCACTACCTTTAAAGCAGCAGGGTACTTACTAGGAACTAAAGCCTATTTATTGAATAGCGCTTCTGTAAAGTCATATAGTTCTTTCGCCTTAAACTTCTTCTTATTATCGGCGATCCACTTAGCTCTCACTGACTCAGCCATTTTATTTAACTCTGCGGTTTGCTCTGGTGTAAATGTAACTTCCTTAATACCTTTTTCCTTTAAGGTAGTATCATATTTACCAACAATCTTACCCTCGTAATTACTTACATAATGGTCAAGGGACTCATCGATAGAACTCATTAGCGCTGCCTTATGCTCTTTACTCAAGCTATTAAGCGCATCGGTATTAACCACAACCGGGCAATTAGCTGTACCCAAATTTAAATTGGTAGTCGCCCACTGCCCTGCTTGAATAGAGCCAAATGCCAAATGCGCATGCTGAGCAAAGGCAACCGTATCAATAACACCGGCATCTAGCGCTTGACGTACTTCGTTAGCAGCAACACCTGTTTTAACCGCACCCAATTGCGACATTACACCTGCAATACCACCAGGGCCACGAAGTCGCTTACCCTTAAAGTCAGAGAGAGACTTAGGCGTATCACCTACACCAATAATATTATACTGAGGGAGTGGCGAAGGCATTAACAAAGTCGCATTCCAACGCGCTAAGTCTTTAACTACAGCGGGATGCTTATACACCTCACGAGAGATCTCTGTTAGGCGAGCTAGCGATACATCTTTAGCGAAAGGCAACTCTGTTACAGTAATCGTTGGGTTTTTTGCTTTGTGATAGAAGGAACAAAATTGAGCCATCTCAAAGGCACCAATAGAGATACCATCGAGGTTCTCTTTGTTTTTAGAAAGCCCACCATAGGATAAATTTAATTTAAATTCACCATTGGTCTTAGCAGATACTAGTTCAGCTAGCTTCTCTACGTGCTCAGTAAAAGCACGACGCTTACTCCATAGCGAAACATTCCACTCGTCCGCTACTGCAACACTTGCAGCCGTCGAGCTAAGCACTACAGCGCTCGCCATTATGGCAATATTCATTTTTTTCAACATATCATCATCTCCACATTATTTTTATAATTAACAATTCTACTTTCGGTAGTACAACATACTGCATTCATATTACTTAATTTAGCATTGTCTTGCTAGCCGCTTAGCTATTTATTAAGCACTGTCTTAGCAACCTCACCTGAGCTGCTATAGCATTTACATCTATCTCCTTTAGCACAATCTATACCAGTATTTTACAAGCCCTATAAACAGGGCAAACATCGTTATGCATCAGCCGAAAATTTGATAAAGGCAAGCGAAAAGAGAAATAATTTTCCTTTTTTGAATTACAAAAAAGAAAAAAAATTCTCAAAACACATAAGACTATAAGGCAAACTCTAAAACCGAAGAAATCGAGCAATAAGTGCGCTATGATATATCCGTTATCGATAAGCGAATAGACGGCATGCGGATTAGAATTAAACAATTCATCATAATTTTACTGTTAGCATTAATTTGTAGCGTGACTTTTTATGTAATCCAATTATTTTATACAAGCTCAATCAATAACCGCTCTTCGCTGATCTATGAACAATCCCTCGTTGCATCAATTAATCAATACGAATACTTACCCTCGCTAATTGCTGAAGACGATGTTTTAAGGCAAGTAATTATCGACCCAAACACGAATTACTTAAATGCTAGTGAGAAACTAAAATTTATCGCCAAGCGCTCAGGTGCAGAAGTCGTCTATCTGATGGATAAAAGCGGCACCGTAAAAGCCACTAGTAATCATGATGAAATAAGCGGTGGGTTTCTCTATCATAACTATTCGTTTAGGCCTTATTTCAACCGCGCGTTAGCCGAAAATAGCCGGCAATTTTACTATGCAAAAGGAGCAACCACAGGCATTCCAGGTTTTTTTATCTCTTCGCCTATACTGCATAATAACCAGACTATAGGTGTTGCTGTTGTTAAGCTAAATTTAAGTCATTGGGAAGAAAAATGGGCCAACTCTGCTGAAAATATTGCTGTTGCCGACGAAAATGGTATTGTTATTTTAAGCTCTATCGAACCATGGCGCTATCGCAGCATTGGTGATCCAACAAAAACCACACTGGACAAAATTAACTTACAACAACAATTTATTGGCAGCGAACACACTAACCTTTATTCAAAGTCGGTCAACTTCTCTTTTTCACAAAATAATCATAAGACATTTTGGCTTGTCGATAAAAAACTGTATCTAGTCAGTAGCCTCAATGTTTCAGAAACCGGCTGGAACCTCTACTACCTAGTCAACCACAGTAGCATTGTCAACGATGCTTTGATTATCTTCATTGTTATTTCTATTTTACTGTTTTTAGCGCAACTGAATATCAATAATAAAAAACATATAGCAGAGTCAAAAAATAAAAACAGAATCTTACAGGAGAAAAGGCAAGAAGAGTTACAAACCATGATGGATAATATTCATATAGGAGTGATTCTTTTCTCAAAATCAGGCGAGCTAATCTCTACGAACGAATATGCAAAACACCTTTTATGCATAGACAACAATGCCAACCCAAAATCCAACACTCTGCACATCAACCAACTCATTGATATAACAGACCCGGACTTCGATAGCATTTTACTACAAGATATTGCCTCTCCCGCCTATCATGAGACAACAACCAACACCCCAAAACCTATTCCGGTTATGTTTGCGATTAGCAAAGTAAACACTTTAGAAAAACAAGTCTATTTGATGACTATTGTCAATATTAGTCGCCGGAAAATGGCCGAAAATCAACTCATAGAAATAAACTCCGAGCTAGAAAATATTATTGAAAACCGCACCAAAGAATTACAATCGACGCAAAAGAAACTAAACCAAAAAAACAAAGCCATTGCTCTAGGTAATATGGCAGCTACCATTGTTCATGAACTTAGCCAGCCACTAACTGCCATGAAAAGCTCCATTGCCGCTATTGATGCCAAAATGAAAAACAGCGATTGGAATGGTGCCAATGAATCGGCCAGCCGGCTCGCCCCACTCAATGAGAAAATGCATAACGTGATAAAGCTACTAAAGTTTTTTAGCTATCAAGACAATGAGGCACATATCAATATCGATCTAATTGAAACCATCAATCGAACCCTCGATACATTCAAAGATGTATTCAAAGAGAAAGGTATATCACTGACGATAAATAACGACTACAGCAACATATTGATCAGTGCCAACCCACTAAAAATCGATTTAATCTTATCCAACATTATACAAAATGCGATTGATGTATTAGAGAAAACCAAAAACCCTTTACTTACTATCACTACATCTTGTTCAAAGGGTTCTGTCTTGTTATCAATAGAGGACAACGCAGGCGGCATTGACAACAGCGTAAAAGAAAAGATGTTTAACCCCTACTTTACTACCAAAAAAGTCGGCAAAGGTTTAGGCTTAGGGCTCGCTATCACTTACGAAATAGTTCAAGAGTACGGCGGCTCTATCGAAGTTGAGAACATTACCAAAGAGACACAAACGGGCAATAAAGACGAGCAGCGTGGCGCTCAATTCACCATCAGCCTACCTTTGGTAGATAATAAAGAAAGCACCCATAGTCACAATATAGCGACACCACTGTAATCCATGGCGAATATGATCGAAAAAGACACGATTAAAATTATCATCATCGACGACGATGAAGACATACGTATCAATACACAGGACCTGCTCTCAACAAAATTTAGCGATGTTGAATCCTACAGCTCCCCTAAAAAAATCTTGGGTAAAATACAAGCCGGGCTTCCCGCTGTTATTTTAACGGACTTACGCATGCCCGATGCCGATGGTTTTGAATTTGCACAACAAGTACAAGAGATTGACCCTGACCTGCCCGTTATTTTAATGACAGGATATGGCGACATCTCTATTGCTGTTGATGCAATTAAGCATGGCATTTACGACTTTATAGAAAAACCATTTGAAATAGATCGACTGATGGATAGCCTACACAGAGCCGTCGAGAAGCGCATGCTAACGCTATCCCTCGCAGATATACAACAAAAGCTCGACAACAATAGCGATATAGAACAACAGCTGATTGGCTACTGCCCTGCCATGAAGCAATTAAAACGCGACATTGTCGATTTGGCACCATTGGATATACCTATAATGGTTTATGGTGAAACAGGCTCAGGCAAAGAATTAGCAGCCCGCTGCCTACACGAATTTAGCAACAGGTGTGAGGCCAATTTTGTTCCTCTAAATTGTGCTGCAATACCCGAACAACTTGCCGAGGCGGAACTATTTGGGCATGCAAAAGGGGCTTTTACTGACGCTAAAACCTCACGCATAGGGAAATTACAGCACGCCAAGAATGGCACATTATTTTTAGATGAAGTCGAAAGCTTACCCCTAGCAACACAGGCAAAACTGCTAAGGGCATTATCCGATAATATTATTACACCTGTTGGCAGTAATGAAGAGATAAAAATAAACTGCAGAATAGTTTCTGCTACAAAAGAAGATTTACGAGACAACGAAAACTTTAGACAAGATTTATTTTTTCGCCTGCAAGTGGCAGAGGTTAAAATACCTCCATTAAGAGAGCGCAAGGAAGATATTGTACATTTGTTTGAGATATTCTCTATCAAGAACTGTGAGACATTAGGCACTCACTACAAACCTATCACTAGCTACACTCTTGAAAAACTACTCGCCTACTCTTGGCCTGGGAACGTAAGAGAGCTTATTAACGTAACAACTCGCTATGCCATTAAGAATTGCTCCGATATAGATTACGCCCTTGAGAGTAAAGAAACTGTTATTGAAACCAGTGAAAATAAAAGAACCTTAAAGGAACTGGTCGATCACTACGAATCATCATTGATCAAAATAAAGCTGCAGGAACATAAAGGAAAGGTAGCAAAGGTATTAGAAGAACTATCACTGGAACGGCGTACATTTAATCAAAAACTTAATAAGTATGGAATTAATACCAGCGATTTTAAGGATAAAACCTAATACTGCCCTTGCAAAACTGTAGAGTGGCTACTATGCAAGCCATGCCCAACATGATGGGCATGGTTATTAATAATAGTCCAAATGCCAAAAATAATAATGCATATCGCCATGACATTGCGCACACTCTTAGTTTTGATAAATACACTAAAGCGCTCCGCCATAAAACTACCCAACAACACCGTAGGTAATGTACCTAGGGAAAAACCAAACATAATAAACGCAGCGTTAGCCGCAGAGGATGCCGTTGCCGAATATACCAGCGCACTGTAAATAAGGCCGCAGGGTAACCAGCCCCATATAAACCCTAACAAAGCCGCATGGGATAGTGTTTTTACAGGTAAAAGACTTTTACTTAAAGGCTGAATTAAGCGCCACAGATGAGCGCCTAGTTTTTCGAGATAGACCAAACCCCGCCACCAATTGGCCAGATACAAACCCATAGCAATTAATAAAAAGCCCGCAAGACTGCGCATGATGCTCAAAGCAAAATAACTTTCGATCTGGTCAATGAGTAGATAAAAAATAACAGCAATTAACACATAACTACTTATCCGGCCGATATTATAAGCACTAATTAAACTGATACGTCGCGTACTATCCCGGGTATCTACAGCCATAGTTAAAGCACCAATAACCCCTCCGCACATACCAATACAGTGAGCACCGCCCAACAAGCCAATACTTAATGCTGTAACAAAAGAAAAATAATCCATTAGCTAGCCACTAGGTATTGAATAGACAAACAATTCATCATTGCTTGTCATTATTACTGTTAGCCGTATCTATTTTTTCAGGCGAACTTGCCTCATCGGAGGAGGCCTGTTTGGGCTGTGGCTGGGAGACCGGTTTTTTAGCGGCATCGAGGTCATCATCAAATAAAATTCGATGGCCTTCCATATCAAGATCATCGTATTGGCCACTATTAATTGCCCAAAAAAGCATTTTAATCGCAAGTCCTAAAAATACTAAGCCAATAGGAATCAATAAATACAATGTGCTCATAAAACTGCCTTAGTGAGTTGGCTTAGCTATCTTTTTTATATAAACGCAGTGCATTAAGTAATACAATCAATGAACTAGCAGACATACCTATAGCCGCCAAATAGGGTGGCAAATAGCCCAAAGCGGCCAAAGGTAGTGCTGAAAGATTATAAGCGATAGACCAAGTAATATTTTGCCTGATAATCACTTTTGTCTTTTCGGCCAAAGCAATTGCTTTAGGCAAAAGCTCTAAGTCACCATGCAACAATACGCTATCTGCATGGGTGCGTGCAAAATCTGTAGCAGAATCCATCGCTATCGATAAGTCTGCCCCCGCCATAACTGGCACATCGTTAATACCATCGCCGACCATCATTAACTGGTGGTTTTTTTGTTGGGACCTTACATAACTTAATTTATCTTCTGGCATCTGCGAGGCATGAAAACCAATAGATAAATCATCGGCCACAGATTTAACCGATAGATGATGATCGCCGCTTAGAATCTCAGACTCTATGCCCTTTGCTTTTAAGCGCTCAATAGAAACCTTTGCCGAATCACGTAACTGATCTGACAAACCAATCCAGGCAAGAGGCTTATTATCCTTTACCAATAACAGCCACTGGACAGTTTTATCAGACTCGGTTTGAGGTAATAACTCAGCGAATGCATTAGACTTTTTATTTTCATCTCCATCTCCTCCATCGCTAGCATCAATAGCAAAAGCGGGCTTACCCAGGCGATAATGACTGCCCTCAATATCACCACATACCCCCTTACCGGTAAAGGTCTCTTGATTGTCGACACTCACTCGATCAACAACGTGATCAAAAGCTCGTGCAATTGGATGGCTAGACCCCTGCTCTAAGCTTGCTGCAATGGATAAAATATCTTCGCGGCTAATTTTTTCAATACAAGAGTAATCGCTTTCCGCATCGATAGGTTTTACATCAACAATCACGGGCTTACCGTGGGTCAATGTACCTGTCTTATCAAAAATAATTTTATTAATGTGCGTGAGTGTCTCGATCACATGGCCTTTTAATACCAGCAAGCCCATGCGCCGCATCATAGCAACACTCGCAGTAAGTGCTGTAGGCGTTGCAAGAGACAAAGCACAAGGACAAGTGACAACCAATACTGATAGCGTCACCCAAAGCGCGGACTCCGGCTCAACATGCCACCAATAGGTAAACACCAAAGCCGAAGACAATAACACCGCAGCCACAAAATAGCTGGCAACACGATCAGCAAGCATTTGCATGGCGGGCTTAGCAAGTTCCGCTTGCTGTACTAACTGACTAATCATCGAGAGGCGTGTTAGCGAGCCAACGGCTGTTGCCTCAACAATTAAAGTACCATCAGTATTAACAGTACCTGCTATGACCTCATCACCAGCTATTTTAGAAACAGGCTTAACCTCACCGGTTAATAGCGCCTCAACCACCGCGCTTTTACCCGAAATGACTTTGCCATCGCAAGGAATAGTATCACCATTAACAATGCGTACCTGTTGGCCAGAGGTGAGCTCCGCAAGAGGAATCTGCTCGTCGGTATTGTCATCTTGCACAAGAGTCACCGTCATTGGCAGCAATTGTGTCGTCATACCCGTGAGTTGCTGGTTACGATAACGCAGGCGCATTTCAAGGTAACGCCCCAGTAATAAAAAGAAGGTAAACATTGCAATAGAGTCAAAATAGACCTCACCACTTGCACTAACCGTCGCCCAAAAACTAGCAATATAGGCCAAAATAATTGCCAGAGATACCGGTACATCCATGGTCAAATGGCGTCGCTTTAAACTACGCCAAGCACTCGTCCAAAAAGGCTGTGCACTAAATAAAACAATGGGTGTGGCGACTAACAAACTTAGCCAACGCAACAGTTGAGAGAACTCACTATCAATGCCTTGGAATTCACCTGCGTATAATGCAACGGCAACCATCCCCACCTGCATCATGCCAAAGCCCGCCAAACCAAGCCTTAATAATAATTTACGCTGTTGGCTCTGCTGTTGTTCTTGCTGTTTTTTCTGTGTAAAAGGTTGAGGCCTGTAACCAATTTTTTCGAGCGAACTCATTAACAAGCTGAGCGGCTGCTGGTCATTATCCCAAACTAAAGAGCACTGATAAGTCACCACATTAACAGAGACTCTTTTAACACCAGCAAAGGAAAGTAAATATTTTTCGATAAGCCAAACACAAGCAGCGCAGGTAATGCCATCTAATAATAGATCGGCGGTTCGCGTATTATCATCATGTTTGACGACAAAGTTCGCCTGAATTTCATCATTGTCAAACATCGAATAATCATTAACGCGCTCGTCAGGTTTTTTATTAAGCTCGGATCGATACTGATAAAATTGTTCCAAGCCACCCTGATGAATAAGTGCTGCAACAGCTTGGCAACCCACACAACAAAAGCTTTGCGACTTATTTGCGATTTCATAGAGAAATTCATTTTCATCCTCGACAGGTAACCCACAGTGATAACAATCAACTACAGGTTGCGAGGTGGCAGCACCAGAGGCAGATACAGGCTGAAGAGAAGATATAGCCATGTCGTCGTCAACTATCTGGCTGCAGGGTAACTATATGGGTTTCAGCAAAGTCAATTTCGCCACGCAAACGCCACAAAGTATCATTTGTAGCAACCTCTACATCATCAGTGACTTCATGAAACACCCCAGTACTGTTAAAGATTTCAGGGCTTTCAACAGGCGATAAACGTAAATACCAACGGCTCGCTAATTCCTCAGCCGATAGTTCTGCATTGTATTGATTAGCCGCTGTACGCGTTAACAATAATTTGTGATCGCGCTCAGCGTGTGCAGGATGACTTAGCTCTAAGGACAAGTAATCTGGCAAAATAGGAGTATTAGTTGTTAAGCTTAAAACTAAATCATCACCGGCTGTATCAAAATTGAGTTGAGCATTAATACCCAGCGTAATAGCCAGTAGATCTTGCTCAAGCCGCATATTGATTAAGCGGCCTTCCTTGTAGTAATTATCTAACACACGGTCTTGACCATACTTTACAGCCAAAGTAATTGTAATGCTGGATACGATAAAAACAACAATCAATGGTGACAAAATAAACCACGCCCAAAACTGGCGATACCATGGTTTATTATCCCCTTCATTAATCAATTCTTTTGCCATAATTTTTGCCATTCTTCGTTCCAGTAAAAGCTTACCAACACTTGTTACAATTTAAGGGTTTTCTAAAGTCTATTTACTCGAGTTCAGGTCCAATAAATGTTGTCGTCTCGCTAGCAACAATACTATCGTCTTCTTTTGAGACAATGGTAAAAGTAAGCGATGCTTTAACGCTATCGAGTTTTTCGCGATCCACGACTATACGTACCGGAAAAGAAAATATCTCATTTTTCTCAATAGGTACGGCACGATAACGCTTAATTTTAAAAGGATGGTCTCCCTCCACTTTAAGATCAAACTCATGTGCTTGCCGATCCATATTGTGCACTTTAATCATGTACACGTTTTCGACCTTGTCGCCTTGCACCTTATACAAACGCGCACCACGATCACGGTTAACATCAACAGTCACTGGCTCTCTGTTTGATATCGTATACACAAAAACTGTGACCATCACCATAAGTAAGGCAAAGTAGCCAAATACTCGTGGACGAATATAATGGGTCGCTCCATTCTCCAACTGATCTGCACTCGTAAATCGAATCAAACCTTTAGGGTAATTCATTTTATCCATCACCGAATTACAAGCATCAACACAAAGACCACAATTAATACACTCGTATTGCATGCCCTCACGAATATCAATATCAACAGGACAAACCTGCACACACCAAGAGCAATCGATACAGTCCCCAAAGCCTTTTGCTTTATAGTCTTCCTTCATTTTACGCGGGCCACGGTTTTCACCGCGCTCAACATCATAATGAACAGCAAGCGTATCGTTATCGTACATGACTGACTGAAAACGTGCGTAAGGGCACATATATTTACACACCTGCTCACGCAAAAAACCAGCATTCATAAAGGTCATACCAGTAAAAAACAATGTCCAAAAAATTACCGTTGCATTGCCAGAAAAAACAATTAAACCGGTGTCCAACATTGTTGGTAAAAAACCTAAATAAACATCAGCGATGGGATAAAAATAACCAATAAAGGTAGCACCTGTGACAAAGGCAATCAAAAACCAGGCGAAATATTTACCGCTTTTCCTGAGTATTTTTTCTAAGGTCCAAGGGCTTTTATCTAGTTTAATACGTTTATTTCTATCGCCTTCGCAATAGTGTTCTGCCCAAATAAACATCAAGGTCCAAACAGTTTGCGGGCAAGTAAAACCACACCATACACGCCCCAAAAGCGCGGTAACGGTAAATAAAGCAAAGGCAGAAATAATTAATAGCCATGCTAACAACATTCCATCTTGAGGACCAAAAGTCACCCAAAACACATAGAATTGACGTTGCGGTAAATCAAAGAATACAGAAGGTCGGCCATCTATTTGCAACCAAGGCAAAATTAAAAAAGCCACGAGGAGAGGAATACCTGTATAGCGACGAATACGCTGATAAAAGCCTTTTACTTTTCGAATATAAATTTTATCGTCAGACTCATACAAATTCCTGTAACGAATTTGTGGCGAATCGGCATTTTTATTAGAATCGCAGTCCGATGGACCAGGGATATCAGTAGAATTCTTCATAAAAAAATAAGGCTCAAAATCTAACACACCATGCAGCGGGACTTACCTAACTACACACCCATGAATCACCACAAAACCTATTATTATTTTTATGAAAGGTACATCTAAACACCATTCTTTTGCTCATAATATTTAGATGTTACTTTATAAGTTTTTATCTATTTATTTGTGAAATATTTCCCTAAAACTTGTTATCTGAAGCGGGCCAATAAATACAATACCTATCAGCCAGCTTTATAAATATACCGCTAAAAAAAACAGCTGCTTAATCCTAGTCTTCAAGAGACAAACTATAAACATATGCCGTTAATAGGTGAATTTTATCTTCACGCAAACGCTCTGCCTGAGCAGGCATTAACCCGTTACGCCCCAAGCGTAAAGACTGCCGAATATTCGCCGCCTCGCCACCGTATAACCAAATATCATCAGTTAAATTAGGTGCACCAACAGCCTGTAAACCTTTACCATCAGCACCATGACAAGCAATACAATTCTGGGCATAAAGTTTTTGGCCTACCTCAGCTTTAGCTGCATCATGCTCCTGACCCGATAAGCTCAAAACATATTCAGTGGTATTAGCAATACCCTCTTCACCTATTACAGCTTGCCATGCAGGCATTGCCGCTTGGCGCCCATTAACTAGAGTTTCTTTAATTTTTTCAGGGCTGCCACCATAAAGCCAATCTTTATCAGTAAGGTTCGGAAAACCAAGGTAGCCACTACCATCTGCGCCATGGCAAACAGCGCAGTTATTAGCGAAAACACGCTGCGCCATTTTCATAGCACGCGGCTCATCAATCAACTCTTCGATAGGAGTTTTCAAGAACACACCATAGGACTCTTGATGCTTTTCAAAAGCAATGCGCTGTTCATTTTCTAACTGGTTAACACTCGTCCAACCTAAAAGCCCTTTCCAACTACCCATGCCAGGATAAAGAATTAAATAGAATACAGTGAAAATAATAGTTATCACAAACATAATAAACCACCACTTAGGTAGCGGATTATCATATTCCTCAATACCATCATATACATGGCCGGTAGTTTTATTCTCTGGGTCGGCGTCATCTCTAACCGCCACTTTACGGTTAGCCAGCAGCACCCATGTTATTAGTATTAGATTAATTGTAGTTAAACCAATAATCCAAAAATTCCAAAATACACTCATCACTTATCCTGCCTATTTATTCACAGAGTCGTTTTTATTTTGACTCTCACTATCAGCTTGTGCTTGCTGATGTTTTTGTTCATCTTCAAAGGGGAGATTTGCCGCATCATTAAAACGCTTCTTGCGTCGTGGCGAAAATGCCCACCAACAAATACCAATAAATGCAAGCATCATTAATACTGTTGAAAAACCACGTACGTCGTTAATATCCATTGTTTTATCTCTTCTGTTGAAGAATAGGAAGCGTACCTAATTGCTGCAAATAGGCCACTAGCGCATCGATTTCTGTCACGCCTTTAACGGCAGCAGTTGCACCTGCAATATCTTCATCGGTATATGGCACACCCACTTTACGTAATGCCGCCATTTTTTTAGGTGTATCTTTACCATTAAGGGTTGCATCAAATAACCAAGGGAATGCAGGCATATTAGATTGCGGCACAACACTACGTGGGTTATATAAATGTGCTTTTTGCCAAGCATCACTATAACGATTACCTACACGCGCAAGATCAGGCCCTGTGCGCTTAGAACCCCAAAGGAATGGATGCTCATAAACCGACTCACCAGCAACTGAGTAGTGGCCGTAGCGTTCAACTTCTGCACGTAGTGGACGCACCATCTGCGTATGGCAGACATGGCAGCCTTCGCGAATGTAAATATCGCGTCCTTCGAGCTCAAGTGCTGCTAGTGGTTTTAAGCCTTCGATAGGCTCGGTTGTTTCTTTAAGAAAAAACTGAGGCACGATTTGCACAAGTCCACCGAAGCTGATCGCAACGACAACTAATACAGCCATCAAACCAATATTTTTTTCGACTATGTCATGGTTCTTCACGTGAGTTCTCCTTAAGCGACTGCTGGCGCGGCTGATTCGGGTTTTTCTTCTAAGATGGTGTGCTCTTCATCGGCTTCAAGCGTTGTTCTGTAAATGTTATAAGCCATCAACAGCATACCCAAGAAGAACAAACCACCACCAAATGCACGCACAACGTAGCCACCGTAACTTGCTTCAATAGAGTCAATAAAGCTGTAGGTTAGCGAGCCATCCTGGTTAAAGGCTAGGCGCATCAAGCCCTGAGTAATACCGTTTACCCACATAGAGGCGATATACAAAACCGTACCGCCCGTTGCCAACCAGAAGTGAGTATTAATTAACGGTACACTCCACATTTTTGTGCGGCCATACAATACAGGGATAAGGTGGTAGATAGCACCAATAGAAATCATTGCCACCCAACCCAAAGCACCTGAATGCACATGGCCAATAGTCCAATCGGTATTATGAGAAAGCGCATTAACCGTCTTGATTGCCATCATTGGGCCTTCGAAGGTCGACATGCCATAAAATGATAGAGATACAACTAAGAAGCGTAAGGTAGGATCTGTGCGTAGTTTATGCCATGCACCCGATAGCGTCATAATACCGTTAATCATGCCACCCCAACTTGGAGCCAATAGAATGAGTGACATCACCATACCCAAGCTTTGCGCCCAATCAGGTAGTGCTGAGTAATGTAGGTGGTGAGGACCTGCCCAAATATATAAAGAGATAAGCGCCCAGAAGTGAACAATCGATAATTGATAAGAGTAAACAGGACGGCCCGCCTGCTTAGGTACAAAGTAATACATCATACCCAAGAAGCCAGCCGTTAAGAAAAAGCCAACCGCATTATGGCCATACCACCATTGCACCATCGCGTCAGCTGCACCTGCATAGGCAGAGTAAGATTTTGTAAGTGATACAGGAATAGCAGCACTATTAACGACATGTAAAATACCGACGGTGATTATAAATCCACCAAAGAACCAGTTAGCCACATAAATATGCGAGGTTTTTCGCTTTACAATCGTACCAAAGAAGACAATACCGTAGGCAACCCAAACCAATGCGATCAAAATATCAATGGGCCATTCGAGTTCGGCATATTCTTTACTACTGGTATAACCCAGCGGTAGTGTAATCGCTGCCAGTAGAATAACTGTTTGCCAGCCCCAAAATACAAAGGGTACCAGCGGACCACCAAATAGGCGTGTTTGGCAAGTACGCTGTACCACATAAAAAGAGGTGGCCATTAGGGCACAGCCACCAAAGGCAAATATCACGGCATTAGTATGCAGCGGGCGCAGACGCCCAAAATGCGTATAAGGTTGAAAAATATCGTTTAGTACAGGCCAAACTAATTGGCAGGCAATGAGTACACCGATACCCATACCGACAATTCCCCAAACAACAGTCATAAGAGAAAATTGTCTGACAACGTCGTAGTTATACGATTGATCGCCTAATAATTGAGGCTCCGAAGTTGACGAGTGGCTACCCATAACGCTATTCCTAAATATAGTTTGTGATGCTGACATTTTAATTATTTGTCTTTTTCAAAATGCACTTCGCGGTGCACCTACCGACATCTAGGTCGGTGTAAGTAATTTACAACCATTCATAAATAAACCGCATGACACAGATCAACTCAAGGTCAATAAGTAGCAAAAAATTTATTTATAATTATTAGAGTTGAAACTACCAAGAAAAAGTCAGGTCTTATTAATGAATAATAAAGACTTTTTTCAAAAAACAATCAAAAAAATTATTTTTTGATACATTCTTTATCACTTTATAAAAAAAGTGACAAAACTGCAATCATTTAAAAGCTAATTAATCAAATAAAACCCAAAATACTAGACCTTAAATAGGCCCACAAATTAACAGGGCCCATCAAGGCTTAAGTTTAGACGAATTTAACGAGATTTACAGTAATTTGCGGCCTTTATTTGCTGCGATACGCATACGTAGTGCATTCAATTTAATAAAGCCTTCGGCATCTTGCTGGTCATATGCTCCAGCGTCATCTTCAAATGTGGCAATATTTTCATCAAACAAACTATCTGCTGAGCGACGACCAACAGCACTGACAGAACCTTTATACAGCTTAACTCGCACATCGCCATTAACCGATTGTTGCGATTCATCAATAGCCGTTTGTAGCATTTTACGCTCGGGGCTCCACCAATAACCGTTATAGATCAAATTAGCGTACTTAGGCATCAGCTCATCTTTTAAGTGAGCAACTTCGCGATCGAGTGTTAATGACTCAATGGCACGGTGCGCCTTTAACATAATAGTACCGCCCGGAGTTTCGTAACAACCACGAGACTTCATACCCACATAGCGGTTTTCAACGATATCTAAACGACCAACACCGTTTTCGCCACCGACCTTATTAAGATACTCAAGTACCGTCGCAGGCGACATTTCTTTGCCATCAATGGCAACAATATCGCCTTTTTCATAGCGTAGCTCTAAATACAATGGCTTATCGGGGGCTTCTTCTGGCGAGACACTCCAACGCCACATATCATCTTCTGCCTCAGCCCATGGATCTTCTAAAATGCCACCTTCGTAAGAGATATGTAAAAGGTTCGCATCCATAGAGTAAGGCGATTTTTTCTTGCTGCTTGAGTAATCGACAGGGATATCATGTTGTTCACAATATGCCATTAAGGTCTCGCGTGAGGTCAAATCCCATTCACGCCAAGGAGCAATCACTTGCACACCCGGCTTAAGGGCATAAGCGCCTAGCTCAAAACGCACTTGGTCGTTGCCCTTACCCGTCGCACCATGAGAGATAGCATCTGCACCGGTTTCGTTAGCAATTTCTATCATGCGCTTAGCAATTAATGGGCGCGCAATAGAAGTACCTAGTAAGTACTCACCTTCATAAATAGTGTTTGCACGAAACATTGGATAGACATAATCGCGCACAAACTCTTCGCGAAGGTCATCAATATAAATTTCTTTAACGCCTAAGGCCTCAGCTTTAGCACGAGCAGGCTCAACCTCTTCTCCCTGGCCTAGGTCAGCGGTAAAAGTAACCACCTCGCACTGATAAGTTTCTTGTAACCACTTAACAATAACAGACGTATCAAGGCCACCAGAATAAGCCAAAACGACTTTTTTAATTGATGAATGTGATGACATAGCAAAGAGCTCCCAAGCCGTAGCAAAGACAGAATAATAACGCTAAAAACAACGAAAAGGTTGGTTAGCGTATTTTAAAGGCGGCGATTGTAACGATATTTTAACGCCATGAATAGACCAGAAGCCTTAGTGGCCCATGATTAAAAGCATTATGACGAAGGCGAGACAAAGCCAACGGGTTCATCCTCGCGAGCGCCCTCTAGAATTGCAGCCACAATGACCATCACACAACCAATCGCTTCGTAAAATTTTAGACCAATTTGTGTAATGATGAGTACTGACAAGACAGCCACAACCAATTCAACCACAATAAGTACTGAACCACGACCGGCACCCAAACAAGTAACTCCCCACATGCTGCCGTAACTCACTAACATTATCCAACCCAGGCCATAGGCTAAAGCACCCAGAATAACTTTTGTCTCAGGCAAAGCTACCCCTGTGGGATAAAATAGCAATACGATACTCACTAATACAAAGCCACCCACAAACATAAAACCAATTTTGCTGGTAAAGGGGGTGTCCATAGTAAAGCGAAACACAATAGTATTAGCCGCCAATGCAAAACCTGAAAGTAAAGCAAGCCCATCTATCCAGGTGAAGGATAACCAAGAGACCTTCCAAGCCTCTAAAATCAAGAATGCGCCACCCACACAAAGCAATAACGTTAATACTCTGCGCTTATCGAGCACCTCACCTAAAATGAAACAACCACCGAGCACACTCCAAATAGGCAACATATAAAACAAAATCATCACACGGATAACATCACCGTAAAGAATAGATACCTGAAAGGCAATGTTGGCGAGGCCACCAAACAAGGCAACCAGCAGCATGAATGGCAAAACCGGCAGCCAAAGTGCTCGCTGCTTAATGATCCAAGGCATTAGGACAATAGAGACCGACGTACAAATAATAAAAACGAGATGAAGACCATGTAACCCAGCATCGCCTAAAGTTTTTATGGGTAACCATGTTAAGCCCCAACCAATCGAGCTAAACAATAAAACAATCACTGCAAGACGAGTATTCATGGCTAGCCTAGATAAAGTGGGAGACAATAAAAAATAAAGGCGAGCAGTCTACTATATTTATGCTAGGTAATGGCCAGTTTATTTTGGGCCCACTTACACTACATATAGCGTTTTAATAAAGATAACGTTTTACGTTATTCTTCGCTTTCTATTTTGGGAATCACACCGAGTATTTGCAGCTCTCTCCTAGCACCAACTAGCGGCCTAGATAAGCTAAAAGTACACATGGAAGTATAAGCAGAGCTATTAACAATCAGATACCTCTCACCTTTCATTGCCAGGCTCGAAAAAAGTACCCGTTGAGTCTCACGCACCTTACCCTTAATGACTTTTTCAACCAACAGATTAGCGACTACTTTAAGCTCGGCGTCCCACGGATTTGAATTATCCACTTTTTCAATGGATATAATTTCATCAACGACGCCAATAAAAACATCATCAGACAAGCGTAGCTCATCCTCTACCGTTAAACTTCGCGCACAACTTAGTGAAAAGGCACTCGTACTACAGCCAAAAACAGAAAAAATAATAATCAAGCGCAGGCATTTATATTTATTTATCAACATAAAAATATAAAGCTCCCTCAACTAGCTACCAACACTCAACAATGCCATCAAGCAATATCACTGAGCATTAGCAGACTTAATCATATCGGCTGCTTTTTCTCCAATCATAATCGTTGGCGCATTAGTATTGCCCGAGACAAGGTCAGGCATGATAGACGCATCAACGACGCGCAGGTGTTCAATACCGTGTACTTTTAATTCATTATCAACAACAGCCATAGCATCATCACTAGGGCCCATTTTACAGGTGCCTACCGGGTGATACTCGGTGTCTGCATTGTCTTTAATATAGTCTTTTAATTGTTGTATATTATTGCGATCAATTGGGTATACCATTTTGCCTCTAACATCCAAAAAGGCATTGGACTCCAAAACATCTAAAGCATACTGTAAACCTTTCACTAGCAGCTCTAAATCTTCGTTCTCTGCCAAAAAATTAGGGTCAATTAATGGGGCATCCTTGGGGTCACTGCTCGCTAAAGTAATCGAACCACGACTTTTGGGTCGCAGCAATGTCGCATGCAGGCTATAGCCATGCCCTAGATGCAGTTTTCGACTATGGTCATCGACCATTGCCACTATAAACGCTAGCTCTATATCTGGCGCGGGAGCAGGCGTTTTATCATCGGCATAAATAAACGCCAAGGACTCTGCAAAATTTGTGGTAATTAAGCCTTTACGCTCTCGCCACCATTGAACTATTCCCTTACAGATATCAAGCGCACCACTGACAGAAATACCAAAAGTGCCCTTATGATGTTCCGATTCCGTACGATACATAGGCACAACGGTCAAATGATCCTGCAGGTTCTCACCTACACCTGGGAGATGTTTCACCACTGCTATATCGTGAGTATCAAGCTGTGTTTTATTACCTATCCCTGAAAGTAATAAAATTTGTGGCGAACCAAAAGCGCCAGCACTTAGAATAACCTCTTTGTTCGCACTTATTTCATAATCTGTATTGCCTTTAGTGTATAAAACACCGGTAGCTATATCATTGTTAACTGTAATTTTTTGTACCAGCGCTTTGGTGATAACGGTTAAATTAGGCCTACCCAAATTTGGCGTGATATAAGCTTTAGCTGCACTACAGCGTTCGCCATTAAGCTGGGTAACCTGAGCTATCCTACAGCCAAAAAGTTCTTCTCCGTTAAGGTCCTCGCTTAGTGGAATCCCCTTATCTTGGCAGGCCTCTAAAAAGTAATTATTGAAGTAACTCGGGTTAGCAAGCTCAGCAACATTGAGTGGGCCACTATCCCCATGGTAAGGACTGTCAAAAAGCGACTCGTTTTTCTCAGCTTTTTTAAAATAAGGCAGTACATGTTGGTAGCTCCAGCCAGGGTTGCCCATCGCTTCCCAGTTGTCGTAATCCCATTTATCACCACGACAATAAAGCATCGCGTTAATTGAGCTACTCCCGCCCAACACCTTCCCTCTTGGTTGAAAACCTAGCCGTCCGTTGAGGCCTTGTTGAGCCGTGGTCTTATAGTGCCAACTAAAAAAGCCTCTTGGTGCAACTGCCGCAAACCCTGCTGGCGCTTGCACAAATGCACTGGCATCACTACCCCCAGCCTCTACGAGACAAACGGAAACATTTGGATCTTCTGATAACCGCGAGGCAACAACACAACCAGCACTGCCAGCACCGATCACAATATAGTCATAGTTTTGTTGATTCATTTTTTCTTTATACTTATTTATTTTTTAAAGCCAATGTAGCACCTTATTCGAGGAAATAACACTGAGATATTATCTAGTTTGTAGGCTTATCATATTCGCTATCGGTTCCAGCTTTATAATGCGATTTATATTAACCAGGGCACAAAAGCACCTACCTTTTATAATGACATCTCTAAACTCAAAATATATACTGGCTAACTGCATTTTCTACAAAAAGTGATACCGATTAATCATTTTTTGTAAAAAAAGCATTGGAAATTGATTCTTTTCTAATCGATTTTAGGCTAAAACTTTTAAGATTGATTTTTCAATGTAGTTTCCCTATCGAATCTATCTATATCCTCTATTAGAATAGGGACATGCTCGATGTTACTGTGAGCACCCTGATAAATTAATTGTGAAATGAGTTAATTAGATCTTCATAAATTCTTGATAAGCTTATTTAGAAATCATTTGAATTTAATTAATTTGACTCATAATTTTGTACACAAAAGAAGTTAATATTTGAACACCACACTAGGAGCTAAACTAAAATGAGTGATATCGAAAAGTGCCCTGTTATGGGCGGCGGCAACAGAGCATTGCCATCTAAAAACGAACATTGGTGGCCAAACCAAATAAACCTAAAAATGCTTCACCAAAACTCTGTAGAATCTGACCCTCTTGGTGGCGACTTCAATTATGCTGAAGAATTCAAAAAGCTAGACTTGGATGCGCTTGTTAAAGACTTACAAGAGTTGATGACAGACTCACAAGACTGGTGGCCAGCAGATTACGGTCATTATGGTCCTTTCTTCATTCGTATGGCATGGCACAGTGCTGGTACTTACCGCACAGGCGATGGCCGTGGCGGTGCAGGTACTGGTAACCAGCGTTTTGCTCCTATCAATAGCTGGCCAGATAACGTTAACCTAGATAAAGCTCGCCGCCTACTTTGGCCTATTAAGCAAAAGTATGGTCAAAAGATCTCTTGGGCTGACTTAATGATCCTTACCGGTAACGTCGCACTTGAAACTATGGGTTTCAAAACCTTTGGTTTTGCGGGTGGTCGTGCTGATATTTGGGAGCCAGAAGAAGATATCTATTGGGGTCCTGAAGGTGAGTGGTTAAATAACGAGCGTTATAAAGCTGATCGTGAGTTAGAAGGCAACCTAGCTGCCGTACAAATGGGTTTGATCTATGTTAACCCAGAAGGTCCAGACGGTGAGCCAAGCGCTTTAAAATCTGCACACGACATTCGCGACACATTCGGCCGCATGGCAATGAATGACGAAGAAACCGTTGCTCTTATTGCTGGCGGTCACACCTTTGGTAAAGCGCACGGTGCAGGAGATGCAGACCTAGTTGGTGCAGAGCCAGAAGGCGCATCTATCGAAGAGCAAGGCTTTGGCTGGACAAGCACTCACGGTAGCGGTAAAGCTGGCGATACTATCTCTAGTGGCCTAGAAGGTGCTTGGACAAATACGCCAATCGAGTGGGATAACAGCTACTTTGAAATTCTATTCAAATACGACTGGGATATGACAAAGAGTCCAGCGGGCGCTACTCAGTGGATTCCAACGGATACATCAGCAGCAGACGTTCCTGATGCACACGATGGCAGCAAAAAACATTTGCCAATCATGTTTACCAGTGACCTTGCACTACGTATGGACCCTGAGTATGCGAAGATTTCTCGTCGCTTCCTTGAAAACCCGGACCAATTTGCCGATGCATTTGCACGCGCTTGGTACAAGCTTACTCACCGTGATATGGGCCCATATTGCCGTGGCCTTGGTAAATTAGTACCTAGTGAAGAGCTAATTTGGCAAGACCCTGTACCTGCGGTTGATCACGACCTCGTTGACGACGCTGATGTTGAAAGCCTTAAAGCTAAAATCTTGGCAACAGGCCTATCAGTGGGTCAATTAGTTAACACTGCATGGTCTTCTGCGGCTTCATTCCGTGGTAGTGATATGCGTGGTGGTGCAAACGGTGCGCGCATTGCACTTGCTCCACAAAAAGATTGGGAAGTAAACAACCCTGCGCAACTCGCTAAAGTACTAGATGCTCTAAAAGGTGTTCAAGCTAACTTCAATGGTCAATCAGGCAATAAAAAAGTATCACTTGCTGACTTGATTGTTCTAGGCGGTGCAGCGGCTATCGAAAAAGCGGCAAAAGATGCAGGTGGCAGCGTAAGCGTACCATTCGCAGCAGGTCGTACCGATGCAACTCAAGAACAAACTGATGTTCAGTCAGTAGCTGTACTTGAGCCAATTGCTGATGGTTTCCGTAACTACATTTCACCAAAAACTGGCTTCCAGCCTGGCGATTTGTTAGTAGACCGCGCACAATTACTACAACTAACTGCACCAGAAATGACCGTATTAATCGGTGGTCTTCGTGTGCTGAATGCAAATACCAACGGTAGTGCTAATGGTGTATTCACTGACAAGCCAGAAACATTGACTAACGACTTCTTCGTTAATCTATTGAGCATGGACACTAAGTGGAGTAAAACTGGCGAGAATGCTTATCAAGGTAATGATCGCAATAATGGTGCTGCTAATTGGACTGCAACAGATGTTGATCTACTGTTCGGCTCTAACTCAATATTACGAGCTATTGCTGAAGTGTACGCTAGTGAAGATGCGAAAGATAAATTCCTTGCAGATTTTGTAAGCGCTTGGAATAAAGTAATGAATGCAGACCGTTTTGATCTTGCATAGTATTACTTAAGCTTGGCTACTGTAATAGCTAAAACAAAAGGCGCTCATTAGAGCGCCTTTTTTATTGCCTCGGATATAGCTGCAGAAATATATAACCACCCATAAACACTATTGCGTAATATCAGCGGTTATTGCATTAGTTAGTTTGATTAAGTCACTCGGTGATAATTCTATTTCAAGACCACGACGCCCTGCACTGATAAAAACGGTCTCATAATTTTTTACAGAGGAATCTGCAACAGTCTTTAAACGCTTCTTTTGAGCTAAAGGACTAACACCACCTAGCACATAACCTGTAGTACGGGCCACAAGCACCTTATCAGCCATCGCTACCTTCTTTGCCCCTAGCGCCTTAGCCATAAGTTTCATATTCAACATAGAACTTACAGGCACAACACCAACTGCCAGCTCATTATTATCCACAGCAACAACAAGTGTTTTGAACACTCTAAGCTCGTCAACACCTAATTTTTCTGCCGCTTCCAATCCATAGGATTCACTTTTGCTATCGTGCTCATACTCATGAATAACGTGAGTAATTTTGTGTTTTTTTAAAAAAATAATAGCAGGCGTCATAATGGATAAACCAATAATTAAATAATGATACTTAATAAAAGGACAAGTATATATTTATAAAAAATAAAACGACTAATACTGCACAAAAAGGCTTTCCATCAAGCCTTTTTGTGCATATAACTCAATGAGAAGCTACAACTACTAGAACAAATAAAAAGCTCGACCATTCATCAAAACAAAGAGACCATTCACGCACAGTCTAAGATCCAATTATCTCCCAATTCTGTATATCATATAGAACAATAAAGTCGAGTATATTAAACAGTAATCAGTCTACTAATACGCAATAAATATTGTATTTTTTACACCGACATAAGAATTTCCAATCAGCCAGCAAACCCCGGTCTTTTTCCGGGGTTTGTTTTTTTATAACTAATTGAACCACTTGTCAGTTTTTACGTGATAACTCACCATTATTTAACATATTATCTATATCGGCCTTATTTTCAATGAGCATTGGGGTATTTGAGCTTATTAGCACTTAAATATGTATACAGATAACACTGAAACCTATTGATTACAGGTATATATTGATATGAAAACATTAATATTTTCTCTCCTCATTTTTAGCCTTATTGGGTGCGCCTCGACTAAGCCACCATATGCCATTTTACAAGCACCTTCTAATGACATCTCGCTGGCTGAAGTCAAGAATGACGATCAAGAGAAATTTTTAAATGCTAATGTACGCTGGGGTGGACGAGTATTAAAAGCAGTTGAAGTGAGCACTGATAGAGGCAAACGCCTAAATTTAGAAATACTCGAATTACCTCTCGATGCAAACGGCCGGCCAACAAATAAAGAAGCTTCCAGTGGTCGCTTTATCGCACAGTTATTACCACCTTATAAAAAATCGCGTTATTACCGTAATAGACATGTCACCGTAGCAGGAGAACTTATTTACTATGAAGAATATCCCTTAGCGAACGGTAAAACACAAAAAATTGCAGTCATTGATAGCCTCGAGCAATTTGCGTGGTATACCCAAGGCAATAATTACTATTCAGATCCTTTTTATCGTGGTCATTTTGGCTTTGGCCACCACACAGGATTCTTTTTTGGTAAGCGGCATTTTTATAAACATCGCCATAGATCTTCGGGGTTTAGATATAAACACAGATTCAAACATTAAAGAACTGACCCTTTTATTGTAAAACTCTTAATTAAATTTCTTAACAAGCCTTGTAGCAAGTTGATGTTTTTCTAACCCAGTAAGCGAATACCGTCTTCTAGTTATATTTTATTCAAGGTATTATTTTTTTAAGAGAAAATCATTGCAGCTACCGTACCCAATATCAGCAGCAAGAATCTTGCTGCTGCCGGAAAGATAAGTGGCTTAAACTCAACGAAGTCTCTACTATTTATTTCTTGCAACAGCAGCATCAAGCAAAAAGACACTTCATCTTCCGCTACAAAACTGTTACATCACCACGGCGTATCTAACCAAGTATCACTATCAGGCTCGTGGTATCTCACAATATTTTCTAAGGCAATGGGCGTCAAAAACGATACTTCATTACCTCCAGCAGCAAAAGCCAATACTGTTGCATCTTCAATGTTCTCTGCATTCGATATCAACTTTGGGCTGATACGCGGATTAATATCAGTCGCTGACGGGTTATTAAGAATCGCATTGATATATAAGTCCTCGTACTCGATGACGTACACATAATTACCTGCAGCGTACCCGCCGCAATCCTCACCTAAGTCCGTCGACACATGGCAAGTCGTACTTGACTTTTCTCTTTTAATCTCACGAGCAATATCAATCGGTTTCCAATCACGTTTTGCCTCGTAAGCCTTATGCATCACCTCAGCAATCTCTGGAATAACAACCGCATGATCGGTTCGGTCAAAAGCGTTTGACATTAGATTACGCACTTGTGCTAGTTCGATCTGCACTCTTGGTTTAAAACCTTCACGTTCTTGGTAGATAACTGGACCACTACCTGCAGCCCTATAAAAAGTATAAACAGCCATTGGAAACCCCCTTTTTTATTAAATAGATGTCATTAAATGACCGTATTAGTTTTAAAAACCAACACAGCCATAAATAGAGAAATTAAGCGACATTGTTAATTTCAAAACTAATGGAATTAGGATAATTACTCTGCATAAATGCACCAAATTCGGTGTTATACCAAGCAGCTGGATCAAACACATAAAGACCTAAATTAGGATCAAACATATAAATTATATTTTCATTTTTATGAAAAAGAAAAGCGATGGTATGAGCAGTACCATCGCCAAACTTAATTAAACACAAAGCACATTGACCGCCACTAAAATGCCCTTTAGGGTCGCTGTATACACCACCAGACCAACTCAAGCCTATTTGCCCTAAAAGATAACCATAGCCGTCCCAGCCCTCATCGTGGCGATTCACACCCTCCTGTTGTAATTCGGCAATATTTGCCTTGTTATCATCAAACCGTTGACTAATATCTGAAATGCTAGCACCAGCTAACGCAAGCTTGACAAAATAAGCACTCATCGCAGTACAACTACCTTCATGCAAAGCGCTTTCCCAGCCATCAATATCCATAATATCTGCTAAAAAATCTATTTGGTTAAAATCAAAAACTTTACGCATAATATGTTCCCTTTAATTATTTATAGTGATAAAAAACAACAGGTGAATATATATTCACCTGTTGCAGGCTAGTCTATTCTTCTGCCGCAATACGCTCGCGATACCGATTCAAATCAGCCATTTTTGCCGCCGAAGCCTCTTTTCGCTTAAACACAATATCTTCTATTTGTCCTGCGGCAACATCGAGGTAGGATTTGAGATCTTCCCCGGTTAAATAGTTTCCGCTGAGTTTATTTAACTTGCTCCATCCATCTTTAAAGTTGCCCATAAATTTAGAAGAAACAATCTCGACCGCCTGCCATTCCGATACCTGCGTAACAAAAAAGTTATTGGTGTTACGCTTGATTCTACGCGCAAAGCTTTTTGTCAATGTATTCCGTTCAACAGCGGTTTGTATTAATTTAGATTGCTCACCTGAGCTATCCACTATCTGCTGCATAAAGTCGGCAAAGGATTTAAAAAAGAATGAGATTTCAATAATAATTTCACGCATCCTCTTTAGCGCTTTAAGGCTTAAACCTAATGACTTAATCGCTAATTGAATAGTCTCTTCTTCTGTTCGCTGACCTTTTAATAGCGCATTAATTTTTACCAACTCAGCAGATTGATTGCGTTTTTCTGTCTCATAGGCTTCGACTTTTTCTAACATTTGCATTTGTAAGGCACGTAAATTAGTCGCTGCATCTTCCTGCTTTTGAGCCATCTTGCCCATATTCTCATCAAGGGATTTTAGCGAGGCATTCAAGCCATCTAAGGCAGCCGTTGCGGCTGCGGCCTGAGATTTTTTCTTTTCTATCTCAGTAAGGTTATCGGTTATCCGCTTATCAGCGGCGGCAATCTGTGCCGACTTAGTATCGGCATCTATATCCTCATTGCTCTCTATTTTTGCCTTCTCCGACTCTAGCTCTTTTGCTTTTTTTTCAAGATCTGCTTGCTCGCTCTCGGCAATAGCTTTTTCTGAGCGTTTTTCGGCAATGTCTTTTTTAGCTTCAATAACCTGTGCAGTATTATCGTCGGTCGTAGTGGCAGCACTCGCATTAGTCAACTGCTGCATAGTACCTACCGCCGAGGCTGCAACTAACGATGCGCCACCCGTTGCCGCACCGGTGATTCCCGCTGTAATTGCTGGTATCGCAGAAGACACCATCTGTGCACCCACCTGAACAATCGACATAATAAAGGCACGATCTTCAGCCGTTTCGGCTTGGTTTTTATACTCATTTGCCATTTTTTCGTATTTGGCGACCTCAGCTTTTAAGTCTTTTACCAAGCTCTCCAATTTCTCGCGATCCGCATTATTTTTATTAATTTCTGCCTCAATTTCTGCTTTGTCCTTTAAACGAGCAGCCAACGCTTGCTCGCTCGTATGAGTGGTTTCAGTTGTATCGCTAATAATTCCATCGTAAGTAGCAGCAATCTTTGTTAAATCTTCATTAATGCGTTCAGATTTTTCTTTTATCTCTTTTGCTAGGTCGCACAAATCCTCGCCAACAAAGCTTTTTAAATCTTGTCCATTTTCACTATCACGCGCTTCTTCCCAGTCACCAAACATATCGCTTACCGACTTGATGATAGCTCCAGCAGCCGTGGCAGCCCCACGCATTTTAAGTTCGCTCTCTTGCTGCGCCGCTATTAAGCGGGACATTAGCTGATCAATATTACTGCGAATTTTTCCCTCTTCCTGTGGCGTTGTGTTATAGGCGATATAAAGCAAATCAATGGCATTGTCGGTATCCTCTTTAGAACGAGCAACATTGTAGGTGCCTTCTATTTTGCGTACATACTCACCAATGAGCGGATCATTACCTGTTGGTAAAGTAATCGAGTCTGCTTTCAGTACTTTTTCGACCCGTTCATCAATGCGTTTATTCGTATTAAACTCAACACTTACTATATTATTTTGATCAGTCATATTAATTCCCTGTGGTTTAGTTAAAAATCTTGATTTAAAATCGTGTTAAAAGTTACTGCGTGCAAGCCAAGCGCCCGTCGGGAAGCTTCACATTATTCTCTTTAAGCAGTATGTTTATTGTGGATATTTGAGTTTTTAGCGCATCGGATGAGTTACGTAAACGGCGTATAATAGAGCGCCTATCAGACTGTGGATCCAAACTATTAAATTCAGTAAATACCGACTTGAAATCTTCATTAACAACAGCATAGCTTTGCTTGGAGTTTCTGATATTTTCTAAAGATACTTTTATTTTTTTAATATTACTTTCGGTGCTATTAATACTCGCTGTAGTTTTCGTCAAACTGCTTTGAGTTTTTCTTAGCTTTTCTGTCGATTCAGTTTTTCTTTTACTAGCTGCATCTAGCTGTTTTGCTAATCCATTTCTATTGATTTCCATCGACTGCCTCTGTGCCCTAGATCGACTTAAATCTTTATTCAAGCCAGATATCTCGGCGGCAACATCGCATACAAAACCAAAAATCCATGCATCGTCTTTACATTTATCCAAAGCTCCTTGCTTTGATCTTATTTGGCGCTCGATGCTTCTTATATGCGCATTGATATTGGACACTTCCTGTTTATTTCTTTCAAAGTCACGTTGGAACTCGCTCGCCTCCAACGTATAACGTTTCAGATCAGCGGATTGCTCCTTCTCTTGGCGATGCAGATCTCCCACATTAGCTTGTAAACTCTCGCTACGTTTTTGTAGATTTTTATCTTCATTAATATAGCACTGCTCTTTTTCAGCAAGTCGACCACTAACATCCTTCGCTTCAAGTAACTGGGCTTTAAAAGCCTCCGACTCTTCTTGCGAAATTTGTTGTGCATTAGCATGAAAAACAAACAAGAAAAAACTGAAAAACAGTAAGAATCTAATTGAAAACTGCTTAAGGCGAAGAGAACCCATTATATAATTCATATTACTTCCTTGATTATTTTAAAGTTGTAGGCTAATCAGTAAATAAGCTTTCATTAGGCAATAGAAAACCGATAGAGGCTCTCACCCCTTTAATAAACACCCAATAGTTAATGACTAATTAGAAATATAAGATCGATTAAAGTATTTTGGCTAAACTTGGCACACACCTAGCAATGGTGACCGCCACATCACCTAATTTTAGGATCTGCTCTTTTAAAGCGGCTTGATCCAAGTTAGCTTGAGATGCGGCCTTAACAACGGTAATGAGTTCTTCATATTTTTGTAAATCTGTTATTCCAGGCGTGATAGCGTCGATCTCTGTCTTTGATAGACCGGATAAGCTATTCAATTCGTTCTTATAGAGGCCCGTAAATGCTATACGACCAGCCTCTAGTGTCTCTTCGAGGTCTTTTTCAAAAGATTTTAAATCAAATGAGGTAGTCATCGCTCTTCTCCCTTTAGCTATTTAGTATTTAATGTATTAATGGCATCTTTAAGCGAAATAATTGCCGACTCCGCTTGTGTAAACTTACTATCTATATTTTCTGCCTTATCGACAATCGAGGTAATTCTCTTCGAAGCACCAGCAATACGTTCACCAATATCCTTTCTCAAATCTTTCTCGACACCTATTTCCTCTAACAGATCCGACTGTGCATCGTGCACCTTTACAATCGATGACAAGTGCCCGGTGACAATAGAATTAGCATAGTGCAATTGCTGATATGCGCGATTGATCGATGCAAGAACTTGCGCTTCCTGCTCGTTAATAGGTGCTAATAAATCTACACGCATTGCCTCGACATCTTTTCTTATTTTTTCAACAAGCAGCTTCATTCCTTCGAGCACATTACTTTGTAAGTCTTTAGGCGCGCCAGGGGAAAAAGCAGTGTTAATCGCAAGTAATAGAGATCGATTATTGTCTTGCTGACTAGAACTATCAGCCAACTGTTTTTGCCTATCCATTGCATTCCTTATTTGATAAGGAGCATACGTTTTATCAATAAATCGATTTACGTCCTGCCTCATTCTTAAAAACAACAAAGTGGCCAATTGAACATGTGCCTTTTGAGTAACCGCTATATCACGCCCTATAGTTGCTGAAAGCTCGACCGATTGCTTAGGCACCTGCGCGCAACCTAAAAAGAGTAACACTGAGAGTATAAGTGTTGTATTTTTAATTAATTTCATACTTTTCCCTTTACTTTTATTAAAATATCCGTTGAGAGTATCGCTTTCATTAAAATTTAGGCTTGGTCACTATTATTTTTAGAATCGACCCCAAACCAAAAGCTCAGTATTTGAGCCACACCGGCAGTAAGTACACCAAGAAGTATTTGAATCTCACCAAGTAGAGAATTTTCCCCTTGCCTCATATTTATCGTATCGCTTGTCTCCACAATAAATATTGCCGATAATATTAAAAAATATGCTGACAGGAACAAAGCACTAATAATTATCTGTGGCTTTTTTTCTATTTTAGGTCGTGCAAATAGCTTCTTTTTTTCATTACCCTCTAGAGAGAAAACATCAACCTTTAATTCTTCCATTTCAGTTTTGAACTGTTTATCGGCATCCTTTATTTTTTGTAGATTTTTTGAATCATTTAAAAAGACTTCTACTTTTTCGTTATAATCTTGCTCCGAAGATAATTCTTGACCAACTAAGTTGTCAGCAATAAATTTGTCCGCCACTTTGGCAAAAGGCCCTCTCAGGGCAGAAGCTAATGTAGGTGCAATGTGCTTTAAAAAACTATTATTATTCTTCATATCCCTCTCTCATATCTTCATCGCTATAGCAGTGATATGTTGCAGTTCGTGATCTAACCCGACTCAGAATAAGCATCACCTGTCATTCGAATAAACTCTTGTATTATTAATGAATATGCGGAGCAACTTTTTCGAAAACCCAATCTTCCATTGTATTAATTGGCACGTGCACACCATCACACATAACAATTAAATTATATTGTCCATGGATGTCCCTCTCTGCTTTCATACCCACCTTTCGTCTATAGCCAAAGACATTGCCTGAACAGGAAAAACCTTTTGTCTCTAAGGAACTCGCCACAAAGGCTGCTACCCCAGAACGATCATTTAGCGTACGGGAGGAATAGCAAGCGTACATAATAATTTGGCAATTTACATTTTTGGGGAGGCCACAACGCTCTAGGCGGTTTACTATTTCGGTCTGATCAATTGTTTTTTTGTTGACGTCGGCAATAACTTTAAAACCTTTGTAGGAGTGGCCAATAACATAAATTGTGTCATCATCATCAACATTTCCAAGGCCATTGGGTGTTGTACCATCGTCACAAAATAATTCGCCAATCGCAGGGGAGCTAGGCACTTCTGGTATCACCCTATCGCCAACACCTCTCACCAAGCCGTCTAAGGTTTCTATACCTGTCCCATCATCGAAGGGGTAATACAGATAAATCATTCCCTTTCTCCTTTTTAATTATTAGAAATTCCTTTAGTCCTTACCTCACAATTCTTAAAAGGCGCAATACCAGCAGAAAAATAAATATAGGATGCGTAGAACTAAGGTGGGGATATTAAAAGCAATTAAATTTTTCTTTACAATGAAAAAATGATTAATAACTAGCTGTCCCAGATAATCAACAGGATTCTTCTTTAAGCCATTGTTTTAATTGAATTAATTGATATTTAGGACGTGAAGTATTAAATCGCCACTCACATTCCTTAAAAAATTTTTCAAAATGATTTCTAGGGATACCATTAAACCTACCTAGGCGATATTTAGATTTACGCCAGAAATCTTCTATTTTTTTATTGGGTTCTACTGATGGTGGACTTACCCTGAAGTGGTGTAATTTGGATACATCAAGCACATTGTATTCACACCAATTACTATTCTTGCCAATGCAATTTAAATTACCTTCTAATTTAGCAATATAATCAAGTAACTGAGGCGTTACATCGGCGATAATCTTCGAATGAAGGTTATTATCTTCCTGTAGAATAAAGGAAATTAATATTTTTTCTGTCTTAAATTTTCCACGCTTAATTCTCTGATGGCAACCAAAATAGCTATCCTCTACCGTAGGTTCATTCGAGAAAAAAGTCGATGAATTTAATTCCATTCTATCCGCAATAATTTCACGTAAACGTGAATAGTAATAGGCTGCGGTTTTTCGATTAACATTTATAAGATCAGCTGCACAACGAGTTGTTGTACCGGCAACAAAATGTTCAAGTAGCCTAGATTGCTTTCCTTGGCTGAGTCGGCTTTTTCTCATGTAATTAGAATAGGAGTTAGAGTCTTATCTGGGACAGCCCTATAATTACTTTAGTGAATGAGGTTGGAATACTGGGGGAATTGAAGAAATATCGCATCATTATCCTTAATTTTTATTAGTATTTAGCGTTTTTATCTACAGTCTCTTAATGAGTTTATTCTTAAAGAGTAATAAAGTGATCATAATGTCCCATTAAGTCAAACTCACCCATAAAACGCCTATAACAATCTAACCATACCTATTATTAACAACAATTCTACTGAATACATTCGATATAGTTGCAAGGTATTCTTATCGGCTATAAATGTAGACTACCCGCTGTGCGCTTAATTATCTTGAATTAAAAAACTACCATCATAAGCAAGTCTTATAATCTTACTCAGTGAATAAGTTTTTATAAAACACCTAAAATAATCATTCTAATAGCCATAATAGTAAGTAGTACTTTAATCGCTGTAATCAGCCGTTCATTATTAGCAGCCATACGTAATTTTGTGCCAACAAATGAGCCTAAAATCGATCCAACTACCAAAAAAAACAAAATATTTATGTGCTCAAATAGCGGGACTCCTATTGCCAAAAAAACAGGAATTTTCGCAAGATGGCTGATTGTCATGAATAAGGAGCTTGTCGCGATAATCTCGTCTTTTGATTGCAGCTGTTTAGTAAGCACAGCCAGCGACAATGGGCCTGTTGCTCCAACAATTAATCCCAAACCCGTTTGAAGTAAACCAATCAGGTAGTAATTTTCGTATTTTTTTATAAATAATTTGAAGCGCAAGCTCCATAGATTAAAAAGAATATATAAGCCAATAGCAATGGGCACATAATCTGTTGATATATTTGATAAAAGTAAGCCAAATATAAATATACCAACAACAGACCCTGCTAAAAACTTGGGCAACAGAGCCCACTTTACATAGGCCAAAGAAAATATCATACGGGAGGAATTACTCGCCAGCTGGGTAATTCCGTGAATGGGGATGATTAAACCTGGGCTTAAAAAAAGCGGAAGCACAGCAATGAGTAACATACCGCCACCAAAACCGATAACACCGGCCAACAAAGATGTCGCAAAAGCGATTAGCCCAAGAATATGCTCCATGTATAAATTGACCCTTTATTCCGTTTATACTTGCTATTCGTACAATTATTACACCCATTTAATACATTTAAAATATATCGTTCGGCCTATTTAAACATTTAAACAGCTAAACCCTTTTAGAATAGAGTGAATAAAATGAGTGAAGCACCGATAGACAGCCAAAAGCGACAACTTATAAAATTAGGGGCCGCAGCACTGGCCATCACCCAAACGCCATCCGCTCTAGCGGCAATATCGTTCAACTCCAGCTCAGCAACGATTAAAGCAGCCACCACTGCAGACCTAACTAAAATAATCCCCTCATCCCAGCAACCACTACCAGTGATCGGTATGGGTACTTGGCAAACCTTTAATGTAGGCAATAACCAAAAGTTACGAGAAAAGCGCTGTGCTGTGCTTAAAGCATTTTTTGAACAAGGTGGAGGCATGATTGATTCATCACCTATGTATGGCTCATCAGAAGCAGTAATAGGTGACTGCTTACAGCAATTAAGTTTTCCAGAAGCTAATTTCTCAGCAACCAAAGTATGGACTTCATCAGCTAACGAAGGGATACAACAAATTGCCGACTCCCATAAACTATGGCGTATTAACCAGTTTGACCTGTTTCAAGTACACAACTTGGCTGGTTGGAAAAAGCATTTACCTTACCTGCAAGCAATGAAAGCTAACGGAAGACTCAATTATGTAGGGATTACCACATCCCATGGACGCAGACATACAGAACTTGAGCAGATTATGAGAAATGAAACCATTGATTTTGTACAGCTAACCTACAACATTGCCGATAGAGAAGTTGAATCGCGCTTACTGCCCTTGGCAAAGGATCGAGGCATTGCTGTTATTGTTAACCGTCCATTTCAAGGCGGCTCTCTTTTTAGAAAAATTGCTAATAAACCACTACCTCCCTGGGCTAAAGAGATTAACTGTGATAATTGGGCGCAGTTTTTTCTTAAGTTTGTGGTTTCCCACGATGCTGTTACCTGTGCAATACCCGCAACCACACGCGTTGAACATATGTTACAAAATATGGCTGCACGCCTAGGCCCAATGCCCGATAGCAATATACGCCAGCAAATGTTTCGCTATTGGAAAAACCTCTGAGGCTGCGAAATAATGTACAACCTAGAAGACCTTGTACTTTTTACAGTAGATGGCTGGTTTGGTTTATACGAAACTATAAACACTCAATATTGGCCCTTACAGCTTGCGGGCTTAGCATGGGTTTTATTATCATTTTTTGCGCTAACCAAAGGCATACAAAAACTATTACCCGTTAGTATTATTGGGCTTGTAAGTTTATGGCTTGCTTGTGCTTACGTGTTTTTCTTTGGCGAATACAAACAACTTAGCTGGGTTGGAACCTATTACGGCTGGGGATTTAGTGCCCAAGCACTCATATTATTGCTTCTATTCTTAATATTTAGGCCATTGTTCTCAATACAGCACCTAAATCAAAATATATTTTTATCACCCCTACCAGCTTATTGCGTATTGATTTCCGGCTTTTTACTGATACCACTAATGGGCTTAGTAGAGGGACGCAATTGGGCGTCTTTAGATATTATAGGCACAGGCCCCGACAGCTTAGCTTTAATAACAATGGGCTTTTTATTACTAATAATAAAACAAAAAAATTTACAGATACTCCTTTGTATAATACCTACAGCTTGGCTAATTGTTTCTGCAACTAATGCTTGGCCAATGGGTTTGATACAAGGCATCTCCGGCCTGACCACTTGGGCCTTATTTCTTACTTGCTTAGTTATCTATATTTTTATACGTAAAATAAATTGAAAAATCGCCATCACGAAAAAAATCTATATGAATCATATACTTATAAAAAATATTTAACTGCTTATTTTTTGAAAAAACACGATGCTTACCTATACTTTACCTATCGAATAAGAATTCGAACGCTCTCTTCTTAAGGAAATCTCCAAATACATCATCAATTACGGTGTAAGTACTATGGTAAATATATTTTCTACAATCAAATCAAAGCTAATCATCGGGCTTAGTTTAATGACCTTATTAATTATTCTGTCATCCATTGGTGGAATGCTTTCGGTATTTTCATTAGAGCGACAAATTAACACTATTACTGACAAAGCAGGTCCGATAATTGAAGAAACCGATGACCTCATTACTGGCCTGTGGGAATCGGCAAAAGTAGCCAACGAAATTCTTACCAGCGAAGATATGGAAGAGGTAAAAGTGTTGGCCAAAGAGCTAGAGTCTTTATCTGCATCCTTTAAAGAGACTCACCAAGTTTTAATAGAAGTTGTTGATAACGAAGAATATTTAGTATTAATTGAGCAAGCATCTGTAGAGCATAAGGAGTTTGAGGCACATGCCAAGCTAATGATCGATTCACACTTTAATGAATTGTTAGAGGAGGAGAAAGCAAAATCCTTATTGGATGAATTTGATAGTATTAGCCAAGGATTCAAACCAAAGAGAGTGTGCTTCTAAATCGAATCCATCGTCGTCTCCGTGCCTACTTGTAAAATCTTCATCTGCTGACTTTATAATACCCGGGAATTCTTGCCTTATTTTTAGATAAAAAGGCTCAACACTCATTCCTTTAGCTCCTTAATATATACAGCTAGTTATTAATGATAAAAATAATTTATTTGATCAACTTAATATCCAAACCAACCAAGCTCCAGCCGAGAGCTTCATAAATATAACGCTGTTTAAAACTCAATAGCTGCTCATCTAATTGATAATGGCCAGCAATTAGCATAAAACCTTCATCATCTAGTTTAGCTCGATGCTCAAACACTGGCTGCCTCCTAGTCACTTGCTCTAATAAACTAGGCTCTTCTTTATAAAAACTAGCAAAGGCTGTATCAAGTTCACTTACATTGACATGCTTTTGCCATATAGCCGCGCTAGTCTCATATAAATGCTGCATACTTTTTTGTTTAACTGACTCGATAAATATTTTAATTGTATTGTTAGATAAAAGCAGTTGCTCTTGTTCTTTGGGGAGTTCCCGATTCTCTTTATTATCTTGCGATTCTTGGCTACGTATTTGCAGTGAATATATCTTCCATTGCTCTTGTTCTTTTACAAAAGTAATAGTTGCTGGCAAAGATGCATATTTGGTTTTTACTATACCCGCTAAACTCCCACGGTTTGATTTAATCGAGCGTGATGTCCAGCTAGAAGATTTATACTCAACCAAATCTGTTGTTTCTATATATTGCTTAAAAATATCCGGGGGCACTTGTTTTTTAAAATCGGCAGATAAGTAAGCCATGCTTTGCTCTGCCGACCTATTTTTAATCGATTGGAAAAATTCATCCGCACGACTCACTAATGCAGCAGTAAAATAAAAATACAAACTAAACATCAATATCATCGTTGCAACGATAGCCGCAACGAACTTGCCAACCTTTACGGCAGTTTTTTTATTTAAACGGTAAATGATAAGCACCTTATTTTTATTAGTAGGAAAATAATGCCATACAATTTACTCTCTTTATATAGGTTTTCATATTGGTGCATTTTAATTCTTTAGTATGCACCATCTGTGTGCACACAAAACCTATCCTTTTTCAAAGGAATCAGAACGAATCACCTACAAAGATCGTAAGCCATTGTTTTATATGGCAATTAAGTTAAATAAAAAAGTTGGCAAACATATTGCGTTAGGGCGTACATCCCTCACTATTTAAGGAATCGTTATGACTTTACTATCGGTGATAAATAAGCGCTTATCGAAGCTACCCGCACTATTATCAAGCGTTGCTATTTTATCTTTCTCTCCTATTGGTTTCGCACTTGAACCAGAAAAAACCGAATTGAAATTTGGCTTTATTAAGTTAACCGATATGGCACCGCTAGCTATCGCCAAAGAGCTTGGTTACTTTGAAGACGAAGGCCTAGAGGTTGAACTAGAAGCACAAGCAAACTGGAAGGTATTATTAAACGGCGTCATCGATGGCCAACTAGACGGCGCGCACATGCTTGCAGGTCAGCCACTTGCGGCAACTATTGGCTACGGTACTAAAGCCGATATCATTACCCCCTTTAGTATGGATCTAAATGGTAATGCGATTACCGTTTCTAATAAAGTATGGGGTGAAATGAAAGCAAATATACCCCACGAAAACGGCAAACCCGTTCATCCAATTAAAGCAGACTACCTAAAACCCGTTGTCGATTCTTACAATGAATCGGGTAAACCTTTTAATATGGGCATGGTATTCCCCGTATCTACGCACAACTACGAATTACGTTATTGGTTAGCCGCCGGTGGTATTCACCCAGGTTTTTATGCACCACATAAAGGCGATACCAAAGGTCAAATTGACGCCGAGGCATTTTTATCGGTAACACCACCCCCACAAATGCCATCAACACTCGAGGCCGGCACGATTTACGGTTACTGCGTAGGTGAGCCTTGGAATCAACAAGCCGTATTTAAAGGTATTGGTGTACCCGTTATTACCGACTACGAGATTTGGAAAAATAACCCAGAAAAAGTCTTTGGCATTACTAAAGAGTTTGCCGAAAAATACCCAGATACAACAACCGCTGTAGTGCGTGCATTAATACGTGCAGCGATGTGGTTAGATGCTGATAACAATGCCAACCGCCCAGAGGCTGTTAAGTATTTATCAAAGCCTTACTACGTGGGTGCAGACTACGACGTTATTGCCAACTCTATGACAGGAACTTTCGAATACGAGAAAGGCGATAAGCGCGACATCCCTGACTTCAACGTATTCTTCCGTTACAACGCGACTTACCCTTACTACTCAGATGCAATTTGGTACCTAACTCAAATGCGTCGTTGGGGGCAAATATCTGAAGACAAAGATGATGCATGGTACAAAAAAGTTGCCGCCGATGTGTACAGAGCTGACTTATATACTATCGCTGCAAAATCTTTAATAGAAGAAGGCGAAGCCGACATTAAAGACTTTCCTAACTTTGGCACCGAAACCGGCTTTAAACCACCACAAGATACATTTATTGACGATATTATTTATGACGGCAATAAACCCAATGACTACATCAATAAATTCTCTATCGGTTTGAAAGCAAAACAAGTGTTATAGATTAAAGAATAAATAAAAGCCGTTGTTTACCATAAAAATAATAAAAACAACGGCTTTTATTACTTGCTTTATTCTTAATAAAGAAAAAACAATTGAAATAAAAAATAGGATTCACCATGCTTTCTTTTTTACAAGCACCCAGACAAGCAGTTAGCTCTTACTTTGAAGGTGGTATCACCCAAGACCAAATTGCCAATTTATTAAAAGCTATTGGCCTACCTGTACTTGGATTTTTGTGCTTTCTTTTATTATGGCAATTTGCTGCTAATAATATAGTGACCTCCCTTGGCAATTTTCCTGGACCTAGTGAGGTCACTACACAATTTCAAACCCTGGTTGCTGAGCATAAAGAAGAACGCGCTAATGTAGCTAAAAAATACGAGCGACAAAAAGTACGCAATGAAAAGAAGCTCGCTAAAAACCCTGACGCTAAAGTTAAGTGGCGCACTTACAAAAGTCGTACAACCTTTTTCGACCAGATTCTTACTAGCCTTTGGACAGTACTCTGTGGGTTTTTAGTAGCGAGTTTTATTGCAATCCCTCTCGGTATTATTATTGGTTTAAGTGCCAATATTTATTCCGCCATTAACCCTATTATTCAAACGCTAAAACCTGTATCGCCACTAGCATGGTTACCCTTAGTGACTATGGTCGTCAGTGCTGTTTATGTCAGCGACAACCCCAGTGTCTCTAAATCTTTTTTAGTGTCGATGATTACTGTCTCTCTTTGCTCTCTGTGGCCCACGCTCATCAACACAGCTGTAGGTGTTGCTGCTGTGCCTAAAGATTTGGTTAATGTCAGCCAAGTACTGCGATTAAACTGGCTAACCCACGTCTACAAAATTGTCATTCCCTCTGCTATCCCAATGATCTTTACGGGTCTGCGCTTATCAATTGGTATTGCTTGGATGGTACTAATTGCCGCAGAGATGCTCGCACAAAACCCAGGGCTTGGAAAATTTGTCTGGGATGAGTTTCAAAACGGTAGTTCGAATTCACTGGGCCGCATTATGGTTGCAATTTTAGTGATTGGATTTATTGGATTCTTACTCGATAGAATTATTTTATTAATACAGCGTGTAGTTAGTTGGGACAAATCTAGCGTTATCCGCTAGGCATAAAGCACCACGTATATACCAAAACTAATTGGATTAGATGAGAGACAAAGAGAGAAACTTATGAGCTTTTTAGAAATATCTCAAGCAAGTATTGAATTTCCCACACCCAAAGGGCCATTTAAAGCACTGGATAACGTTAACCTACACATAAAGCAGGGAGAGTTTGTATCGCTTATTGGACACTCTGGCTGTGGTAAATCTACCGTACTTAATATTATCGCAGGGCTTTATCAAGCCACTGAGGGCGGCGTTATATTAGAAGGGAAAGAAGTTAACGAACCCGGGCCTGAACGTGCAGTGGTATTCCAAAACCATTCGCTACTCCCTTGGCTGAGCGCTTACCAAAATGTTGAGCTTGCTGTTAAACAGGTGTTTAAAAAAACCAAAACCAAACAAGAAATGAAGGACTGGATTGAGCACAACCTAGAGCTCGTGCATATGGAGCACGCCATGCACAAACGCCCCGATGAAATATCGGGCGGCATGAAACAACGCGTAGGTATTGCACGTGCTCTAGCAATGCAACCTAAAGTACTATTAATGGACGAGCCCTTTGGTGCACTCGATGCATTAACACGTGCGCACCTACAAGACTCAGTAATGGAAATACAAGAAAAGCTGGGTAACACGATTATTATGATTACCCACGATGTAGACGAAGCAGTGTTGCTATCTGATCGTATTGTGATGATGACCAATGGGCCTGCCGCAACCATTGGTGAGATATTAACAATTGACCTTGAGCGCCCCCGAGATCGACTAGCCCTTGCCGACGACAAACAATACAACGACTATCGCACAGAGGTACTACGCTTTTTGTATGAAAAACAACGCAAGGTCGAGCCGATTAGTAACGCTCAAAAAAAAAGTAACATCGATAAAAAAAGCCAGGTTGCCTAGGGCCTGTTAACACTACTTGGATACCAACTGCCGATTAGTGGCAACAACCTTTACCATATTTTTTTAAGCGCCAATAATTATAAGGCCAAGGCGTTAAAAAACCGGCTAATAAGCTAGGCCCTACAGACCACCATGTGAGGGCCGCTTTACCCACTAGTACATAGTCCGTGACATTCATAGCAATTTCCATTGCTATCATACTCACCAAGCTCATCCCCAATGCAGTTTTTAGTGCTGCTACCAAGGCCATCGAGCGACTTAATAATATGGTCTCCAACAAAATGCTGGTTAGCAGGCCATTCATAATCGCTAGGCTCATCACCACTAGAGTGGGAGTTTCTGGTGCCCAAATCTGGAACGCTAAAATAGTCCCTAGATCACCTATAGCACAGCCAATAAGGCACCACATAGTGTTATAGGCCGAGCGTCGCCAAGTCGGTTTACACGTCCAATCGATAGAAGACAAAGTGGTTGTTTGAGACATGATATTGATCCACATTTATTAGGCTATTTACTAAGACACCTATTAAATACCTAGAGTTAGCTCCAGATTCAAGGCTTTTCAAATTTTTTAAGTATTGGGCAAGCACCAGTACTCTTTTGGCATTGGTCAACTAGCTGGGTTAACTCATCCCGCAATACTGTTAGCTTTTCGATATGCGCTTCGATTGCCGCGAGCTTTTCTCCCACAAGCTCTCTTACCTGTGGCTTTGCCGTCGTAGGAGAGTCACGAAAACACAATAATTGCTTTATATCCTCTAAGCTAAACCCCATTTTTTGGGCATGCTGTATAAATTGAATACGCGACAAATCATCATCGCTATAAAGCCGAACACCACCCGATGTACGTTTGATCGACACCAATAATTGTATTTTTTCGTAATAGCGCAATGTATCAATACTAATATTTAATAAATGCGCCACCTGACCTATTTTATGCATATTTGCTGGACGTTTTTATGTGAGTTATTTGAGCTCATATTTATATCTGCTCAAATAATAACAGAAGCCAACACAATTAATCACTGGCGTAATAGAGAGAGTTGCGGATGGAGCCAGATAAAGACATCTATTTAATAAGAAAGGCGGGATTCTTATGACAAAGGCTTAAAACAATAAAATCCACTGTAATACAATAATTAACAATAATAATGTAGATACACTCTGCCAAACAAAAACTGGGTTACGTTCAAGCAATGGAGCCTGCTGGTGTTTTTGTAATAAGCTCATATTAGGCTCATACAAATCAGCACTAAATTCCGACAAAGCATCGTATCTCTTTTTTATATTAGGGTCCGTTGCTTTCTGTAAGGCACAGTCAATCCATATCGGTATATTTTCATTATGTTTAACAAGAGGTTTATAACGCCATTCTTGACTATTTTTGGGCATACGACGATGCGCATTGCTCATGCTGTAAGGTAACTTACCTGATAGCATTTCATAAATAATCACCCCTAGTGAAAAAATATCAGACCGGTGATCAGCTTGCCCATCCAATAAATATTCAGGTGCAATATAGTCAACGGAACCGACAGGAATTTCTTCGCCAATCACCGATGTAATTTCGTTTAAGCCATTAACTTTTACCGTACCAAAATCAATTAATTTAATACTGCCATCGGTACAAATCATTATATTCTCAGGTTTTAAATCACGATGGATCATCTCCATGCGCTTAAAGACACGCAAACCAGTAATAATACCCTGTACAATTTCGCGCATCTTCTCGAGCGAGACTGGCTCATCATTGTCGTGCATCCACTGACGTAGCGTTTTACCCTCGATATACTCAGCTAACAAATATAAAAACTGGCTATCATTATTGGGCGCGTACACCTTCATAATAGCATCGTGATTAACCCGCAAGCCTATCCATTGCTCACGTATAAACCCTTCTAAATATTGCGCATCCTCCGAGAAATTAGCAGAAGGTGCTTTAAGTATATAGGGGAGCTTATGGTCTGGATGCTGCACCAGATAAATATGGCTACGCGTACCACTATGAATAACACGCTTGACCTCATAGCCGTCGATCTTCATACCCACATCCATCACCGGAGGGATCGCGAGCGTTGTCAGCTGACGGTGTACCTCATCGATAGTGGCTACGGGTAACTCATCAACTCTAACAAGTAAGCAGGTCAAGTTATCATCGCTACCGCTATTGAGTGCATGCTCAACAATAGTTTTTGCAGTCGCTTCAAAATCGTTGCCCGCTTCTATTGCTTGGCGTATTTCTGCTGGTGAGACAAATTCATGTACACCGTCGCTGGTTAAAACAAAAACATCGCCTTGCTCAATATTTTTTTGCTGGTAATCAATTTCTAAATGGCTATCCATACCCAAGGCACGCGTTAACAAAGTACGATTACCGCTTTGCTGTACATGGTCTCTCGTTAATAATTCAAGCCGCTGATTAGCACGATAGCGATAAATGCGGCTATCGCCCACGTGAAATAAATACGCCGTATTTGACTTAAAAATAATACTACTAAACGTTGTAACCAAACTATTATGGCGGGCGGATGCCTGCTGCCCATGATGAAATAACCACGCATTTAAGGACGATAGAATTTTAGAAGCAGCCGTGCGTACCGACCAAGTGTCTGGCGTCGAGAAATAATCTTCTACAAATTGCGATACGGCCATTTGGCTCGCTTGCTGTGCATTATCACTACAACTAACGCCATCGGCTAAACAGGCAATTGCCCCCTTTAAATGGTTGGCACTGCCCTTAGGAGCGAGTGCCCCAAAGGCATCTTGATTTTCTTCTTTAACGCCTGCAGAGCTAAAGCCGCCAAAGCTCAGTTTTAATTTTTTATTTTTATCGACAGCAACCATAAAGACTTGAAACCAAGTTGTGAATAATTAAGCATACCTTAAAAGACACCGATAAAAAAATAGCACTGCTTTTACACAGTGCTATCCAATATAGTCTAAGGATAACTAAATACTAAGAAACATTAATTAGCTCCACCGAGCCATCTTCTTTCACTTCTGCGATTTGTCCAGAAGGCTCACTCATAAATAACAGTGCAACAAAACCAACAACAGCAGTCGCAGCAATTACCATAAAGAAAGTACTGTAATCAACAAAAGTTAAAATAGTCAGGTAAGTCACTGCACCCACGTTTCCGTAAGCACCTGTCATACCAGCAATTTGACCTGTTAGGCGGCGTTTAATTAAGGGTACTACTGCAAATACCGCACCTTCGCCAGACTGAACAAAGAAGGAGCATAACATCGCAGCCACAACCGCTAGCCAAACAGCCCAAGTACTATCAACTAGCGACATTAAAAAGTAACCAACGGCAAGGCCACCGGTCAAAATTAACAAAGTTGATTTACGGCCAAATTTATCGGAGATTAAACCACCCGCTGGGCGCGACATTAGATTCATAAATGCATAAGCCGAGGCAACCATACCTGCAATCACTGGTGTTAATTCAAAAGTCTCGGCAAAAAATAAGGGTAACATCGACACAACTGCTAACTCAGAACCAAACGTTGCAAAATACAATACATTGAGCACTGCCACTTGTTTAAATTGATAACGATGTAACTCAGGCACAGGCTCAACAAATACATTTTTATTAAGTTGCCATACTTTATAAACCTCTAGAATATAAACCGCTACAAGTACCACATAAATAATGTTAACAACCGAGGCACTTAGCATACCAATACCCGAAGGGGATAACTTCCATGCTAGCAGTGCTAAGGCTGCATACATGGGTATTTTCATTACTAGTAAGAAGAAGAAATCGCCTTTGCTAGTGACTTCCATCGCGCCGATGCTTTTAGGGCGAAAGTACGTTGAACCTTTAGGTGTATCGCTCACGTTTTTATAAAAAACAAATGAGAACAACAAGCTCATCACGCCAGTAACAGCAACGGCATAACGCCAGCCATTTTCTTCACCGCCTAACCAAAGTGCAAGTGTTGGTAAGGTAAATGCAGCAGCGGCAGAACCAAAGTTACCCCAGCCACCATAAATACCTTCTGCGGTTCCTAGCTCGTTGGCAGGAAACCACTCAGACACCATGCGGATGCCAATCACAAAGCCCGCACCGATAAAACCCAATAAAAAGCGTGCAATAGCTGCTTGGGCAAAAGTGTCTGCCATGGCAAACATAAAACAAGGGATAGAACAAATTGCCAATAGCGCAGAATAAACAAGTCGTGGCCCATACCTATCCGTCAACATGCCAATCACCACACGGGCAGGAATAGTTAACGCAACATTTAAAATAAGTAAGGTTTTAATTTGTGCTGTAGTCAGTCCTAAATCTGCTTTTAAATACTGCAATAAAGGCGCAAGGTTAAACCACACAACAAAGGTGATAAAGAATGCAATCCAGCTAAGGTGCAGTATTTTCATCTTTCCCGAAAAAGAAAATAAGTTAAATTTTTCTGACATCATTCACTCTCAAAATTAAAATCTTTAAAAACATTCATCTGCTCAAACTTAGCAAAAGCTATACCAACTATTAATGCACCGTTTTTAAACGATAGCACCCAAAAAAGGGCAGTGATTACTCACAAAAAAGCACCATAGATGTGCGTAAATTTTTTAACGCTGCAAAATGATGCAGAAAAATATAAAAATTAAAAGGATTTATACGGATGCATTTTTTTGGGGCAGAACTAGAAACCAAAGAGTAAACAGAATTACAGAACAAGATATGAATATAAAAAGGCCAATAAAAAAGGGCGAGTAATCGCCCTTTTTTATATATTTAATTAATACTAGTCGCTATTTAACTATTATATTGCAACTGAATACCACCTTCATGTACGCGTACAGCATAGGTTTTAACACTGGCATCTTCATCTTCTAAGCATTCGCCTGTTTTCAGGTCAAAATGTTGCTTATAAAGCGGGGAAGAAACAACAATTTTGTCGCCAACAGAACCAGTAATACCTCTAGATAATACATTAGCCTTACCAATAGGATCGTAATTTGAGATTGCATAGACTGCTTCGTCTTTACGTAGTTTGAATACTGCAACCTGCTCCTTTCCTAAAGCGACAGCCACACCTGTACCAGGAATTAAATCACTCGTCTCGCAAACCTTTACCCAATCATCAACTATTACATCTTCGATCATAAAATCTTTACCTACTGTTATTTTTACTCTCTATTTCACAAGCACTCTTTTTATAAAGAGGCGGCGTAAAATAAACTGATATTCATTGCTACATTTAAGGCGTTGTTATTAAACCACCAACCATTAACTCACCAAGCGAATCACATCCTCAGACTCATCTTCACGAGCAGGGCGTCGCTGTCCGCGTTCTTTTACATAACGCAGGCTGTTATCAGTCTCTGGAGAGTTAATAAAATGATTAAATCGCTTGAGTCGCTCATCATTATCAATTGTTGTTTTCCATTCACACTGATAATTTTCGATATTGATAGCCATTTCGCCTTCTAGCTCACTACCGATATTTAACGAGTCGTCGATGACAACGGCTTTTAGATAATCCAGGCCCCCCTCTAAGTTCTCTAGCCACACTGAGGTACGCTGTAGACGATCTGCAGTACGAATGTAAAACATCAAGAAGCGATCGATATACTTAACTAACGTTTTTTCATCGAGGTCTGATGCAAATAAGTCAGCATGACGTGGGCGCATACCACCATTACCACAAACGTATAAATTCCAACCAGTTTCTGTAGCAATGACACCTATATCTTTACTTTGGGCCTCGGCACATTCACGCGTACAACCTGACACGCCCAATTTAAATTTATGCGGTGTGCGTAAACCTTTATAACGGTTTTCTAAATTGATCGCGAGACCAACACTGTCATCAACACCGTAGCGGCACCAAGTGCTACCCACGCAAGACTTAGCTGTACGTAAGGACTTACCGTAGGCATGGCCCGTTTCAAAGCCGGCATCAATGAGTTTTTGCCAGATGGTAGGTAACTCGTGTAATTGAGCACCAAATAAATCGATGCGCTGGCCACCCGTAATTTTAGTATACAGGTCAAATTCTTTAGCCACTTCACCGAGTACAATTAGCTTTTCTGGTGTAATTTCACCACCTTGTACACGTGGCACAACAGAATACGTGCCATCTTTTTGCATATTACCCAGGAATATATCGTTGGTATCCTGTAGCGCTATATGCTCTTCTTTTAGCACATATTCGTTCCAGTAGGAGGCCAAAATAGAACCAATGGTTGGCTTACAGATTTCACAACCATGGCCTTTACCGTGTTTTTCTAGCATCTCGTCAAAGGTTTTAATTTTGGTAGAACGCACAATGTCGACTAGCTCTTGGCGCGTATGGGCAAAGTGCTCACAAATATCGTTATTGACTTCAACACCTAGTTTAAGTAACTCGCTATCCATAACTTGCTTAGCAAGCGCGGCACAACCACCACAACCCGTCGATGCACTGGTCACCTCTTTGATGGCACCCATAGTATGTGCGCCTTCTTGCACGGCATTACACAAATCGCCTTTGGTCACCGCATAACAAGAGCACACCATAGCGCTATCGGGTAATGCGTCAGCACCTAGTGCAGGCGCTGCGCCTTCGACAGAAGGCAGAATAAATGCCTCTGGCGACTCTGGCAAATCGATCTCGTTGAGCATATATTGTAATAGCGTATCGTATTCACTGGTGTCACCAACGAGAACCGCACCTAATAACTTGGTGTTGTCCTTCGAGACAACAATACTTTTATACACTTCGGCATTTTCATCACAATAGGAGTAGCACTGAGCTCCCTCTGTGCGGCCATGGGCATCACCAACACTACCAACCTCAACCCCCAGCAGCTTAAGCTTGGTACTCATATCGGCACCCGCGAAAGAGACCTTCTCTTCGGTAAGTTGTGATACAGCAGCCTCTGCCATACGATAACCCGGCGCTACTAAGCCATAGATGAAGTTACCAAGAGTGGCACATTCGCCCACGGCATAAATATCTGAATCTGTTGTACGGCAGTGGTAATCGATAACAATACCGCCACGTTCACCTACCTCTAAACCTGCATCACGTGCAAGCTGATCGTAGGGACGAATACCTGCTGAGAATACGATTAGATCCGTCTCTAGGTGCTCACCATCGGCAAAATTCATGCGCAGACGATGTTCATCGCCCTCTACAATTTCGCTAGTCGCTTTGCCTGTATGAATATGTACACCTAGGCCTTCGATTTTACGACGCAGCATCTTACTGCCACCTTCGTCTAACTGTACACCCATTAGCGCAGGCGCAAACTCTACAACATGAGACTCTAAACCTAAGTTTTGAAGCGCATTGGCACACTCAAGCCCGAGTAAACCACCACCAACAACGACACCTTTTTTAACGCCTTTAGCCGACGCTTTAATTTCACCCAAATCATCAATAGTGCGGTAGGTTAAGCAATGCTTGGCATCTTTACCGGGGATTGGTGGTACAAAGGCATAGGAACCTGTCGCCATAATTAGTTTGTCATAAACAAAAGTACGACCTAACTCGGTAGTTACGGTTTTGCTATCGCGATTAATCGCGGTTACTGGGTCACCAAAGTGTGCAGTAATGCCTAAGCTTTTGTAATGCTCGCGAGTTGTCATGGATAGTTCTTCTGGTTTCTTACCATCAAAAACCTCAGAAAGATGAACTCGATCATAGGCAGGCCTAGTCTCGCCACCCAATACTGTAATCTCTACGTCCAAATCTGTAGCCGCTAGTGTTTCTACATAGTGATGGCCAACCATACCATTACCGACGACGACTATACGCTGCTTACTCATAAACTACCCTTAGCTTTTCTCACAAATTTTAAACAGCTAGAGCAATTACAATGCCACAATCGTATTTTGTAAAAAAATGGGGCAAAACCTCGACAAATAGAGTTTACCTACTCAAAAAACTCCCTTTTTCCTAAAAATACGCACCAAAATAACGCAAAAAACAAAATAAAAGACCCAAGTTGAAGCGCAAACCCAAGGTCAGTTAATAAAACAAAAGTTTATAATGAAGCACTAACAACAACTAAAGAGGTTTATCTGATTGATAAGCTGTATTTTTTAGTATTTTTAAAAAAATAAGGCAGCTTGCTGTAATTGGTTTAAAACTTGCTAATGCTTAGCCATAAGATTTGGTCTTCTGAATTATTCCTTTTTATTAGGTACATATTTAATTCACAGATCGCATGTAATCAGTATTAGGTGAACAACATTGGCGGGCGATATTATTTCAAGTAATCGGCAAAGCACTGTAGAGAGTAATATAAAAAATATCGCTCACACAGAAGAATGGATTAAAACTACATGCCCTTACTGTGGTGTAGGCTGTGGTGTAGAAGTAAAGCAGGTAGACAAGCAAAACCAGGCAGAGCCAAAATTTATTATTCGTGGCGATAACTCGCACCCTGCTAATTTTGGCAAACTTTGCTCAAAAGGTTTAGCACTTGCAGAAACCATCACCACAAACAATAAATTACTAACACCAAGTATTAACAATGAACCCACCACTTGGGATAATGCACTCGATCATGTTGCTGATAAATTTTCGCAAACGATAAAAAAGTATGGCCCCGATAGTGTTGCCTTTTATGTATCAGGCCAATTACTCACCGAAGATTATTATGTTGCCAATAAACTAATCAAAGGATTTATTGGTACAGCTAATATCGATACCAATTCACGACTATGTATGTCATCGAGTGTGGCTGGGCATAAACGCGCATTTGGCTCAGATACTGTACCTAATTGTTACGAAGATTTTGAAAAGGCAGAGCTAGTAGTATTGATTGGCTCTAATCTCGCCTGGTGCCATCCTGTGTTATATCAGCGTTTAAAAAGCGCTAAGGAAAACAACCCCGAGCTCAGAGTTGTTGTTATTGATCCACGTAAAACTGACACCTGCGATATTGCCGATTTACATTTAGCAATAAAAGCTGGGAGCGATGTAAGCTTATTTAGCGGCTTACTATCTTATCTTTCTAATTTTAACTATTTAGATGAACGCTACATCAATAGCTATGTAAACAATTTTGCCGCTACCCTCGCTTGCGCACAAACCGATACCAATACCGAATACAATGATCGTTTTAATTTTTTAACGATTGCCAATGCAACGGGTTTAAGCATCAATCAAATAGAGAATTTTTATGAGTGGTTTGCAACAACTGATAAAACACTCAGCGTATTTTCTCAGGGCGTTAACCAGTCGAGCAGTGGTACTGATAAAGTTAACAGCATTATTAATTGCCACTTAGCAACGGGGCGTATTGGCCGCGAAGGCTCGGGGCCGTTTTCGATTACGGGTCAGCCCAATGCAATGGGCGGCCGTGAAGTCGGTGGGTTAGCTAATATGTTAGCCGCTCATATGGACTTCCCCATCAAAGGTAAGCCCGAGAGCAATGCCGGCTGGCAAACCGTTAGTGATTTTTGGCAAACTAAAAACCTGGCAAAAAAACCAGGCTTAAAAGCGGTTGATCTATTTGATGCTGTCTATAGTGGCAAGATAAAAGCTATCTGGATTATGGCAACAAACCCCGTTGTGAGTATGCCAAACAGCAATAAAATAAAGGCGGCATTAAAGAAATGCCCTTTAGTTATTGTCTCCGACTGTATTACTAAAACTGACACCACCGCCTATGCTGATGTCTTACTACCGGCAATGGGTTGGGCTGAAAAATCAGGCACAGTGACCAACTCCGAGCGCCGAATCTCCCGTCAACGCTCTGTATTTGCAAGCAACACCTTAGATAATATTATCGCTAGCGATACATTAAATGCCTCCCTAACAGAAAACCAAGCTAGACCCGACTGGTGGATTATGTCTCATGTTGCCCAGCGCATGGGTTTTGCTGGCTTTGAATTTGCAAATAGCGCTGATATATTTCGTGAGCATGCAACACTCTCAGGAATGAATAATACGGATGCAAATAACAACAGGCGTGATTTTGATATCAGCGCACTGGCGACTATCACCAATGAAGAATACGATAAATTAACACCTCAGCAATGGCCATTAACAAATGGCAGTGATACGCAATCATCAAAACGCTTTTTTTCTGCCGGCAACTTTTATACCCAAAATAAAAAAGCCAATATGATTGCCGTAACGCATAAAAATCCTACACACCAAACCACACAGGCGTACCCACTGATACTCAACAGCGGACGTATTCGTGATCAATGGCACACTATGACGCGTACAGGTATTGTCGCTAAATTGGGTGCGCATATTACCGAGCCATTTGTTCACATACATCCTGTTGATGCTGAACTTTTAAAACTAAAAGACCAAAGTATCGCGGCTATTAGTAACCAGTGGGGAGAAACAAAAGCACGTATTTCAGTCACTAAAAATGTCACCCCTGGTAATTGTTTTATGCCGATTCATTGGAGTAAAACTAATGCATCAGATGGGCATGTATGTAACTTGGTAAGCCCCGATGTTGACCCAGTCTCAGGGCAACCCGAACTGAAACACACCCCGGTAAAAATAGAAGTTTGGCAAGCTCAAAGTAATGCACTGGTTATCTCGAAAGACCCACTCAATGAAAACTTACTCGACGAATATTTTGGCTACTGGGTTAAACGTACCGTCGATAACGGCTTTCACTATACTCTTGCAAGCACAAAGGATAGCCACGAAATTGCTAGCCAATTAAAACAAAATGCCTTAGCAATTATGGGGATACAAATTGAATTTAATCATAAAGAATCCAGTAGCTACCGTAGTGCTAAAATAGTCGACAAACAGCTGCTATCAGCCTTTGTCGTTGCTCCACAGATCAAACATAGTGATTATGCTTGGCTCGATACATTACTTGCAAAAGAACTCGACACAGATATCCAGCGTTCGCTACTTAGCGGTAAAGCCTGTGCTAGCTTGCTCGAAGGCAAACAAATCTGCGCCTGTAAGCAAGTGGGAGAGCTCACGATAAAACAGAGTATTCGAGAGTCTCTACAAGTACAAAAGAGTAACAATCATGTCTTTAACGCTGAAGAGACACTAGAAAATGTAAGGACATGTACCAATGCGGGTACTGGTTGCGGCTCCTGCGTGCCAGAAATAAAACAAATAATCGCAAAGATTACCCCATCAGTAATTGATGAAGCTATCTAATCAGGAGTAAACTACGCAGCTTATTAGGCAACCATCTGGCTTGTTGCTTGTCCCATAATTATTATGGAACACACCCTGCTCCCGATGTTTTTAAAGATTGATGATATGCTGCAAGACCAATTTAATCGCACCGTAAAGTACCTTCGTGTCTCCGTTACTGATCGCTGTGACTTTCGCTGCGTTTATTGTATGGCAGAGGAAATGGAGTTTGTACCTAGAGAGCAGCTACTCACCCTCGAAGAACTCAATGAAATCACCCGTGCTTTTGTCGAGCTAGGTGTTAATAAAGTGCGCATTACTGGCGGAGAGCCATTGGTTCGTCGCGATATCGATCAATTATTTGAAAACCTGGGCCAACTAAAAGGGCTCGATGAACTCACCCTTACCACCAATGGCTCACAGCTCCCTAAGTACGCTGGTAAGCTTGTTAAATCCGGTGTTAAACGCATTAATATCAGCCTCGATAGCCTCAATAAAGACTTATTTAAAGAACTGACTCGCACCGGCAATTTAGACCATGTGCTGGCAGGTATCGATAGCGCCATTAATGCAGGGCTAAAAGTAAAGCTCAACAGCGTAGTGCTTAAAAACCGCAATGTAGACGAAGTGATAAACCTTGTTGACTATGCCGTTACTAAAGGAATCGATATTAGCTTTATCGAAGAAATGCCCCTAGGTGTAATAGCGGAACACGCCCGCGATGAAGAGTTTATTAGTAGTGACAAGCTGCGTAAAATTATTGAAGCAAAATATCAACTGACAAAACTAGAGACCGATAACAGCAATGCGGGGCCTTCAAAGTATTGGGCTGTTAGCCAAAACAATACCGCTACAAGCTCTCGTGTAGGCTTCATTTCGCCTCACAGTGATAACTTTTGCTCTACCTGCAACCGTGTAAGGCTTACGGCCACGGGTCAATTACTACTGTGCTTGGGTAACGAACATTCCGTCGACTTAAAAGCCGTTGTACGTAACTACCCCAAAGATACCGACCGATTAAAACAAACCATTATTGCTGCTATGGGTATAAAGCCCGAACGCCATTATTTTGAGTTATCGGATGAGCCAGAGATTTTACGGTTTATGAATACGACAGGCGGGTAACAGTTCTATTAAGTTTGTATCGCGATTACTAAAGATTAGCCCATGGAAAATTTCACTTTTAAGGGATCTAAAACATCTAATGCAGTAATTATGTATGACCTTAAAATCTAAATCCCCCTTCATAACTTATTTCATATCTATTTAACAGCCCTTATAACTAATATAATGCTGCTAGGAAAAATCTTACTGTGACGCAGTTCACATATTATCATTTTCCCTGTATATTCTAGTAAATATTATAACAATAGTTAATTATCTAAAAATGCGCGCCTCTATAAATAAATTTTCAAAATTATCTAATCGATATATAAGTACCCTCTTCATTGCGCTTATTGGAATATCATTAACGGTATATGCGCTGTATTTTACTTATCAAAATGACAAAAATAAGTATGCAGAACAACGTATTCAGGCCATATCCATCATCTCAGATATATCTGCCAGCTTTTCTACAGATATAAACTCTTTTAATTATTTAGGCAATTATTTCTCGGCTGCAGGAAACAGTGCAATTGCTCGATTTTCTGAATTCGCTATTAATTTTTTAGATGAAAACAATACATTTCAAGTGCTTATGTATGCACCACTAGTGACTCCAAATGATTTAGATAATTACTTAAGTGGCATTAATGCACTCGGGTACCCTAAAAGGGTGTCTCAATACAGAGAAGATGGAGAGTATGAAGAGGCTTTAGTATCAGAACAGTCGTTTCCTATTGATCTCATCGAAAACTTCTCAAGAGATGAGATTCCTTTTGGTATGGACTTAATTTCTAATCAGGATTGGATAAACAACCTCTATGCAGCTAGGGACTCATCCCTACCTACCGCTATACATGTAAACCTTAGAGGCAAATCTTTTTACTGGCTGGTCAAAGCATTGTATGAAAACGATGATGCTATACAAGGCAATGTTTCTGGTTACTTAGTGGCGTCAATGGACCCTCAAGAGGGAATGAAGAAAATTTTAGACGATAAAGAATTGAGTGACTACACGATCGAAATAGTTGATCGATTGTTAGAAAACACACCAGCAAATCATTCACTCAACAATCATAAAGAAGTAGAAGAACTCATTTCCTATGGAACAAATGATATTGCTTTTGGCGGCAATAGCCTAAGTATTTTAGTAAAAGGGCAAGAGTTCGAGCAACTAAATTGGAACTGGAGTGCACAATACTTTTTTATTTTATTATTTGGGGCTTTGCTGACACTGATTTCGAGCATTACATTCTGGATCATCAGTAACAGGGCAGACAAGTTCAAAGAACTTTACGATAAATTAAAAGAGTCCCAAGATCAATTAGTTCAGAATGAAAAAATGGCATCTCTTGGACAAATGATCGCTGGTGTTGCTCACGAAATTAATACACCTTTAGGATACATTAATAACAATATATCCATGCTCAAAGAACATATGATTGATATAAACAGCATGTTTAAGAATATAGAATGGTTTTATAAAGAACCCAATTTAACAGGAAATAAGGCGATACAACAATTAAAAGTGCTTATTAAAAAATATCGCTCAGAGGAATATAACGAAAAACAAGATGAGATTATTGAATTGGTTGGCGACACGAAAGATGGTATTGGCGATATATCTGAAATAGTTAGAAGCTTAAAGGATTTTTCAAGGCTAGACAGGCAGCAACAAGAAAGCTTCAACCTGCATGACGGCATAGAAAGCACATTAAAAATTGCAAATAGTATAGTTGTCAAATCTGGTGTAACAGTTAATAAAAGCTTCGGTGAAATCGATAATATTCTATGTTCTCCCTCTAAAATTAACCAAGTGTTTCTAAACATTATTACCAATGCATGCCAAGCGATGTCTCAAGGTGGGGTACTGGATATATCAACAGAGTTCACTGACAACGACTTTGTTAAAGTGATATTTAAAGATAATGGCGATGGCATGTCAGACGAAACAAAAAACCGCCTATTTGACCCATTTTATACAACCAAGCCTATTGGAGAAGGAACTGGACTAGGTATGTCAGTATCTTTTAAAATTATACAAGAGCACAACGGTAGTTTTGACGTTCAGTCAGAGCTTGGAGTAGGTACGGTAATATCAATATTATTACCTAAATAAGTATTATCATGGCCTCTATGATGAAAAAGACATTATTGTTTGTTGATGACGAAAAGCGCATCCTACGTACGCTCAAAGCACTGTTCCGTAGTGATTACACAGTACATACTGCAAATAGTGGTCTTGAAGCGATTGATATTTTAAAAAATACTAAAATACACGTACTCATCAGCGATCAGCGCATGCCAGTAATGACTGGCAGTGAGTTATTGTCACAAGCAAGAGTCATACAACCTCAAACTATACGACTACTGCTAACAGGGTATATGGATAAACAAGCTATCGTAGATACAATAAATGATGGAGAGATACATCGATTTATTAACAAACCTTGGGATATCGATAACATAAGAAAAATCATTGGCGATGCAGCTAAAGCATCCGAAATAAAGCATATCGACGAATTTTATTCCAACGACAATAAAAAGAAAGAGCATCTGCAGCAACTGATTAACAAACAAGGTGGACAGCCGCCCTCTGTTGTTATAATAGAAAAAGACCAGTCCACACGCAATGAAGCCCGACTAGCATGTAAAGATCTCGGCTTTAAAATATATTCAGCTAATTCAATCGGGAGTGCGATCAACTCTTTAAATGCCAATAAGAATATTGGCATAGCTCTTATATCCTACGATAATGCTGCAAATGACTTTATCGCCACCATAAATTTAACCCATAAAGCCAGGCCCGATTTAAGCATCTGTGTGTTAACAGACATGACTGACTCACAGGTAGGTATCGATTTAATCAATTACGGGCAAGTTTTTAAATATTTAACAAAACCTATCGAAAGATCTGATTTAAGAAATATAATTCTAGATAGCGGTATAAGACACTGCAAACTAAAGGAAAATAGTATTGCCAATAAACGCTATAAAAGTAGCGATGCTAATTTTACGATCGCATCTTCTCTGCGTAAGCTATTTTCTATTTTTGAAACAACGGCGTCAAAAAGATAAACCCAAACGCCTCTTAAAAAATCAATATAACAACTATACCTTTCAACAGAAAACTTAAGGAATTTCTATATGAACCTTATTAAGAATTCTATTTTCATAGCAGTTTTTACTTACATTTTACTACTCTCGTCAACTTTATCTGCCGATGAAATTACCCCATCTCATGTATATCAGGTCTCGGAACAAATTGTCAGAGAGATTCAGTTATTACGTGAAGCAGTTGGTGCGGATGATTACCCCCTTGACCCGGATAGACAAACATTAAAACGTCCCATTCAAGTTTACGGAAAAGCTGTTGAACTGATGTATAAAGTCTCTTCTGCTCAGACAAAATTTGGATTAACAGCAGCCAAGTTAAGAACTATTCCCCCAGTTTCTATCCAGCCAAAAGAAGTCTATAGCATTAACCAAGAGATTTTATCCGAAATTCGTAAAATTAAAACCTATTTAGCTATTCCTACCTCAATAGAAGAAGTACCATTTGTAGATGGAAAAGTACCCTCAAACGTTTATGAGAACCTTTGGCGGGCTTCTTATATGATGGATTTTCTTTCTGGCGTGCTTTTACCCAGTGACGTGTATCATTATGCAGAACAAATAATTGATGAAATAGAACTTGTTGCTAAGAAAAATAACATTAACTTAAACAACTTACCCAAAGCAACTAAAAAAGAAAATATCCGACCTAAAAATGTAGCCGCTAAAGGGGTACAGAATTTGCAAAAATTAATTCGTATCGAGAAGAAAATGGGCTACAACGCATCAATTGTACCTACGATGACATTAAGTCGCGTAACACCTTCAGATGTATTTGACATCATGGGTGCCTTAATGGCAGAACTTGCCTATATTAAATTTAATATGGGGATTACAGAAACACCACCTTTACCACCAAAATTTGAAGGCAAGAAACCAGCAGACGTCTTACAAAGGCTCGATTATGCCGGCTTCCTTCTGGATAGAGTTCTAGCTGGCGTCCGAAGGAAATAAGACAAGAGCTGTGATGCAATATTCACAGCTCGATTTACCAACACTAGAATAAGCCAATTGATTTTTTTATCTCACCTACTTACCCCAAAGTATATCCGCATATATTATTAAAAATAAACACTCCTCGAGTAGAAAATTAAAAGCTACCGAGGAAAAAATTAAATATATTATTAACCTGTCACGATACGGAGTTATATAGGCTATTACTACACAGTTATCGATAGCCATTAGGCAAGCAATAGAAAAGAATATAAAATTCGCGAAGCAATAATCACATTAATAGCATCAGTAATTTGTATAGCCAGCCACTCTTTATAGCCGAGAGTAAACTACTAAAAACTATAAAACAGACTGAACCATCAAAAATTCACACACAGCAAACCCAAAAATAACACTCAACCATCAGACCCAGAACCGCTGATCCGAGCCAGTTAAAAAGTCAGAGACATTTCGATTGATAAGCACTTCAGAGATAAATTAATTAATAGGTGTAGCACTTCGAATCTGATGCATCATCTGGATGGTTTGTTGCAAATACCCTGCACCAAATAGATTTAAGTGATTGAGTATATGGTAAAGATTGTAAAGTGCTTTGCGTTGCTCATAGCCTTCTTTTAGTGGCCAACTATTATTGTAGCCTCGATAAAAACGTGCTGAAAAACCACCAAATAATTCCGTCATAGCAATATCTACTTCACGATCAGCGTAGTAACAAGCCAAGTCAAAGACGACGGGAAGCTCATTGACAAAACCTTTGTTCCCTCCCCACAAATCACCGTGTACTAATACCGCATCTGGGTGGTGCTTACTAAGTATCCCTTGAGCAGCCTCAATCAAAGGCTTCTCGAGTACTTCAAGATGGCTACGAAAACCATTTTGATACGCCAAATTAATTTGTGGCAGTAAACGCTGCTCAATCCAAAAAGTACACCAATCATTTGCCCAAGTGTTTACCTGCTCTGTAAGGCCAATATAATTGTTATGTCTAAAACCAAATAAAGAGTTATCCAGCTTGATAGGAGATTGATGGAGGGCTGCCAATTGCTGGCCAAGCAAATAGTCATCACCATCGGGCAAAAGTGCTAAGTATTCCAGTACTAGATAACTCGAACCTTCAGCCTCCCCATAGCAAATAAACTTAGGCGTACGGATGCTATGGGTATCTGCAAGAGCGGCTAAGTTTTGGGCCTCCGCAATAAACATCGGATAAGCAGAACGCTTATTAATCTTTACAAATAGAGCCTCACCAGAGTGGCTACTTGTTACTTTATAGGCATAGTGGCTATCACCACCGCAGATAGGTTCGATACTTGAGGATGCAAAATGTTGATTTGAAACTTCTTCAATATGATTTTTTATGTGCTTCCAGAGGCTATCCATCATTACTATCTAACCTAGCTCATCTTAACTAGATTCAGCGATTCTCGCTAAACTCACACCTAGTCCATCAAAAATTAAGTGACTTTACCCACTTTAAAAGCAATAGCTGTGCTCTTTTTATTTCACTCTTTTATCTAAAAGTTATATAACACGAGAAATTCCCACTACTGTCTTTATCTTCATCTTGTAAGCTAATTTCACCAATTTCAGCGGAGTGAAACTCTTTAAGACCTTCCTCTGGGTAGTAACTGACAATTATTCGTTTTTCAAAACTCTTATCAAATGGATAGTCATTTAATAGTCCGTTAGCGAGCTGTTGTGCTGATGTGCAGGCATCGTCACTATTCATAGTCCGTGTAACATCGACATGAAATCGCATATTTTGTCGGAAGTCATTATTTACTGTAATAGAACGTAATAAGAAGTCGCCGTTACTATATGTCGTATTTTTAATTGCAGGCGTGCGATGAATAATAGCATCGTAAATAAAATACGCCATAACCAAGCCGATTATTCCACTCGCCACTTTAAGAATAAGCACCAATACTGGGTTATTTTTACGGTTTGGCGGTGCCAGAAAAAAACTAAATAACAATGCCATAACCGCATCGATTTTAAAAAACAATACAAAAGGAATTTTATTGTCTAACTCAAATAAATAAAGTGCAAACGTAACACCACAAAAAAGGCGAAAATAGCCAATGTATTTGGCTGGCCACATGGCTAACAACAATAAAGGAATACCATAGACAAGCATAGAAAAAATATGCACAAAGGCCCATGTAAACGGTAGGGGTACGGCATATTCGAAAAAACTGGGGGTTGCATTAAATAGCGATGGATAATTAAAGGCAGTTGCTATATAGCCTGCTAGCAGACTAACTATTATCAAAAACAGCAAAAAACTAATAATGCGAAACCAAAGTGTCCTAACCATAGTGCTCACTTACAATAATCATTATCGAGATAGCACCTATCATACCCATGAATACTTATTCTTGACAAATATAGGCTACCACTCAAACTTTAATAAATATAGAAAGGCCAATAAACTCTTCGATCAATAAACCACCTAAAAAATAGGTCCTCGATCCCAAGAAGGATATTTTTCATCTACAATTTCAGTATCATCTTTATGATATTTCTTGAGTATCACATCGCCGTAAGTGTCGACTCTTTCGGTTAAATTAGACGTCGAGTCATAGCGATAATAATCTGTTTCGCCGCTGCTATATTTAATCTTACTCACCACACCTCTTTCGTTATAAGTATAAAAAATCTCAGGCCCATCACCCTCCCGATGGAAGATGACATTACCTTTGGCGTCGTATTTTTTTTCTTCAATAACCTTACCTTGTCTTTTTGTCTGCAAGAGACGATCGACACTATCGTAAGTATACTCCTCTACAATACCTTCCCTAGATGTTTTACTCAGCAGCAGGCCACGCACATCATTAACATACGTATACTGAAGTACGTCATTATCAAAATAAGCATTAATATAACCATATTTATCATAGGTATAAGTACGAGTAACATCTTTGTTTTTTTGTAAAATCTTTCGACCAAAATCGTCATATTCGTATAGCACTTTATAGTCACCATCAACGTGGCTAATCAAATTTCCTTTTGGCGAATACTTAAACGTCTCAACATCTCCATTTGCATAGACGATCTCAAGCGGCTCTGATGTATTCAAGTCCCACAAGGTGGTTTTGACTCGTCCATTAGGATAGGTTTCTTTAGTCACATTCCCCATAGGATCATATTCATAACGAGTAATACCTGCATTGTTTTTCTTAGTTAACGTGACATCATCGCTTAAACCAACATCAACACTCCAAACTCTCTCCTCTATATTGCCGTTTTGATACATGGTTTTTTGAGGATTACCAAATTCATTTATTACATAATTTGTTTTATAGCCATTAAAATTAATAATACCTCTTTCGTTAGCATTAGGGCCATAGGTAAACTTACTCAAGCTCATATCAGGGAAACGAATTCTATCCACTACTTTGTGAATAGGAATAGCAGGTAGATATCTTGATAAAGTTTCTACCTTCTCGGGCTTCGCAAAAAAATATCTTTTCACATTACCCAAGCCATCGGTTAACTTATTAATCGATCGATCAGCACTAAAATACTTATTATTAATATCTAAAAAGCTTTCTGCTAGTTGCGTATATCCATAAGCCTCATTGAAGTCTGCCCTCTCAAATAAAACCTGTTCAAAGTGTGTATCATCAAAAGTAAATTTTAAGATAATGTCATCTGGGCCGGTAACTTTTGTCAACCTAATGGGTTTTAAAGCTGTACCAGTCACTTGCATATCTTCATATGCCACATTATAAGAAAACTCAAATTCTCTACCAATCGAGTCTTCTACGCTAGACAACACATCACCAAAAACACTCGGTGCATAGTTATATTTCATAGCAACACCATTTTTATCCTCTACTCTTTGTAACAACAAAGGGCTAGGACCGCTGAATGCAAATATCGGGCTAAGAAAATGACTATCTGACTTATCAGTAATAATATTGGCTTCGTTAGTTTTGGGAGTAAAAGTAAGATCCTTCTTAAATATTGATGGACGTTTAATTTTATTATCGAAGTCATCAAAAAAATATTTACTCGCATCTTTGGCAGTGAAAACAAATTGATTTTCGTTATCTACTACAGTATGCATACGCCCATGAAAAGATCGCTGCACCTCCCAACCATCACCTTTTCGCTGAAAAAAACCACCATTAGTCACAATAACTAATGTCGGCTTTTGATATTCAAGCGGTAACTGAGAGATAGGCAGCACAGTCCCAAGAGATTTAGTTACCCATCTAGGGACATTATTTTCAGTTTTAGCCAAACCCGTTTTTACTATCGAAATTTGAATATCATTATTATGCTGCCATCCATGACCCATTGTGGCACGTAAGGGGTTTTCTAAGGAATGATTTCTGTATGAACGAATAAATTGCAAGTTTGGCCCGTAGTGACTAATCTTCACATCTTCGCGCCGTAATGTAATGCCACCAGTGCGGATAAAGGTCTCTAGGTGTATGACATTACCTAACATTTCACCTCGATAAGACCTCTCTATTGAGCCTTGCCATACAGCAGTGTCTGTAACATCGTTTTTATCATCTACATCGACTTTCAAATAGATTTCGAAGGCTGTATCTTTACCTAATAATTTATTTAAAAAAGAATAGCTTAGCGAAAAATAATGCAGACCTTGCTTGGCCTTACCTTCAAAAAAAGTGACCTCACTATCCTTTTGAGCGAGTGACCGTATCGTGAGCGTTATTTGGCTATCAAAGTTGAGAGCAAAGGGGAAATATCGATAATCATCTGTATACTGGCTATGCGCAGATGGCGAATCAAACACACCTTGCTCAGAATTTTGAGTTAAGTAAATATAGCGATTTGATTTAGGCAGCAATAATACAGGGTGTCCATCAATAGTTTTATCACTATTTGCTTGCAACAAAGATCCGGAATTAGCATAGCTATAAGTGCTAAAAACTAGAGCGAAAGATAATAGTAACTTAATAATTTTATTCAATTCGCTCACCATCTTTATAAACACAATTGATCAAACGATTGGAGAATCTACATTCGCCTCTTCCATGAAAGTCGCCTTCTTTAAAAGGCCCAGTATACGAATCTCCATCTGGCCAGTAATAAACACCCGAGCCATCAAGATAACCATTTTTAAAACCACCTTGATAAGAGTCTCCTTCACTCCATTTGATAGAACCGCTACCGATAGCAAACCCATCCTTTACGGCACCTTCAAACTCTCCACTGGACCATAAAAACTTCCCACTACCGCTATAGTCGGAATCAAGCTGTCCTCGAAAAGTTTGCTCACTTCGCTGGTTCTCTCTATCCCACTTATAACTAATATCACCACTTGGGCCTTCGCTGTTAAATTCCCCCTCAGCAAAGTCACCATTATCCCAAGTGTATGTCCCCATACCGGCAGGATTCCCATCGACCATATCACCTTCAAAAAAGCCGTTACTGTAATAAACTCTGCTTTTATAAACTGCCATGCTAGGTTGATAAAGCTCGTTAAATGTTGAGGCAATTTTATAAGCCAACGGAATATATTTGTGTGGTTTATTCTCCACCCAGTTCGTGATAACTCTATGATAATAATCTTTACCATCGATAACCGTGATCAGATATGTTCGTTCACTACTATTTGACTGCTTGGCTAAATAGTGAATAGCACTTCTGCCATTGATAACAGATATTGTAGGCAGACCAATAATCTCATCAACATTATTTGTACGGCTCATATACTCAAGAACAGCTTTGGCAAAAGAACCATAGGTATGATGAGGCGACTCAACTTTTGATTCAGAAACAACATAAGTCGCTATCTTTTTATCTATAGAGGTATAGAACAAACTCATACTGTCTTGATTGTCTAGTTGTGACCAATACTCTGGCACATATAACTCTGCTAACTTATTCGATGTGCTCACATGGTTAGAGTGCTCAATAAACTCTTCTGTTGTCTGGCATTCAAGTGGAGGTGTTAATCCATCATTTTTTTTCTGTATACAATCCCAAAATACTCGGCCAACCTCTAGACTTGGCTTATACTCTAACACCATGTTTTTTCGGCCATCCTTAATCTCAACTGTTAAAATCTGTTCTTCGTCCCACCTAAATGAGGTATCTTGAACATCATTTATATTCAACTCAGATAGAGAAAGCGGGTACTCTTTATTACGTAGAGCAAACTGTTCAAATTCAGACAGTGTCAGATGTATTTCTTTATATTCATCCTCCAAAAAAATCCTTTCTATTTCTGTTATGTATGTATCGAGAGCGCCGTTGAGAGACATGAAACTTAAAAAACTAACCGACAACCCTAAAATAACCGCACAGGAAAAGCCCGTATACATCAGCGCTTTTACCAGCTTATAATCGGTTAACTTACTTTTCTTTTTGGAAGGTTTACTATCAATCTTTTTCGAAGAGCCGCTAGAAAAACCATTGTCTTTGGGTTTTCCAGTCGCTGGAATAGACCCATCGACAATAACATCTTCAACTTCACCAATAGCACCCAAAGATAAAAATTTGCTGCGATAGCGTTCTGCCTGAGCTCTGGATATTGCCTTTTTGATGACCACTCTCTTACCAGAAAAAAGGGAGTTTGCTTTTTTTGACGATAGAGAAAACAAATGAGCTATTTTTATTTTTACTTGCTCAGGGTCTGCATCTTTTGTACATAACCCATAGAATACAAAACTTACATCTTTATTATCCATAACAGTATAGGCCTAACCTCTATTTCAGTGATTATAAATCCGCATATAGCGAGTCTTTTATGTGCTCACCATAAGAATCTATATCAATGTCATCCAAGTTTTATAAAATCATAATACGTCTATAAGAAGCTATAAGCTTTTACTATCAATTTAGAGCCTCTATTTTTCACTAATTTTTGGTAGCCCATCCAATGCCTCGCCACCAAACTTAACATCATTAATACCAGCACCGGAGCCCAACATTACGCCCACCCAGTAGGTGCCTTCAAAGTTCTCAAGTGCAATTTTCACTGTCATAGTCAGCGGGACAGATAGCAACATACCGACGGGGCCTAGTATCCATCCCCAAAATACTAAGGATAAAAATACAACGAGCGATGAAAGATCCAGTCCTTTACCCATAAAACGAGGTTCTAGCACATTACCTATAATAGTATTGACAGCAAAAAATACCGCAGCGGTCATCAGTGCCTCTGGTACACCTAGTTGCACAATAGCCAATAACACAGGGGGAACAGCAGCAATGATTGAACCCAGTGTTGGAATAAAGTTAAGCAGAAAAGCCAGTAAACCCCATAGCACAAAGTAGTCTACCCCAATAAAAAACAGACTAACCATAACAATAAACCCTGTCAGTAAACTCACTAACATTTTTATTGCCATATATTTGTTGACGCTAGTAGTAAAACTATTTAATGCTTTTACTGTTTTTTCGCCACCAGGTACTGCGTGGCGTAATTTGTCGCTAAAGTTAACTTCCTCGGCCAAAATAAACATAACCGTTAACAAAATAAGGAAGCCGTCGGTCATTAGGTTACCAAAAGAAGCCAATGTATTACCCGCCATCGAAAGCGCAGCACTAGGGTTAAAAATATCACGCCATTGCGTGGGATCTATCTCGATGCCAAAGCTTGCCAGCTTTTGAAAAACACCATCCGATAATGCTAACAAGCGCGCTTGGTATTCGGGTAAGTCTGCTCTAAAACTATTGATCGATGAGCCAACAATAACGCCCATAAAAAAGCCAACAACAATGATCATCACAACGATTAATAGAATAGATAACCAATTAGGTAGGCCACGATTATTCAACCAGCCTAATAAAGGCGAGACAATAACGGCAATAAACAATGACAGTAAGAAAGGGACTAGCAGGGTTTCAGCAGCACGCATACCTGCAACAACAATAACAAAGGCTGCCAGCACCAATAAAAAACGAGCGACTGGAGTTGATTGTATATTCATATATTGTTTCTCTTTTTGCTTTATTTTTTATTATCCAACAGTTGTACTGAATGCAACTTATCACGTACATCCTTTAATGCTTTTAGGCCCTCGGCCTCAAATAAATATCGAGAGGTGCTTTCACCGATAAAGTGCTCTTCTTCAATCAACACACATTGCTGGCGAAGCTCTTCTAACTCTGGAGAATGGCGAATCGTCATGCCAAAGGTCATATGCCAGTCATTATCAGTCGCCTGCCCTGTTAGCACCATCTCCAACACCTTGAGCATACGAGCCTCGTCTACACGATAATAAGGGGTTTTTACCCAAAAGAATATACCTGCCAATAAGCAAAGAATACCTACGGATAAAATAACAGTGACAAAGGTATCTAGCATTAATGCTCTCGGGTTGCTCTAAATTCTACCTCGGGGTAGCGCTCTTCACTTAGGCTTAAATTAACACGTGTTGGCGCTAAATAGGTTAAATGCCCACCACCATCGATAGCGAGGTTATCACCTACTTTACGCTTAAAGACATCCATAGCTTTCTCGTCATCACACTCTACCCAACGCGCGGTAGTCACATTAATAGGCTCGTATATAGCCTCGACTTTATATTCGTCTTTTAGGCGATAAGCGACAACCTCAAATTGCAGCACACCGACTGCACCAACAATAATATCCGTTGTGTTAAGCGGGAAGAAAACTTGCGTTGACCCCTCCTCGGATAATTGCTGTAAACCTTTTTGTAACTGCTTGGTTTTTAATGGGTCTTTTAGGCGAATGCGACGAAATAGCTCAGGCGCAAAGTGCGGTATACCCGTGTACTTTAAATCTTCGCCTTCGGTAAAAGTATCGCCAATTTGGATGGTGCCATGGTTGTGTAAACCAATAATATCGCCGGATATTGCCTCTTCTACCGAGCTGCGATCGCCCGCCAAAAAGGTCACTGCATCGGCGATTTTAACACTTTTGCCCAGGCGCACATGCTGCATCTTCATGCCCTGCTGGTATTTACCCGAGCATACCCGCATAAAAGCAATACGGTCGCGATGCTTAGGGTCCATATTGGCTTGTATTTTAAAGATAAAGCCCGAGAACTTCTCCTCAAGCGCATTTACCTCACGCGATTTGGTTGCCCGTGGCTGTGGTATGGGTGCCCACTCGACAAAGCCATCGAGCATTTCACGCACACCAAAGTTACCAAGTGCGGTCCCAAAAAATACCGGCGTTAGGCGCCCTGCTAGGTATTCGTCGCGGTCGAACTCGTGGGTTGCACCACGCACTAACTCTATCTCTTCGCGTACGTCGTCGGCATAGGCGCCAAATAACTCAGTAGCCTCGTCGCTATCGAGCCCTTGTATACGAATATCATCATTGAGCGTATGCCCCATACCTTGCTGATACACATGAATAGTATCCGTATAAAGGTTGTAAACACCTTTAAATTGCTTACCCATACCTATAGGCCAGTTAATGGGTGCAGCGGCTATTTTTAGGACTTTTTCGATCTCATCCATTACATCGATAGGGTCGCGTATGTCACGATCCATTTTGTTAATAAAGGACAAAATTGGCGTATCACGCAGGCGGCAAACATCCATCAGTTTAATGGTGCGGTCCTCTACACCCTTTGCACCATCAATCACCATTAACACCGAATCAACGGCGGTTAAGGTACGGTAGGTATCTTCTGAGAAGTCCTCATGCCCCGGGGTATCGAGCAGATTAACCATGCGCTCTTTATAAGGGAACTGCATCACCGATGAAGTCACTGAGATACCGCGCTCTTGCTCCATACTCATCCAGTCAGATTTTGCATGAGGGCCTTTTTTGCCTTTCACTGAGCCTGCTAGCTGAATTAACTGACCAAGTAGCAAAAGCTTCTCAGTAATGGTGGTTTTACCCGCATCGGGGTGAGAAATAATAGCGAAGGTTCTACGCTTATTTACTTCATTAATAAAATTGCTATCACTCATACCTTACCTTTACGTTTATATGCGATTGACACCTTTCTCTCTAAGCAAAGGGCAAAAGGCGGGATATTCTATCGAAAATGGCCTGTTTATGCTCCGATAAATTTAAGTAATACCATAAAATTATTTACACCCACCTATCAAAGCCCAATATGAGCTAGCTATCATCATATCTTTACAAATGTGACCTTCTCCTTTAGTGCCTCCGTCAGCAGCTCCCTTTAGCACTTATTGTTCGGGCGCTGAAATTTGTAATTGTACAAATTTCAGCTATTGTTCTTATAAGCGCTCCCAAAATTTAATTTTAGGAAGGAACCTGCCTGAATGATCTTTACAGTACTGATTAACACGCTATAGAGACATTCATTTTTAGCGAGTAATGCATAAAAGATATGATTTTCGTCGGTTAAGTAAACCTTAAGAAAAGCTGTACATATTTTTATACTAAGGAAGATATTTTGCCTGTAGATATCGACACTCACAACATCCATAAAAGCAAGTATCTATCTAGGTTTATTGCTTGGCTAAACGATAGTTTTTTCTCTGTTTCTACCAAATTAAATATCGTTAACGTTCTCGTTATTATCTCGGGGGTTTTAAGTATTATTGGCGCCTACGAGATTCAAATGGGAGGTAGAATGCACGAATTAAACTACCTCCACCAAAAATACATTACGCAGGTGGTCCAAAGCGTCAAAGAATTTGAGAGCGATAGAGGCGCACTTATTTCGGTAGAAAACGACATCATACTAATCCAGCAACAACCCCTCGATTGTTTAGCACTTGTAGGGCCTATCGAAGAATTTATGATGTCACTCATTAAAACAGACAATGCCATCCGAGTTTGCCAAAATGATATTTTAATTGCCGACGAGATACTTCAAAAAATAAGAGATTACAGGCTCGACAAAATAAGCAAAGTATCTCTACTCACTCATTTACATCAAAGTATTAAACAATTCGAAGAAAATGGCGCTGCCTTCGAACCACTGGTAGCAAGAACAGTTAAAATTATCTTTTTTATCGTCATCAGCATTGTCATAGGCAAAGCGTTTATTGTACCCATATTTGGCTTATTACTGTCGCGCAGTGTTGCTCGTGACTACAAAGTATTAGCAGAAACAAAAACCAAGCTAGAAGAAGAAAAAGAGTACAGCGCCCTTATACAATCTGAACGAATGGCCTCATTAACAACCCTAGTAGCCGGTATTGCCCACGAAATAAACACTCCCGTTGGGGTTAGCATAACTGCCAGCTCTCATTCAAATGAGCTATTACATAAAATAAAAAAATCCTACGAGGCAGAGCAACTAACAGAAGAGGACCTTTGTCATTTTTTTACAGAAATAGAAAAAACTAACGAGATTGTCAGCAGCAATCTTTTACGCACATCGACACTCGTCAAAAGTTTTAAAATGGTCTCAGTGGATCAAACTATTGAAGAGCTGCAAACTATCAATATAAAAGACTACATAGAAGAAGTACTGATTAGCCTATCACCCTTAACTAAAAAATCCAATATGGAAGTAAAACTACACTGTGAAGAGGCGTTAAAAATACAAATTCACAGTGACTCTTTTATTCAGATCATTACCAACATTATAACCAATGCCATGGACCATGCTTTTAAAGGCAAAAAACATGGCACATTGACGATATCTATCAGCAAAAAAAATGCACGAGAGGTTCTTGCATCTTTTGAAGATGACGGACATGGAATCTCAAAAGAAGATCAACTACATATCTTTGAACCTTTCTTTACTACAGGAAGAGGAAGTGGCAATACCGGCCTTGGCCTTCATATTTTACACAATTTGGTTGTAGATAAATTAAAAGGGCACATCTCCTGCTTCAGCAAAATAAATCAAGGCACTCGATTTGATATATATCTACCGATTGACCCTACTACTGACCCTACTACGCCAACCTGTGATAGCTAGGCTAGTCAATCAAAGCTGACAAAGAATGAACACTAATTTTTATAGAAATAAATCATAGGATTTTGATTTATTTGATCACAAAGAGAAGGCTATAGAGATTTCTCTAGGAGTAGCAATGAATAGTAAATTAGTTAAGTTTGCACAAAAAAAATCAACAAAAGAAAAAGTTGATAATAGAGATATCAACAGCCCTTGGAATATATTAGTTGTTGATGACGATCAGGCCATACACGATGTTACTCGTTTAATTTTGTCTGATTTTTACTTTGATGATAGGCCATTAAAGCTAACCTTCGCTTATTCAGCAAAAGAAGCCCGTGAGCTTTTGGAGCAAACGAACGATTTTTCAGTACTATTGCTCGATGTCGTCATGGAAACTGAACATGCAGGCCTAGACCTAGTATCACATATTCGAAACACCATTAAAAACCAGTTTTTACGCATTATACTTCGCACAGGGCAACCAGGTCAGGCTCCCGAGCTGAGTGTTATTGCCGATTATGATATCAATGACTATAGAACCAAAACGGAATTAACCTCAGAAAAAATGCGCTCATGTATTACGGCAGCGTTGCGCTCTTATCGAGACATTAACACTATTCGTGAGCTGGCAATATCCCGCGAGAAATTACAAAACAAACTCACTCTACGAAACAATGAACTAGAAATAATTAACAAGCAATTAAAAATTGAAATTGAAGAACGTTTTTTAGTTGAAAAGCTACTAATATCCACAAACGACAAGCTGGATTCAATCATTAATAACTCTACTGCTTTAATTTCGTTAAAAGATATTGATGGCCGTTACGATCTCGTTAATGCAATGTTTTTAGATACTCTAGGCCTTGAGAAAGACAGTGTTATTGGAAAAACAGACTACGATATTTTTGCTAATGATACTGCCGATATGATCTGTATAGACGATGCAGAAGTCTTCAAAGCAGGAGACGCCATTCAATGCGAAGAAGTATTGCCAACAAAAGAAGGGGACCACTTTTATTTGTGCGTTAAATTTCCTTTGTATAGCAGTGACAACAAGATATACCGCATTTGTAGTATATGTACTGACATCACTGATAGATTAGAAGCTCAGAATAAGATGCTACACCTCGCTCAATACGATACATTGACAGGGCTACCTAATCGCTCATTATTTCTTGATAGATTATCGAAAGAGTTATCAGAAGCTCAGTGGGACAGCCATTATTTGGCAGTCATGTTTATCGATTTAGACCGATTTAAATTGATCAATGACACGTTAGGACATGATATCGGCGATCAGTTATTGGTTAAGGTCGCTGAACGTATCAGCTTTTTGGTAAAAGATAAAAATTTAGCCTGTCGGCTTGGTGGGGATGAATTCGCCATATTATTAACCAACGTTACTAATGACAATGACATCATTTCTATGGCCGAAAACATTATGAGATCTTTGGCCGAGTCATACATTGTTAATCAAAGAGAACTCATCGTAACACCCAGTATTGGTATAAGCCGATGCCCTAACGACGGAAAAGATATACAAGCCCTATTAAAAAAAGCAGATGTAGCCATGTACAAGGCCAAAAAATCAGGAAGGAACTCCTACCGCTTCTATTTAAAGGCAGATGATTCAAAAGCCAACCGCTTACTATCCTTAGAAGTTGATATGCGAAAAATGCTCGCAAAACATGAGTCGCAACTATTCTTGCTCTACCAACCAAAGGTAGATATTCATACGGGTAAGTATTCGAGCGTAGAGGCACTTGTCCGTTGGAAGCACCCCGAAAGAGGCGTTATATTGCCCGCACAATTTATTCACTTATTAGAAGAAACCGGCCTAATAACGGATGTCGGTGAATGGGTACTAAAAGAGGCCTGCTTTTTTGCAGCAAGGGCTGCCAAAATAGGCCATGAGATTAGGGTATCGGTAAATCTCTCCTCTCGCCAGTTAAAGCAAAAGGGCATCATTGTCACGATTAATGACATCCTCAAAAAAACTCACTGCAAGCCTCAATGGCTGGAGTTAGAGGTTACAGAAAGCTCATTAGTAGATGACATCGAATACACAAAACTACTGTTAGATGAAATTGCCAATATGGGCGTCAGCTTAGCCATTGATGATTTTGGTACTGGCTACTCCTCCATGAATTATCTCAAAAACCTGCCATTTAACACCTTAAAGATTGACCGCTCCTTTATCTCAGACGCACCAAGTGTCGAACAAGACCGTGCAATTGTGACGACTATTGCTCAACTAGCAGAGAATTTACACATGAATGTTGTAGCAGAAGGTGTGGAAACAGAAGAACAATTTGACTTAATTAAAAGTATTTTAGGTAGATCGAGTGAAAATAAAATTCAGGGTTACCTTTTTTCAAAGCCCGTCGAAGAGAGTGACTTACTAAGCACCTCGCAAAATATTATCAGTATCTGGCAAAAAATTAATCACTAACCATATTTATAGCGATATTTAACAAAAAATGACGTTAATTATAATTAGTAATTATATAAAACTACTAATTTATCTCATTTAAAAATAATAAAACTCAACACTTTGACTACACTTAAATAATAAATGATTAATTAACAAGCACTAAGGATGTATTTAAGGTAGCTAATATGCCATCAAGACTCACCATTAACCTATCATGGAAGCAAAAATTATCTTGCGTCATTATCATTACGCTTACCGGCCTGTCACTGGTTGCTGGTGCTGCGTTTATTGGCCTTAACAAAATCAATAAAAGTATTGAAGATCAAGATGCCGTTGTCGATTATGAGATTCATTCCCTCACACTAGCAAATAATTTACTTAAGCTAGAAGCGATTAGCAGCAAATTAACCTTAGAAAACCCAGAGCCTTACGATAACGCTCTAGATGACTTCAAGGAAGACACCCTTTCTATGCAAGAGGAAGCAAAGGATATTAATAACGCTCAGGCAGGTGATTATGCCAACCAATTGAGTGCACTTGCCACACAATACACACAGCAAAGGCACGACTGGATTGAGAACAGAATAGAACTTGGCTTTAATACTGAGGAAGGTAAAGTAAAAGAGCTTTTCACTGCTATGAACCTACTAGAGCGCCTGTCTTTCTCTGCCATTAGGAAAAAAGTCGGCGCATTGAGCTTTAGCCTGCAAAAGTACAGCGTAAAACAAGACGACGATACCGAAAAGAAAACGGATAAAGCATTAAAAGCCTTAGAATCTATGTCTAAACGCTTAAAGTGGGCAGACAAAGATATTGGCAAAGCCATTGTTAGCTTTCGCAATGTATTTGATACAACCCGAGCACTCATCAAAAAAGACCAAGCAATTACTAGTGCGATCCTTCCCATTAAAAATGAGCTCTCAGCTCTTGTTACACAACAAAATATTTTTCTCGAAGAAACGCTGATTACGCAAGCTCATCACGAGGCAGAAACGGCGCTTTATACCGCAAATATAATCATCGCCACTGCTGCTATTAGCGTTGCCTTGGCTATCTTTTTGAGCCTTGCGGCGATCACTAAGCAACTGACTGGCCAACTAAAAAGTATTCAAGGTTTATTAAAACAGGTCGCCGCGGGCGATTTTTCAGAGACACTACCGGTTAATAACAACAAGAGTGATGAATTTACTCAACTACGTGTCGCATCTAACCGCATGATTAACGATATCTCTAAGGCCTTATCGAGTGTTGTCGATGGTAATAGCGCGTTATTGGGCATTCGCACAGAAATAGAAAGCGAGGTGAATAACCTTGCAAATGCAACAAGAGAGCTAGAAAAAGATACCCAACAATCGACATCGGCGACCCAAAATATATCGAGCGCCGTTAACAATGTTGCCGAGCGCTCTGCTGATGTCAACAAAACTATTCAAAACACATCAACTACCGCAAAATCTGGAGGGAAGATCATTAATACCTGCGTTGATTCCATGGAAGAAATAGCCAAGCTCATAGAAACAAGCCATCAAGAAGTGATTGGCCTTGGTGATTCCAGTAAACAAATGCTAGGTATTATTGATGTGATCAACGGGCTTGCAGACCAAACCAATTTATTGGCATTAAATGCCGCGATAGAGTCTGCACGTGCTGGCGAAGCTGGTCGAGGGTTTTCTGTGGTGGCAGACGAAGTACGCGCCTTGGCCCATAAAACAGTCGACGCCACAAACAGTATTGGCGAGATCATTAAAAACTTTAATGACCAATCAAAACGTATGAGCGAACTCATGCAACAAGGTACAGGCCTTGCCACATCGGGTCAGGAGAATGCACACAGTGCGATGAATTCTTTCTCGACCATCGAGGAGCAAATACAAAATATCGTCGCCGAGATGGACCAAGTCATTATCGCTGTTGAACATATCTCTAGCAACACCACGGATATTAGCGAGCAAGTAGAAGAGATCAGTACACAAAGTGATAGCATAAAGATGACTCGTCGGGTATTACAGCAGTACACCAATAACTTATCTGAACAATCAAAAATACTCGATCAATCGACGAGTCGCTTTATTCTATAAACGAGCAAGCTCTAAATAACCTCAAATAATAAGAGCCCCCATTAAAAATATTGGGGGAATGCTACAGTGCTTGTATAATGCCTCTTTAATTTTAGTAAGCGGCTATCGATCATGACATCCAGTTTCAAAACTCCGACTTTATCAGCAGTAGAAATAGAACCTACCCAAGCAGCAACCGCCAGTGTCATTTGGATGCATGGTCTTGGTGCCGACGGCAATGATTTTAGAGACGTTATCCCCGCACTAAATCTGCCTGACTCATTAGCGATTCGCTTTATATTCCCCAATGCACCTAAACTACCCGTTACCGTCAATAATGGTTTTGTCATGCCTGCTTGGTACGATATTTTAGCGATGGACATCGACCGCAAGATCGATACAGAACAACTGGTAAACTCCGCTAAATTAATCGATGAGTTTATTGAACGTGAAATAGAACGTGGAATTGCTAGCGAGCGCATTATTATTGCGGGCTTTTCGCAAGGTGGAGCGGTTGGCTATGAATTAGCATTGAGTCACTCTAAGCCACTAGGTGGCTTAATGGCTTTATCGACTTACTTTGCCACCAAAGACACCATAACGCTAAACCCAGTTAATCAAAACCTACCTATTTATATTGCACATGGAAGCTACGATGGTGTTGTTCCGCCAGTACTTGGAGAACAAGCCCATCAATTACTAAAAGAAAAGCAATATACCGCGGAATACAAAACCTACCCTATGGAGCATAGCCTTTGCATTGAACAAATTAATGATATCTCTGCTTGGTTACAGGCTAGCTTAGCTTAATCTCAATACATAATATAGAATAAAAAGTAGAGAGGAATCATAGTCGTTTAACAAGGTATCTCCAATCAATTACTGGATATAGAAACCGAAAAAATGAATGAGCTATTAAGCTACACCTATGAGTTTATTGATACTCGCTTTGATCTCACAAGCGAATTAACTGACGACTCGAATCAGTGTTACGGAGAAGATGTTGCCAAACACCTTTATCAATTATTTAAAAACGATTATAAAAACACTGAGATAGTAGAAGAAGATTGGGGATGGTCTGTTATCTTTGATGCAGAAAACGATAATGAAAAAGGAACAATCGCCCTTTGCATTTACCCCTGGGGGTTTTTAGATGACCTCAAAGGCGAGAAAGAATATCTATGGCGCATACGCATCGTCTTTCATAAAGGTCAAAAACTACTTGGCTTAATCAAACTTAATAAACAAGCCCTTTTACCAACAAGCCTTGCCAATAATATTAGCAATAAAATAACACCAAGTATTACTAAGCTTATTGGCATGCATAAAGGGTTAGTCTGGCAATAGCTTTCTTAGCATACAATCGGCAACAAAGATAAAAAATGTTAATTCTTATGCTGCATCATCGTCGCCCATGATATCTGTGGCATCTTCACTAAATACAATATTTTTTCCAGCCTCTTTTGCAGATATAACTAAGTTTTCGGCAATAGTTACCTGGTCAATAAGTCGATCTGTCAGCTTATTAGTAACGCCTCCACTACAAGTAATGAACACCTCATCATTTTCAAAGGTAAATACCTCTCTTGAAATGATTGCACGTATCTTATCAAGCAATATAGAGGCCTGATTACTATCTAAGCCTTGCATTAGCATATAAAACTCTTTACCCGAAGAGCGTGCCACCAAAAATCGAAATAATGTCTTATTGAGTATGTCAGATATTTTTTTCAGTATTGAGTCGGCAAATACATTACCGTATTGATCATTGATATTTTTAAAATCATCAATATTCAATACGGCCATCGATAAAGACTGGCTGTTGTCCTTTGCCTGCTGCCACAACTCTTCTCCTTTTTGAAAAAAGTAACGCCGGCTATATAAACCTGTTAAATAGTCCCTATTAGAGACGTCTCTGATTTGTTCAACCAATTCAAGGGATTCTATATTATGATTAATACGGCAATAAAACTCCTCAGGGTTAAAAGGCTTTGTTAAAAAGTCATTGGCGCCAGTTTTAATGAATCGAGCCGATAAGCTGCTCTCCCCTTCTGCCGAAAGCCCTATAATAATCAAATCAAATTTTTCATATTTACATCGAATATTTTTAACAAGATCAAAGCCATCCATGTTTGGCATATTGTAATCGGTAATTAACAGTTTAATATCAGGGTTTGCCAAAAATACTTTTATTGCATCAATACCATCCACTGCCTCAACAACTTTAAATAAGTGTCGCTTAAGCATACTCACAATTAAATTACGCATCGTACTAGAATCTTCTACCACTAATACCTTTATCGACATATTAGCTTGTAAGCGATTAACCAGCCTCAAGGCATATAGGTAAGAGTACTTCCCCTCTTTAGTCACATAATCAACAATACCTTTTTCTAGCAGTGTCGATCGACGTTTTTCATCAAAGGTTCCAGTTAACACAATGGTTGGTATTTTTTTCTCCAACGTGAAATCAACGACTTCTCCATCGGGTGCATCGGGTAGATTTAGATCGACAATGGCTGCAAAGAAATCACCATTGTATTGCTTAAACTTAGCCCTAGCCTCAGCAAAAGTCATGGCTAAAACAATTTCAAACTCTAACTCTTGCTTCGCTAGATGTACTAAAATTTTCGCCACAATGGAACTGTCTTCAACAATCAATATTTTTTGCACGTGCTCGCAGCCTCTATCATTTATACATACCTTCCTTAAGTGTAGACAACACTCAAGAAAAAACTAAAAAATAGACGAAAAAGGTATAAATAGGCTTAAAAAAACAAAAGGTAAAGAGAAAATGAATGTTACAGCGGTATAAGGTGGGGAGTTGTCAAACCTTAGGGGGGAAAGCCACTTATAGTGGCTTTAACAATGCCTCTGGTGGCTGTTCGCAATGAATAGGAGAACCAAGTAATTCCTCGATAGCTGGTAGACGAAAGGCATCGTCTTCGCAAGCAAAACTGATAGACACACCGTCTTTGCCAGCACGACCAGTACGGCCAATGCGATGTACGTAGTCCTCGGCCTCTTCTGGCAAGGTGTAATTCACAACGTGGCTGATATCATCAATATGAATACCGCGGCCGGCAACATCGGTGGCAACTAGCACCTTAATACGTCCAGATTTGAACGCATCCAGTGTTTTAACACGCTTACTTTGATGTATCTCGCCCGATAGCAAACCTACTTTAAAGCCTCTACGCTCGAGTTGCTGATGAAGGCGCCTACATTCATCACGGCGATTGGCAAACACAATTAAATTATCGGTATCTTCATCACGCGCAATATTACATAAGACCGTTAGCTTTTCTTCGGTAGAGGTCAAATAGACATATTGCTTAACTCTATCGGTAGCAACGCTGTCAGGTTCTATCTCGACACTAACAGGGTCACAAGTCCATTGCTCCGCCAGGCGCATAACATCATCAGTAAAAGTGGCAGAGAAGAATAGGGTTTGGCGGTTATCACGATGCGGCGTTGCACGCACAATACGTCTTACCTGTGGGATAAAACCCATATCTAACATCCGGTCAGCTTCATCTAATACCATCACTTCGACTTGATCTAGATAAACATCTTTACTGCTGGAAAAATCGAGTAGGCGACCTGGTGTCGCGACTAAAATGTCAACCAGCTGGTCTTGTATTTTTCGTTTTTGCTTATCGTAATCCATACCACCCACTAAGGTATGTACAGTGAGGTCGGTATGCTTGGTCAAAGCACGTGCATCATCAGCTATTTGCAAAACTAGCTCGCGTGTAGGCGCAATAATGAGTGCTCGCGCCTCTCCAGCATAGCGTTTTTCGGAAATTGGATTTTTTAAAAAATCATCGATAATAGCCACTAAAAAAGCCGCTGTTTTACCCGTGCCGGTTTGCGCCTTACCTAATAAATCTAGGCCTTTTAAGGTATTAGGTAGCGACTGCGCCTGAATAGGCGAGCAGTACTCAAAGCCCAAATCAGCAATTGCATGCATTAGTTCAGGCTCAAGCTCAAGATCGTGAAAACGCGTTTTACCCTCAATCTCAGGCACAACAAACTGCGATTCATCCCATTTTTTTATAGGAGCATCTTTTTTAGTATTTTTTCGACGTTTTTGCGAAGATCGACCACGATCCTTGTTGGCCTGATTGTTGTGTTTACTAGTATCTGCTTGAGAAGAGGACGACTGTTGAACATTAGCGTTAACTGATGTTTGCTCTGATGAAGAGCTGTCACTTTTTTGAAATAGTTTCTTAAACAAAAATTTACCTACTGCCCTTATATGCTTATTTTAATCAACAAGCTATTTAAATGAGCAACAGAGTATAGCATGCAGGCATAACTATCCATTAATTTCCATTATTTAGCTATTGGTGGCTGGATATCCTCACCTTTAAATTTTTCTATACGCTCTTCAATTCCGGGGTGCGTCGACAAATAACGCTGCCATTCGCCACTCGACTCATCGGTATCATTAGCCGGCTCATCATTCGAGTCATCTGGAGTTTTCCCAGTAATTCTGCTCCTTTGCAAACGAGCCATTAAACGCGAAAAGTTAGCAGGGTCAATGCCACGTGCGCGCATGTAATCCAAGGCATAATCATCTGCCTCACGCTCAAAGCCTCGCGAGTAACCCAATTGCGTTAAGATAACAGGAATACCCAAAAATAACTCGGCAGTTGCCGACAAATCACCCGTTAACAAAACAAGCGAAAAGGTAATTATAGAGCCCTGAATAACACCGCGCATACCGTGGCGCTTAACAACATGACCGACCTCATGCGCCATAACAGATAATAACTCGTCATCGCTTTCGGCGAGTTTGATCATATCATCGGTAAAGATAATACCGCCATTAGGGAGTGCAAAAGCATTGGCCCCCACGGCAGGGGCATTGCGAAAATATAAACGAATATTTTGACCCGGATGCTCGTTGATAATTTTCGAAAAGTGATTGCGTACGCGTTCACGCACTTCTGGAGATAGTGTTGTTGGCTCTAAAAGCTGCTCATCCAATAATTCGAGAGTTTGCTCACCAGCCTTATTCATAAGTGATGCTGGCAAGGCATATGCAATAGTTTTTGATGCTAGAGGCACCCCATAAATTGCCCCCCATGCAAATACTAATACAGTAAGAAGAACTGACACTAAAACATAACGCCAATATGTTTCTAGACGATAAACCAGCGAATGAGACTGCTTAGGGTTAACCTGATGGATAAGTTCGTCAAATTGATCACTCTCTCGGCTTTCGAACTTTTGCCCATCGGGAAAATAGATGTAGCGTGAGGTATTACCTAAGCGCTTGCTTATTTTAATAGTTGACCAATCACCTTCGAACAAGGGCCGTTGGTCAAGTATCTCTCCATCACTGGCGGATATCACAACAATATCGACAGTTTGATGATTTGACGATTGACTGCTTGGAATACGCACACAAAAAAACGCAGCCTGTTTTGCAGATTGTTGACCATCGTACCAGTCGCCGCGTATTTTGATTGTGCCAGTCATTTATATTCTAACGCCTATATACCAACATCAAGATCAAAGACACTATGCGCATCAGCCAAACCTTCGGAGAAGGTATTCACTTTTTGTTCTTCACCGGCAACAAATGAATCTAGACTTTGTGTTGCAATAAATTGGGTGTGCTCAGCATGATAACGAGCAGAGCGCACTGATGCCCAAGGAATAAACAAACCTAAAGTAAACAAAATACCCAAAGTATTCGTTATTAATAGTGATAGAAAAGAACCGAACTTATAATCAGCGGATAAACTGTGCTCGTTAATGAGTGTATTATTATAGAGCAGGTTATTGCTGAGCACTTCATAAAAAGCAAGGCCAACAAAGTAAAGAAGCATATAACCAATACTTGAAACGATACCAATAGCTACCGGCGCATAAGAAGCCTCTCCAAAACTTTCAACACCCCCACTAGCACCAAAACCAAAAGCGATAGCTGCAATAAAAAGTCCCATCACAATAAGCGAAACAATCACTAAAAGGATCATCTTGCCAAATAAGCCATAATAATCATTAACGTTAGCCGTAAACTGGAACGGTGTCGTACCGTAACGGCTATTAGCCACGAAAAATTCATTTTTTCGATGCCAACTAAAAGGGAGTAAAACGAAAAAAATCGATGCCATTGGCCATAATATAAAGGCTGTAAAAGATCCCCAGTAAGAGCCATCAAAGCCAAAATTAATATTACGATACTGGCTATGTCGCGCATTAAATTGCAGCGCTTTAATCACTACCCATGGTAGTAAAAAAATAACAATCACAAAGGCCAGTAAATAAAAACCAATAGCATATGCCGGTGGTAAGAAAGTAGCCAGGACATAGTAAAGCCCAATAACACCAAAGGCTAAAATACGCCCCTTTAAAATAGTTAACGGTTGAGCAGTATATTCAAAGCTCGAGCCTTCGAACAATGTATTACCATAAAAGTACTGTTTGTTTCGCACCTTAGCCCAAGCCGAGTAAATACCTAGGGTTAAGATAGTCAGCGCAATATTAACAATCCATATTTTAAAATACTCTTTACCATTACCGGTAAATTCAAATGGCAATGTTTTAGGGTATTCATCATCTGTATTTACAGCCCCACCACTGTTGCTTGCCATACCTCCATGGTCAACGTTTGCACCTTTAACAGGCTCGCTTCCTAAAGAGTTAGAGCTAGCAGCAATAGGCTCAATAGATAGGTCAGCGGCTGAACGACTTTCTGAGGAAATAGGCTTAATACTTGTTTCGCTTTGCGCTTTAGCTTCCAGCTGTTGCTCTAGCTTAACAATGGCCCCATGCATATAAAAACGCTGTTCATATTGTTTGGCAACATTGACATTTAAGTTTCGTTTTATTACCACCCGATCTTTGGCAAAAAGTGACTCTACAACGGTGCTTGATAACTTTAAATGTTCTTGTAAATTTGCTTTAACTTTCTCTTGATCAAATCCTGGTCGCAATTTACCCATAAAAGCAATTTGATATTGCACTTCATTCATTACTAATTCCTTTTCCCTTATTATTTTTTATTGTTTTATCGTTAGTCTTACTCTACTTTTTTTCTTTTACAAACTCAACTTTTTATCCATTTCATTAGCCACAGTAGCAATTACTGATACTGTTTATAATTATTTACACCACTGTCCACTAGTGACTCTAGGTTGACCAGATAAATCATTACGAGTAAACACCTGAGTAAAACCATTAAGCTCAAAATACTCTTTAACCACATCGGCTTGTTGATAGCCATGCTCAAAAACAAGCCAACCCTCTGGCAATAAATAGCTAGCAGCATTGTTAATAATATACTTTATATCCGCAAGACCACTATCTTTCGCAACCAGCGCTGAACGCGGCTCAAATCGTACATCGCCTTCCACTAAATGACTGTCGTCATTATCTATGTAAGGAGGGTTAGAGGCAATCAAGTGAAATTTAGGATGTTGCTCTTGCGCCAAAAGCGCATCAAACCAATCACTCAATAAAAATGTGACATTACTTAATTCGAGTTGCTGCTGGTTCTTTTGCGCAAGCGCAAACGCTGATTTGTTTTTTTCTAAACCATAAATTTGCCATCGAGGCTGCTCACTCGCCAACGCCAATGCAATCGCTCCAGTACCCGTGCCCAAGTCAGCAACCATTGCATCCTCTTTATTGCGCAACAATTCTAGAGCAGTCTCAACGAGCAACTCTGTCTCAGGCCTTGGAATTAATGTTGACGTATTAACGCATAGCAGCAAAGACCAAAACTCTTTTTGCCCAATGATATAGGCTATTGGCTCGCCACTAATGCGGCGCTGCAGACACTCTAAAAACAATGCTTCTTGAGTCTTATCTAAGGTTTTTTCGGGCCAAGTATACAAATACGTACGAGTTTTATCGATAACAAAACTCAACAGCACCTCGCAATCTAGCCTTGGAGAGTCCGAGGAACTTGAAAGCTGCTTATCATGCGCCAGCGCCTTAGCAATGATTAACATAATAAGTTAATCGGCAAGTGCAGCTAGCTGATCTGCTTGATGTTCATTAACCAAGGGTTGTACAAGCTCATCGAGGTCGCCTGAAACCACTTCGTTTAACTTATAAAGCGTTAAGTTAATACGGTGATCGGTCACTCGACCCTGCGGGAAGTTATAGGTACGAATACGCTCAGAGCGATCACCACTACCTACCAAAGATTTACGTTCTTCTGCACGCTCTTTATCGGCAACTTCTACCTGTGCACTTTGTAATCGTGCCGCTAAAAGAGACATAGCACGCGCACGGTTTTTGTGTTGCGAACGTTCGTCTTGGCACTCAACAACTAGGCCTGTTGGCAAATGTGTTAAACGAATAGCAGAATCGGTTTTGTTAACGTGCTGCCCACCAGCACCACTCGCACGAAAGGTATCAACGCGTAGATCAGCTTTATTAATCTCGACCTGCGCTTGCTCGTCAGCCTCAGGCAAAATTGCGACTGTACAAGCAGAGGTATGCACACGCCCTTGAGATTCAGTCTCTGGTACACGCTGTACACGATGTGCGCCCGATTCAAATTTGAGTTGCGAGTATACACCTTGGCCTACAATGCGTGCGATCACCTCTTTATAGCCACCGTGATCACCTAAATTTTCGCTAATAATCTCGATCTTCCACTTACGCTTCTCGGCATAGCGGCTATACATACGAAATAAATCACCAGAAAAAATAGCCGCTTCATCACCTCCAGTGCCTGCTCGCACCTCCAAGAAAACATTTTTATCATCGTTGGGATCTTTAGGTAATAATAATTTTTGCAGTTCTAATTCAACCGGCTCTATCTTTGCCTCAGCAGACTTTAACTCTTCCTGTCCCATCGCGCGCATTTCAGGGTCGCTATCATCAAGCAATATTTTCGCTTCTTCAAGATCATCAACAATAGTTTGATATTCAGCAAAGCATTTAACCACAGGTTCAAGTTCTGCATACTCACGAGATAACTCTCGAAATTTATTTTGATCACTAATAACATCGGCATCGCTTAATAACGCGCCCACCTCAACATAGCGTTCTTGTAATACTTCTAACTTTAAACGAATTGATTCTTTCATAATATGGTATCGGTAAAAATGCACACTTCGTGCATCAGTAAATTATTTTTTATTATTAGCTTTTTTGTCTGTATTAGCTAATCCCGCTTTATTCGCCTGCGCACTTTCGCTCTCTGCGAAACCTAATAGCTGCTGAGAAAACGCAATCAGGTCATGCCGCCCCTCGACGCCCGCTTGTTTTAATTGCTGTGTTGGGCTGTGTAATAACTTATTAGTCAAGCTCTTAGCCATCTTACGCATTGCTTGCTCAGGATTAGCCCCGTTCTCTAAATCACGTAGAGCTTTTTGTAATACCTCTTCACTGAGTTGTTCAGCATATTGGCGATAAGATTTGATTGTTTCGACAGAGTGGCGAGCACGACGCTCGTTAAAAAACTCGGTGACATTACTCTCGACAATCACATGCGCTTCTTGTGCAGCTAGTTCTCGTGATTGTTTGTTCTCGTCAATCACATCTTTTAAATCATCAACTGTATACAAATAAATATCATCTAGCTCGCCTACTTCTGGCTCTATATCACGAGGCACGGCAATATCGACCATAAAAATAGGTTTATGCTTACGTAGTTTTAACGCGGATTCAACCGCACCTTTACCCAAAATTGGTAATTGGCTCGCCGTCGACGATATAACAATATCCGCATTAACTAAGAACTCTGGAATATCGGCTAATAAAATAGCTTTAGCATCAAATTCATCGGCTAATTTTTGCGCGCGCTCCAGTGTACGATTTGCAAAAATCATATTCGCAACACCTTGTTCCTTAAGATGTCTAGCGACTAGATCAATAGTCTCACCAGCACCAACGAGCAATGCTGTATCGTCTTCTAGATTAGAGAAAATACGTTGAGCCAAATTAACCGCTGCATAGGCAACCGAGACTGGGTTACGCCCTATGGCGGTATCGGTGCGCACTTGTTTAGCAACACTAAATACTCGCTGAAAAATACCATGCAACTCACTGCCTAGTACATCAGCCTCCTGCGCAACAGCATAGCTAGACTTCATTTGCCCCAATATTTGTGGCTCGCCAAGCACCATAGAATCCAAGCCGCACGCTACGCGCATCATATGTACCATTGCCTCGTCGCCATGACGAAAATAGCAATATTTAGTGAGCTCATCGGCATCTAAATTATGATATTGAGCAAACCAAGCAATAAATTCAGCCTTCGACAACTGCGACTGATCTTGATCATCACTGGCTGCATCCCCGAGAGGTACATTTTTGTGCCCCGACAAATAAATCTCTGTGCGATTACACGTCGATAATATAGCAGCTTCATCCGCAGGTGTATGACTCACGATTTCTTGTAGTGCTGGCACCATAGATTCAGGTGCAAAGGTGACACGCTCACGCAAATCAACAGTTGCACTTTCGTGGTTAAGGCCTATAACAAACAAAGGAATCATGAAAACTGGGGCCTGTTGGTACTAATTTGAAGTAGCGATGCCGTCACTATTTTTTTGTCTCACAAGGCAGAAGGAGCGCAGTGTAGCCAATCTACATAAGCGAGTGCTAACGCGGTGAGACGAAAAAATAGCAACGGCCCTTCGGGTTGCGCCTAAGAAAGCCGCATTCAGCGTTGCTCGTCGTTTATTTGGAGCTACCAAACTACTCTCCTCTCGCCTTGCCTGCAGCTTTTTTAGGCAACAACAGCGTTACTTCAAATTAGTACCAACAGGCCCAGGGTGCTGAGATAGTGGCGTATTTTCTGCAACCTACCAATAATGGCCATGGATGCACTTATTAAGTTATCTATTGTCTTATATTATGTCGTGATTTTCATCAAAAATTGTACTTTTTGATGTGTTTAACACTTTTTAAGAGTAGCTTCTGGATATTTACTCTACAAGGGCCTCTAAAGTTACGTGTACGCGTTAAAACAACCGTTCAATGATATGCCTACCAGATTAGTTACTTAGGCCATTGAAACTGTATTTAGCTTTAATTTAACTGCCAAGTTGTACTAAGATGATATTTACGGCACCATCAATATTAATTATATGGTTCATATTTTTATGAGAAGTCAGTTTATAGTTTGTTTTACTTTATTATTTGTACTGCAGTCCTGTAGCGTATTGACAAATAAACAAGCACAATCTGATGACAGACCAAACTCTGACACCCCTCATAAAATAACCACCACCCCGGCAAATACCACAGCAACCCCCCAAACTCAGGCCAATACCAACAAATCGGATACTCAAGTAGAAGAAGGGCAATTCTCTAGCGAAGTGCTATACACCTTGCTCACAGCAGAAATAGCCGGGTCACGGCAACAATATGGTATTACGCTTAAGCAATATATCAAAGCGGCCAATATGACGGGTGATATTGGCATTATTGCTCGTGCAACAAGGCTTGCTCAGTATTTTCGGAACCCGGACCAGACTATCAATATGGGCAACTTATGGCTTACCAAAAAGCCAGACAGTATTGAGGCCAATACTATTGTCGCCTCGGCTTTTGTAGACAAACGTCAACCATTAAAAGCACTTGACCACGCAGAGTCCATTTTAGTACTGCTTAGCGAAGAGAAAAGCACTCAATCGCAAATAGAACCTCGGCAACCGAGCATCAAGCAACGTGCGGCTATTTTAGAGACTATTGCAAATTTTAGTCGCACTCTAGACTTAGACACACGTAATACACTGGTCCAACGCTATCATAAACTTGATGAACTCTACCCTACATTGTCTCCTGTTAAGGTTGGCTTGTCCGTGCTTTACGCAGCGAATAAAAATATGGAGAAGGCTTTTGCCATTGTGCGCAAAGCTATCGCACAAGATACAAACTATTTACCTGCTGTCATACAAGAGATCAGCCTATTCAATACAAATAGGCAATATGACGAAGCGCTAGTAAGGCTAAAACGACAATTAGAGAAAACACCTAATAATGCACGTATACGCCTGCTTTATGCGCGCACACTGGCACAAACGGATATCAAAGCTGCCTTTGATGAATTCACAATACTTTCTAATAATGCGCCAAAGAATCTAGATATCAAATTCTCTAAGGCGATTATTGCCCTAGAATTACGCAAACTCGACGATGCTAAGCAAGCCTTTATAGAGCTACTCAATAGTAATTACCGCCCCAACACGATTAATTACTATTTAGGTAACCTAGCCGAACTCAACAAGGAGACACAAGCCGCAATTGATTACTATCTTGCAGTGAATAGCGGCAATGATTTTGTCGCAGCTAATACGCAAGCCGCGCGCCTTATGGCTGACTCGAACAAACTCAGTGACGCACAAGTACATTTGCAAGCTCTGCGTACTCGCTCGCCGAATTTTAGGGCCGAATTTTTTAATACCGAGGCCGATATCCTTGAAGAGCAAGGCCAGATACAAAACGCTATTAATGTGCTAAATGTCGCGATTAATGAATACCCAGATAACATTAACTTACGCTATACCCGCTCTAGCCTATATGAAAAAACAGACCGCCTTAGCCTAATGGAAAATGATTTACTCCATGCGCTTAGCCTAGAGCCCGAAAATGCTGCCATATTAAATGCACTCGGATACTTTCTTACCAATAGAACCGATCGCCACCAAGAAGCCTATATGCTTATTAAAAAAGCGATAGATATTAACCCTAAAGACTCCGCTATTTTAGATAGTATGGGATGGGTTTTATTCAAGCTTGGGCGTATAGAAGAAGCCATTCCATACCTACGCCAAGCATTTAAACAATTTCCTGACCCTGAAATAGCCTCTCACCTAGGCGAAGCACTCTGGGTAGACGGTAAACAACAAGAAGCGCTCGATATATGGAAGAAAAACCTAGAAGAAAATCCGGATGACACACAAATACCCGCAGTTATGCGTAGATTCAATGTTCAACCTTAAATTATTAATACCCCAAGCCAGCAGTACACGACATCGTATGTATCACTTTGCTATAGCACTGGGCATGGTACTGTTCATTAGCGGTTGCACAACAACCTCGCCAAAAACCTCACAAGATCAGGCCAGTCGCGTAAATGCGCTAAACCCACCGCCACTCTCTTGGCAAATAAGTGGGAAGCTGGGTATTCGCTCACCGCAAAAAAACGGTAGCGTTACTATTAATTGGCAGCAACTCGACGATAATTTTACGATAAAGGTACAAGGCCCATTAGGACAAGGCAGCGCCATTATTACAGGCACACAATACAACGCAGAGATAAAACAACCAGGTAAAGCCCCCGTGAAATCAAATAACGTTGATGAGTTAGTCTATAACTCATTTGGTTGGAGCTTGCCGTTTAATGACTTCATCCATTGGATACGTGCAACCGCTAACCCCACACAGCAAATCAACCATGTTAGTTATGACCCTGACCTCAATACGCTAAGCCTACTGGAACAATCAGATTGGTCTCTAGAATATAGCCGCTATAAGCCCGTTGAGTCGTGGTTATTACCCGGTCGAATTAAAGCCACTCAAAATGAAACGCGGCTTACTTTGCTTATTCGCAAATGGACAATCCTATAAAGTAGGCAGCACCAGATAGAGGCTAAGCTTGATAAATAAAAAGCTTAGCTTTAGGCTCCATAACCTATAATCTTCTTCTATTAAATATTCAACACGACTCAAATCATGCCCCTATCGCTACTCTCGCCCGCCAAACTCAATCTTTTTTTGCATATTACCGGCAGGCGAGATGATGGTTATCACGAACTACAAACCCTTTTCCAGCTACTCGATTACGGTGATACTCTCCATTTTGCACAGCGGCAAGACGATCAGATCACATTAACACCGGCTATCACGGGTGTTAAGTATGAAGACAACCTAATTATCCAAGCCGCCCTCGCACTTAAAAAATATATTCTCGCTCACCCCGATATTGTCGCTAACGCAAATTTATCTGGGGTAGATATTAGCATTGATAAAAAATTACCCATGGGTGGTGGGTTAGGCGGTGGTAGCTCTAATGCGGCAACCACTCTGGTCGCCCTTAATCACCTATGGGGAGCAGACCTTTCATCCCCAACACTTTGCAATATAGGGCTTACGCTCGGGGCCGATGTACCTGTTTTTATCAATGGGCACAGTGCTTGGGCCGAGGGTATTGGTGAGAAATTACAGAATATTGAGCTACCAGAGCAATGGTTTATCGTCATAAAACCCGATTGTCATGTACCCACGGCTGATATTTTTTCCATAGAGGAATTGACAAGAGACAGCCTCGCCATTACAGTAGCGGCCTTCTTTGAGCAGGGCGGCAAAAATGACTGCGAAAATGTCGTTTGCCAAAGGTATCCAGAGGTCAAAAAAGCCATAAAATGGCTTAGTAACTTCTCAGATGCCAAGCTCACAGGAACCGGCGCTTGTGTATTTGCAGCGTTTTCTGAGGAAAACAAAGCAAAAGCCGTATTAAAGCAAGCTAAATCGTTAGCAAAAGACAACAGCTGGCAATGCTTTTTAGCTAAAGGCATTAATCAATCACCAGCTCTATCTTTTTTTGGCGATAAGTAGATTTACAAAAAATGTTTGCTACTATTTACATTCTAAGTAAAGCGACCTCGTTAATGATGAGCTCTTAGAATAAGCAAGCATTAAAAAGTTTATTGGGGTGTAGCCAAGTGGTAAGGCAGCGGGTTTTGATCCCGCCATGCGGAGGTTCAAGTCCTCCCACCCCAGCCATTTTAATCAATATCGCCGTGCGCGACCCTCAAAAAATCTAAAAATTAGTTTCTAAGGTATCTCATCGTGTCAGACTTTATGGTATTTACCGGTACTGCTAATCCAGCACTCGCCGAAAGCATCGTTAAAAAATTGGGCATGCGCCTTGGCGATGCAACAGTAAGTCAATTTTCCGATGGTGAAATCTCCATAGAAATTAACGAAAACGTGCGCGGCCGCGATGTTTTTGTGGTGCAATCAACTTGCGCACCTACGCATCTCAATTTAATGGAATTAATCATTTTAGTCGACGCGCTACGTCGCGCATCTGCTGGACGTATTACTGCCGTTGTTCCTTACTTTGGTTACGCACGACAAGATCGTCGTGTGCGCTCTGCACGTGTACCCATTACTGCAAAGGTTGTTGCCGACATGATGGTTAATGTGGGGATCGATCGCGTATTGACTCTCGACTTACACGCAGAGCAAATTCAGGGATTTTTTGATGTCCCCGTTGATAACATTTACGGCACACCTATCTTGCTCAACGATATTAACAGCCAAAAATACCAAGAGTCAGTTGTGGTATCACCCGATGTAGGTGGTGTTGTCCGCGCACGCGCTGTTGCCAAACAGCTTAGCATCGACCTTGCCATTATTGATAAGCGTCGCCCTAAAGCCAATATGGCTGAGGTAATGAACCTAATCGGTGAGGTCAAGGGTAAGGTATGCATCTTAGTTGATGATATGGTCGATACCGCCGGCACACTTTGTGGTGCATCAAAGGCACTAAAAAATTATGGCGCAACCAAAGTTGTTGCCTACGCAACTCATCCTGTTCTTTCGGGTAAAGCCATCGACAATATCAATGGCTCAGAAATTGATGAATTAGTTGTTACCGATTCTATCCCACTTAGCGATGCAGCACGCGCTTGTGGAAAAATAAGACAATTGAGTTTAGCCTCGACAATGGCAGAGGCCATTCGCCGGTTAAACAACGAAGAATCCTTAAGCGCGATGTTTAATTAGTTACCTCTAAAAAATAACTCAATAAACATCGCCTTTGGAAAACCCTATTGCTACATTTAACAAGCAATAGATACTACTAACAGCTGTTGTCATGGTCGCAAATGGCAGCAGTTTTTTAATGAGGATATTTACAATGTCAAACGAAGACTTTGTATTACATGCCACAGCCCGTGAAGATCAAGGGAAAGGTGCGAGCCGCCGCCTTCGTCGTCAGGGTTTAGTACCATCTGTTATTTATGGTGGCTCTAAAGACCCACAAAGCATCTCGCTTATCAGCAAAGACTTTTTAAAGCAGCTAGAGAACGAAGCGTTTTATTCGCACATCATTACTTTAGATGTTGCCGGTAAGACAGAAGACGTGATCTTAAAAGACTTACAACGTCACCCTGCTAAGCCTGTTGTTCTACACGCAGATTTCTTGCGCGTATCTAAGAACCAGAAGTTAACAACCCGTGTACCACTACACTTTGTTAACGAAGAGATAGCTGTAGGTGTTAAAACACAAGGCGGTATCTTATCGCACACAATGACCGATATTGAAATCAGCTGTCTACCTGCTGATCTTCCTGAGTTTATCGAGGTTGATGTTGCCGATCTTGAGCTAGATGCAATTCTACACATCTCTGACCTTAAGTTACCTAAAGGTGTTGAGTCTGTTGCACTAGCACACGGCGAAGACCACGACCTTCCTGTTGCCTCTATTCACAAGCCTAAAGGTGCAAGCACCGAAGAAGCGAGCGAAGAAGAAGGCGAGAGCGAAGGCGAAGATAGCGCAGAATAAACGCACTATTAATAAGCCTGTAGCAGCTTTGCTGTGCAGGCTTATATTTCTTCTATTGCTTTGCCTCTTTTTACTAAATTTATCCCTACTCTCTCTTCTTAAATCACCTAAAGCACTGCCACTGCCTTTGCGAATCCATTAAAATACTCTATTTATTTGCAAGCGCTAAAGCGAGGCACTCTTGGATAACATCATTAAGCTTATTGTTGGTCTGGGCAATCCTGGTAGCGAATACGATCGCACCCGTCATAATGCCGGTGCAGATTTTGTCAGCGAACTGGCACGCCAATACAGTACTCCACTCGTCGCCGAGAGCAAATTTTTTGGTTTATCTGGGCGCATTTTTGTGGGTAGTCGCGATGTACGCCTATTAATACCCACAACCTTTATGAACTTAAGCGGTAAATCCGTTGGCGCCATTGCACAGTTTTATAAAATCGAGCCTGAGAATATTCTCGTTGCACACGATGAGCTTGATTTAGCGCCGGGTGTTGCACGACTTAAAATTGGTGGTGGTCACGGCGGCCACAATGGCCTAAAGGACATTATTAAAGCACTGGGCAATAATAAAAACTTTTGCCGCCTACGCATTGGTATAGATCACCCTGGCAACGCCAAACTTGTGAGTAATTACGTGTTGCGCAAAGCACCGCAAGCGGAACAACAATTAATTGAAGACAGTATTCATAACAGCTTACGTGCCCTACCCGATGTGGTGAATGGCAGCTGGAATAAAGCGATGAAGGATTTGCACACTCAGTAGGCAACTTCGCTACGATAAACCATTAAAACACTTGACCTTAAAGCTCAAATCCTTAGCATAAGCACACTTTTCAAGCGCTCCTAAAACGGAAACAACATTATGGGTTTTAACTGTGGCATTGTTGGCCTACCTAACGTCGGCAAATCAACTTTATTTAATGCATTAACCAAAGCGGGGATCGATGCCGAGAACTTCCCATTTTGTACGATAGAACCGAACTCCGGTATTGTGCCAGTGCCCGATACTCGCCTTAACCAACTGGCCGATATCGTAAAGCCCGAGAAAGTGATTCCCACGACTATGGAGTTTGTCGATATCGCAGGACTCGTTGCAGGCGCATCAAAAGGCGAAGGCCTTGGTAATAAATTTTTGGCCAATATTCGCGAGACCGATGCCATCGCCCATGTCGTGCGCTGCTTTGAAGACGAAAATATTATCCACGTAGCTGGCCAAATCGACCCCATTGCCGACATTGAAATCATCAATACCGAGCTTGCGCTAGCCGACCTTGACAGTGCAGAGAAAGCCCTTAACCGCTACACTCGCGCGGCCAAAGGCAAAGATGCTCATGCCATTGCGATGAAAGCATTGATGGAAAAAATTATCCCGCATTTAGATGAAGCAAAGCCACTGCGTGCACTTGATTTAAGCGATGATGACAGAACTTTATTAAAAGAGATCAACCCACTAACCCTAAAACCAACAATGTATATTGCTAACGTTGACGAAGATGGTTTTGAAAACAACCCTCACCTTGAGCGCGTTCGTGAAATAGCACAGTCTGAAAATGCTGTCGTTGTACCCATTTGCAATAAGCTTGAGTCTGAAATAGCAGAACTCGATGACGAAGAAAAAGAAGAGTTTTTGAATGACCTTGGTATGGAAGAGCCCGGCCTCAATCGTGTTATTCGAGCAGGTTATGAGCTTTTACATCTACACACTTACTTTACCGCAGGTGTTAAAGAAGTCCGCGCCTGGACAATCCCTGTAGACTCAACCGCCCCACAAGCAGCTGGTAAGATTCACACAGACTTTGAAAAAGGTTTTATACGAGCAGAAATTACCGGCTTTGATCACTACATTGAATACAACGGCGAAAGTGGTGCTAAAGAAGCAGGAAAATGGCGCCTAGAAGGTAAAGACTATATTGTAAAAGACGGTGACGTTATCCACTTTAGATTTAATGTATAAATTTTTAATCAAGTATTGTCGAATAACTTTGAAAAAGCAGCATATGAACTCAACCACGCTTCGCCCATGTGCTGTGAGCTAGCCTTCCAATTATAGATTACGTAAAAATATATCTAGCAGGAGCAGAAAATGGATGTTGAAGTAGAAGCAAAGAAGATTCGGTCTGAGTTAGAAAATTTTACACTGCCTTTTATCAAGTTACTACCAAAAGCAGAGAGCGCTGAAAACATATGGAACAGTAAATTTGGCGGAAAAGCTTACTGGCCGAAAGATACGGAATACCCAGAATCCAAGTCTGGAGAAAAGCTTACCCTGCTCGCGCAATTAAATTTCGATGAACTGCCAAGCTTGGCTGAATTTCCTCAAAATGGTCTTCTTCAATTCTTCATTGAAGATGATGATCTATACGGTATGGACTTTGATACACCTATTGAAGAAGTCGTAAAATCGCCAAGTGGTTACAGAGTCATTTATCATCCGGTCGTAGAAAAAAATAAAGAGCTGCTCGATAATGATGTTCCTGAAGCGCATAACGAAAGCTACCTTCCCATTTCTAGAGAATACCGATTAGAAAGCACTCTCGATAACGAGATTCCATCACCTACAGACTTCCGCTATGAAAAATATGCAGGTGACCCATTTGAGTACGAAGAAGAACTTGGCGAATATGTTTACGACAATTTTTCAGCTGAAGGCAGTAAAATTGGTGGCTATGCAAATTTCACACAAGAAGACCCTCGCACAGATGGCGAATACGATAACTGGGTGCTACTGTTTCAAATGGATTCTGAGTCCGTTGGTGACGATGAAATAATGTGGGGAGACGTCGGCGTAGGTAATTTTTTTATTGAAAAAGAAGCTCTCAGTAAAAATGACTTTTCAAGAGTATGGTATAACTGGGATTGTTGTTAAATATTAAAAGCTAATAAAGTTCTACTCCCATCAAATAACTAATGTTTACCTAAACCACTCCGAGTAGTTTAATAGCCATAATGATTCGCCCTTGTTACTCTCCCATCTCCGCAATGATTCAAGCAGCTTCAGCAGCCTGCAGAAAAACGATTAAGCAAATTCTCTTTCTTTAATTTTTTCAATTCATATTCCATTCTTGGCTCGCATCACCTGCAATAAATGCATCCGTGAATAATCGTATTCTTGTAAGCTGCTCTTCTGTTTTAAAGTTAATCTCGCCACTGCTTCTACACCATTCAGAATATGCACTCCCAATATGAAACCCCACTCTAAAAAAACAATAGATAAGATCTTTGGGCCAAGACTCCAGGTTTTGCCAAAATATTCTATTTTCAGAGAGTAGGGTTAAATACTCTTCTACCCATCCATCTGGAAATTCTCCTGTTGATATCAAAATAGGATCGGGAAGTTTCTCGCCAACACAAAGGCTTTTTATATCTTCAATAAAGTTTGCTCTTTTCATCCTAGACCGCTAATAACCAAATTTGATGGCTGAATTACTGGAAAATAAAGAAACCCTCCGGTAAATTATAATAAAGCCTAGCGGCAAACGGATAGGCTTTCTAAGTGAACTATCCCTTTATTTATTTCGGTAAAATACAGTTCTTTCTCTTCTTTAAAGTCATAAAACAATCCGTATTTTTCTCCATCTTCCTCATCATCGACAATATATAACTCAGCAAGCTTATTATTGTTGTTATCATAGATATCAACGTTCAAATATCCATCTTCAATATGATTAAGAGTAACAAACCATTCATTCTTAACTTTGATCAAAGACTTACAGAAACTGGATAGCATTTTTACTTGTTCTAAAGGATTACCAAAATCCGGGTACCACTTGGGTGCAGCCCACTTATCAATATCTTCAAGTTTCATAATTAACGAGTATTCCTTAAGATTGTCCAAAATTGACCGCCAAGTCTCAAAACATACACGACTTTTCCATCCTGATAAAAATACGCTGGTTGCCTAGCATAGGTGCTACGAATACCACCACCTTGAGCAACTCTATTTTGTATAATTTGCTGAACTTGATTTATACCGCCCTGGCTAGGACTCGGAATGTTCTGCTTAACACCATGCCTATTCCTAACTTGATCGATATGCTTTCTAATTTTTTTAGGTGCATTGTTGCCAAATGCCGAGCACTGGGGTCAGGTTTTGCTTTACTGTATACCCTAATAACAAAGGGAAAGATCTGACCCTGTTATTTTCTTTTTTTTGTCCCATTAAATCACTGTAATTTTTTGATCACGTACTCATAATCGACACCAAGAGAATTAAGTTCATCCTCAATAATTTTCAACATCATTTCATCAGAAAACCTCTGCTCTTCGCCGCTTGCTATCTTCATTTGCTGAGCTATGAGTCGGTGCATCAACTCATTAAATCTTCTCAACATGACAGGATCATTAACCTCATCACTATCAGTAGAATATGTATCTCTCGCAAATATAGTTAGCAAGAACATTAGATTAGATAACCAAATAACCTGTTGATCTTTAACTAAAGAGGAAAAGCGATCTAGTTCTTTTTTCCATATACCAATCATACTAATTCAAAACCTCTCTGGGTAAAGAATTCACATCGAAACCTCTATCTTGTAAAACTTTGATTCTAGTGTTGCCATCAAAAACCCTTCCGTCCGGTTTTATCTTTAAAGAGTCAACGGAACCTGGGCGTAGCGATTTTACAATGTCATCAGTTGCCTGCTTACTCCAATGATCAAAGCTAAATCTATTCGACCCTGCGAGAATAGTGTCATCTGAATGGATTCTCTGAAGTTTTGGCGGGGACTCACCAACAGCGCCTCTTTGCCCTCTAATTTTATCTCCTAACTTACGCCCCTGCTGCTCTGTTGTCTTTGTCCCTTTTGTAAACAACGCAAGCCTAGTAGCCAATAACCCTTTAGCTAATGCGCCTAGTGCACCACCTCCAAATGATAATACATCCTCTCCCAGTGCCGCAGCAAAACCGCTTCCTTCTCCATTGTAACCGTCTATTAACGCGCCATAAACACGGCAACCATTAAAACCTTTTCCTCTAAGGCCATTATAAGACTCATACAGCAAACCACCAAAGGCTATAAGCCCATTCAGTCCTGTAGGGTCATAATAACCAAGTGGATTTTGATGCACATACCCATAGGTATTCAGCCCATCACCCAACCCAATCCTATCTGACTGGAGATATCGCCCAGTTGTAGAATCATAATATCTCTGCCAGTTGTAATGCAACTCAGTTTCCGCATCAAAATACTGGCCCGGGAAACGTATGTTGTTCTCTACTGTAGCTATCGTTTGGATAGCCTCACCAAAAGGTGTATAACTGGCCTGCCAAACAATATTTTTATTTTCGTCAGTTAGCGCTCTTGGCGTACCCAAGTGATCGTTGTGGTAGCTGTAAATATTTGTTGAGGTCACTTGCGCTAACGGCTGGCCATTGAACCACAGATATTCTTTTATGACCTGACCCTGTGCATTGTATTCCCCCTGCAATTGACCGCTCTCATTGTAGGTATAGTAAGTAGTCGCATTACCGACAATTTGCTTGGTCGCCCTCTGGCCTAAAGCGTTGTAAGTATAGTTAGCAGTTACGCTAGGCTTGGTGATAGTTGCTAATCGATTGGCGGCATTATAAGTACTAGTTAATGCTTCTGTAGTCGCATCGGTATTGTTTATTTGTAGCGGGTTGCCGTTACTATCATAAGTAAAACTACGATCAGTATTCGTGGTACTTGGATTGATATTGTTAAGTTGGTTGCTACCCGCACTGTAACTGTAGCTTTCAGTATCTGTAATCGCATTTTGGATCGTACTTTTTTGGAGTCGATTACCAATCGAGTCATACTGGTAACTGAGCACACCGTACTCACCACTACTCCCAGATAAGCGATTCAATACATCATAGCTAAAGCTTTGATTATTCGCCGATTGGTTTAGGTGATCTAAGGTAATTATATTGCCATTGAGGTCGTAGTCGTAGCTGAGATCTAATACAGTGCCTAAGGCGCTGCCGGTATTTAGGGTATTTAGGCGGTAGTCTTGGTCATAGGTTAAAGTATTGGTTAAGCCATTACCGTAAGCCATCCCTTTTACAGGGCCAAAGGCTAAGTACTCGGTATTGCTGATAATACTGTTGGCTGTTTCTGTAAGCCGTGTTGCGCTGATGCCACTGATACGACCCTGTGTATCGTAACTATGGTTAACTACTAAGCCACTGGGGTATGTGATGTTAATTGGGTTGTTACCAAGATCGTAGCTATAGCTTGTCGTAAAAGTTTGACTATTAATGGACGTGATTTTGACGAGTAAATTGCCACGGTGATCGTAGCTATAATTGGTGGAGCCGCTTTGGTCCATGAGTTGGCTTAAGCGGCCAATGCCTTTATTACCATTAGCAGCATTATCATAGGTATAGGTAATATTTTCTTCAGGTGTTGCTGGGTAGGTAACGTTTGTTAATCGATTCAAGGCATCGTAACTGTAGTTAACCACCACACCACGGGCATCGATCATACTGGTGCGATTGTTGGCATTGTCGTAGCTATAGATAGTAATGCCCGTGTCGGGGCTTGATACTTGAGTTAGGTTATCAAAGGCATCATAGGTATAGGTAGTTGTGTTACCGTTAGCATCGGTAACACTCGCAAGACGGTCTTGATCATCGTAATCAAACTGGGTAATGCCGTTGGCGGCATCGGTGATTTGCTGCAAACGATCCAATGGATCGTAAGTTTGGTTAGTGGTATTTGTTCGTGGATCTGTAACAGCTGTATTATTGTCATTGACATCATAGTCAAAGTGCGTGGTTTGATTTTCGGCGCCAATAATGTCCATCACACGACTGAGTTCATCAAATGCGCGCGTCACTGAATAGATAATCCCGCCACCACTATTATTGATAGTTTCAGCGGTGCGGTTGCCGGCATTGTCGAGAGTGTAATTGATACTCTCACCCAAGCTATTGCTGATACCCGTTAAACGACGGGCGGTATCGTAGGTGTAGTTAATCACCACACCATTAGGCAAGGTTATTTTTATTATTTGCCCAATACCATCATATTCGTATTGGGTTACGCTATTAAGTGAGGCGTCACCACTTGGGTCGACTATTGTTGTGGTCTCTAACCAGCCTCGCACATTATAAGTCAATAAAGTTTCTACACTATTGGGGCTTATAATTTTACCTGGCTGCCCACGGCCATTGTAATCGAGTAGCTGGGTAATATGGCCTAATGCATTCGTAATTGATGCACGGTTACCCGCCACATCATAAGTGTAAGTTGTAATATCCACCACGTCTGTACGTGGACCATCTTCACTTAATACTAAACCATCGTCACTGTAGGTATAGCTTGTTATTTGCTGCGCTAATATTGAGGGTGTAAAGGGCAGCAGTATCAATAGCGATGTACTGAGTATTATTTCCTTTAGCCTTTTTGTTTGAAGTAATGACTTATCCATAATGACATCCTTTGTATTTTGTTTTTACGCGTAATTATTTTGAGCTAGCAGAGCACAATTAATTTTTACTGATTAAACAAGGTGCGATTTAATATTCACCTTAATTTAATACCAAATTTATGGAGCCTTCGGTTGAACTTGACGCGAGAGCAATCGCCCATTAATGTCGTAAGTCAAAATGGTTTCCCGCTCCGGCTCTGTAATTTTTGTAGGCAAATAGAACTCTGGATGCCACTCAGTCGTTACTGTCCGCGCCTCTGGTGTTCCACTAGCCTCGGTACTAGAAATAACTTGGCCACGATTATTATTAACGTAAGTCGTAACGTTACCTTTCCAGTCCGTTTTACTAGCTATAAAACCGTTAGTGTCGTAGATGTAGGCTTTATTAGCAGCTGCACAATTCTCAGAGGCAAGTCCTGCTACCTGAGTTAACTTATATTCTCCGTTGAACTGGGTAAAATGATAAATATTTTGTTTACCTAAAGAGTTCGTTAATGTGCGTGTACCATCGGTATTGTATTGAATTTGTGTACGCCTAATACCTGAATTTAATGAACCAAATTCACTACTTATTGCACGGCCTTGATCATCATATTGCACTGATGAAATACGAGACCCATTACCATCTTCTATACCTGTGATATAAGTTGGGAAGGTCGCATCTTCATAAAAATAGGTTCGCGTTCTAAGATCTGGATAGGTAATTTGAAGCAAACGACTTACACCATCAACTACATCATAGGTGTAATTAATAACGGTACCATCGGGCAGTGTTGCACTTGTTATATTATTATCGGTTAACGTTAATAATAATGACTCATCTCGACGAGTGACGCTTATTGTATTTGCGGTATAGCTAAGAGTGTGCGTTAAGCCACTGGGATAACGAATGGATAATAACTGTCCACTGGCATCGTAACGTTCTAGAGTATTGTCAGGGAGTGTTAAACTATAAATACTAGTACCTGCATCAAAAACTAAACGCTCGGGTATTTGTGAGGGCGCAGTAATAACACCACTACTGATTGTAAACCCAACTCTCCGTCCATTACTGCGTATAACAGTAATAGTATCTGCAGCAATATCTAACGCTTGGCGATATTCACCTGACCAAGTGTTAGTGCCACCATGGGAGTTATAAAAAAGATTAAAGCGTAACGGGTTAATACCAGCACCCACGAAGTCCGACAGGGGAAAAAACTTATTTCCCGTTGCGATATTTACCGGCTCGCAAGTTAGATGCTTATTGTCATCACCAAGATTAGCTGGATCATCTTGTTCTGTTGAAGCAGGTGGAATAATACACTGCTCTCCATTCCAAATACGCCCTCCAGCAGAACATGCATCAGCTAAAGGATCATTAGCAAGAAAAATAAAACACGCCGAATTACGTATCGGTCCATCGTCAAATGTTTGAAGTGGGGCACTAGTGAGAACAACAGAATATATATAAGAATAACTAGGGTAATTTGTACGATATAAATCCTGAAGCTGTTGCGGAAAGAAAAGGTTATTAGGTATATAATCCTCTATTAGCGAATTGACTCTAGAAGCACATTCGCTCTCGATTTGGGCTAAAGATTTAATTGGAAAAAAGCTGTGCGGCCTCGTGCCTCCATTTTGAAATATACCATCTAAAAGCCAAAAGCCATCGCTAGAATAATAGGTAAATTCTGGGGACGTTAGAAGTGATTGATCTTCTAATTGTACAGCGAAAGAAGAGAATGATGATAAATATAAGTAAGCAGCTACTAAATAAACTCCCTTACTTATTCTTTTTTAATAAAGTTAAACAAAATTTTTCTCCTTAAATCCCTTGTTCCATAAAACTCTAATGAATAAAACCTTCATCACATTATAGAATCCACATGACACTTTAATGAAGGACAATTTAAATACGACTAACTTTGCTAAAGAATTAGCTTAACAAACTGAATAGAGATAATTTTAAAAAATAGAAACATCCATATCCAAATTGACAGGCTTAGCACAAAAAATCTATTTCGGCTTTCATTCACATTGCAAGAATTAAAGCCCACGCTAACAGTCTATAAATCTTCAGTCAAAAAAACATTCCAGTTATTTGATGCAGGTCAAATAATGGATTTTTTTAATAATAAAAAAATATAAAGAGTCACTTATAGAAACATCTAAAGAATAATGACTCATAAAAAATTTCAACAATTACTATTCATAGCTGTTTATTAGATAAGAGAACTCTCCCACTTAATCGACGATAAAGGCATCAAAAGGTAGTCAAATTATTACTCAGTAGAGAGAATTACATTTCTGGTATACAAAATAACGTAAGGCAAATACCTACAGTAAAGGCCACATCGGGAATATTCATATTTTCTCTGTACAATTATTTACTAGTATTGAATTCAGCAAAATCGCTACCATATACCTATCATCAGATAGAATACTATTGCACTATTTCCTCGATTTAACTGTCTACACCAATCAACTAAGCGAGTAAACAACCAAAGGATACCAATAATGACTGACGATTCTTCTTATACTCCCCCCAAGATCTGGACGTGGGATGCTGAAAATGGCGGCGAATGGGCAAAGATTAATAGGCCTATCTCGGGTGCAACTCAAGAAAAAACACTACCCATCGGAAAAAATCCCTTGCAATTATATTCAATGGCCACACCGAATGGTGTAAAGGTAACAGTGATGCTCGAAGAATTACTGGAGTTGGGCATTAGCGGCGCAGAATACGACGCCTATATGATCAATATTGGTGATGGTGACCAGTTTGGTAGTGATTTTGTTGATATTAACCCAAACTCAAAAATACCCGCATTAATGGATCACAGCGCAAGTGGTGAGCCGCAGCGAGTGTTTGAATCGGGCGCTATTCTGCTCTACCTTGCCGACAAATTTAAAGCACTTATTCCAAATGACCCTGCTGGTAGAACTGAATGTCTATCTTGGCTGTTTTGGCAAATGGGTAGCGCACCTTATTTGGGTGGTGGCTTTGGTCATTTTTATAACTACGCTCCTTTTAAAATGGAATACCCCATCGATCGCTTTACCATGGAAGTAAAACGTCAAATGGATGTACTCGATAAGCATCTTGCTGACAAACAATTTATTTGTGGTGATGATTTCACCATTGCAGATATTGCTATCTGGCCGTGGTACGGAAACCTTGTACTCGACACACTGTATGGCGCTGCAGAATTTTTACAAGCCAGCACTTACGAAAACTTGGCGCGCTGGACACATGAGGTTCGAAAACGCCCTGCGGTACAACGTGGCCGCATGGTAAACCGTACTTGGGGTGAGTTAAGCGAGCAATTACATGAGCGTCACAACGCTTCTGATTTTGAGCTGCGCACCCAAGATAAATTAGAACAAGAAAAATAATTTCTCGTTATAATCTATTTAAATTTTTCAAATAGATTATGTATTTTTTTGCATATATATTAAGTGTATTGCACTAATACTACGGCACCATTTTAAAAAGATGGTGCCGCTACTTCTCTTTAATATATTTTTTCTTGATTAAAAATAAAATACTTTTCTTATTCTGCACATTCTCCCTAAGATTCATTAGTAAACGCTTTTCATTTAGAGTTTTTTTTGCTTAACTAGCCATCCAATTTTAAAAAAACCAATCGCTTATACGCTTGAGATTGGTGCTAACTTTCAAAAAGGTACATTACTCAATATAAAATTCACTATTCCAACGCTGGAGATTAATAATAATGGTAAAAACCGATATAGAAATTGCACGTGCGAGCCAGATGAAACCAATTCTCGAAATTGGCGAAAAACTAGGTATTGCTCCTGAACACCTAGTTCCCTATGGTCATACTAAAGCAAAAATAGATAGCAAGTTTATCAATAGCTTAAAAGATCGCCCCGATGGGAAACTTGTCTTAGTGACTGCAATTTCACCCACTCCAGCAGGTGAAGGTAAAACAACAACAACCGTTGGTTTAGGCGACGGCCTAAACAGTATCGGTAAAAAAACAGCGATGTGCCTACGCGAGCCAAGCCTTGGACCCTGTTTTGGTATGAAAGGTGGCGCTGCCGGTGGCGGTTATGCACAAGTTGTACCGATGGAAGACATCAATCTGCATTTTACTGGTGACTTTCACGCCATTGGCGCGGCCCACAACTTACTCTCGGCATTAATCGATAACCATATTAAGTGGGAAAACAAAAGTAATTTAGATTCTCAAAATATTACTTGGCGCCGTGTCATGGACATGAATGACCGCACCTTGCGCGACATTGTCATTGCTCTAGGTAGCGCAGCTAATGGTATTACTCGCCAAACGGGTTTCGATATTACCGTTGCCTCAGAAATTATGGCGATCTTCTGTCTAGCGACAGACCTTGCCGATCTACAACGTCGCATTGGAAATATTATTATAGGTTATACACCAGATAAACAGCCTGTATACGCCCGCGATATCGATGCCGAAGGCGCAATGACTGTGTTATTAAAAGATGCCTTTAGCCCTAATCTTGTACAAACACTAGAGAACAATCCAGCGTTTATTCACGGTGGCCCTTTTGCCAATATTGCACACGGCTGTAACTCGGCAGTCGCCACACAAACAGCACTAAAACTCGCCGATTATGTCGTAACAGAAGCTGGCTTTGGTGCAGATCTTGGTGCCGAAAAATTCTTTGATATCAAGTGCCGAAAAACTGGCCTCAAGCCTGATGCTGCCGTACTAGTTGCAACAGTACGCGCGCTTAAAATGCACGGCGGTGCTGCTAAAGATGAGCTAAATAATGAAAACGTTGATGCACTTAAAAAAGGACTCGACAACCTTGGCCGTCACCTACGCAACCTTGGCCAGTTTGGCGTACCTGTTGTTGTAGGTATTAACCACTTTACCGCCGATACCGACGCAGAAGTACAAGCGATAATCGACTACTGCGCTGAATTTGGCGTAGAAGCTTGTGTTTGTAAACACTGGGCAGATGGCTCAAAAGGCACTCAAGAGCTCGCACATAAAGTCGTTGGCCTCGTTGAGTCTGGCGCCGCTCAATTTAGAACACTTTACCCAGATACCATGCCGCTCTTTGAAAAAATACGTCACATTGCACGCACACTGTATGGTGCCGATGACATCGCCGCCGACAAAGCGGTACGCGACAAATTAGCAAGCTGGCAAAAAGAATTTGGACACTTTCCTGTATGTATGGCTAAAACACAATACAGCTTTTCGACAGACCCTGCCTTACTCGGTGCACCGTCGAACCATATTGTACCCATTAGAGAAGTCAGACTCTCGGCAGGCGCTGAGTTTATTGTTGTAATCTGTGGCTCAATAATGACAATGCCTGGGCTACCACGTATCCCTTCGGCAAATAATATTAAACTCAATGATGAAGGTTTGATCGACGGCCTGTTTTAAATTATTTGTTTTTATATTTTACTCTTCATTTATAAAAAAGCCGTTACTGATTAAGGTAACGGCTTTTCATTAGACTTGAATATTATTTTCTAACAATGTTTTAGATAAGTGCTTTTCTCTTTAATTCATCAACCATTTTTAAACGCTGTATTTTCCCAGACGGGCCTTTGGGTAACTCTTCAAAAAAGAAAATATTTTTGGGTGTTTTTATTTTACCTAATTTACCAAAACAAAAATCTGACAATTCCTTTTCACTCACTTTTTCATTATCTTTAACTACAACACAAGCTATAACCTCTTGGCCAAAATCACTATCGTCAATACCCACTGCTCCCGCTTCTACTATACTTGGGTGTGAGTAAAGCACATCATCGATTTCTCTTGGGGCAATATTTTCACCGCACTTGATAATCAATTCTTTTAAACGGCCGGTAATAAAAACAAAACCGTCTTCGTCCATACGCGCTAAATCACCCGTATGTAGCCAGCCATCAACATTAATAGTCTCGGCCGTCACCGTTGGGTTTTTATAATATTCCTTCATTACACACTCACCACGCACCATTAATTCACCCTCATGACCTGTAGCTTGTGTATTACCATGGCTATCAATAATTTTTATTTCGGTGCCAAAACCAATACCTGGCGAGCCATACTTACCTTCTTTAGGCGGCATAGGGTTAGATAATATTTGCGCCGAGGTCTCGGTCAAGCCCATTGTCTCGACAATGGGAATACCAAAAATCTTCTCAAACAACTCATGAATAGAAGGCGCTAGCGGTGCCGATGCCGAGCGCCCAAAGCGAATGTTACACAGGCGGTTTTTAAGCTCGCTTTTTTGTTCAGCACTTCTTTGTTTTTGCTGATGAATTAAATAAGAAATAATCGTCGGCACCACACTAAACCACGTAGCCTGATAATCAATTACCCAATTCCAAAATTGGTTTACGCTAAAACCGTGAGACATCACTACGCTGCCACCACTCACTAATGGCCCCATCACCGTCGAGCACTGCGCATTAATATGGCACATGGGCAACACACAAACTGCTCGGTCTTTAGCCCTTAGTTCATGGGCACAAGCGGTATTCATACCACCCGCTAATAAATTATTTTGTGTAAGTACAACACCTTTAGGACGCCCTGTTGTGCCCGAGGTATACATCAGCAAAGCCTCATCATTTGCATCCACTGCAATTGGTGGAGATTCAATAGCAGGCAAAGGCCAATTAGGGCCACTGTCGATATCACTCACAATAATAGTGATCTCACGCGCGAGTTTTTGAACAGAGTTTTTAACTTGTTCGTAATAATCTTGGGATACAAAAATAATTTTTGTATCCGAGTGATCAAGCACATAATCAATTTGCTCGGCACCGGCTGCAGGGTTCAATGGCGCAGAGACATTACCCGAATAGAGTGTTGCCAAAAATAGCAGCAAGCTAGTGCGGCCATTACCAAGCATAAAAGAAACTTTATCGCCTTTTTGTACACCAAGCGCGGCAAAAAAACCCGCGTACTCAAGCACACACTGCTGTAGCTCGCCATAACTTAATGTTTTATGGCTGTCCTCTATATTTGAGAACTCCGCATCGGGAAATAGTGCAAAAGATGCATCGGGGCACTGTCGCGCATAATTATCGATTAGCGCTCGAATCGTACTAGCCGGTGGCGTGTAATCTGTGAGGTTAAGTGACGCACTCATGTTAAATATTTCTCTTTATAGTCACCAAAAATATCATCGACACTCACTGTACGCGGCTCTATGGTTCTCACCACCCGTGTCACATTCAAATACTGCCTATAGTGCACGTTTTGGTCAGTAATATTACCACCCCAAGTACCACAGCCCATAGAGAGAGAGAACGGCAGTGCATTATCAAAACTACCACCAGTGGCAAAGCAGTGCGCTTGATTGACAATCACTCTACATACAGGCATCTCGTGCCCTAACTGCTGCGTACGCTCAGGGATAGTCGTATGAATACCTAAAGAATGGCCTTTGCCTTGATAGGATAAGATTCTATCGGCAATTTTTTTGGCCTCGTCAAAATCTGCGGCTCGATAAACAGCTAGCACTAGTGACATTTTCTCCCCGCTAAAAGGGGCACTAGCGCCAACATCTGTTTCAGTAACCATTAAAAAGTCGCTACGTTTTAACTCGCTGCGATCAAGCCCGCTAACATTACATACCTCATCAACAGGCTTTGCCAATATATGCCTATTTAAATTTCCATTGAGCCACATATTGTCTCTGAGCTTTTCTTTCTCATCATTTGTCAATAATTCTCCGTTCACTTTTTTTAACTCAGCGATCATTTCATCATAAACTGCATCAATAATAATGATGCTATTTTCTGAAGAACAACTGGTGGCATTATCAAAAGTTTTTGAGGCTTTAATTTTTTCGGCGGCATCGACGAGGTTAGCACTCTCGTCCACAATTACCGTAACGTTACCTGCACCTACCCCAAAGGCTGGTGTGCCGCTACTATAGGCAGAGCGGATATTGTTTTGCGAGCCCGTTGCAATAATGAGATCGACCTGTTGAAGTAATTCATGAGTGAGAGATTTACTCACGGGTGCAGGTAATTGCTGGACCAAACCTAATGGCGCTCCTACTCGATTAAGCTCTTCGTGGATAAGCTCAATTAAGCGAGTGCACGAAGGTTGCCCTTTAGGAGATGGCGCTAAAATAATAGCATTGCCACACTTTAGTGAATTCAAGATATTATTCATGGGTGTCGCGATAGGGTTAGTCGAAGGAACAATGGCTCCTACTACACCCACTGCACGGCCTATCTCAGTAATACCATCTCCTTTATCATCCTTGATAATACCGACAGTTTTCACCCCACGTAAATCGCGTAATAGCCCTAAGGTTTTACGATGATTTTTAGTAATTTTATCTTCAACGTTACCAAGCCCTGTTTCCTCCACTGCAAGCTTAGCAAGGCGCGCATTATTTTCAGGGTTAATGAGTGCCCAAGCACTGGCAATCACCACTTCATCAACTTGCTCCTGTGAATACTGGGCAAATAATGCCTGAGCTTCACGCGCCTTTGCCACTAGCTCTGCGACACACTGCTTTTCATCTATTATCGCCACTGTTAAAACTCCTACCATTCAAATATATTACTGAGATTTTGCTGATATAATACTCTTATCGAGCCACAAAAATAAAAAGCTAATTACAACAGAGAATCAGAAAGCCATATAATAAGCTAGCTATCGATACTCTTGATAAAATTCTCGCTTAAATTACTATAAAGCCGTAGAAGACAACAGCGCTATTAGCATGTAGAATTCTCAAAGTTATTATAAAAACAGCTTAATCAGGTTTACTATGTCGATATTACTTAAATTATTACGTGAAGGACTAGGAAGGGTCATCATATTTATCAGCAAACTCACTCAACCCAAGCAAATTGAGCGCAGTCCAGAAGCACAAGCAGCTTTAAAGAGTGAGACTAGTCAATTGTCGCTCTATGAATTCTATGCTTGCCCGTTTTGCGTTAAAACTCGCAGAGCTATCCATAAACTAAATATCAACATAGAAACGCGTGATATCCGTAAGCAACAAGAATACTACCAAGAGCTATCACAACAAGGCTCTACTCAGGTGCCATGCCTTCGTATCGAGCAGGGCAACAAAGTCAAATGGATGTATGAATCTGACGACATTATCAACTACCTAAACGGCCGTTTTGGTATGTCTTGACCTCAGCATATATCACTGGGCTCAATGGGGGCCCAGACTTACACCTATTAGCACAACTCTTCTCGTAGTTTAATGATCGCCTCAAAGATCATTGATTAGCTATTTAAGCAATCCTTCAATCAAACAACTATCAGCTAAATCTTATCGGTTTACTGTTTAAAGAGCATTTTATGTGGTTTAAAAACTTAAGGCTTTACCAATTTACTCAGGGCTACCAGCTCGATAAAACAGCACTTAACGAGTGCATGAATACCCACTTATTTTCACCTTGCAGCAGCCAGGAGCCCTCTCGCCTTGGCTGGGTATCGCCGCTCTCGCCTAAAAAAACACCCCCACAGACAACAGATAGTGACGATATTGATCTTGTCTTCGAGCAAAACGACTACCTACTTATATGCGCCAAAAAACAAGAAAAAGTCCTGCCTGCCAGCGTTATTAACGAGGCACTAGAGGAGAAAGCCGCTGAGATTAGCGAGCAAGAAGGTAGGCCGGTAAGGCGCAAAGAGAGGCAAGATTTGAAAGACGATATCATCATGGCTTTGCTACCCAAAGCCTTTACTCGCTCTAGCTTCCAATATGCCTATATTGATCGCAAACAGGGACATGTTGTTATTAATGCAGCCTCTGCCAATAAAGCCGAGGAGTTACTCACATTACTGCGTGAGTCCTTGGGTAGCTTACCTGTTATCCCCATAGCTAGTAAGCAGCTGCCCTTTCAAATGATGACGCAATGGGTAACAACTGCCTCTCAAAGTGGATCAATGCCACAACATTTTGTACTTGGCAGCGAATGCGAACTAGCAAATCCAAAAGAGACCGGTAGCGTTATTCGCGCCAAACACCAAGATCTCTCTTCAAATGAGATCAATAGCCACCTACAAGCTGGCATGATTATCAGTAAATTAGCCCTTAACTGGATGGATGGCATCGAATTTGTGCTTGATGATCAACTTGCCATTAAACGTTTGCGTTTTGGTGATAACATTCAAGAGAAAGCCGATAGCTTTGAGGCACAAACTAGCGAAGAGCAATTTGCTATTGAATTTTCAGTGATGACACTGGAATTATCCAGCCTTATTAAGCAACTCATCAATGCACTAGGCGGTATAAATACCGAGTCAGAATCCGTTGAGGAAATAGTGGCACGTGTCGAAAAGTCAGAAAACGACCAAAATAATAGAGGCGTCGATGAAATCAGCTTTGGATAAGCTGGCTTTATAAAAACATACAATCAACACATCTTATTTTACGAGCATTTAATACTATGAGTACAAGCCAAAACACCATTAATTGCCCAAACTGTCAGACAGAAATAGATGTGAATACGATTTTGTATCATCAAGTTGATGAGCAATTAAAAAAGCAATACCAAGATCAACTTGCAAAAGAAAAACAACACTACCAAGCTGAACTCGACATCTTAGAGACAGAGCGTGAAAAAGTATCTGCCGAAAAAGAGAAGCAAAAAAGCATTATCGAAAACCAAGTTAACCAAGAGCTAAAAGCGCGTGAGGTCTCTCTTAAAAAGCAATTAAAAGCACAATCCGATGCAGAACAACTGGAAGCCATGGCACTGCTACGAGAGGAGCTTAACGAAAAATCCAGTAAGATAAAAGAGCTTAACAAAGCAACGATTGCGGTGGAGCAACTCAAACGTGAGAAAGACGAATTAGAAGCCTCCATAAAAGCAAATGCCGAAAAAGAGTTAAACTTAAAAATAGCTCAGGAAAAGGAGCGCATTCAGAAAGAAGCATTCGAAGCCAATGAATTGAAATTCAAAGAGCTACAAAAGCAACTGGAAGATCAAAAGTTGTTAACCGCAGAAATGAAGCGCAAACAAGATCAAGGTTCGATGCAAACCCAAGGCGAAGTGCAAGAACTGGCCATCGAAGAATGGCTGCTAGAGCAGTTTCCTCTCGATACTATTACCGAAATAAAAAAAGGCGAACGCGGTGCCGATTGCATACAAACTGTCAATACGCGCTCCAGACAAAACTGCGGCACCATTTATTACGAAAGCAAACGCACCAAACACTTCCAACCCAACTGGATTGAAAAGTTCAAGGCAGATATCCGCGAAAAAAATGCTAGTATTGGCGTATTAGTTACCGATGCACGCCCCGCAGATATGGATCGCCTTGGCTTAAGAGAAGGTATCTGGATATGCTCTTTTAGCGAGTTTAAAGGCCTGTGCGCTGTACTGAGAGAATCCATCATCCAGGTCAGCACCGCACTTGTCACCCAAGAGAACAAAGGTGATAAAATGGGTATGCTCTATGATTTTCTAACCAGTAATGAATTCAAGCTGCAAATAGAGGCCATTGTTGAAGGCTTTACGCAAATGCGTGCCGACCTAGAATCAGAACAACGCGCAATGCGTACGATTTGGAAAAAACGTGAGAAACAAATCGATAAAGTATTATTAAACACTAGCGATATGTATGGTTCTATCAAAGGTATTGCTGGAAATGCTGTACAAAGCATCAACTTATTAGAGCTACCTGAAGAGTAATAACTTAAGAGTTCGAACTCTCTGGTCGATAATAAGTCTTAAGATAAAATAACAGGATTAAAAAATGCCCTCTGACCCAAATTTTATCATTATCGCCATTATTAGTTTTTGTTGCTTACTAATGCTGTTATCAGTGACTAAGCATTATGCAAAAAACTCACTGATCCCGGCTGATGCTTGGGTACTTATTGTTGGCCTTATTTATGGGCTTTGTATAAAGCATTTTGAGCTCGACAAACTACCTAGCTTTACACTCAATGCTGAGATTATCCTTTTAGTACTGCTGCCACTGTTGATTTTTTCTAGCGGGCGCTTAATTACTGCCTCCGAGTTAAAATCAGAGGCACTGCCCATTAGCTTTTTTTCCACGGTCGGGGTTATTGCCACAACCTTTCTTATTGGTGTACCGCTAGCCTACGTATTAGGGGTTCCTTTGATTCATGGCCTATTACTCGGTGCAGCAGCAAGTGCGACGGACCCTGCCGCGGTCTCATCTATTTTTCAGAACTTCACTATTGAAAAGCGTTTAGAGTTAATCGTTGAGGGCGAGTCACTATTTAATGACGGCACAACCGTTGTTTTATTTAGTCTAGTGAGCAGTATAGTTTTGAGTAATGCACCCTTTGACTTTTTGAGCACCTTTGGCTCTTTTGTGTGGGCGGTATCTATTTCTCTTCCATTAGGTTTTTTACTCGGTCATCTAGGTGCATTTACTATTAATCGCTGGAAAGAACGGCATGCATCATTTGATATAAGCATTAGCCTTATTGTAGCCTACTCGTCTTTCTTAATTGCAGAGAAACTACTGCATATTTCTGGCGTAATTACTGTGTTAGTTGCCGCAATGGTATTTTATCGATACCGTAACCTGAGTGCCAAAACACCCAAAAAAGAAGAGCAAACTAGCTACAGCATTGCTAATTTTTGGGAGTATATTGCGCTACTTGCCAACGGTATCTTGTTTTTTAGTTTAGGTACAACAACAGGCTTGCATGATTTTAGTGAGGTACCTACCATTGCTGTAATCACAGGCGTTGCAGGTGTTTTTATTGCCCGTTGTATTGTCGTTTATGGTAGCTCTGGGCTATTGCGTATTGCCCGCTACAAGCTGGACTTTAAGTGGCAAAATATACTCGTACTAGGCGGTTTACGAGGAGCGGTTTCTGCTGCATTAATATTGATGATCCCCCACGATTATCCCTATAGGAATATATTTCTGTGCGTCATCGTTGCCATTATTATTTTTACCTTAATACTGCAACCTGTCGCTTTAAAATACTACCTGAAAAAAGATCAAAATTCGCAGTAACTGTTTGGGTGACATTAACACCTTAATCGGCATAAAATATACTATTCTAAAATCACTATGGTGCTATATGGCAAATTCTCTACAAGATCAATTAATGGGCGCCGGGCTTATCGATAGCAAAAAAGCCAAAAAAATATCAAAAGAAAACCGCAAGCAAAAAAAGGTTCAAAAAAAGTCCAAGGACAACTCACTAAGCGAGGCGCAGCTAGCTGCCCAAAAAGTGCAGCAAGAAAAACTAAAGCGCGATCAAGAACTTAATCAACAGCGCAATGCAGAGGCAGAGAAAAAATCGATTGCCGCACAAATCAGTCAACTCGTTAACCACTATAAGCTCGACCGTAAAAAAGGCGACACCGATTACAATTTTAGTGACAACGCTGTTATCAAAAAAATACTGGTTAGCAGCGAGATTGCAAACGAGATTGCCAGAGGCCGTCTGTGCGTTGTGCGTATTGGTGAGACTTACGAAGTGATACCCAAACCTATCGCCGATAAAATACGCGAGCGCGATTCAGAAGCTATTGTTGTACACAACCAAAAACCGGACACAGGTTCTGCCATAACAGCCGACACTAATTCAAACGACCCCTCTAATAGCGGTACGGAGCAGTCCGACGAGGATTACTATGCGCAATTTGAAATTCCCGACGACTTAGTTTGGTAGAGGCACTAAAATACTCGCCCATGCCATCTGTTTATAGCTGCCCTGTTTGCCACTGCCCACTCCAAGAGAATAACAATTCTGTATCGAGTAATAGCCTCATATGCGAACAGGGGCACAATTTTGATCGCCACAAAAAGGGCTACATTAATTTACTGCTCGCACAACACAAAAAATCAAAGCAACCCGGCGACGATAGCCAAATGGTCGAGGGTAGACGCAGCTTTTTAGAAGGTGGACACTACGATGAATTTGCCAATAAAATTACCGAACTAATTCGTCAACAAAGGCCACAAGCTATTCTTGATGCAGGCTGTGGCGAAGGCTTTTATCTTAATTATATTTTATCCTTACTTACCAAAGATAAAGCCTACATCCACAAATCTGTTAGCGCTTTTGGCTTTGATATTAGCAAACCCGCTATTCAGGCCGCAGCAAGCCAACATAAAAATATAGACTGGGCCGTTGCCTCAAGTGCAAGAGCACCCTACCAAACAGGCACCTTTGACTGTATTATTAGTATTTTCTCACGAGTCGAGCCCGACGAGTTCTCACGCCTTCTCAAACCTGGTGGGGTTGTCATTTACGCGGGACCTGGGCCAAACCATTTACTGGGCTTACGCGAGCTTATTTACTCCGAAGTAAAAACTTATAAAGCCGAGAAACACGCTGATTACTTTAACGATGACTTTACTCCTCTAGAAAAAAACTCACTATCCGTACCGCTATCGCTGAACTCTAACAACGATATTATGAATTTAGTGAGCATGACACCCCACGGGCAACGTATTAATAAAGACAATGCCAACCGTCTCAAAGCGGCACACACACTTAACGATAGCGCTGATTTTTTATTGTATGTCTATCAAAAAATACGCTAGTACATACCAGCATTTATGAGTCATCACCTATGAGTCAAGAAGACAAACAAGTATCTTCTAAAAAAACGTCACCTAAGCAAACAAAAGTAGCTAAATCGGGGCTTGGTAACCTGCTAAACCTTTGGCCCTTTCTTAAGCCCTATCGTTGGGTATTGTTAGCCGCCTGTTGCACCTTACTTTTTACAGCTGGACTTAATTTATCGTTGGGGCAAGGTGTTAAACTCATTGTCGATGATGGCTTTATTGGCGGCTCGCTAGAAAAGCTCAACCAAACACTGGGAATTTTTCTATTCATTATTGTTTTAATGGCTATAGGGACATTTACTCGATTTTATTTAGTCACTTGGATTGGAGAGAGAGTCACAGCTGACATCCGCAAGGCCATTTTTAACCATCTTATTACGCTTGAACCTAACTATTTTGAGACAAATCGCTCGGGCGAACTAATGAGCCGCCTAACGACAGATACAACCTTACTACAATCAATTATGGGCTCTAGCTTAAGCTTTGCCCTGCGCTCTTTTTTAATGATGCTCGGTGGTTTAGTGATGCTTTTACTCACCAACATCAAGCTCACTCTAGTAGTATTCGGCGCGCTCCCATTGGTGATGTTACCCGTATTTATTTTTGGTAAACGCGTACGTAAATTATCGCGCGACAGCCAAGATACTATTGCCGATGTAGGCACCTATGCTGGGGAAATTTTACAACAAGTTAAAACCGTACAAAGCTATACGCGAGAAGATACCGAGCGCTCGGCATTTGCCAAGGAAGTCGAGCGGGCATTTATAGTTGCCAAAAATCGTATTATTAATCGTGGCTTACTCACCTCGCTGGTTATTTTATTTTCCTTCTCTGCCATTGGTGTAATGATCTACATTGGTGCTAGTGATGTGCTCTCGGGCAATATGAGTGGTGGCGAGCTTGCAGCCTTTATCTTTTACGCCGCTATTGTTGCAGGCGGCGTTGCTGCTGTATCAGAGGTATTGGGCGAGCTACAACGTGCAGCGGGTGCAACAGAGCGTTTATTAGAGTTGTTAGCAGTTAAAGCAGTTATTCAATCTCCCACAAATGAGATGGACACCTCATCGGACAATCAGACAGAACTATCTCGTAAACCAGCAGATAATAACGTGGAAGACGATTACCATATTTCCTTTAGTCACGTTAATTTTAGCTACCCTAGCCGACCCAATATTCTGGCACTCAACCATATCTCTTTTGGTATAAAACGCGGAGAAACAATTGCGCTAGTGGGCACAAGTGGCGCAGGTAAAAGCACTATTTTTGAATTACTACAACGCTTTTACGACCCACAACAAGGCGCGATCTATTTAAATAACAAAAACCTAAGCTCAATACCTTTAACAGACGTACGGCAACCAATGGCCATGGTGCCACAACAACCCACACTATTTAGTGCCGATGTCTTCCACAACATTGGTTATGGCGACCCAGCCGCACCTGCGCAAAAAATTATAGATGCCGCAAAAGCTGCTCATGCCCACGAATTTATTGAGCACCTACCCGAAGGCTACCATAGCTTTTTAGGCGAGCGCGGCGTGCGTTTAAGCGGCGGCCAAAAGCAACGCATTATTATTGCAAGAGCCATTCTTAACGACCCAGAAATTTTACTATTAGATGAAGCAACGAGTGCTCTCGATGCTGAGAGCGAACAGCTCGTACAAGAAGCACTCATCAAACTCATGAACAACCGCACCACCATAATCATCGCCCATCGCCTAGCCACCATCGTACACGCCGATAGAATCTTAGTGATGGAAAAAGGTAAAATAATTAACGAAGGCTCACATCAAGAGCTACTAAAAACCTCAACGCGCTATCAAAAATTAGCTGCCTTACAATTTGGGCATAAGGATAAATAGCTTATTTTAATTGCTGCTTAAGCGCATTTTGTTGACAACATTCGAGCTTACATATTCTATATTTTACCCCTCTAAAAAAAGCACGAAGTGCCTCTGAGCGTAAGCTTCTCCCTCTTTTTAGGTGGTATTCATACTCTTCACTTGTAATGTAATTGACGGTTTTATTACTCCTGCTCATCATTTCCTCTCTATTCACCTAAGCGTTATTGACTCGTCTATTTTCACTACTTTAATATCTCCCGACAAACGAGTAATATTGCCTTTCAGTTAAAATTTTTTAACCTGAAAGTCATGAGCAATACAACTAATGAAATTACCACCATTAAATTCTATTCGGGCATTTGAAGCAGCTGCACGGCATTTAAGCTTTAAAGAGGCTGCAGAAGAACTCTTTGTTACCCCTGCGGCGATCAGTTATCAGATTAAGACACTTGAATCATATTTAGGGGTACGCTTATTCATTCGAGAGAATCGCTCGATATTGTTAACACCAGCGGCTCAGCGCTGCTTGATTGACATAAAAGAAGGGTTTGAACTGATCGCTAACGGTATAGAAAAGGCACAAGCTAACCCTTACAGCGGTATACTCAATATCAGTGCAGCACCCGCATTTACCATTAAATGGCTTGCTCCCAAATTACATAACTTTATGGAGCTACACCCAAGTATTGATGCACGTATTATTGCAGGGATGAAATTTGTTGATTTACAGAATGAACATATTGATGCGGCAGTACGTTTTGGACCAATGGAAGATAAAAATTTATATACCGAGAAATTAATTGAAGATTCCTTATTACCTCTGTGCTCGCCTTCCTTACTGACAGGACAGTACAGCCTAAACAACTCAAGTAATATCAAACATCACACATTAATTTACGATGATTCTCTCAAGAACTTCCCCGCACAACCTAGCTGGCAAGACGCCCTCAACCACGGAGGGATTAATCACCAACTGGGTTCACAACGCTGCATTAGATTCAATCACGCAGAACACGCGATACAAGCAGCTATCGATGGATCAGGCTTACTATTAGGCAGAAGAGTCCTCTGCACTCCAGATATACAGGCCGGCCGCCTAGTATGCCCTTTTCCAAATTGCGAAATCCCTTTAAACGCAGTTCACTACTTTGCCTGTATAAAAGAAAAAGCAAACCACCCTACTATTTGTGCTTTTTTAGAATGGATAAAGGAGCAATTAAAAAATACGTATCAATAAAGTATAAGCACATTGTTACCTGATACATATATTGAGCGTAGCTTAATATATCCTCACCCGATGACCTAGATATCATAGCGGAGATGCATATCTTCTCTTGAAGCAGTCAAAGAAGCGATGCCAGCGAATACTAGTTATTTTTTATACTGTACTCAACTATATAATAGCGATGAATAGTAGAATTTTTGCTTATTAAGCTAGAATAGCAATCTGTGCTTGCTACCTATTTCTTAACAACAAGAAGAATCCCACTCCAAAGCAAAATACAATAGGAATCAACACAGCAATAAAAGGGTGGAACCCATAAACAAGGCTAGTTGGGCCAAGTAAGTTTTGCGCTAGCTGAAAAATAATACCGACCACCACACCACTAAAAATACGATAACCCATAGTGACTTGGCGCAAAGGCCCAAAAATAAATGAGATAGCAATGACTACCAAGCTAATAATAGCCAAAGGCTGTAGCACCTTATTCCAAAACGATAATTTATAGCTGCCATTATCAATGCTTTGCTCTTCGAGATAGTCTATATAATAAAAAAGTTTAGTAATGGATAAACTATCAGCTTCTTGTACGAGAATAGACAGTAAGGCCGGAGATAACTCTATATTCCAAGGGCGTGATTGATAGGTTTTTTGCTCAATGCTATTGGTGTTAATTGTAGTTTCTGTAACATTTTCTTCTTGCCACTTACCGTTAATATAAATGGCAGATTCGGCAAAGCTTGTAGAAACCAGCTCGTTATTTTTATTAAAATTATAGCGCGTAACACCCAGTAGCTTTCCATTGGCTTGCACACTATTAAAGTGCATAAAGACATCACCTTGGCGATTCCATTGACCATCACTAGAAGATAATGCGCTATTAACCCCATTGCGCTTTAACTCTCGTCGATTCTCACTATATTGCTCAGCAGTTGGAACAACATATTCTGCAAGTAATAAAACAACAACAATTAGCAATAAAATCGGTTTAATAATCGAGACCGCCAAGCGTACTAAGCCAATCCCTGCTACGCGCATCACAATCAACTCACTGGTTGTAGCAAGACCACCTAAACCAATTAAGCTACCGACTAACGCAGCGAATGGTACATAGCTATAAATGCTGCCAGGAATATTCAATCCAACGTAAATACATACTTCTAAAAAGGTGTAATTATTAGTAATTTCACCCAATTCATTAATAAATCTACCCAATGTATCTAACGAGCAAATAACTAGTAGCACCATTAATACTGATGATAAAACAGTGCTAAACAAATATTGATTTAATAAGCGCATGATTAACTAACTTAAATAAGGTTGTTCTTTTGTTTTTGTTTGGGTGCTCTAAAAAATCGTCTAATAGCACCTGTACGCCAAGCAAACAATAAAAAGGCAACACACAAAAAAAGCAGATGAACTGGCCAAAGGCCAATTGCCGCTGGTAATGTCCCCTCCTCTATAGCCTCGCGTGCACTATTAAGTAGTACTAGATACACCAAATAAATAAGAATGGCAGGAAACAGCATGACATAGCGCCCACGCCGTGGAGTGGTATAGCTCATAGCAACAGCAAGTACCGTAATAATAAAAATAACCAAGGGCCCAGATAAGCGAGACTGCAATGTCGCTTGTTTTGCAGGATTAACCTCTTTGAGTAAATCTAGTGTTGGTTGGGAGTCGATTTTATTCGTCTTAAAATCATCAGCATCTTGTTCGGGTAAGCGCTGACCTAAGCTCTCAAAGTAAGTTACACGATAATTCGCCTCTCCCGGCCGCCCTTGGTAGCGCACTCCATTGTTGAGCTGTAAATAATTTTGCTGATACTCCTCATAGGTTACCCGCTCTGCTGAATCAGCCCTAACTGTGGTCAACTGCTTATCTTGGGCAGCACCCACATTCGCTATAAAGACCCCGTTTAGTTCCTTGTTTTTGCCTCGACCTTCGACATAAGTAACAATATCGTTAGTGCGAGACGCTTGGAAACGCCCAGGTTTAACAACATCTAACTCGCTGCGACTTTTTTGCTGAGCAATTATTTGGTCGGACTTTTGGACGCCCAATGGAGTTAGCCATAAACTACACATACCTACAGCAATGGCTACGATAACCCCAGGAATAAATGTATAAGTCAGTAGGCGGCGCTGACTCATACCACAGGACGATAATACGGTCATCTCATGCTCTGCGTATAAACGACCATAAGCCATGATGATAGCCACCATAAAACCAAGCGGGATAATTAACTCTAAAAACCCAGGCAAGCGGTAGTACATAATCACAAATAAAACGGTTGGGTCAAATTTGCCGGTGGCCGCTTCGGATAAATATTTAACAAAGCGACCTGTCATGATAATAACGACAAGTACAAAGCTAACAGCAGCTGTGGCTTGTAATACTTCACGAGTTAAATAGCGCAGAATAATCATGCAATAGTCGTCATTGGTTTAATGAATGGTATAGAATAACAGAATGAAGCCATAGATAAGCCTAGATTTAGCAGATAATGCTCTATTTATATAATTAGTACGCTTCGCCCATCAACAATTAAGATCACACATACTGAGGATGCCATGTCTATCAACGTAAGCAATAATACTAAATTTTCTGCAAAAAAAGTTAGCATCGACACATTAAAGACAGACTGTATTGTTGTAGCAGCGTTTTCTGATGGAAAACTATCAAGCACTACCCAGCAATTAGCAAAAAATAGCGACTTGGCAATCTCTGACCTCTATAAGCAAGAAGAGTTTACTGGCAAACTTGGCCAACAGGTTACCTTTTATCAACCCACTAAAAATATTGGCAAAGCTATTATTTTGGGATTTGGCGAAAAAGATAAGACAAGCATTACAAGTTTTCGTAAAGCACTTAGTGGCCTAGGTAAAATACTCGCTAAAAGCACACTTAAACAAACCGTGCTCTGCCTTGATGAGGTAGAGATACCCGATTGTACATCAGAGACAAAAGCCCGCATATGTGCCGAGGCGATAAGCCATGGTCGCTATCAATATACGCAAACGCTACCCGGCAAAAAGGCAAAAAGTAATGTCAGTATTAGCTATGCCACCGATAACACAAAAGATGCTAATAAAGGTTTAACAAAAGGCCACGCCATAGGCAAAGGTATGAATGTCGCACGCGAACTTGGTAACTTACCCGGCAATATTTGTACGCCTAGCTACCTCGCGAGCCAAGCCAAAAAGCTCGGCAAGGCGAATAAAAACCTTAGCGTAAAAGTACTTTCAGAAAAGCAAATGAAGGAACTAGGCATGGGCTCATTGCTCTCAGTATCTGCTGGCAGCCATGAACCTGCACAACTCATTGTTATGGAATACAAAGGGGCAGCCAAAAGCGAAAAACCTCACGCTATTGTAGGTAAAGGCATTACCTTCGATACAGGTGGCATCAGCTTAAAGCCAGGTGCTGGCATGGATGAAATGAAATTTGATATGTGCGGTGCTGCGAGCGTCTTTGGCACAATGACGACTTTATTAGAACTACAACCCAAAATTAACGTGGTTGCCGTTGTTGCTGCCGCAGAAAACATGCCTGGCAGCAAAGCAACAAAACCCGGCGACATTGTTACTTCGATGAGTGGCCAAACAATTGAAATACTCAATACTGATGCCGAAGGCCGCTTAGTATTATGCGATGCCCTAAGCTATGTTGAGCGCTTTAAACCTCAAAGCGTAATTGATATTGCCACATTAACAGGGGCTTGTGTGATTGCCCTTGGTGGTCATGCGACTGGCCTATTTAGTAACGACGATGACTTCGCAGACGAGCTTGTTGCCGCTGGCATAAAAAGTGGTGATCGCGCTTGGCATATGCCCATGTGGGATGAATACCAAGGCCAACTAGATAGTAACTTTGCCGATATCGCTAATATTGGTGGCCGCCCTGCCGGTAGCATTACCGCAGCGTGCTTTTTATCGCGCTTCACCAAAAAATACACATGGGCACACTTAGATATCGCAGGTACCGCTTGGTTATCAGGTGGTGCAAAAGGTGCAACGGGACGTCCAGTACCCCTACTTAGTGAATATTTACTGAGCAAGTAAACAGTTTTATGACACAGATCGACTTTTATGTGCTCAACCAAGCAACAGCGATAGCGCGATTTCACTATGCCTGTCGCTTGAGCGAGAAGGCACTCAACCAAGGACACCATATTGCAATAACGCTCGACAATAAAGAGCACGCTCAGACCCTAAGCGATTATTTATGGTCATTTAAGCCTGAAAGTTTTTTACCTCATTCACTGCAGGATGCAGAGGGTTCATCGAGTGATGAGGAATCACCTAACCATAAAAGTAAGCAAGCACCGATTGCTCTATTATGGGGAGAAGATAACGAAAAGCATCATGATATATTGATCAATCTTGGCAATAAGATTCCCGAGGGGTTTAGTCGCTACCAACGGACTTTTGAGATTGTCATTCAAGAGGATGAATGTTTAAAGACAACTCGTTCACATTTTCAATTTTACCGAGAGCGTGGCTATCCCTTAAAATCCCATACTGTGGGATAATATTAGCTGTTGGCTACCTAACAAGCTAATGTAAGGACATATAAAAAGTAGAATCCTTACCACAAAGCGGTAGCGAAGCCATAAGAGCAGAGCCTTTACAAGATAAAAGGGCAACTAATAAAAATCGCACTTAACTCATCAACGAAATAAGAATAGTTATTTCTATGGACGACAAGCAAAAAAAACAAGAAGAGCTACTCACCGAATTAGAATCTATCAAAGATCTTCTTGATAATGATTTTTTAGGTGATGATACATTCATAGACCCCCGTGCAATGCGAGCACAATCAGATCAGGACCTTCTCGACCAAAATACAGAGTCTTCGATAGAAATCCCTGTTCTTAGCGAAATGGTAATAGAAGACGAACCTCTCACAAAACACCCCTTAGAAGTTAACAACGAAGAGAATCAACAAGAAAGCGCCCCCATTGAACAAGAAGATTCTAGCAAAGCACCTATAGCTAGCGGCGTCTTACCTGGACAACAATCTTTGTTCGAAAAAGACAGAGCCCAAGAGAAAAACTCACAAAAAGCTGACACTAATAGCAATGAAAACCCCTTTTTGCCCAAACATATTCGAGACCGCTTGACCAAACCTTCTGATTTGGAAGCTATTTTAGCGGGAGATACCAGTAAAATAGAAAAGCCCGTTGTATTACCACCTATTGTTAAAACAACGGTAGAACAAGATAAGAGTTTCTTTAGCAGCAATAGCTTTTTGGACGAAATACAACAGGGAAATAAAGAACAAACCTTAGAAGATGCACTTAAAAGAATCCCTGACTCACAAAATACCAACACACCCGATCAAAGGACACCATCAAATAACGACATTGATAGCCTGATTGATAATCTTATCGCACAATACCTACCCGAAATCGAAGCTAAGCTTCGCTTTCAGCTGAAACAATCTTTAACTAAAAAGCCATCAGAAAAGACAATACCCTAATAATAGAATAAACCTGCCTACAAGACGCGCAAACCACCACATTCGCGGCCGAACTATGTATAATTCTTTTTATAGTATTTTAGCCGTACTAGGTAGTGTCTCGCACAAATAAAACGTGCTTTACAGCCATTTAAACCTTACTACACATTAATATAACAAAAGACTTTTTGAACACCATGGAAAAAACCTATCAGCCACAAGCAATCGAACAATCTTGGTATCAAACCTGGGAAGATAAAGGCTATTTTAAGCCCTCAGGTGAAGGCGACAGCTATTGCATCATGATCCCTCCTCCTAATGTGACGGGCAGCCTACATATGGGCCATGGCTTTCAAGAAGCTATTATGGATGCACTGATTCGCTACAACCGAATGAAAGGTAAAAACACCTTATGGCAAGTGGGCACGGACCATGCCGGCATCGCGACACAAATGGTAGTTGAACGCTTACTTGAAGCTGATGGCGTCTCTCGGCATGACCTTGGACGCGAAAAATTTATTGAGAAAGTCTGGGAATGGAAAGAACAATCAGGTGGCAATATTACACGCCAACTACGCCGTCTGGGTGCAAGCCCCGACTGGAGTCGCGAGCGCTTTACTATGGACGACGGCTTTTATAAAGCTGTGCAAGAAGTGTTTGTTCAACTCTATGAAGAGGGTTTAATTTACCGCGGTAATCGCCTCGTTAACTGGGACCCTAAATTACATACTGCAATTTCTGATCTCGAAGTTATCAGCCACGATAAAAAAGGCTCTCTATGGCATTTTCGCTACCCACTCAGTTCTGGCGATGGCTATCTTGTGGTTGCAACAACTCGCCCAGAAACCATGCTTGGCGATACAGCCGTTGCCGTTCACCCAGAGGATGAACGCTACGCTCACTTGATTGGCCAAACAATTACGCTGCCATTGGTTGGCCGCGAAATACCAATTATTGCCGATGATTATGTCGATAAAGACTTTGGTACCGGCTGTGTAAAAATAACACCCGCTCATGATTTTAACGATTATGAAATGGGACAGCGTCACAACTTACCGATGATCAACATCTTTAACGATGATGCACACATCAATAATAATGCACCAGAAGCCTATCAAGGTTTGGACCGTTTTGTTGCACGTAAACAAGTGGTTGCCGATCTCGATGCACAAGGCCTTCTCGATAAAATTGACGATCATGATTTAAAAATACCCATGGGTGATCGCTCTGGTGTTGTTATAGAGCCTTACCTAACCAACCAATGGTATGTAAAAACTCAACCACTCGCCGATGAAGCCATAAAAGCTGTTGAGGAAGAGCAAATTAAATTTGTACCTAAGCAGTACGAAAATATGTACTTCTCTTGGATGCGCGATATTCAAGATTGGTGTATTTCACGACAGCTATGGTGGGGACACCGTATACCCGCATGGTATGACGATGCCGGCAATATTTACGTTGCCCGTAGCGAAGAGGAAGCTCGCCAAAAATATAAACTTGACGATAGCTTAGCACTACGTCAAGACGAAGACGTATTAGATACTTGGTTTTCTTCAGGACTCTGGACTTTTGGCACGCTCGGTTGGCCAGAAAAAACAGCAGAACTCGACACCTTCCATCCAACCGATGTATTAGTGACAGGTTTTGATATTATTTTCTTTTGGGTCGCGCGTATGATTATGCTGACCCTGCATTTCCGTAAAGAAATACCCTTTCATACCGTTTATGTACATGGCCTAGTACGCGATGGCCAAGGGCAAAAAATGTCCAAGTCAAAGGGCAATGTACTTGACCCCATCGACTTAATTGATGGTATCGATCTTGAATCCTTGGTGGCTAAACGTACCACAGGGTTAATGAATCCCAAACAAGCGAGCAAAATAGAAAAACAAACGCGCAAAGAATTTGCTGATGGACTTAACCCCTATGGCACTGATGCACTGCGCTATACCTATTATTCGCTTGCCTCAACGGGGCGCGATATTAATTTTGATGTAGGCCGCATCGAGGGTTTTAGAAATTTTTGTAACAAAATCTGGAATGCTTCACGCTATGTGTTAATGAACTGCGAAGATAAAGACTGTGGCTTAAATAACGAGCCCATCGAGCTTTCACTAGCAGACCGTTGGATTATCTCTAAATTACAATTAGCCGAAAAAGCCGTTGCCGAAGGTATAGAGACATATCGCCTCGACCTTGCTTCGCAAGCACTTTACGATTTTATTTGGAATGAATACTGCGATTGGTACTTAGAATTATCTAAACCCATATTGTGGGAAGACAGCGGTACTAACACTGCAAGTGATGCTCAAAAACGCGGTACACGCCGCACATTAATCCGCGTACTTGAAGCAACATTACGTTTAGCACACCCATTAATCCCCTATATTACCGAAGAGATTTGGCAGCGCGTTAAAACACTGGCAGGAGCCGAAGGCGAAACTATTATGCACGCCGCCTATCCTATTGCCGACGAGTCTAAAATAGATCAACAAGCGATTGATGATATCGAGTGGGCTAAACAAATTATCATTGGCGTACGTGCTATTCGCGGTGAAATGAACATCTCACCATCGGCCAAACTACCACTGTATTTTGTGAATGGTAGCAAAGGCGACCAACAGCGCTTAAATGACAACCAGCAATTCTTAATAAAACTTGCCAACCTAGAAGAAACCCATTGGGTAGAAGCAGGAGGCGAAGCGCCAATGTCTTCTACGGCACTGGTTGGCGATATGGAAATTCATGTCCCTATGGCAGGTTTTATCGATAAAGACGCAGAGATTGCTCGCCTAGAAAAAGATGCTGCAAAACGTAGTGGTGAAATCAAACAACTGCAAGGTAAACTCAGTAATGCCAACTTTGTCGATAAAGCACCCGCTGATGTGGTTGAAAAGGAAAAAGCTCGACTAGCAGCCGCTGAATCTGCTCTAGAAAAAATACTGCAGCAGATTGAAAAAATTAAGGCAATTTAATTTTATAAGCCAATGGATTGAGTAGCCCGCTTACTATTAACGAAGCTACTACTCCCTCCCCATGGATGGATGAGTATAATCAATAATGGAACATAAAATTACCCTAATTATTATATTAGCAGCCATACTATTATGGCTGCTACCTGCACTGTTACTCACCTTAAAAATTAAACGCATTAGTACAATATCTCCATCATTCAAAAGAAAAATAGTTATCCCAATGTAGACAGTCCCGTTGGTAGGCAACCTTATTTGTTATTTCCTATTTGCTAAAACAGGAAAACTCAATAAATTGTCTAAAAGCGAACACGTACATGCAGCATCAGCATTATTCAACGCTAGGTGATAATATTTTTAGTCGATAAACAAACAATATGTATTGGCCCGCTTTGCGATAAAATTGTTTAGGGTTTTTGTTACGTAGTTGATGCGATGTAAGTTATAAACTTTGACTCTAATCACCACACTAATGAATTCAACTAAAGCTGGATTTATTAGGCTTGTATTAATTCAATACGGTATCCATCTGGATCAGTTATATGAGCTAGAGTATAAACCTTGCCAGTTTCGGTAGGGGTAATTGATAACTCACCTGCGGGACGGAGAATCTCTATACCCTGGTCTTTTAAAAAGCTTTCTACCGCATAGATATCATCTACCGCTAAGGTGATATTTCCGAACGCTGTACCCTGTTCATAGCCCTCGTTTTCCCAATTATGAGTTAACTCCAGAACAGTATCAGTTGCTTTATCACCATACCCCATATAGACAGCAGTGAATTTTGCGTCTTCGAAAGTCTCTCGCTCTATCTCGCGCATCCCAAGTATATTTTTATAAAAATCGATAGATCGATCTAAATCGCTCACGCGTAACATAGCAAAGAGAATACGCGTCGGCGCAATTTTTTTTGGTACTCTCATTAATAAAATCTCTTATTTGATATTTGAAGCCGCTTAATATAAAAATGTTAAGCGGCTAAATTAACTAGGCAGTATTAGCTTTCCGATGACCAAGCATTCGCTTGGAAGTTATCATCAAGAGGCGTTTGGGTAACATGATTTGTGTAATTAGACAGTACCTTTAATCCCGTACCAACAATTACCTCAAGAACATTACCTTTACTGTAGCCTGCGCTAAGAAAAGCCTCTAAATCAGTAGATGCAACAAAGCCACGATTTTCAACTACCTTGATGGTAAATTGGCGCAATGCTTCCAACTTAGCATCTGCCAGCTCAGATCCAGCACGCAATGCTTCAATTACATCAGTAGGTACACCTTGCATACCCGAAATAGTTGAATGAGCAGCCATACAGTACGTGCAATTATTAAGACGATTATTAGTCATCAATACAATTTGGCGTTCAGTTGCAGTAAAATCACTTTTATCAAAAATACCAGACAAGGTTGCGTAGGCTTCGACGGCAGCGGGTGACTCCGCAAGCATCGCCATTAAGTTAGGTAAAAAACCATAAGCTTGTTCAGTTGCTTGGATAATTGCTTGGCTGCCTTGAGGAGCAGTGTCTTTGGTGTGAACAGTAAATGTTGTCATCATAATGTACTCTTAATTTTGAATGTTTCTGTTTAATTAATTGTTGCTATGCGAGTCGTAGACTTTGCCACTGATCTTCCATTGTCCTTCATGCTTATAAAGTACAAAAAAATCAGTAAAGCGGTTGCCACCCCAGTCGATAAATTCAACTTTTGCTGCCGCGGCAGGGCCTGAAATGTCAATCCAAGCGATATGGTGTTGAACATTTTCAGAAGGGCCACCCTCGGCTACTGCACCAGCAAAGACATCCAAGTCCATGTTGTAGAACTGCCCGCCAATAGAGCCAACAATATGCGCGTGATCGTAAAAAGCCGTGCGAATTACTTTACCGTCACCGCTTGTTGCACTTTTGATGTAGGGCTGTAACGCCTCGACAACCGCGTTATATTCGTTAAAGCTGTTGGCCTCATCGGCTTTTGTTACTTTAGAAATATCTGTTTGTATCATGGGAACCTTCTCATTAATGTTGGATTGTGAATAAACGTTCGATATTGCAAAGGTAAACATTGCAATACTTAAAGCTAAAGGAGTTATCTTTTTCATAATTAATTACCTATATACAGGTAAGTCTTGTGGTTAAAGAAATGGATTCATAAGAAGCCAACCATTGTCTCGCTTACTACTTTTGGGCTTTTTCTAAGACGCGCAAGTAATAGCGACCCTTCTAAAGCACTCAAAAATTGAATCGCTTGTAATGTAGCATTTTCATGACCTAACGCTTCAAACTGACGAGTTAACCAGTTTTGATAATCATTAAAATACTTATTTAAACTGTTACTGACACGTTCACTCAAAGAATAAAGTTCAGCCGCCATCATGCCGCATAAGCAAAACTTATCCTCTTCGGCGTATTGCTGAAAGTGCATAATCACTGCCTCTATACGCTTTGAGGGGTCAGCAATACTCGTCTCCATCTGCCTAAAGATGGTCATATGAAGCTCACGAAGGCGCTCAACTAAGGCAACTGCCAGATCATCCTTGCTCTTAAAATGATAGTGAACACTCGCCCCCTTAATACCTATTTCTTCAGCAATATCTAGGTAGCTAAAGCCATTAAATCCATTAGTTTGAGTAAGGCATTCGGCCAAATCTAAAATTTTAGTCTTTGTATCAGTCATAATTCTATTTGTATAAGTATTTGATTAGCACTCGTCTATCTATATGCATATAGGCAAATACATCATACGACTTAATTAATTTAAATCAAGCCCTAATCTTGATTAGAAAGCACAATACGATAGTGAATATCGCCTGATTTCAGCTTTTCAATTGCTTCATTCACTTTGCTCATCGGAAAAACCTCAACTTGGGGTTTTACGCCATGCAATTTAGCAAAATCAAGCATGGTCGCAATTGTTTCAGGGCTACCAACGACCGATCCAGAGACCGAGGCTTGCTTCAAAATAAGACCAAATGCATCTAAATCAAGCGGTTCAAGGGTTGCCCCAACGAAAACAAAGCGACCTTTGGGTGCCAAGGTAGCAACGTAGGCATTCCAATCTAATTTAACATTGACCGTCGAGATAATGAAATCAAACTGATTCGCTGCGGCTTCAATCTCAGCCGCGTCACGAGAATTTAATGTTCGATGTGCACCCAGTTTTAGTGCTTCTTCTTTTTTACTCTCACTGGATGTAAAAGCTGTCACTTCACAACCCCACGCGTTGAGAAACTGGAGAGCCAAGTGCCCTAAACCACCAATACCAATAACCGCCACCTTACTGGTAGGCTTTACATTAAACTGCACGAGAGGGTTAAAAACTGTAATACCCGCACAAAAAAGAGGGCCAGCGGTAGCCAGGTCTACACCATCAGGAATAGCAACAACGCTTTGTGCATCTGCACGTACTCTATCGGCAAAACCACCGTGACGGCCAGCAATAGTGGGTTGCGCTGTCGCAGAGAGGTTTAAATCACTAGAACTACAAGAAGGGCAATCGCCATATCCAGAGTGCCAGCCAAGGCCTACATTCTGGCCAACAGACAATCCTTTTACATTCTCACCAACAGCATTAATTTTTCCAGCTACTTCATGACCTGCAACAATAGGATATTGCGTCATGCCCCATTCGTCATCGATCATACTGAGATCACTATGGCAGATACCGCAATAATGAACCTCTATCTCAACTTCATTTTTACCCAAGGCACCAGGATCATACTCGAATGGCTTGAGTGGACCTTTCTCTTCAAATGCCGCATAAGCTTTAATTGTCTTTGTCATAATTTTTCACGCCTTATATTTAATTACCTATATACAGGTAAGTATTTTTCTGAAATATCTTCTTGATATCATGCTGATTTAAATTGTCTCTGCCTTCAATTGTCTAGCAATAGTAAGACAATTACTTACCTACATGCATATAGTTAAATTCATTATCTAAAAGAAGTCAAGAAAAAATATTCACTAAATGGAGTCTGTAGTATCAATTAATAAGTTAAGTATTTGAATTCTAAATAATATATTTAGATACTCATTACTCTTTTAATAGGAGATAAATTTAAAGAATAAGCATGCTCTCATTGCTGAAGCGTGGGATGCGAAAAGTGTAGCCGTTGATCGCAAGTAGCTGATGTCACAGACTCATTCAATACTAGCCTGCCAATCATCTGCCAATGCGCTTTTGATTTTTGAGGTTTTTTATTATTGTTAACATCCTCAACTGTCCCCACCTCTATTGTCCATATTAATTGCTCTTTAGGATAATGATCCAAACGCAATTCGTCCCTAAAATCATCTTTATCAACACGAGGGGCTTCATCACTCGGGCGTAGTCTTAACCAACGAGGTGAGATAATTTTCTCATCGGTAATACGTTTACCGCGACTATTAATTTCGGCTAAATGAGAGACAGGCCTAAAACCAACATCAGGTTTTTGCTGGCTAATCTCTTTATCTGCTCGGCTAAAATCTTTCAATAAGCGATAAGCGACACCGAGCTGAGAAAAAGGCGGCAAACCGTTGAGCGGTGGCTCATTATCCATGGTGAGATCGAGCACGTGCTGGGTCACTGTACCCGATAGCGAATGCATCACGAATACATTTAATGTTGGCACGATGTCATTTTTATTGGCGGCAGGAAATAATTTTAGAGCAAAACCAAAGGCACGTTTATTTTTTTGTTTAGTACCGCTTAACGCAACCGATGCTCGCGCAATAACAGGTGTATTGGTTAAGTAACTAAACTGCCCGCTAAAAGATGATTGCTTATCGATACGCCATCTACCAGCAAAACAAATACCATTTGCCTGAAACAACTTTTGTTTATTGGGAAAGTCTAATAAATCATGTCTAATAGACAAAGTTCTCTTGCCCGCCTCTAAAACATAATTGCCTTTATTGTTACCTTTTTTACCAAAATGCTTACGCTCAACACGATACTGGGGTAACTCTTGATAAGGTTCTGCAAATACTATCTGCTTAATCGCATTAAAACGACTACCTTGATAAGTAACAGACGTTGATACCCCAGTAGCTACTGGCAACTCTGAACTGCTTGCACTGATGCCGGCAAACAATAACAAACTGCTTATCAAAACCCGTAAACTGGAACTTAGTTTGGTACTACAGGGTCTTATCATCCGTTATTATCCAGTGTTGTATTAGGCTCTTTCATTTATTGACTACGATAACAGGCATAATATCCCTAACTATAATTAATTATAAACAACGCGGTACCCAATTGATGTCACAGCAAAAAGAGCGTTTATTACGCCAAACCCAAGACAGAATGGGTAAACTATTTACGAGCAATCAAATTTTAGGGCGTATACAAACAATTGGCTGCGTTGCCGTAGAGATAACCCAGCGATGCAACCTGGATTGTACACTTTGCTATTTGTCGGAGCACTCTCAAGCTGTACGTGATATTCCTATTAGTGAGATCTTTAAGCGCCTCGACAATGTGCTTACACATTATGGCAAAGGTACCCATGTACAAATTACCGGCGGGGACCCTACCTTACGTAAGCATAAAGAGCTTATAGAAATAGTTCGCTACGCACGTGATATAGGCCTCTATCCTGCACTATTTACTAATGGCCTCGCCGCAAGCCGCGAGCTATTAACTAAACTTGCCAATGTAGGCTTATGTGACGTGGCCTTTCATGTTGATACCACACAACGGCGTAAAGGTTACAAAAATGAGTTTGAACTCAATGAAATACGCCAAGAGTATATTAACCGCACTCGTGGGCTAGGCTTAACAGTAATTTTTAATACAACCGTCCATAAAGAAAATTTTGCAGAGATACCCACACTGGTTGATTTTTTTAGCACACAAGCCGATACCGTTGGCTTAATTTCTTTTCAGCTACAGGCAGATACTGGCCGAGGAGAATGGAAAACTCGCGACATTATCATTAGCAAAGAAACAGTACAACAACAGATAGAAAAGTCGGCACAAAAATCACTCCCTTGGGATGCCATGCAATTGGGCCACAGTGACTGCCATAGCTATTTACCCAACTTTGTCATCAACAACACTATTCATCCAATGATGACTGACAAGAATTTTTTTGGTGATTTTGTTAAAGATTTTTCTACTATCTCTTGGGATAGGCATGCATCAACTAGCAGTATTGTTATGTCGTTTTTAAAAGAGACGATAACTAAACCACTGTGGTGGCCCCGGCTATTTTTATACGGCTTTAAAAAAGCCATGAACTTATCTAGTGATATCATAAAAGGCCGAGGCCGCATTCACAAAATGACTATATTCGTACAAAACTTTATGGATGCACAGCATCTAGAGGAAGATCGAATAGATGGCTGCTCTTTTATGGTTATGACCGCAGAGGGGCCCATTTCGATGTGTAAGCATAATGCTAAACGCGATGACTATATTCTCAAGCCTTTAGAAATCACCAACAAAGATGGAACTGTCGAAGAATTTCAACCTCTTAAGTGGCATAGCCCTAAAAAGGCGGCAAGTTAAATCGCTATACATATTCATCAACACGGTTACAATTATTATGCTAAGAGCAACACCTTTATCGTTTATTAGATCAACATCCTTATTATTTATTGTCAGCGTATTTTTTTCAGGATTTACCCATGCAACAAGTAAAGAAGCCTACGAAGAGGCGCTAAAACACTGGTCTAAGGTACTCGTTGAGTTTGTCGATGATAAAGGGAGAACGGATTTTATCTCTCTTAAAGAAAAACAAGATGATCTAAAGAAAATGGTCGACTTTATTGCAAGCACTAGTCCAAAGTCTCATCCCGAATTGTTTCCAACACGCAACGACGTATTAGCTTACCACTCCAACACCTACAATGCTTTGACTATGCATGAAGTCGTTAAGAAAAAAATCCCAAAAAACTTTAGCAGTTTTTTTAAACGTGCTGCTTTTTTTAAATTCAGAGGCGTGGTGATTGGTGGAAAAAAAACTAACCTTTACGATTACGAAAACAAAGTCATTCGACCACTCGATGAACCTCGCATACACTTTGCACTTAACTGTATGGTTAAAGATTGTCCTCGTCTACCTCAACAGCCTTTTTTAGCTGAGACACTTGATAAACAATTCGACGAGGCCACTGTAGAATTTTTTACTAAAGATAATCATTTGCGCTTTGACCACGATAAAAACACAGCCTATCTTTCATGGATTTTGGATGTATACGTAGACGATTTTGTTGAATCAGGTAAGGCTAAGGATCTAGCAAGCTATGTTAACCCTTACCTTGACAAGCCTATTCCAGAGGGTTACAAAATAAAATTTATCAAATACGATTGGACCGTTAACCAGCAACCCTGATGCTAATTTGCCCACTATCGAAAATATAGTGGGCAAATAATTACCACCCTTTATACTATCTTAAGCCTATAAAATTCGCCCCCACCAATATATTTCTATTATATCAATAGCACAATTGGTTCTTGTCACTATCATATTAAGACTTGTGTGTGCCTTATAAAGGCGACAAAATAGCACTTGGTCTATCTATAGATTTCATATAAATCTTTTTATTAAAACACTCATCTATTAATCATTCATTTACTAAGCAATGAGGACACTCGTTATGTCATTACGCATTAATGATCAAGCACCTAATTTTACTGCTCAAACCACACAAGGGGAAATCACTTTTCATGATTGGATTGGAGATAGTTGGGCAGTTTTATTCTCTCACCCCAAAGACTTCACACCTGTTTGCACAACAGAACTCGGCTTTGCAGCAGGTCTCGAAGATGAATTCGCCAAACGTAACTGCAAGATGATTGGCCTAAGCGTAGACCCAGTTGACAATCATGCGGAATGGGCAAAAGACATTGAAGAGACCCAAGGTCATCCAGTTAAGTTTCCGATGATTGGCGACACCGATCTCAACGTATCTAAGCTCTACAATATGTTTCCTGCTGACGAGACGGGCAGCTCTGAGGGACGAACTGCCTTAACTAATGCCACTGTTCGCTCTGTATTTATTATTGGGCCCGATAAAAACATTAAACTTATGATGACTTACCCTATGACTACAGGGCGTAATTTTAATGAAATTATTAGAGTATTGGACTCTATGCAATTAACAGCTAAGCATAAAGTAGCAACACCCGTAAATTGGGAGAATGGCGACGACGTTATTATTGTACCCGCTGTGTCTAATGAAGAAGCTAAAGAGAAATATCCAGATGGCTGGAACGAGTTAAAGCCTTATTTACGCGTCGTAAAACAGCCAAACTAATCCATCATTAAAGAACTACTAAAAAGAGGTCTGCACTTTGGACCTCTTTTATCTCTACAATACATTAGCCGTAAATGGTTACACCTCAAAACATCTCCTACTAATAGGCATAAATACTTTTTATTTATTATCTTTTTAATTCCTAATAATAAATAGCCTCCTCAAAGATAAAAAGCATTCAAGTAAATATTTAAGCAATAGTAGTATACTAAGCAGACGTATAAGTTAGCTGATGCTAATTTATTACCAGCAACACACCATAATAAGAATGATCAACTGTATCTAAAGGAAACATCCAATTCATGGATAAAATCAGAAAACCTAAAGTTATATGGCCATTTTATCTATTCTTACTGCCTTTTTTACTTATTGGTTTAAATAGCGCTAAAACCGTTATCAGCATACTCTCTGAATCATCAGAAGCTGACAATTGGCAACAAGCAGAAGCCATTATACTATCCGTCAGATTAGCTAGCGAAAGAGGTGGAGACTCAACCTTCTATAGCGCAGCAGGGCACTATATTTATCAATGGCAAGGTAAAAACTATAACTCTAAACGCATATTCGTTAGTGATAGGTACGACAAGGACGAGGCATATCATCGAGATATTGTTCAACAATTAAAGCAACACAGGCGTAGTAAAGAAAGAATAACTATCTGGGTAAACCCAGATAACCCGTCAGATGCTGTTATCTATCGTGATCTACGATCAAGTTCGATTGTTGCACCTGCTATAACAGCACTTATTTTATTAAGCATTAGCGCACTTATTTTTGGGGGAATACATTACCTAAAAATCATTCAAAAAAACGAAGACGAACAGCAAAGACGATATCCCAACGAACCCTGGAAATGGAAAAAAATTTGGCAAACAGACCAACTTAAATCAAGCCATAAAATACAATTAATCGTGCTTATCATCGCAACAATTGTAATGACGATAATATCTGTAGCGGCAGCGCCAACAATAATAGAGAAATATATTAAAGAGCAGGATCAGCTCATATTACTCTTTGCACTATTCCCTTTCTGCACTCTTATTTGCTGGGTACAAACCATTATTTACTTCCTTCGCTGGAAGCGTTTTTCAGATACTCGATTCAAACTCGATACACTCCCCGCTGCGCTTGGACATATATTACGCGGGGAACTCATCATGAAGGAAAAACTACCGGCTAGCACAGTTTTTAATATCAAACTGACCAATATAAGAAGTCACATTGTAAAATCAGGCAACAAAAGCAACAGAACCGAAACCATATTATGGCAAGATGAGCAAAAAATCCCCGTCGAAGTGGGCTCGTACTCTACCGCATTTAGGCTGCCTATTTTATTCGAAATCCCTCGCGATGCAGCACCAAGTAATTGGGAGAAGAGTGACAATGAACTCTTATGGCGCTTGAATATTCAAGCAAATATTCCAGGAGCTGATTATATTCAGACCTTCGAGGTCCCTGTATTTAACCCATCAAAATATAATATCAATACGCAATCTGTTGCCGATAAAATTCACACGCGAAAAACTTATACAGATCAAGGGGATTGGTCACAAACAGGCGTAATCGCGAACACAACGACGACAGGGCAATCCTATTATTTTCCTCCTTCACGCCACAAAGGTGTTGCATTCTCGATGACGGCAATAGCAGCGCTATGCTACGTAGGCGCAATTGGAGTACCTACTTGGATCGCTGGCGACGGTATTATCGAGAGTATCGGTAGTATCATGTTTGCCGTTGTTGGAGGAATATTTGCACTAGTGTTTACACTAATCTCACTAGATGCTTGGTTATTTAGGTCTACTCTGGATACTTCACGTGATCAACTGCGTGTTCGCTCAGGGATGTTTAAAATGAGAGATAGAACTTATCAGGTAAAACAGATAAAACAGTTGAAATTAAAACGCACAACAAGAGTCGGCAATGCACTGTATTATGATATTAATGCCATATTGCACTCAGGCAGCCCAATTAAATTGGCCGTTTCTCTCGTTGGTAAGCGTGATGTAACCGCACTAATGGATAAAATAAGCCAAGAGCTTGGTTTAGCCTAAACAGCAGAGCTTTAGTAGTATGTCATCGACAAACAATGACATACATTAAAGTCAATAAATACTTTTAATTGGCGGCAAACAGCACTCGGGCAAATACTAAAGCGCCGCCACACAGCCATCGCTACGAGGGTCGGCAGCGCCCTCATAAACACCGTCAGGCCTTAATACAATAGCCCCAGCATGGCCCATAGTATCGCTAAAATCTTCATCCAATACCTCAACATTATGGCCAAGCTGCCTTAGTTGCTCAATTAGCTGCGGTGTAAAACGGTTTTCTAATTTTAGGCTTGTACTCGTATCACCCCATGTACGCCCTAACAACCAACGTGGCGCCGTAACGGCTTGCTGAATAGATTGATTAAACATTGCATAGCGACTAAAAACAGCCGCTTGGGTTTGCGGTTGCCCTTCTCCACCCATGGTGCCGTAGCTCATGGTACGGCCATCATCGAATAGCGCTAAAGCTGGGTTAAGCGTATGGAAAGGCTTACGCCCAGGCTCTAAAAACTGCAGAGAGTTTGAATCTAAAGAAAAGCTTATCCCTCTATTTTGCCAGTTAACACCAGTATCTTTTAGCACAACACCAGAACCAAACTCCCAATAAATGCTTTGTATAAAACTAACAGCAACACCTTGCTTGTCAATACAACCCATCCAAATTGTGTCCCCCGGTTTACCTTCATCGGGCCAAGGCAATGCTTTATTTGAATCAATTTCTGCAGCTAAATTCTCAAGATACCTTGTCTCCAGTAATGCTTCTAGATTTTCTGGCACTCGATTCGGATCAGTCACTACTCTATCTCTCACCCTAAAAGCGCGCTTAGTAGATTCAACTAAATGGTGAACATAAGCAATATCATCACTAGAATTAATATTAAGCTTATCAAATACCCCTAAAATCATTAGTGAAGCCAAACCTTGGGTTGGCGGCGGCAAATTAAAAATCTTTGCGCCTTTCACAGCCACTGACAAAGGATCTACTTGCTGTGCATGGTAGTTACGTAAATCCTCTACTGACAATAAGCTACCCAATGCTTGCAATTCGCCTCCCATTGCTGCGCCCAGTTCACCTCGGTAAAAATCATCCAAACCTGCTCGTACAAGTTGCTCTAATGTATTAGCGAGAGTTTTTTGATAAAGCACATCACCTGCTTTAGGCATAGCTCCATCGAGTAAAAATGTCTCGGTAAACCCGGGAACATTTACTAACTGGCTATATTTATCCGAGGTTAATTGTGCTTGGCTTTGAGTCACAACAATACCATTTTTAGCATGAGCAATAGCAGGCGCCAGTAAGCGAGATAATGGTAAGGGTTTTTGAGCTGAGGTTATCTCTAATGCTTTTTTCCAGCCACCAATAGTGCCTGCTGTAGTTAACGCCGCTAGCGGGCCTCTTTCTGGGATTGCACCGTAGCCTGCGTAGGCCGCTCGTGTCGCTGACTTTGCAGCACAACCGCAGGCATCAATAGCAATAGGTTTTTCTCCTGGCTTATGTATGAGCCAAAAGCCATCGCCACCAATAGAATTCATATGAGGATATACAACAGCAATAGCAGCAGCTGCCGCAACCATAGCCTCAACAGCACTGCCACCCTCAGCTAAAACATCCCGTCCAGCCTGAGATGCTAAATGATGCGGGGCAACCATCATGCCTGACGTTGAATATACTGTTTTTAACATAATTACTTTGTGCCCTTAATAATGGAATTTATTATTACAATAATATTCTTTAGTCACTGCTCAAAAATAATTGATAAAAACTCACTAAAATCGTACTCAGTAAGCCATAATCGGCACTATAGTGACTAAAGAACAAATGCCATTTTACCAGCCCGTCACCCTATTAGATTATCCTGCTTAAGCAAAGGCTAAAAAACAATCAACAAGGCCAAATAGTAAAAATCTATCAACTACTCTCTATTATTAATCTCAATATAAGCATTTTTAACACATAATTAGCCCTAAACGAGAATTATAACTACAATTGTCATTTTTAAGCGAAAAAGTAAGCAAGCACTTACATACTTCAAGAGACTTTAATAGTACAAGACTATATTTTAAATAAAACATATTACCCCTATTTCTGATTAAATTATAAGGGCGCTATAGCTGAATTTAATCATGGGCTACGCCTAGCTAAGGTATAATAGGCCCACAAATTGTTTATAATTTAGCCGGATCTTTGCTTAAAGAGGATAAATAGCCAATAAAATGAGTGAGAAAAAGGATTTACAAGTCAATATCTCGATAAGGTGTAAGCTTAGACCGCTTTACCTATTGGGTGCTTTATTGCTTTGTATTAGCCCTTTTCTGATGAGCAGTAGTAGTATTCCAACGGTACTCGATCGCGTTATTAGCAATGGCTCCCTCTCGATACTATCTAGTAATGGTCCTATTACTTATTACGAAGGCCCTTTTGGTTACACCGGCTTTGAGTACGAATTAACAGAGGCCTTTGCAAACCACTTAGGTGTTGCTCTAACGATTAAAGATCAACCCAATCTCAGCGACTTGTTATCTTCAGTAAAGCGGCAGCAAGGGCATTTTGCGGCAAATAATCTCAGCATCACACCTGAGCGTAAAAAGTCGCTCAGTTTTTCTGTTCCCTACATGCAAGTCAAACAACATATTATCTATCGTCGTGGCAGTAAACGTCCGAGAACTATCGATGACTTGCTCAATTTGGATATCGTCGTTATCGCCAATAGCTCCCATGCGGAGTCTTTACGCTCACTTAAAGAAACTTTTCCAGAATTACGCTGGAGAGAATTGGACGAAGTAGAACCGCTAGATTTACTAGAAAACGTTCATAGTGGGCGTGCTGATGTAACTATTGTCGACTCGACCTTTTTTACCGTTAATAGAAACATATACCCAAAGGCTCGTCGTGCCTTTGACTTGCATGACGAAAAAAACATCGCATGGGCTTTTCCTAAATCAAAAGATGATAGCCTGTATAAAGCGGCTAATAATTTCTTAGTGCAATACCGTAATAGCGGTGAATTACAAAAGCTCAGCGATAAATATTTTAACAATCAACGGCTCGACGAAGGCGGTGCACTAACCTTTTCGAAACATATTGATAAAAGACTTCCTAAATGGGAAGACTACTTTAAAGCATCCGCAGCCGAATTTGAGCTCGATTGGTTATTTATTGCTGCAATTAGCTATCAAGAATCACACTGGAATGCAAAAGCACGCTCTTATACAGGTGTCCGTGGCCTCATGATGTTAACTCAGAGAACAGCTAAAGCGTTGGGTGTTAAAAATAGATTGGATCCAAAACAAAGCATACATGGCGGGGCTAAATACTTTACGCAGCAGGTTAAGCGGTTACCTGATCGCATTAAAAGCCCAGACCGCCTATGGATGGCGCTCGCTGCTTATAATGTTGGTTATGGACACCTAGAAGACGCACGTAAAATTACTGAAGCACAAGGCGGCAACCCTGACATATGGACTCATGTTAAAAAACGTTTACCTTTGCTAAGTAAAAAGAAATACTACAAAAACACTAAGCATGGTTATGCTCGTGGCTGGGAGCCGGTTCAGTACGTAGAAAGAATTCGTAACTACCATGAAATTTTAGTGTGGCATCACGAATCGCAACAACGCCGTTTGGCCTCGGAATCAGAAAAGCCCGCCGAGCCCGTTACGGTTTCCAGCTTGTCAGAAAATAGTCACCCAATTAATCCACAATTGTAAAAGAACAATTAAGTTTTCTTTTTTAACTTTATTTGTTCACGCCTTTTTGCAAAAAAACGACTAATAATACTGCTGCATTCATCTTCACAAACCCCCGAGTGCACCTCTATCTTGTGATTAAAATAGGGCTCCTTTAATAGCTCTTTCTGGCTGTGAATAACACCTGCTTTAGGCTCGCTTGCACCGTAAATTAAACGCGCTATACGACTATGTACAATGGCACCTGCGCACATAGTACATGGCTCTAAAGTGACATAAAGGCTAGCTTTTACTAAACGGTAATTATTAATTGTTTTTGCCGCATCACGTAGTGCAATAATTTCGGCATGAGCGGTGGGATCACAAGCTGATATTGGCCGATTAAAGCCTCTGCCAATTACTTGATTATCAAGCACAACAATCGCACCTACAGGAACCTCATTTTCCAATGCTGCCTTTTTTGCCAAGGCAATCGCCTCATTCATCCAATACGTATCATCAAACATAATCTTGTACTACAGCAAGTAGCTTTCCTTCATTACTTATCACTTATATATTCAAACCTTGGGATCGTTTTACCCTCTATTTCAATGGTTTCAGTAAACATAGTAAAAGGCCGTACCCACCAAGAATAATCACCATATAAGCATCTATACACCACTAATAGCTCTTCTGTTTCGCTATGCCTTGCTGTACTAAACACTTCATACTCTTGCCCTTTATAATGTCGGTAACGCCCCTTAGCAATTGCCTCACTCATCATATCCTCTCTATTTTACTTCTACTTTATTAACGCTAATAATCTCGCTATTCTAACCGCTTAGTCAGGAGAACCCTATTTATGCCTTTAATTTTTTATGTCACAGATGATGGCAATATGTACGAAGCGGATGTTGCTGTTGGCGATAGCGTCATGAATGGTGCCGTCGAGAATATGATAGATGGCATATTAGGAGAATGTGGCGGCGTTATGAGCTGCGGCACCTGCCATTGCCACGTTGATGAGAAATGGCTCGATAAAACAGGCAAGCCATCAAGTACCGAAACAGCTATGCTAGAAGCTTCGCACAATCATGAAGCAAACAGCCGGCTGAGTTGCCAATTAAAAGTCACCGAAGAGATGGAAGGACTTATTGTTCATCTGCCCCAATCCCAATATTAATCGACCATTAATCAACACCCTTCTACCCTCTCTTTTTTATATTATCTATATAAGCCAAACTTCTATATGATAGGGCTCATAAGAGTGCAGTAATAAAATAATAATAAATAAGAGTTTGGCCTTATGATGTACCCATTTGTAAAATCACTATCTCCAAAAAACCTTACCAGCACCGCCATATTAGCACTGCTCATACTTATTGCCCCTCTTAACAAGGCGCTGGCTCAAAGCTTCACCATCCCTGAAAACACTACATTAACAGGGAATCAAACACTCAATACTAGCAACACAGGCCTGATTGAAACCGGTGGTTTATTACAAAATGGTGGAACAACGATCAGCATCACGGGCGGTGGTGCGTCAACACTCACTAATAACGGCACCATTACCTCTACAACAGGTCGTGGGGTAGATATTGGCAATGGCCCTGGCTCAACGGTCACCAATAACGGTACGATTACCACTAATACAAACGAGGCGATTCTTGCAGATAGTCTGCAATCTGGGTTTACCATTATTAACACAGGTACTCTTAATACCACGGGTGGAACCAGCGAGACTTTTGATCTAGGAGGCGACTCCTCTACTTTTAATAATAGCGGAACGGTGCTTAATGGTGGCACTAATGCCAACTCTACTGCCGTGCGTTTTAGAGGAGATAACAACACTGGCGTCAATAGTGGGCTTATCTCTGCGACGGGCAATAACGCAACAGCGCTCTCCTTTAATGGTGGAGATAATAATACCTTCACCAATAGCGGGATAATCACAGCCACAGGAGATAACGCAACCGCACTGTCTTTTAATAGCGGAAATACCAATACTTTTACCAATAGCGGAACAATTTCGGCCACAGGTGCTAACGGGATTGCCGTTGATTTTGCAGGCACTACCACAAATACCTTTACCAACAATGGGCTAATTTCTGCCACGGGTGCAGCAACACAAGCGATTATTGGTGGTACTGGCGATCAAACGCTAAACCTAGGCGGAGGCTCACAGATTATCGGAAGCGTTGACCTCGGTGCAGGCAACGATACCGTTAACCTTTTAGAGTTTAGTGCTAGATCAAGCGTCGTGACCTTTGCAAACACCGAAAATATCAATATCGCGAGCAATGTTTCTGGGGGTGCTGTCGTTACCGGTAATACATTAGTGACCGTTGACCCCACAGGGCAATCCTTTTTAGGGCAAGCCGTCAGCACACTAAATACCTCTATTCATAGAAGCATTAACAAACGTATTAATGCTGACACCAATACTTCAGGCAATGGCAAGTCAACGGTATGGGGCGATATTTTCGGCTCAACTCTAGAGCGCGATGGTGACGGCGCAACCTTATCCTATGAGCAAGACTACTACGGTTTTGTCGGTGGCTATGAACAAAATGTAGAGATCGGACGCCTTGGTCTCGCCTTTGGATTGAGCTCAAGCAATATTGAAACCGACACTCAATCTATTGATACCGATGTGCTTAGCTTTTTTGGCGGCGTATATGGCCACTTTGATGTGGGCTCGCTGACACTCAGTACTAACTTTATTCTTGGCTACGAAGACTATGATAATGAGCGCGCTGTGCTCGACAACCTCAACGGGGTTGAGGTCGCAGACTCTGATTTTAATAATATATTCATCAGTCCATCTGTCAGTGTGAGCACTGGCTATAAAATCAATAAGAATTTTGAGCTGCGCCCATCGGGTACACTTACCTATACCGCTTCGTTTTTTGATGACTATAACGAAAGTGGTACAAGCTCAGCCAACCTCTCTATTGATAGCCGCAACGTGCAAACATTACATACTCGCATCCAAGTGGCAGGTGTTATCACCCAAGGTAAAACTGAGTTTGAATTACGCCTAGGGTTTGATGGTCGTTTTGATAATGCCGATGACATCGATGCATCATTAGGCGGTACAGACTTTGAATTTTCTACCAGTGATGACGACAGTGTATTAGGTGGGTTTATTGGCTTAGGTGTAAAAATTTATGATGCCAATGGTTTAAGCCTTATTGCCGACACCGAATACCGTGATGCCAGTGGCGGCGAGAATGAATTCTCTGGCCATTTGCGTGCAAGCTATAAGTTTTAAAAAACTAGCCTCTTACTCAGGAAGTATTGGTAAGTAATTTTCATCAATCGCTAGTATCACTTTTTTACAACGATACTAATGATTGGTTTAGTTTTCAGCTTCACCATTTCCAGAATTTTTAGCCCCTTCCTCCGTAAATTCTGCACCCATCTTCTGATGAAAGTAAGACAGCCCCAATAGAGACAAACCCAAACCAAGAAAAGAAGCCACACGCCAAAGACTGGACAAACCTGCGGTATCAATTAAAAATATTTTACCAACAACAATCATCAAAAATACCATGCTCGCACGATAAAGATCGCGATTAGCATAACGGACACTGATAAGTGAACCAATAATAGCCAGCGCCAACCACACCATAGAATACGTGTACAGCTCACCCACTAATACATCTTGGCTAGCGTCTAATTCCCCATGCCAAATATGGCGTACTTCAATTGACACAAAAATCAGTGTACTTAATGCAGCAATCACACCAGTCACTTTTCTCCATTGCTTATTGTTATCTAAAAGCCGCGCTGTGGCAGCAATTAAACACGGTACGCCATAAGCAAGTAATAATATATTCCAGATAACCGTCGAGCTTACTGTATCTGATACAAATAATGGATTTTTTAGCGCCAGCAAAAATAGCGAATAATTTGCTAGAGACATCAACAATAAAACAATACCTGCAAGCTCATAAAACCACGACAATGATTGCGCAAAGCGTGCCCGTAATTTATAAACTAAGCCCGTTACCCCCAATACAACAGTATAAAAAGCCGCTTCAAAAAAACTATACTGTTCGACAAAAATATCACCGCTATATAACTGGTAACGCGTCTCGGCAACAATAGTCAATACAAACAAATGTAATGCAACGGCTTGCAGCCAACGCATTAAATCATCGCGATTATTTAATAAATAAATTGCACCAATACAGCATGCTAGAGAGCCACCATAAGTCCATAAAGACCAGTGTGTATCGGTTGCATAAGTTAATAACCAAGGGTTAAAGGTTAAGCGAAAAATAACAATCGCCAATATAGCTTTAACCAAATAAGGCAGTATCGGCAATCGGAAATATCGATCAACCCACACCAGCGAGACTACCTGTACCGCTAAGGCAAGTGTGAGAGTCGCTTCGCGCACAATCATTACCACAGCTAAACTATATGCTAAATGGCCTGCAATAATTAACACCGCATGGATCTCGGGCGATAAGTTTGCCTTACGCGCGCGATATAAAATATTAAAATAAACAGCACCAATAACGCTGGCTATTAATGCCCATTGCCAGCTAGTTGCAATGCCATTAGTCAATACAAAACCAAGCGTTAAAAAGACGAGTGGCGCAATAAAACCAAGGGAGGACCAATAGAATTTTTGATCGCTTGTTTTTATAGCAAAGTAGGCAGTAGCGCTATACATAAGTGCTAAAGCAAATAACAAAAGTAAATTACTTTGTTGCTCACTAAGCAACCACGTTTGTAACACAGCAAATCGTTCATAAAAAAATGATTGCAAAAATATACCACTAATCACACTTAACAAACTTAGCCAGGCCAGCGGCAAGAAACCTCGATGATTAAATGATAGCCAAAGCATAAGTAGCGGCACCAACACAATTAACCAACTTAAACTAAGCGATAAATCAACTGCCCAAATAGAAGCAATCGATGCTAATAGCACAATAAGTAAAACAAAATAGATACTATTTTTTTGTGTACTATGACTACCGTCACCATCAACCTTTATACAATGGCCTGTAAATAATTGCCATAAACTTAATTGCTTAGATACTTGGTTTTTGTCTCGACTGCCTAACAGTCGCCAATCCCACTGATAAATTGCAACTACAATGTAAGCTAGCCCAACGAGATATAATAATCTCGCGACATCTGCAAAAGCCGATGTAAATGATATTAACCACCAAAAGCCAGCGCCCAGTAATGTACCAATCCATAGCCACTGCCTGGACACATAACGTATGAGCAATAGCGCAGAAATGGTCACAATAAAGCTATACATTAGAGCAGCAACAACATTATTGCTTCCTGTACTCACAAAAATAGGGACAAGATAAGCGCCTAAGATACCAATAGCAGCCAGTACTGGACCGTACATTAGTGCAAGTAACATTGTCACCATAGAGACTGCAAGTAACAGCGCGAATACCCACCCAGGGCTGAGTAACTGATATAGATGAAGGGCCGCTAATAATGCAGAGTATAAAATTAAGCTCGCGCCGCCGGCAAGACCAGAGAAGGCATCCTGCGGACCTTTAAGCCGATGTAATTTATAAGCACCGATATGAAATAACACACCCACTAATAGCGCGAGTAGAATTCTTGCTTGAGGACCTAATAAATTATTATCTACTGAATATTTAACAAGGAAAATGCCAGCAAAACCGATACTCGCACCACCTACCCAAATCATCCAATGTGTCGAGGCACTCTTAAATAGTTTTTCAAAAAACGAAATTTCGGGCTCTTTTATAGTAGCGTTGAGCTGACCAGAGCCTGATAATTCATTCAAAGCTTCTGCTTTACTGTCGATGCCATCGAGTGAGATCTCTAAAGAAATATCGTCTTCATCTGTTTTAATAGGCTCTACAGTTTTATCCTGTGCACCACCTTGTGCCTCTTTATACCAGTCGACCTCCTTATTAGACTCAGCTTTTTGAGGATCTGAATATTGGGGAGCTGGCGTTGAATCAGCTGGAGTCGTTGATAAAGCTCGAGATGTACTAGCTGTAGAAGGTTCATTGGGTGTAGAAACTGTGAGCTTGAGAGCGTTGATTTCTTTTTGTAATCGCTCATTATCGTCACGTAAAGAGCGCATTTGAAAAAACACAACCCAGCCAAGAATACTGCCAATAAAAGCAAGCAAACTCACTAACCCAAAAACTATAAAGACTTCATCCATAAGCATTTTCTTTTTAGGGCAAGTAAGTGTTCGAATATAAGGATCCGCTTATGCACCGATTTATATTAACTAAATCTCACATAGAGCGATTCCAAAACCCCATAAAACGCTTACTTGCTAGTTATTATTGTTATCTTCTGCGTATCTTTTTTCTTTTTTAATTGCACGTGCCTCGCGCAGTTTCTCAGGCGTAAGGCCAATATGCTTCTCGTGGCGCTGCTTAGCTAATTCTATTTGTTTTTGGCGCTCTTTAAAACGCGCCATCTGATCTGGTGTTTGCTTATCATAACAACGAGAGCAAGCCACCCCCAACAAATATTTATCAGACTTTTTATCATCCTCTGTAATAGGATGCCTGCAACCATGACACTGATCATAAGAGCCTTTTTTAAGATCATGATCAACAGCAACACGATTATCAAATACAAAACACTCGCCTTCCCAACGCGTATCTTCTTTTGGTACATCTTCTAAATATTGGAGGATGCCACCTTGTAAATGATACACCTCGTCAAAGCCTTGTTCCTTTAAATAGGCAGTAGATTTTTCACAGCGAATACCACCGGTACAAAACATAGCCACTTTTTTGTGTTTTACAGGATCTAGATTTTCGGCAACATATTCAGGAAACTCACGAAAATTTGTCGTCAATGGGTCTTTTGCACCTTTAAATGTCCCTATCGCAACTTCGTAATAGTTTCTGGTATCAACGACAACCACATCGGGATCATCAATCAACGCATTCCAGTCATGAGGTTTCACATAAGTCCCCACTACTTTATTGGGGTCGATACCCTCAACTCCCATAGTTACGATTTCTTTTTTAAGCTTTACCTTCATTCTATAAAAAGGATGCTCATCATAAAAAGATTCCTTACAATCAATAGCAGTAAACTTTGGATTGCTTCGCAAATAGGCAAGTAGTGAATCTATAGCTGCACGGCTCCCAGCAACAGTGCCATTAATACCTTCTTCAGCGAGGAGTAATGTACCTTTAATATCATGCTCTTCACAAAACTTGATCAGCGGCTGACGCAGATCTTGATACTCTGGCAGGCTGATAAAACGGTATAACGCTGCAACAACAATTTTTTCCATAATCTTTAACTAATTACTCTCTTTATAAGATTGACTACTTATATAGAACCTAAAGCTTGTTCTGCCTATTCTATATAAAGTTCTTTATTGGTGGTTTATTTACCACCACCTAAACAGGGCGGCGATGCAGGTATACTTCCTTGCTTTAGGCTCCATTCGTCTGCATCAAAGGCACTGACAGAAAACGCATGCACTAGCTCAACTTCCTTTGCTGCGGCGCTATAAACCATTTTATGGCGTTGAATACGGCTTTGGCCCGCAAAAGTGTCACTAACAATAATCACCTTAAAATGGCTTTCAGAGCCCTTAGGGACATTGTGGCCATCGCTTTCGTTGATAACATCCAAAAAAGTAGGAGAAAATGCCGCTTGCAAGGTACTTTCTATTTGTTGTTGAACTTTCATATTCTCAAACCATCAAAATTTTAAGCATTTTACCGTATCTACATCACAAACCACTAAATTTTTATGGTCTTTAGTTGATACACATCAAGATTTATAAAGTTTATCAACTAAACTCATAATAACGTTGCCAATAAAACAATTATTCGCTGTTGATTTCTACATCTTTTGGAGTAAGCTAGCGCACATTATGAACAATAAGATATTTATTAACCGCCGCAAAGGCGCAGATCGGCGCGAAGACGACGACCCATGCAAAGATCTTGAGGTTGACCTCTATCATCGTAAGCGCCGCAAAAAGACCGAACGCCGAGAGGAACGCTCTCTTGGTGAAGACTATTATGCATTCATGTCTTCAAAGGAATCTAGTGATGACAAAGGTGAAACACCTCAGCATTAACTATTTTTACCTGTCTACTCCATCTCTTTTATTGATCAAAGGCTTCTAAATCACCATGAGAATCTTGCTAGCACCTATGGAAGGCGTAGTAGACGCGATTATGCGCGATTTATTATGCGCTATTGGCGGGATTGATGTGTGTGTTACAGAGTTTATCCGTATTAACGATCATCTCCTACCCGATAAAGTCTTTTATAAGCGTTGTCCAGAGTTACTCAACAATAGCCTAACTAGCCAGTCTAAAACTCCCGTTAGAGTACAATTATTAGGTGGTAAGCCAATACCTATAGCAGAGAATGCGGCAAGCGTAGCAGCACTTGGAGCTAGCGCTATCGACCTTAACTTTGGCTGCCCAGCCAAAACCGTCAACAAAAGTGATGGCGGCGCCTGCTTGCTCAAAGACCCCAATAGAGTCCACGACATCATTTCAGCAACACGCAAGGCGGTACCACAGCATATACCCGTTACCGCTAAGATACGCTTGGGTTTTGACGATAGGAGCCAGTACCTAGAAAACGCCCTCGCCGCCTATGAAGCAGGCGCTAATGAACTCACCGTACATGCACGCTCAAAAGCCGATGGCTATAAGCCCCCAGCCTACTGGGAATATATTGCAGAAATACGCGAGACAATCCCCATTACTGTTATAGCTAATGGAGATATTTGGAGTCTAGATGACTTAAAACGCTGTCATAAAGTCACTGGATGTACAGACTTTATGCTTGGGCGAGGCTTACTATCGTGTCCCGATTTAGCATTGCAAATACGCGCTTGGCACCAGCAAGACAGTAATAACAATACAGAGAAAGCTTATGAAGCAATGCGGTGGTACGATTTATGCCCATTACTATTGCAGTTTTTTAATATAACAGTAGAGGCATACCCACCCAAATATATAGGCAACAGGCTTAAACAATGGCTATTTTATCTGAGCCGCCAATACCCAGAGGCCACTGACTTATTTGAGAATATTAAGCGTTTAAAAGATAGAGACAGCATCACCCAAGCACTGAACAAAAGCCTTCAGCAGTCATCAGTAGCTCAGCAAAGTTGTCCTACTGCATCAGTAGCCTAATCAGCCATCACTAGATTGTAACTGCTGTTGAGATTCGCTCCCCAAACTGGGTAATTGCATAAAGGACTCAACTAACTTTGCATTCCACGCCTTATCTACCTCTATAAGATAATCATCATTCTCATCAAAATGATAATGCTCGCCGAGATTTAATGTATTGGTATGATAAAAACGAACATCAATCGGTGGCCCTACACTTAAATTACTTTTAACCGTCGACCCCATAGAGACTAGAGCGCACAGTGCACAAGTCTCTAGGGGTGTATCAACATTAATTATTCGATCGAGAATGGGTTTGCCGTACTTACTCTCGCCTATTTGTAAAAAAGGGGTTAATTCTGTTGCGGTTATATAGTTGCCTTCTGGGTATATCATGGCCAATTCATGCGCCCTACCAGCAATTTGTCCACCGACAATAAAGTTAGCCGAAAATGCCGGCCCACCACCTGTCTTGCTTTGTTGGTGAGTGCTTATGCGACCAATATATTCGACAGCATCATAAAAGTTATTAATATTCAGCAAGTTTAAGTCAGCGGATGTTTCTATATCCTTTCTTATTTGGTTAATAACACCTTGTGTTGTGGCTAGATTACCCGACGCCAAAATACAATACTGACACTGTTTAGGCATACCAAAGGTATACATTTTTTTATAGGTGTTTACTTGATCAATACCTGCGTTAGTCCGCGAATCTGAGCAAAAAATTAACCCGTGTTTTACTTTAATTCCAACACAATACGTCATCCAGGCTTCTCCAGTAATAAGTAGAGCTAATCATTGTTAATCGACCCTTAGATTCAGCTATCAAATAAAAGAAATCAATAGTTTTAAATAATAGAAGGTAAATAGTTTCATATATACATATTTTATAGACCAAAAAGATATTATAAATTTTGCATGACTAAGCAACTATTTCATTTTCTCTGCCTATACTTTATACATATCATCCCAGCAATGGAATTTCACTTTAATCGGAGTTAACTTGATGCGCAACAACGGAGCAGTCACAAACAAGCAACGAGATTACGATCAGTCTCAAAAAATAGTATCTACTACCAACGAGAAAGGCGTTATATTAGACGTTAACGACGACTTTTTATCGATTAGTGGCTTCACTCGTGAAGAGCTTATTGGCCAAGCACATAATATAGTTAGGCACCCTTGGATGCCCCAAGAGGCTTTCGGTGAGCTATGGCAACATAATAAGAAAAATAAACCCTGGATGGGGATGGTAAAAAACCGCTGTAAAAATGGTGACCACTATTGGGTAGATGCTTTTGTTACACCTATTTGTGAAAATGGAAAGACTGTCGGCTTTCAATCAGTTAGGCAAAAGCCCAGCCAAAAACTCATTGACAGTGCCGAAAAAGTGTACACCGAAAAGAAGAACCCTCTGAATCGACTTAAAAACTTTCTTGATGGCATTAAGCTTTCTAATAAACTTTTTTTAACATTCTCCATATCCACTATGATCACGCTCTTTATCGCCTCGGTTAATATATTTGCAGGCATTGGTTTTTTGTTAGTGGTTAATTTTTTATGTAGTACCGCCATTTCAAGACCTTGGGCTCAGTTTGCTGAAAGGACTCTATCATTATTCGACAGCAATATTGCCAGGCGCGTATATACCGGCCATAACAACGAGCTTAGCCAAATAAAACTAGCGTTCAAGTTTGTACAAATGCAACAAGATACCATCCTTTATCGCTCATCGGGTATTTCTGCAGATGTAAAATCCTCTGCAGACGATGCTCATAATGAATCTACCAATACTCGTGATGAGATTAAAAACCTCTACGATGAAGTAGAAATGGCAGCAGCGTCCACAGAGCAATTATCTGGCACCGTCAAAGAGGTTGCAGAACACGCATCATCTACATCGAATGCAGCAGATGAATCAAAGATTAACGTCAATAAGGGTAAGACTATTTTAGGGGAAACCAAGACAGCCATTGATGAATTAGTCAAAGCCGTAGAAAACTCATCTAAAATTATTACTGGCTTAAGCCACAGTTCCACAGAGATTAGTAGCGTTGTTGAAGTTATAAGCAGCATTGCAGAGCAAACCAACTTACTAGCACTTAATGCAGCCATTGAGGCCGCAAGGGCCGGAGAGCAAGGTAGAGGCTTTGCCGTCGTTGCCGACGAAGTCAGAGCACTTGCAGCAAAAACGCAAGAGTCAACAGGGCAAATCAGCGATATGATTTCTTCACTGCAAGGTAAATCTACTCATGCAGTTAACTCAATCAATGATAGTCACGAAAAAGTAAATAGCAGCGTTAAAAGTATTCACAATCTAGAAGAACAATTCTCTACTATTTTAGATAATGTCGATAACATCTCCGACATGTGTGTAGGTATCGCCAGAGCAACAGAAGAACAGAGTACTGTCGCTGTCGAGCTTAATAAAAACATTACTAATATTCATACGGTTGGTGAGCATACTGTGGAGGCAACAAAAAGAATGGAAGAGTCTAATAAAACCCTTATTGGATCATCAGAAGTATTAAATACAATGATCACTCAGTTCACTGTTAAAAAAGTAGATACCCAATAACACTCTATTAAATCGTTATAAAAGGGTGGAGCCAACCTAGCACTAATGGAGTTTTATAATAGTTGATACATTGCTATGCATTAAATATTGGATCAGGCTCTACCTAAATTTTATCACATACATCATACCGAAATATGGATTTCCTAAATACGCTCAATAAAATCTTTGCCTGGGTCATTTTGGAAAAATTACACACTATTTTTATCGGTTATTTTTATAACTAATGTACCAGCTAACATATCATGGAAAGCTCTATTCTTCTTCGAAACAAACATAGGGATCAAAAACACTAAATTCAAAGAGACTACAAGAGAAAACAATAAACTACGAATAAAGCACTGAATCACAGTTGGTTTATTACCTGTTTTTTCATCAATGACTTTAATTCCAAATAACTTTTTACCTATATTTAAATCTATTACCCAATAAATGAAGATGCCCAGAGGAAAATAGATAAACATAAAAGCTTCAATAGAAAAACCACCTTCGATCACACTGAAGTACATTAAGAGCTTGCTCACAAGTACTATAAACAGCACTATCACTGAACAATCAATCAGAAATGCGGGGATGCGGACATGAGATACAGTTTCGTATTTCATATTTTGTACACTTTGTAGTTATTCATAATTCATTCAACAATCAGTTAAAGAAGTTTAATCAGCAAGCCAAAATGATGATTGAAACCCACTGTCATATGTACACTCTCTGCTAATAATATGACTCGTAGCCATTCAGTAACTTGATCATAGAGTAGCATTTCGCTCACTCTGGCAGTAATATCAGCCCCTTGAAGTATAGCCGTCCCACCTATTTTTAAGTACTTAAATAGCTCTTTAATAACAGCCGTAGCTTACTCTAAGTACATTAAAATACAGTAGCCAACTAAGAGGCTAAATGATTCCTTCTCACCCAAATCAAGATTTATAGAAAAGTGGCTAATACCACTTTCAATAAATTTAATATTTACAAGTTTAAAGGCACCTTCTTAGTTTTGTACTGCCTCAAATGCAACAGTGGTTGAGAGGTTTCTAGCGGAATATATATACTACTTCACCTAAAATACTGCTAGAAGAAACGAGTCCCCATACCCTACTATCAGAAGATTTGTCTCTATTGTCACCCATAAAGAAATAACTTTTCTCAGGGAGTGTTATCTTCTCAGTATCGTACTGTGGATGATAATTAAATCTTTGAATAGAATATGAATTGGCATCCAGTGACTCTTTGTAAACTTTCCCGGAGTTATTGGAATATATAAACTCTTTAGATAACTCCTGGCCATTAAGTAAAATTTGACCATTACTGACTTCGACTGTATCGCCAGGAATCGCTATAAGCCTTTTTACAAACGGTATTTTTGTATGAGGTGGATAGAACACATAAACCTTTCCTCTCTCAAGGAGCTTATCTTCAGAGATATCTGTATTTAATACACTAACGCCGTAGGTACCATAAGTTCCATAGCCAACCTTTTTTACAATAATATTATCACCAATATTCAACGTAGGGCTCATGGAAGCTCCAGGGATACTGAATGGCTCGTAGAAAAAAGACCTAATTAAAAATACTGGAATGAGGAATGAAGCATAGATGGACAATATACCCCACCATCTTGAATACCAGGAACGGGGTAAAGACAAATCGTAATACTTAACTACAAAATACGCATGAAGCGGGCAAATAATACTGAATATTAAGCTATAGAGTGTCTCTAGATACCAATCAATAGCTGATGCAGTCACAACAACCACAAAATATGCCCAGAACAATCTTGATTTATTAATATAAAGAAAGGTAAGTGGCTGAAGTAAAACCCCTAAAATAACCGCGACCCACAGCTTAGGCTTCCATGTAACTTCCATTAACAATTCTCTTCTTCAGGCTTAATACAGTATTGAGTAATTTAGGATTGTAAAGGTTAGAATCCTACCATCCCATATCTGAATGCATTATTCCGCAATAAAAAACACCTTTTTTATTCAACCTTTTTACTTTACGCAACACCTCTATCTATGAGGCTGTGATTACACAATTGTTAGCAGCAATCACTCGAACAACACTTCTAAATTATCCAAAAATGTAATTGTATTAACTTTCCATTCAGATTTTGGTTTATAGAAATCAATTTGCCAATAAATAGAGTGGTTTTCGAATTTATGCAAATAATAGTATCGTACAAATGACTTACCTATACGTTTATCTTGGATAAACTCTTTATCAATGGACTTACCAAATCGCTGATTGATGGCTGGCCAATTCGTATTTATTTGATTAACAATCCCGTCGATTTCATCAGCAGAGATAGGCCAATAAGGTTTGGCCAAATCAAATCCCTTCTGAAATTTTCCTGCCACCATGTTATCCATAAAATCATTAGAGAATTCCCTTGTTTCTTTTTTTGACTTGAAACTATCAGCAAAAGACACTGATGAAAATAAAAAAATCAAGCCCACTAATATGTATTTCATTTACCTTTACTCCATTTAATAATAATTACCACTAACGCAAAGAGAAAAAATAGTGAAAGCGCTTGTCCATCTTACTTGCTGTATTTCTCTGGCACATAACGATAGTGACCTGTTATATCATAGCTGAAAAGCATATCTTGTAGCTCTGGCCCTCGACCAATATTGTGGACGATGTACGGTTGGCCTGAGGCTGAATTTATGCGATCAGTGACGATACCGATATGAGGAAGATTACCTGGAAGCACCCAGGTAACTATATCACCTGGGAGATATGCATCAGCTTTTGCAGAAACCTCCAAAGTCTCTCCATGCCGCTCAAAAAACACACGAAGATTAGGTACACGCCTGTGGTCAATGTTACTGTCGGGGCGACGAAGATTCCAGATACGTTGAGATGGATACTCGGAAAAAGCTTCTGTCATATCTTCGTGCACCAATTTCTGCAAGTCGGTGCCGATGGCCCTGTAAGAACGAATTATTACATCAGTGCAAACACCTGTATGTGCTGGAACGTCTCCATTGGGGTAGGCTATAGAGAAATAACTGCCATTATAAGTTACAGAATTCGTTGTTCGGTCTACCGCGGCGGCCACAAAATCCGAGACGAATAGGTCTGCACGTGAGAGCATTGAAAAAAGGCCGATTGCACAGAAAACTATTGTTCGCATAAGATTACCTTAAAAATATAACATTTGTATAGCGCTAGATGTGAAGTACCAGCACAATGTCAGTTCGAGCTTCGACAGCAATGCGCAGGCTGTACAGCGTTGATAAGTGCCACGTTAACTATGTTTTTACTAGAAGCCATTTTGTAAGATGATATTAGATAAAATAAAAGAACACTAATCATACCAAGCAAACCTAAAATTAATGATAACTTTCTCTTCAACAAAGACTCTGAGACTCTTTTAGGATATATTTTTAGCCCTATAGGCAAAGGTAGGCCTAGTATAAAGAACAATGGAAAAAGATATAATGCAGATGTTACATAATATAAACCACACATAGATTCACAATATGTGTAGTGGTCAAGTAGCAACGCCGATAAAAAAGAAACTACTATACTTATTAATAAATGTATAAATATATTCTTAATCATTAAAATTTCGATTTAAAGATAAACATAACATCTCAAACACAGGCTTGGGTGAGATGGCGATTTTTTGCGTTTTTGAAAAAGGGTGACAACTTACCCAAGCCCAAGAGTTTTGGTTGGTTAACTGTAGTTTGGCACATAGCTATTCTTCAAACACTTGCGGGTAATACTTTCTCAGATAGCCATCAATTTCATTATCCGATGCTTTCCATTCAAGGCCACGAAACTTACGCATGTATATCAAGCCCAACAGTTCTAATTGATTTGACGCAACAAACCTGACACCCAAGCTCTCTGCTACCCACAGTTCATTATCTTCACCTTCATTGAGCCGCGAAAACTTAAAGCCCAGTGATTGAACTGTTAAGTAACATGGAACTTCAGTATTTCCAGCATTCGCAATAGTTTCTATATTTTTTATACTCATACAGTTAACGCCTAGCACAGTAGCTTACAAAAATGGCACTTGTTAAGTTTTATTATGCTTCGATAATACCAAACGGGTTGTTTTAGCATCTAGATATAAGAACATAAATAACAAAACAATTGAAACTAAGAACCCCCAAAATACTCCAAAGATTAAAAATGGTATAAGTAAAATAAATGAAAATATTGAGCCCAATATATTCATAAGCCAAAATTGACCATTAAGCTCTCTATTCAACCTAGATGTACATCTCGAACAAACAATATCAGTCCACCTTGTGACTCTAAATAAAAGCAAAGGATTAATATTATTTTTACACTTTGGACATTCCATATAAACTTAGCGCCCACATAAAAGGCTAGCTTTAGCTAGTCTAGCGTAATGCAGTGGGGCATTTTTAATGTACTTGTTAGGTGTTTTCATTAAATGGACCTTTTATCTGGCTATTCAAAATAGTCATCAAATGAATCTGCGACTCTTTCAGGAATTTCTGAGTGTGCTAAATAAACTCCACCTGACTTTATAACATAGATCTCGAATCCTACGTATTCCTCAAGAAATCCAACACGACAACATTTTTCACCAATATGCTTCAGCTACCTTAGTTAATTCAATATCTTCAAACTCATTCCAATCACATTATTCTTCAAGACCTGACATGCCAAATTTTTCATAACCATATACATTAGCTCTTAAGTTTTTCGAAGGGAGTGAATCATCAACATCAAAGTATATACATTCATTATAATGTTGACCTTGGTCTTTAACTTTTAGATGTCCAAAGTTAGAGATTACTTTTTTGGAAATAGGAAACAGTTTCTTTTCTTGTACAAATTCTAGAGAACTTGAAATATCTCGCTCTTCACTCCAACCCTGGCTCTTAAGAACTAATTTTACATCTTTACTTAGACTGCTCACTCAGTATTCTCTGTACATCTAACGCCGTGACACGGGCAACCCAAAGCAACGCGTAGGTTATCCGAGCGGCACAGCCGCATAGGGCACTGCCACCATGGCCCTATATCGGATTCCTTTCTTTCGTATTTGCATAGCAGCCTCGATTGGACTAATAACGCCGCCATAAGCTGCGGCTTTGTAGTCGTAAGTGTTGTGCTATTCAAGCACAAAAACAAAAAACGGAAAAGCCGTCAGATTGATGGCCTTGTTAGCGATACATTTTTGCACATAAATTCTGCTGAAGATGGACACAAATTTGAAAACTGGGGTGTATTAATGATAAACGACGGAGCGTTATTTCTAGATATCTTTTTAAACCCAATTCTCAAAAAATATTTAGTCGCTGTTGTGGTAAGTAAATATAGCCGGCTAATGCCGTTTTCAGAAGCCCATGTTTCAGCATGATTTATTAATTGCTTGCCATAACCTTTATTTCTCATATTTGAAATTACAGCAAGAGAGCGAAGTAAACCTATAGTTTCTTCTTGCTCTAAACCAACCACCCCAACGATTTGATTATCTACTTTAATACCAAATAATTTGGTATTGTAAGATGCCGACAGATCAGAAACAGGTAAGTTTTCACTGACCAAAAGCGATTCTACTTCTTCTGTAAATTGTATTAGTTCAACATTCATAGTATTGATCGCTAACATTTGTATATAACGCCGGCGCGCTTTCTATGTTTTATACATTATTAATGTATCCATGTTAACACTTTGATTCTAATCATAAAGTTTTACTTTTTTACAAAAATCTTCTGGTGGCAAAAAGAGTCGGCTCTCTTTGTCACCGGCACTTTGCGTATTATCCACCCAACCGTTTTTATAAGCATTTGATTTAATTAACACAAGTGAAGAAGGTGAGCGCGCTCAGACTATTAAATTAACTACAGTGGATTTTTATAAAAAACATGAACGTTTTAAGGAGGTTGATGTGCAGGGATGTCTAAGTCGCAGGGATACACAATAGCGGCCTCATCCATCCAAAGTACGATACAGAAAAACCCGACACTAGGTCGGGTTTTTCTGTATGGCGCACTCGGGAGGATTTACTCGACACCTCTCGTGTCTCGCCCTACAGGCAGCCTTCGGCTGTGCTAAATCGTTCGAACGCCATGGACGGCGTGAATGCAGATTTTGCAGGAGCATTGCTCTTTTAATCTGCCTGACGATTTAGTCGAACCTAAGGAGGCTGATGTGCAGGGATGCACGAATGCCGTGAGCGCAAGGATGCGCATGAACGGCCTCACCCACCCGAGCGCCCATAAAAAAACCCGACACTAGGTCGGGTTTCTTTGTATGGCGCACTCGGGAGGATTCGAACCTCCGACCGCTCGGTTCGTAGCCGAGTACTCTATCCAGCTGAGCTACGAGTGCGTAAGAGGCGCGTATGTTAGAGATTTGAAGGGCAAGCGTCAAGTGGATTTTTGACTATTGCCCTAATAATTATTCAAACCTTCGAGATACTTACAAATTCTACAGTAATAAGCTTATTACAAGTATATTTACCGAAATACTGACTATTATTTAGCTCGTATAAACGGGGCCGATACCAATATTCCACATAATGACGGAGCTAACAATAACGATAACCATCATAACAAGCCCGATGGTAACGATTGAGCTTGCATACATAAAACCACGCTCTTTTGATATATTCATTAAGATAGGAATACCTTCGTAAACAAGGTAGACAGCATAAGCACCAGCAATACCCATTGCAGTTACGTTTAGCCATAAATGAGGGTAAAGACCAAAGATACCCACTAAAAAGACGGGCGTTGTCACATAAACAGCTAACGCTGTTCCTTCATAGTGGCGGCGCTCTTCTGAGTCTTTAACACCATAGGTTCGAGCCATCCAATTAATAAATTCACCAAGAATATAAACACCTAACAATAAAGCAACATAGGCAAGACCGCACAGCTGGATGGCACTTGCCACTGTCAATTTGACAGGGTCACCGGAGCCAAAGGACCAACCCACTTGGGTAACACCAATAAAAAAGGAAATTGCCGGGATTAGCGCAAGAAAAGGAACGTGGCTGATAAAAACTTGCTTGAACGAGTGTCTTTCACCTCGTATTGCTTTCCATTCGCTGTCGGGGTGCAACATAATACCTAGCGTGTGTTCTAGAAATGCCATTCTTTAGCCTCACTATCTGTGTTGAATTATTATTGTATTTTTAGTTAAGAGATTTACTTAATGCACTGCTATACGCCTTAACTATACTCCTTAGACGGAAGAAATGAAGGCTTTTAAAGCAGATAACTATAAATAATCTTAGCTATTGCTAAAATTGAGACAAGTGTAGCTGTCTATTTATCCCTTAGAATAATAGTCTAGATTACTATTTAACGACTTTCAAACTAGGCCTAGTTTGAGAAGAACCATTTTTTTTGTTGCCTGAGGGCGGGCTTGGTGGCGGGGTGTCATCGGGCTCTGAGTCTGGCTCAAAGACCATACCTTGCTGGTTTTCTTTGGCATAAATACCCATTACTGCACTACAAGGAACAAATATCTCTGTAGGAACACCACCAAAGCGAGCACGAAAGCTCAGACTACTGTTCTCCAAAGAAAATTCCATCACTGCAGAGGGTGAGATATTCAATACAACTTGGCCATCAGGATTAACATAATCCTGAGGCACGCTGACATTATCAGCTAAGGCATTAACCAATACATAGGGAGTACATTGATTATCTACAATCCACTCGTATAGTGCTTTGATCAGATAAGGACGACTTGACGTCATTGCCATAATATTTTATCTCAAGCATGCTAACTACGTGCTTTTAATCGTGCAGTTAATGCCTATTGCTAAATAATTCTTTAAGAGCGCATTTCTTTTTCGTATTCAGTTAAGCTTTCAACAAAGGATTCGCGCTTAAATAAAAGCTCCATATACTCTAACAAAGGTTTTGTTTGGCGAGTAGATGGGATGTCGATGCCAAACTCTTGTAGGCGCCATAACACTGGGGCCAAGCAACAATCAACCAATGTAAATTCATCACTCATAAAAAAGGGCTTTTCTGCAAAGATAGGAGCAACCGTTAGCAAACCGTCTTTTAATTCTTTGGCTGCTTTAGCAACGGCATCTTTATTTTTATTAGCAACAATAACGTCAACTAACGGTGACCAATCTTTCTCTATGCGGTACATCCATAAACGGCTCTGCGCACGCGCAACCGGATAAACTGGCAATAAAGGTGGATGAGGAAAACGCTCATCAAGATATTCCATCATCACCTTAGATTCATATAACACTAAATCTCTATCAAGTAATGCCGGCAAGGTATTATAAGGTGTCATTTCTGACACTTCCTCAGGCATATCATTAGGATCAACATCGATTAAATCAACAGTGACACCTTTTTCTGCTAATACAATTCTTACGCGATGACTATAATGGTCACGGCCATCAGAAAAATATGTCATTGACGATCGTTTAGTAACGACACCCATTGATCCACCTCGGTATTTAATTTATCAAAGATTATATATAGAAATGGGCAGCATTAACTCATAAAGCTGCCCAGTAGAATTTTACCATAAAACAGTTAGTGATTGTTTGGCGGTTAATATCAACCGCCAACACTAAACAGGATTAGTGAAGCCCCTTCCAGTATTCTCGGTTTAGGAGAATAGTAAGTACAAGTAGCACTAACAAGAACAACAGCACGAACACACCAATATGTCGTCGATCGTCTGCTGTGGGATCACCAATGTATTCTAAAAAGTTAACTAAGTCATAAATTGCGCCATCAAACTCTGCTTGGTCCATAGAGCCTTTAACATCACTCTCTATTAAACCGCCACAATGCTCGTTTTGCTTAGCTTCACCAAGGTCATTACGTACCACTTTACCGTGACCATCTAGCAATGGGCCAGGGCCACATTCAAGCAAGCCTTGTAGCTCTAACATAACGTGCGGCATACCGACATTTGGAAATACACGATTGTTAACTCCTAAAGGTCGAGACTCATCTTTATAGAAGTTACGCAAATACGTGTACAACCACTCTGGCTTACGGGCACGAGCAACTAAAGTTAGATCTGGTGGTGTTGCACCAAACCAGCCTTTAGATTGCTTTTTACTCATCGCAATGGTCATCAAATCACCAATCTTTTGATCAGAAAACACAAGGTTCTCCATCATTAGATCGTTGGGAATACCAAGGTCTGTTGCAACGCGCTCATAGCGAGAGAACTTAGCAGAATGACAACCCATGCAGTAGTTTACAAATAACTGCGCACCGCGTTGTAGCGATGGCTTATTTTTGGTATCTGCATGAAACTCATCGCAAGGGATCTCACCACAAGCAAATGCACCACCGGCAGCAACCGCTTTAATAGGCGCAACAGTCATAACTGCAAAGAACAAGAAGCCTAATAAAACCAAGCCACGTGGCAGGCCTTTCATTTGCAGGCGCTCGGGTTCTGGACTCACGGAATCCTTAGCCGTTAGCATCGGTAGCAATATGGTTAATGCCGCAAGTGCCAAACCAAACGCCCTTACAAAAAGAGGCACGTCTTTATCAAGGATCGATAGCGATATCATGATAAGCCCAACACCTAAGACAACACAGATGATCCAGTTAAGAATCGACTTCACCTTAGGGTTACCTGGATTTGTCCAGATCGGCATCGTAATAAAGAACACGAAATAGAATAATGTACCTAGCTGTGCAAGTACTGTTCTACCATCGGTAGGCGCCTTAACTCCTAAGTAACCCAACACCACAAACATAGCCGCAAATAAAAGTAGCATGATTTTTGGCAACCAGCCTTTGTAGCGGATTGATCTTACAGGGCTTTTATCTAACCAAGGCAATAGGAACAAGATAACAATAGCGCCAATCATCGCCAAGAAACCTAAGAACTTAGCGGTAAATACACCACCAAGGTCAATGGTTACTGCGCGCAAGATCGCATAGAACGGGGTAAAGTACCATACAGGAGCGATATGCTCAGGTGTTTTCAGATTATTCGCCTCTTCAAAGTTTGCGTACTCCAAGAAGTAACCGCCCATTTCAGGGAAGTAAAAAATAACCGTACAGAAAGCAATCAAGAACGCTGAAATACCCACAAGGTCGTGTACAGAGTAGAAAGGATGGAACGGAATACCATCAACGGGCTTACCATTGGCATCTTTATTCTTTTTAATGTCTACGCCATCTGGATTATTTGAGCCCACTTCATGTAGCGCCAAAATATGCATAACTACCAAGGCAATTAACACTAGAGGAATAGCCACAACGTGCAGCGCAAAGAAGCGGTTAAGTGTGATCTCGGAGATAAGAAAGTCACCACGAATCCACTGTACTAGGTCTTCACCAACGTATGGGATAGCACCAAATAGAGATACAATAACCTGAGCACCCCAGTATGACATTTGTCCCCAAGGTAATACATACCCCAAGAAGGCCTCAGCCATAAGTGCTACGTAGATGACCATACCGAATATCCATACAAGCTCGCGAGGCGCTTTATAGGAACCATAAAGCAAGCCGCGGAACATATGAAGGTATACGACAATAAAGAATGCAGATGCACCAACGGCATGCATTAAGCGGATAATATCGCAGTGAGCGACATCACGCATACAGTACTCTACCGATGCAAAGGCTTCTTCGGCTGTTGGTACATAGATCATCACCAACCAAATACCGGTAAGTATTTGGTTAACCAGTACTAGTAGTGAAAACACACCAAAAAAGTACCAAAAGTTAAAGTTTTTAGGGGCATAGTAGTTGCCCATATGGGTATCCCATGCGCGTTGCACAGGTAATCTTTCATCAACCCATCCCCATAAATTTGCTAAAAAATTCATTATGAGTTCTCCTCATCAAGACCAACCACAATGACGGTATCTGACTCATACATATGTGGTGGAACCTCAAGATTTACTGGTGCAGGGACCGATTTATAAACGCGTCCCGCTAAATCGAACTTAGAACCATGACACGGGCAAAAGAAGCCACCTTGCCAAGCATCACCACCAAGATCTTTGGCACCAACATCGGGTCTAAACTGAGGAGCACAGCCTAAATGGGTACAAACACCTAGCATAATCATAAACTCTGGACGGCGAGAACGCGTACCATTTTGAGCATAATCTGGCTGCTGCTTGTTTTGAGAGTCTGGATCGCTGACGTCACCCGCAACCTTTTCTAGGCCTGCAAGAGCCTCTTCTGTACGGCGGATAATGAAAACCGGCTTACCTCGCCACTCTTCTGTGATCATCTGACCTTCCTGAATGGATGCCAGATTAATTCTCACCGGCGCACCCGCAGCTTTTGCCTTTGCGCTTGGATTCCAAGACCCAACAAACGGAATTGCTACACCAACGGCACCTGCTGCACCCACAACGGATGTTGCAGCCGTTAAAAAACGACGTCGGCTTTGATTGACTACTACTTCGCCATCACTCATGACGCTACTCTCCCATCATCTGTAATGTGGATCTAAAAGAAATTTTTACCTGTAAAACTGATATTCTGCCGTTTTATATTATCGTTAGTGGCTAACAGAATGGTTTACCCTAAAAGGCTGCCATATTATATGAAACCACTACACCCTTACAAGGATAGTCTGCTTTATAAGCTTAAGCATAAAAGAATTGCAAAAAAAATGCTCAGATGACAAGCAAACTGAGCATTCTTTGTACACTTTGCAGAAAACCTTGCAAAATGACCAAATATTAACGTTTTGAGAATTGTGGCTTCTTACGTGCTTTACGTAGACCCACTTTCTTACGCTCTACTTCACGAGCATCACGAGTTACATAACCCGCAGCACGTAAAGGCTGACGATTAACTTCATCATATTGCATCAATGCACGAGTTAAACCATGACGAATAGCACCGGCTTGACCAAAACTACCACCGCCTTTAACAGTCGCATTAATGTCAAACTGCTCTACTGAATCAAGCAATTCAAGTGGTTGACGTACGATCATACGCGCAACTTCACGACCAAAGTACTCATCTAGCGAACGACCATTAATCGTAATTGCACCAGTACCTTTGGTAATAAATACGCGTGCTGTCGAGGTTTTACGACGACCCGTTCCATAATATTGTGTTGCTGACATAGCTAGCTCCCGATTAGAGTGTCAGTTCTTGCGGTTGCTGAGCTGCATGAGGATGCTCAGTACCTGCGTAAACTTTCAATTTTTTAAACATTGCACGACCAAGAGGGCCTTTAGGCAACATGCCTTTAACCGCAATCTCAATAGTACGTTCAGGAGCTTTTTGAACGAGCTTTTCAAAGCTGATCGATTTGATACCGCCAATGTAGCCTGTATGGTGATGATACATTTTCGCTTTTGCCTTATTGCCCGTTACATGGACTTTTTCAGCATTTACGACAACGATATAATCGCCAGTGTCAACATGGGGGGTATACTCAGGTTTATGCTTACCGCGTAGGCGGGTGGCAATCTCTGTGGCCATACGACCAAGGGTTTTGCCTTCAGCATCAATTAAATACCAGTCGCGTTTTACGCTCTCTGGCTTGGCACTAATAGTCTTCATGTTATTTGCCTATTTGATGTACATCCCAAAAAAAGAGCGCGGATTCTATACGAATCTGCGCTCTTATTCAACAGTATTTTCAGGCGATATTACTAATAATTTTGCAGCTCACCCAAAGAGCCAAAAAGACAGTTAAATAAAGCAAAAAACTGCCTTATACTTACTGATTATAAAGATGATTAAAAACATAGTTGGTTGCATCGACAAAACCATCAACACTCCCACAATCAAAACGACGCCCTTTAAATTTATAGGCCATTACACAACCATTTTTGGCCTGCTCAAGCAGTGCGTCAGTTATTTGGATCTCACCATTTTTACCTGGAGCGGTTTTTTCGAGGATATCAAAGATATCTGGCGTCAAAATATAGCGACCTATAATCGCTAAATTACTTGGCGCCTCCTCGATAGAGGGCTTTTCGATCATATCGGTTATTTGATACAAATTGTCTTTAATTTTATCGCCCGCAATAACACCAAATTTACTCACTTGATCTTCAGGGACCTCTTGAATTGCAACAATGCTGCAGCGAAACTGCTTAAAAAGCTTGACCATCTGGGCAAGCACGCCTTCTTCGCCAGCCTCTGTTAAACAAAGGTCATCAGAAAGCACAACACCAAAGGGCTCATCACCCATTAAGCGCTTACCATTGAGAATCGCATCTCCCAAGCCTTTCATCGACGTTTGGCGCGTAAATGAAAACTGCCCCTGATTCATAACATCTCGAATACTAGTCAGGTACTCTTCCTTACTAGTTCCGGCAATTTCACTCTCGAGCTCATAATTAAGGTCAAAATGGTCGCTAATTGCACGCTTACCACGCCCAGTGACAAAACCCACCTCGGATAAACCGGCATCGATTGACTCTTCCACACCATATTGCACTAGGGGTTTATTGACAATGGGTAGCATTTCTTTCGGCATTGACTTAGTTGCAGGCAAAAAGCGCGTACCGTAGCCCGCCACAGGGAATAAACATTTTTTAATCATGCAAGAAACACCTTCCATTACTAACACTAAAACAATAAAGCAGACGCTTAAAAGGCGCACAATAACACAAATCGCACATCAAGATGACCCAAGCAATAAACCAAAGACCGTCAGTAAAACTAGACATAGATCGATCAACGGGTAAAATACACGCCTTTTGCGGTATCCCTAGGATACTAATAATTCTCTAATAGACTTAATGGATGCCAACATGCAATCGCCCGAACCACAAAACTCTTATTCTAAAGAAGACTTAATCCGCTGCGGCAATGGCGATATGTTTGGTCCAGGAAATGCTCAGCTCCCTCTGCCTGATATGCTCATGTTGGATCGAATTACGCATATAGCAACAACCGGTGGGGAATACGGCAAAGGTGAAATAATCGCTGAGCTAGACATTAATCCTGACCTGTGGTTTTTTAGCTGCCATTTCCCTGGAGACCCAGTAATGCCGGGCTGTTTAGGCTTAGATGCCATGTGGCAATTGGTTGGCTTTTTCTTAGGTTGGAAGGGTAATCCTGGTCGCGGTCGCGCACTGGGTTCTGGCGAGGTAAAGTTCACTGGACAGATCTTACCAACGGCTAAAAAAGTCTCCTACCATATCAGCTTAAAAAGAGTCATCGAACGAAAGTTAATTATGGGGATTGCTGATGGTCGCGTATCAGTTGATGGTAAAGACATCTATTTTGCAAAAGATTTACGCGTTGGGCTGTTCTCAAACACCGATGCGTTTTAAACTACACCTGTAGTTATTGGAGATAAAAAGCTAATTCCTAGTAAATAAATGCATTAATGCATCTATTTGTTATACCCTTAGTGAATAAAGTGAAATTACAATAAGAGATATCTTGAGGTGCTGTATGAAGCGAGTGGTGGTCACTGGCATGGGGATTGTATCCTGCTTAGGAAACGACAAGGCTAAGGTCCTAGAAGCCCTTAAACAAGGTACTTCCGGTATTCGTGTTCAGGAAGAATACAAAGAACTTGGCCTACGCAGTCACGTCGCAGGTAGCGTAGAGATAGATATAGCCGAACATATCGACCGTAAAACATTACGTTTTATGGCTGATGCAGCGGCCTTTTCTCATATCGCAATGCAACAGGCGATTACCGACTCTGGCCTTAGCCCTGAAGAAGTTTCCAACGAGCGTACTGGCATTATTATGGGCTCTGGTGGAGCCTCATCTAACAATCAAGTACAAGCCGTTGATATCTTAAGAGCTAAAGGCGTCAAACGTATTGGGCCCTATAGAGTCACTCAAACGATGGGCAGCACAGTCTCAGCTTGCCTAGCGACCCCCTTTAAGATTAAAGGTGTGAATTATTCTATTTCCTCAGCCTGTGCAACAAGTGCACACTGCATTGGCAATGCTATGGAGCTTATTCAGCTCGGCAAACAAGATGTTGTGTTTGCCGGCGGCGGCGAAGAAGAGCATTGGTCAATGACTTGCCTCTTTGATGCAATGGGTGCCCTATCAACGAGCTATAATGACACACCCGATAAAGCATCACGCGCTTACGATAGTGCTCGCGATGGATTTGTTATCGCAGGCGGTGGCGGCTGTTTAGTTATGGAAGAGTATGAGCACGCAAAAGCACGCGGCGCAAAAATTTATGGTGAGATCGTAGGCTACGGCGCAACCTCAGATGGCTATGACATGGTTGCACCATCTGGCGAAGGGGCCGCACGTTGCATTCGTCAAGCACTAGCCGGTATCGAGGGCGAAGTAGATTACATCAATGCACATGGCACAAGCACACCAGTTGGTGATATTGCTGAACTCAAAGCCATTAAAAATGTTTTTGGCGACAACATCCCAACAATCAGCTCTACAAAATCTCTGACCGGGCATTCCCTAGGGGCAACGGGTGTACAAGAAGCTATTTATTCATTACTCATGATGGAAAATGACTTTATATGCGCATCAGCTAATATAGATACACTCGACGACGCAGCAGCTGGCGTTCCTATTGCGTTAGAAAATCAAAACAGAGAAATTAATCGTATAATGTCAAATAGCTTTGGTTTTGGCGGCACAAACGCTTGCCTTGTATTCCAAAAAGCCAACGATTAACTCAACTAATAACTTACTATTCAGCTTGCACTCTAACCATAATTAAAAAATAACTATGTGTTGGAGTGTAAGTGCCTACCTAAAAGATACTTCTTATAACAAGATCTCAGCCTTTAGCTTATTAAAATAACCCAAGCATCAAGCACAAACACTTCATCTAATTCATTCACATAATATGCGCTATAAAAATAGTGTCAGCCATCTATAATTGTTGCTTTTTCTTTAGTCGCTTACTCAGAGCTGGCTGAGAAATACCCAACATTCTTGCCGCTAAAGATTGATTATGGCCTGCGCGCTTCATTGCCTCTTCTATCAAATAGCTGTCCATTTCACTTAAAGAAGGTAAAGCCTGATCTGGGTGGAATAAAACCGTTTTTTCAGGAAGAGCCACCGGCTTTTTCAAGTCAGCATCAATAACATTTCTAAACACTTCCATAGATAAAAGGCGCGACCGATGTCGACTCACAGCATCATAAACCATGGCCTTTAGCTCACGAACATTACCAGGAAAGGTGTAGTTACTGAGCAGAAAAGGTAGCTCCGGAGGATAGCTAGGCATCGGCTTATTGAGTTCTTCGGCTGCCCGAGAAATAAAGTAATCCAGCAAGAGAGGCACATCTTCTTTGCGCGCACGTAAAGGTGGCAACTTAATGCGATGGGTACATAAACGATAATATAAATCTTTGCGAAAAGAGCCGTCTCGTAGCCCTTCATCTAAATGTTCATGTGTTGCCGCAATAATACGCGCACGCGAGCGCTTAGGCATATCCACACCCAGTGGATAATATTCACCCTCTTGCAGCAACCTAAGGAGCTTCACTTGTGATTGCTGACTAAGATCGCCGATTTCATCTAAGAATAATGTGCCATTCGCAGCTTGCTCGATTAAGCCTTTACGCTCTTTTTCTGCACCAGTAAAAGCTCCAGGTTGATGGCCAAACAATGTATCGGCAAACATATCATCATCTAGGCCAGCAACATTAACCGTAACCAAAGGGCCTTGTCGCTGGCTTGTCTCGTGACAAGCTTTTGCAATTAATTCCTTGCCTGTTCCACTCTCACCAGTAATTAAAACCGGCTGCACACTTGATGAGATAGATTCAATGTAATGAAATACAGCATTGACTGTTTTATTCTTGGAAAGAAATGGCTCAAATATCTCTGGATTATCTAAGCGATCGCTCAAGATACGTTGTTGCAAAGAGCTATTTTGTCGGCGCATTTGTTGCATTAAAACAGTACGTTTAACGCCTTCTATCAAGCGACCTTCTTCTGTTGTTTTTACAAAATAGTCAAAAGCCCCTGCCTTTAATGCTGACACTGCAGCATCAGCATTATTTAGGCCGCTAATAATAATAACAGCTACTTCTGGGTATTGTTCACCAATATCTTTTAATAATTCAAGGCCAGAAACATGAGGCATTGTAAGATCTAATAACACGACACCTACTTGATTCTTTTCAAGAAGGTTTATTGCCTCACGGCTATCATCACAAGTAATGATGTTATTAAAGTCACCTTTTCGCTCAAGTAACAGTCGTAAACTTCTTAAATAAGACACCTCATCATCAACCAGTAAAATTGAAAATTCTGGGTACAACGTCTCACTCATCTTCTTCTCACCTGTTTATTTTAAATGGCTATCTACAAGGGTTATACACAGCCATCATAATAGTTACGTACTCTTTTTATTATTGAGAGGAAGCTCTAAAACAACCTCAGTACCAATATTTTTTTTCGAATTAAATAACAATTTACCACCATAGGCTCTAGCAATACCCGAGGAAATAGACAAACCTAGACCAGTCCCACCATGCTCGCGCTTCGTGGTAAAAAACGGGTCGGTTAAGCGTTTAACATTTTTTTCATCGATACCTGAACCTTCATCAATAACAGAAATGCTGATTTTTTTATTCTGCTTATCGCAACTCGTAATCACAGACACCTTTTGTGTAACATCAGTCAATGCCTGACAAGCATTCAAAATAAGATTTATAATAATTTGCTCGATTCGCTGTGCATTAACATGAATAACTGGCAAGTCTTCTTGGTAACTCACTGTAAAGTTGTGAGTTGATTTACGTATTGTGGTATCGACCAAACGGATAGCCGTCGCCACAACAGCATTAATATTTAATGGCACATCGTTATCAAGATCATCGTGGCGAGCAAAATCTTTTAGGTCTTCGACAATATGCTTAATGCGTGTAGCACCACCTGTCATCTCCTCTATAATGAGGGGCAATTCATCTTTGAGTCTAGAATATTTTAACCCCGCCATAGAAAAATCACCGAACTCTTCGTAGTGTTTTTCTAAAATCGTATTCGAATCTTGCCATGCATCTTTTAATAGTGGCAAGTTTAGCAACAAGGCTCCCGTGGGGTTATTAATTTCATGGGCAACACCAGAAACCAGCACCCCCAAGGATGCCATTTTATCTGCCTGAATTAGCTGTTGCTGATGCTCGTGCAACTCTGCCGTACGTTTATCTACTTGCTTTTGTAAAGTTCGGCTCCAAATGACAACTGCTGCAGTAATTAATAATAAAAGAATAGATACCGCTATCGCCCACAAGCCATACTTTTGCCATGGCGGCGAATTTTCTTGCTCTAAAATACCCAGCCACTTGTCGTAGATCTCTTGTTGTCTACCTGTATTTCTTAAAATAGCCAGGCCTTCACTAAATTCAGCAACGAGTGATTCATTACCTTTTAGAACACCGTAACCATAGCGCTGAGATGTAAAAGGCTTACCAACTAGTTCAAGATTTGTCAGACCAAATTCTTTACCAAGATAAAGCCCTGGTAAATTAGCCACTAGAGCATAATCATTTTTACCTGATGACAATAACCGTAATGCATCTACATGCGTTGCTACTGGATGAATATCTGCCTCAACATTATTTTGTAATAAGTACTCATGCATAATACTGTTATTTTGCACCATCACCATTTTATTCTTAAGCCCTTGCAAGCCATTAGGGGCTACTCCCCCTTTACGAGAAAAAACTGAGTGATGGATAATGGCGTGAGGCGAGCTGAACGCAAAGGTTTTTTTGCGCACGCCTGAAGGAACGATACCTTGTAAAACGTCAACCTCTTTATTTTTTAGTGCGCTCAACATGACATCCCATTCATCTAAACGGATATCAACTTTAATTCCCATTACATCAGCAATAGCACGAGTCAGCTCGACATTGTAGCCTGTAGGCTCTCCGTCTTCATCGAGATACTCATAGGGAGGAAAATTAGAATCCCCCCCTACAATAACGACACGATCGGGCGACGACCAGCTATCTGCATTGGCATAAATCGAGGGCAATAAAAAAAAGCCACCAGAAAGAAGAACAAACAATAAGAATTTACATCGCATTAACATATTCAATACGCTACATGGGTTAGCAAGTATTTTAACCCAAAATTTTATAATTATTTACCTGCTTTTATCGATATCCAATCCAAGCAACGACTAGATAATATTCTTTTCAAAAAGCCTAATATATAGGTCGGTACAGTCACCGCGTATCGAACCTTTGACCGCTTAGATACCAGTGCGTGCTCAACTCTTTTGAGCACAGCCTCGGGTGGCAGGGTAAAAGGATCCACCCTGCCCTCATGGGCTAGCCTATCTATAACTTTATCGTAGTATTTCGTATGTGGGCTCTGCGCCATAATCGCTTTATTATGATAAATATTATCTTCAAATGCTTTTTTTGCATTGGCCCTAAATTTACTGGTGATTGGGCCAGGCTCAATGAGTGAGACAAAAATATTTGTCTCGTGTAACTCTAGCCTTAATGTATCGAATAAGCCTTCTAACGCAAACTTAGATGCGTTGTAAGCACCTCTCATAGACAAGGCAACAAGACCAAGCACTGAACTGTTTACCAGAATACGCCCATAACCTTGGCTACGCATAATGGGTAAAATTAGATTGTTTAACTGATGCCAGCCAAACACATTAGTGGCAAATTGCTGCTCTAATGCTTCACGACTTAAATCTTCGACACCGCCGGGCTGCCCATAAGCGCCATTATGAAAAACAGCATAAAGCTCGTTATCAGTTTTCTCCATTAACGTGTTAAATGCTACTTTGACACTCTCACGATCGCTATAGTCTAATTTAATAGCATCAAAGCCATCGGCAGTTAGCTGTTCAATATCAGCTTCATTTCGTGCAGTGGGATAAACAATATAACCTTTTTCTCGTAAGCCATAAGCGACACATCGACCAATACCACTAGAGCAACCTGTTACCAATACTGTTTTTTTCATTTGATATACTATATGTAAAGAATTAAGTCCTCTATAGCGAACCTTACAAGCTACTCGGTCATACATCAACGGTAAATACAATACTTTATTTAAAGAGAAACTAGGATTACCACACTCTAGGTAGAAGATTGCGCCTGCATCAACTAATTACCTGTGGAGCTATTTTTACGGTAAGTCGCAGGGTCAACTAAATACATTAATTTAAATGCGCGAGAAAACGAACTTCTACTTTGATAACCGACGTTATCAGCAATATTTTTTACAGGGAGGTTAGTTGTAGTGAGTAGTTGAGCCGCCTGGCGTAGTCGATAATTAGTCAAAAACTCATGAGGTGGCTCACCAAACGCTTTCGCAAAGTGCTCTGTAAATGACGAGCGACTCATACAAGCTAGCTCAGCCAAATCTTCAACATTATGTGATTTTTCAGGGGCGTCTAGCATGGCTCGTAAAGCTCTTGCCATTCGGGGGTTATCCAACACAGCAAGCCATGGAAAACGCCAGTCTTGCTGCTCGTGCAAACGGCGTAACAACAAGATCAAACACTGCTTCATCAATGTACTCGCCAATGCCAATGTGCCCAGCTTAGGCTGACTAAATTCCATTAGCATTGCTTCAAAAGCACCACGAATATAAATAGATTCGCGAAAAGACTCAATTAAGGGCTCAGCAAGTAAGCTAAATATATCAACATTGTGCCCATAGGTAACATGAACACGCCCGCAGGCCAAAATAACATCAGTTGCTCCCTCGCCCGATTTTAGCCAATGTAAATCACTAGTAGGCTGTAAGCACATTGAAGAAGTAGAGGTTTTATTAGGCTCACATTGTAGAGATTCAATTCTCTGCGATACTCCCGCTGGCACTAAAATCATTTGATCAGGCTGCAAAGCAAAGGTTTGCCCTGTATTTGTTACCAATTGCCCGTCACCAGCTAACATGTAATGGATTGTATTATGATCATCAGGATCTATCTCTAAATGATAGCCACAACGTACATCACATATAGCAAAAGGCTCGACACGAACCTCCAATGCATTAAACAATTTATCTGAAATTTCCATGAGCTTATTATGCACAAAAATAATGGCCTTGTTTTATATTCCGACACTAGGACACCGACTCTGGCGAATTTGCAGTAATACCTATCGCATAATCACTCCAACACAACAACGAGGCGTTTATTATGTGCAACCATGACAACAACCATTCATCAAGAAGAAAGTTTTTAAAAGCAGGCGCTGCTGCTGTAACTGGCGCTGCTGCCGTTGCAGCAACAGGTATTGCGAGCAATGCCAATGCTGCAAAAAGCGACTATGCCGCACCCGCTAAGCCTGCACTGCCAGCCTATACAATGAAGCTGGATCTTAGCCGAACAGCAGTTGTTATTATTGATCCTCAGGTTGATTTTTTAAGCCCAAAAGGCGTGACTTGGGGTGTTGTTGGCGAGAGTGTTACCGAGCACAATACCGTCGAAAATATTGAAAATTTATTTAAAATTGCCAAAGCAAAAAATATTACCACAGCCATCTCACCGCACTACTACTATCCGACGGACCATGGTTGGAAGTTTGAAGGAGGGCTAGAAAAGCTCATGCATAAAATTGGCATGTTCGATCGTAAAGGTCCATTGGACTTAGAAGGCTTTGAGAATTCTGGCGCAGATTGGATGCCGCAATATAAAAAGTATATTAATGATGGAAAAACTATTGTTGTTTCTCCGCATAAAGTTTACGGGCCTGAGACTAATGACCTTACCTTGCAGTTACGCAAACGCGGTGTCGATCAGGTAATACTCGCAGGCATGTCTGCTAATTTATGCGTCGAAAGTCATTTTAGAGAGCTACAAGAACAAGGGTTTGAAGTGGCTGTAGTCAGTGATGCAACCGCTGCGGCAAAAATTCCTGAAGGTGATGGCTACGCAGCGGCTATTGTTAATTTTCGTTATATGGCTAACGCTGTTTGGAGCACGAAAGAAGCGTTAAAACAAATCGAATCGGCTGCATAATTTTTACCCCTGAATTATACAGTAGCTTGCCAGAGAGTATTCTCTGGCTTTTTTATCGCGGCTCACCAATATCTAATTATTTAAAAGGCCATTAAAACTTATCTGGCCTCAAAACATTTACAGCACCCGTATAAATAATCATCGCGTAATCGTTATAGTATTTATCTTGCAGATGCGCAGAGATAGCATCTGCGACTGCTGGAGTACAAATCACCTCTATACGAATATTCGAGCTTGCATCCCAACCAGCATTACGCACACCAGCGCTACCTTTGCCACGCACATCCATTATGGTGTAACCCTTAGCACCCAACTGCTCCATCTCTTTAGTAAGCGATGACTCCAAAACAGATTCAGCTATGATTGTTAGTAATTGTTGTTCAGATTTATTCATCAAATTTCTCTCAATCCAAAAGGACAATATTTATCGTTAAGCAAATGCCTTATAAGCATAAGCACTCCAGTGATAGTACAAAGGAATACCAATAACAATATTGAAAGGAAAGGTAATACCTAATGAAGCCGTTAAGGATAACGTCGGGTTAGCCTCAGGCACCGAAATACGCATAGCGGCAGGCACAGCAATATAAGAAGCACTAGCAGCCAAAGTGGCTAAAATAGCTGTGCCACCCACTGATAAGCCAAGCATAAAGCCAAGAGATATACCGACAAGCGATGAGAATAATGGCATAGCTATGCCAAAACACACTAAGAAGATACCGTATTTTCTTAGGCTACCTAAATGGGTAGAAGTGATTAATCCCATCTCGAGTAAGAATAAAGCAAGAATCCCTTTAAATAAATCGACAAATAACGGCTCGATGGACGACACACCTTCTTCACCAGCTATCCAGCCAATCACTAAGCCTCCTACTAGTAAAATAACCCCTTTGCCTAAAAAGACCTCATTGGCGATTTTGCCCCAGTTAGTATCTTGCTTAATACCTTTTGCGAGCACAATACCCACAAGGATCGCAGGGATCTCAAGCAACACAACAAATAGAGCAACGTGTTCTTCATAGACAATATCATTTGCGCCCATATAGGCAATGGCAACAGCAAAGGTGCCCACACTAACCGAGCCATAGTGTGCGGCAATAGAGGCTGCATCTGCCCGCTGAAAGCGCCCTAATACAAGCAATGCCGGATAGGCAACAAAAGGCAAAACAAAGCCCATAGCAATAATAGAAAGGCTTTGTGGTAACAAAGTAAAGAAAGACAGTTTTGATAACTCGACCCCACCTTTTAGGCCAATCGCTATTAACAAAACTAGAGTAATAAAGTCGTAAACTTGACTAGGTAGACGCAGAGGTGATTTTACAATACCCGCAAAAACACCAAACAAAAAGAATAAGATAATGGGGTCCATGGTCACTCACAGTGGGCATGATTGATCTTGCTAAGTAGAGCGCATACTAACTATAAACCTGCGAAAAAAATAGCTTAATCAAACATTTACCCGTAAATTTTACATAAATTTGGAAAAAAACATATTTGTTAGCTATACCTTAAGTAGGAGACTTTCACTTTGGCAATATTGTCGAGAGAACAAAAGGGAAATCAATAGTAACACCTTTTATATAGGCAACGAATTATGTCACTGCAGCGCAAATTTTTAATCTCTATTTCCACAGTAATTATAGGCTTTAGTATCATTATTGGTATTTATACACTGATTGTCACAAGCGACAATATCCGTGACCAAGCTCATAAGCAAAAAGAAGTTGTATCAGGTGAGCTACTTAGTATGCTCAAGATCACAGACAACATTATGTCCGAAAGGGTAAAAAGTAGTATGAAACTACTTATGGAGAGAGGCACTAAAAGCCAAGCACCAGAACTTGCAGCCCCTCTAGACGTTAATGGGACTAACGCCAACAACTTGATTGTTAACAGCGCACCTCAAGCCAATCAATTCGAGCTCGTCGATAATCTAACCGCTGTGATGGGCGGTACCGCAACACTCTTTAGCCGAAACGGTGATGACTATGTACGTATATCCACCAACGTCATTAAAAATGGTAAGCGTGCTATTGGCACTAAACTCGCCTCTAAGGGTAAAGCCATCAAAGAAATAGAGAACAACAAGGCCTATTATGGGCAAGTCGATATTCTTGGTAGCCCTTACCTCACTGGTTACGAGCCCATGCGCGATGCTAGCGGTAAAGTCATTGGCATTTGGTATGTAGGCTACTCGGCAGACTTAAAAGCACTAGAGTCTGTTATTAGTGAGAGTAGTATTTTAAATAAAGGCTTTGTTGCCTTAAGGGACGACAAAGGTAATATTCGATCTACCTCTAGTAACATCACCAGCGAAGAAATCTCAGCGATTCTCGCCAACAGTAGTAAAGACTGGGAAGTGGATATTGTTCCTTTCACTACATGGGGGTACGACATTGTGTTAGGTATCTCAGAGAAGGAGGTCAGCGGGCAAATAAGCCAAGCGATTTTCGTCATGCTCATCAAGATATTAGTCGCAGGCGGCGTAGTCTTGCTGACTATTTTTATGATGGTGAAGTATATGGTAGGCAAGCCCCTGGATGAATACATTAGCGCTATTAATAAAATCGCACAGGGCGAAGGAGATCTCACACTACGCTTTGATGAAAAAGGTGGCAAAGGCGAGTTTGGTCAAATGGCAAAAGGCTTTAATAGCCTATTATCAAAGCTACAAAATACTATAAAAGAAGTATCGGCAACGGCTAATGATTTACTCACCAATTCGTCATCACTGTATCAATCAGCAGAGAGCTCGATTAACTCAGTTACTCAGATGACAGCTCAAACTGAAACCGTCTCTGCCGCAGTATTAAAGCTTAGTGAAAACTCCAATGAAGTTGCAGCCAATACACAATCGGCAGATGAAGCCACAGCAAGTGCCGACGAAGATGCTCGCCACAGCGTAGCAGTACTGACCGATACGATTACTGACATTGAAAAGCAAGCAAGTGATGTTGACACATCAGTAGATGTCATTAACGACCTTGCAAAAGCGAGTGAAGATATCAGCGGTGTGTTAGAAGTAATTCGCAATATTGCTGAGCAAACGAATTTACTTGCTCTTAATGCTGCAATCGAGGCCGCGCGCGCTGGTGAACAAGGCCGAGGCTTTGCTGTAGTTGCCGACGAAGTACGCTCACTTGCCAGTAGAACCCAAACTTCTACAGAAGAAATTCGTATCATGATCGAAAAACTTCAAGCAGGTAGTCGCAAAGCCTCGTCACTCATGGAAAGTAACAAAGAGACGGCTTTTGCAACTGTTGATACCACCAAAACAGCAGGCGAAACACTGCAAAAAGCCCTATCATCCGTGGCAAAAATTAGCGAGCTTAATAGAGAAAACGCCACAATGGCTGGTGAGCAGCGCACCATCTCACAAGAAGTTAGCGAAAACATTGAACAAATGCAGAGCATTGGTAGCGAGAACCAACAATATGCAAACACGATGGTCGACTACTGCAAACAGCTTTCGTCTATGGCTGATCAAATGCACAAGCAATTAAGTATTTATAAAGTGTAATTAACCTAGCCAATATAAATATAGGGAGCCTCTTCTCCCTATATTTATTGACCCAACAATTTCAAAAAATAATCTAATCCAACAACACTAAGCTACCTTCACTAATCCAACCAAACCCATCACCATATGCTCGATGATATGGCAATGAAACATCCAATGGCCAGGATTATCAGCGACAAAAGCAACCTCTACTTGTTCGTTTTTTTCTAGCACGACGGTATCGGCAAGATAGAAGTCAAACTCTTTTTTATTACTTTTAAGCACTCTAAAAGTATGCCCATGAAAATGCACAGGATGTGGATACTGAGTATTATTACGTATGCTAAAAATATAACTTTTACCCAGCATTAAATCTGCAATTTGATTAGGGTAAGTGCAATTGGCAGGCCGCTGCCCCGCTTTAGTTTTTAAATTCCAAAAAAGTGGGTCACCATTATCATCATCTGCAGCATCCCACTCCAATGTCATATTGACGAGCTTGGCATTAACAAGATCTGGCTCCTTCACAGGGTTAGCAGGTAAATCGGGCAACTTTGTGACTCGCTTGGCATTACCCTCTATAACCTTAAAGCGGGCTAGTACGGCTTTATCATCTTTAAGCTCGAATTCTTGACCCACCTCATTAGGTGTAATAAAACCAATATCTGCACGCACACCTGTACCCAGTAAAAAACCATTAACATCGAGAGGTTTATTGAGGGGATTGGCATCAACGGCAATTATTTTTGCATTGGATAATGTTGTACGTAGGCGATATAACAGTGTGTTATCTGCATTAATTAATCGCACCCTAACTGCGCTATTTGCTGTGATTTCATAACTCGGGCTTTGCACACCATTAGTCGTGTACAGCAAGCCAGGTGTACCCTTCCTGGCTGCCAGTCGCTTGATACTCAAGGGGTAAGATTGGCCACTTTTTTTAATATTCCAATTTTTAAACAACAAAGTAATATCATGATCAAAAGCGACAGGTTTCTCCTCGTCAACCACCATAGCCCCTACCAAACCCATACCCATTTGGGTCACACTATTAAAATGAGAGTGATACCACATAGTACCGGCATCGGGTGGAATGAACTCATAAGTAAATGTCTCGCCCGGCAAGATAGGCACCTGACCCGTATAGGGGACGCCATCCATATACACAGGTATTCGTAAGCCATGCCAGTGAACGGTTGTAGGCTCTTGTAATTGGTTAGTCACCTCAATACGAACGGGCCTACCCTGAGCGGCACGAATAACTAGCGCAGGATTACTGCCATCGTAAGCCATAATAGGCGTATTAGTATTTGGAAAGATTTGTGTATGGGACTCTTTCACTACAAGCTTATATTGGTGCTCAGGTAAAGGCTCAGACGTTTTATTCAAAAAATCATGAGCAATACAACCTGATAAACTACCAAGCCCCATAACAACAGAGCCTTGAACAAATTGACGTCGGTTGATTGACATAAAAACACTCAAAAAAATACTTTAAAAGAAGATTGAAAACCTCGACTATTTTCTAGCTGGAGTGCACATTGGCTCGAAAGGAAATAATAGTGCAAGCTGAGGAATACGAGACATTATCACCAGAGATATAAAAACTGTCAAAACGATTGTAACTTTACTTGATACAGGTCAAGAAATTCGCAAAGTTATTAATACATGGCATTTAACCAGATAAAAATATGGTTAATTCAGCATTCTAATATTGAGTGTAGTTAGAGGGAGTTCTAAATCTGAGGCCTTCACTGATAGCACACATTTAATAATGTGTTTTTGCGATACATTATTATACTTTTTATTATTTTTTTGATTTCCACCAAAGGCTTGAGCACTCTATAAGGCCCGCTTTAACAAGAGAGCGTCGAGCCAACCCCATGTCTTCACTATTGAGAAATCCACCAATAATATAGTTATCATTCTCGCCACTTAGCGATAGCTCTAAAGTTTCCATTGGTGAGGTTGGTTCTTTGACGATAAGATAGCAATCAGGGCGCTGAAACAACCGCACTTGCTTCAGCTTTCGAATACCTGCCTCTAGCGTTACCTGGCCTTGTTTAATCGTAATTTTTTGAACTCGGTAATTTCGATAACACACCTTATACATAAAATAACTTAGTAAACCCAACTCTAAGCTAATAAAAATCAATATCATCCATACACCCATTGCAAGCCAACCAATCGCAACCACTAGTGACGGCAAGCTTAAAAAAATAAGCCAGCGCTTAATATCCTTCCAATCTGTAGAACGATTAGGCGATAGTATAATAGCGGTATAATTCTCTGTAATTTGGGTCGTTACCATAATAATTAGTGTAACAGAAGCCGCACCCTATCGAGTTATTTTTTCTAGTCGATTTTTAGTCAATTAGGTTTTAATTAGTGTTTTTGGGTGGGTAACTATGTAAGCGTCTCCCACCTCATTCTTATAAATTACCTTTAACTCGTCACTAGGTAATACTAGTATTATTTCCGCATCTTTTGACATATAAATAACATCTGACTGATTAAGCTGATCGCCTTTTTTAAGTTCAAAATACTCATCTCTACCATCTGGCTTCACAGTAATTTCACCAAATACGTCTTTAACAACACTACCTTCTTCTATAACGATACGTTCCATCACAAGTACAGGGGCAGTAGCTGTGGCCGTAAAGCTCCTAGCCTGCTCTACAGAACTACTACACGAAGGCAAAAACAGTACAAAAGAAAAATACACAAGCTTTGATATAAACCAATTTTTATATTTGATATACAAAAAATACTCCCTCTGTAAAAGATTACTGTAGTAATTTTTTATACTTCTCATGATAGTAAGCTGACTTTTCTGAATCGCCTAATCGCTGATATGTTTCATAAAGAACATAATGTGGCCATGCATAGTCCGGGTCGATTTCAAGAGATTCCATACAATAAGGGATACCACCTGAATAGCGATGCACATTAAAAAAAGCATTACAATGATTAGCAACAATTCGCTTATCATCTGGTTTTAGCTTATACGCTATTTCGCTAGCGTTAAAAGATTTTTGGTAGGCTGCTTTTTTTCCGTAATACCAAGTAATAACATCCGCAGAATATGCAGCTTTCTCGATATCGTTATAATCGGAATCTAGCTCTAAATATAGATTATAAAACTTAATTGCTTTATCGACATTTTCATTCTCAACATGCTGAAATCGCGCGATATAGTATATTTGCTCTACGTTTAAAAAATTATGTCCAGAAAGAACGGCTTTATCAAAATACTTATCAGCAATGCTTAGCCTCTTTGACTGCCTTGCAGCATTGGCATACCGATGTAAACCTTGAGTAAAATTAGTATTAACCGAAAAAACTGCCTGATAAGCTTTGCTGTATTCATCCCATATTTCCTCATTGGCAAAGTATTCACCATAACGCTCCCAGTAGCTATCATTACCAACATCAATACCAAAGATATTTTTTTGCAACTTGCCAGCATTAAAAATATCTTCAAATAATGCCTCAAAAACCAATCGGATAACATCCACCCAGTTAAGGCTAAGAGCAGTGTCAACTATAGAGCTACCTTTATTATTTGCGTAATGATCCGCTTTATATTCATGCGCTTGAGCAACCAGCATGGCAAGTTCAGGAAATTCTTTAACGTTTTTCGCCCTTACAAAACGAAACATTTCCGAAAAAGATCCACCCCACTTTGGTTGCAATCTATTTAAATATCGGAATTTAATAAAATAAGAGCCAGGCAATTTATCGTCTGACGATTCAAGCAAATCGTGAAAACTCAACCCCAGTTTTGAGGATGTTTTCGATAAGCTAACTAAAGAGCTCCATGCATAGTCGTTTTTTTGATTGATTTTTAAGGCTTGTTGATAATCAGCAACTGCGAGGCGAAAATATTGTTCCATTCCTATAAATTTTTTTCGGGAAGTTTTATTAGCAAACTTATTACCTCGAACATTCCAGCCTTTTATATGGTAAATATGAGCCCGAAACACATAGGCAAACTCACTATTTGGGGAATGTTCTATCCATTGATTGGCGTTTGCGATATCAATATCAAAATCGACAGTGCTCGAATTCTCTTTGAGTCGTCTCAAATAAAACCGTGTTAGTGATGATAAATCCCATGGCGCTGATTGATTGTTAATAGAGGCTAAAAAAGACTCAATCTCATCAAAACGTTTTGCTAAAAAATCCTCGCGCAGCTTTTTAGTCTGCTTAATAGCTTTATCGTACTCATTCTCAACCAACAAAAAAGGCTTTAGGTCATCTATCTGACTAATATCCACATATACCGACTTTTCTATTACTGGATTATTATTTGGTTTATAACGTTCGTACAAATAGCCAATAACAATCGCAACAAGTATGACTGCTGTGATAGTAGAAAAATGCTTACCTAGCATAAACTATTTCCTTTTTTATTATTATTTGAATTATCTTTAATTGATTCAGAGTCGTTAATTTCAACTCGATTGATTGTAATGATTTACTTTTACTTTAAGCAATCAGTTTACAGCTCGCTGCATTTCTTCTCTAAATAACATAACACCCAATGAAACATTGCCAGATTTTCTTTCCCATGTCACATATCGTGTTTCTTCTACATTTTGAAGCATACAGCCAGCCCTATTATTAAACACTTCAACCCAATCTATATCAGCGCCGTAATACCCCAGTAACTCTTTTCTATTGTTAGCTGTAGACCAAGGGAAGAAACCGCTACAATCATAGGTTATTTCTTGTAGCTTTCCACCAAATGCTGTTATAAATAATTTCTTCTTTTTTGTCATAAATTCATAAGTATAAGCACCTTTAACAATTTCATGCTTATGTACTTTTATCAGTCTCCCTTCAACACTTTTTGGATCTATTTCGCTATCTAGAGTGAATATTTGCATCTTTTTCTACTTTTTGAAGCTTGTATATAACTATATAATATAAGAAGTAATGGTCAAATAATAGCAGCACAAACAATATAAATTTAATGTTATCAGCCTTAAGCAGGATGGTAAAAAATAGAATCACTTAGAGAACAACCCACCAAAGCGGAGGATCGGCTGCATCAGTTGCTGGCGAGTTATCAGTTTTATGATTATTCGATACGAGCAATTGTTGACCCTAATCGCTTAGGGGATGATCCCTTAAATAATGAAGATCGTTACTTAGGGCTGCGCCTTAACCAGCAATGGCTACAACAACAGGGCCAAGAGGTAACCACTCAGTTGATTATTCTGCAACAGATGGTGCGGATTTAAGCAACAAACAACAACCCAAAATAAAAAAGCCCAAACCATATCGGCTTGAGCCTTACCTGTTACTTTTCAATCGAGTCTGACGTTTTTTGATTTTACTCTATTCAATCAGCTCAACATCATTGGGAGTCATAGCTAGAGTGTGGCTCTCAATCCGCCCATTACCACGATCCCAAGTCTTTTCCACATGAATATACTTTTTACTAACCTTATAAACATTTAACACATCATTAAGCATGGAACTTATATCTTCCACTTCATCACTAGGCAAAAACTCAGTAAACCCTGGATCAATATACAAAATTTTAACTTTAGAGCCTACATTAACTGGCCTACCATTTTTATCTATAGGCACTATAAAAATCTCAACAGGTTTTTTATTAAATTAGATCTCATACTCTTTTCAAAACTTTATTAGATTCGTTGACCTTTAGGATCAATACATTTGCATTGTGTATGATGTTGATCACCCCCTTTTAGATTTGCTTGGGCCATATCTTCTGCAATATTTCTCGCAGTTTGAGGATCATTAACAATCCCAAAGCCATACCCAAATGTTGGTGAACACCCCTCCGCACGATTAAGACTATTGGCTCTACAGATACAAACATATTTCCCCGACTTTTTAGGGGGCCAAGGGAATGTTGCTTTATCACCTGTTCTGTCATTTAAACCATCAACAATTCCTTGTAATGCTCTAGTAGATTGTAATGCCCGATAAGCTCGGACGCCAATTTGTATTAGTCTTCCAGCCCCAATAACAGCACCTGTAACACAAGCACCAGCACATACAGCTAACCCTTGAGGATCGCTAAAGAAAAGCGGGTTTTGATGAGCATACCCATAAGCATTCGTCTCATCACCCAACCCTATCCTATCTGACTGGATGTGTCTCCCTGTCTTCGGGTCATAGTACCTAAAGTGGTTATAAACAAAATTAAAAAGCCTAACCGACAAGGCTAGGCTTTAGATATTACTTTTCAATCGAGCCTGACCCTTTCGACTTCATGATCGCACAACATATAAAAACTATTCCTAAAGGAGACATATAGAAAGCTATTTCAAATACATAAGATTGTACGCTGCTAAATGATATCAAATCACTTAGTATATTTATTTGTTCAAAAATCCCTGTTTGGATTAAGTTCGCTAAAACAAGACCAATTAAAACTAGTAATATACCAATTATTAAAAGTATTCTAGATAAACCTTTTATAACTATATTTTTCTGCTTTATTGCATACCACAAAGCCAATAACAGAAATAAAATATTAATAAATAATATATACATAACTTTGAATTCTTACTTAGTAGACACCTGTCCCGCCCATGGATTCCTACAAGAGACAGCCGCCTTCCCACCAAATCCACCTCCACTAACCCAACCAGAATTAGTTGTTAACGCTATAACAGTATTACCGCTATGGCTAGGCTTCAATTAAATAGTTGCGCCCCTTTTTTCTTCTTGATTTTTAAGACGGTATCTTTTCTGTTCTGTCCTTGACTTATTAGCTACTCATCGCGGCCTTGATAGAAAACAACAAATGAACTACAAGCGGAACAGATGAAAGCGCAAAACCAAAACCATAGGCAGAATGAACTTAAGGCCATTATCTTTTCTATACAAGCATTTCACTATGTAAATCAACGCGCAAGAGATAAGAAGATAAAAAGCCATATAATATAATTCTTTTATACTAAAAACATCTTTTAAAAAAATATTTGACGCCAATTTAAAGCTCATTTCACTTAAAGTAAAAACCACACAAAGATAAAAAAATACTCTAGAAAAGGCTCTATCTTTTAAAAGAACTATAATTGGCAAAGAAAAAAATGTTACCGAATAAATAAGAAAGTAATCCCCATGCCTATAAATATAGATGCTGTCATAGAAATCAATAATACTTTTATCTTCAATAAAAATTATCGAAAAGAAACACAGAATAACTATTAGAAAGAATATTTTATTAACTAAGCTTGTATCATTTATCACAGTCACACACTTTATCCATAGCTTTCGATAAATTATCTTCTAATAAACTTGGCCCTAAAAAATTATACCATGCTGGTTCTGTATCCACACCAAACTCACGAAAGCCTATAGTATACGTATAAGTATTATTGCCTCCAGGAGAAATACCTGTAGCTGTAACGGCACCTAAGCATACTTGGCCACCCGCAGGACCGGAAGAACCACCCTGAACTGTAACCGTCTTTATTTTTCCATCATCACATTTACACCTACATTTGTAATCGCAAAGCTTCATACCGTCAGCTGTTCTTCCTGATCCGCCACCATTACCTTGAGCTAAATAACTACATTTATACAAACCCAAAAGGTCATAAAATGCAGTTGGATTAGCCCCAGCATAAAGATAAGTATTCGTCCCATCACCCAACCCTATTCTGTCTGACTGGATGTAACGTCCAGTTACGAGATCATAGTACCTAAAGTTGCTAGCGAGTTATCAGTTTTATGATACGGCCATTCGGGCAATGACTGCGCCCGATGATGTAGAGCACGATATTCTCAGTAAGGCACTAAGTAATGAAGAATGCCACTTTGGGCTGTATCTTAACCAGCAATGGTTACAGCAACAGGGGGAGGATGTGATTACCGAACTGATCACCACACAGCAGATGATGTGGCCTTAGAACAAAAATAACAGCCCAAAATAAAAAAGCCTAACCGACAAAAGGCTAGGCTTTAAATCAACGTCTCTGAACCTTTGATTTTATAGCCATGATGATTCACCTCAGTTTGCTAATGTCATCCCAAGCTTAACGCTTGGAATGAGGTGAGTCATCTCATTAGACGCGACACCTTTAACTGATTTTATTTTGAAGGAAGAAAATTTCGATTGACATAAAAATTCCAGCCGCCGAGATACTTTTCTATTTTCTTACATTTATTATCAGCTTTTATATTGCTTATAATAACTGACAACGATTTATCCTCATATTCATTAACTTTAAAGCACCCAATACTTTCTCCATGCCTAGTAGCATGAAGTAAATATGTAAGTCTAATTTTATTTTTACCCGGAAGAGTTAAACCACCATCTGCAATAGCTTTCTTAAAGGTAGGCATATCAATTAAATAGCATTTCGAACTAGCTGTGACACTGCCTTTAATCTGACATAACTCAAGCTTAGTCGAGTTATAAAATACTTTTTTATATTTATCTTCTGCTCTACTTTTAGAATCAACAAAATAGTTCATACACAAGATTACAATTGTAGAAACCCCTGCAACAAAAACTATTAGCGATAAAATTATACCTATTTTTTTCATAATAAAACTCATTTAAATAGATAGTAACTTTATAATTCGCGTATAAAAATATACCAACATAATTGTACTCCAACACCTTCGGAGCCAAACCCTACACCACCTTCATTAACACCACTAAAGCCATTTGGAAGTCCGCTAGAGTTATTAGTAAGGCCTACATCGAAAGCTGAAGCAACCCCATCTGCACCAGCAGAAAACTCCAAAAAATATCCCGTGTAATTACCTGGTCTGCAATTTTCTCCTTCAAGATTTGTAACCGCACCAGCTATTGCGCTAACTCCACCGGCAAAGCCTCCACAAACTTTCCCGAATAAAAAGGTCTTTGGTTCATCACACTCATCTGTGCACGTTACGATGGTTAGGCCTCCACCAGCTGATGAACCACCAATTAATGGGATTTGCAGTTCAACCCCATAAAAACTTGCTAAACCCAATGGATCAATTCGCATAAGAGGATTTTGCATTGAATATCCATAGGTATTACTTCCTCCCTGTAACCCAATCCGATCACTTTGCACATAACGCCCAGTTGCCGGATCATAATACCTAAAGTGGTTGTAATGAAGATTAGTCTCTTCATCAAAATACTGGCCGGGGAACCTCAAGTTAACCGTCGTCGCAATATCTTCCGCATTCGCCGTACCAAAGGCATCGCCTTCCCAGCGCCAAGTGATCTCATCTGCACTATTGGTAGCAAAGCGCGGTGTATAGAGATGATCCGTATGTAGGTAGTTAATCGTCTCTGCAAGCTCGCTATCTATTTGTGCTACGGGACTCATGCCGTTGTAAATATACTCTCTTTGCGGGTTGCCTGCACTATCGGTTTCGGCAATAAGCATCCCTTGTTGATCATAGTGATAAATAGTTACTGTAGCAGTGGCAGCATCGTCACCAATCACTTTACGAGTACGTAGGCCTTGTGCGTTGTAAATGTAGGTAGCTGTTAGCTCACCATCTTCGAATAATTGATACCAGCGATTGGCGTTATTGTAGGTGCGGACCGCTTCTGCTGCTACAGGGGCGTCACCTTCTTGCACTTGATCGGTGCCAATTAAACGGTTGGTACCTGTTTGGTAGCTGTAGTCATCGATATTCGTATCGACGGTTCTACTTTGGCGATTGTGGTTTAAATCATATTCATATCGCTCTAGGGGTTGCACATCTATTTGATCGCCCACTAAACGGTCCAGCGCATCGTAGTCGTAGAAGCTGTTTTGTGGTGTGGTGTTACGGCTAAGCATATTGCTGTTGCGGTCGTAGTTGTAGCTGCGTTCGTCGAGGTTACTCAGACGCTGATCGATTAGACGGCCTTGTAAGTCGTAGGCGCGGGTATCTACTAGACCGTTACCAAAGGTTTGTCGAGTCAGTTGGTTGTCGGCACGGTATTGGATATTGCTTATGACTGGCTGGTTACTACCGTTAACTGCTGTACTGATGGCTTGTACACGTCGTACGCCATCGCGGTTGATATTAATAATACGCCCGGTGGGGTAGCGCATTTGTATGATGTTATCACCTTGGTCGTACTGGTAGGCCGTTGCATAGCTGGTGCCTAGCTCGGTTTTTGTCACTTGTAATTGGTTACCAAAGGCATCGTAATCGTACGCATAAGTGCCGCTTTCATCAGCCACGGCACAGAGTCGCCCTACACTTAACTCACAGTTGCTGCTATTTGGGCCTTGTTGTGTTGCCAGTATATTTGCACAGTTGGCTGCACTGTCGTAGCAATAGGTAACATCCTCAAAAGTGCCGGCACTATTGGGGAAGGTTTTGGTCACTGGTCGTTCTAGCTCATCGTAAGTGTAGGTAGTGGTAATCCCACGGCCATCGGTGGTGGTGAGCATATTATTGTTATTGTCGTAGGTGTAACTTAGGGTACCACGGTCTGGGCTGATCTCGGAGGTAATACGCCCCAGCAGGTCGTAGGTGTAACCGGTAACCACACCATTGGGCGCCACTACACGGGTAATGCGGTCGTTGGTATCATAGGTATATTCCGTCACGCCATTTAGGCGATGAGTATTGCGAATTAAGCGGTCTTCGCCATCATATTCGTTGCTACTGCTACTACCATTGGGGTCGATATTGCCAATAATATTGCTGTTATTATCCAAAATAGTTTGACTGGTAGAATTTTCAGTATCTATATGTGGCGCACTGGCCTCAATGGCCCGATTGCGATTATCAAAGGCCGACTCCACGGTGAGCGCCAGATCTCCACTGGTATTTTGGGTACCGGTTTTTATTAAATTGTTATAGCCATCGTATGTGAAGTCGATGGTTTGGTTAAGATTATCGACTGCGCGTGTCAGTCGACCTTTTTCATCATAAGTCATATTCACGATGATATTATCAGGCGTGATCAATTGGGTATTTTGCCCAGCAGCATCGTAGGTATAGGTGGTGACGCGTATATCCGCAGGATTACCTGTAGGTGGTGTTTGGGTAATCGTCTCAACTAGCCCTTGATCATTATAAACGTATTCGACAACTAACTGGTTGGGTGTCTCCATACGAGTGACCAAACCACGGCTGTCGTATTCCATGATGGTGGTATGGCCAAGTTGGTTAACTATGCTGGTAGCATTACCATTGGGGTCGCGATTATAAGTAGTGGTGTTACCGTTAGGGTTGGTATAGCTGGTCATTAAGCTAAATTCATCGTAGCTGTACTGATAAAAGGCGCCGTTAAAGTTTTCGCGGCGCGTGAGCATATTACCCAGAGCATCAAAGGTTTGATCGATGGTTGATTCATTAGGCCTAGTACGTCGCGTAATCTCACCATTGTTATCGCGCTGGTAGTTATAGACTCTGCCCACAGCGTCGGTTTTACTAATGGGAATGTCATTACCGTCGACTTGAGTACTACTCTCGTTGCCGTTTTGGTCAACCATGGCGTTTTGTACTTCACTCACAAGAGGTGGTGCGGCTAATGGCTGGTTGCGATCACCGTTACCATTGGTGGTGTCCACTAAGCCACTAAGATCACCAATATCATAACTTACGCTGCTTTCATCGGGCAGTATGGCCTCGACTACACGGCGTGCAAAGTTAAAGCGGTATTGTTTACGGTTATCGCGCTGGTCGGTTTGTGCGATCATTAGATGGTCGTCTTCCGCATACTCAAAGGTACGGGTATCACCGTTAGGCTCGATAATTGCGGTTAAGTTACCACGGCTGTCGTGCTCAAAGCGCGTAGTGCGCTCCAATGGATCGCTGACACTGCTTAGCTTGCCAGCACTATAACTTAGCTCGAAGGCCTCACCTACTGGATCAACAATACGGATTAGCCGGTCTTCGCTATCGTAGGTATATGTCGTTGTATTGTCATTACGGTCGCGGTCGTTCACTAAAAAGCCACGACTATCGTACTCGTAGATCATACCGTCTTTCATACGGCGGGTATAACTACCATCTGGGTTACGGCGCAATACAGAGTAGTCTGTTGGTGGCGAGGTAAATTGGTCGGGATTGGCTGCCAAAGGCATAAAGCTTAATAGTGTCTCGGTGCCATCAGCCAATAGTACTTGACCCGTTGGCTCATGAGGATAAAGACGCTGTAAGCCAGCGATTGCCCAGCCCGCACCAATAGCGCTATCGGTTTGGTTATTAATCATTACTTCGCCTGCAATGCTATCGGCACGGCGCGAGATTGGGAAATAACACTGAGTAGTTAGTATGTAGCTATGCAAACCTGTACCAAAGCTACTGGCATCATACTGTATAGCTGTGCGAGTTTGCGCAAATTGACCACGCCCTATAGGTACAATACGAGTGCCTGTAAATACATCGTCACCCAAACGAATGCCATCGAGGCTAAGCTGCAGCGACATAGAAATAGGCGGTGGCGCTTGATTACCAAAGCCAGTATCCAGTGTCAGAATCGGGGCGGGTTTGGCGGTATTACTGTTGTATTCCACTTTAAAAGAGCGTTGTTGCGCCAGCGAGCGATAACTGGGTAGGTTATGCCACTCGGCTAAATTACCCGTGGTTTTATTGATTTTACACGCATCACAACTTCTATCACTTTTTGCTGTGCTACTGGAACCTGTGGGTTTATTAGGTTGAGTCGTTGGGGTTGTGGCAGTAACACCATGCCAAGAGTTACTGCGCACCACACCACCAATGGAGTCAACTGTCCGCCCATCGGCACTCACAAGGCCTTCGCCAATCTGTTCCATCTCGCCGGTTTCGTGATTAAGCGCAAAGAAATCTAGGCGCGACCCCGGAGGAAAACGCTCAACATTGGGGAAAGAGATAGGCACTGGCTCTGGGTAAGTCACACCAAAGGGTTGAATAGCAATGTATACCGAGAAGTCGTATTCATCTGGCAGCGGACGCGGCCCTAATGTTGGGTCGACGACGCGCGAGATAGTAATATCGCCCTCAAATGGCAAACCTGTATCATCATCAATAGCCGCACCTGCTGGTATCGTTAGAGTAACCGGCGCCATAGGGTTACCGTTAACGTCGTCGAATACGCTGCTTGTTATAGTACTAGTTCGGGTTGAAACAACCGGATCAGCACTCGGAGTGTCCAGCGGGATTAAAAATACGGCTGGTTCAAGGACGTTATCGGCACCGACGACAACATCAATTACCTCAGGGACTGTAGCAAAATCGCCCAGTACCGGATCTACTGCACTACCATCGATTAATAACCTTACCGAGCCAGATGTTACCAAATTATCGAAGAAGAAGTCTCCATCGGCATTGGTAAAGACTGATTGGCTGCCAACCTCTAAACGCACACCGGGCAATGGCGCATTACCTAAAGTTAATACCTGCCCACGCAAGCGGGTGACACCATCGGGCTCGGGTACGGTTATGGTGATTGTCTCTTGGTCGCTATAGTTGCCATTGGTGGCAGAGAAGGTAAGTGTGTACACACCGACTTGGTTACGCTGTGGAGTAAACTCCAACTCGCCTGTATTGGCATTAAAGCTCATATTGGCCGGCAGTGGTGTGGGCGAGACAACAAACTGCAAATTTGCATTTTGTGGGTCTGTTGCGCTTAGCTGTAACAGTAGCGACTGCCCCAGTGGTGCTATTTGGTTACCTATAATATCTAATGTGGGTGACAATGCCTGTTCACCACCCACTTGTAGACTATAAGTTTGCGTAGCAACAAGACCTTGCTCATCGGTCACAGTAATAACGACCTCGTCGTTACTATCACGAATAGGTGTCCACTCGATAATGGCATTGTTATTACTATTTTGCGTTAAGCGCATACCTAAGGGAGCTTGGCTGAGACTATAGCTTAAATCACCCCCATTAATATCACTGGCGGTAACCACGTAGCGATAAAGTGTGTTTACTGTTGCCGTGGCAACTGGGGTCGATGTAATCTCTGGTGGTAATTGGGGTAGCGCTACATTAATGCTAAAGCGTTGAGTCACACTACCACCACGCCCATCACTTACTTGTAAGATCACCGTAGCATTGCCTACAGCATCGGGTACCCAGTTAAGGGTACTGCCAACTACTACCATACCCGCAGGGGCTGCGAACAAGTTATAGGTTAGGGGGTCGTTATCGGCATCCAGTGCTATTACGGTATAAGTATAAAGCTCACCCACAGTTGCCTCGGTTACCGGGCTACTAATAACGCGCGGGATTTCATTGGGCGGCTCTTGTACAGTAATATTGATGGTCACAGGCTCACTCGCTAGCTGGCCATCGTTAACAACCAGTTGCACGATATAAAGGCCCGGTAGATCGGGCAAAAAGCCTGTATTTTCTTCATTGGTGTTATTGAGTTCGCTAAGACTGTCTTCGGGACGGTTGATAATTGCCCATTGGTAGCTCAGCAGGTCATCATCTACATCGTTAGAGTTGATACCACTGATAATGACTGGTTGATCGAACTCAACGGTTTGATCACCACCTGCATTAGCCACAGGGCGGCTGTTAACGGTAGATACCACTAGCTGGTCTGGCATGCTATCTATAAGGCCATCGTTAACAATGAGTTGCACCACATAATCACCGGCACTATCGATAGACAAGATTGGGTTAACGAGCGTGGCATCACTGAGTATTGCTTGGCTACCTTGTGGTTGGCTCACAATGGACCAGCGGTAAATTAGTGGCAAGTTTTCTAAATCAGAGGAAGCACTACCATCAAGTTGTACAATGTCGTTAACAAAAGCTTGCTGATCAGCTCCGGCATTAGCTACAGGTGGCAAGTTTTCACTGGTAATGGTCACGGTATCGGTGCCGCTGGCTGCCTCGGGATCTGCCACATTTAAGCGAATCACGTATTCACCCAAACTATCGATAGTCAAAGCAGACATTACACCGTCTTGCGTCTCTAATACGGCATTGCTATCAATAGGGGCAGATTCAATCTGCCATAGATAGCTTAAGATATCACCGTCACGATCACTGGAAGCACTCGCATCCAGTACAATTCGATCCCCCACATTACCTTGTTGATCAATACCGGCATTGGCGACAGGGGCAATATTTAAGGTAGAGATAATTACCTGATCGGGTTGGCTATCTTCGCTACCATCGTTAACCAGTAAATCAAGAATATAATCACCCGGTTCGTCTACAATAAAATCCGGGCTAACCTGTGCAGGGTCTGACAAAGTCGCAGAAGAATTTTGCGGTTGCCCAACAAAGCGCCAAACATAACTCAACGCATCACCGTCGACATCCGATGAAGCACTGGCATCAAGAATTACTGTACTGCCAAGTGCCACGGCCTGGTCTGGCCCAGCATTGGCAAGCGGTGGCGTATTTTCTGTCATGGCATCTTCGCGCCGCTCTAGCCGCAGGCCGTAGCGCAGGCCAAATTGCTGCCAATAAAAACCACTAAAGATAATAGGCAGGCCACTAATTCGCTCACCCGTTGCTAGCTCGGTTTGAATTAACTTAATAAAAGGTTCGCCCGTATGTGTGTAACCATCGGCATTGACGACTGGGCGGTTATTATTGGTAATCACTAAACGGAATGGGCCAGTTTGGCTCTGTGTGCCTTGATTTGTTAGGCGGTTTTTAGTGACAATACCACGAGGGTGCCAACGGTAGTAGCGCTGTTGCTGTACAAAGCTTATAGAGCCAACGGGTGTATATTGATCAAGGCTATCTTGGCGGTACTCCACACGCAGGTTGTAGTTTATCTGGTGGCCACGATGCCTAACAAAAAACAAGCGCTTGCGCAGTACATCCCCAGGCTCAAAATTAATCCAACGGCCTTGCTTTAACCACACATAGGGCTCACCACCCTCTGTCGTGCCATCGACTTCGAGCACTCTTTGGCTGGGACTTTCTATTACTAAACGGAACTGACCACTTATGGTCTCGGTACCTGTATTCTTAATTTTGTTACGGGTAAACACTTTGCCGTAGTAGCCAAAGTAGTGGAGCCTACTTTGGCTGATTTCAACATTGTTTAATATTTGATAATCAGTATCGGGCGTGGCCCAGCTTGATAGGGGAGCAACTAAAAGTACCCACAACCCCACCAGTCTAAGCCAATAACGCAGTCCTTTTTTATTATTTAATATATCACCCAACATCCTTCGTCCCGTTATACCTTTATCAATTGTCGCTATTATTATTGTTGTCTTTATTTTTATCAGTTAGAGGTTGGCGTAAGTAGGCACTTCGATCACTCTGCCACTTTTAGTAATTAAGGTCATCACCGACGGACCACCACCCAAGGCGCTCTCCAAGGTCACTTGGGCCACTTGTTCACCATCGGCAAAAGGCTCATATAGTGCCGCGGTACTTGGGGTTACTACAAAATTTATCGATGCTAATAAAGTGCTAGCGCCTGTGGGTAGAGTGACCTCTACACTAGCAGTAGAGCTTTCTAGACTGCCCGTTAAGGCACCAGAGGTGACAGTGGTGCGATTACCACTCGTCGTTGGCACCAAACTTAACTCAATGGTTGAGCCAGTAGGTACCTGTGTGGCAGTAAATTCGACAGTTACAGGGTTGCTCAGTGTTGATGGTAAGACAATATCATTAGCACCCGTGGGATTTGCAGGCACTGCATTACCCGCCACACTGCTAATACGTACTGTGGGGAAGTTAGCAGGGATAATGGGCTCTGGTGTCGACAGCGATACTGACGTTATTGTATTTGGGGTCACTGTACCAGAAAATATGATCTCGTCACCCTCAAGGCGTACACGGCCATGGCCGCCACCACCGCCATTAACATTACCGGTTCCAAACCCTCCCTGACCCCCATTGATATTAATATTGCCACTACCCGCCAAAAGGCTGGCAATTAAGCGTACACCACCACCACTACCACCACCAGAACCACGCGAAACACCAGATGTAACAGCAAGAGGGGAACCATTACCACCATTAGCTAAAATATTACCATTAAGCGTTAAGGTGCCCGATACTGCAAATAACATAGCACCACCACCACCGCCGCCAAATCCACCTATATTTAATGGCACACCCGCCTCTCTTCGAGCTGTACCACCACCAGATCCACCCAATAAAGGCTGTAAAGAAATGGATCCATAAACTGGAGACCTTAAGGCAGAAGGGTTAAAGGCACCCGCTCCGCCCAAAGAGCCATAAGAGCCGCCAACACCCGTACTATTACTACTACCTCCAGCACCACCACCTGGGCCTTGCCCTGTACCACCCCGGCCAATTTGAGGAGCGCCACCTGCATAACTACCAGCAGCTAATAAAACTGCTGGAAACACATCGCTACCACTTCGACCAGAGATATCAATCACACCGTTAATGGTTGCATCACCTTGCACCAAAATAGTAGCTGGGGTTACTGGGCCATCGGGGTTATTCATAAAACGTACCGTGATACCCGCTGGAATATTAATATCACTGTATTGTAATGTGCCACCAATAGGCATGGTGATAATGGTATCTTCTGTTGGTCTCAGCGCACCATCTACCCCGGTACTGCCGCTATCAAATGCCCATACAGGCGCTACCAGTAATAACAAGCATAACCCCGCCCATTTAAGGCCCGCTCGTGTTCTCTGTGTGTAGTTGTTCATAGTGATGCTCCTGCAAAAAGTCATTGCTTATTAATTCGTATTATTCAATGGTAATCGTCAATGGTGTATTTAAACGTGTAGGAATCTCTCCTTGCACACCTGTTAAAGTTATTTCATACACGCCTAGAACCGCTGTTGCTCCAATAGTGACTGGCACAAAAAGCGCGGTACCCTCTGGGTTAAGGCCCAATGCACCCAAAGTAAGCTCTGCATTAGGTGATATCGAGGCGCTTTGCACCTCTTGCAAATTAGCCCCTGTTATTTCAAGTATTATATCGGTGCTTGATGTTGCTACTTCTGGCTGTATATTATTTTCTATTAACGGTCCGACAACGGCTCCTACTTCATTACTGTAGGGTTGCGTTTCGCTTGTATCAGTAACTGCCACACCTACGGCATTGGAATACACCAAGGCACCAAAGTTACTGGCATCTACACTGACAACAATACCCACTGAGTCGGAATAGACTAGTCGATCAAAATCGTTGGCATCAACAGTCACCACAATACCTACTGAATTTGAATATACCGAAGAAAGAGAGTTAGGATCTGCAACGGTCACCCCAACTGATTGAGAAAAGGTACTATTAGATAGCGTTTGAGGGTCTTCAACCACAACACCAACGTGTGAGCTAAAGAGGCTACGTTGCCGTATATCCGGGTATTCTTCCAATAGTTCGAGGAAGCTTTTGGCCACAGTTACCGAGAAGGAGTAGGAGTTGAATTGTTCAGCCAGCTCGATATTAAGACGGGTGACGCCACTTGCAATACCTGTTAGCACTAATGTCGCTTCACGCTGGCCCGCTTCAACAGTAAAGCTGGTAGTGGGTGTTGTAGCAACGGTCGCATCTAACATTTCAACGGTATAGGTTTCTTGTTCGGGGCGGGGCTCGGCAAAGGTTAATGTCACTGTTGCTTCTAAAGACTGGCCTTCGATCACAATTGGACTAGGGTTAGTTACTAATACCGGTGGCGCCGGTGCGACAATAAGGCTTTGCTCGGCCTCACCCAACCCAGTCACAAAGCGTAAAGGTGCATCACCCAAGGTAGCCTGTGCAGAGGCCACTAGAGTAAAAGTCACTTGGTCGCTAGATGGACTAATATTACTAATGGTTAAGCCTTGCACATCGGTTAATACCTCAGCACCCAGTAAATTCTCACCTGTTGCAGTTATTTGTACACTATTACCCCTGTTAATAAAGCTACGACTAAATGCACTGATACTAGGTGGGCCTGCCTGGTCTTCGGCAAGAACGCCGATGATATTACCCGCACCATCATATTCATAACGAGTAATACGCTCTACGCTGGCCGCATAGGCTACGCCCGTAGCCAAAGCGACTAGGATAAATACGAAGGCTGGCAGCCTTACACTGAAAAAGGAAATAACAACGGATAAGCGTTGTAGGCAGGCGTGTCTAATAGTCGGCCACATCATTGTGGAAAATTCCTAATCTCTATTGTTATTATTCACTATCCTTGTCGCTATTTATTTGGCAAATAGCTCATGATCAAACTGGTGTTTAAAATTATTTATTACCTTTACAACGCGTTGATTAGTAATAGTTGCGTTGTTATGAACACGTATAGTAAGTGATTGTTGTTATATTTTTATTCGTCTTTTAAATTTATTATTTGTGATTTAGTTCGCACATGCTACTAAAAAATTATTCATTTTGGTAGAGGGCTTTTCGTTAAATATCTTTTTAGCTTTACAAAAACCAACCAAAAAATACAAAAAAGCCCTGCAAAAACAGGGCTTTAATAATAAAAATTTTTGTGAATAAGTTTTTACACTTTACCTCATAACGATTTTTAAAACGGAATATCATCATCAAAGCTATCCATACTCGGTGGCGCAGCGGGTGCTTGCTGCGGTTTTGGCTGCGGGCTAGCTGGCTTAGGAGCACTCATTCCACCTTGGCCTCCAGCTGGCGCGCTGCTAGTCATGCCACCGCCCATACCTCCACCATAAGAAGGCTCAGCACCATAACCTGGATCACCACCCATATTATTTGCAGCCCCTTGGCCTTGGCGACCACCTAGCATTTGTAATTCATTGGCAACAATCTCTGTTGTATAGCGATCTGCTCCAGATTGATCTTGCCATTTACGGGTTTGCAGCTTGCCCTCAACGTACACTTGAGAACCTTTTCTTAAGTATTCGCCTGCAATTTCCGCAAGGCGATTAAAAAACACAATACGATGCCATTCGGTCCTATCAACAGGCTGCCCTGTTTGCTTGTCTTTCCAGCTCTCGCTGGTTGCAATAGTCACATTAGTGACAGCACCACCCGATGGCATATAACGTACTTCTGGGTCTTGACCCAAATTACCAACCAAGATGACTTTGTTAATTCCGCGAGCCATGGGCTTCCTCTCTGATATAAATATTATTGGTTATATAAGCGTATTTAGCGGTTTATGCTAACACATTTTCGGCATCGTTTTCTTTGTTGCCTGTTTTAGGAATACTCATTTGGCATGCACATAACCACCAAATAAGTAATGCACCGGCACAGCTTAGCATGAGCACTGAAATGCCAAATTGAGCAAATAGCCAGCCACCTAAAATACCACCAACAGCAGCACCTAAAAACTGACAGGTAGAGAACATACTCGAACCTGCGCCACGATGGGCCTCTGGCACGGTTTTACTCATTAGCGATGGCAATGTTGCCTCTAAATAATTAAAGCCAATAAAGAAGAACAGCATACCAGCCAGCACTAATACTACACTCGCATCCGTATCAGATGGCACGACAGCCAAGCCAGCAAGAGCGAGTATAGCTATCATCAATAATGCTAAAAAGATCCTCTTAACAATACCTTTACGTTCCCCAATAATAATAAGGGGTACCATCAACACAAAGGAGATAAGCATGACACCCATATAAATCCAGGCATGCTGGGAAGTGGGTATATTAATTGTCTGCAAGAATATTGGCAGCGCTACGAATAAAGCCATAAGTACCGCATGTAACATAAAAATACCAAGGTTTAGCCTGAGCAAATCAGCATTAACTACCACTATACGAAGGCTACTGAGCGATAGTAGGCGCCGACTTCTATGATGACCATCCACAGAAGGCACAAACCAAATAACAATAACTATGCCTATCAGCGAAAGGATTAGCGTGAGCCAGAATACCCAACGTACGCCACCCGCGGTTGTAATTAATGGGCCAATAACGAGAGATAAAGCAAAAGCAACACCTATAGAGGCACCGATAGTCGCCATCGCTTTAGTGCGAGTTTTATCTGAGGTTAGATCCCCCACCATGGCCATAATCACACCAGCAATAGCACCTGCCCCCTGAAGCGCTCGGCCAATAATCAACCCATGAACAGACTCAGCCATGGCTGCAATAAAGGAGCCTAGGGCAAAAATTATTAGCCCAGTAATAATTAAGGGCTTACGGCCAAAGCGGTCAGATAACACACCAAAGGGGATTTGTAAGCAGGCCTGCGTTAACCCATAAATACCTAGCGCAATACCTAATAAAAAAACACTGCTTTGGGTATATTCACCACCTGCTAATACCAGTACAGGCAACACCATAAACAAACCCAACATTCTCACAATGTAGAGCGTCGCTAGCGAGAATACAGCACGAGATTCAGAAAGTTTTACCGGTGACATAGCGACTCATTAGACAATTGGACTAGGGCCTATTCATACTCATTAAATAATCACTGCCAGCGTCTATTTTTTTACCCAACAAGACAGAAAGAGCGCTGTGTATTCAACATACATAAGCGATATCTAACGCCGCTGGGTGAAAAAATGGTCTGGCCCTAAGGGTTGCAACTAAAAAAGCACCGCCCTGTGTTGCTCGTCGTTCATTTGGAATAACCAAACTACTCTCCTTGTGCCTTGACTGGCACTTTTTTAGCTACAACAGTGGCTATTTAATGAGTATGAACAGGCCCGAACATTCTAGCAAGCTTCAGGGCCTGTTAACACTACTTGACTACCGACTGTTGTGTCAAAAAATCTGTCAATCAAGGCACAAGGAGAGTAGTTTGGTTATTCCAAATGAACGACGAATAACGCAGAGTGACGGATTTTTAGGCGCAACCCTTCGGGCCAGGCCGCTTTTTTCCTCTGGCTGCGTTGTCAGCCCTTCATTTAGAGTGACTAAACGTCAGTCCTGACGCCTTACCAGAAGAAAAAAGCGACTCCGGCAGTTAGTAGTCAAGTAGTATTAACAGGCCCTAGGGGCTGTGTTAAGGGATTGTCTATTGTGCATGAATAGACAATCCCTATAAGCTCTATTTAAACCTAACAAAGCGTACATCCTGTCGTACTAATCGATTATACTTACGCGTTTATTTACTCACCGAGTTATCTTTGTGGATACTATTACTGTTCGGGGCGCTCGCACCCACAATCTTAAAAATATTGATATCGATATTCCCCGCGATAAATTTATTGTTATTACTGGTTTATCCGGTTCAGGGAAATCTTCACTAGCCTTTGATACATTATATGCCGAAGGTCAACGACGTTATGTCGAGTCACTATCAACCTATGCTCGCCAGTTTTTATCAATGATGGAAAAGCCCGATGTTGATCATATTGAAGGCTTAAGTCCGGCGATCTCTATCGAGCAAAAATCAACGTCTCACAACCCGCGCTCAACAGTAGGCACCATTACCGAGATTTACGATTATCTCCGCCTTCTGTATGCGCGTGTAGGCGAAGCCCGTTGCCCAACACACCATGTGCCGTTATCAGCACAAACGATCAGCGAGATCGTTGACTCTATTTTAGCCCTACCTGAGGGTACAAAATTAATGCTACTTGCACCCATTGTACGTGACCGTAAGGGCGAGCATGTACATGTGTTTGAGCAACTGCGCCGCGATGGTTTTGTTCGCGTACGCGTCGATGGCTTAGTCGTTGATCTCGATGAAGTACCACCACTCGATAAAAAGAAAAAGCATAATATCGAGGCTGTGGTCGATCGCTTCAAAGTTCGTGATGATCTGCAACTGCGACTGGCCGAGTCTATTGAAACAGGCGTTAATATCTCAGGTGGTTTGATTACTATCAGCTATATGGATGGCGAAAAAGACGATCAAATATTCTCGACAAAGCACGCCTGCCCCGTTTGTGACTATTCACTGACTGAACTAGAACCGCGCTTATTTTCTTTTAATAATCCAGCCGGCGCTTGCCCAGCCTGCGATGGCTTAGGGGTTAAACAATATTTTGATGAGTCTAAAATCGCACAATTCCCTGAGTCATCTCTTTCGGAAGGTGCCATTAGAGGGTGGGATAAACGCAATATTTATTATTTTCATATGCTGGAGTCACTCGCCAAGCATTTTAAATTTAAAACGGACACTCCTTGGGAAAAACTAAAAGAAGAGCACAAGCAGGCTATTTTATATGGCTCTGGTGATAACGAGATTAACTTTACCTACATTAATGACAAAGGTGATACCTATAAACGCAAGCATCGCTTTGAAGGTGTGATACCCAATCTAGAGCGGCGTTATCGCGATACCGAATCACAAAGTGTACGCGAAGAGTTGGCTAAATTATTATCGACCCAGAATTGCCCGAGCTGTAAAGGCGCACGCTTACGCGAAGAAGCCCGTAACGTTTTTATCGACGATAAAATATTACCAGAAATTACCGCCTTCCCTATTGGGGAAGCCTACGACTATTTTAAAGCGCTTAAGTTTGATGGTGCAAAAGCTGAGATTGCCGATAAAATTTTAAAAGAGATCAGTGATCGCTTTCAATTTTTAAACGATGTTGGCCTTAATTATTTAAGCCTGAACCGTAGCGCTGACACCCTCTCGGGCGGCGAAGCACAGCGTATTCGTCTTGCTAGCCAAATTGGTGCTGGCCTCGTTGGCGTCATGTATATTCTTGATGAACCCTCTATTGGCCTACATCAGCGCGACAATGAGCGCCTGTTAAAAACATTGATTCATTTACGAGACTTAGGCAATACCGTTATTGTTGTAGAGCACGACGAAGACGCTATTCGCTTGGCAGACCACGTTATTGATATTGGCCCAGGTGCAGGTGTACATGGTGGAGAAGTTATTGCCCAAGGCAAAGTCGAGCAAATCAAAAAAACTAAAGGCTCACTAACTGGCCAGTACTTATCGGGCGAAAAAGAAATTGCTGTGCCTAAAAAGCGTAACCCAGTTGACTCTAAAAAGTTAATTACCCTAACAGGTGCCAGCGGTAATAATTTACAAAAAACCAAACTGTCTATCCCTGTCGGCTTAATGACATGCGTTACCGGTGTTTCTGGCTCAGGTAAATCAACACTTATCAATGGGACTTTATATCCTATTGTTGCAACGGAGCTTAACGGTGCAACAACGCTAAAGCCTGCACCTTATAAAAGTATTAAAGGCCTTGAGCATATCGATAAATGCGTTGATATAGATCAAAGCCCTATTGGACGCACACCTCGCTCTAACCCTGCTACCTATACCGGCATATTTACACCGGTAAGAGAATTGTTTTCGGGCACACAAGAGGCCCGCTCCAGAGGTTACAAACCTGGTCGCTTTAGCTTTAATGTTAAAGGTGGACGCTGTGAAGCTTGCCAAGGTGATGGCGTCGTTAAGGTAGAAATGCACTTTTTACCCGACGTATACGTTGCTTGTGATGTTTGTCATGGCAAACGCTACAACCGTGAAACCTTAGAAATTACTTACAAAGGTAAAAATATCCACCAAGTTCTCGATATGACTATCGAAGATGCACGCGAATTTTTTGACCCCATTCCGGCAGTTGCTCGAAAATTACAAACTCTAATCGATGTTGGCCTTTCTTATATTCGTCTTGGTCAGGCTGCTAATACTTTATCGGGTGGCGAAGCACAGCGCGTTAAGCTATCTAAGGAGCTGTCTAAACGCGATACAGGTCAAACGATTTATATTTTAGATGAACCAACCACAGGTTTACATTTTCACGATATACAACAGCTACTCATAGTGCTGCATCGTCTTCGCGATCATGGCAATACAGTCGTGGTTATTGAACATAACTTAGATGTCATTAAAACAGCTGACTGGGTAATTGATTTAGGCCCAGAGGGTGGTAGTGGTGGCGGACAAATAATTGCAGAAGGGACACCAGAAGACGTCAGCAAAGTTAAAGCGTCTCATACTGGGCACTTTTTAAGACCATTATTAAAATAAGTTAAAATAAAAAGCGTACAATAAAAACCTATTGCTACGCTTTTAAAACTGCACGCATAAAAAAACCAGCAATAAGCTGGTTTTTTTATGCGCAATGTAAAATCATTTACTCAATAATCTTGCGCACTTACTTCGATATCTTACTTAAATCTTAATCTTCAGCAACAACTGAGTCTTCATCAGTTACCACTTGGCGATCAACTAACTCAACATAAGCCATAGGTGCTTTGTCACCTGTGCGGTAACCACACTTAAGGATACGTACATAGCCACCAGGGCGAGACTCGTAACGAGGACCAAGATCACTAAATAATTTACCAACAGCTTCTTTAGAGTTTAAGCGTCTAAATGCTAAACGGCGGTTAGCAACACTATCTTTCTTAGCAAGAGTAATTAACGGCTCAATATGACGACGTAATTCCTTTGCTTTAGGAACGGTTGTTTTGATGAGCTCGTGCTCTACAAGAGAGATACTCATATTTTTAAACATGGCTTTGCGATGTGAACTGTTACGATTCAGTTGACGTCCGCTTTGACGATGGCGCATGACTTTAACCCTTTAGTTTTCCTGCTTCACAGCAATAATTTATAAATGTTGACCTTACTAGCAAGGCCAACACAATTGTTTAATGTATTAGTCGTCAGTACGTAGGCTGGCTGGTGGCCAGTTTTCCAAACGCAGACCTAGAGATAAACCACGAGATGCTAATACATCTTTTATCTCAGTTAATGACTTTTTACCAAGGTTAGGTGTTTTTAATAGCTCAACTTCAGTACGCTGAACAAGGTCACCAATATAATAGATATTTTCAGCTTTAAGACAGTTTGCAGAGCGAACAGTGAGCTCAAGATCATCAACAGGTCTTAATAAGATAGGATCTATCTCAGCTTCTTTAGCTTCTGGCTCAGAGGCTTTCTCGTGCTCAAGATCAACAAATACAGCAAGTTGCTGCTGAAGAATTGTCGCAGAACGACGGATAGCTTCTTCAGGATCAATCGTGCCGTTAGTTTCTAGATCAAGAACTAACTTATCTAAATCAGTACGCTGCTCAACACGTGCGCTTTCTACCGAGTAAGCCAGGCGCTTAACAGGGCTAAAAGAAGCATCAAGTTGTAAACGACCAATTGAGCGAGTCTCTTCATCGTCACTCACACGTGCATCAGCAGGCTGGTAGCCACGGCCACGTGCAATAGTCATTTGCATATTTAAATCAGTTTTACCCGTGATAGTTGCAATAACATGATCTGGGTTTTTAACTTCAACACCATGATCAACAACAATATCACCAGCAGTTACAACACCAGGGCCACTTTTGCTTAAAGAGACAGTTGCTTGAACTTTCTCTTCGTCGTTCATAACAACGGCAACACCTTTAAGGTTTAGAAGAATTTCAATAACATCTTCTTGTACACCTTCTATCGCACTGTATTCGTGTTCAACGCCTTCAATTTCTGTTTCGATAATTGCACAACCAGGCATTGAAGAAAGCAGAATACGACGTAAAGCATTACCTAAAGTGTGACCAAAACCTCGTTCAAGAGGCTCCAAGACAACTTTGGCGTGCGTGGGTGAATTTTCCGTTACATCGATATGACGTGGGGTCAAAAATTCGTTCACAGCTTGCATAAACATACCTTTAAGGTTTAGTTTGAATTGTAAGATTAGCTCGTAAGACGCTCTATCACTATAAAATAGCAATAGAGCATTAAATTACTTAGAGTAAAGCTCAACAATCAAGTTTTCATTAATTTCAGCAGGTAGATCAGCACGATCTGGAACACGCTTATATGTACCTTCAAGCTTAGTATTGTTGACTTCTACCCATTCAACTTCGCGCTGAGCTGATAAATCTAATGCGCTCTTAATTCGCAATTGATTTTTCGCTTTCTCACGGATAGAAATAACATCGTTTGCTTGCACTTGGTAAGACGCAATATTAACGGTGGTGCCGTTAACCAAAATCGCCTTATGCGAAACTAATTGGCGAGATTCTGCGCGAGTAGAGCCAAAGCCCATACGATAAACAACGTTATCTAAGCGAGATTCTAATAATTGCAACAAGTTCTCGCCAGTTGCACCTTTACGACGCGCAGCTTCTTTATAGTAGCCACGAAATTGCTTTTCAAGCACACCGTACATACGACGTACTTTTTGTTTTTCACGCAACTGAACACCATAGTCAGATAAACGACCGCGACGAACGCCGTGCATACCGGGTGCAGTTTCAATTTTACACTTTGAATCTAATGGACGAACACCGCTTTTTAAGTAAAGATCTGTACCTTCACGGCGTGCTAATTTACAAGTAGGTCCGAGATAACGAGCCATTTATATTCTCCTTATACCCTACGACGTTTTGGCGGACGGCAACCATTATGCGGTATCGGCGTCACGTCTGTGATGTTTGAAATTTTATAACCAACATTGTTGAGTGCACGAACAGCTGATTCGCGACCAGGACCTGGGCCCTTAACTTCAACGTCGAGGTTTTTTAGACCATAATCTAATGCAGCTTGTCCAGCACGCTCAGCAGCAACCTGTGCAGCAAATGGCGTACTTTTACGAGAACCACGGAAACCAGAACCACCCGCTGTTGCCCAAGATAATGCATTACCTTGACGATCGGTGATGGTTACGATTGTATTATTAAAAGAAGCGTGGATATGGGCAACGCCATCGACCACTGTCTTTTTGACTTTTTTCTTTGTTGCTTGTTTACTTGGCTTAGCCATAGCAAATACCTAACCTTTAATTACTGTGATATAAACGATGAATTTTACTTCTTAATAGGCTTACGAGGGCCTTTACGTGTACGCGCATTTGTTTTAGTGCGTTGACCACGAAGAGGTAAATTGCGACGGTGGCGAATACCACGGAAACAACCTAAATCCATTAAACGTTTGATATTCATCGAGACTTCTCGACGTAAGTCACCTTCAACAGTAACTTTACCGACTTCAGCACGCAATTCATCCATCTGACTTTCTGATAGATCGCCTATTTTTGTAGATTCAGCAATACCAGTAGCTGCTAAGATTTTCTCAGCAGTGGTACGGCCAACTCCATAGACATAAGTCAAAGAAATAACGGCATGTTTATTATCGGGTATATTGACACCGGCGATACGAGCCATTCAATTTTACTCCACAGTATATGTGAGCACACTTAGTGCGCTATTGTTCAGTGTTGACGACGAATTTAGCCACCACATACGATACTTTTGTAGGGCTTCCCCTACAAAAGGCGCGAAAGGATAGCGATAAAAACACCTAAATGCAATAGTTTATTAATTTCTTAATAAACGACAGTCAACACCCCTTAGTGTGACAACTCATTGGACATGAGTTATCTAGCAAGCTGCAAGGATTAACCTTGACGTTGCTTGTGTCTGGGTTCCGCTTTACAGATAACACGCAGTACACCTTTGCGGCGTACCATTTTGCAATTGCGGCAGATTTTTTTAACCGAAGCACGAACTTTCATACAAACCTCATTTTAGTGAACTTAAGGCTGATAGCCTCTTAGAGTCCACCACCATAACCTTTTAAATTTGATTTTTTCATTAATGACTCATACTGCTGAGACATTAAATGCGATTGCACCTGCGACATAAAGTCCATTAGTACAACAACAATAATTAGCAACGATGTACCGCCTAAGTAAAAAGGTATACCCGTTGCAACAATAATAAACTGTGGCATCAGTGATACAGCTGCCATATAAATAGAGCCAGCAACTGTCAAACGCGTTAGTACACTATCAATATATCTTGCAGACTGCTCACCTGGGCGAATACCAGGAATATAAGCACCTGATTTTTTCAAGTTGTCCGCCACTTCGTTGGGGTTGTACATTAATGCTGTATAAAAGAAGCAGAAAAATACGATCAAGCCAGTAAATACAATTAGATTCAATGGTTGACCAGGCCCTAGCGAAGCTGCAATAGTTTGCAATATCTCTGAAGTACGCCCTTCGCCCGAACCCGCCCATGTTGCGATAGATTGCGGGAATAGTAATAAGCTACTTGCAAAGATGGCAGGAATAACACCCGCCATATTAATTTTTAACGGTAAATGACTGGTTTGAGCCGCATAAACCTTTTTACCTTGTTGGCGTTTAGCATAGTTAACCGTAATACGGCGTTGCCCACGCTCAACCAACACAATAAACCACATAATTCCTAGCAATAAAAAGATGATAGCTAGCAATAATAATATATTTAAGTCACCTTGTTGCGCACTTTCAAAAGCTTGGCCAACTGCACCAGGTAAGCCTGCAATAATGCCTGCACAAATTAGTATCGATATACCATTACCAATACCTTTCTCTGTCACTTGCTCACCCAACCACATCATAAATACTGCACCGGTTACCAGTGAAGTAATCATAATAATTGAATCAACTAATTCAGCGATTGGGCTTGCGCCCTCATAAGCCAAATTCAGGCCACGAGACATTGCTGTCGCCTGAATAATTGCTAAGAAAATAGTCAAATAACGCGTGTACTGCGTAATTTTACGACGACCTGCATCACCTTCTTTTTTTAACTGCTCTAACGATGGTGTTACTGCCGACATTAACTGCATAATAATAGAAGCAGAAATATAGGGCATGATACCCAGCGCTAAAATACTCATGCGTTCAAGCGCACCGCCTGAGAACACATTAAATAAATCGAGATAGGTACCCTCGTTATCGGCGAATAACTCCGCGACACGAGCTGGATCAATACCAGGAACAGGGATATGCGTACCAATACGATAAACAACTATCGCTAAAAAAAGAAAACGAAGGCGAGCCCATAGCTCGCCTAGTCCTTTTTGATTGCCTAGCAGACTGCCTGGTGTTGCCATAAATTACTCTTCTATTTTTCCACCAGCTGCTTCAATTGCAGCTTTAGCACCTTTAGTAACTGCCAAACCTTTAACGGTTAGCGCTTTTTTAAGCTCGCCGGATAGGAAAATCTTGGCGCGCTTAATATTTGCGTTAATTAGATCTGCTTCTCTCAAGGTTTCAAGAGTCACGGTATCACCTTCAACAGCATTTAATTCAGACAAGCGAATCTCAGCAGTAACCATACCAATACGTGATGTAAAACCGTATTTAGGTAGGCGCTTTTGTAGTGGCATTTGACCACCTTCAAAACCTGCACGTACTTTACCGCCTGAGCGAGATTTTAAACCTTTGTGACCACGGCCAGCTGTTTTACCAGTACCGCTACCAATACCACGACCAACGCGTTTTTTATCCGACTTGTGACCAGGTGCTGGAGCTAATGTATTAAGACGCATTTTACTCTCCTTCAACCTTTAATAAATAATAGGCAGTATTAATCATACCGCGAACAGAAGGAGTATCTTCCACTTCTACTGTGTGACCGATTCTACGAAGGCCCAAGCCAGCAACACAGGCAATATGGTTTTTTAACCGACCTGCTGTACTTTTAATTTGGGTCACTTTTAGTGTTTTTTTAGCCATTATAACTCTCACACTCTAAATCAAGAGGTGCTTTATTTAAAGCACGGAATTAGATCTTTACTATTTTTACTAACAACTAAGTAATCAATCTGACAGTTAATTTATATTAACGATCAATTTAATTATCATTTAGTCTCTTATTTCTTCAACAGACTTGCCGCGTTTTGCAGCAATTTGCTCAGGAGAGCGCATTGCATTTAATGCTTCAAATGTTGCACGAACAACGTTGACTGGGTTAGTTGACCCATAGCACTTTGCTAATACGTTTTGAACACCTGCAAGCTCTAATACGGCACGCATCGCACCACCGGCAATAACACCAGTACCTTCAGACGCTGGCTGCATGTAGACCTTGGACGCACCATGACGACCTTTAGTTGGGTATTGAATGGTATCACCATTCAATTCAACCTGAATCATATCACGACGAGCAGATTCCATCGCTTTTTGGATTGCCGCTGGCACTTCGCGAGCCTTACCTCGACCGAAACCCACACGACCCTTACCATCACCAACAACGGTAAGCGCGGTAAAAGCAAAGATACGACCACCTTTAACTGTTTTAGCAACACGGTTAACTTGAACTAACTTCTCTTCAAAGCCTTCTGTGTTTGCTTCATCTTTTTTAACAAATGCCATGTTCAATCAACCCTTAGAATTCTAGTCCGCCTTCGCGTGCTGCATCAGCTAACGCCTTAACACGACCATGGTATTTAAAGCCACTACGATCAAAAGCAACACCGGTAACACCAGCCGCTTTAGCACGTTCAGCGATTAATTTGCCAACCGCTTTAGCAGCGTCGACATTGCCAGTAGCACTAGCACGTAAATCTTTATCTAAAGTAGAAGCACTTGCTAATACTTGGTTACCGTCAGCAGCAATAATTTGCGCATAAATGTGACGTGGTGAACGATTAACACATAAGCGGTTAACACCCAACTCACTAATTTTAGCTCGGGCTCTTCGAGCGCGACGGATTCGAGCCTGCTTTTTAGAATTCATAACTATCTCTACTAGATATTTTTATCACTAACCAACAATCAACTATTTATACTTTATGGCAACATTGGCAAAACCAAATAACAACCAAAAAAGAATAAAAATTACTTTTTCTTTGCTTCTTTACGACGAATATTTTCATCATCGTATCTAACACCTTTACCCTTATAAGGCTCAGGTGGACGGAAGGCACGTATCTCAGAAGCAACCTGACCAAGCAATTGTTTATCAGAACACTTCAAAACGATCTCTGTTTGGCTTGGAGTATCAGCAGTTACACCTTCTGGCAACTCATAATTCACATCATGAGAAAAACCCAATACTAGATTAAGAGTTTTACCGGCAGCTTTAGCACGATAACCAACACCGTTAAGGATTAGTTTACGTTCGAAGCCTTGGCTAACGCCAACAACCATATTATTCACTAATGAACGAGCAGTACCAGCAAGAGCAACGGCATTTTTACTGCTATTTTTAGCGGCAAAAGATACTACGTTATCATCTTGCTTAACTTCTACTGACTCATTAACGTTCATGCTTAAAGATCCTTTAGACCCCTTAACAGAAACTTCTTGGCCGTTAATTTTTAATTCAACACCAGAAGGTAATTCAACTGGGTTATTTGCAATACGTGACATAATTTATCTCTATCTTAAACAAAGTTTTGTTTAAAAAATCAATTAAAAGACGGTACAGAGTACTTCACCGCCAACACCCGCTGCGCGCGCCGCTCTCTCAGTCATAACACCTTGACTAGTAGAAACAATAGCAACACCTAAACCACCTCGTACTGATGGAAAACCATCTTTACCTGAGTAGTTTCTGAGTCCCGGGCGACTTACTCGGTCAATCTCAGTAATAACTGGCTTACCTTCATAGTATTTCAGCTGAACAGTTAATTTTGCTTTAACTTCAGAGTCAACACTAAAACCGTTAATGTAACCTTCAGACTCTAATACTTTTGCGACATTAACTTTTAATTTAGAAGAAGGCATAACAGTTTCTGTTTTACCCACTAATTGTGCATTTCTAATGCGAGTCAGCATATCTGACAATGGATCTTGCATACTCATTGATTTTGCTCCTGTCTCTACCAGCTAGCTTTAACTAGGCCTGGCACATCACCACGCATAGCAGCTTCACGCAACTTGTTTCGGCATAGACCAAATTTACGGTAGACCCCATGAGGGCGACCAGTTAATACACAGCGACGACGCTGTCTTGATGGACTAGCATCACGCGGAAGTTGTTGTAACTTCTGTTGAGCATCCCAAACTTCTTCATCACTTGCAGTTGTGCTTACAATAATTTCTTTAAGTGCTTTACGTTTTTCAGCGTATTTTTTCGCGATTTGTGAGCGCTTATGCTCACGAGCGATCATTGATTTCTTTGCCATAACTCAAACTTATCCTTTAAAGGGGAAATTAAAGGCTTTAAGTAATGCTCTGCCTTCATCGTCATTACGTGCGCTGGTAGTAATACAAATATCTAAACCGCGCAGCTTATCAATCTTATCGTAGTCAATCTCTGGGAAGATGATTTGCTCTGACACACCCATAGAGAAGTTACCACGGCCATCAAATTGCTTTGGACTAATACCACGGAAGTCACGAATACGAGGAATAGAAATAGAGACCAAACGCTCTAAAAACTCATACATTCTTTCGCGGCGTAAAGTTACCTTACAACCGATTGGCCAATCTTCACGAACTTTAAAACCCGCGATAGACTTACGTGCTTTGGTCACAACAACTTTTTGACCTGAAATTTTTTCAAGATCACTAACGGCGCTCTCTAATGCTTTTTTATCGCCAATTGCTTCACCTACACCCATATTAAGAGTGATTTTTGTGATGCGAGGCACTTCCATTACATTATCGAGACTCAACTCTTCTTTGAGTTTTTTAGCAATCTCTTCGTTGTACAGTTTTTTCAAACTAGCCATTTCTATTTACCGTTACTTACACCAGCGTGGCTGGTAAAAAATAAATTAAGCTTTAGTAGCTTTCAACAAATCTTCTAAAGAATCTCTTAAGATCCAATAGTTGCGCCATTTGATTTAAAAATACGCACTTTTACTTCTTTACCATCCACTTCTTTAACATCAAAGCCAACACGATCGGCTTTATCTGTTTCAGAGTTATAAATAGCAACATTTGAAACCTGAATAGGCGCTTCTTTTTCAACAATACCACCAGGCACACCGGCTTGAGGGTTAGGCTTTTGATGCTTTTTAATCATTTGAACGCCAGAGACGATCAAGCGATTATCTTGCAACACCTTAACAACCTTGCCTCGCTTACCTTTGTCACGACCAGCGATTACTATCACTTCATCATCACGCTTAATCTTACGCATTACGTTATCCTCTACCTTCGGCCAGCTCTATAGAACTTCTGGAGCCAAAGAAATAATTTTCATGAATTTTTCACCGCGTAATTCGCGAGTCACAGGCCCAAAGATACGAGTACCGATTGGTGCATCCTGTGCATTCAAAATTACGGCTGCATTATCGTCAAACTTAATAAGTGAACCATCTTGACGACGCACACCTTTTTTAGTTCTAACAACAACAGCGTTAACAACTTGGCCTTTCTTAACTTTACCGCGAGGAATTGCTTCTTTAACAGTAACTTTAATTACATCACCAATTCTTGCGTAACGGCGATGAGAACCACCAAGCACTTTAATACACATTACCCGACGAGCACCGCTATTATCAGCAACTTCTAGGTAGCTTTGTGTTTGAATCATTGTTCGTCTCCGAAACCTTTACTGCAATTACTCTCTGGTAACTGCTACCAATCATAGCGACGCAATTATAACTGCGTTGCACGCTCTTCAATTTTTACCAATGCCCAAGACTTTGATTTAGAAAGTGGGCGAGACTCCGCAATAGTGACAACATCACCAATTTTGCAGCTATTCTCTTCATCGTGTGCTTTAAGTTTTGATGACTTGCTCAAATACTTACCGTACAGAGGATGCTTAACTCGACGCTCAATTAATACAGTAATGGTTTTATCCATTTTGTCGCTGACAACTTTACCCATTAGGGTACGCGCCGAACTGTTTACATTTTCTACTTGCTGACCCATGGGTTAGTTACCTGCCTTTTGATTCAGGATCGTTTTGATCCGTGCAACATTACGACGAGTTTCTTTAAACAAGTGTGTTTTCACCTGTTGACCAGAGCTCGCTTGCATACGAAGCTTAAATTGCTCTTCTAGATTTGCCAGCATTTCTGCTTTTAACTCATCAACAGACTTTTCACGTAATTCTGAAGCTTTCATCACATCACCGAACGTTTAACGAAAGTTGTAGTAATAGGTAATTTTGCGGCTGCCAAAGCAAATGCTTCACGCGCTAACTGCTCACTTACCCCTTCCATTTCATAAAGTACTTTACCTGGCTGAATTTGGGCTACCCAATATTCAACATTACCCTTACCTTTACCTTGACGAACCTCTAAAGGCTTGCTGGTAATCGGCTTGTCAGGAAAAACTCTAATCCAAATTTTACCGCCACGCTTTACATGACGAGTCATTGCTCGTCGCGCCGCTTCAATTTGGCGAGCCGTAATACGACCACGCCCAACTGCTTTTAAACCAAATTCTCCAAAGCTCACTTTAGAGCCTCGGTTTGCCAGGCCGCGATTGCGACCCTTCATCATTTTGCGAAACTTTGTACGCTTTGGCTGCATCATGATATGCGTACCCCTTACTTAGCTCTTGAGCTTTTCTTTTTTGGCGCCGGCTCTGCTTCAACAACATCACCAATAACTTCGCCTTTAAATATCCAGACTTTAACGCCTAGAATCCCATAAGTTGTTAACGCTTCTGAAGTTGCATAGTCGATATCAGCGCGCAATGTATGTAGAGGCACACGTCCTTCACGATACCATTCGGTACGTGCGATTTCAGCACCACCTAAACGACCACCAACTTGAATACGAATACCTTCAGCGCCTTGACGCATAGCGTTTTGAACCGCTCGCTTCATTGCACGCCTAAACATAACGCGACGCTCTAACTGACTAGTTACGCTATCTGCAACTAATTTTGCATCCAAATCAGGCTTGCGTATTTCTTCGATATTGATGTGAACAGGCACACCCATACGTTTAGCGATTTGTGCACGTAGCTTTTCAACATCTTCACCGCGCTTACCAATAACAATACCTGGCCTGGCTGTGTGGATAGTTACCTTGGCAGTATTGGCTGGACGCTCAATATCTACTCGGCTAACCGATGCATTTGCTAATTGCTTATGAATATATTCACGAACTTGAATGTCCGCATATAATTTATCAGCGTATTTATCACTGCCCGCATACCATATTGAAGTATGTTTTTTAACAATACCCAAACGAATACCGGTGGGATGAACTTTTTGACCCATAACGTCCGCTCTCGCTCTATTTTTCGTCGTCGGCGACTTTAACTGTAATGTGACATGAACGCTTTAATATGCGATCAGCACGACCTTTTGCACGTGCCCGTATACGTTTCATGGTCACGCCTTCATCTACAAAGATGGTCGACACACGTAGCTCGTCCACATCTGCACCTTCGTTTTGCTCAGCATTGGCAATTGCGCTTTCCAATACCTTTTTAATGATGACTGCTGCTTTTTTATTACTAAACGTCAGTAAATCTAAAGCCACTTCAACATGCTTGCCGCGAATTTGATCGGCAACTAGTCTAGCCTTTTGTGCTGACAATTGCGCGCCACTTAATTTTGCTGCTACTTCCATCGTCAACCCGCCTTATCTAGCCTTCTTATCAGCCACATGGCCTTTGTAAGTGCGCGTTACCGCAAACTCACCCAGCTTGTGACCAACCATTTCTTCATTAACCAACACAGGAACATGTTGACGACCATTATGGACAGCTATCGTCAAACCAACCATTTGCGGCATGATCATTGAACGACGCGACCATGTTTTAATGGGACGACGATCATTTTTTTCGACAGCTACTTCAACTTTCTTCAACAAGTGAAGATCAATGAATGGACCTTTTTTCAGTGAACGTGGCACTGTTCTTTCCTCTTAATCAGTTATATGGCTAAAGCCATTCAAACTCGCGACGCGTAATCTAATTACTTCTTATTACGACGACGAACAATCATTTTATCGGTGCGCTTATTACTACGGGTTTTATAACCCTTAGTTGGCGTACCCCAAGGGCTCACTGGATGACGACCACCAGAAGTACGACCTTCACCACCACCATGTGGGTGATCAACCGGGTTCATTGCAACACCGCGAACCGTTGGACGAACACCGCGCCATCTAGAGGCACCAGCTTTACCTAATGAGCGAAGACTGTGCTCAGAGTTAGAAACTTCACCCAATGTCGCACGACACTCAGACAATACTTTTCTCATCTCGCCACTACGCAAGCGTAATGTTGCATAAGTACCTTCACGAGCAACTAGCTGAGCAGATGTACCTGCAGAGCGTGCTAGCTGAGCGCCTTTACCTGGCTTCAATTCGATACAATGAATCGTACTACCGACAGGGATGTTACGAATTGGCAAAGTATTACCTGGCTTAATTGCTGATGCATCGCCAGACTCAATTTTGTCGCCTGCTTTAACACCCTTAGGCGCAATAATGTAGCGACGTTCACCATCTGCATAACAGATAAGTGCAATATTTGCTGTTCTGTTTGGATCGTACTCTAAACGCTCAACTGTCGCTGGAATACCATCTTTATTTCGCTTGAAGTCAATCTTACGATAATGTTGCTTATGACCACCGCCAATGTGACGAGTAGTAATACGGCCATTATTGTTACGACCACCAGATTTTGATTGCTTTTCTAGCAAAGGCGCATAAGGCGCACCTTTATGCAAATCTGCACTAACAACACTAACAACAAATCGACGACCGGCTGAGGTTGGCTTACGCTTTAAAACTGCCATTTCTTAGGCCCCCATCGCAAAATCAATATCATGACCATCAGCCAACTTAACGTAGGCTTTTTTCCAGTCACTTCGCTTGCCAAGACCAAAGCGCGTACGCTTAGTCTTGCCCTTCATCACTAGCGTACGAACGCTATCGACTTTTACATCAAACATTTTTTCTACCGCAGCCTTAACTTCTGGCTTAGTAGCATCTTTAACAACTTTAAAGACAACTTGATTTGACACTTCAGCCGAACCTACTGCTTTCTCAGAGACAACAGGCGCTAACAATATCTTTAATAATCGCTCCTGACTCACGACAACATCTCCTCAATTTTCTTCAACGCTGCCACAGTAACAATCACCTTATCAAAACCAACCAAGCTAACAGGGTCAATTGCTTGCGCATCAATAACACCGATTTTATGTAGGTTTCTAGAAGCTAGATATAAATTCTCTGACAATTCTTCAGTAACAATTAATGCATCAGTAATATCGTACTGAGCAAGAGCCTTAACTAACTCTTTAGTCTTTGGCGCTTCAAGCTCTAAAGACTCAAGCACAACCAAACGCTCTTGACGAGCCAACTCAGACATAATGCACTGCATAGCAGCACGATACATCTTTTTGTTAACTTTTTGCTCGTAGTTACGCGGCTGAGCAGCAAATGTAACACCACCTGCGCGCCAGATCGGACTGCTAGCAGTACCAGCACGTGCACGACCACTACCTTTTTGACTCCAAGGCTTTTTACCGCCGCCAGCAACTGCTGCGCGATTTTTTTGAGCTTTTGAGCCTTGACGTGCAGCCGCTTGATAAGCAACTACAACCTGATGCACTAAATCTTGATTATACGCACGAGAGAAAGCCGCATCAGATACATTAACTGCACCATTTGCACCACCTGGCGCTGTAATACTTAACTCCATTACTTACCCCCCAACTTCACAGCAGGACGAACGATCACGTCACCACCAGGAGCACCTGGAACCGCGCCTTTGATCAACAATAAATTACGTTCTTCATCTACGCGAACAACTTCTAAATTTTGAACGGTAACTTTCTCAGCACCCATATGGCCAGCCATTTTTTTGCCTTTAAAAACACGACCAGGCGTTTGACACATACCAATAGAACCAGGGGCACGGTGAGAAATAGAGTTACCGTGAGTTGCGTCTTGCATTGCAAAGTTCCAACGCTTAACGCCACCGGCAAAACCTTTACCTTTAGAGGTGCCAGTTACATCAATCTTTTGACCTGCTTCAAAAGCAGCAACGGTCAGTTCGCCGCCAACTTCTAAACCAGCTTCCTGCTCAAAACCTTCTTTAGCGCGAAGCTCCCAAAGACCCCTACCCGCTTCAGCATTGGCTTTAGCGTAGTGACCTGCAGCAGGCTTATTTACACGAGAGGCACGACGAGAACCAACAGTTACTTGAACTGCCTGATAGCCATCAGTTTCGAGACTTTTAACCTGGGTGATACGATTTGGCTCAACTTCAACCACCGTTACCGGGATTGACGCGCCATCGTCAGCGAATATACGAGTCATGCCGCATTTGCGACCGACAATACCTATTGTCATTTTTTAACCTCATTAGTGTACGGGGCTCTTCACCCCAAAACCGCTTATGAAAAAGCAGAAATAGGACCCGCTATGGCCGCCCATTTCAGAGCGTTACACAAGGACCATCAAACAATCCTAAGTGAGCTTGTAATTTTTAGTGTTACCTAAAACAAAACCCACAAGCTTTTCCCTATTCAGGGAGCCGTAGATACGGGAACTAACCGAGAGAAATCTGAACTTCAACACCAGCAGCCAAATCTAGCTTCATTAGTGCATCAACAGTTTTTTCGGTTGGCTCCACAATATCCAACAAGCGCTTGTGGGTACGAATCTCATACTGGTCACGCGCATCTTTATTAACATGCGGAGAGATCAGAATGGTGAATCTTTCTTTTCGAGTTGGCAGCGGAATCGGCCCACGAACCTGAGCACCAGTACGACGTACGGTCTCAACAATTTCATGTGTGGACGCATCAATCAACTTATGATCAAATGCTTTTAAACGAATACGAATGCGCTGATTCTGCATTTCTGCCAAACTCCAAAATTTTAAAGAACGATCACAGCGAGCAGGTATTTAACCCACCCCCGTAAAATTGAGGCGCAATTATATGGATGTGACCCTATGCCGTCAACCCTAATAAACACTTATTTTTAATATAAATACAATCGACATCAAACGGGCACCACTCAGACATTTGCAGACACCGTGCAACACATCATTAGCCAACTAAAGAACAACCAATAAAACAGCTGTGAACAACAAAAACATCGATCCACACACCAAACAAGTCATTCTTATAGACAATCGAGCACGTTTTTACTATAAGTTGCCACAAGAAACACTACATCAAAATCAACCATAGACAGAGGCTTTATATGGCTAACACAGAAGAAACAATAGGCACACTAACAACACGTACTGTTGCCATGCATAGCAACACCAACCCATCCGGTGATATTTTTGGCGGCTGGGTTTTATCACAAATGGATATTGCTGCCGGCATTTGCGCCGGCCAGCGCTCACAAAGCCGGGTTGTAACCGTGTCACTCGACAGCATGAGCTTTATTCGCCCCGTTAAGGTAGGAGACATACTAGGTGTTTATACACATGTAACACATATTGGCAATACATCGATGACCATCAATGTTGAAGCATGGGTGCGCAGAGGGCGAATTGGTAATCGCGAGAAAGTAACAGAGGGTAATTTTAAGTTTGTCGCACTTGACGACGACGGCAAGCCAAAGCCAATCCCACCCGAATCAGAACTACCCTCTTATGTACTTGAGAAACACAATCAAGGCTAAAAACACAAATCTACCCGACCCGAAAAAGGAGTCATTAAGACACAAAAAAGCCCCATCTACTTTTGGCAAATGGGGCTTTAATATTTATGAGTCTTGCAACTACATTACTTAGCCGCTTTACGCTCTTTTTCTTTCGCAATCACTTCTTCAGCCACTTGATTTGGGCAAGGCATATAATGGGAGAACTCCATAGAGAACTGACCACGCCCTGAAGTCATTGTACGCAGGCTACCAATATAACCAAACATTTCTGATAGAGGCACATCACCTTTAATACGCACACCAGTAACACCAGCTTCTTGGTCTTTGATCATACCGCGACGACGGTTTAAGTCACCAATAACATCACCTACGTGATCTTCTGGTGTAAACACATCAACATGCATGATTGGCTCAATTAGCTGAGGGCCGGCTTTTGGAATGGACTGACGGAATGCGCCTTTTGCTGCAATTTCAAAGGCAACCGCTGACGAATCCACTGCGTGGAAAGCACCATCGAACAGCTCAACTTCAACGTCCAATACCGGGAAGCCAGCAAGAACACCTTCATCCATCATGCCTTTAAAACCCTTCTCAATTGCAGGGAAGAATTCTTTAGGAACATTACCACCAACAACGACTGAGTTAAACGCAAAACCAGAACCCGGCTCACCTGGCTTGATACGGTAATCGATCTTACCAAACTGACCAGAACCACCTGATTGCTTCTTGTGAGTGTAGCTGTCTTCGATCGCTTGAGTGATTGTTTCACGGTAGGCAACCTGCGGCTGACCAACTTCTAGATCAACACCATAGGTACGCTTAAGGATATCAACTTTAATATCCAAGTGAAGCTCACCCATACCTTTAAGGATAGTCTCACCTGAATCTTCGTCAGTCTCAACACGGAACGATGGATCTTCTGCAACCATTTTACCGATGGCAATACCCATCTTCTCAGAACCGCCTTTGTCTTTAGGCGCAACAGCAATTGAGATTACTGGCTCTGGGAAAACCATCGCTTCAAGAGTACAAGGATGCTTCACATCACAAAGGGTATGACCCGTTTGCACGTTCTTCATACCAACAATGGCAATAATATCACCGGCTTGCGCGCTATCTAGCTCATTACGCTCATCGGCTTGCATCTCAACCATACGGCCAACACGCTCGGTTTTACCCGTAAAGGAGTTAAGAATAGTATCGCCTTTCTTTAACTTACCAGAATAAATACGAACGAAGGTTAATGCACCAAAGCGGTCATCCATAATTTTGAACGCCAACGCACGTAGCGGCTCATCAACTGAAACTAAAGCGTGCTCACCAGTCTCGGTGCCTTCTTCGTCAGTTAACGGCTGTGGGTCAACTTCTGTTGGGCTTGGTAGGTAATCAACAACCGCATCAAGTACTAATTGAATACCTTTGTTTTTAAAGGCAGAACCACAGTAAGTTGGGAAGAACGCCATGGTGCGGGTACCCTTACGGATACAGCGCTTAAGGTCTTCGATAGATGGTTCTTCGCCATCCATATAAGCCATCATTAAATCGTCATCTTGCTCAACGGAAGTTTCAACCAACATCTCGTGATATTCTTCAACCTTATCAACCATGTCCGCAGGGACATCTTCAACCTTGTAGTTTTCAGGTAGACCCGTGTCATCCCAGATGTAAGCTTTTTTAGTCAGCACATCAACAACACCAACAAAATCGTCTTCGACACCAATAGGCAAAGTCATTACTAGAGGGTTCGCAGCTAATACTTTTTCAACCTGATCAACAACGCGATAAAAATCAGCGCCCATACGGTCTAGCTTGTTAACGAAGATAACACGAGCAACTTCTGATTCATTCGCATAGCGCCAGTTGGTTTCTGATTGAGGCTCAACACCACCAGAACCACAGAAAACACCAATACCACCGTCGAGGACTTTTAGGGAACGGTAAACTTCTACAGTAAAGTCAACGTGCCCCGGTGTGTCGATAACGTTAAAACGGTGGTTATCCCAAAAACAACTAACCGCAGCTGACTGAATAGTAATACCGCGCTCGGCTTCTTGCTCCATGAAGTCAGTCGTTGACTCACCATCATGAACCTCACCCGTCTTATGGATTTTGCCCGTAAGCTTAAGAATACGTTCTGTTGTAGTGGTTTTACCCGCGTCAACGTGGGCGAAAATACCAATATTTCTGTAAAGGGATAGATCAGTCATGTGATTACTCGTCATTCACTGTTTATATAGGTAGCGTTACTGATATTGCAGGCATAGCTACGTGGGCAAAATTTGCGCGGGAGTATACAGCAAGTCAATGCTTTTGTTGAGGGTTAATTGGGACTTTTACGCGAATTATTGCAGGTGATTGATAGAACCCACCCCCAAGCACCGCGAGAGAGCAAAAACCAACAAAAAAGGCCGAGCCACTTAACAACTCGACCTTTTAGCACAAACGGGGTTATCAAACTCACTCAATAATTTTGGCAACCACCCCCGCACCAACGGTACGACCACATTAGTTCGGGCATCCTGCCCTCAGCCTTATAAGGCCTGCCTACGGCAGCTCAAATTTGTTCCGGACAAATTTGTCGCTTCGCTCAGGCGGTCATGAAGCCTCTAAAACTAAAAAAACAACGATTACTCGATGATTTTAGCAACAACACCCGCACCAACGGTACGACCACCTTCGCGAATCGCAAAACGTAGACCGTCTTCCATCGCAATCGGGTGAATCAAAGTCACTTCCATTTGGATGTTATCACCAGGCATAACCATTTCTACGCCCTCTGGTAACTCACATGCGCCAGTTACGTCAGTCGTACGGAAGTAGAACTGTGGACGGTAGCCTTTAAAGAATGGCGTGTGACGGCCACCTTCGTCTTTTGATAACACATACACTTCAGCTTCGAACTTAGTGTGTGGCTTAACAGAACCTGGCACACACAATACTTGACCGCGCTCAATCTCTTCACGCTTAGTACCACGTAGCAAAACACCAACGTTCTCACCTGCACGACCTTCGTCAAGCAACTTACGGAACATTTCAACACCAGTACAAGTGGTCTTGGTAGTGTCTTTAATACCAACGATTTCGATCTCTTCACCAACTTTGATGATACCGCGCTCAACACGACCAGTCACAACGGTACCGCGACCAGAGATTGAGAATACGTCTTCGATAGGCATTAGGAATGGCTGATCGATAGCACGCTCTGGCTCAGGAATGTACTCATCTAAGGTTTCTACTAGCTTCTTAACAGCAGTGGTACCTAGCTCGTTATCGTCTTCGCCGTTAAGCGCCATTAATGCAGAACCCGGAATAATTGGCGTGTCGTCGCCTGGGAATTCGTAAGTATCTAGTAGCTCACGTAGCTCCATTTCAACCAGCTCTAGCATTTCTGCGTATTCTTCTGAGTCAACGCCACCACAGTCTTCTGCAAGTAGGTCAGCTTTGTTTAGGAATACAACGATGTAAGGAACACCCACCTGACGTGAAAGCAAGATGTGCTCACGTGTTTGCGGCATAGGGCCATCAGTTGAACCACACACTAAGATAGCGCCATCCATTTGAGCCGCACCGGTGATCATGTTTTTAACATAGTCGGCGTGACCTGGGCAGTCTACGTGTGCGTAGTGACGTGAAGGTGAATCGTATTCAACGTGTGAGGTTGCAATAGTAATACCGCGCTCACGCTCTTCTGGTGCATTATCGATACCGTCGAATGCAACAGCTGCACCGCCCCATACTTCTGCACAAACGCGTGTTAACGCTGCTGTTAAAGTGGTTTTACCATGGTCAACATGACCAATCGTGCCCACATTGACGTGGGGCTTATTACGTTCAAACTTTTCTTTTGCCATTGTTATATCCCTCTGAGGTATTTAATGAACCTCTTAATATAAAAAGTAAAATAATTAATGTTTTGCAATAATCTCTTCAGAAACTTTAGCCGGCGCCTCTGCATATTCTTTAAACTCCATACTAAAGGTCGCACGCCCTTGAGTTGCAGACCGAAGATCTGTGGCATAACCGAACATAGCGGCCAAGGGCACCTCGGCATTAACAATTTTACCTGCAGGACTCTCCTCCATACCCAAAATAATACCGCGACGACGATTAAGGTCTCCCACAACATCACCCATGTTCTCTTCGGGCGTAACAACCTCAACATGCATCATAGGCTCTAGCAATTTAGCGCCGCCTTCGTCGGCCAGCTTTTTAGTTGCCAAAGAACCCGCAATTTTAAAAGCCATTTCGTTAGAATCAACGTCATGAAACGAACCATCGTAAAGTGTCGCCTTTAAGCCCAGTAGAGGGTACCCCGCTAGCACACCATTTTTCATTTGCTCAGAGATGCCTTTTTCTACTGCTGGAATATATTCCTTAGGCACTGTGCCGCCAACGATTTCGTTAACAAACTCCAGACCTTCAGCATTGTTATCTTCGGCAGGCTCAAACTTAATCCACACATGACCATACTGACCACGACCACCAGACTGACGAACAAACTTACCTTCAATCTCAGAAGTAGTACTGATACGTTCGCGATAGGCTACCTGCGGCTTACCGATATTCGCCTCAACACTGAATTCACGACGCATACGATCAACTAGGATATCAAGGTGCAGCTCACCCATCCCCGAGATAATTGTCTGACCTGTTTCTTCGTCGGTTTTCACTCTAAAAGAAGGGTCTTCTTGTGCAAGCTTACCCAAAGCAATACCCATTTTTTCTTGGTCAGCTTGCGATCTTGGCTCAACAGCTACAGAAATAACCGGCTCAGGGAATTCCATACGCTCAAGAATAATCTTGCCACCTTCAGAGCAAAGCGTATCACCTGTGGTGACATCTTTTAGGCCGATAGCTGCTGCTATATCGCCTGCCAATACTTCTTTAATTTCTTCACGGGAGTTGGCGTGCATTTGCACCATACGACCAACGCGCTCGCGCTTACCTTTAACAGAATTATAAACAGCGGTACCACTTTCAAGCTTACCCGAGTAAACCCTAAAGAAGGTTAAGGTACCCACAAATGGATCTGTTGCAATCTTGAAGGCAAGAGCCGCAAAAGGGGCATCATCTTCAGCTTCTCGAGAGGCAATGGTTTCACCATCATCAAGCGTACCTTCAATCGCTTTAACTTCTTGCGGTGATGGTAAATATTCGATAACAGCATCAAGCACCGCTTGTACACCTTTATTTTTAAAGGCAGAACCACCAAAAATAGGCACGATCTCATTAGCCAATGTACGAGCACGAATACCGGCTTTAATTTCTTCTTCTGTTAGCTCTTCACCTTCGAGATACTTTTCCATCACCTCATCAGTTGCCTCCGCAGCAGCTTCAACTAGCTGCTCACGCATTTCTTCGCACTCTGCAAGCATGTCGTCAGGAATATCAGCGTAATCAAAAGTCATACCTTGGTCAGCCTCATTCCACAAAATGGCTTTCATCTTAACAAGGTCAACAACGCCTTTGAATTCATCTTCAGAACCAATGGTCATCTGCATCGGCACCGGATTAGCACCCAAGCGCTCTTTGAGCTGCTCGACAACACTCATAAAGTCCGCACCAGCACGATCCATTTTATTAACAAACACCATACGTGGCACTTCGTACTTATTGGCCTGGCGCCAAACAGTCTCGGTTTGTGGTTGCACACCAGAGGAGCCGCACAGCACAACAACGGCGCCATCGAGCACACGTAATGACCGCTCTACCTCAATAGTAAAGTCAACGTGCCCAGGAGTATCGATAATATTAATACGATGCTGATCGTACTGCTGCTGCATACCCGCCCAAAAGCATGTAGTCGCAGCAGAGGTAATAGTGATGCCACGCTCCTGCTCTTGCTCCATCCAGTCCATTGTTGCTGCACCATCGTGCACCTCACCAATTTTGTGAGAAAGGCCGGTATAAAATAATACACGCTCGGTTGTTGTCGTCTTACCCGCATCAACATGCGCGACGATACCAATATTGCGATAACGTGAAATAGGCGTTTTGCGTGACACTGTAGAGTTCTCCGATGAGTATCTTTATTTAGTTTATATAAGTTACTTGCGAATCAGGCATGGTGCTGGATATAAGGAATTGTGCACACCCATTCTGACATGCCCTAGATTTTTGATGCACTCTCTTTGCATGAAGAGCGTGCCCCGCTCTTGTGCATCCATGCGCTCGCGGGATACGACCGCCACGATGTACACGGATGTACAAGTGTCGCGTGAGGCATGGAGCCGTTAGCGACCGGCGGAAGTGCAGAAAATGCAAGGAGCAATTTTCTGCCCGCACATCCTGCACAGTCAAAAATTACTCCTGTATTTTTGATCTACCCTCCCTCCATGGAGGGCATAAAAAAGGCAGCGATAATGCTGCCTTTTTAGATTCATCAAATGATGATTAGAAACGGTAATGAGAGAAGGCTTTGTTGGCTTCTGCCATACGATGCACATCTTCACGCTTCTTAACTGATGCACCTTTACCTTGTGATGCATCTAATAATTCACCTGCTAGACGAGCAGGCATTGATTTTTCGCTACGCTTGCGCGAGTACTCTACCAACCAACGCATTGCTAACGCTTCGCGACGAGCTGGACGTACTTCAACAGGCACTTGGTAAGTAGCACCACCTACACGACGAGCTTTAACTTCGACGAGAGGAGCGATTGCTTCTAAGGCTTCACTAAAGCATTCAAGCGCATCTTTACCCGATTTCTCACTGACGATATCAAGCGCACCGTAAACGATACGCTCAGCAACGGCTTTTTTACCGCTTACCATCAAAATGTTCATAAATTTCGCAAGCTTAAGATCTCCAAACTTAGGATCTGGTAGTATCTCTCGCTTCGCGACGACTCTTCTTCTTGGCATTGTATTCGCCTCTTTATGGCCTCGGCCTCTGTTTCAGGTTAATTCTAAGACAAATCACTTTAATAAAATGAGCTGCTTAGCCTTACTCTTAGTTTGTTACTTAAAAAGCTGTAGTACTGTAGAACAGTAACAAGCGACCTATTACTTAGGACGCTTAGTACCGTACTTAGAACGACCTTGCTTACGGTCAGAGACACCAGAGGTATCTAAGCTACCGCGAACCGTGTGATAACGAACACCTGGCAAATCTTTTACACGACCGCCACGAATCAATACCACACTATGCTCTTGCAAGTTATGTCCTTCACCACCAATATACGAAGACACCTCGAAACCGTTGGTTAGGCGCACACGGCACACTTTACGCAAGGCTGAGTTTGGCTTCTTTGGTGTAGTGGTATATACACGAGTACATACACCACGTTTTTGAGGATTAGCTTGCAATGCAGGCACGTCACTCTTTTGTACTTTACGCTTTCTAGGCTTACGAACCAATTGGTTGATCGTTGCCATGAAATAAACTCCAAAATAGTTGTTAAACTACTATTTAACCCAGTATTTACGGGCTAATTCAGCAGTAATTAATAATTAAAGATAGCAATATGATTTATCCATAGACCTATCCCCCTTAAAACAAGGGTGGCGCATTGTACGGATAGAATTTTGCTACGTCAAGAAGACTGCAAGGTTAAAACACCTGAATTGATTCGATGAGAATCATTCCTTTACAATCATTAATGTCATTCTAGAGCTCGACTATACACATGACATAATAATTAGTATGACAAACATAACCATACAGCATAAAACGCTAGCTCTACAGAGCGTTATTCACTAAAGTTAGCAAGAACTTATATAGATATATTCAGGCAAATACTATGGGCAACAAGCGCAAGAGAAAAAACAAGAACAATAGCGTCAAGAAGAAGGGATTTAATTGGAAAAGGCTCGCCAAACGAGTATCTATTTTAATCTGTTTAGCAGCAGTGCTTGCCATCCCATTATATTTTTCGAGTAATCAATCTAGAATAGAGCATGATTTATCAGTTATTGGCAATGGTCGTACTGCAACTGTTGTGCAAATTCACGACCCTAATTGTCAACTCTGTAACCAGCTAAAAAGAAATGTTGCTGCTGTTAAGGGCGAATTTAAGGACAAAATAGAATTTAAAACTGCCAATATCAAAACGAATAAAGGTGGACGCTTTGCACAACGTTATAATGTCCCTCATGTCACATTATTATTTTTTGATAAAAAGGGAAATAGAGTTAACACGATGCAAGGCGTCAGCTCACAAGAAGATATTCAACGAGCATTGTCGTCTCTTGTCGCCTCTAGATAATTTTGTCGGCAACTTGTTACTATATTAGCACTCTATAAAATCAATAATGCGGTAAGATACCGCCAATTAAAATTAGCCTGGAACTGGAATTATTATGAAAAAGTGGGTACCTATCCTTTTATCTGTGTTTATTGCTTTTGTTTTTCTCCAATCGCTACCGTTTAAATTTGGCAATTCATTAGAGACCCAACATATCTTTGGCACCTTGGCTGAATGGTCAGGCTTTGCCTGGTTTGGCGCTTATGGCGGCTACATGATTGGTACTGCCGAATTAGTTACCGCTATTTTATTATTTACCCCTGTACGCCCTCTAGCAGCGCTGGGGGCACTGGGTATTATGTCTGGCGCTATTTTCTTTCATTTATTTACGCCTTTGGGTATTGTTATGCCGCACTTTGATGCTAACACAACACAACAAATAGGGGACGATGCTGGTATTTTATTTGGCATGGCATGTATAACATGGGCCTGTGCATTAACGCTTGTGATAATAGATTTAAAATCGCCCAATAGCTTATTAAAACGCCTTACTGGGTTTGGCGATAAACAAGATGTTATCCAATAACTGATTCTTGGACTATGATTTAGATAATAATTATCAGGGAAGCATTGGATGTTATTGGATTTTTTAACTCGCTATCGCTTTGCATATAGGCATATAAATAAATGTATAGCCGTATTTGTTTTTTCCTTAATAGCAGCTAACTCAGCTAATGCTGATTCGAAAAATACCGTTTCATCATTGTGCAAAGAGGTAGGCCGTAAGCTAGGCAGCGTCACTATTAATAATTGCCATCAACAAAAACTTATTAGTAGTGGCAACTACACAACAAAGGGGCGCCCTCTCGCCTATAAAATCTATCCTCCCTTAAAAGCAAAGGTACCACTGGGCCGTGTTTTGCTTATGGGCGGTATTCATGGTGATGAATATTCAGCTATTTCCATCATGTTCAAATGGATGGATAAACTTAATCAATTTCATTCAGGGCTTTTTCATTGGCAAGTAATCCCCCTACTCAACCCCGATGGATTACTGCACTTTAGGCGCGCACAACGTCAAAATGCCAATGGTGTTGATATTAACCGTAATTTTCCCTCGCAAGATTGGGATGCGCTAGCGCTTGATTACTGGGAAAATAGAACCTATAAAAACCCAAGACGCTACCCCGGCCCAAAAGCTAATAGCGAGCTTGAAACTCAATGGTTTATTGAGACAATAAAAACTTTTAAACCCGACGTAATTATTGCCGTACATGCACCACACAGTCTGGTCGACTACGACGGCCCGCAAAATGCACCCAATAAATTAGGTCGCCTCAAACTTCGACAGTTAGGCACCTACCCTGGCTCATTAGGTAATTATGCAGGAGTTGATCTTGATTTGCCCGTTGTTACGGTTGAACTTGCCTCGGCAGGTATTATGCCAAGCAATGGAGAGATATCAGCCATGTGGATTGATTTAGTTCGCTGGCTATCTCGTGAAATACCCAAGATTAAAAAAAGCAAACTACAAAATGGTGCTAACTAGCCGCCGCCTTCATAAATAATGCGCAGCTCTCCATCAGGATCACGCTGCCATAATTGTCGCTTCCAACCCCGTGAACGGTAGTTACTACTGCGGTAGGATTGATAAAACTCCACCCAATATAAATCTTCCTCGTTAGGGTAGGCATAAATACCGACATCGGAAAAACCAATATCGATAAATTTTTTAGAGCCATTTACACGTTTTTTATAGCTCACCCAAGATGTCCAATCGTGTTGTAGATTATCGAAGTTTTTGGAATATAAACTTAAATACGCATCGTTATCCCTAGATTCCCAAGCAGCTTCCCACTCGTGCATACGCGCATAAATTTTCTCACGCAATGCTTTATTTTGTTCAACTGAGGTCATTTTCATTTTTGGTGTTGATACAAAGTAGGTATAACCAATATCTAAATACATGGCAAGCTCATCAATATCGTTATTGGACATAACAACACAACCATTACTATCAAGATAAGGGCGAGTTTTCTCGTAGGTACCAACGGGCTCAGCGTGCAACCAGATACCGTGACCAGTCCTTTTATGGAGGCGATCCCATGCATTAGGGTAGTTGATAGGGTAAGCCGCATGCCCATAAAAATCATCTAACTGAAAATTAGTGAGATGGCTAATAATACGATACACACCAATAGGTGTTTTATTATCGCCCTCAACCTCTTTACCAATACCCTCTTTACCAATCGACACTTCCATGGTTTTAATCAAATCAAAGCTACTCGACGCGTTACGCTCATAGATATGTAACTTACCAAGCTCTAACTCGGCTATTAAGGCATAACGATAGCTCGGTGCGACATCGATCAGTGCAGCAGGTTGATCTAACAGGGGATTATTGGACAGCACATCTTCACTGATGGCTTTTGCGGACAACAAACTGGGAAATAAAATAAAGACAACAAATAGTAATTTTTGAACAGCCATGTACAACAACACTTCTTTATTATTCGACAAATAATTAAACGTTTATAAGGTACTTAGTGAAATATAGGTCATTATTAGAGCATGATAAAGACAGTTCAACCAATAACTTAAATCTATAGCAATAAAAAAGCCTCCATATTGGAGGCTTTTACGATTTTACTGTAAGACATTAGTAAGTCTTTAAAAAAGCGACTTAACTTGCACTAGATTTTAGCGCTTCTGTTAATGCTGCTTCGACTTCTTCTGCACTTACACCTTCGGTTTGAGTTACCTCAGCTTCGCGCTGGCGTTTACGCTCTGCATGGTAAGCCAAACCAGTACCTGCAGGGATCAGGCGACCAACAACCACATTCTCTTTAAGACCGCGTAGATTATCTTTCTTACCCGTAACCGCAGCTTCTGTAAGTACACGTGTAGTCTCTTGGAACGATGCCGCCGAAATAAACGACTCGGTTGCCAATGAGGCTTTAGTAATACCTAACAATTGACGCTCAAAGCGCGCTGGTTGATGATCTTTGGCACGCAGCTCTTCGTTTTCCTGGATAACACGGCTGTATTCAACCTGCTCACCTTTAACGAAGCTAGACTCACCCATACCCGTAATTTCAACTTTACGTAGCATCTGACGCACAATAGTTTCAACGTGCTTATCGTTAATCTTTACACCCTGTAGGCGATAAACATCTTGAATCTCATTGGTAATATAGTGCGCTAAAGTCTCTACACCTTTTAAGCGTAGGATATCGTGCGGGTTACTAGGACCGTCTGATACAACTTCACCTTTCTCAACCTGCTCACCTTCAAACACGGTTAGCTGGCGATGCTTAGGAATCAGCTCTTCGTAATGATCAGACCCATCTTCCAATGGCTTGCCATCGGTTGGGGTGATAACGAGGCGCACTTTACCTTTAGTCTCTTTACCAAAGCTAACAGTACCTGATATTTCAGCAAGTAACGAAGGCTCTTTTGGTTTACGCGCTTCGAACAAGTCAGCAACACGCGGTAGACCACCAGTAATATCACGAGTTTTTGAACCCTCTTGCGGGATACGCGCAATAATATCACCCACACCAATTTCATCACCGTCATTCAAGCTCAAGATTGCTTTAGATGGCAACATGTAGTGTGCAGGCACGTTAGTGTTAGCAAGAGTAAGCTCTTTACCTTTAGCATCAACCAAGGTTACCGCAGGCTTAAGATCTTTACCCGCAGCTGGACGCTCGGCTGGGTCAAGAATTTCGATTGAACTCAAACCGGTTAACTCATCGGTTTGACGACGCATAGACAGACCATCTTCCATTCCAGAGAAGGTCACTTTACCCGCAACCTCTGAAACGATGGGATGCGTATGTGGATCCCACTTGGCAACTACGGCACCACCTTCGACTTGCTCGCCATCTTTAGTCGAGATAACAGCACCGTAAGGAATCTTATAGCGCTCACGCTCACGACCAGTTTCATCGGCAACAGCAAGCTCACCAGAACGCGATACGGCAACCAAATTACCACTGATATTTTCAACCAGTTTAACGTTTTGCAAACGAACGGTACCGGCTTGTTTAACCTGTACGCTATCAACAGCAGAGGCACGACTCGCCGCACCACCAATGTGGAAGGTACGCATGGTTAGCTGTGTACCCGGCTCACCAATAGATTGTGCAGCAATAACACCGACTGCCTCACCCACATTAACCATGTGGCCACGAGCAAGGTCACGACCATAACAATGTGAACAAATACCTACACGCGACTCACACGTAATGGGTGAGCGTACAATAATTTCGTCCACACCCATCGCTTCAACTTGCTCGATGTGGTTTTCAGTAATCATTGTACCTGCAGGCATTAAGACTTCGTCTGTCGTAGGATCAAGAATATCTTGAGCAACAACACGACCAAGTACTCGATCACCTAGTGTTTCGATGATGTCACCACCTTCGATCACTGGGGTCATGGTTAAGCCATTCTCAGTACCACAATCATTTTCAGTCACAACCAAATCTTGGGCAACATCAACTAAACGGCGTGTTAAGTAACCCGAGTTTGCCGTTTTAAGTGCAGTATCAGCCAAACCTTTACGAGCACCGTGAGTAGAAATAAAGTATTGAAGTACGTTTAGGCCTTCACGGAAGTTAGCGGTAATTGGCGTCTCAATAATTGAGCCATCGGGACGCGCCATCAAACCACGCATACCGGCAAGCTGACGAATCTGTGCGGGAGAACCACGCGCACCAGAGTCGGCATACATAAATACAGAGTTAAATGAATCTTGGAACTCTTCGTCACCGTCTTTATTAGTCACAGATTCTTTTGAGATACCGTCCATCATCGACTTGGCAACAAGGTCATTAGCGCGCGACCAGATATCGATCACTTTGTTGTACTTCTCACCTTGAGTTACAAGACCTGAGGCAAATTGGCCTTCGATCTCTTTTACTTCGTTATCGGCACGATTAATAATTTCTGGTTTGTTATCAGGGATTGCGAAATCGTTAACACCAATGGAAGAGCCAGAGCGTGTTGAGAAACGATAGCCCATATACATCAATTGGTCAGCAAAAATAACAGTCGCTTTTAGACCAACAACGCGATAACAGAAGTTGATAATTGACGAGATCGCCTTCTTAACCATTGGGCGGTTAACTTGTTCAAAGGGAATACCCTGTGGAACAATTTCCCAAAACAGTACGCGGCCAACCGTTGTATCAATTAGTTTTGTCTCGCTTGTAGACTCGCCCTCTTCATCAACAATAACTTCTGCAATACGCACTTTAATGCGCGCTTGTAGATCAACTTGATTTGCATAGTAAGCACGAGATACTTCTGCAACATCGGCAAAGACCATGCCTTCGCCCTGTGCATTAATACGCTCACGTGTCATCCAGTAAAGACCCAAGACAACGTCCTGCGAAGGTACAATAATCGGCTCGCCCGATGCAGGTGATAAGATGTTGTTTGTCGACATCATTAACGCACGCGCTTCTAATTGCGCTTCGATGGTTAACGGTACGTGAACAGCCATTTGGTCGCCATCGAAGTCAGCGTTATAGGCTGTACATACTAATGGATGCAATTGAATAGCTTTACCTTCAATCAATACAGGTTCAAAGGCTTGAATACCCAAACGGTGAAGTGTTGGTGCACGGTTAAGTAGTACTGGATGCTCGCGAATCACTTCGTCAAGAATATCCCAAACTACTGGTTCTTCACGCTCAACCATTTTCTTAGCGGCTTTAATTGTTGTCGCTAAGCCACGAAGTTCTAGCTTACTAAAAATAAATGGCTTAAATAATTCCAATGCCATCTTCTTAGGAAGACCACACTGATGTAGACGAAGTGTTGGCCCCGTTACAATCACCGAACGACCCGAGTAATCAACACGCTTACCCAATAAGTTCTGACGGAAACGACCTTGCTTACCTTTAATCATATCGGCAAGTGATTTTAATGGGCGTTTGTTTGAACCGGTAATTGCACGACCACGACGACCATTATCAAGTAGCGCATCAACCGCTTCTTGCAACATACGTTTTTCGTTACGCACGATAATATCTGGCGCATTCAAATCTAACAGGCGCTTAAGACGGTTGTTACGGTTGATCACACGACGATACAAATCGTTCAAATCAGACGTTGCAAAACGACCGCCGTCTAGTGGAACTAGAGGACGAAGATCGGGCGGAAGCACTGGCAATGCTTGCATGATCATCCATTCCGGCTTGTTGCCCGAATGGAAGAATGCTTCTAATAATTTTAAGCGCTTAGAAAGCTTCTTAATTTTTGTTTCTGAATTAGTAGCTGGAATCTCTTCGCGAAGACGATTAATTTCTTCTTCAAGATTGATATCCATCATTAAATCTTGAATGGCCTCGGCACCCATCTTGGCTTCAAACTCATCGGGGAATTCTTCCATTGCTTCAAAGAATTCTTCGTCGGTTAACAGCTGACCGCGTTCAAGCGTTGTCATACCTGGATCGGTCACAACGTATGATTCAAAATATAAAACGCGCTCGATGCTACGCAAGGTCATATCAAGCAATAAACCAATACGACTCGGTAGTGATTTTAGGAACCAAATATGCGCAACAGGACTCGCAAGCTCGATGTGGCCCATACGGTCACGACGTACTTTAGCAAGTGTCACTTCAACGCCACACTTTTCGCAGATAATGCCACGATGCTTCATCCGCTTATATTTGCCGCACAAACATTCGTAATCTTTTATTGGGCCAAAAATTTTGGCACAAAACAAACCTTCGCGCTCTGGCTTAAAGGTTCTGTAGTTAATAGTTTCAGGCTTCTTTACCTCACCAAACGACCATGAACGAATCATTTCTGGTGACGCTAAGCTAATACGAATCGAGTCAAACTCGTCGTTTTGTCCTTGGGACTTCAATAAATTAAGTAAGTCTTTCAAGGTTCTTCCTCCAATTGGGAATTAAATTCTTTGAGTTGCTTAATACAAGCTCTGCCATTTTAACTGACCGGCTCTCATACAAGAGCCAGTCAAACACTGCGTCTCAATACTAAGAGTCGTTTTCCAACTCCATATTGATACCCAGTGAGCGAATCTCTTTAACAAGTACATTAAAGGATTCTGGCATACCCGGTTCCATGCGATGATCACCATCAACAATGTTTTTATACATTTTGGTACGACCTGCAACATCATCGGATTTAACCGTTAACATTTCTTGTAAGGTATAAGCAGCACCGTATGCTTCGAGTGCCCAGACTTCCATCTCACCAAAGCGCTGACCACCAAATTGTGCTTTACCACCAAGAGGCTGCTGTGTAACCAAGCTGTAAGAACCGGTCGAACGTGCATGCATTTTATCATCAACCAAGTGATTGAGTTTGAGCATGTACATATAACCGACAGTAACAGCACGACTAAATGCATCACCCGAACGGCCATCAAACAAGGTCATTTGACCACTCTCCGGCATACCCGCTAATTTCAGTAACTTTTTAATTTCGACTTCTTTAGCACCATCAAATGCACGCGTGGCCATTGGTACACCACCGGCCAAGTTTTTGGCAAGCTCAAGAATTTCTGCATCGCTAAAGCTTGGCAAATCTTCTTTGATACGCGCATCACCGATCTCATTGTAGATCTCTTCTAAGAGCTTACGAATCTCAGCAACGGCTTTTTGCTCGCGCACCATACCATCGATCTTTTTACCTAACTCTTTAGCCGCAAGACCTAAGTGCATTTCTAACACCTGTCCAACGTTCATTCGAGAAGGAACACCCAATGGGTTAAGTACGATATCGATCGGGTCGCCATTTTCATCAAAAGGCATATCTTCGACAGGCATAATCACCGAGATCACACCTTTGTTACCGTGACGCCCCGCCATCTTGTCACCAGGCTGAATGCGACGCTTAACAGCAAGATAAACTTTAACGATTTTTAACACCCCTGGTGCTAGATCATCGCCAGTTTGCAACTTACCTTTTTTATCTTCAAAGCGCTCATCCAGTAGCTTACGGCTGTCTTTTAATTGCTCTTCAGCACGATCTAATTGCTCATTTAAGCTGTCATCATCCATACGTAGGTTAAACAATTGATCTTTCTCAAGACTATCGAGAACCTCTGCCGTTAACACAGTACCTTTTTTAACGCCTTTACCACTAGCAACTTTATTACCAACTAGAGCCGTATATAGACGCTCGTAGGTAGCTGCTTCAACAATGCGATATTCTTCATTAAGATCTTTGCGTACTTGTTCAAGCTGCATAGATTCAATGTCTTTTGCACGCGCATCTTTTTCAAGACCATCACGAGTAAAAACTTGAACGTCGATGACAGTACCCTTAGTACTTGAAGGCACACGCTGAGAAGTATCTTTAACATCAGATGCTTTCTCACCAAAAATTGCACGTAGTAGCTTTTCTTCTGGCGTTAATTGAGTCTCACCTTTAGGTGTCACTTTACCCACCAAAATATCACCAGGGCCAACTTCGGCACCGATGTAGACGATACCTGACTCGTCTAATTTAGAGAGTGCGCTTTCGCTAACATTGGGAATATCAGCAGTAATCTCTTCACTACCCAACTTAGTATCGCGAGCAATACAGGTTAGCTCTTGGATGTGAATCGTTGTAAAGCGATCTTCTTGTACAACACGTTCAGAAACTAGGATCGAATCCTCAAAGTTGTAGCCATTCCAAGGCATAAAGGCAATACGCATATTCTGACCAAGCGCCAGTTCACCCATATCGACAGAAGGGCCATCGGCCATAATATCGCCGCGTGCAACTGCATCACCAACGCGAACGATTGGGCGCTGATTAATACAGGTGTTTTGGTTAGAACGGGTGTACTTAGTCAGGTTGTAAATATCAACACCTGCATCACCGGCTTCAGTTTCATCGTGGTTAGTGCGTACAACAATACGTGCAGCATCAACGCTCTCGATAACACCACCACGTTTTGCTACCACACACACACCAGAATCCTGTGCAACCGTGCGCTCCATACCCGTACCCACTAAAGGCTTATCTGCTTTTAGTGTAGGCACTGCTTGACGCTGCATGTTCGAACCCATCAATGCGCGGTTAGCATCATCGTGCTCTAGGAACGGGATAAGTGATGCAGCAACAGAAACTACCTGACGCGGAGACACATCCATATATTGAACGTCTTCTGGCGACTTTAGGGTAAATTCATTCATGTGACGTGCTGAGACAAGCTCTTCGGTCAAGTTACCTTTTTCATCGATTGTTGCAGATGACTGTGCAATAACAAATTCTGCTTCGTTAATCGCCGATAAATAATCAATATCATCGGTAATTTTGCCATCAACAACACGACGGTACGGACTCTCTAAGAAACCGTAATTATTCGTACGTGCGTAAGTTGCCAACGAGTTGATCAAACCAATATTTGGTCCCTCTGGCGTTTCAATCGGACAGACACGGCCATAATGCGTTGGATGCACATCACGCACCTCAAAACCTGCACGTTCGCGTGTAAGGCCACCAGGTCCTAATGCAGAAACACGACGCTTGTGTGTGATTTCAGACAATGGATTGTTTTGATCCATAAACTGAGAAAGCTGTGAAGAACCAAAGAACTCTTTAATGGCAGCCGATACAGGCTTAGCATTAACTAGATCCTGTGGCATTAGGCCCTCTGATTCAGCAACAGATAAACGCTCTTTAACAGCGCGTTCAACACGGACTAAACCAACGCGGAATTGGTTTTCTGCCATTTCGCCCACTGAACGGATACGGCGGTTACCCAAGTGATCGATATCATCGACAACACCATTACCGTTACGAATCTCGATAAGAGTTTTCATGACATCAACGATATCTTCTTTCGACAAGATACCTTCGCCAGTGTCTTCATCGCGATGTAAGCGACGGTTAAACTTCATACGACCCACAACCGATAGATCGTAACGATCTGAACTGAAGAATAAGTTTTGGAATAAGCCCTCAGCAGATTCTTTAGTTGGCGGCTCACCTGGGCGCATCATGCGATAAATTTCAACGAGTGCCTCTAACTCAGTACGAGATGGGTCAACACGTAAAGTCTCGGATACGAATGGACCACGATCTAGTTCGTTGGTGTACAAAGTTTCAATCTGAGTAATACCAGACTCTAACAATTGCGCTAACACTTCTTCAGTAATTTCAGTATTACATTCAAATAATACTTCGCCAGAATCCGTATCGATAACGTCTTTAGCCAGTGCACGGCCTAGAAGATAATTCTCTGGCACTTGTAGCTGAGTTACTTTTGCTTTTTCAAGATTACGAATATGGCGCGCAGTAATACGACGACCTTCTTCAACAATGACCTTATCTTTCCCATCCTTAATATCGAAAGTAGCGATATCACCACGTAAACGCGATGGTACAAGATCCAATAAAAATTCTTTATCTTTATTGACTTCGAACGTGCTGGTCTCGAAGAACATCTCTAGCATTTGCTCAGAGGTGTAACCTAGTGCACGTAATAAAATAGTTGCTGGTAATTTACGACGACGGTCGATACGCACATAGACCAAATCTTTAGGGTCAAACTCAAAGTCTAACCATGAACCACGATAAGGAATAATACGTGCTGAATAAAGCAACTTACCTGAGGAGTGAGTCTTACCTTTATCATGATCGAAGAACACACCAGGTGAGCGGTGTAATTGAGAAACAATAACACGCTCGGTACCGTTAATAACAAAAGTACCGTTATCAGTCATCAATGGAATTTCACCCATATAGACTTCTTGTTCTTTAATATCTTTAATTGTTTTATTAGATGATTCTTTATCGTAAATGATCAATCTAACTTTAACACGAAGAGGAGCTGCATAGGTCGCGCCTCTCAAAGTACATTCTTTTACATCAAATACAGCTTTGCCAAGAGTATAGCTAACGTATTCTAGTGCCGCACTACCGGAGTAACTCACAATAGGCATGACAGATTTAAAAGCTGCATGTAAACCCGACTCTAAACGCTCTTCAAGCGGAGTATCTTCTTGGGTAAACTTTTTATATGAATCTAGCTGGATTGCTAGCAAATAAGGAACATCCATTACATGAGGTAATTTGCCAAAATCCTTGCGGATACGTTTTTTCTCTGTATACGAGTAAGCCATCTGTATTCCTCAGCCTGTTACAAATTGGGTTGTGACACCACTTAAAGCATAATCATGTAAGACACGGTAATGCTTTATTACGTTTTATTAACATCCTGTCACTACAGTTCGATTATTAATACAAATGTGTAAAAACATTTGCAGCAATCGCTCTGTTAAATCATCTGTTTTCTGCTATTTATAATCATTTAAACAAGTAATCATAAAAAACGGAAAAAGGCCGGCAGGTAAAACCCGCCAGCCTTAAGCCTATCTTTTAAAGAAAGGCTTCAACACAATACTGAATTATTTCAATTCAGCAGTTGCGCCTGCTTCTTCAAGCTGAGCTTTTGCAGCTTCAGCATCTTCTTTAGAAGCGCCTTCTTTAACAGCTGCTGGAGCACTTTCAACCATTGCTTTAGCTTCTTTCAAGCCAAGGCCAGTGATAGCACGAACTGCTTTAATTACGTTAACTTTCTTCTCACCGATACCAGTTAGAACAACGTCAAACTCAGTTTGAGCTTCAGCAGCACCACCAGCGTCACCGCCAGCAGGTGCAGCAACAGCAACAGCCGCTGCAGCAGAAACGCCAAATTTTTCTTCCATTGCTTCAACTAGTTCAACAACTTCCATTACTGACATTTCAGCAATCGCATTTAGAATGTCATCTTTAGATAGAGCCATGACTCAGATCTCCGATATAAAATAAATAATAATTTAACTACAAAATTAATTAGGGAATAATTAATTAAGCAGCGTCTTGTTTTTGGTCTCGAACTGCCGCAACTACACGAGTAACTTTTGTTGGAACTTCGTTGAAAGTTCTTACCAACTTGGTAACTGGTGCGATCATCACGCTTGCTAGCATACCCAACGCTTGGTCGCGTGTTGGTAGTTTCGCTAACGCATCGATCTGATTTGCGTCTAGTAATTTTCCGCCTACTGATAGCGCTTTAACTTCAAATTTTTCGTTTTCTTTCGCGAAATCTTTAAAGATTCGAGCCGCAGCCCCTGGGTCTTCCATAGAAAAACCAAAGATTGACGGGCCGACTAACGTTTCATTAACACAATCGAATTCAGTTTCAGAAAACGCGCGTTTCGCAAGAGTATTGCGAACTACACGAAGCTGAACACCGCTTTCGCGTGCCAATTTACGCAGCGCTGTCATATCAGTTACATTAACGCCACGGGCGTCTGCAATAACTAACGACAAAGCGTTACTGGCAGTCTCGTTAACCTCAGCGACAATTTGTTTCTTGTCTTGTAATGCTAATGCCACGAGTTTTCTCCTGGGTTTGATTAAAACAATGATAAACTCAATTGAATTAATCGTTAAAACTACTCATCTTGCAGTTACTGTTTAAATAACATCAATAATTGCAAAACAAGCCTATTTGGTGAAAAATCTATTGTGATTTTTGATACCTCATTACCACACTAGATCGGGTCTCACCGTCTGCGAAGGATTACTTTTACATCAGGTTTTGACAACACACTAAAACCCGAATAGTAGATTAAGCATTCACTTAAAACGACTTACCTCATAAGGCAAATAAAAGCTTATGCTCCTACGGTCTTTGACGGTCTGCATCGATTAACTAAACAATAGTAAACGTTGCAGACCCCAAAGTTCTTTTGGGCTTAACTAGAATTAAACTTCTAGAGAAGCCAGATCAACTGCAACGCCTGGGCCCATTGTGCTGCTTAGCGATACTTTCTTTAAGAAAACACCTTTAGCAGAGGCAGGCTTAGCTTTTTTAAGATCCGCTAATAACGCTTCAAGATTTTCTTTAATTGCTGCTGGTTCAAAAGTCACACGACCAATACCACCATGAATAATACCGCCTTTATCAGCACGGAAACGCACCTGACCGGCTTTAGCATTTTTAACGGCAGTCGCAACATCTGGCGTAACCGTACCCGTTTTAGGGTTAGGCATTAAACCACGAGGCCCAAGAATTTGACCTAACTGACCAACAACACGCATAGCGGCAGGGTCTGCAATAACAACATCAAAGTCCATATTGCCTTTTTTAACTTCTGCAGCAAGTTCGTCCATACCAACAAGGTCTGCACCCGCTGCTTTTGCAGCTTCTGCATTATCGCCTTGAGTAAATACAGCAACACGTACGGTTTTACCCGTACCATGCGGCAAAGAAGTCGCACCACGAACAGCTTGGTCAGATTTACGAGGATCAATACCCAAGTTAATCGCCACATCAATTGTTTCTTCAAACTTAACGGTTGCCAACTCTTTAATTAACGAAACGGCCTCGTCGATAGAATACTGCTTAGTAGGATCAAGTTTTTCGTTGATTAACTTTTTACGCTTAGTTAATTTCGCCATCTTAAACTACCCCTTCCACTTCTAGACCAGCACTTACCGCGCTACCCGCGATAGTACGCACAGCAGCATCCATATCAGCAGCCGTAAGGTCTGGCATTTTTGCTTTAGCCACTTCTTCTAATTGCTCACGAGTCACTTTACCGACTTTTTCAGTATTAGGACGAGGACTACCTTTCGCAATACCTGCAGCTTTGCGTAATAAGAACGCAGCTGGCGGAGTTTTCATTGCGAAGGTAAAGCTGCGATCACTATAAACACTGATCACAACAGGAACTGGCGCACCGGCTTCAAGACTTTGCGTCTGAGCGTTAAATGCTTTACAAAATTCCATGATATTAACGCCGTGCTGACCTAGTGCAGGACCAACAGGGGGACTTGGATTTGCCTGTCCAGCAGGCACTTGTAGCTTAATATAAGCTTCGACTTTTTTAGCCATTATCAACTCCAGTTAAATGGGTATAACGCCTCCAAACAAAGCTGGGCTCTGTTTATCATTGGCTCCCCTTTAGGTTTTACCTACTGCTTATCAGCAACAAGAAAAACCACCATATTTTTGTAGCAAGACCTAATGCATCGCTACAAAACTTTCTAGCAAGTAAATACCTGCTTAAACTTTTTCGACCTGACCAAACTCAAGCTCTACAGGTGTTGAACGCCCAAAAATAAGGACAGCCACTTGTAGGCGGTTTTTCTCGTAATTAACTTCTTCAACAACGCCATTAAAGTCGTTAAAGGGTCCATCAATAACGCGCACCATTTCGCCAGGCTCAAATAGAGTCTTAGGTTTAGGTGCTTCGACAGAGTCATCCATACGCTGAAGGATCAACTCAGCCTCTTTATTCGTAATTGGAGCTGGCTTATCTGCCTTGCCACCAATAAAGCCCATCACTCGGGGCGTATCTTTCACCAAGTGCCAAGAGTCATCATTCAACTCCATTTGCACTAATACGTAACCTGGGAAAAACTTTCTCTCGGATTTACGTTTTTGACCGCCACGCATTTCAACAACTTCTTCAGTGGGCACTAAGACCTCACCAAAGAATTCCTGCATATCGTGAAGATCTATGCGCTCTTGCAACGCAAGCGCAACTTTCTTTTCATATCCTGAATAGGCGTGTACGACGTACCAGCGTTTAGCCATAGTGTTAACTACCCGATAATAGAAGAGGCAATCCATCCCAAGATAGAATCTAGCCCCCATAAAATAAATGCCATCAAAATAACCAAAACAACAACAATTAGCGTTGTCTGATGCGTCTCTTGACGGGTTGGCCACACCACTTTACGAACTTCAGTTTGTGCAGACTTAACCACCTCCCAAACTGATGAGCCACGCTCTGTATGAATAGCAATCCATAAGGCAATGGCAGCAACAACAACTAATCCAACAACTCTATATAAAACTGGCTCATCGCCATACACAGAATTTAAAACTATACCGCCAGCTACTAAAGCGGCCACAACTAGCCAGCGCAACCAGCCATAGGGATAGCTTTTATCATTAGTGTTTGCTTTTTCGCTCACTTAAAACCTCGTCTCATACTGGTCGAAAGCACCCAAGATGCACTCAAACCCAATAAACACTCTAAACATCACTCGCCAATAAATTTTATTAGTGAGTGGCAGGCCAGGAGGGACTCGAACCCCCAACTTTCGGTTTTGGAGACCGACGCTCTACCAATTGAACTACTGGCCTATAAAACAATTATTGTTAGACAACAAAAAGCTAAGCCGAGACGCAAAACGACCCGGCTTAGCCAGCAATAACTGCTAACAATCTAGCCCCTCTAAAGAGAGACAATAATCATCATACTATTCGATGATTTTAGCAACAACACCCGCACCAACGGTACGACCACCTTCGCGAATCGCAAAACGTAGACCGTCTTCCATCGCAATCGGGTGAATCAAAGTCACTTCCATTTGGATGTTATCACCAGGCATAACCATTTCTACGCCCTCTGGTAACTCACATGCGCCAGTTACGTCAGTCGTACGGAAGTAGAACTGTGGACGGTAGCCTTTAAAGAATGGCGTGTGACGGCCACCTTCGTCTTTTGATAACACATACACTTCAGCTTCGAACTTAGTGTGTGGCTTAACAGAACCTGGCACACACAATACTTGACCGCGCTCAATCTCTTCACGCTTAGTACCACGTAGCAAAACACCAACGTTCTCACCTGCACGACCTTCGTCAAGCAACTTACGGAACATTTCAACACCAGTACAAGTGGTCTTGGTAGTGTCTTTAATACCAACGATTTCGATCTCTTCACCAACTTTGATGATACCGCGCTCAACACGACCAGTCACAACGGTACCGCGACCAGAGATTGAGAATACGTCTTCGATAGGCATTAGGAATGGCTGATCGATAGCACGCTCTGGCTCAGGAATGTACTCATCTAAGGTTTCTACTAGCTTCTTAACAGCAGTGGTACCTAGCTCGTTATCGTCTTCGCCGTTAAGCGCCATTAATGCAGAACCCGGAATAATTGGCGTGTCGTCGCCTGGGAATTCGTAAGTATCTAGTAGCTCACGTAGCTCCATTTCAACCAGCTCTAGCATTTCTGCGTATTCTTCTGAGTCAACGCCACCACAGTCTTCTGCAAGTAGGTCAGCTTTGTTTAGGAATACAACGATGTAAGGAACACCCACCTGACGTGAAAGCAAGATGTGCTCACGTGTTTGCGGCATAGGGCCATCAGTTGAACCACACACTAAGATAGCGCCATCCATTTGAGCCGCACCGGTGATCATGTTTTTAACATAGTCGGCGTGACCTGGGCAGTCTACGTGTGCGTAGTGACGTGAAGGTGAATCGTATTCAACGTGTGAGGTTGCAATAGTAATACCGCGCTCACGCTCTTCTGGTGCATTATCGATACCGTCGAATGCAACAGCTGCACCGCCCCATACTTCTGCACAAACGCGTGTTAACGCTGCTGTTAAAGTGGTTTTACCATGGTCAACGTGACCAATCGTGCCCACATTGACGTGGGGCTTATTACGTTCAAACTTTTCTTTTGCCATTGTGAGCATCTCCAATTTTATGCGCAATCATTACGCAACTATCAATATAAAAACAAAACTTACATACAAAAAAACAGCATACCCACTTATCTATTCACTAGTAAAAAGATAAAAGGTAAGCCGCTCTAACTTAACTATTGACCCTAACTTGCCCTAAACACATGGAGCTCATGAGCAGATTTGAACTGCCGACCTCACCCTTACCAAGGGTGTGCTCTACCAACTGAGCTACATGAGCAAACTTTTAAAAGCGGCAGCCAGCATACAACTAACACAACCATTCGAACCAAGCACTTTCGCAACTGGAGCGGGTAGCGGGAATCGAACCCGCATCATCAGCTTGGAAGGCTGAGGTTCTACCATTGTACCATACCCGCGAATCACTCAATAAACCAAGCAAGACCAATAAAACAAATATGGTGCAGGGGGGTGGATTCGAACCACCGAAGCTTTCGCGTCAGATTTACAGTCTGATCCATTTGGCCACTCTGGAACCCCTGCGGCAATTTTAGTTACGCTATTATTAAATAATTAATATAACGAACTTAGGGCATGAAACAACTTAACAACTATTATTCATACCCAACACATTAACTCAGCAACCAACAACATCAGCACAAGCTAATACATAAAACAATGCCTGCTGCCAAAACAGCAGGCATTTAAAAGTTGGAGCTGGCGATAGGAGTCGAACCTACGACCTGCTGATTACAAGTCAGCTGCTCTACCAACTGAGCTACGCCAGCAATTTCTATCCCTAAACAACTATTAACATCTAGTCATTTACGAATGGAGGCGGGATTTTAGAGAAACTTTTACAAAGACGCAAGATCTGCGCACACATTTTGTCGTTTTTGTAACAAATCTTCTGCAGAAATTAGCTTTAACCACTTTTCATCACTAATTTTGCTCGATTCTGCCCTAGGTAAAAATACCCAAAGCTCTTTTTGCTCGCGAGGAACATCAATTAATTGAGGCTTATAACCTTGCTCTTCGATGCGCTTTTCCATAGCCTCGGCACGCTCTTTGTTTGAAAACATACCCAAAGAGATACCATTGGCTAAATTTCCATCAGGGATAACATAACTATCAATACCCCGAGCTTGCAATTCGCTTAACCGTCGCAAGGCGTCTCGGCGAGATTTCTCTGGTGTCAAATGCAACCAAAATCCAGGCTCACTACTGACAACAATGCTTCTTATTTCAGAAACTACACTTAAAGACTCTAGTTGCTCAACAAAGTATTCAGCTCTAAGTAGCTTTGGAAATGGCCCCACCAAAGTACACAGCAAGTCATTCACTGTTTTTTTTGAAGGGGAGGATTTTGGCACTACTGCAATTGACTGGATGTCAGCCCCCGAAGATTTAAGCTCACTGAGCAACTGTACAGACTGTCCAGAATCATTTGTTACTGACTCCTGAGCATTTGCCACGATTCCTGCAGAGCTCTCCTCTGGACTAAAGAATTGCATATATACAAACGCTGCTATATTGGCAACCAACAAACTCAGGACAATCCAACGCATATTACTTCTCTTATTTTCCTATAAGGCAGTTTGGGCTCGCTAGATCCCATTCCACCCACTAAAACAAAACCGCATAATATCTCAAATTTACCAGCAGTATTTAATCTAACAATAAGGAGATACCATCTAAGACCAAGTCTGATTTAAATTCTACCCTAGACACGATTTGATTATGTGAGCTAGCAAGCAATTGCCGATTAAAAAGGCTGGCCAAGTGCTCACCATTACCTCCAGTAAACACAAGGTACAAGCTAGTAACACCTTGTTGGGATAAGCAATCTAAAGAAAAGTTAACCATACCTAATAGCATAACCCACAAGCCCGAAGACACTGCATCTTGCGTTGTTTGTCCAGGAGAAAGCTCTCCACACTCACCAATCGATTCAAGTTTAACGCGATCAGTATCGCGAAATAATGCATCCTTCATCAAATTCAAACCAGGGACAATATAGCCACCCAAGTGTTTCCCATCAAGCAAGATCATATCAACAGTACAAGCACTGCCGCAGTCAACAATCAAGCATGCCTCATTATTACTCGCCGAATAAGCTGCTACCATGGCAAGCCAGCGGTCCACCCCCATTTGCTCAACATGACTGTAACCATTTACCACTCCGGCAGCACGCTTTGACACATCTAAATAACTAGGAGTTAACCCCAACTTCTGCTGGCACCAACTATCAAAACAATGTCGATACTGACTAGAGACGCTTGACACCCCCACTTTAGTAGGTCGACAAGCACCGAAGCTCAAAAGCAATACATCAAAGCTTTCTGGGTTATGGATTTCTTTATTGGTAATACTACCCCTAGCAATCACCTTTTGATTGCCGCTTAATCTCCATTTAAAACGCGTATTACCCATATCAACTTCAAGGTTCATGACTCAACCTTAACGATAATTCACCACCATGCATATTTTGCTTTACACCATCAACATCAATTACCAACGCTCCATTATCGGCAATTCCACAACAAAGCCCCGAAACTATCTTCTGGCCGGAAATTACACTCACCATCTTACCTTTAAATGCGTCTAATTGTTGCCACTCCTTCATGTACTCTTTAAGCCCATCCGATTCGAATAAGGTGAGCATTTCAATTAGCTCATGGATTAAAGCAGCCGCTAGATGATTACGAGAAACCCCCTTTAAATCTACCCAAGGCTGATCTATCTCAATGTCTTGGGCCGGCATATTAACATTGATACCCACACCAATAACTGCTCGACAAGGCCCCGCATGGTCACCCACAACCTCAATTAACACTCCACCTAATTTTTCGCCATCCATCAAAATATCATTTGGCCACTTAAGCGAAACATCGGACAAATCAAATGACGACAACGCTCTCACAATAACAACGCCGACAGCAAGACTCAAACCTTCGAGGGCAGCAACCCCTCCATCAAATTGCCAATCTATTGATAAATATAAGTTACTGCCATAAGGGCTTACCCATTGACGACCTCGACGGCCTCGCCCCCCAGATTGATATTCAGCCAAACAAACATTAGCTTTCGATGAAATATGATTGGACTTGGCCTTACCCAATAAATGGCTATTAGTGGAGTCAATTAAGGATAACAACATCAGTTGATCAATAACTGCTTGAGAACTTTCAGGCAAATGATGCTCAATCAACTCTTTGTTTAGTAACTCCAAAGGCTGAGAGAGCCTATACCCCCTACCCTTTACAGACTCTACTGCCAAACCAAGGGCCGATAATTTTTTTAATCTTTTCCAAACAGCTGTCCGAGAAACATTTAACTGTAGAGCGAGTTCTTCACCAGAATGAAAATGACCATCGGCCAACAACTGAATTAAGGTCTCATCACTTATCACGAGGGGCTACTCGCATACCTAAAGTCGCAGCACTGGCTTTACCGCTAATGTACTCACGCTGATAACGTCCACCCAAATTAGTAAGCAACTCATAGGAAATAGTTTGCGCAGAATCCGCTAGCGTATCAAGGCAATGGTTTGACTCAAAAACTTGAATACTACTTGGCTGGACCGCCAGTTCCGTCACATCAAACACCATTGAATCCATCGATATACGGCCTACAACAGGTACTTTAATACCATTGCACCAAGCATAGCCACGATTGCTCAATGATCGCAAAACACCATCTGCATAACCGCCAAAAACTGTTGCTAAACGCATTGTTTTTTGTGCTGTAAAAGTTTTTCCATATCCAACGGACTCACCTGGCTTGATAGCTCGACGCTGCATCACAGGCAAAGATAACTTAACTACCTGGCGCATAGGGTTTTTCTTAAAGGCGTTATGATGCGCTACTGGATTACCACCATACAGAGCAATACCCGGGCGACATAAATCAAAATGAAACGACTCACCCAAAAATACACCCGATGAATTACTTAAACTTAGTGATATATCCGGGAAATGATTTTGCACTTTTTCGATAGCAGACTGAAAAGCCAATAGCTGTTCTCGATTGAACTGATTGTTTGGCTCATCGGCACAAGCCAAATGACTCATTAGCAACACCGGATTAAATAACGAGAATCGACTTTTGCCATAGCCGACTCTATCTATAAAGATAGCCAGCTCATCAATAGAGACACCCAAACGATGCATGCCCGTATCAACTTTCAACACACAAGGGAAAGCCTCTGCACGCTGCTGACAGAACATTATCCATCGCTCAATGCATGAGATACTGTAAAGCACGGGAATTAAATTAAACTCTTGCCAGCGGCCACCGAAGTTTTCTTTACTAAAACCATGATGAATGCCACCTAAAACAAAAATCCTAGGCTCGGCACCCAAAATTTGCCTTAGTTCTTCACCCTCATCGAGGGTTGACACAAAAAAATCTGTGCAACCTACACTTACCAATGCCAAAGCTACAGGCTTAACACCCAAACCATAAGCATTAGCCTTAACAACAGCCGCACAATTTGCATCTGCATTGGTCTTACAAACAATTTTTCTCAAAAAAAGCCAGTTATATTGAATAGCACTGAGATCAATCGTTAATAAACCAGTAGATGGAATTTCTTTTTTATAGGACATCGCTTTAATTTTTTAAAATTCGCAGTGCTTAGTCGCACTCAAAGTACAATGACTGTAACAAAGCCTTTGTGATCCGTCATATTTAATTCGAATAATCCATCAAAGGCTCAAGCCTGCGTTAGTAGCTTAATTTAATCAAACCAAAGAATACATAATTTTGTCATATATTCTACATCAATTAGTCACAATCTTTATTTAGTCTGTCGCCAGTTATTTGATAGCCACGCCCTTAGGAGAATAGCAATGACAGATAAGAAAAACATTTGCGATTACAATAATGCAAATAGCGACAACAAAGAAAACATCCCTTCAAACACCTCAAACAACCGACCTTTTGCCGATGTGCTAGACAAAAATATAAGCCGACGCAAAATGGTACAAGGTAGCCTAGCTGCTGCCGCAACAACCTTTTTAGCACCTAGCGCAATGGCGACAGGCTGGGGTTATAACAATCGCTGGAGAAAAAAATGGCAGCAAAAGCCAAGAGACCTCGTAGGCTTTCAACCACTGACTATTGAAGCAGCGATCGCCGACAACAAAGTACCAAGCATCTCTGATGACTACCAATACCAGGTACTCATACCATGGGGCACACCGTTAGAGCCAAACACGACTGAAGAGTATGTAGGTGACCCTGATTCTCGTCCAACGGCTAAACAAGCAGCGCAACAAATTGGTATTGGTCACGACGGCATGTGGTTCTTCCCCGAAAATAACCGCTACTACAAGTATCGTCGCTATGGCTATCAACTAAGCAGCTCTCGCGGCATGTTATGTGTTAACCATGAGTTTGGCAGAAACCCCCATGTATTAGGTAAAGACGCACCTGAAAGCATCGAAGACGTTCGCCTTGCTCAAAACGTTTTAGGCGTATCGGTTGTTGCTATTGCTAAAAATTACTACAGCAATAGCTGGGAAGTTATTAATAGCAAAAACTCTCGTCGTATCACGGTGAATACGCCTGTCGACTTCAGTGGACCCGCTGCTGATTCGCCACTACTACAAAACCCTAACGGCAATGTTGCACTCGGTACCGTTAACAACTGTGGCTCTGGCAGAACACCTTGGGGCACCTACTTAACTTGCGAAGAAAACTTTAACGGATACTTCGGTGCAACCGAAGGCGAAAGTTTTAATGACAACCGTACCGAAGCTCAACTACGTTATGGTTTTGATTTTGATGGCTTTAATTATGGCTGGGAATTCTTTGACAAACGCTTTGATTTATCTGACCCAGATTATGTTAACGAATCTAACCGCTTTGGATGGATTGTTGAGATTGACCCATTTGATGCCAGTCAAAAGCCTGTTAAACGCACTGGACTAGGTCGCATTAAACACGAAGCTATCGCTATTGCCGAAAGTGCCAATGGCCAAATCGCTGCTTACATGGGCGATGACCAACGCTTTGATTACTGCTATAAATATGTCTCAAATGATGCTTGGGAGAACTCAATCGACCAAGGCTTAAGCCCTCTTGATGACGGTGTATTATATGTTGCACGCTTTAACGATGACGGCACTGGTGAGTGGTTAGCACTCACTATTGATAACCCACTGCTCGCCGAACGCTTTGCCGACCAAGGTGAACTACTCATTAATACGCGTATTGCCGCGGACATTTTAGGTGCAACACCAATGGATCGACCAGAATGGACAACCATTGGCAAAGACGGCGAAATTTATTGGACACTAACCAATAACACACGCCGTACTGCAGACCAGACTAATGCCGCCAATCCCGAAGGGCCTAATAGTGATGGCCATATTATCCGCATGGAGAATGCCGATGATCACCTTGGTGATACCTTCACTTGGGAGATCTTTATTCTAGCATCGTCTACTCGCGATACAGAACAAACCTTTACTGACCCAGATGCTGCTTATGCAGATAGCCAAGGCCGTTTGTTTATTGGCACCGACGGTGGCCAACCCGATGGATTACAAGATCAATTAGTTGTGTTTGACACCACCAAAGAAAACCCACAACCTGTACGCCTACTAACCGGTGTTAACAGTGATGAGATAACAGGCTTTACAATCACACCAGATCAACGCACTGCCTTTATCAATATCCAACATCCAGGTAACGGTGATCCACTACAAACCAACTTCCCTGCAGCGACTGATGACTTTACTATTCCACGCGACTGCACCTTGGTTATCACACGCAAGGATGGCGGCATTATTGGCTCCTAATAAATGCTCTCGCTGATTTACACTACTTAAAACACAAAAAAGCCCATTTCTACAAACAGAAATGGGCTTTTTAAGTATTGTAGGACATGAGATTCAAATAGAACCTAAGGGGAGAGATGTACTATCGACAACTTTTCTCATCACAAAGCTAGAGTGAACACCCGTTACACCTTCGAGCTTGGTGAGCTTACCTAACAAAAAGGCCTGATAAGCCTCCATATCTTTAACAACGACCTTTAATTGATAATCTGCGGTTGAGCCTGTAATCAATAGGCACTCTTGCACCTCGGGGTAGCTCGATACCTTATCCTCAAAATTATTGAAGCGATCCGGTGTATGCCTATCCATACTAATATTAATCAATGCCGTTAATGTGAGGCCTAACTTCTTCTCATTAAGGACTGTCACCGTTTTACCAATCACGCCAGAATCTATTAATGCTTTAACACGGCGCGAGCAAGGTGAGGGAGAAAGGCCAATTTTATCAGCCAGTTCTAAATTGCTAATGCCACCATTCTTTTGTATCTCTGACAAAATGCGCTTATCAATCCGGTCTAATTCCATCGCAAATCCTCTAAACTAAAGCTAAAAATCTCTATACCTTGATGGATTACCACCAAGGAAAACCACTAAAAGCAATAATACACCAATAATTCTATAAAATTTAGAATAGTATTGCTTAAAAATAGTGTTTTATTAGTGTATTTGCAATTTAATATCGCCACTAAATGGCTATTATTACCCTATCCAACAGCAATTAAGCATTCGTTGCACAACAACTAAGGCACAGTAGTTATCTCACGAGGATAGCTACGCTCGATAACTCACAAGGCTGTCGAGCTAGAAATTGCATTTTTACTCCGCCCAACCTATTCATACAATGAGTACCGATACCATGAGTCAGTCTGATCATACCCAGTTTAACCACAAAAAATACCGCCCTTTCCCTGTTATCAATAAAACTGACCGACGCTGGCCGTCCAGACAAATAACAAAGGCGCCTATTTGGTGTGCGGTTGATCTGCGCGATGGCAATCAAGCATTAATAGAGCCCATGACGGTGACTCAAAAGCAGCGCATGTGGGCATTGCTGATTAAATTAGGTTTTAAAGAAATAGAGATTGGCTTCCCATCAGCCTCTCAACCCGATTTTGATTTTTGTCGCTGGCTAATTGAAGAAAATCAGATACCCAGTGATGTAAAAATTCAGGCTCTAACTCAAGCTCGCCCTGAATTAATCGAGCGCACATACGAAGCACTCGACGGCGTTAAACAAGCTATCGTGCATGTATACAACTCTACATCACCTGTGCAGCGCGAAAAGGTTTTTAAACTCGATAAAACCGGTATTAAAGATATTGCTAAAAAAGGCGCACAAAAAGTTTTAGATGAATCAAAAAAATACCCAAACACTGACTGGTATTTTGAATACTCTCCAGAGAGTTTTTCTAGTACAGAAATAGATTTCTCTATCGAGGTTTGCAATAGCGTATTGGACGTATGGCAGCCTACCCCCGAACATAAAATTATTTTTAATCTTCCCGCAACGGTAGAGTGCGCAACACCTAATGTATTTGCAGATCAAATAGAAACCTTCTGTGATCACATCAACAATAGAGATAGTGTTATCGTAAGCCTGCATACGCACAATGACCGAGGTTGTGGTGTGGCGGCAGCAGAGCTTGGCATTATGGCAGGCGCTGATCGTATTGAAGGCACACTTATGGGTAACGGTGAACGTACAGGTAATATGGACCTCGTTACCATGGCTATGAATTTATATAGTCAAGGTATCGACCCAGAAGTTGATTTATCGAATGCCGATGAAATAGTACGCACCGTCAGTGAGTGCACACAAATTCATACACACCCAAGGCACCCATGGTTTGGTGAGTTAGTATACACAGCATTCTCTGGCAGCCACCAAGATGCTATTCGTAAATGCCTTGCCCAACAAAAAGACGACGAGCCATGGGATGTTGCGTATCTACCTATTGACCCAAGGGACCTTGGTCGTGACTATCAATCAGTAATACGTGTTAACAGCCAATCGGGTAAAGGCGGTGTTGCCTACGTACTAGAGCACGAATACGGCTTGCAGTTGCCACGCTGGTTACAAATCGAAGCCAGCCGCAAAGTACAAAGCTATGCAGAGCAAAACTCTGTAGAAGTCTCGTCACAACAAATTTGGGATATTATCGAGCAATCCTTTTTGCATACTCCAAGCTGTTATCAATTAAACACTTATCAGCTAGAGCGTGATGCTAATGGCGAGAATGTAAAAGCTACCATTACCAATCAAGACCCAGCCAAAGTCGATATTGCATTAACTGCACATGCCGATGGTGCCCTGGCTGCGTTTTGTAAAGCACTCGAACACGCATTATCCATCAGCATAGAGATTATCCATTATGATCAACACGCCATTGATCAAGGCAGTGACGCCGCTGCCGTAGGTTATGTACACTTAAAAATAAATGGCGAGCGCTACTGTGGGATCGCTAAAAACGCCGATACAATTAGCGCGAATTTAAATGCGATATTGGCTTGTATTAATCAGCATGAGGAGAGAGTTGTTGATATGGGGGATGTTGGGGCTGCTTGAGGATTACTTGCGTTACCTTAAAGGTGAGTCGCTTCTATTAACCCCTTAATTAATTTTAAAAACGGCCAACTTCCATCAGCTAATAAGCACTTAACTAGCTATAGCTCTTTAGCCATATATTTTTTTAAAAAACCTATAACTTTCTTTTCATAAGCTAAGGGGCTCTCGTTATATATATCTTTATGCCCGATACCCTTAGCTAACCAAAGTTGCTTTGGTTGATTCGCTTTCGAGTATATCTGCTTTGTCTCCTCCTCCGTAGTGTATATATCGGCACCACCAGATATGACAAAAATAGGAGGTGCTATAGCATCAATTTTTTCTATTGGGGATAACTCTGTAGCACTAAAACCAAGTCGAGGTTCTAGCTGAGCCAATAATATTTTTGAGGGCAACCAAGAGAAAACGCCTAACCTTGTTTTTACTCTGTTATGTACAGCCCTTTGGATATCAGGATATATAGATTCGATAACCAATGCATCAATATTTTGAGGCATTGCCAATACCGTAGAAACACCACCGAGAGATACCCCGATTACACCAATCGGCTCATTCAAATGCTGAACTCTTGCATACTCTATGGTAGCTAAAACATCGTACTTTTCTAAATATCCGAACGTAATCCTATTACCAGAACTTCCACCATGGGATTGAAAATCGATTAAGACAACAGAAAAACCAGCGCCATATAATAATTTTGCTCTGGTAAACATAGAAGCTTTAGACGCTCTTACACCATGAAATAAAACCACTACGCCATTAAAACCTTGCCTTTTAAGATGCCAACCAGATAGATTCTCGCCCGATTTACTTTCTATTTTAAAGCTTTTAATTGGTATGCTTGTGTTAGGCAATCCAACCTCTTTTTGAGCAGGTTCAACCAAGCTCCCAGCTACCAACCATGAGGCGAGCGCACCAAATATTAAACCTATAAAAATAACTATGAGAAATATTCTTATGCCGGTTTTTTTCTCGCAGTTCATATAAAAAGGTTGTTTAAAGGCAGAGAGGAATTAATTTTCACACTAAATATTTTGACCTTAGATGAGGTATTTGGCATAAGTATCTATAAACACCAAAAATATAGATGCACATAAACATCAAATAGATAGAAAGAATTATATAAGACCAACTATCAAATTCACCAAACTCTTTAATTGTTTCAGAATATAGCACATAGTTTGAATACATAAGTTCATAACCTAAAACATATAGAAAAAATGCTATCCAAAACTCTTTGAATAAATATTGTCTATTAAAAGCTAATCCATATAAAGCCACTAAACCTAGACAGATGGATATATAAAATAGCAAATCTCCTGACAACCAAACAGTTTCATATGTATCCTTAACATCGAACCCTAGGGATAAAAAATCAAGGGTAATCATAAAAACCGTCAAAACTAAATTAAAAAAGAAGAATCGTTTCCAGAACGCGTTCATTTATAAGAATCCATTTCCATCTTTCGAGATTCCCTTAACCTTTATTAATAGTGGCATTTAATTTCCTTCTTTATTGATACAGTTTCAGCCCCAGAGCAAACATTTATTAATTTTTCATATTCATATTAATTTAAATCAGAATACATCAAAAATGTATGGCAAGGCTAGACACACGAGATGTGTATTATTTAAGAGTGAAGGAACTTGTAAGAATAACCTGCAGTGAGCTTCAGCATACCCGTAATTATTTTAATGAAGAACTGGGAGGCTTGAGAGTTGACCTACACATAACTCAGCGCGTCCTGCGCTTCGGGCTACGCCCCTCCTTAGGACGGCACGAGTAAATCCCTACACTATAAAAAGCGGGCTTCCACAGGTGAGAGTGTCGGAACCACAAAATAAAACGCCCCGATCAATGAATGGTTCTTTTTAGGCTCTCTAGAATGACCTACAATGATCTGCCGCAGTGCGGCATCCCTTCGGGCGCCGATGGCGTCCACCACCCATTCTTGCAGAACAGGGGGTTGTCACATGTACCCAATTGTAGTGGACAGTAACTCAACGTCCTGTAAATAAAAACCCCCACCTAGTCGCCTAGGTGGGGTTCTTTTATTTAAAAGCTTGATTAAACGGCAGGACAGCCGTTTAACACAGCTCTGCTGCCCGTAGGGCGAGCGCCAAGGACGGCGCGAGTGCCTATGACCGTAACCCGTAGGGTAGGTCATCGGCAAGCTGACATGAAAAAGGCCCAACAGGTAAACCTGTTGGGCCTTTAGAATAAAAGCTTGACGATGACCTACTCTCACATGGGGAAGCCCCACACTACCATCGGCGAGGAATCGTTTCACGTCTGAG
>CANLDL010000003.1 GCA_947489425.1 uncultured Pseudomonadales bacterium | reverse complement strand
GGTACTTGGTGGTGACTTTTAACAAGGCAAAGCAAAAAGGACGCGCAAAAGCAGCGCGCCTCTGTTTACGGCGTTATATTTCTAGGGAATAAAAATAATGAATTCAGACAAAGACTTACATGATGGTACACAAAGACTTTTAGAAATAGCCTTAACCCATTCTAATAATGAACATAGTAGTGAAGAAATAGAAGAAGCTTTAAATGTGTTAAGGCAATTTTCTCTTTATGCTCACAAGGTTAGCGGGCAACGGCCTGTTCAAATATCACAGATTGAAAACAATATTTCTGATATTAGGCGTATATTAAATAGCCCAAGTATAGAAGGGCATTATCCAATAATATCTCAGCATATAGAAAACCTGTGTACTTATTGTGGCGCTTAACATAGCAAAATATCTACAATGCTAAAAAAATATAACAAAACTGTTAAGTACGTTCCGGCCAAAAAGACGGCCTCCACCGGATTGGCTACGCGCTGCTCCGCCAACCGCTTACAGTGGCGTTAGCTGAGCGATACGAATGCCCGATTTTAATAGAGAAGATAAGCATTTTGAGCTTTTCAGGAAGTATATTTCCCCAGTAAACTTAGGCAATATTCAAAAGTCTGAGTCCCCAGATTTTCTCTTTGACTACAAAGGGAAAAAAGTTGGCCTGGAACATACAGAGATATTTCTAGAAAAAGATTACCCATTGCAAGCTAAGGAAAATGTAGAGGATGATATTGCAAAGCTGGCAACTGAATATGCTGACAAAAAAGGGTATTTTCCATCCAGAACAAAAATATTATTCGGTGACATCAAGGGTCTAAGTAAAAGTCAAAGAACAGAAGTTGCTCATAAGTTGGCAGATTACGTTCAATTTGAAAGGCTAGCATCTAGTAAAGATCCTTTTCATCAACTGGAACTACACCCAAATGTAAAACAGGTCAGATCAGTATATGCTACATTGATGCCAGATGGATTTGAGAACCATTACTTTCCAGTTAGGGCTGGCTGGGTAAAAACTGATGCAACTGAAGAAGCCGCTAATGCACTTATTAAAAAATCTAAAAAGGTTGATGCTTATAAAAAGAAGTGTGATGAAGTCTGGTTATTGATCGTTGCCGATGGGCGAAACCCTTCGTCTCTTTTAGGCAAATACAATGGTGTTGCCTCTATGCCGTCTCTATATGGCTTTGAAAAAGTCTTTTTTATGTTTCATATAGGCGATTACGTTCAGGAGATAAGCGTAAGTGAAGCCAAAGAAATCAGCTAACAAGTTTATCAATAGGACGCGCTAAAGCGCGCCCATTATAAAAGCGTTAAACGCTACAGGAATGATATCTACTGTGCTTGAGAAACGAGAAATAGCAATTTGCAAATCTAAATCCGTCTTAGCTTTGACGGTGTCAATACTTATAATCGCTTTAGGTTTTTGGCTTATTAGCTTGGACTCTTCATCTATACTAAAAAATACAAAATATAGCGCACTATTTGTTTATATTTTGGGAGGGGTAATTTTTCTGGCTGGTATATATGTCCTATATGTTACGTCTCTAAGACTATTTATTAAAAAGACTCCGGGGTTGGTTGTGGATGCTGAAGGGATTATAGTTGATACCAATGGGTTTTCTACAGAAGTAATACCTTGGAGTAAAATTGAATCAATTCGGGAATATAGTTTGACGGGGAACAAATTTGTATCAATTCACACAAGTGATCCTTTTGGTTACTTGAAAAATTTGGGCTTCATAACGAAGATTACACTTAAGTCCCAGGAAAAGTCATGTGGGACTCCAATTTCATTTTCAGCTGCTGGGCTGCAGGTAACTCATGATGAACTGGTTTTACTGCTTGGTAGGTACTTTAGCGAAAGTAGAGAGAATGTTTAACAAAGGCAGTCAAAGCGATGCCAAAAAACGGCACGCTTGCTGCCGGCATTAGGCTCGCGTATTAAGGGAGTAATATAGTGAATTTAAAAATCCCGCCATTGGCTTTATTGATATTGGTCGGTCTATTTATGAAGCTGTCGTCTAGCTTGTTGCCAGAATTGGATTTTGCGTTTCCGGCGAAAGTGGTCATAGGGACGGCGGCTGTATTCCTAGGGGTGGCTGTCGCGTTTCTGGGTGTTTACGAATTTCGAAAGGCTAAAACTACGGTAGATCCTAGGAGCCCACAAAAGTCAGAGTCATTAGTTGGTTCCGGTATATACAAAATGAGTAGAAATCCAATGTATGTTGGTTTTTTACTCATTTTATTTGGTTGGTGCTTGTTTTTAGCTAACTATGTGGCTCTAGTGTTTTTGCCTTTGTTTGTTTTATATATTAATGCGTTCCAAATTAAACCAGAAGAATCATTTCTTTCTCAAAAATTTGGTTCAGCGTATACAGAGTACTGTCGTAGGGTGCGTCGGTGGATGTAAAGCCTAACCAAGCGGTCAACCTGACGCAGCATACTCCGCTTCTTTTTGGTGTGGCTTCGCCACATTACACCAAAAAACAGCTCCATACGCTGTGCGGGTTACCTTGGCGTTAAAAAGGAGATATATATGAATTCAAAATCTGATATCGAGCTTTTTGATGTTGCGATTGAACCATGGGTTCCTGGAGCTATTCAGAAAATAAAAAAGTATTGTGCTGAGGGCGCAAACCCAAACTTAATTTGTATGGGTGCCAGTACGACTCGTGGGCCTGTACAAAAAGGTCTAACGCTTTTGACTCATTCTATACATAATGGGGCATCTCGAGCAGTGGAGTCTCTTTTAGAGGGCGGGGCAGATCCAAACCTGAAAGATATGCTTGGATGGACCCCATGGATGGCCAGTAGTACTGCTTTTGATAAAAGAGAGCGCATACAAACTTTACTGAAAGAATACGGAGTTGTAACAGAGGGCGGTCACATAGGCGAGTTGTGTAGCGCCATTTTCGATGGAGACCTAAATACAGCTCAGGCAGCTTTAAGCTCACCTGATGATCTGCAAGTGTTGTCTACGTTTCGGGTGGATCTGATTGGCCATCAAATACGGAATAAGCAGATTGAAATGCTCACGTATTTGTTAGAAAGCGGCATGCCCTATGATGCTAATCAGTTATATAGTGCAGTTCGCCATCAATATACACCAGCTGTCGAAGTATTGTTGGCGCAGGGTATTCACCCTGATCGATCTGGAGATGACGAAACCATACTTATGTTAGCAGCCAGTTTAGGAAATATGGATATTGTGCAGCTGCTAGTTAAAGCCGGAGCTGATGTTCATCGGTATGCCTTTGATAACATTGAATGGACCGCATTTTTTATGGCCAAAAAAGCCAAGCATAAGGAAGTAGCTAAATGGCTAAAGTCACAAATGAGCAAAAAGTTTATCACCAAACAAAAGGAGCTTGCTGCATCTCGCAATCCAAAGTTTCTTAATCTCTATAAAAATACACTGTCAGCAGAAGGGCTGTCGACGGATGATATTGTTAACGTACTAGAGCGATGGGATCAGCGGTTTGGCATTAAAGTAAAGAGATCTGATTCATGCAGTTTATCTCTTCAGTTTGAGGCGTTGCCAGAAAATTTAGAAGCATTTTGGAGTGAGGTCATTGATTTTTGCCCTGACATAGATGATGACAAAGACGCCTTTTTGCATCAGTTAGAAACAAAGAAAAGTATTGGTCTATGGTGGGATTAGGCTGATATATAATCAGGATTCGAAATAAACAAATAATGTTAAGCTAGACTTTTAATTATTTGGATTTAAAGCCATATTTTTTAATTTTAAAAAGGGCTATCACTAGAGTGATTTAATCATTGTGTCTTAGTAATGACATAACTGCCGTGTATGGCAAACATTATGTCAGTTTGGTGTACATAGTTAACAAATTAAAGGCACAGGACGTAGCAAAGCTACCTCCTGTGCTTTAGGCATTAACTATAAATGGAGTTAAAATGAATCCACTAGGAATATTAATCAAATATTATATTTACTGTGTTTTTCTGGGAATTATATTTGGTTTTAATCAATATGCGTTTCAAATAAAAATACCTATTTATATCACGAGTATTATTACGATTATAGTGCTTTGGGGGCTAATTTATAATGCATTGAAGGATTCCGAAGCGAGGTACTCTATTAATGAGCTACTTGTTGTTATGGTAGGCGTTGTTATACCGAATTCACTAGCGTTATATCTTTATCCAAATTTTATAGGTTTGTCAGCTTCTAGCGGTATGCTTCTTTCTTTTCTATCGCTAGTACTAGGGAGTGCCATTATTTGGGGGTTGTTTACAATGTCAAAAAGTATGGTTTTGTCAGCGCCAATAGACGATGATTATGACAGTTAACAAGTTGCTTAAACCACTTCACTAAGTTCCGTTGGACGCGGCAAAGCCGCGCCTTTTAGCAAGGCGTTGTGATTATTAATGATTAAAGCTCATTTCTATGGAAATACATAAAAAAGTCAGCAATGGAATTCTAAATAGTATATTGCTTGCACAGCTTGCGATACCATTAATATTTCTTATTTATGGCCTCAATAACTTAACTGGCATAGTTATATTTACTATTATTGCTTGGTTTCTCTCAATACCAATAAGTTTAGTTATCGCATATCCGGCAATTTCATATCTGTATAAATATAATTACATCAATATTCTTACAATACTACTGGTTGCTTTAGCTGTATTTATACCACTTATACTAATTTTAGGTTGGAATCCTAGATCACCACTTTTCCTAGCTATCCCTGTGACCGGAGGAGTAATTTGTTGGTCGTATCTTAAATACAAGAATATCACCGTAGACTTAGTGTACGGTTTGATTATTAGTGGTTTCATAGTAATCACAATATTAAGCTACGCATTTCATATTAATCTAGCAAGTCAAAGAGAATATAAAGCTAATTTAAATTCTCATTATCAATCTTATCGAGCCCTTGATGAAAAGCTGATTGAATATATACAAGCAAAGAGAGTTGAAAGTGATAAAAAACCATAACAAATCAGTTAACGTCACTCCTGTCGTCGTTGGACAGCCTACGCGTTGCTTCGGCTGCCCGTTACTGAGGCGTTAGGGCTACGAGCTAGCCAGTAAGATCAGGAGAGAGATTTGTACAAACTACTAACTTTTTCGTTGCTGTTTATTTATTCTCAAACTTCTTTTTCAGATACAGTAACTTCGCACGCTGAAAAGATTGTGGATTCACTCTATATAGTTGAATTAAGTGTAGATGGCGTTGTTAATTACTTAAAAACGGAATGGTCTGACGTACCAAACGTAGAACTTGGGCTAAAATGTTTCGAGTATGAAGTTAGTCCAAAACTGAACCAGTACTTTGTCGATGTTTATACATTGGTAATGGCTTCAATGGAGGTGGATAGTTCAATAGCAAAAAAAGAGTTGTTAGATGCATCCGAGTGGCTAAAAGTTAATGGCCCACTAATGTCAAACAAGTGGGTTAGTGAAATCGATAAATATCAAGGTGTTATCCAAAGGGCGTTGGGTGTCTGCTTTGAATTGGAATAGCCCGAACAAATCAAGCAAGAAGGACGCCGCAAGCGGCGCCTCTTCTTGAGGGCGTTAGTTTTAGGAGATAGCGAATAACTATGGAAGTACAGCCAAGGCATGTTGTTTGTATCCTGAGCAATGATCAGAATGTCATTAGAAATCTGTGTAAGGAATACTCGGGGTTTGAATATGATGAGGAATATTCTCATGGTCATTTCCAAGAAGGAATGAGTACTGCTTTTGCGGCGTCTATGGAGTGCTTAATACCGTCCTTTGTACTAGAAGATCAAGAATCTATATACAAGCATACAGCTGTAAGCTACGTCCTTTCTCCGAGAATGCAGAAAGAAGATGCGGTAGATATATCACAAAAAATGCTTTCATTTGTTGCGGAGGCATTTAAATTGGGGGCACTAGCTGTCAAAGGAGAGAGTTCAGGTATAGCGCATGGGAAGTTACGGTGGTTGGAGCTTTCAGAGCGCTCAAAAGAACCTAAAAATCAATTAAGTTCCCTATACAGAGCATGGGTACGATTACCAATTTCTGACGAAAGTAAACTCTATTCAGTTGGAATGCACCTAATCGGAATGAAAGATGTTGAAATAAACAACTGCGATTCCGCAATTGATGATTTGGATATGTTTCTATTGTACCTAGTTGTAGATAGAGCTGAACCTAATATCAAGAGCGGACAAACTTTTAGTAAAGACAATGAATCAATGGTTTATACAATTAATGGCATTGAGTGTAATCGATATGAAAGCGATGACTTTTTCTATAATCCATATGGTTTGTGGTCACTTACAAGTAAACAAACATAACAAAAACAACCAAGGCGACGCCAAAAAGCGGCACGCTTGATGTTGGCGTTATGAGCCCCTAAATTTAGAGTGAGTTTTAAACGTGAGTACACGAATATCTGCGATAAGAAATGACGTTCAAGATAGAAACTCAGAGGCTTGGAAAAAGCTTTGTGAGTATGTTGATGAACTCGCAGATAACGGTGGTGATGAGTTTTCACCGAAGGAAGCACTGGGTGCTGAATTATTTAGTGAAATTCGGGAATTGCCTGAATCAATAGCTAAATTAAGAAAGGTTAAGAAAGTTTGGCTCTACGGTAGTAAGATAGAAAGAATTCCGCCAGAAATTGGCGAGATGGAATCACTGGAATATTTTGATCCCTATACTTCTTATGAGTTGCACTGGTTGCCGTACGAGATTTCACGATGTAAGCGGCTTAAGGATAGCCGGATTAGCACAAGAGCATTATATGGAAACTATAAAAATCGTATGGGTTTTCCAAGGCTTGATCGAAATCCGGTGAGGTATACACAAGAATCTGTTAAGTGCAGTATCTGTGACAAAGAGATGAGCTACGATAAAACTAATCAGCTTTGGACTTCTCTTCGTATTGGTACGGATGTGGTGCCTCTACTAATTAATAGTTGTTCTGAACAATGTGAAAGTCAGATTCCCTCTCCTCCAGAAAACTATGTCCCATATTTTCACAAAGGAGGGAGCAGCTTGAAACAGCCGCTAACCGAGGACGAGAAATGGGAATTAGAAATGGAAAACCGTGAAAAGAGTGATCACATTAAGCATGATGTTAAAGTTGTTGAAAAGAAAAAAACGAAACGATTATCTGTTATCCGAAAGATCTGGGAAAAGAAATGAATAGAGATAGAGCTCATGACAAACCAATCAACTGCGCGCCTATGGCGCCGGATAGCTTATACTACGCTTCGCTGCGTTCCAGCTGCCGGTTATTGGGGCGTTATGTGTAAAAAGGTCGAGAATGGATATCGAGATAAAGATAATTTTAACAATGATAGCTTTTATTCTTCTGGTTATAGTTTATTTATTTGGACTTGAGAGAATATTTCCACGAAATAATATTTTTTGGTTTGGAGGTAAAGACAGTACACTTTATGGTTGGGTATTCTCTAGCAACGCAGTAATTAGAAACCGCCTTAAATACACTCTTTTAGTTTTTAATATACTATGCATAGTGTTACTTTGGTTGGTATTTTAAACTCACACATAACAAGTGTGTCATTGTTGCACGCAAACGGCGCGTGCTGGACGGTCTTACGCTGCGCTCCAGCGAGCCCAATACACAGGCGTTATGAGGGGTAATTATGGATACGACTGAAGCTACAAGTATTGAAGAGGCCAGTAGTGGCTATGGTGGTTGGCTACGATTCTTCAGAATTATCAACGCTATATACTGGATTGCAGGTATTATCAGTTTAATAATGTTTCCTTCATTAATTTATCTGTATTGGGAAGATAATAAATCTGAAGCTATAGATATGCTGGCCTTGTTTGTCGAAGTTCTGCCAGGAACAATTATGTCATTTATTATTTGGAAAAATGTTCTTGTTAAATCTGAAGGTACGCCGAATAAAGTAAGGTGGTTCATGCAGTTAGAGCTATCACTGCATGTCATCATTACGGCTGGAATTTACTACGCGTACAAGCAAGGGTATATTTCTGAAGGGCCTACACCGATACTACTTAGTATTTTTTATTATATTATTTGGTCTTTCTACCTCAAGCGTTCAAAAAGGGTTATGAGTTACTATGGTTCCAATACATTCAAAACTTCATAACAAGGTGCAGCAATCGCTCCCGTTGGTCGCTGGACGTCTAAACGCTCCGCTTCTTTAGCTGCCCCTGTGCGCGGCGTTATACGTATATGGTACACACATGAAATTTAACCATTTAGGGATACCAACAAAAGATAGATTTGAAGGAGAGATTGATCTTCCTGATTTAAAAATGACGGTATCTGATCATGAAAATAATCCTTACGGTATACAGTGGCAACGGTACTGGGATGATGCACCCTATCCAGAGCTTGTTAAAACGATTCCGCATGTAGCTTTTGAAGTAGATGATTTGCAAAAAGCCATAGAAGGTAAAAATGTAATTATAGAACCAAACTCACCCAGCGAGGGTTTGGTAGTTGCTTTCATAGAAGTTAATGGCGCTCCAGTAGAACTAATGCAGTATGAAGACAGAAACATATAACAAGCACATTAAAAGTCGCCCACAAAAAGCGTGGGCTGGACTCGCTTCCGCTCGCCTTTTATGTGGGCGTCATGCATCTATAGGTAATTAAGAAAAGTGAATAAAGAATTTGCAGTAAAAGATTTCATAATAATTACAGTTATTGTAAGTCTGTGGGTTAACGCTTCTGAGGTGTTTAGATACTTCCTATTTGTAAGGCCGGAAATGCATAGCTATCTATCTGTTGTTCCAAATGTTGCTGATATGAATTGGGGCATTTTTTCCATTTGGGGTCTGTGGGATACATTACTTACAGCCTTATATGTATTTTTATTTTGGCTATGTGCTCAGGTATTCGGCAATAATACTAAATCAATCATTATTAGTGGTGTCATGTCATGGTGCTTTTTCTTTGTATTATTTTGGGTTGGTATGGCAAACATGAACCTTTCGAGCTGGTCATATTTAGTAATAGTTTTACCTATGACTTTAGTTGAGACTTTGGTTGCGTCGTATATAGCATCTAAGCTCTATTTAAGAAATAATGCATAACAAATGTGCCATGTACGCACGCAAAACACGCGTGCTGGACGGCTTTCGCGCTGCTCCAGCCGCCCAATACACAGGCGTTAGGTGTATTAAGTAATTATGCCAGGGAATAAGGTGTCACGTCTTGAGCTTTGGATCGATCACTAGAGCGCCCAAGCCAGTGGACTCCCCCTAATTTGCTAGAGAATTTTTTGACATCCATCATACATAACAAGCTAGTGCTACATTCTTATTTTTAGCGAAAAATCGGCATCACTGATATCTACTGTGCTCGCATCAACTAGTGCGTTTGTACGTACTTTGTCAAAAGGCTTGCTCGTATCAATATAATCCAGTTCATAAGCAATCTGATCTGAGTTTCCCGGTAAAATAATACGCATATCTAGCCATGAGCTTAACTTTCTAAATTGATCCGATTGAGCAAGCAGCCCAGTCATACAATTATCAATCAGCGTATTATAAAAAGTAGGCTTTCGATTAAGTACTTCGGCTTCCCTCAAAAAATTAAGCAGCAAAGGCTTGGTATAAAGTTCTGGGACATCAAGTTTATACAGATAGAGGGGTTCGCTACGAATATGAGTCCTAAGTCCTATAACATCTTGCTCTGTGGCCAATACTATCGTTTTAGTATAGCCTCTAAATAAACCCTTGATCGGGCTATAGCCATTGATATGCTCTTCTTCAAGCCTGGCTTCAATCGAGACGGCTAAAAACTTACCGTCACTGAATTCAAAACTCATAAAAACATGAGCTAATCCGTTTTTACCAAAATGCGATATACCATACCAAGCATTTTTAAACTCCGATAGTTGGTAGGTTTGCTCTAAGTAACGAGCTTCACGAATAGTTGCGTCCTTGTTGTAACGAAAATCTCGCAGGTTTTTAATATGAATTGTATCTCCTTCAAGTTTTACGCTTGGGAGTGTTTTAAATTGTGTCTGCCAATTAGCCTGATTGCTTGGTGACTTAAGAGCTAAAAAAATTGCCCCAAGCCCAATGAAAAAAATAATGAGTAAGAACATATTTTTATAGGGTTTAAGTGTTATTTTCATTTTTAATAGATTCTATTAGAGGAGTAAAAGTATAACGGAAGATGGCAGAATACTCATGTTTCTTTTATTGCGCCCGAAACAAAACAGAAACATCTTCTAAACTCACAGGCCTAACTATACGAGATACCTCTTTTCCATCGCACAATCTTATAACCGTAGGCCATAACTTTACCGAAAATTGCCTGCCCAAACGTTTACCTTTACCGTCGTAAATTTTTATATAGTGTATATCGGGGTGTGGCGCCAACGCCTTGTTAATAAACGGTGCAGCGCTCTGGCAATGGCCGCACCAAGGTGCGCCAAACTCTAAAATAGTATCGCCACTTAATGCAGTAATCTCATCGATAGCGGGTGCATTGTCAGAATATTCTATGGTCATTATTAATTACCTTTTAATTTTTACTGCTCGACACTGGTATCAAGATGATTATCAACTAGTGCGCCTAGCTTTTTAAGCGCTGCAATGCGCTCGTCGCTCCAGTGATGAGAAAAGCTAATACGTAAAAAATTTTGATAGCGGCTTTGGCTGCTAAACAGCGCACCTGGCGCTAGTATAATTCCCTCTTTGCGAGCCTCGGCATAAAGGGCAATGGTGTCTACATTGCTGGGTAGTTCCAGCCATAAGCATAAACCACCTTGTGGCTCGCTACAGCTTACCGCCATAGGTAGGTATTTGTTGATTAATACTTGTAGTTGTACGCGTTGTTTTTGTAATCGCTCTCGTAATGAACGCAAATGGCGGTTTAGGCCGCCTGAGGATAAAAACTCGCTTAACCCTAACTGTTGAGTTTGGCTGCTAGCGAGTGAGGTTACTAATTTAAGCCGCTGTATTTTGGCGTGGTAAGCGCCTGAGGCAATCCAGCCAATGCGTAAATCGCGCGATAAACATTTAGAAAAAGAAGAGCATAAAATAACGGTGCCCGTTGTTGTGTTAGTGTCTTCTTTGCTATTTTTATTTTTCTCCACTTGAGGTTTATCGTTGCGGCTGCCAAAAATTTCCTGCTCTAATGAATACAAACTACGTGGGCGGCTACTTTGTATTCCAAAAGCGAGTTCGCCATAAATATCGTCTTCAATAATAGGGATTTTTCTCGGTACTGTTAGCTCTAAAATTCGGCGCTTGTGTGCATCGGGCATTAAGCTACCCGTTGGTGTTGCAAAGGTAGGTGTAAGAATTAGCGCCTTAATATCCCAGTGCTCTAGCGCCAATGCTAAAGCTTCTGGGCTAATACCCGTATTGGCATCGCTCGATAACTCCAAAGCCTTGAGGTCTAAGGTTTCGAGTAATTGTAAGGCGCCGTAAAAACCAGGGGACTCTAGCGCGACTAAATCACCCGGTGAGGTCGTTGCCATCAACGCTAATAATAATGAATGTTGGCAGCCTGATGTAATCAGTAAATCATCGGCGTTAACACGAGCGCCACTCAATGCCATGCGTTGTGCTAGTTGCTGGCGCAGAGAGAGTAGCCCCGCTGGGTTATCGTAATAGAGTTGCTCTTGATAGCTTTGCCTTCTTAGCGCTCGTGCCAAGCAGCGCCTAAGTTCAAGGTTTTCAGGCTCATTTGAGGCGGCTTGTTTTTTATCGCTATGAGATTCGCTAGATAAAAGATCAAATGCAGCACCTCGTTGCATAATATCAATCAATACTTGGTCTGAGGAGACTGGCGTAGGCGTTAATGATGGTTGGCTTATCTCTGGGGCCTTGAGCTTTATTGTATTGAGTACTTGATAGCACACAAAAAAACCAGAGCGTGGCCGCGCCTCAATTAAACCATCGGCTTCTAGGCGATCGTAGGCACTTAATACTGTGGATTTTGATAAGCCTGTGGTTTCACACAAATTACGTACCGAGGGCATACGTGTGCCCTCAGCTAATTGCCCCGATTCTATTTGCTCGCGTAACTGAAGCGACAATTTTTGGTAGGCATAATACGTATTTGACGGATCATCGATACTAATAACGCACCTCGTCTAGCTACCCTGTGCTAAGTAGCGATATAAAAACCTAAAGAGTACAAACCTATAAAACCTAAAATAAGGGGTACAGATACATAATAAATGCTCCGTACAGAGCCATTATAAGGCAGTCTGTGCACATTTATATAGTTTTTCTTGTCTCTGTACCCCTTTTACCTAAAGCCTTAATCTTCTCATACGTTAATAACCCGCGATTGTTTGTACCTAATACAACAAACAACTAGCAGGGTATGAGGAAATAGTATGTCGAATCCACTACCGCTTAATAAAATTCCGCTAAAGCAACTACCCGATAAGAAAATATCGAAGGCCTCCCATGCTAAGGCCAGTTCATCAAAAGTTTATACCCGGCGTATTCATGGGTTTTACCAACGCTTACGTCGCCTGGTTAGTGCGCCACTATTATTAGCATTCTTTTTATTGCCATGGATAAGCATTGATCAGCGCCCAGCTATTTTTTTAGATATCAGCGCGCGAAAGTTTCATATATTTTGGCTGACATTTTGGCCCCAAGATGGCCTATTGCTCGCATGGCTACTGATTATTTCTGCATTTTTATTATTTGCGGTTACCGTATGGGTTGGCAGAGTTTGGTGTGGTTTTAGTTGCCCGCAAACTATCTGGACGCAAATGTTTATCTGGATAGAAGACAAATGCGAGGGTGATCGCCGCAGTAGAATAAAACTTGATGCTAAAGCGTGGGATGTCGAAAAACTACTCAGAAAAAGCAGCAAGCATATTTTATGGTGGTTACTGGCCTTTTGTACTAGCGCTACGTTTATTGGCTATTTTTATGACATTCGTGAGCTTGTTAATGACATTGTTCGAATCGAGGTGGCCACCGATACCGTTTTTTGGACGGGGTTTTTTACCCTAGCGACTTATATTAATGCGGGGTGGATGCGCGAACAAGTGTGCAAACATATGTGCCCTTATGCGCGCTTTCAATCGGTTATGTACGATAAAAATACCAAGGTTGTTAGCTATGATGCTAACCGTGGTGATTCCTTTATTGATGCCACCAGTGGTTTAAGCCTTAACAAAAATAGTGTGCAGGATAATAGCGCGATTGCTATAAAACGATTACCGCGTAGCGCCACGCTTGATCACAAAGCCGCGGGCTTGGGTGATTGTATTGATTGCAGTTGGTGCGTGCAGGTATGCCCCGTCGATATCGATATCAGAGATGGCCTACAGGCCGACTGCATTAACTGTGGGCTCTGTGTCGATGCCTGCGATAGCATCATGGATAAAATTAATTATCCGCGAGGGCTTATTCGTTTTGCATCGGAGGTCGAGTTAGACAATAAAAAAACCTCAAAAAATAAAACGCGATTGCCAAGCCCACGATTTATGGGCTATAGCATCTTGCTACTTGTTATTACAGGTTTGTTCGTCGCTCAACTTATGAGTCGTACACCACTAGAGGCCGGAATCGCTCGTGACAGAGGTGTGAACTTATACCGTGAGCGTGGCGAAAATATCGAAAACGTCTACCTTTTACGCTTGGGTAATATGAGCCGTAACGCGCAAAATTATCAAGTATCAGTGTCACCACCTTACTACCTTAAAAGCCGCCGAGAAATATTCTTAGAAGAGGGCGAAATATTTAGTTTGCCTTTACGAGTAGCGCTTAATAAATCTGAGGTACAGCAAATGAAGCAAAAAATTGTTTTTAAAATAACATCGCTTACAGACAACAGCATAGCGTTAGAAAAAACATCGAGCTTTATTTCTCCCTCTTCATTGCTAAAAGATAGCAAACAATAAAACCGATTAGGTAAAGGATATTTTATGTACATATATAATGATATCGACAAGCAATTATTGAGTGAGCGTATAGCGCAGTTTCAAGATCAAACTCAGCGATTTTTAAAAGGTGACTTAGCCGACGAGGCTTTTTTACCTCTGCGTTTACAAAATGGTTTATACATTCAGCGACATGCACCTATGTTACGTGTGGCTGTACCTTATGGAATGTTATCGAGCGCGCAGTTGCGTAAATTAGCATCCATTAGTCGCGACTACGACAAAGGTTATTGCCATATAACCACTCGTCAAAATATTCAATTTAATTGGCCAAAACTAGAGACGATCCCTGAATTATTAAAGGAGTTGTCCGAGGTCGAAATGCACACCATACAAACTAGTGGAAACTGTATTCGCAATGTGACCTCAGATGCATTGGCAGGTGTTGCTGCCGATGAAGTCATTGACCCTAGGCCTTATTGCGAGCTGGTAAGGGAGTGGTCGACTTTTCATCCAGAGTTTGCATTTTTACCGCGTAAATTCAAAATTGCTATTAGCGGCTCTGCACAAGATAGATCATCAATACAGTTTCACGATATAGGTTTGCAACTTGTTTTATCAGATAAGGGGCGAGGCTTTCGTGTTTTTGTTGGTGGTGGCCTAGGCCGTACACCTGTCAAAGCATCATTGCTAAGAGAGTTTTTACCAGAGGAAGATCTGCTATCATATCTCTCTGCCATTTTAAGAACCTATAATCAACTAGGGCGACGCGACAATAAATATAAAGCGCGCATTAAAATTTTAGTGCGCGCTTTGGGGGTAAATGCTTTTAGCGAAAAAGTCGAGGCGCAATGGCTACGTATTAAAAAACACTACCCAAAGCTTGATCAACAAACAGTTAAACTAATGCAGCAGTTTTTTTCGGCGCCTAGTTACAAAAATTTTAACGTCGAGGACTCCGAGTTTACATTAAAAAATTTAAGTAATAACTTACTAGAGCATAGCCAGCGCGCATTCAAAAATTGGTTGGCACGTAATGCCGGCGAGCACAAAATTGCAGGGTACCGTACAGTCACTCTTTCGCTAAAACCAACGGGCATACCTGCTGGCGATGTGACTGACAAGCAACTAGAGGCAATCGCAGATTTAGCCGACCGTTATTCATTTGGCGAAGTACGCACAACCCAACAACAAAATATAGTTTTGGCCGATGTGGCTATTAACGATTTGTTAGAGCTTTGGTTGTCTGCCAAGCAGTACGGTTTTACGAGCGCCAATGTTGGCACATTAACCGATATTACTTGCTGCCCTGGTGGCGATTTTTGCGCTTTAGCGAACGCTAAATCTATTCCAATAGCAGAGGCTATTCAACGTCGATTCGACGATATGGATTATGTTTACGACTTAGGCGATTTAACGCTAAAAATATCGGGCTGTATGAATGGTTGTGCGCATCATAGTATCAGCCATATTGGTATTTTAGGCGTCGATAAAAAAGGCGAGGAATTTTACCAAATAATGCTCGGTGGCTCAGCGGGTGATATCGCAACGGCGTCGGTAGGTAAAGTCATAGGGCCTTCCTTTTCTGCCGCAGATATTCCCGATGCAATCGATACAATTTTACAAGTCTATGTGGCCGAGCGAGTTGAAAACGAGCCTTTTATTCACGTCGTTAATCGGCTTGGTTTAGAGCCTTTTAAGGCAGCGCTTTATCCAAAAAAAGTATCTTCTCGCAGCACTAAAAAAGCGGCAGAGCCGCATTAGTAGGTTTGTATTAGCAGAACTTTATTAGTAGGGCTGTATTAACAGGACCAGATTAATTGACTTTTCGGAGTGAGCAATGAGCAATACTATAGATTCACCGACTACGTTTTTATTCAAAAACTCAAGGGTGTGCGATGATCCTTGGCCAACCGTTAAAAGTGTGAAAAATAGTCGCCACCAATTAGTTACTATTGAGCAGTGGTTGGCATCTAAAGAGTATTATTTGGGTAGTGATTTAACCTTGGGTATTCACTTGCTAGGGGAATATTATATTGATGATATCGATATGCTCGATCACTTAGGCGCCTTTAGCCTTATTAAAATCGAGTTTACATCATTTACCGATGGCCGAGGTTTTAGCTTGGCAACGCAATTACGCCAATATGGCTTTAAAGGTGAGTTGCGAGCAACAGGGAGCTTTCTTTTAGATCAATTAAATTACTTACAGCGCTGCGGGTTTGATGCCTTTGAGTTTGATGCCCAAACAGATGTTAAGGCTATACAAAAAGCACTCGCAGCATTTAGTCATAGTTATCAATGCGTTTAATGTTAATTAAATTGTTCAAATAATCTTTTTAAAAATACGGGAGAATACTGTGGCGAATCATTTTGACGTAATCATTATCGGTGGAGGCAACGCTGGCTTTGGGGTCTCGGCGGTTGCAGCGGATGCAAATAAATCCATTGCGTTTATCGAAGAGTGGGACTTTGGCGGCACTTGCCCAAATCGTGGCTGTACACCCAAAAAAGTATTAGTGGCAGCGGGGCATACTCTACACGAGATCGAGACGGCAGCGGAGCATGGTATTAGCGTTAGCAAGCCCAAACTCGACTGGGGTAAATTAATTCAGCGCTCCCAAGGCATGATCGATTTTATTCCGGGCGCTATGCAAGGGGTTGCCGAAAAACGCGGTACAGTATTCAAAGGCAGTGCTAAATTTACCGGTAAAAATAGCATCGAGGTCAATGGCACCGAGATCACTGGCGATAATATAGTAATCGCAACTGGCTCCATCCCGCGCCCTTTATCCATACCTGGGTCGGAGCTAATGATCACCTCAAACGAAGTCTTACTAGAGACTGAGCAACCCAAAGAGGTGGTCTTTATTGGCGGGGGTGTTATCGCTATGGAGTTTAGCCATGTCTATGCAAGAGCAGGTACAGCCGTCACTATTCTAGAGGCTATGCCGCAACTATTACCGCGAATAGATGCCGATGCCGTTACAGCCATTGCAGGCGAGAGTGAACGTATTGGTATTAAACTTAAAACCGGTGTTGTGGTTAATGCAATTGTTAAAGACGGCGACAAACGTATTGTGCGCTATCAACACGAAGGTAAGGAGTGTGAAATTACCGCAGATAAAGTGGTTAATGGTACTGGGCGCATAGCCAATGTTGCCAGCTTAAACCTAGCGGCCGCCGCTATTAAACACGACGGCATACGTATTGAGACTAACGAGTACTTACAATCCGTTAGTAACCCCCATATTTGGGTTGCAGGCGATGCACTGGTTACATCGGCGCAGTTATCCCCGCTAGCAACTTACGAAGGGCGTATTGTTGGTAACAATATTGTTAACGGACCTAGCCAAACCCCGGATTACAGCGTAGTACCCAATGCCGTCTACACCGTACCGGCACTGGCGAGCGTTGGCCTAAGCGAGGCTGAGGCTAAAGACCAAGGGCTCGATGTAGAGGTCACACAGTCGGATATGACAACCTGGTTCTCGGGTAAAAGTTATGCAGAAACCGTTGCCTGGTCAAAAATACTTATCGATAAAGCAACAGACAAAATTGTAGGTGCGCATATTGTTGGCCATAGTGGCGAAGAGCTTATTCATATTTTTGCACTGGCAATGAAATTTAATATCACCGCCAGCCAACTAAAAGAAAGCCCATTTGCATTCCCCACCTTTTCATCGGATGTGAAAAATTTGTTTTAATAATACTGCCAGTATTGTCACAATACCGGCGTACCAAAGGCCGCTGATTCCTTTATGGTTTTAGCGGCCTTTTGGTTCTTAACAAAAATATCTTTGACACAATCAATAAAAGCTGCAATATTAACGATCAATAATAAATAAAACACTTCTAACTTTACAGTTATAAGGGGCAATGGATATAGCTAATTAAGAGAATGGACTCAGTGACTTAAACTGCTTTTCCCAAAATATCATGTTAAAAAATATAAGGAATCCTTTGAATTTTAATATTGGGGAAGCTTTCTAAATATCATACTGTTATGTGTTTTAAAAAATGGGGAGCAGGGAAATTAAAATAGTTTTCATAGCAATTTCTTGTTCGGTATTAGTATTATCAATATTGCTTAATCCACAAAGTGTTAGCTCACTTAAGATTGCAATAGGTTATCCAGTCGTATTTTTATTTGGCTTACACCTTTGCTATTCGTTTATATTTAATACAAAAATGTATGCTCAAGGTGTGTCAGCAGAAGCGAATCAAGGTCAGCCTATTGTTCGTAAGTTTTATGGTGTAGCTGGTGTTTTAATTATGTCGTTGTGTGTTTATGGAGTTTGGTTTTAGCTATAATTCACATAATAAGGCTGTCAACTGGACGGCTTTTCCGTTGTTCGTTTTTATGCTTGAATAGCACAAAATCAACCAACTACAAAGCCGCCATTTACAGCGGCGTTATGTATATATTGAAATATCATAGTAAGGATGAAAATGGAACTTATTTTTAAGCAAGATCATATCTCGATTACTAGCTTTAACCCCGTGGAGTTATCTAGCTTTACCGTTCTTACTGGTGTCAATGGCTCAGGTAAAAGTCACTTATTAAGCGCAATAGAACAAAAGAAAGTAATATTTAAAAGCTTAGAGAATGCGAAAATAGTTCATTTTAATTATGAGACTTTCAAACTCGAAAATGAGTCAGCTTTTAACGCTCAGCAAATCAAACAAGAATCAAGTTCCGCATGGACGTTCTTCCAGCAAAAAGTAAAGCCATATACGCCGAACTGGAAAAGTCAATTAGATCAAAACGCTTACCTTAAACTTAAAGAAGAATGTGAAGATAAAAAAGAAAGCCTATGGAATTTAGGCAAAAACACTTTAACTGGTTACAGAACAGCTATAAAGGGGCTTTTTAACAACAACAATATGAAAGGGAATGCTCAAGCACAGGGTATTTTATCCGTCGTCAAGAGACTGCCGTATAGTGCGGACGAAATAGATGAAGGTGATTTCAACTCTATGTATAAACCTTTCATGTTTAAGAATGACTTTTTGCCAATGCAACTTGGTAAAGTGATTTGGGACTATTATGTAAAATATCAACAAAATAGATTTTATCATTATGAAAACCAAGAGAATGGTAAAAGCTATAAAGTACTCAGCGAAGATGACTTTATTAACACCCACGGTAGAAAGCCTTGGGACGTGATTAATGAAATAATGAATGAATTTGACACTCTTGACTATAGAGTGAGCTCACCGGAAGGACGGGATTATTTTGATCAATACCAACTAAAATTAGAGCATACTAGTAAGCCAAATTTACAGTTAGATTTTGCCAATCTTTCGTCTGGGGAGCGAATACTAATGGCTCTTGTAGCGTCGATTTACAAGTCTACTTCAGACAATCATTTTCCTGATATTTTATTGCTTGATGAAGTGGATGCATCTTTACATCCTTCGATGATGAAAAACATGCTGGGGGTAGTTCAAAATATATTCTTAAAAAATGATATTAGGGTAGTTCTCGTATCGCACTCCCCAACAACTATTGCCCTTTCTCCTGAAGAATCTATCTTCATAATGAACAAATCCGGGAAAAATAGAATTGAAAAGCGCTCTAAGAAAGATGCCTTATCAATTCTCACTGAAGGTTTTGCAACCTTGAATGATATAGAGCCAACACTTAGTATTGACTATAATTTATCCAAAACAAATTTGCCCGTTTTATTTACTGAAGGTATAACAGATAAAATTATAATTGAAGAAGCTTGGCGAAAGTTAAACCCAGATAAAGTTATGCCTTTTTATATTCAAGACTGTTTTGATGCTTCCTTTTTGGCGAACCTATTTCGTCGCGGCCATGATAATCAGGATGGAGTATTTACCAATCATAAAGATCAGCCATTGATCGCACTTTTCGATTTTGATGCTGAAGGCTACAACTCGTGGAATGGCTTAAGTCGACTGTCGGAAATTGTTGAAAATGACCCACGAAAATGCTTGATGAGAAGTAGTAAAGAAGTAAGTGCACATGCTTTACTTTTGCCAGTTCCAAGAGAAGACAAAATTGAAAAGCAGGTTATAAAATCTGGAATAGAGACCTTTAAAGATAAGTCGAATTTGTCAATCGAACTTTTATTCTATGGAGTTCCTTCTCTATCTCAATACTATTCAATTGAAACCATACTGGGAGGTGGAGAGCTTGTTGTGTTCAAAGGAAAAAAGAGAGACTTTGCTAGCAAAGTGAACTTATTGAGCAGAGAATCATTTGATGTGTTTTCACCTCTATTTCTAAAAATTGAACATGTCATTACAGCACATAACAAATCAAGCTAAGGGACGCAGCAAAGCTGCGCCCCTGCTTGAGACGTTATAACTTAATGGATCCATAAATGAATAGCTGGAAGAGCATCTGGGAAAGCTACTATAATGTAGCAAAAACAAAAAAACTATTGGCGGAGTCATTTAGATCTAGCACTATTGTTGACAAGATCTACTTGCTATTTACTTTTTTTGGTGTCGTTATATCCGGTTACATACATTTTAACGGTAGTCCTTGGGCTTTATTTTTGCTTGCTGTAAGCGAAGTTGGCTTTCTTCTAAAGTTAAGAAAACTAAAGGATGATTTAATTTTAAATGAATATGGTGATCCAAATTTAAGCCAAGCACCACCAGATTCAGATAATAATAAGGACTCAAGATATTTAATGTTTAAAAAATCTCTTCAGAGCAAATCAATTAACTCAAGTCATGTTAAAGATTGTGAGTATTTGATCGATTTGAAAGTTGATATGGCTATGACTGAAGGGCTCCGTCTAAAAGGGTTTAATTCTTTGGCGGTTGGCATAGTAATAGGTTTCTTGGGTGCAGTTTGGCGTGGGTTAACATTTGATAGCCTCATATACATGGGACTTGCAATTCTTCTTATTGGTTTAATTACAATACCTATTATTATATTTTTTCCAACAAGAATAGAACAGTTAAAAGAAATAAAATATTTTATGGCCTTATACTGCAGAGAGATTCAGTAAGATCGTTCTAATAAGTGGCTTAATCCGACCTCCACTATTAACAGGCCATCCAAAGCTGCTTGTCATACTGGGCTAAGTTTAGAGCCATTCACAGCTCTCTCTTTTCCATGACCATACGTCAAATGACGTACCCCTCTAGAGTTTTAGGCCCATACCGTAAAGACCTTTCCTCATTGATAATAAATCTATGCACTACTTATAAGGCCTAAGGCCACCGTGTTAGGTAGTAGCTTCTTATTCACATAATCAATGGGATATTAATAATGAAAAAACTCGTAGCAGCATGTGCGCTATCTCTAGCGGCTTCTGTCTCAATGGCAGCAGATACTATTAAAGTAGGTGTATTGCATTCACTATCAGGCACCATGGCCATTAGTGAAACAACACTAAAAGACACCGTATTAATGATGATCGAAGATCAAAATGCAAAAGGTGGCTTGCTTGGTAAAAAACTAGAGCCTGTTGTTGTTGACCCTGCCTCTAACTGGCCACTATTTGCTGAAAAAGCTCGTGAATTACTCGTTAAAGAAAAAGTTGATGTGATTTTTGGTGCATGGACATCGGTATCACGTAAATCTGTATTACCTGTTATCGAAGAGCTTAACGGCTTAATGTTCTACCCAGTGCAGTACGAAGGCGAAGAGTCTTCTAAAAATATCTTTTACACCGGTGCTGCGCCCAACCAACAAGCTATTCCAGCGGTAGACTACCTAGCAGATGAGCTAGACGTTAAACGTTGGGTACTTGCTGGTACTGACTACGTATACCCGCGTACGACTAACAAAATTCTAGAAGCTTACCTAAAATCAAAAGGTGTTGCCGCTGAAGATATCATGATCAACTACACGCCATTCGGTCATTCAGATTGGCAGGGTATTGTTTCTTCTATCAAAAAATTTGGTGGTGCGGGTAAAAAGACTGCCGTTGTATCAACCATTAATGGCGATGCCAACGTTCCGTTTTACAAAGAGCTAGGTAACCAAGGTGTATCGGCAGAAGATATCCCTGTTGTTGCTTTCTCTGTAGGTGAAGAAGAGTTATCAGGTTTTGATACTAAGCCTCTCGTTGGTCACCTTGCTGCTTGGAATTACTTCCAAAGCGCTGAATCTGACGCTAACGATGAGTTCATCGAAAAGTGGAAAGCCTTTATCAAAAATGACGACCGTGTAACTAACGACCCAATGGAAGCGACTTATATTGGCTTTAAAGCGTGGACTAAAGCGGTTGAAAAAGCAGGTTCTACAGAAGTCGATAAAGTACGCCCAGCTATGTACGGTATTAAAGTACCTAACCTAACGGGTGGTGTTGCTGAGGTGTTACCAAACCATCACTTTACTAAGCCTGTACTCATCGGTGAAATTCAAGCAGACGGCCAATTCGAAGTTGTTTCTTCAACGGAAGAAGTAGCGGGTGATGCCTGGACAGACCACTTAACCGAAAGTGCAAAAATCATCTCAGATTGGAAAGACCCATCAGTAAACTGCGGTAACTACAATACTGAAACTAAAAAATGTTCTGGTCAGAACTTCTAAAATAGCAAGCCTTTATAAAAAGCAGAGGCTTGCCTCTGCTTTTTATTTTAAACGCTATAAATTTATTGCCGCTTTATTTATAAAATTTACCTAAACTAGGTTAATCGTATGTTTGATGTAATACATCAAGAAAAAAATAATAAAATAGCCAGTTTTTTTTCAAGGTTATTACTTGTTTTTTCTATTCTTTTTTTTACAAACAGTATTCAAGCTCAATCCGTTGAGGATGCCAGTTTTAGTAGCGTGGCTAACCAATTGGCGGGTGCAAAACTCAAACAGGTTTCAGCAATTGTTGATAGCCTAACTCAATACGATGATGAGAGATTGCTACCTATACTAAAGGCGATGCTAGAAGGCAGCCTTTATTACGAGAAAAAATCAAAACGTTTGGTGTTTACCAAAAAGTTAGAAGATAAAAGTTTTAACACCAATGGCGTATTCGACGATAAGCCCGTCGAGAATGTAAAAAAGAACACCTTAAGAAAGGTAAAAACAAATAATAAATTGCGCTCGTCTATAAGAAAGACGGTGGCACAAATAACGCTATTTGCTAACGATATTGCCGTACGTGAAAAAGCGATCAAAAGCATGTTTGATGATCTCTCTAAAGAGAATGTCGCCCTGTTAAACCAATTAAAAGAAACAGAGAAAAGCGAAAAAATAATTGAGCTCATCAACACTGCGCTTGCAATTTCAGATTTAAAAAACGGTGATGTCAGCCTCCGTTTGCAAGCCTTAAAAAAACTAGAAGGTAACCTTGAGCCCGTTGTACGCAACGAAGTGACCAAATTATTAGAAAAAGACAGCGAGGGTAATTACAAAGAGGATGCCTTAGTTGTTTCAACAGCGAGTAAAGTATTACAAAGCATTGAAGAAAACGTTAAGTTTTATGGCTACTTAGAGACACTCTTTTTTGGCCTAAGCCTTGGCTCAGTGCTGCTACTTATTGCAGCAGGCCTTGCAATAACCTTTGGTGTTATGGGTGTGATTAATATGGCCCATGGCGAGATGATCATGCTGGGTGCTTATACAACCTATGTGATCCAATTATTGCTGCCCAATAATCTGGCACTTTCTATATTGCTTGCAATCCCGGCGGCGTTTATTGTCTCAGCAAGTGTGGGTATTTTAATCGAGCGTGGTGTCATACAGTTTTTAAAAGGCAGACCTTTGGAGACCTTATTGGCAACCTTTGGTATTAGCCTGATTTTACAGCAGTGTGTGCGTAGTATATTTTCACCACTTAATCGCCAAGTGGCAACGCCTGAATTTATGAGTGGCGCGCTAGAGATCAATCCTATTTTCTCGATTACTTATAACCGTTTATACATTTTAATTTTTGCGCTGGTTGTATTCTTTTTATTACAACTTATTTTGCGCAAAACCTCGCTTGGTTTAAATGTGCGCGCTGTATCGCAAAACCGCGATATGGCTAAGTGTATGGGTATTCGCACAGAGTGGGTTGATGCTATGACCTTTGGTTTGGGTTCGGGCATCGCAGGCCTTGCGGGTGTTGCATTGAGTCAAATTACCAATGTTGGCCCAAATTTAGGGCAAGCCTATATTATCGACTCCTTTATGGTGGTTGTCTTTGGTGGAGTGGGTAATTTGTGGGGTATGCTCGTGGGTGGCTTCTCTCTCGGTGTGCTCAATAAATTTCTGGAGCCACAAACTGGTGCAGTCCTCGCCAATATTATTATTCTTGTGGGTATTATTTTGTTTATCCAAAAACGTCCTCGTGGGTTGTTTCCACAAAAAGGGAGGGCAGCAGAATGAGTATGAATATGTTGCTTAAGCGCGAAAGTTTATTATCAGATAGTGGCAGCCGTTGGTTTTTAAGCTTGCTCGCTATCTCTACGGCTATTGTTTTTATTGGTAATGTTTTTATACCAGAAGGCTCCGCGCTGCATATCGATACCTATACGGTCACTTTGTTTGGCAAATATTTATGCTTGGCATTATTGGCTTTATCCGTTGATGTTATTTGGGGTTATTGCGGTATTTTGAGTTTGGGTCACGGTGCATTTTTTGCCTTGGGTGGCTATGGTATGGGCATGTATTTAATGCGCCAAATTGGTGATCGTGGTGTTTACGGCGACCCGCTACTGCCAGACTTTATGGTGTTTTTAAATTGGCAGGAGCTGCCTTGGTTTTGGCACGGCTTCGATCAATTTTGGTTTGCCATGATTATGGTCGCTTTAATACCGGGCTTGCTTGCCTTTGTATTTGGTTGGCTCGCTTTTCGCTCGCGTGTCACCGGTGTGTATCTATCGATAATGACCCAGGCATTAACCTATGCCTTATTGCTTTCTTTTTTCAGAAACGAAATGGGTTTTGGCGGCAATAACGGTTTAACAGATTTTAAAGATATTTTGGGTTTTGATTTGCAAGCCGATAGCACACGTATCACGCTGTTTACTATCTCTGCTGCGGTACTGGCCTTTGCTTACTTGCTTAGTCGTTCAATATTTTTATCCAAGTTTGGTCGCGTTATTATTTCTATTCGCGATGCCGAGGCACGTACACGCTTTTTGGGTTACAAAACCGAAAACTATAAAGTCTGGTTATTTGTTTACTCGGCAATATTGGCCGCAATTGCTGGTGCCTTGTATGTACCGCAGGTCGGTATTATCAACCCTGGTGAATTCGCACCACTTAACTCTATCGAGGTTGTGGTATGGGTAGCCGTCGGTGGTCGTGGGACTTTATACGGTGCTATTTTAGGTGCAATATTGGTTAACTTTGCCAAAACACGCTTTACGGGCATATTCCCCGAAGCTTGGTTATTTGCATTGGGTGGTTTGTTTGTATTCGTTACTATATTTCTACCTAAGGGCGTTGTTGGCTTTTTTAGTGAGCGCAAAAATAAAAGACAAAATAATAAAGCATCAGCGACTGCGGAGGTGAGCTCATGAGTGTATTAGATTCACTGCGTGAAACCTGGCGTCGCGATCAAGTATGGCCAGCGCTTATCGATGATAAAAAAATTAATGTCGATAAAGATATTATTTTATATATCGAAGACCTAAGCGTTAGCTTTGATGGCTTTAAAGCCTTAAATAATTTAAACCTCTATGTTAACGACGGCGAGTTACGTTGTGTGATTGGCGCCAACGGTGCGGGTAAAACAACCTTTATGGATGTGATTACGGGCAAAACACCCTGCGACTCAGGCAGTGCTTATTTTGGCCAAACGATTAATTTATTGGACAAAACAGAATCAGAAGTTGCCGAGCTGGGTATTGGTCGTAAATTCCAAAAGCCAACTATTTTTGAAGCTCTCGATGTTTATAGCAATTTAGAGCTTGCCTTAAAGGCAAATAAATCAATTATCACTACCTTGTTTTCTAGCTTAAGTGGCGAGCAAAAAACACGTATCGAAGAAGTACTGACAATTATCGGTTTAAAAGATCAGTATCAATTACTAGCGGGCTCTTTATCTCACGGGCAAAAGCAATGGCTAGAAATAGGTATGCTACTGGTTGCCGACCCACGTTTACTATTAGTTGACGAGCCAGTCGCTGGTATGACAGCACAGGAGACCGAGCACACAGCCGAGCTGTTAACCTCTCTTGCTGGGGAGCGAACGGTCATTGTTGTTGAGCACGATATGGAATTTGTAAGGAGTATCGCCAAACATGTCACGGTACTGGATCAAGGCTCGGTGTTGGCAGAGGGCTCAATGGATGAGATTCAAAACAATAGCGATGTAAGGCGCGTTTATTTAGGTGAAGAATAGATAAAAATTAGAGGCGAAGAATAAAATACTCTGATAACTACTACGGTCATCAATACTACGTTATTAATAAAAGTACATTTGATGTTAAGTAAAAACTAAAAGATAGTAATAATGATTAAATTTGAAAATGTAAATCAGCTATACGGCGGCTCTCAGATTTTATGGGATTTAAATCTGGATATAACGCCGGGCTCTTGCGTATGCCTAATGGGTAGAAACGGTGTGGGTAAAACAACGCTATTAAAATGCTTGATGGGTTTATTACCTATTGCCAATGGCGCTATTAAGGTTGATGGCGAAGAAGTGCAAGGCAAAACTGCCGAGGCAAGGCCTTATATGGGCGTGGGTTATGTGCCTCAAGGCCGCGATATATTTCCGCAACTCACGGTAGAAGAAAACCTCCGTGTTGGCCTACCTTGCAGAAAAGATGGCTTAAAAACTATCCCTGAAAAAATCTATGAGTTATTCCCTGTACTGCACGATATGTTGGGGCGTCGTGGCGGTGACTTATCGGGTGGCCAGCAGCAGCAATTAGCCATTGGTCGTGCTTTAATTATCGAGCCAAAAATATTAATCTTAGATGAACCCAACGAAGGTATTCAGCCTAATATTGTGCAGCAGATCGGTAACGTTATTACCCGCTTAAACGAAGAAGAGGGCATGACGGTATTATTGGTCGAGCAAAAGCTCAACTTTGCGCGTAAGGTAGGTAAGGAGTTTCGCCTGATGGAAAAGGGCAGTATTGTGGCAACTGGCGATATGCCCGACTTATCTGACGAGCTTATTAAAAAGTATCTTGCGGTGTAATCATTCTATAAAAATAAATGTTAAGGTATATTAACTTCTGTATTATTAGCTTCTTTGCCTACCATTAACGGCCCGTGATAATAATGAAAAATGAAATGCCAGCACTGATGCCAACCGAATACCGAGATGACATTAAAGGCATTGAGAAGATTAAACCGATTGATGACTCCAATTGGCATTGGCAGGCGCACTTAGAGCTAGTATTAAGTGCGCGAGGCGAGCGTGGCACACGTTTGACGCGTAACAGGCACAGCGGCCCCTTGTATGTACAAAAGCCATTTTATCCAGAGGGTAAAGCGCTTGCGCATATTTATTTATTACACCCGCCAGGGGGTCTTGTCTCTGGCGATACGCTTACACTCAATATTACCTTAGAAGAACAAGCCCAAAGCTTGGTGACAACACCGGGTGCTACACGCATGTATCGGGCGCGAGACAACTCTCCAGTGCAGCGCCAGCATACAAATTTAAACCTGCAAGAGGGCGCCACCTTGGAGTGGTTTCCAATGGAGGCGATTGTTTATAACCAAGCACACGCTGAGTTAGAAACAAAAATCACGCTGCAAGATAACAGCACTATCTTTGCCTGGGAGATAACCTGCTTTGGTTTGCCAGCAAGCGACGAGAAATTCGAGCAAGGATTTTTTAAGCAGCGCTACATTATAGAAAAGAAGGCAGAGCAAAATAATAAGCCATTATTTATTGACAATTTAATTGTCGATCAAAAAAATAATACCAAGTTATTTGCAGCCAGTGCTGGAATGCAAAATAAAACCGTGAGTGGCTTTTTTATTTCTGGCCCCTGTACCATTGAGCGTAAGCAGAGAGAAGTTTTAACAGAAGGTTTACGTGAAATTTTGCTATCAAAAAACCTCGAAAACTTAATCAGTGTTACTTGGGTTAACGATTTTTGTGTTGTTCGTTATCTGGGTGACAGTGCTTTTCAGGCAAGAAAGGCTTTTACGGCACTTTGGCACTATTTGCGAGAAGAGCTAATAAATCGAAAAGCCTGTGAGCCACGCATATGGCTAACTTGATAGTTAAAGTGCTAGAGATTTGAAAAGAGATTTGAAAAGAGATTTAAAAAGAGATTTAAAAAGAAATAATTAGCCAAAGAAAACCATAAATAAAATAAAGGTAAGAATAATGGACTTACTCCCAAGAGAAAAAGACAAACTGCTTATAGTGACCGCAGCCCTGTTAGCCGAGCGACGCCTAAAGCGTGGCTTAAAACTTAACTACCCCGAGACAATCGCCTACCTGACATTAGAAATTATGGAAGGCGCTCGCGATGGCAAAACCGTTGCAGAGTTAATGAGTTACGGCAAAGAAATTTTAACAGCCGATGATGTCATGGATGGTGTTGCCGACCTCGTGCACGAGGTGCAAGTTGAAGCCACTTTTCCCGACGGAACCAAATTGGTTACCGTACATAACCCAATCAATTAATAGGAGGTAAGTGTGAGTATTGAATTTGAAAAAAACGTTACCCCTGGCGAGTTAATTGTTGATGAAGGAACAATAGAAATTAACCAAGGCCGCGAGACGATAACGGTATCGGTTAAAAATAGTGGCGATCGCCCTATTCAAGTTGGCTCGCATTACCACTTTTACGAGACCAATACCTTTTTAAGTTTTGATCGCGAAAAAACCAAAGGCTTTCGCTTAAATATTGCCTCGGGTACTGCGGTGCGTTTTGAACCCGGTCAAGATCGCGAAGTCGAGTTAGTTGCCTTTGGTGGTGATCGCATTGTTTATGGGTTTCGGGGCGATGTAATGGGCAAATTAGATTCTGACGATAGTACAGGCGGGGGGCAGTAATATGACTAGAATGGATAAAATGGCCTACGCACAAATGTTTGGCCCAACCACGGGCGATAGAGTGCGTCTTGGTAATACGGCACTGTTAATTGAGATCGAAAAAGATTACACGCTTTATGGCGAAGAAGTTAAATTTGGTGGCGGTAAAGTTATACGCGACGGTATGGGGCAAAGCCAGCGTGCCGCCGCCGATGTTGTCGATGTTGTCATTACCAACGCCACCATTTTAGATCACTGGGGTGTTGTTAAAGCCGATGTGGGTATTAAAGACGGGCGTATTGCTGGGATAGGTAAAGCCGGTAACCCCGATGTGCAAAGTAATGTCACCATTGTGATTGGCCCAGGTACAGAGGTGATTGCAGGCGAGGGCCAAATTCTCACCGCAGGCGGTGTCGACTCCCATATTCATTTTATTTGCCCGCAACAAATCGAAGAAGCATTAATGTCAGGTGTGACCACTATGCTCGGCGGCGGTACTGGCCCAGCAACGGGTACCAATGCAACGACCTGTACACCCGGCCCATGGAATATTGGCAAAATGTTACAGGCAACCGAGACCATGCCGATGAACCTTGGCTTTTTGGGCAAGGGTAATGCGAGCTTGCCGCTACCGCTAGAGGAGCAATTAGAAGCAGGCGTCTGTGGTTTAAAACTGCACGAAGATTGGGGGACAACGCCTGCATCCATCGATAATTGTTTAAGCGTTGCCGAAAAGTACGATGTACAAGTGGCGATCCATACCGATACTTTAAACGAGTCGGGTTTTGTTGCCGATACGCTGGCTGCATTCAAAGGTAGAACCATCCATACCTATCACACCGAAGGTGCCGGTGGTGGTCATGCCCCCGATATTATTACGGCTTGTGGTGAGGCCAATGTATTGCCTTCGTCAACAAACCCTACACGCCCTTATACCGTTAACACCGTTGATGAGCATCTCGATATGTTAATGGTTTGTCATCATCTTGATACTAGTATTCCAGAAGACGTTGCCTTTGCTGATTCGCGTATTCGCAAAGAGACCATTGCCTCGGAAGATATTCTGCACGACCTTGGTGCCTTCAGTATGATCTCTTCTGACTCCCAAGCAATGGGACGCGTGGGCGAAGTCGTTTTGCGTACTTGGCAAACGGCACACAAAATGAAAGTGCAACGCGGGCCACTCGCCGAGGACAGCGAGCGTAATGATAACTTTCGTGCCAAACGCTATGTGGCTAAATACACGATTAACCCAGCAATAACCCACGGTGTTGATAGCGAAGTTGGCTCGATTGAGGTGGGTAAACTTGCTGATTTGGTCTTATGGAAGCCTGCCTTTTTTGGTGTAAAACCTGCCATGATTATCAAAGGCGGCTTTATTGTGGCTGCGCAAATGGGCGACCCTAATGCCTCTATTCCAACACCACAGCCTGTGCATTATCGCTACATGTTTGGTGCCTTTGGCGATGCACCCAAACACACCTCGGTGACCTTTACGAGCCAAGCGGCGATCGATGCTGACATTGGCTCACGTTTTGATGTGAGTAGGCGTTTTGTAGCCTGTAAAAATACGCGCACTATTAGCAAAAATAATATGATCCACAATAACTATATGCCTGTTATGTCCGTAGATTCGCAAACCTACGAAGTACGCGCCGATGGTAATTTATTAACCTGCGAGCCCGCCGATTGGCTACCGCTGGCGCAGTTATATAGTTTGTTTTAATTTATTGGTTTTAATGTATCTGAGTAGCACGCAATGTTTGTAGAAGTTTATGAGCGCCTCGACCATGCGCACCATGTTGATGATCGTATTGTTTTAGATAGTGATACGCGCGACAAAGGCCGCTTTAAAGTGACATCAGAAAGTGGCTTAGAGGTGCGCATATTTTTAGAGCGCGGTAAAACATTAGCGGTCGGCGAGTGCTTAAAAACCGAGTGCGGAAAAACAATAGAAGTCGTTGGCGCAAAAGAATCTGTGAGTGATGCTGCTTGTGAAGATTGGCAACAATTTAGTAAAGCCTGTTACCACTTGGGTAATCGCCATGTAAAAATTCAAGTACTAAACCGAGTACTGCGAATAAAACCCGACTACGTGTTAGAAGAAATGTTAACACTATTGGGTTTAACGGTGACAAAAACCGAAGACGTTTTTATTCCAGAATCCGGTGCCTATGCACCGGGTTATACAGGTCATCATCACCATGATCACGAGCACTGAGACAAGCCTGCTGCGCCTTATGCAGCTAAGTAGTGCGAGCCTTCCCGTTGGTGGCTACTCCTTTTCGCAAGGACTGGAGTACGCTGTTGATAGCAACTGGATTAGCACCAGCGAAGAAACCTACGATTGGTGCCAACTACTGTTGGATGAATCTATAGCAGTGGTTGACTTGCCTTTATTAATTCGCTTATTAGACGCTGTTAATAATAACGATGCCGAGCAATTTGCCTATTGGAATGCAACAGTGCTGGCTTGCCGCGAGACGAGCGAGTTATCGCTAACCGAGACTGCAATGGGTTCTGCATTAATACGTCTGCTTGATCAGCTAGAACTTGATGATCTTGAGTTTTGGAAAAAAGCTTTTGCCGAAGACTCTATCAGTTTTATTGCAGCCTTTGCATTGGCCGCAAGCCATTGGCAAATCGACAAAAAAAGTGCGCTGGTGGGTTATTGTTGGGCATGGTTAGAAAACCAAATTGCAGCGGCAACAAAACTAGTGCCTCTCGGCCAAACTGCTGCACAAAAATTACTGATAAAGTTGGGCGAGCAGTTGCCAGAGGTTTTGGATAAAGCGCAAGCGATTGAAGACGATGACATTGGTGCCTCGCTGCCGGGTTTGGCGATGGCAAGCGCATGGCACGAAACACAGTATTCACGATTATTTAGATCCTAGAAGAGGTTGTATGAAAAAACAAACATTACGAATGGGCGTTGGTGGCCCAGTAGGCTCGGGTAAAACGGCATTGCTACGAGAGCTTTGCATTGCTATGCGAGATCAATATAATATCGCCGTCGTGACAAACGATATTTATACCAAAGAAGATGCCAAATTTTTAACGCATCACGAAGCACTAACAGAGGATAGAATCGTCGGTGTCGAAACCGGTGGTTGCCCGCATACAGCTATTCGCGAAGATGCATCGATGAATTTAGCGGCTGTCGAAGATCTTTGTCAGCGCCACGAAGGCTTAGATATGGTAATGATAGAAAGCGGTGGCGATAATTTGAGCGCGACCTTTAGCCCAGAGCTTTCTGATCTGACTATTTACGTGATTGATGTCTCTGCTGGCGATAAAATCCCGCGTAAGGGTGGGCCAGGTATTACTAAATCAGATTTGCTCATCATTAATAAAATAGATTTGGCACCAATCGTTGGAGCATCATTAGAAGTAATGGATCGCGATGCTAAAAAAATGCGTGGCGATAGGCCTTTTATCTTTTCGAACTTAAAAACAAAAGAAGGCCTACAGAGCATTATCGACTTTATTATTGATGCCGGCATGTTAAAAACCGCCTAATGACTTTTTATAAACTGTAAACTTAACTCAGGTAAAACGAATGAACAATTTTTTCCAAACCCAGATTATCATACCGCTCAGTATAATTGTGATGGCTATATTTTTTCCCATTTTAGCCAATGCGCATCCTGGTCATGGCAGTAGTGAGGCTTCTCACTTTATGGAGCATTTGTTGTGGTTGGTAGCGGGTATTAGCTTATTGGCCTTTGTGCTTTATTACGCTATTAAGAAGAAGCGTAACGACTAGCTCAGCTGAAAGTCCTTTGGCTTGCTTGCCAAGTTAGAGGGCTTAGTTTGGTACTTTTTAGGAATAAAAAGTGGGCATAAAAAAAGGGCAGATAAACTGCCCTATAAGCTATGTCTGACTAATACAACATAGTGGTGGTTAAACTCGGGGGGTAGGTGGTAATTAAACCATCCAGCTGTTCATAATTGCTACTATGCGCTCTTTGATAACAACACAAAGTTTGCATGAGTGAGAACTCATTGCTTCACTTCTAAGGCTGTGCGCTTTTTTCACGTAGTAATTAACGTCAACCTGGCCTAATTCGTTAGTTGCAACTGATGTAGTATCGAAGTTCATGTCTATCTCCTGGTTGTGTTTCATGTTTGGGTGCACTTGAGTGCATGGGTGATATATTAGGTATTTCGAATGCTGAAAACAAACGATCTAATTTCATGCTATAGTTGAAATATATTCACCTATGAGTGACTCTAAACTGTCATAAAGGTATGTTATGAATCGTCTACCTCCACTTACTGCACTAAAAAGCTTTACCGCTGCCGCCCGTTTAGGTAGCTTTCAAGCGGCATCAGTCGAGCTGTTTGTTACGCCTTCTGCGGTGAGCCATCAGGTTAAAAGTCTTGAAGAGTTCTTAGGTATAGAGCTATTTGTTAGGCGTACACGGCGCATTATGCTCACGGCGGCTGGTGAGCAGTACTATCACTCGGTACAAGAGGCGCTTTTTGAGATAGATCGAGCGACTCAAAACCTTATATCAACCCATCAAACAGGGCAGCTACACTTGAGTGTGGCGCCTGCATTCCTTACTCGCTGGCTATTGCCGCGTATTAGTAGCTTTTACGAGGCTCAGCCCGATGTCGAGATAGAGATGTCGGCAGAGACAGGCTTGATCGATTTTGAGCGTAGCGAGACTGATATGGCGGTTTATTTTGGCCATGGACAATGGAGCGATATTGAGGTGCAATTGCTTAGGCACTATCAACAAGTGCCGGTTTGTAACCCGAGCTTACTCAATGGCGAGGAAATATATACACCCGCAGATTTGCTTAATTACACACTATTGCATATCCCAAAACGTAAGGACGAATGGCCGCGTTGGTTTAAGCAAGTCGGTGTCTCTTATAAAGAAACAAAGCGAGGTTTGTACTTGTCTAGCGGCTCATTAACAACCTCGGCTGCAATTAATGGCTTGGGGTTTGCACTTGCCGATGTTGGTTTTGTTAGCGATGAGATCGCTACAGGAAAGCTAATAGCTCCGCTTGATGAATTCTTGATCACCGATAAATCCTTCTATTTGGTGTACCAAAAGAAGCGCGCATTAACTTATCCTATGAAGGCATTTCAAAGTTGGTTAATGGAAGAGATGACCAAAGATATAGCCTCGCAGAAGGAAGAAAAACAAAAGAATCTACTATGAGCTTATTGATAAGAAGCATAGTGTATTTGGTATTCGCTCTGTGTAGTATTCAAGCCCATGCTGATAGCCTCCGGATCAGTAGCGGAAAAATCGAAAAAATAGAGGTCGTTTATTTTAAAAAATTCAATAACTTTTTACGCCCCTTCGAGTACACCGAAAAAACGCCTCAGGTTATTGCATTAAACAAGTGGCTGAAAAATAATCGATCGGGATGGAAACTTATTGAAAAACTACCTTCTAATAAAGAGATAGTGACTATTATAGAGATAAAAAAGCAAGTTAAGGCACCTACTACCTATGAATTAATTGTGTATGACGATAGTGTTATCATTAAGTATTCGAATAAAATGCTCGTTAAAAAAATTATATCCGCCGAGCTTGCTTTTATTAATCCGTAAATTTTTATTAAGGCCAGTTGGTTGTAAACATAAATGCCAATATTATATTTTAATCTTCTTTGGCTTATCCCTGTTGTTGTTTTTTATATTACACGTAAGCGACGGCCAATGATAAGAGTAACCTTAAGATCAATGTCAGTTGGTGCTGTTGTTTGGCAAGCATCAAAGGGGTTGCTAGGTTTTGGGTTTTTAGGGCCCGTTGCTGTTCCTTTTGCTTTTGTGGCCTATTTGGTTGAATCGGTTCATCAGTTTTTTATTTACGAGGTGGCCACACTGTTTGGTATAGCTTCGACTCAAGGTAATATTTTAGATGTGACAGAAACATCTTCAGTCGTCATCTTTGGTGTTATTTTCTGCATTGTTATTTATGGTGTCATAGGGTTGGTTTTAGGTAGTGTAAAAAATAACATCGACCCATAGTCTGTTGCTTCATTGGCTGTGGCTTACTATAAGCTGCGATAATTTAAGAGGTAAGTATGTTTAATTCTGTAAGCAAAACCTGCGTTTCATTTTATTGCATGTCACTGTTTGTATCGCTATCTGTGTTCTTTTCTACTCACATAAGCGCAGAAAGTATTTCAGAAGAATCTCTCGACAAAGTTTTACAAGGCTCAGGTTTGTCTGCACAAATAGAGCAGTTTCCTGAGTTGCTTAAAGCGGGTATGAGCGATGCCAGAGGAGAAGAGGGTGCACTACCAGAATTTGCTTATGATTTAATACTGGCTAGTATCGACCAAACTATTTTGGCCTCAGATATTTTGTCGGGCATACGTTCATCATTACGTAGCGAGATTAGCCAGAGCGAGGCCAATCAATTAATCAAATGGTATGAGTCCCCTCTGGGCAAAAAGGTATCACGAGCAGAGACCGATGCAGCAAATCCCGAGGTTTATAATGAAATAGCAGCAACAGAAGATCAGTTGCTATCTGATACCGAACGTTTAGAAAGTGCTAAGCGGTTTGATGACTTGTTGAACGCCACGACAATGAATGCAGATATTCAAAAACATACCAGTATTGCTATATTTTCTGCAGTTATGACTGCTAGAAACCCCAACAAAAATTTGGATGTCGCACCGTTTTCAACATATTTGGATTCAATTGCAGAGCAAACAAAAGCAACTCTTCAAAAAGATATATGGCTCTCTTTTATTTACTCTTACAAAGATATTCCCTTTGATGAGCTAACCGCTTATGAAGCTTTTTTAAATAAGCAATCGTCTAAACACTTCAATAGCGTTGTTGTCGAGAGTATGAGCCGTGAGATAGAAAGTTCGATAAGCAAATGGGCGACTTCACTAACCTCTATATTAAAACGCAAAGGTGCCGCAGCTATTTAAGTTTGTTAACTCATTTCCAGTATAAAAATAATGAGTAGGTTGCTAGCAATCTTAGCCGATGCATATATGCCTGCAATTGCATTGCTCTTGGCGTACTGCTTATATCTGACATATAAAGAATCAAAAAGATTTTTTAAAGGGCAGCTGTTTCTGTTAACTATCTTGCTGTTTGTGGTTTATGGGTTTATGTTTCTAGATAATATCTATAAGGTGTGGCCAAAAATGGGGCTGGATTACAGTACTCACTCTGCACTATTTTTTGCTCTCTCCCTGTGTGTGTATAGGATTAAATCTACCTTTAAATATATTTTAGGCGCTTTATTGTTCTCGTATTTTTGGATGCTTATATATTTGGAATACCATACTTTTCTCGATATTTTGTCGACTATTAGCGTGATACTCCTTTGTTATGTGTTTGTTGTTGTATTAAAGAAAAAGTATTTTTTACTAGTAAATTGAGTTAAATACTAATAGCAATTTTATCTATTTTCCAACCATTCTCTTTTATCATTTTTATTTTTTGCTTTTGTGGCGAACTAGATCTATTGCCGCAGATGTCTTTTTGTGAGTACTCCAGATTTGCAGTATCTCCATCAATACTTTCATTGGTTAAGGTAATTGCTTTGCACTTGGCGGTATTCATCGTTATATCTAAATAAAATTCGATAACTTCACTACGAGATTTGTTTAGCTGCTTCATATAACGAGGTATCTTAGATACTACTTCGTCTTGTTTTCTTTGCGTAAAGTAAGACTTTTCTTCTTCAAAGCTTATGCCTGCTTTAACCTTTGAGTTGTACTTCTCGTAAACGTCTCGTGGTGATGTGTCGGCAAAGGCAACAAGGGGTAGGATGAAAAGTAGGGGTGATAAAAATGTTAAGTTATTTTTCATATTAATACTGATTTCTGTTGATTGTAATAATCTGTTAAAGGAGCTCCATTTCTCAGTACTCTATTGTTTTATCGAGAGGCTTTACTTGTAACTCAAGTTGGTGGTGCATAACCTTAAACCACAAAGGCGGTAGTAGCGACATCATAATCATCGCTGCATAACCTTGTGGCATTTGCGGGGAGTCATCAAAATGCCGCAGTGTTTGATAGGGGCGTGAAGCGTGCGCGTGATGGTCGGAATGTCGCTGTAGGTTAAAGAGTAAAAAATTAGTCAGTAAGTGTGATGAGTTCCAAGAGTGAATATGCGTCGTTGGCTCGTAGCGACTCCCTTTTTTTGAACGGGATAAGCCATAATGCTCAATATAGTTAACCGTTTCTAGCAACAAAATGGCGATAGTACTGTGTGCCAGCCAATAAATGGCACCCATTAACCCAAAGGCAATAATATAAGTGATTAAAAAGACGCTACTAACAGCGTAAAGTACAATAAATTCATTAAGCTTGGAGCCTTTTTTTGAGGCGCGTTGTTGAGCAATCTGAAAGGCCTTAAGTGGTGTTTTAGTGAGTGCTCTCAGCCAAAAATGGTAAATATGCATACCCTTTGGTGCTGTTGTTGCATCCTCCGGTGTTGCTACCCATACGTGATGCCCATGTACATGCTCCACCTTAAAGCTACCATAGCCAACGCTCGACAATAAAAGCCCACCCGTGCGTTGCTCCCATTTTGTTTTGCGATGAATAAGCTCATGGCCAATATTAATAGCAAGTACACCACCGGCAATGCCTGCAGTAAGTAGCCAGCCTAATTGATCAATAAGGCTAGTTGCGTTAATAAAATAGCCAGCAATAATAATTTGGTAGCTCAAAAATACAGGTAAGCACAGGAATGGTAAAAGACGAATCCACAGCTGCTGTTTGGACCATGCAACCTGTGCATCGCTTAAATTTACTTTATAGCGGCCTATAGCTGCATCAAGCAGAGGTAAAACAATAAAAGTATTGAGGGGGATTAGCCACGGCCAATGGCTAGGCTCGGCAAGCAATAATAACGGCCACCAGAAAAACGTAAAACCTGCCAAAAAAGCTAGGCTATAGAGCGATACCCAAAGCTTTTGCGCTAGAGAAATGTCTTGAGGTATTTTAAGCATAAGCCCCACTTTAAGCACTGATATCTCCTACTTTACTACTGAGTAGGGGATATGTCTTTATCTAAAAGCTTTTTAAGTGGTATTACTAGTACTTTTCATTGATAAGCCCTGCAATATATAGAGTGGACTCTTGCAGAGCAGTAAAGTGCCAAATGTATAACGATAAATCTATATAGCTTTGATTTTCATAGCGTTAAAGAGCTAACAAATACTGTTTATATTACGTTTCTGTTTTGATTAAAATTATTCTAAGTGTGATTCTACTCTTTAGAATATCTTATCAAACGTGATGGGCGGGAGGGCTTTTGAGAGAAAAGTTGAAGATAATGGATATATGTAGTCAATGACCGAGGTAGAGATAGCTTATGAAACAGTGTCAAATAATAGGTTATTATTTTATTGAGGTGCCACATAAATCTCTTAAAACAGAGTTGTAAGTTATCCATCTATTTTTTGAAAACACAGTGATGTCAATTAAATAAATGAATAACTTACGTTGTTGTCGAGTTTATACATTACCGCTTAACCAATTAATATATGATCAGTTTTAGCAGGTAATGTAAGTGTTACTTATTGCCAACTTTTTAATAACTCTGAGTAAGCAATCGTTTTACCTTGGGGTTTCTCATTAGCAAGTTTTGCCTTGGGAGAGCCGGGTTGGCTTAACCAGTAGCTAGGGTCTCGGGGCTTGTTAAGTTTAGGACCACAGGCACCTTGTACTTTCGCTCGTTCTAAGCGTCGGAGTACTTTATCTTGCGCCTTTGCAAGGCCGTCTAAGGCTTGTTGTGGTGTTGATTCTCCGCTTGCAGCCTCAGCAATATATTGCCACCAGAGTTGTGCTAGCTTTGGATAGTCTGGCACATTGGTGCCGGTTGGTGACCATTGTAGGCGAGCAGGGCTGCGATAAAATTCAACTAACCCACCGAGCTTAGGCGCGGCGGCAGTCATCTCTGGTGAATTAATATCGGATTCACGAATTGGCGTTAAACCCACAAGTGTTTTCTTTAATGACACAGTTTTAGATACAGTAAATTGTGCATATAACCAAGCGGCTAAGCGACGTTTGTCTGGTGTTGATTTCAAAAATGTCCACGAGCCAGCATCTTGATAACCAAGTTTCATTCCCTCTTCCCAGTAAGGGCCCTTAGGTGAAGGAGCCATACGCCATTTTGGAGTGCCATCTTTATTGACTACCGGTAAGCTCTGTTCAGTTAGGGCAGCAGTAAAGGCGGTGTACCAAAAAATTTGCTGTGCAATATTTCCTTGGCCGGGTACAGGGCCTGCCTCACCAAAAGTCATACCTTGTGCTTCTGGCGGTGCGTATTGGCGTAGCCAATCGACATACTTTGTTGTTGCATAAACTGCTGCAGGGCCATTGGTTGCACCACCACGAGAAACGCTAGAACCAACAGGACGGCAGCTATCGATGCGAATACCCCATTCATCAACCGGTAAGCCATTAGGAATACCTTTATCGCCAGCACCGGCCATAGAGAACCATGCGTCAGTAAAGCGCCATCCTAGCGAGGGATCTTTTTTACCGTAGTCCATGTGCCCATAAACTCGTTCGCCATCAATAGTTTTGACATCATTAGTAAAAAAATTGGCGATGTCTTCGTAAGCAGACCAATTAACGGGTACGCCTAACTCATAGCCATATTTGTCTTTAAACTGCTTTTTAAGGTCTGGGCGTTCATACCAATCTGCACGGAACCAATATAAATTAGCAAACTGTTGGTCTGGTAATTGGTAGAGTTTACCGTCGGGTCCTGTGGTAAAGCTTAATCCAATAAAATCTTCTAAATCCAGTGTGGGTAGTGTTAAATCCTTAGCATCACCTGCAATCATATCTGAGATGGGGACGACTTTACCGTAACGAAAGTGAGTACCAATTAGGTCAGAATCGTTAATCCATCCATCATAAATATTACGATCCGATTGCATCTGCGTTTGCAGTTTTTCAACAACGTCGCCTTCGCCAATTAAGTCATGATTAATCTTAATGCCGGTGATTTCTGCAAAAGCTTTTGCGAGCACTTTTGACTCGTACTCATGGGTTGTTATTGTTTCGGATACCACATTGATCTCCATCCCGCGAAATTCTTTTGCGGCATTGGTAAACCATTGTAGTTCTTTTTCTTGCTCTGCTCTGCTCAACGTCGATTTAGTGAATTCAGTGTTTAGCCACTTTTTAGCGGCATCTGAATACTGATCCGACATTGTGTTAGCGCTCACACTAATTGCAGAAACTGCCGCAATTAGCGTGAGCAGACGAGACGCTTTCATTTTATTTCTCATATCTAATCCCTCCACCTTCTATTGTTTTATAAAAAATTATAATTATTTATGAACAACTACTAATCCATTCTTAATAAAATTTACTACCTATAAGCCCCTCAACATACCAAGGCTTTGCATTGAATAATACGACTTTACTTTTTGTGACGCTATTAACCCCATCTCAATACACATATTAGCCAAAGAATTGAAATGCCAAAAGGAATCCAAACAGAGCTCTCGCTTAGAGCTAAAAACCCTAGGTGAAAAAACGCACTGCTTAATAAACCTATAAATAACCGGTCGCCACGCGTTGTAGCAATAATAGGTAAAAAGCCTTTGCGTTCTACGCTTGGGTGTTTAATTTCAGCCACTGTCATAGCTATTAATAGTGTTGCGATACCAATAAAAAATATTGCGGTCACCAGTGACCATGCCATCCACTCCATTCATCACCTCTTTAATTTATGGGCCGCTCACTACACTCGGCCTAAGGCAAAGCCTTTAGCAATATGGTGTCGTACAAACCAAACAACCAAGCACCCAGGAATAATTGTTAACACGCCGGCAGCAGCCAGTAAGCCCCAGTCAACACCTTCGCCACCAATGGTGCGCGTCATAATGGCACCGATAGGCTTTGCCTCTATAGAGGTAAGTGTTCGTGCCATAAGTAATTCTACCCACGAGAACATAAAGGAGAAAAACGCTGTAACACCAATTGCAGAACGAATCATGGGTATAAATATTTTGATAAAAAACCGTGGGAAGCTATAGCCATCAATATAAGCCGTCTCGTCGATTTCGCGCGGCACGCCGGACATAAATCCTTCTAATATCCAGACGGCAAGTGGCACACTAAATAGGCAATGTGCTAAGGCGACGGCTATATGTGTATCAAATAAACCAACGGAAGAATACAACTGAAAAAACGGTAGCAAAAATACCGCGGGAGGCGCCATTTTATTTGTTAGTAACCAAAAGAATAAGTGTTTATCACCTAAGAAGCGATAGCGACTAAAGGCATAAGCTGCCGGTAGGGCAGTGAGTAATGTAATGACGACATTCATAATGACGTAAATCATCGAGTTAACATAACCCATATACCAACTAGGGTCAGAAAAAATGGTTGCGTAGTTATCTAATGAAAAACTAACTGGCCAATAGGTTAGCGAGCCAAGAATTTCTTCATTGCTTTTGAATGACATCATTACTAGCCAGTAAATAGGCAGCATAATAAAAAATATATAAAGGCTGATGCCAATGATTTTACGCTTAGTCATAACACCTCTATTTTTTATTATCTAAATGAGTAATTGTCGTAAAGAATAACCAAGAGACCAGTAGCACAATTAAAAAATATACCAGCGAAAAGGCAGCGGCAGGCCCTAGGTCAAACTGGCCAATCGCCATTTTGGTTAACGTTTGGCTCAAAAAGGTAGTAGAGTTGCCAGGCCCACCCCCGGTTAATACAAAGGGCTCGGCATAAATCATAAAACTATCCATAAAACGCAGCAAAATGCCAATCACTAAAACACTGCGTAATTTAGGTAGTTGGATGTAGCGAAAAACTGCCCATGCTGATGCCTGATCAATTTTTGCAGCTTGATAGTATGCATCAGGAATTGCACGAAGCCCTGAGTAACACAGCAATGCTACTAGTGATGTCCAGTGCCAAACGTCCATTAGTAGCACGGTCAACCAGGCATCTATAGGATTTGATGCATAGTTGTAATCAATACCTATACCGTTTAAAAAAGCCCCCATCAAGCCAATGTCAGCACGCCCAAATATTTGCCAAATAGTACCAACAACATTCCACGGTATTAACAAAGGCATGGCCAGTATCACTAAGCAAAGCGAAGCCATACGTCCTGATTTTGGCATCATTAAAGCCACCAAAATACCCAGTGGTATTTCTACTAACAATACTGCTCCAGAAAAGACAAACTGGCGTATCAATGAGCTTTGTAACCGTGGATCATTGAGTATCTCTCTATACCATTCTGTGCCAACAAATACGCTGCTGTTGTCAAAAATATCTTGTACTGAATAATTGACAACGGTCATTAACGGAATAATGGCAGAGAATGCAACTAATGCTAAAACGGGCAGCACTAAAAACCATGCTTTATTATTTTTAACTTTTAGATTCATAGGTTTTTTTCTCGGAATAGGTATTCATCGAGATAGATTTTTAGCCATCTTTTTGGAAAACTAATCATAGCTTTTTCAGTAGGTACAAAAGCGTCTTCGGCAATGCGGGCTTTTATTTTTTGCTGACCTAGTTGCAGTGTCGCAATTTTGTACGTGCCCAAGTTCTCAATATCTAATACATTGCATTCAAAGCAGGGCTGATTGTCACACTGGCTTACATTGTTTGTTATTTTAATAAATTCTGGTCGGATACCTATTTTTAAATTGGGTGCCTCTTTTTTACAGAGTATATCGATTGCTGCCGGATCTAAATAATCGGCTAGTGGTAATTTAATATCGTCAAATATGAAATTTGAACCTTTTAAATCGACTTCAATGATGTTCATCCCTGGGCTGCCAATAAAATAGCCAACAAACGTGTGCTCTGGTGTTTCAAATAATTCCTGCGGTGTGCCAAATTGTACAATTTGACCCTGATACATCAGCGCAATTTTATCAGCAAAAGTAGATGCTTCTAGCTGATCATGGGTTACATAGACCATTGTGATATTAAATTTTTCGTGAATCTGTTTTAATTTTCGGCGCAGTTTCCATTTTAAATGCGGGTCAATCACTGTTAATGGTTCATCAAATAAAATAGCAGAAACATCGTCGCGGACTAAGCCTCGGCCCATCGATACCTTTTGTTTTTCATCGGCTGTTAAATGATTAGCTCGTCTGTTTAATAATGCAGTTAGGTCTAAAACATCAGCAATTTCTTTAACTTTTTGGTCAATTTTATCCTTTGGGTATTTCAAATTACGGAGTGGGAATGCTAAATTGTCGAAGACACTCATCGAATCGTAAACAACGGGAAATTGGAAGACTTGGGCAATATTACGTTGATTAGGCTCTAGCCCGTTAACGGTTTTCTGATCAAATTTGACATGCCCCTCTGATGGAGTGAGTAAGCCTGAAATAATATTTAATAGTGTGCTTTTGCCACAGCCCGATGGCCCGAGTAGTGCATAGGCACCGCCTTGTTCCCATATGTGGTTCATTTCTCGAATTGCATAATCTTCGGGCTTGCAAGGGCTTTCGAGATAACTGTGTGCTAGTGCTTCTAAGCGTATTTCGGCCATCAGCAAATACCTTCGCTAAGTTGGCGTACATTTTTTTCTGTACTTAAATAGGCTGGTGCCTGCACCATAGTACCCATAGAATTAAATAAATAAAGTTTCTCAATAGGTAAATAAACACGTACGGATGCATCTGTATGAAACTGATGGACGCCCATTAGTTGGGCAACTACTACTAGTTCACCGTTGGCCATATGTAAAAAGGTTTCGGAGCCACTAATCTCTGCCACATCGACACGCAAATCTAGTGCGACATCATCACTATTGTTTTTCTCAAGTGATACATGATGTGGCCGAATGCCAAAACGATAAGCTCCTGAGCTAGTAAGATCGTTACTAGTATTGAAGGTAAAAGTCGCGTGCTCGCCAATACTTGCGCTTGTGTCTTCTAATCTTCCTTCTAGAATATTGATGGGTGGCTCACTAAATAATTCGGCAGATTCAATACTATTAGGCAGGCTATACACAGTATTTACGTGGCCTGCTTGAATAATTTTTCCTTCGTGCATTAGCGTTGTTACACCGCCTAGGGCGAGTGCTTCGCTAGGTTCTGTACTGGCATAAATGGCTATTGTATTTTGTACTTTAAAAAGTTCGCGAAGTTCAACGCGAAGTTCCTCTCGTAACTTGTAATCTAAGTTCACTAGTGGCTCGTCAAATAAAATCAGCCCCCCTTCTTTAATTAATGCGCGGGCCATTGCCGTACGTTGCTGCTGCCCTCCCGAGAGTTCAAGAGGAAGCCGCTGTAAAAAATTCTCTATATGCAACATCTCGGCGACTGCATTAACACGTTTGAGAATAGTTTGGCTATCGATACCGGCGATTCTTAAGGGTGATGCAATATTTTCAAACACCGTTAAATTAGGGTAATTAATAAACTGTTGATACACCATGGCAATATTGCGCTTTTGTACAGGTACACCGGTTACATCGATGCCATTCATCATAATACGGCCCGTATCGGGCTGATCTAATCCTGCAATTAAGCGCATGAGCGAAGTTTTTCCCGATAGTGTTCTACCTAGCAACACATTAAAGGAGCCTGCTTCAAAAGTTATGTTGGCATCCTCGATATAACACTCGCCATTTACAGATCGAGAAATATTTTGTAGCTCTAGCGACATACTGCAATTTTCCTATAGCTATTTATTGTGTGTATTAAACAGGTTCACTTTTTACGCGCTCTACCGCTTTTTGCCAGCCTAAATAAAATTTGTCTCTCTCAGCTTTGCTCATTTTTGGTGTGTAGGTTTTATCGAGCTGCCAAATACTTTTAATGTGATCTAATGATGAAAAAACACCTGCCTGTAACCCAGCCATAAAGGCAACCCCTTGAGCTGTAGTTTCGATCACGGTAGGAACATCGACCTTAGCGCCGAGGATATTAGCCAGAAATTGCAAAAACCATGTATTAGCTGCCATGCCTCCATCTATCCTTAGAGATATTGGCCTAACGCCGTCTATCTCCATCGATTTTTGTAGGTCTTTTGTTTGGTAGCACACTGATTGCAAACCGGCAGTGACAATTTCTTTAATGCCCGTTTTTCGCGTGAGCCCAAAAATTGCTCCACGTGCATCGGGATCCCAGTGTGGTGCTCCTAAACCTGTAAAGGCAGGTACCATATAAACACCGTGAGCCAGTGAGGTATCTCGGGCGAGGGGTTCAACTTCGTCGGTTTTTTCGATGAGCTTTAAGCCGTCGCGTAACCATTGGATAGCTGCACCGGCAACAAAAATACTGCCTTCAAGTGCGTATGTTGCTTTTCCATTAATGCGATAAGCCACAGTCGTTAATAACTGATTTTTGGAGCTTAGAGCTTGGTCGCCTGTATTGAGCATAAGAAAGCAACCTGTGCCGTAGGTGCTTTTGGCCATACCAGATTCAAAACAGGTTTGCCCAAATAATGCAGCTTGTTGATCACCTGCCATGGCAAATACAGGAATTTCTGCACCGAATAAATCCTTATCAATAGAGCCAAAATCATCCATCGAGTCCATGACTTCCGGTAACATCACATCGGGAATGTCAAACAATTCGAGTAGCTCTTTATCCCAGCACTGTTTGTGGATATTAAATAGCAGGGTGCGCGAGGCATTGGTGGCATCGGTTTTATGAGACTTGCCGTCGGTTAAATGCCAGAGCAAGAAACTATCAACTGTGCCAAATAACAATTCGCCTTTTTGAGCACGTGTACGTGCCCCTTCAACATTATCGAGTATCCACTTAATTTTAGTGGCTGAAAAGTAAGGGTCTGCTAATAGGCCTGTCTTTTGGTTTAATGTTGGCTCAATGCCTTTATCTTTTAGTTGCTGACAATATTCGCTGGTACGTCGATCTTGCCAAACTATAGCGTTATATATTGCCTTGCCAGTCGTTTTATCCCAAACAATAGTAGTCTCACGCTGATTAGTAATGCCCATTGCGGTAATGTCAGCAGCGCTTATGTTTTGGGCTCTAATCAGTTCTCGACAGCATTTTAGCGATGTATCGATCAGGTCTTGCGGGTCATGCTCTACCCAGCCGTCATCGGGAAAATACTGAGGAAACTCACACTGATGATTACCCACGACTTGGCCTTCCGCACTAAATAGAACGGCCCGAGTGCTTGTTGTGCCTTGATCTATTGATAGGAGGTAGCCACCCACCATGGTATGCCTCTTTTATTATTATCTGTTAGTTATATTTGTTTTTATGTTATTATTTGTTCGTTTATGTTCGTGATTAAATCATATAAATAAGCATCCGCCTAGTTTAATTTTGCTATCAGTATATTTATTGGCATGAGTCAATAATAACAATTAAGGCTGAGATCGGTTAAACTGGGTCCATAAGAGTAAAAAATAAATACTAGCCTATATGAATCAGACTTATCGTCACAGCAAAATTGTTGAATTAATTGAAGAAAGAGACTTTGTTTCTATCGATGAATTGGTAGCCCATTTCAATGTTACCCCACAAACCATACGTCGTGATTTAAATGCCTTGGCTAAAACTAATTGCATCACGCGTCATCATGGTGGTGCTTGCCTTGGTTCGAGCACAAAAAACATTACTTATAGCGAACGTAAAGCGACCAACGAAGAGGCAAAAAATAATATTGCCAAACAGCTGGTTCAATTTATACCCAATGACTCCTCTCTTTTTATTAATATTGGTACTACTACAGAGGCCGTAGCACGGGCATTACTGCATCATAAGAACTTAAAAGTAGTGACTAATAATATTCATGTGGCGTCTATTCTTAGCGAAAATGAGTCTTGTTCGATCATTGTTGCAGGTGGTGAGGTGCGCAACAACGATGGTGGTATTATTGGTGAATCGACTATTGATTTCATCAGCCAATTTCAAATGGATTTTGGCATTATTGGTATTAGTGGTATCGATGAAGATGGCTCCTTACTCGATTATGACTATCGAGAAGTGCGTGTAGCTAAAAGTATTATTCGCAATTCAAGGCAGGTGTTGCTCGCGGCTGACCATACCAAATTTGGCCGTAATGCGATGATACGTTTGGGTAATATCAACGAAGCACATCACTTATTTACCGACTTTGAACCCTCTGAAAATATCAGAAACTTACTTAAAGCTAATAACGTTCAACTGTATATCTCCTAAGTTTATATCCTGTATGCTTGCGAACATTATTGAGTGTAAATGTTCCTTTTTATTCCTTTTTGTTGATTTATTTACTTTAGAGGCATATATTAACCACAAAATAATCAGTTAAATTAAAAAATGTGATGCAAATGGATTATGACGTAATCGTAATAGGTGGTGGTATTAATGGCTGTGGTATAGCAAATGATGCCGCGGGCCGAGGCCTCAACGTATTACTTTGCGAAAAGAATGATCTGGCATCTGGCACTTCATCGAATAGCACGAAACTGATACATGGTGGCTTACGCTATTTAGAGCATTATGAATTTAGGCTGGTAAAAGATGCCTTAGCTGAGCGCGAAGTGCTCCTTAAAAACGCCCCTCATATTATCTGGCCCCTACGTTTTATTTTACCTCATCGGCCTCATTTAAGACCTCGGTGGATGATTAAAGCTGGGTTATTCTTGTACGACCACTTAAGTAAGCGTACTACGTTAAAAGGATCTTGTGGTGTTAGCTTTGATTCATTGAGCCCCCTTAATGAAAAAATGACAAATGGCTTTGAGTATTCCGATGCGTGGGTCGATGACGCAAGACTTGTTGTGCTAAATGCCTTATCAGCTAAGGCAAAAGGCGCAACGATTAAAACACAGTGTGCTTGCCTTAGGGCAGAGCGCAACAAAGAAGGCTGGTTAGTTACTCTGCAAGACAATATTTTACAAACAACATCGGCGGTAAGCTGTAAAGTATTGATTAATGCAGGTGGTCCCTGGGCCGGAAAGCTTTTTGATAATATTATCGAGGCCAAGGCGCCACAAAATGTACGTCTTGTTAAAGGCAGCCATATTGTCGTGCCTAAAATACACAGTGGCAATGAAGCATATATTTTACAAAACGAAGACCAACGTATTGTTTTTATCATTCCTTATGAGGAGCAGTTTTCATTAATTGGTACGACTGATGTAGAGGTTAATCAAGATCCCGCTGAGATTGATATCTCAGATGATGAGGTCGAATATTTAATTAATGTTACCAATAAGCACTTTAAACGCTCAATTAGTCGTAACGATATTGTGCATACCTTCTCGGGTGTTAGACCACTACTCGATGATGAGTCTTCTTCTGCCCAAGCAATCACTCGGGACTACACCCTAGAGTTAGACGCAAATAATATCAATGCACCACTGTTGTCTGTTTTTGGTGGAAAAATAACAACGTATAGAAAGCTTGCAGAAGCTGCTATAAATAAAATGTATAGATTTTTCCCAAGTATGGGAGAAAGCTGGACAAAAAATTCCCCACTCCCTGGCGGAGATTTTAACACCTCATCAGATTTGAAAAATGATTTGCAAAAAAAATACGCTTGGCTAGACGTCAAAATCATTGAGCGTTATGTTCGCAGCTATGGCACCATTAGTTATAAAATTTTAGAGTCTTGTAAGAATATGGGAGACATGGGGTATGACTTTGGTGAAGGGCTTTATTTCAAAGAATTAGAATATTTAGTGCGCGAGGAGTGGGTGTTATCGGTAGAGGATCTTCTTTGGCGACGTACTAAACTTGGTTTGCTCATTACTGATAAACAAGAGGCTGCGATTGATGTAGCGATTCAAAATATCAGTCAGCATGATCTGGTATTGGAGAAGGAACTTGCATAACTAATATTGCAAAGAATACAAGCAAATAACAATGTATTGAATATATTTTATTATTTCTAGGGAGCGTTTAGATGATAAAGGTTGCTATAAATGGCTACGGGCGGATCGGCAAAAACATACTTAGAGCGCTTTACGAATCAGATAAGCAAGACCGTATCAAAATTATTGCTATTAATGATTTGTGTGATGCTGATTTTAATGCGCACTTAACAAAATATGATTCTGTTCATGGGCGGTTTCAAGGTGATGTTCTATTTGCCGAGAATACAATGTCTGTGAATGGTGATGTGATTCGTATGTTCTCTGAAAGAGAGCCTAGCAATCTCCCTTGGGGTGATTTAGACATTGATATTGTATACGAGTGTACTGGAATTTTTACAAGTAAAGAAAGTGCTTCAGCGCATATTCGAGCTGGTGCAAAAAAAGTGATTGTTTCAGCACCGGCTAACGATGTTGATGCTACAGTGGTTTATGGTATTAACGATCATATCTTAAACTCAAACGATATAATTATTTCTAATGCCTCTTGCACTACCAATTGTCTTGCACCTATGGCAAAAGTTTTAAATGAATGTGTAGGTATAGAACAAGGTTCAATGACCACGATACATGCTTATACTAATGATCAAAATCTGACGGATGCTTACCATCAAGATAAATATAGAGCACGTTCTGCCACTGTATCGATGATCCCTACAGAAACAGGAGCTGCAAAAGCAGTAGGCCTAGTATTACCCGAATTGTTAGGAAAGTTAGATGGCATGGCTGTACGTGTGCCCACTATCAACGTCTCGCTTATCGATCTAAATTTTATTGCCTCACGAGAGACGTCTATTGATGAGATTAATCAGGCGATAGAAGCTAGTGCGCTTACGGAAATGCAGCATATTTTGAATTATAGTGTTAAACCATTAGTATCAATTGATTTTAATCACAATACGTTTTCTTGCAATTTTGATGCAACGCAAACTAAAGTGAATGGTAAGCTTGTCAAGGTAATGGCTTGGTATGATAATGAATGGGGTTTTGCTAATCGTATGTTAGACAGCACACTTGTATTACACCACGTTAGATAAGATAACCGTAGTTAGTAATTTACTGTCTTATTAAAAAATATATTTTACTCTGAAGGTTTTTTTTATTTTGTTTGTATTTTTGGCATTAGCGGCTAAAAATATTATATTGTTGCTTTCTCGTAGTGTTAATCCAGAACTAATTGCCCATTAAATATAGGCTTTCCGTCTATTTTAATAGTTATTTCTTGGCCTTCTTTTGGCTCTTTAATGTCAATCGATTCGTCGATATCAAGATCGCCCTCGTTGTTCTTATCCCCGGGGACAAAGTAAATTAGGTCATGGCTTAAATAAACGCCTATGTCCTTATGAAGATAAGACTCGTCTAGCTCAAAATCCAACTCTATATAAGCTCCTCTCTTTTTAAAGCACTCAAGCTCTACTTCGGCTCTACCAACCCCTTCTTTAAATGGAAATTTAACCTCATAGCTCCATAATTTCTTGTCGCCAAAAACTATAATATAGACAATAAATAGTATGAGCCAGCCCCACCAAGGGAAAGATTCAATGGCTAAAAATATGTCTTTTATTTCCATAGGCTAATCTCTTCTTTTATTATGGGGAAAAGGCTTAAAAATTATGACTATTTAAATTTTTACGCTTAGGATATTCGCTAAGTTTTACATTGTGATACAAGTTGCATCTCAATTGCCGATATAAATATATTTGAAGACGATTTCTTTACCTTATCATAATAATAAAGGCCTTTGCCTTCTTGTCCCCATGCAGGGTGCTTTTTAAGGATGTCTTGAATGGCTACTTCTAAATCGTTTGTTTTATCCGGGAACAGGCACGCGCATTTTTCGTAGTCACCTTGACCAGATTCAAGGCAATTTCCAATGCTTTGGGTAAGGTCATCTAAGGCATTATCTACAATCTTAAAATCAGCAATGTCAGATGGCTCAGTTACAGGGATAATGTGATCGGGAAGGCTGCTTCCGTAAGATGCTGTATTAGTTAATGTAAATAAAGTTACAAGTATAGAATTGATTATAATGTTTTTCATTATATGTCCTTAGCTTTGTAGCAAGCTGTTGCTAAACTTTTCTATTATTTAAATAGATATTGGATGATATGGTTTAAATTTAACATATTTTAATATCTACACAGATGTTAGTGTTGTTCTTATTATCAATAAAATTATAGCCTGACCTAGCTAGTATTTTTTACTCAGGCGCCAAGATACGCCGCCAACGATAATTAAAATCGCTGCTACTATTATTTTGATCAGATCTGGCTCTTGAGCCATCTTCTCATCCCAGTCGTTGTCGCAAAACCTCATCTGTAAGAATATCTCTGTCGTATAGTAACAGTCGACAGCGTTATCACCCATCCAGCTCAATGTGAGTAATATCCCTAATGAGATGCTGATAAAGGATACAAGCTTAAGAAAAAATTTTCGCCTGTTCATTGAGTAAATGTTTTTGAATTTTTCGTCGTTTTCATTTAAGCAACTCTTTAAGTCTTTTCCGTTAATCCTTTAATATAACTTTTAATTTCCCGCTGCTTTATTTGTTATACGCCAAGCATCGTTCCTATAATTGAAGCAATAGAAAAGCTAATAAATAACGTAGCTGGGACAAATATTATTTTTCGTTTAGTAGGTATTGCCATCGCAATAAGTCCAGAGAAAAGAGCAAATATAGCTCCGCCAATTAGACCATGAACCCATTGTTCTTTGGATTGAGTGAGTGCTATCAAGATAATAAACATGCCCCAAGTCCATGCGAATGAAATGAAAAACCTCCTCGTTAGCTGCGAGCCATTTGATTCAGATGAGATTACTTCTTGGTTATTATTTGGATTATTCAAAACTATTTCCTTATTATTGGTTTATTAAATTAAATGTCTATTGTGCAGTTTTTCATGTGGAGAAACTCTGAATACTCTTATAAAATGATTCAAAGTTATTGGCCAAATGTATTATTTTAGCATTATGATGCCTTCGAGGAGTATCCACAAATACAACTGATGGGTTAGAGTAATGCCTATAGTCAAGCATGATTACAGCATGCATAGAAGAAGGTGTATCGCCGATGACTAAACCTATATCGGGATAACCCCAGTCAGTTCGAAAAGCTTTTTGGTTAATTTGCTCTATGCCCATCTCAGTGCCAATGCCAAATAAGCACTCTATACAAATATGATCATTACTCCATGAATTCGATTCGTTAACGGGAAAGTAAGCGCCTTCGAAGTAAACGCCATTTTTCTGTGTGTACAGTTCGAATAGCTGACTAGGAAGCTTATAACCAATCTTGTTCTCTACTTCTTTAATGTGCTTTTGAGTAAGAGGAGGGCCTTCGGAGTAATTCTCTTTTAATAGCTTTTTTATATCTGTGTAGCCCTGTGACCTAAAGCGCTGAATTACTTCAATAGTGTCATCAGGGTTGTTTTTCATAGCAGAAAAAACTAGCCGGATATCTGTAATACTAAGTCCAGTAGCTCTCTTTATTTTTGATATGTCTCGTAGGTCGTTATTCATGCTACTAGTGCTCTAGCTAACTAAAGTGTCGGATCAGTATTTTGTATTAATTTATAATAAAATCTATAAGCAGATTAATTATGTAGATGAAAAAACAACAGTTTGTATGCTGGCTATTATATTTACGGTGGTGTGTAAAACCATTACCAAAAATAGTGACCCTGTTTTTAAGTAAGCAATGCCTAATATGATTCCAAGAATAAAAATGATAAAAATTGTATAAAGATCATATTGAATATGTATGGCAGCCCAAATAGCGGCCGAAATTATTATTGCACCTGAAGGTTTAACAAAGCTATTTTTAAGTCCTGAGAGAAAGAATCCTCTAAAAAAAAGCTCTTCAAAAATCGGAGCGGCTATAATAATAACGGCAAAAAAAGCCCATTTATTATTGGTGTTATTGTAAGCCGATACCACCACATCGGGTACTATGGGTTTTCCTAATAAGTTTGTGATTACATCAGATATAATAATGAAAAAAACTAGAATGATTAGCCAATTTTTAGTGTCAGAAAAAGAAGGGGTTTTTAATCCGAGGTAATGGGAGAATGAAGCGTTATTTTTGAGTTTTATTGCGAGTAGTATTAGTAGGCCTGCAATTACAAGGCTTAAAAAAGCTGAAAAAGCTAATAAGTTTCCGTCATGGACCAATTTAGATAATTCGTTCTCAAAGTTTCCTCCATACCTTAAGGCTCCATATACAGCAGCAGATAAGATTTGGGTAACGGTATACATCGCGAAGATTGCTAGACTCCAAAGCACGGTTCCAATAAAACCATATCGTGTAAGGCTAGTCGCTGGGGTTTCATCATTTTTCATAAAACTTCCTGTTTTTGTACATTAGTTATACAGAGGGTAGAGTGGCAGCCTGTTCATCCTTTTTCAATTAAAAAACTCTAAAGCTCTGTTCGCAAAGCTTTTTGCCTTTGTAGCTGTATTCAAACGTCCACTTACCTCGAACCAATTCAAAATCGTTGTCTAATGAATAACCAGATCCGGTGCCAGGCCGTTTTCTCCGAGTATACTCATGTGTAACTTCCCCTGAAGGTTTTATAAACTTTGGATGAGTAACCCTTTCATCAATTAACTCACCCTTTGGGATGTTAAAAAAGGTGTGATGAAAAGCAAAAGAAATATTTTTCCGTAAAGGAATCAATGTGGTTTCCTCGTAGATAAGCATGTTCTTATTTTTATGGACAATCCCTGTTGGTGAGTTTGAGTCAGCCACTGTAGCTATAATATCATTCTTAGAAAGCCCTGCCTTAGTTATAATACATTGTGCAACTTTTTCGGGCTTGCGATCTAGAGCTAATGAGTAATCTGCTGATACAGTCATAAGTAGTAGTAAAAGAGTTTTATTCATAAGTTCCTTCTAACATTTCAAACAGTAGTTGATAATACTAGGCGAATTTTGCATTAACGGCCCTAGCCGTTTTTCCAAAGGTAGTGTCTGTGCAAATACATTAAATGTAAAACAACAGGAATGGGCGCTAATATTAATAAAACTATCGGTGTATCAGTATTATCTGGTGAATTAATTAAAGTGAATACGAGAGATGATAAGCCAATGGTTAAAAAGAGTTTTATCCATACTGGACGCATAATATTTGTATTGCTGTCAAGAAACAGCCCTAGTAATTGTGCAGCCGCGAAAGATCCCATGCCAACCCCTATAGTCCCAAATAAAATGCCAAAAAATCTAAGGTAGTCTCCTGAATTAATGGCAGCAAAGAATAAAATTATGCTGAATATCACGCCATACATTATAAATAAGCAGGGCAAGAAAAATGCTGCGAAAAAAATAATAGTATAAAACGTTCTCATAGTATCTTGTAGGTAGCTAATGTGGTCACAAAAAACCAGAAGTTTGCTGTGAGTCCAGTGCCGAAAATAGGTTTTTCGATAGATGTTCTATTACACTACTCACCATTTTCAAAATACGAGAAGACCTCGGCTCCTGTCATATTCTGGGTTTCATTTTTAAAGTCGTAATAGTTGGGCTTTTCATCGATGAATATTTGATGAGTTAATTTGTAGTCACCTTCGCTTGTCAGTAAGCCAACAGGAAGGTGATATTGGTTATTCGGTTTTAAATAGTAAAATAAGTGCGTACCACATTTACTACAAAATCCCCTTTCGGCCCATTCTGATGATTGAAATCTAATGACACTTGATTCGCCTGATATTTTTACTTCACCGGCGCAATCAATAGCTAACATTGGACCACCTGACCAATTTCTGCACATACTACAATGGCAGGCCGCTAATTCGTTGCTAGCGTATTCCACTTCTAGCTCAACAGAGCCACACAGGCACTTGCCTTTACCTTTCATAGATCCTCCGACTTGTATACTGTATGTAAACTGACATATATGAGTTAAAAGGGCGTTGCCCCTTCTACTTATTTGTTTTCATTTGGCTTCTAACCAGTATACCGCTACAAACAAAAGTGCGCATGCGAACCTAGCCCATTTTTTGTATGAATAATTATTTATATATTCCGTGCCGACTCACTCAATAATTAAGACCTCATCGGTTACAGCCAGGCGACGCTGATGGTTTGTTGCCCACTTGCATGTGTTTGTCATAGGCTGCCCTAAGATATTGCTCATAGAACTTATTAGAGAAAACTTCTTTAGGGTCATATTTGCACTTTATTTTCATAAATGTTTTCCATCTCGGGTAGGCCTCCATAAATTGATCTAAAGTAGGGAATCTCTGGTAGGTCAGATAATAAGTGCCACGATTTTTTAAAGATAAATCTATAAGTCTTTGTGTCCAGCTGCGTGCAGTTTGGATGGACTGATCAGTCAACCCAATGTTTATGTACAGCACGACGGCAATCATGTTATTTGATGAATAGGCCAGATAGCTTTCTTGGTTTTCTTTCAAATATCTCAAGGTGACACTGAGAAGATTTACTTTAGACTCTTCTAACTCTTGCTGTAGGTCACTGAAAATTCCTCTATCGGGACGAAATATTCTTGAAGAATATCGGTATCTTCATGGCTGCTGTACTCTAAAAAGCGTACAGCGGGCTGCATCGCTGAGTTGCGATCTATATTCGTCGATTCTCCTGGTTTGTCTAGTAGCTTCTTTTGGAGTTCCCATCGGGTTAATTTACCTATATCGCTTTTACGAGAGGCCCCAAAAACTAACGAGTTTAGCTCGACGTTCATTTCGGGCTTGAGATCGCTAATAGCTCTTGTCGTGTCACGCGCTTTGAAATTTGTTGAATAGCATTCGGTCAAAAAGGATTTGCCTGGTACGAATGAACAGCGCCCATAGTGTAGAGACAGTTTATCAACTTGGTAATGTAATAGGTTTGCGTATTTCTGGACTGAAACTCTATTTGTTTCTTTTACCAATGGCAGATTTTCGGTCAATTCAATTTCAGCTTCAAGAATAACCCCAAGTAAACCGTAACCTCCAATCGCCGCATAAAATAAATCTGAATTCACTAAGCGACTAGCGCTTACAACATCACCACTCGCTAACGCTATCTTGATGCTGCGAACAGTTTCAATGAGGGGACCAAATCTGGGGTCTCGACCATGAACGTTTGCACTCAAAGAACCGCCAACTGAGAATATGTTAGAAGATTGCATGACTTTTACTGCAAGTCCAAATTTGTTGGCTTCCTCTTGGATTATGGCCCAAGTGGCACCGCTTTGGACTACAACCCGTTTGTCTTGTGGTGAAATTGACAGAACTTTATTGAAGTGGCTCATGTCTAGAACGGTGGCATTTGGATAGACAATATGCCCACCTTGGCTATGCCGAGTACCCGATATGGTTAGCTTGGTTTTCTGAGGGAGGTTTTTAAGGGTGGTTACAACATCTTCTTGTGAGCGAACTTTAATAATCTTCGAAATAATTTCGGGGTTTAATCTACTTACATCGTTCCATATTTCTGCTTGAACTGGAAATGTGGTCAGAAAACATATAAATGCTAATGCCTGAAAGTGCCTCATTGATCTACTTGAATTCCTCTCTATAATGTCCAAATTAACGGAAAATTTATCCGACACTCGAAGCATATGAATTAGATTACTTTGTTATTATTTCTTTAGCATCACATATGCTTCGCCACCCCTTCTGTTATGCGTAAAAATGAATGCTTGACCATTTACAGTTGCTTTAAATGGAACTCTTTTTGGTGTGGACGATTCGATTTCATTAGAGATGGCTTGCATAAACTTACTTGTCAGGTGCTTTTTATTTTGAGACGGAGTTGTTATTACACATTCTTTATTTGGCTTAATTTGTACACCTAAGCTTTGATCATTATTAAACCCTAGCTTTCCTTCACCTAGAGATATTAAATTTGATATGCCATACAAATCAGCCTTTCTTTCAGAATTTATAAACGAGGGGCTTTCTTTTATACAAATATCAATAAATGCTTTAATTTCACGAGGTGTTTCAATTGGTGCTTTATCTTGATATTGCTGGCTTCCACATGAAGCCAGTAAACCAGAAATAATTAAAAGAGGTAGTTTCATCTTATATTCCATATTTAATATTATGATAACGCCGTTTTAAGGGACAAATTGCAGTTGGCTAAAATAAGTGAGTCACGAACAAAAAGCCAGCTGTAATTTGTCCGACTTGAAAACTCTTGTTAGATTAGCTAGTCGCCACCACCGCCGCAATCACCGCCATCAGAATCTCCCCAGCTGGAACCGGAACCACTGTCACCGCCCCAACCGGAGCCTGAACTATTTGAAGAGGAAAATGCTGACAATATTGTGATGATACCCATGATGAGGAGTATCCAACCTATAAAATCTGGATTTTCAGAAGAAAGGTTTTCAGCTCCAAGCCATGTGAATACAGCTCCAACAACTAAATTGATGATCTTCATGTTATCTCCCTGACAACCTAACGCCTACATAAAGGCGCGATGCAAGGAGCGTCCAGCCCATAGGGCGAATTTTAATATTCTTGTTATGTTTAATTTTATCAGTATGAGACATAGTTAAATCTCACTACAAGATAAAATCACTTTACGGGCTTTGCTTAACGCTCGCTTATACTCAGGGTCAAATAACTCGGGAACATCACTTTCCAACATTGTACATAAGTCCCAAAGTATTTGTTCTTCTGCTGGACCTTCTATGGATAAAATTTCATTGTCACGAAATCTCATTAGAAAATCCACCAAAACTAAAGCTTCATTATTTGTAAGCTCTATTTTCATTTTTATTCCTTCAGAAAAGTAATGCCTTAACAATAGACAGAAAAACCAAATTTTTGGCTGTCCAGCCGAAGGCGACCAGAGCCTTTTTTTTAAAATTGCTGAGCCCGTGCTCAACTGTAACTTGCACACTCCGCCTATGACAAAAAGTATGCCTTCTCTATGTGATCCCATAAATTTTACACCTGGCTCATATTTTAAACCTGAAACTCTAAATTTTGTTTTAGGTGAGTCCCTTTTCTTTAGTAAAGATTCACTTAATTCTTCAGGTTCATCCCATGTTTTAACTTCAATACTCATTACTTATTAGTATTGATGCTTAACGCTTCAGTAACAGGCAGACAAAGTAGTAGCGTTTTTGTGCCATAATTTGCGTAGCGAATGAATAAAAATAGCAGCAGTTTGGCTCTCCAGCGACGACAGGAGCGAAGTTAACTGATTTATTATGTATTCTACTCCCAGCATTTATTATCCGCATTAGCCAATAAGGTTATAGTTTTTAAATCATAAATTATATACATATTTTCATGATAGCTATTTTCAGTATTTTTCGTTTTAATACCAGAAAACTCTAGATATGCTGGGCTCAAATTTTTAGACAGCCCGTTGAAACGCATAAAGTGCTTTAACTCTTTTATTGTGCTGACTGAACCAGCTAACCAACTATGATCTAGGTCTTGTGAAACAAAATTGCTAAATCCTTCGCGATAATAATATAAGCCACACCAATTTTTTACATTATCCTCAGCCAAAGAAAACTCATAAACTAGTAACAATAGTAGCAATAAATATTTCATATTAAACATAACACACTTGTTAACTTTTACCGTAGCCGAACCACGATAAAATAAATATGCAAGTTGGAATTAACGAAAGCGCTATAAATATAGCAATATATAAACTAAGTTTATTTTTATAGGTTATATAAGAAAACCCTAATAGTGAAATTAAACTGGCAATCACTAGAATATTAGTAGTGTAATACCCGATAGCAAATAGTGTAGTTAAGCTTTCACTATATAACCTGGTGTAGATTACAACCAATAAGTATATGAAATACCCTAAGCCAAGCAATATCTTAGAAAAATTATATATAACTCTATGATTCATAAATACAGTTAATGCCCCAGTAGCGGGCAGCCGAAGCAGCGAAGTTGATTGTTTTGTTAGTTGCTTTATGGGTTAACATCATCTGAAATCCATTTGTTATCTGGTGTTTTATAAAAAAATAAGCGTTTTTCAAAATCGAATATTTTTTCAATAGCTCCGTCCTTATATTGGCTAAGGGAGAATACGGGTCTAACACTAATTAATTTTATATTTTTACCGTCAGCTAGTTCTGCAGCATATGGGAGAACTAAACCAACTTCAATATTAATGCTCTCTATTTCAGCGCTATCGAAGTTAGTATAAAAACGTAAAATTAGAATTTTTTTAAACTCATTTTTCAATTTATTTTTTTAGCTATATGAGCTTCTACTGGAACTCCATCTCGGTTATCCGGTTTTAGGAGGTGGTCTTGGTAATCTTCTATAAGAATCACATCCTTTATCATTATCGCCTTTATTCGAACATTATTTCCATTCGAAAGCTTTAATATATCTACAGGAGCTTCAGCAAAAGAAAATTTTGAAAGACATGCTAATAAAAAAATATATAAGTAATGATAAGGAATCATTTATTTGTCTCTTAAGCAACTAACGTCTACATAAGGGTGAGCGTTAGCGAGTCCAGCCCACGCCTTTTGTGGGCGACATTTTAATGTGTTTGCCAAATGATTTTTAGCACTAATCACTGATACATTTTATTGTCTTTACCTGCTTATATGCTGAGCTAAAGAATGGTAGCAATCGATCAATAGCACTTACCAAATCATCTTTTCCTTCGTATGCTAACAATTGCTTCCGTATGGTAATTAGTTCATGGACTATATCATTTAAAAAATTGTAATAAATAATAGGATTGTCATAAAAATCATCCCATAACCTTGTTAAATGAGGATACTTTGTATCACCATAAGCAATAGTAAGTAATTCTTCTTCATTATGATCGATAAAATTTGATTCGTTGTCGAAGATTAATTCAAGTGCCATACGTTTATATAACCCCTCGATAATCGTTAACTAATCACATCATGATTTAGCTATCTGGTGAATGTAAGAACGAATTTATCAACTTGTTAGGTGACCTATGTACTTTTATGTTCAACCCGTAATCGAATTATTTGCACTAAAGCTGAAAGGCCGCATGCAAAGCATGTAGCGCCAACACCGATAAATAGTCCCCACAACATGCCTACCGAAAATGCATACCTTGAAATTCCAGCATCACCTAACCTAAGAGAAAAAATATTAGTTACAAGTTCCGGGGAAACTGTAGCAATTAGCGCTGCGAATCCACCGCCCATAAGTGCAGAGACTAGAGAACCAAACAAAATAATTGAAAAATAATTTACCGCTGATTTAATCATTAAAATTCCTCATATTTAATTTGTTACCTAACCCCCCCCCTGTGCGCTTAAAAGGTGAGTAATTTGTTGCGATTCCTGTGCATATAGTACGAAATTTTTAAGGTGATTGTTAGAAATCGTGCCCCATTTTCCTCAAATGGTTTAAAAATATATTATGCCCAATAAAAAACTCAGAAATAGCCACTTCCCCTTGTTCTCCAAAATTTAAAAAATATGAATAGGATAATGCTTTGTATTTCACTTTTATAAGTTTCTTAAATTGGTAAGTTTTGGGTTTCTCAAAGAGAACAAAGCTTACTAATTCGTTATCATCAAAATTAACTTTGCGAGTTCTACAATCAATGAGGTTTATTAGCCCTGCAAAAATAATAAACCCTCCAAAAATGTAGATAAACAGGCGCTCTTGTTCTAAAGAAAAAAATAATGGAGTGACTGTAATGCCTAAACCGATAATTATTATAGCTAAATTTTCATAATATGAGATAGTTCCAAATCTCAGCACCCCAAAAGGTTCTATATTTTTTATATATTTAATTTTCCATCTCATCAGTTTGTCTGTGAGACTCATAATTAGTGCCGTATTTGAAGTTGAGCTCATAGTTTTTGAAGATTTCTAACAGCCTGTGTATGGGGCGGCTGGAGCACGCAGAAGCCGTCCAACACACGTTTTTTGCGTACAAATTCTTTCCCTAATCTTAAGCTTCTAATAGGAATGCTAATGAAAATGCCAACTAAGCCTAAAGCTATACTAGGTATCTGAAATAGCAGACTTCCTATGTGCAAGGGTACTACTGCAATATAAGCCGTTATAAATATAATAAAACGAATTATTAAAGAGGCTATAAAGCTAAGTATTAAAAGAAATAGTAACATTAATCACACTTCATGCTGGAATAAAGTTTATAATGCCAATATAAAAGGCACGATGTTGTTAGTGACACACAATTACTCTTTTAATATTTACATATAACGGCTTATTAAACGTCACAGTTTAGATAAAATTCTCCTTTTCTATTGATTATTGTGTACTTGATTACTCCACTGGCACAATATCAAGTACAAATAGCAACGCTTCTTCCTTACTATTATTAATGACCCAATGTTCCGTATCATGATCTTCCACAATAAGGTCTCCTGGGCCCATTTTTTGTTGCTTGTCACCTTGCACATCAATGACATTGCCTTTGATCACATAGAAACTGCCAGGGCGAGTTTCGTGGCCGTGGTTTTTAACAAGGCCACCTGGCTCCATCGTTACACTGCGTACTCTAAGCTGATAGCCTTCTAAGGCGGGTATTTGTTCACTGAGCTTAAGTGCATGCTTACCGAATACCTTCAGTCCTGAGTGTTCACTCGGTGGTGATTTTAGTAATGACTGTGGGATTTTGTCAGCTCCGGCATGAGCAACACATGTGATGGCAAATAAAGACATCACTAATAAGCTTGAGATTTTAGATAATAGTTTCATCGCTATATTCCTCTATAAAGTTTGGGGGGTGCTGAGATCATATTTCAACGAAGACTATTTTATATTTTAAATTTAATATATCATTTCCTTATTTGGTAATCTTATATTTCAAATTTGCAATGAATTTATCTAATATTCACCTGAACGATATACAAGTTTTTTTGTCAGTCGCTCGAAGTGGAAGTCTCGTGGTGGCTTCGACTGAGTTGAGTCTTAGCCATTCAACAGCATTCCGCTGGCTAAAACGCTTTGAGAGTCAAATTGGCTATAAACTGTTTGACCGCAGTAGCCATCACTATGCCCTATCGGAAATAGGGCACACAGTATTGCCTATTGCAGAGAAAGTTATCAATGAGGCCAACTCATTATCGATGATTGCCGATAGCTTAGATGATCATTTGGTAGGGGAAGTGAAGTTGACTTCTGTAGATGCCCTAGCCTTAGGATATTTATCTAATATTGTGCAGCGATTTTATCAGCGCTACCCAGGTATTATGATTAACTTATCTTCAGATAATAATTTTGTTAATTTATCTAAGCGCGAAGCAGATATTGCCATTCGACCGACACATTCACCAGCAGAAAACCTAATAGGCCGCAAAGCGGCATCAATGGTATTTGGATTATATGCGTCTCCTGAGTACATTGATCAATATGGTATTCCTGATATAAAGGAAAAGGGGCGGGGTCATTTACTCTGTGATTATGACGTATCGCTCTCTCACCTACATGCTGCTCAATGGATAAAGGAGCATATGAGTTATGCCAAAGTAGTCATTAAATTAACAAGTACGGTTTCACTGACCGAGTTTGCTAGATCTGGTATTGGACTGGCGGCTATTCCTTGTTTTTTAGGTGATAAAGACCCAGGATTAACCAGAGTCATTACCTTTGACGATAAAGTAGCTTCCGATATTTGGTTGCTCACACACCCTGATTTGCGTCACTCCCCCAAAATTAGAGCGGTCTTAGATTTTATGTTTGAAGAGATTCGTCTAGATAAGATGCTTTTTGAAGGAAAAACTGCACAGAATGAGAAAGAAAGTCATATAGCCGAGTGACGCCTCTAGCAAATTTAAATTAAATGATAAAATAAAAGCACCCTTACTCTGAAAGTAAACATCTCATTTTTATTAGATTGCGCTAAACGAAAGCATTAAACAATGCAATAAATACGGGCTTCATAGACATAACTGCGATGTCTAATTTAACAGGTTTCAGTAAAGAAATGCATGGGGTATTTATCGTTACCTCAGACGTTAATTTTTTGTCCGACTCCAAACGATGATGCTATAGATATTGGCACCTGAATTTTGTGTTATTGACAGTGATTCATGTACCCTTTATATCTACAAACAACACGATAACTTCCATTTTTTCAGGGTTTGTTAATGGAAGTAAATGTTTGAAGCGCATGGCCCAAATAGCTAGAACGACACCTAGAGAAATTAAGCAGTATATTTCTATGGATTCCTCATATTTTTGGTAGGTGTTTTTGGGAAATCCATTCTAAGTTTATGAATCCATTTAATTAATCGCTGGCTGTGCCATTTTGGGTGGTGGCAAGGCTGGAAAGATTCACGTTATTTTAATAATAAGTAACATAACACTAAATAAGCTTATTATTAAGCCATAGTTTGCTGTTATATCGCTCTGTAAGTTATTTTGCCTAATACTTAGGTCGGTATATGTTTTGTTGTTATTTAGTAGACGATCGGTCTATAATTGTGAGTATGTTCATTGAATACACGATTTAAAGCCTATGCAAGCTAAAACAACACAAGCTAAATCATCCGTAGCTGAGGGAACAGTTAAGCCTCGTAGAGGTAGGCCTCCTAAGTCTTTGGCGGGTGATGTCGATACTAAAGCTTTGTTGATTCGCAGTGGGCTTGAGCATTTAACCGAGTTTGGTTTTACAGCATCAGGTATTGATCGTGTGCTAAAGCATGTAGGTGTACCCAAGGGCTCGTTCTATTATTACTTTTCGAGCAAAGAGGCTTTTGGTAAAGAATTAATTGCTAGTTACGATGCCTTTTTTTCTAAAAAGCTCGATGCTTTTTTATTGGACGAAAGCTACCCTGCCTTAGAGAGGCTTACACGCTATGTGAATGATGCTCAAAAAACTATGAAGAAGTACGAGTTTAGGCGTGGTTGCTTAATTGGTAATTTGGGGCAAGAGGTGGATAGCTTACCTGAGAGTTATCGCAGTATTTTGCTCGATGTATTTTTGGGTTGGCAGCAGCGTGTAGAGGCATGCTTACATTTGGCGCAAAAAAATGGTGAGTTAAGTGCCTCTGCAAATTGTAAGCAACTGGCTGAGTTTTTTTGGGTAGGTTGGGAAGGTGCAGTAAGCCGTGCCAAATTAGTAAAAAGCCATAAGCCGCTGGCTAATTTTTTTAATTGTTTCTTAGCAAGCCTGCCTACTAATTTCACATAAATAAAAGTTTGATGTTAAATGAATCAGTTAATATATAACGGGAGAAGAGAATGTTTAAGGGTATCTTGATTGAAAAAGACGATGCAGGCTATCGTGCAAGCGTTCAGCAAATTGATGACTCTGTTTTGCCTGAAGGCGATGTCACTATTGCGGTGGATTACAGCACGCTCAATTATAAAGATGCGCTGGCAATTACCGGTAAAGGTCCTGTGGTTAGAAGCTTCCCTATGGTTCCAGGTATCGATTTAGTTGGTACGGTTGAGCAAAGCGATAGCGAAAAGTTTAAGCCGGGCGATAAAGTATTGCTAAATGGTTTTGGTGTGGGCGAATTGCACTGTGGTGGTTTAGCCGAAAAGGCCCGCCTTAAAAGTGAATGGCTAATTCCATTGCCTGAAAAATTTAGTGCTAGACAAGCGATGTCAATTGGCACGGCAGGCTATACGGCAATGCTTTGTGTGATGGCGCTAGAAAAAAACGGCGTGACACCCGATAAAGGCAAAATACTCGTTACTGGTGCAAATGGTGGCGTGGGTAGTTTTGCGATTAGTTTGCTATCTACTTTAGGTTATAGCGTTGTTGCGTCGACGGGTAGGGTAGACGAAAGTGACTACCTTAAAAAACTAGGCGCTAGCGAAATTATTGATCGTGCAACGTTATCAGAGGCAGGTCGTCCATTAGGTAAAGAGCAATGGGCGGGTGCAGTTGATACTGTTGGTAGTCATACCCTTGCTAATGTGTGTGCAGGTTTGCAATACAACGGTACCGTTGCCGCTTGTGGTTTAGCGCAAGGTTTTGACTTACCTGTTACGGTTATGCCTTTTATTTTGCGTGGTGTGACCCTTGCCGGTGTTGATAGCGTTATGCGCTCTTTAGATGAGCGTATAACGGCATGGAATCGTCTAGCTGATTTATTAAATGAATCGGTATTTGATGACATATCTAAACTTATTACTTTGGATGATGCCATTGCTACAGCAGAGGACCTTATCTCTGGTAAAGTACGTGGCCGTGTTGTTGTTAACGTTGGTGCTGCCTAAAACAGAAGTTCTGATAAAATAACCTTAAACGTATTCGAAAACATCAAGCGATCGTCGGTTGGTGTTTTTTTATTTTAATTCATTCGACTTTTATAAAATCAGATTTCTGCATTGGCCTACCTTTTATTATTTTTGAGTGCCTTTGGGGCTGCTACACTGTTGCCGCTATCTTCAGAGGTAGCTGTTATTGCAATGCTTGGTGGTGGTTATTCTGCCAAGACTATTTGGTTAGTGGCGACGGTAGGTAATACACTGGGCTCAGTGGCTAATTATTTATTGGGCCGTTATTTTTTGCATTTTCAACATAAGCCTTGGTTTCCTTTTAAGCCGGCGAGTATTTCGCGCGCGCAGCAGTGGTTCAATAAATACGGCCAGTGGAGTTTATTGTTCGCATGGGCACCTGTAGTGGGCGATGCACTTACCCTTATTGCCGGCATGATGCGTACACGATTTTTAGTATTTGTGGTGTTGGTATTTATTGGCAAAGGCTTGCGTTATTTTATTATTATTGGTGCTTACCAACAAATCTGGTAGTGCCGTAGTTCTTCCTTCCAATATTTACAGTATACACTTGATCTAAAGCAAGCCTTGTTCATCATTTTAGGCTTATCATAAAAGCTGAATCTCTTAGATTATATGTGGTGGTTATGTCTATAACATCTACAAGCCTAAAGCGTAGTTTGTCTTTCCGTGCGATGATATTTTATGGCCTGGGTACTATTGTTGGTGCGGGTATTTATGTGCTTATTGGCGAAATTTCTGCCGAGGCTGGTGCATGGTCACCACTTGCGTTTGTATTGGCGGCTGCTATTGCAAGCCTTACCGGGCTATCTTATGCAGAGCTTGTGGGTCGCTTCCCCAAAAGCGCTGGTGAGGCGGTCTATATAGATAAAGCGTTTGGCCAAGTGTGGTTAACTAAGCTAGTTGGTTGGTCAGTCGTACTAACTGGTTTGGTATCGGCAGCGACCTTGCTTAAAGGCTTTAGTGGATATTTTAATGATTTATTTGGCGGTACAGAATTTTTCGTTATTAGTGCGGCTATTGTTTTTTTATGCCTGTTAGCATGTGTGGGCGTTAAACAATCTGTTGGTTTTGCTGTCGCTGTTACTCTACTCGAATTATTTGGTCTCTTTGTCGTTATTGCCGTTAGCTTTGATGACCTATTAGTGAGTGATCATTGGCAGCGCTGGTATGAGGGGCTGGAGTCTTTTTCTTTGTCTGGCATTGTTGCGGCTACTTTTCTTGCTTTTTATGCCTTTATTGGCTTTGAAGATATGGTGAATATGGCCGAAGAAGTTGAAGACGTTTCGCTCAGTTTACCAAGAGCAATTGTTGCTGCTATTGTCATTTCCACGGCTATTTACTTGCTGGTATCTCTAGTTGCTGTAATTAGTGTGCCTATCGAATCTATTGCCAATAGCAAGGCGCCATTAACGGTTCTTGTAGCATCTAGCCCTTGGTTTCCAGCGTGGTTAATCAGTGTGATTAGCTTAATTGCCATTATCAATGGTGTCATTGTGCAAGTATTAATGGCTTCCAGAGTTGTTTATGGCTTGAGCAAGGACTCCAGTAAATTACAGTGGCTTGCCGCTATTAATCCCAAGCGGCAAACACCAATAAATGCGACGATTCTTATTAGTGTGTTTATTTTTTGTTTTGCCTTTTGGATGCCGCTAGGGCAGTTAGCAAAAATGACAAGCTTTATTATCTTGTGTTTATTTTTGCTGGTGAATGCGAGTTTATTGGTGATAAAAAGAAATTACGACTATCAAGGCTTTATAGTGCCAAACGCTGTGCCTATTGCTGGTTTTTTTACTTCTCTACTATTACTCATTGCAAATAGCCTTTTATAAAAGTATCAATATAAGTTACGTCATTTGCAGACGTAACTTATTAAGCTTTAATGCCTAGTTACCTCGGCGGTGTAGGCTAATATTTTTATATATTCCTTCAATATTTAGTGGTAACCATGGGTCGTATTGCCCCCAGTTTTCGTAGGCACTTAGCCTAATAGAGCGCTTTAGTTCATCTAGTGGTTTGCCTTGTCTAACACCGGCCAGCACAGAATCGTATACGGCTTGTAGATAATCGCCATGCTTACGCGCATCGTCCTTAACGCCAATGGCGCCGTGTCCGGGTGCAAGAATGTCAAAGTCGAGGCGCTCGACTTTACGAATGTAGTCAATCCAGTTAGGAAAGTACGCATCAGATAGGCCTTGGTAAGGGAGTCTGTTCACAGTAATGGAGTCAACGACAAATAGTGTGCGTGCATCTTTAAACAGCATCACAATCGAGTTGTTGGAGTGCCCTTTTCCTGGGTAGATAAGCTCAACGGTTTTGCCGCCAAGACTCAGAGTCATTTGTTTGTCAAAGGTAAGATCGGGTATAGCGGTTGGTCGTTTTTCACCTATGATGACTTCTTTAGCATATTTATGGGAGACAACCGTTGCGCCAGCCTCGGCAAATATTTCGCCGCCCGCGCTATGGTCCGCGTGGTCGTGGCTTAATACAAGATACTTAATAGGCTTATTAAAACGTTTTTTGATTTCGCCTTTTAACCATTTGGCTGCATCGGCATTGATAGGGTCGGTGACAATAACGCCTTCTTCGGTGACTAAAAATACCGAGTAGTGAAAATTATTTTGGAAGCGGTACAGATCACCTGCAATATTAGTAATTGCTCTGGTTGTTTTGCCTGACTGCGCAAAAGAGTAGCTAATAGAAGTTAAAGCAATAATAAATACTAGTGAGAGTTTAGTGATAAAAGACATAGTGGAATACCTTTAGTCTATCGGGCGGTTTAATTTTTATATCGTACTTAGATCATGGTAGAGAGTATGGGTTCAATTTTTTCTCTATAAGCTTGAGCTAAGTATGATTTTTTAATTATTTTTATTTAAAAGGCTAAGGTATGAGCTGGTCCACGCGCGATTAAAGCGCAATTTAGGAGGATAAGATTTATTTTGTGCACCAAAATAGCACGGAAGTTGTTTAAATTTATTTAAAACGAGTGAATAACCCTTGGTTTCTTATGTTGGCACAGCCATTGCTATTGCCAATCTGTTATTTATTTTTAATGCAGTTTTAAACCAAAGAGAGAGAAAATGTCTTATTTAGCCCCCGCAGAGTTCGTAACAAAAATGGTAGATGCTGGCGAATCGAAAGTCTTCATGTCTACTCGTGATACACTGATTAGAGCTTATATGGCTGGTGCTATTTTAGCCTTGGCTGCTGTTTTTGCTGTAACTGTTGCTGTACAAACAGGTTCATTTTTAACTGGTGCCATTTTATTCCCCGTTGGTTTTTGTATGTTGTATCTTATGGGGTTTGATCTTTTGACTGGTGTGTTTGTTCTCGCTCCACTTGCTCTTCTAGATAAACGTCCTGGTGTCACCGTCAATGGTGTGTTGCGCAACTGGGGTTTGGTTTTTGTTGGTAACTTTGCTGGAGCCATTACCGTCGCCTTTATGATGGCTTGGGTTTTTACCTATGGATTTAATATTGAGCCTGGTGCAGTGGGTCAAAAAATTGCAACCATTGGTGAGGCAAGAACACTAGGTTATGCGGAGCACGGAACAGCTGGCTGGTTTACTATTTTTATTCGCGGCATGTTATGTAACTGGATGGTATCGATGGGCGTTGTTGGTGCAATGATCTCTACAACTGTACCAGGTAAAGTTATCTCAATGTGGATGCCAATCATGTTGTTCTTCTACATGGCCTTTGAGCATTCTGTAGTAAATATGTTTTTGTTCCCATTTGGTTTGATTATGGGCGGTGAATTTTCTTTCGTTGACTATCTAGTATGGAACGAAATCCCAACAGTACTTGGTAACTTGGTTGGTGGTTTAGCCTTCACCGGTTTAACATTGTATGCCACGCACGTTAGAACTAAGCCTAAGCGCGAACTTCACACTCAAGCTGCTTAATTTGCCACCTAACCTTGACGAGCTGCCTATGTCGTCAGGGTTTTTTATCACTTCTGTTTGTCAGTCCGTCAACATTCATTATCGCTATACATATCTCTGAATGAATAAACAACTTACAGTTAGTCTTGGACAATATTCCGACAAAGGTCCAAAAGAAACCAATCAAGATTTTCATGGGGCGTGTATTCCTTACACTTCTCAATTAGATCTAAAAGGTATAGCGCTGGCTGTTGCCGATGGTATTAGCTCCAGTGATGTGAGCCATATTGCTAGCGAGACGGCGATTAAAACTTTTTTAGAAGACTACTACTGCACGTCCGATGCGTGGTCTGTTAAAACCTCGGTACAAAAAGTATTGATGGCCATAAATTCCTGGCTCTATGCTCAGGGCAACACGGCCAAGCATCGTTATGAAAACGACTACGACAGAAATAAAGGCTACGTATGTACGCTTAGCGCAATGGTATTTAAGTCAAATACGGCGCATATTTTTCATGTGGGTGATACACGTATTTATCGTGTTAGTGGTAAAAGCCTTGAGCAGCTAACTAAAGATCATCGCTTGTGGGTCGACGAAAATAAAAGCTATTTGAGTCGTGCGCTTGGTATAGAGGCGCTATGCGAATTTGATTATCAACGTGTTCCGCTACAAAAAGATGATACGTTTATTATAGCAAGCGATGGTGTTTATGAATGGCTGAGCCCCGATGCCATTATCGAAATCACCCAGCAGTACAATAATGATTTTGATATGGCGGCCAAAGAAATTGTCGCAGAGGCTATAAGGGCAGGAAGCGATGATAATTTAACGGTACAAATAATACGCGTCGATAATTTACCCAGTATTCTTTTAAGTGAAGTGCAAGATAAAGTTGTCGAATTGCCGCTGCCTCCAATGCTTGAGCCAAGAATGAAATTCGACGGCTATACTATTCAGCGAAAGTTGCATAGCAGTAGCCGCAGCCATGTATATTTGGCGCAAGACAGCCAAACAGGTGATCTTGGTGTTATCAAAGCACCATCGATTGACTTAGGTAATGACTCTACCTATTTAGAGCGCTTGCTAACAGAAGAGTGGGTTGCGCGAAAAATTAATAGTGCCCATGTACTCAAAGCAAGTTTGCAAGAGCGACCCCGTCAGTATTTATATACTGTGTCAGAATTTGTTCGTGGAAAAACATTAACGCAATGGGTTGTAGATAACCCCAAGCCAAGTATTGAACTTGTACGCAGCATTGTTGAGCAAATTGCTAAAGGTTTACGTGCCTTCCACCGCCTAGAGATGTTGCATCAGGATTTAAAGCCAGACAACATAATGATAGATAACAATGGCACGGTAAAGATTATTGATTTTGGTGCAGTAAAAGTCGCAGGCCTTGCCGAGCATGGTAGCGATCAAGAACAGGATCCTATACTGGGTACGGTATTGTTTACTGCTCCTGAATATTTTGTTGGCGAAGAGGGTACACAAAAATCAGAACAATTCTCGTTAGGTATTATTACTTATTATATGCTATCGGGTCGCTTCCCCTACGGCACAAAAGTGTCTGCAGCTAGGACTAGCTCGGCGCAAAAAAAATTAACTTATACCACGGTATCAAATCCAGATCATCAAATCCCAATATGGATTGATGAAGCTATTAAAAAGTCTGTGCATATCAACCCGGATAAACGCTACGACGAAATTACAGAGTTTATTTACGACCTACGCCACCCTAATCAGAAGTTTTTGAGCAAAGAGCGGGCACCATTGCTAGAGAGAAACCCGGTGCTTGTGTGGCAGGGTATTTCATTTATTTTGCTGATGTCAGTTATCTATTTATTAACCTATTAATTTATACTAAGGAAAACCCATGATTAAAAGTAGAGAAGAAGTAACAGAAATTATTTTCGCCACCAAAGTAACAAAAAATATTAAATGGAGCGATGTGGCTGAAAAGGTAGGGGAGTCAAAAGAGTGGACAACAGCAGCATGCTTAGGGCAAATGATGCTCGATAAAACACAAGCAGAAACCATTGGTGAGATATTCGGTTTAACTGATGAAGCTATTGCTTGGTTACAAATTGCACCCTATAAAGGTTCTTTGCCTACAGCCGTTCCAACCGATCCGCTAATTTATCGCTGGTACGAAGTAGTTAATGTTTACGGTAGTACGATTAAAGAGTTAATCCATGAAGAGTTTGGTGATGGCATCATGAGTGCTATTGATTTCTCGATGGATATTAAACGAGAAGAAGATCCTAATGGCGACCGTGTTAATGTCGTGTTGTCGGGTAAATTTTTGGGTTACAAAACCTATTAAGTTATAGGTTTTATTGTTCGTATTAAGCACACATTAAAAATAATTAAAATAAATAATAAAAAAGAGTTAGGACAATAGATTATTAGGTAGCAAGGCGTGGTGTTAAATCAAATAATAAAAAATCGCCTGCTACTCTTTTATTTTGACTGTTTTAGCTTTTAAGCCGCTGAGTTTTAGTGATGAGGCCGCGTGACACTACCGTGATCAATATCTAAAAAGTAAAGCCCAAATATTTACCTCTTATTACACGCCTCGTGCAGGTTCATTTTATACAAGTACTATTCAAAGTTTGGCTCGCTGCAATCTCTTGATGTTTGTCTAGTATAAAGGGCGTATGGCTCCCAATAAGCATTCCTTTAGGCTAAATGTCGATTATGCGACTAAGTCAGTGCTGTTTTGGTAAAAGGAGAATCTCGGGTAAGCTGACCTTTTTCTACAGTTTGCGTAGAGTGTGCCTCAAGTACTTGTATTAAGTGTAAAAGGAGTTAGGCTATAAAGAAAAACTGGGTTATGTGCGGCCCTATAAATTATGCGTTAGGAATATGTAATGACAACGGAACAAGGATTTCTCTTTGCGCTATTTGGCGTGGTATTTATTTTATTAATTTGGGGCAAAATTCGTTACGACCTAGTGGCCTTTGGCGCATTGGTGGTTGCAGTTGTCGGTGGTTTTGTTACACCCGATGACGCCTTTGCAGGCTTTGGGCACCCTGCGGTGGTGATCATTGCATTGGTGCTGATCGTCTCGCGCGGCTTATTAAATTCTGGCGCCGTTGAGGTGATATCAAGCGTTGTATTATCGGCTAATCGCCCCTTGCCTTTGCACATAGGAGTGATGTCCGTTGTTGGGGCTGGGCTTTCGGCGATTATCAACAATGTTGCAGCACTTGCCTTGCTAATGTCATTAGATATAGAAGCATCAGAAAAAGCCAAACGCGCTGCCGCACTGAGCTTAATGCCCCTATCTTTTGCGACTATTCTAGGCGGCATGATCACACTGATTGGCACACCACCCAATATTGTTATTGCCCAATACCGTGAGCGCGCACTTGGCGAGAGCTTTGGTATGTTCGACTTTGTTCCCGTTGGCCTAACTGTGGCCACGGTAGGTATTTTATTTGTCGCGCTTGTTGGATGGCGTCTAATCCCTAACCGTGAGCGTGCGGGTAATGTTCATAACGAGGGCGATGTCGATTTATTTGTCGCCGAAGCACAAGTACCCGAGACATCAAAAAGCCTTGGTAAGCGCGTTAAAGAGCTTTACCCACTGGCAGGCGAGCACGATATTACCGTATTGGGTTTAGTGCGTCGTGGTAAGCGCCTAGCCGGTTTTGCCGCTTATGAAGAAATACACAAAGGTGACCACTTAGTATTAGAGGGTGACCCAAAATCGATAGAGGCTTTTTTAGGTGGGGCACAACTCGATTTTGCCGGTAAAGACAAACACGAGAATGGCCTCACTAGTGGCTCATTGAGTTTGATTGAAGTGATTGTACCCGAGGGCAGCCGAATAGACGGCCGCTGTAGCCACGACTTAAAACTATTAACGCGCCACGGTATTACACTGCTAGGTGTCTCTCGCCAAGGTAAACGCTTTCGCGACCGCGTGCGCAAACTCATTATTACTTCGGGCGATGTATTATTACTTTTGGGGCCAGAAGACCGCTTGGCAGACATTAGCACTTGGCTAGGTGTTATGCCGCTGGCTGATAAAAAACACATGGTTATTCAGCGTAAAAAAGCCCTGCTGACCATTAGTTTATTTTTAGGGGCTATTGCGCTCTCGGTTGCAGGCTTAGTGTATTTGCCAATTGCCTTGGCAGCCTGTGTGATTGCTTTTGCGGCATTTAATATTGTCTCTGGGCGCGAAGTTTACGAGAGTGTAGAGTGGAAGGTGATTGTATTATTGGCATCGCTTATTCCGCTAGGTATTGCGCTAGAAAATTCCGGTGGCACCCAATTAATCGCCGAGTTAATTGTTGCCCAAACAAACGGTTGGCCACACTGGGCGATACTTACCGTACTGGTTATGGTTACCATGACCTTGTCGGATTTTTTAAATAATGTAGCCACAGCACTAATTGCCGCACCCATTGGTTTAAATGTTGCCAATGCCATCGGTGCAAACCCCGACCCATTTTTAATGGGGGTTGCCGTTGCGGCATCTTGTGCGTTTTTAACTCCCATCGGTCATAAAAATAATACCATCATTATGGGACCGGGCGGTTATCGCTTTGGTGACTACTGGCGAATGGGCTTACCTCTAGAAATACTCGTGGTGCTTGTCTCGGTGCCGGCTATATTGTTTTTTTGGCCTTTGTAGTTAGAGAGGGTAGTTAAAGCAACCAAGAAGATAGTTTATGGTTAAAAGTATAAAAATTTTTTAAAAGCTTAACCTGTCAGCGAGCATAAAATTTTTGCGCCCGCCAATAATTTTTCGTTCGGGACGGTATAGCACACTCTAAAATGTGTATCGCGCTCACTAAACACATTACCGGGTATAATCAGCACATTATTTTTTATGGCAAGCTCGGTAAAACTGCTACCGGTGTGGCCCTCGGGTACTTTGGCAAATAAATAAAACGCACCGTCGGCAGCGCCTACTTCAAAATGACTCGATAAGGCATCAAACATCACGTCGCGCTTTATGGCATAGTCGCTAAGCTGCAAACTCATATCGGTTTGCGGGCAGGCGAGTGCGGCATATTGCGCAACGCTTGGTGCGCACACAAAACTGTATTGCTGCAACATTGCCATTGCCTCGATAATTTCTTTAGGACCTGCGGCATAACCCAAACGCCAACCCGTCATCCCAAAGGACTTACTGTAACCACCTAACAACAGGCAGTTATCGGTAAATTGTGCGATAGATTGCATCGGTGCATAAGCGAATTCGCGATAAATTTCATCGGTAATAATCAGCACACCGTGTTTATCGCACACATTGGCAATCGCTTGTAATTCAGTTGTGCTAAAGATGCGCCCCGTTGGGTTGCCAGGACTATTGAGTAATAAAATCTTTGTTTTAGGCGTAATTAGTGCAGCCAGTTTATCGGCGTTAATCGAAAAACCATCTTCGTAAGTATCGAGATAAACCGGCGTGCCGCCGTTTAAATTCACCAAGTGCTTATACATCACAAAATACGGGTCGGGGATAATCACCTCGTCACCCTCATCAACCAATGCCAGCAGCGATAAAAACAAACCACCACTCACGCCAGATGTCACTAACATTTGCTCAAGGCTATAGTCACGGCCAGTAAAAGCTTTCTCATCGGCAATCAGTTGCTCACGCAGTGGCACAATGCCATTGGTTGGTGTATAGCTATTGTTACCATTCTCGATAGCACCAATCGCCGCCGACTTAACTGCATTGGGTACATCAAAATCGGGCTGGCCAATACTTAAATTGATGGGGTCTTTCATGGTGCGTGCCAGTTCAAACACACGGCGAATCCCGCTGGAATCAATTTGTTGAGTACGTTTAGCCAATAGCGACATGCTTGCTCCTAGTAATAACTATTTAGTTCTATGATAAGTGAATACTACCCGCAAACGCGAGCTTATAATATTTTTTGGGGCCAGTAATTTTGGGGGGCGGTGTAATGTATAAAGGCGAGGGTTTAATACTTGCCACTCATAATGGGCTGTGTAAAAAACAGCCATAATGAGAGTGGCCAAAAATAACGAGTAATGGCTTATAAGCCAACAATACAAATGGCTAGGTTATCTCATGGTATAAATTCTAACGCATTGATTTTATAAGAATAATTACGCATGCTTGAGTATATATGAGGCCCCTACAAGGTCTCGTTAAACACAATGGCTTCTTTTTTTACAGTAAGGCCGCTCTTAAGTTAGAGCTATAGCCTATTGAATTTGTTATGCTTTAAATAAAATTTAATGCAGAAAAACCGATAATTAATATGCCGCATAGTCGGAATTCTGCCTAATATACTGTTAGGTTTATTGTGGAAATTTTAGTAATAATTATGTCTTCGATTGCATTTGGACTTTTTGGTTTGGCGATAGGCTTCTCTCAGATGGCAGACTCGGATATCAAAAAGGGTCTAAAGCCTCTAACAAAAAATAAGCTTATATTGCTAATTACCAAGCCAAGAAAAGAATACAAAGGTATTCAAATCCTTTTCTTCATATTTTTAACATTGCTGTGGCTAGCTATATTATTTGGTTTGCTTGTAGTTTGTGGGATATTAATATCTGCATACGCCCCTAAATTTTTAGCATATGTATATTTCTTAATCCCATTTTTCTTTATAGGTCTTTTTATAGGTGTTAAGGTATGGAAAAAGATACCAAAAATAGAAACCTAACAAATCAGTTAGCTTCGCTCCTAACGTCGCTGGACAGCCTACGCATTGCTTCGGCTGCCCGTTACTGAGGCGTTATGTGATAAGGAAAAACTTATGAAAATAGGTGCTGCAAGAATATTTGTCAATGACATTCAAGCTGCAAAAGAATTCTATTCACAGCTTGGCCTTAGTCTTGAAAATTACGATCTTGAATCCGGTATATGTATATTTAATACAGGTGAAACAAAACTAATAGTAGAGTCGGTTCTCCCGGCTGCACCTAAAGAAGACCAAATTTTAGTAGGTAGATTTACAGGACTTTCTTTTCAAACAAATAATATTCAAAAAAGTTATGAAAGTTTAAAATCAATAGGTGTTGAGTTCTCTGGGGTTCCTGAGCAACAATATTGGGGTGGTTGGTTAGCCACTTTAATAGATCCCGCTAACAATGAAGTACAACTTGTACAGGAAAGTGCATAACAAAAGTGTTTGTTACGCACGCAAAAAAACGCGTGCTGGGGTGGGCTTACGCGCTGCTCCAGTCCGTCCAATACACAGGCGTTAGAAGTATCCAGAGATGTGCGATATTGAATATTTGAGCTTTAAGCAAGTTGATCCGGAAGATTTGATGGCTGTCGTAAATGAAGATTCATTGCGGGTACATCTGGTTAACCATCCACATTTTAATGCCACTAGTATTCAAACATGGATTGAAGATAAGATTGAAACTGATGCAATGCAGGGCTGTCGAGTTCGTGTGGTTTATATAGGTGGGGCGCTAGCAGGTTGGTGTGGAATTCAGCCGGACGATTGCGGTTTTGAAATAGCTATTGTTATCTCTCAAAGATTTTGGGGTTCTGGCATACCAATTTTCAAAACTCTCATGTTGTGGGCAAGCGAACTTGGGCATAAAGAAGTGCTTTTTCATTTGCTAGGCTCTAGGCGTGAGTACAAAGCACTGGCTAAGATGGCTACTAAAGTCCACCGTACTCAACTCTTAGATCGCAATTTTACTACCTACTATCTTTCTGTAGGGCAACAAAATGCTTAAAGCTTCTAACAAGTCAATTAACTTCGCTCCTAACGTCGCTGGACAGCCTACGCGCTGCTTCGGCTGCCCGTTATTGAGACATTGTATTTTATTAGAAGATTTTGAATGAACCGAAGAAAAGAAATAGATAAGGAGGAGTTTAATTTTGCATATCTTTATAAAGTTATGCGGTCTCTATTTCCAAAAAAGAATGATTGCGCATCACTAACAGATTTAGAGGAAGTGGTCGATGAATTAAAACGCTTCTCTTTAGTAACTAAATTGCAAGTCAGGCTATTTCTTAAAAAGCATCGTAGGCAGTTATTAGATATCGAAAAAGAACCATTAGACGCTTGTCACCAAAAGCTCTATCGTGAAGATCTTGGAGATGAAGAGTACTTAGATTGTATTAGGAGGCAATACTGGTTTTGTTACCCCGCATTAATCCGTACTGCACTAGAAATTGAGTTTGGTGATGTATATGATCAGTTTGCAAACGAGAGAGATGGAATATAACAAATCAGTTAACTTTGCTCCTATCGTCGCTGGACAGCCAAACTGCTGCCATTTTTTTACATTTTCTTCGCAAATTATGGCACAAAAATACCATCACTTCGTCTGTCGGTTACTGAGGTGTTATAAGTATTAACAGCGGGATCAGGTTTTGCCTTTTGCTTTTGTAGAGAAACTGATAATAGGATAAGGTAAGAAAAATAAGCTGCCCACTAAATACCTGCCAGTGTATGAATAGCAATAGCCGCTGCCGCTGTACGATTCTCTACATTCAACTTTTTAAATATAGGTTCTAGATGTTTATTAACTGTGCGTGGGCTCATCGAGAGTATCTCGCCAATCTCTTTATTGGTTTTTCCCTGTCCAATCCAAAATAGCACATCAGATTCTCTCTCGGTGATATCAAGTGCTTGGCGTAGTATCTCTGCACCACTTGGGCCGTTTAAATCAATCAGCCTCAGTAAAATTTCGTTATCGTTTTTAATATCTATCAATTTTACTTTTAATTTAGCGCTTGTTTCTTGTAACTCATAGTGGCCGCCTGCAGGAGGCTTATGACTTAACCAGTGCTGTAATTGCCCTGCAAGTTTTTGTTGGCACCAGTCTTGGGTAAGTTGATATTTATCGAGTAGCTCTTGCGTTAACGGTGTTGCCCAGCGAATGCCGCCCAAGGGATTAACGGCGAGCAACTGTTGGCCGGTAGTGTCTAAGGCATATTGTGCACTATGAGATAAATGGGCATTACGGAGATGCACCTTCATGCGAGCGATTAACTCTGTAGGCTTAATTGGCTTGGTTAAGTAATCCACTCCGCCTACTTCTAAACCTTTCACTATGCTGTCGGTATCGCTTAGGCCGGTCATAAAAATAACCGGTATATTGCTCAGGTTAGGGTTCTGCTTAATGCGTTGGCAGGTTTCAAAGCCATCCATATTGGGCATGATGGCATCAAGTAAAATAATATCTGGGGTAATTTTGTCAATAATTGTTAAGGCTTGTTTGCCTTCTAGAGCAACGAGCACACTAAAACCTTCTTTTTCCAGGGCCTCGTTCAATAGCCCTAGAGTGTCTGGTGAATCATCGACAACCAGTACGATGCCTGTATTAGTGTTGATATTACTAGTCATTGTTCTGCTGATTCTCTGAAAGTAACTCGACGATTTTATCGAACCTTACCTGTTTGGCCAAGCGGTACAAATGCTGTATTAAATTCGAAGGCAATATATTTTCATCACTGGCTTTTGTTAATACATCAAAAAAACCTTTTGCATAGCCAATTTCAGAGTAACTAATAAGCTGGTCAATATAGGCATGTTTAGCAATGCTCCATTTTGTATCCACGCTAGTAATACTTTCGTCAGTGAGGTTTGGGCTCGCTGATATATTGCTTGAAGCTACCTCTTTATATACCCACTTAAGTTTTAATAGTGCAGCCATCTTATCGAGTAAGGTGGTTATCTTGATAGGCTTAACCATATAGGCATTATGAGGTGAGTTAGGATCGCCAATAGTGTTGTGCTCTTGCGCATCTGCCGAGATCATAATAATAGGCGTGGTTATCTCGCGCGACCTTATTGTTTTGGCAAGGCTTAAACCATCAATCTCTGGCATAGAAACGTCCAGTAAAAATATATCGGGGCGAGTTTGGTCAAGTATTTCTAGGCAGTGTTTTGCGTTATGTGCCTCTATAACTCTAAAGCCCAATGGGGTCAGCAGGTCATTAATGAGTGCGCGATGTGCACTTTGATCGTCCACAATCAAGACTGTTTTAATCGAATCTTTATAGCCGATAATAGAGGATTCGGGCGATGAGACTAGTGCTGGAGAATCAGTGGGTGCGAGCATGAGTGAAATAATAAACTGGCTACCTACATCGAGAGTGCTGTTGACTTCGACGTTGCCGCCCATAATATCGGAGAGTAAATGGACGATGGTTAATCCAAGGCCAGTGCCTGGCGTATGCGTACCATTATTATTTGCTCTCTCAAATGGGTGAAAAATCCGCTCAAGGTCATCTTTGCTTATGCCAGTGCCGGTGTCGGCAACAGTAAATTCGGCTACCTGATTTTTGTAAGCGAGTGAGAATTCGACGGAGCCTTGCTCGGTAAATTTTATGGCGTTCGACAATACATTAATGAGTATTTGTCGAACCCGTTTTTCATCGGCAATAACATAGTTAGGAAATTTTTTAGGCAAGTTGAATGTAAAGTTAAGGTTTTTTTGCTCGGCTTGAGGCCTAAACATCATCTCTAATTGACTCATCAGTTCATGAAAATTCATTTCATCACGACGAATTTCTAACTTACCGGCTTCGATTTTTGATACGTCTAATAAGCCCTCAATAAGGTCTGATAAATATTCCCCACTGCGTTGAATAATACTAATGGATTCTCGTGGCTTACTTGGGATTGTGTCATTTTGTCCTAATAATTGTGCATAGCCAAGTATAGTCTGTAGTGGAGAGCGTAACTCATGACTAATGCCTGATAAATAGCGGCTTTTTGCCTGGTTGGCCGAGTCTGCTTGTTTGAGTGCCTTTTGCAAAGCTTCATCGGTTTTTACATGGGCATCAATCTCGTCAATGAGGCGACTAGTTTGCCGCTGAGATTCTTCTTGGGCGACAACATGACTCTCTTTGGCCAACAAAAATAGCCATGCGATAACGCCCGTTATAATTAAAAATATAAAAAATAAAATCCATAATGCATCAGCGACAATGGTTAATGTCTCGGGATTACTAGAAGGAATTTGATAGTAAATCAAAGAGAGTATAGCTGCGTTTAGCAAGCTAATTAAAAAAACAGTCCCTATAAAATAAACAAAACGTGAGTGAATTTTATTGAGAATGTTGCTAGGAATAAATAACTTAAAAAAGCTAGAAGCCTGATCATAAAAGCGAGCATTACTTTTACATTGGTCCAAGCAGCGAGTGTCGAGTGAGCAGCACAAGGAGCAAATATTACCCTGATATGCAGGGCAGCTACTCATGTCTTCTGATTCATAATAAAGCTCACAAATACAACATTGATGCTCATTAACACTGTCTATGACCTGAGCATTAAATTCTAGCGATTCTCGTGCAATGTAATAACGGCTTTTGGTGAGTATGGCCATCAGTGGTGTTGCAATAAAAGTAGTTAACAATGTAATAAAATGCGCGAGGGCTTTTGCGACATCGCCATAAAGCCCAAGATAGGCCGTAATGCCTATAATGGATGCAAGAAGTAGGGAGCCCAAACCAACAGGATTAATATCGTATAAGTGCGCGCGTTTAAATTCTATTCCTGCAGGTGATAGCCCAAAGGTTTTGTTAATGCTTAAATCAGCCGATACGGTCCCTAGCCAACTGACAGCAATAATGGCGAATACACCCAAAATATTTTCCAGTGCGCGGTATATACCTAGCTCCATTAATAGCAGTGCGATCATGACATTAAAAACTAGCCAAACGACACGGCCGGGGTGGTTGTGGGTCAACCTTGAAAAAAAGTTCGACCAAGCTAGCGAGCCTGCATAAGCGTTAGTCACATTAATTTTTAGCTGGCAGACAATAACCATAATGCCTGCCAGTACTAATGGAAGTGACTGTGAATGTGTAAGATAACCAAAGGCCACTTGGTACATATAGACAGGGTCTGATGATTGTATAAGCGATAAGCCACTAGAGAACGCTAGGTAGGCAATAAAGGAGCCGAGTAGTAGTTTTATAACGCCAATAAATATCCAACCAGGGCCTGCAAATAATACCGAGAACCACCAGCGAGATTTTGATGTTTGTTGTTGTGTGGGCATAAAGCGCAGGTAGTCAGCTTGCTCGCCAATTTGTGCCATAAGCGCAAATAAAATCGATGAGGCGGCACCAAATAGTAATATATCAAAGCCATTATTAACGATAATGTTATCGGCGGTTTGGCTGGCATAAGCGCCCTGAAACTGCATCCATTCCTCAATTGCGCCTGCTTCGTGATACACAATCGCAACAATGGCGGCAATTTGTAGGCTAAGCCAAATAGGTTGAGTAAATATTTGAAAGCGACTAATAAATGTGATGCCGTGAGTCACAATAGGGATAACCACTAAAGAGCTAAGAATATAGCCAATATAGAGGGGGATCGAAAATAAAACCTCGAGTGCCGAGGCTAAAATAGCAGCTTCAATGGCAAAAAATATAAAGGTAAATGCGGCATAAATTAGCGAGGTAAGCGTTGAACCTAAGTAACCAAAGCCAGCGCCGCGTGTGAGTAAGTCGATATCGACACCAAAACGTGCAGCGTAATAGCTAATAGGTAATCCAGTAATAAAAATAATAAGGCTGACAATAACAATGGCAGCAATAGCATTGGTAAAACCATAGCTTAATGTAATTGCGCCACCAATGGCCTCTAGCGCTAAAAATGCTGCAGCCCCTAGGGCTGTCATAGCAACTTTATAAGCGCTCCAAGAGCGATATTTTTTTGCAGTGAAGCGTAGCGCGTAATCTTCTAAGGTTTGGTTGGCAACCCATTGATTGTAATTTCGTCTGACTCTAAAAATCTGTTGTTTGGGTAACATTTCTTATCTTATTAGTGTTGAGCTAGCCGCTTTAGTATAGGCCGCTTATGGTTTATTTCTATTCATTGTTTTGAAACGTCTGTTTATTTCCTATTGGTCTGATCAAAACTAAACCTTTAGAGCAATTTCGCTGTATTAATTAAGGACGCTTTAATTAAACTTAATATCACTAGCTGAAGGAGAAAATAATGAAAAGATTATATTACCTGACAGAGAGTATAGATGCAGCAGAGAAGTTGTCAGATCGCCTACATGATGAAGGCATTACTGATTGGAATTTTCATGTTCTGGGCAAGGATAAAGCCAATATTGTTAAGCATCACTTGCATAGTACAACGCCATTGCAGGAGCTAGATATTGTTCGCTCAGGCGAGCGCGGTATATTAGTGGGCTTGGTTGTAGGTGTGTTTTTTGTGGCAATCCTCTCATTATTTACAACATTTGGTGAAGGGCTTCACTGGTTGTGGCTGCTAGCTGCCGTGATGTTATTCGCATTCTTTGGCGCTTGGCTCGGCGGTTTAGTGGGTGTGTTAACGGAGAATTATAAAATTAAGCAGTTTCATAAGTATATCGAGGAAGGTGAGTATTTAATGCTAATCGATGTCGATGGTATGCAAAAGCCTCTGGTCGAATCTATTATTACTCGCGAGTTTGTTGGTATTCGTAAAGCGGGGGAGGATACAACGCTGATTACCCCTTTTGCTAATACAGCAGGCTAGTTTAGTACTTCTGTGTCTACAATAACCGTTCTACATCGGTAGTATGGTTATTGGATTAAGCCTATTTTCTGGTATTTTGCTCATATATTCACTATTGCCATTGCTGTATAGTGGCGATGGTTCTGTACACAGGATTGTGCAGTAAAACTATAACGAGCTGAAGAAAATAATAAGTGAAGCCAAACAAGGATCCACACGCAAGTCGCGAGTCTAAAAAATACGCTAAGCCAATTGCCAGTAGGGAGCTAATTCTCGAAACCTTGGCGCAAAGTGTAGGCCCCATGCCGCATAAAAAATTAGTAAAGGCCTTGGGTATCAATGACGAAGATGATCTCGAGGCGCTACGTAGGCGTCTTAATGCTATGGAGAGAGATGGGCAAATCCATAGTAATCGTAAAAAAGCCTATGCCATTGTCGATAAGCTTAATTTAATTCGTGGCAAAATTCAGGCACACCGCGATGGCTATGGTTTTGTTCTAGCCGCTGATGGTGATGATGTCTACTTGCCTTCTCGCCAAATGCGAAAGGTCTTTCATGGTGATGAGGTGCTGGCGCGATTATCATCTACGGGTATGCGCGGTCGTCGCGATGGTGTCATTGTTGAGGTTGTTGCACACAATACCGAGCAATTGGTCGGGCGCTATTATTTTGAACAGGGCTATGGCTTTGTGCGCCCAGATAATGCAAGACTTGGCCACGATGTCTTGGTGACTCAAGAGAACACTATGGGTGCCGAGAATAATCAATTCGTGATTGTAGAAATCACGCGCCAACCCTCCAAAGATAATTTGCCAATGGGTAAAATCGTCGAAGTGCTTGGTGATCATATGGCGCCAGGTATGGAGATAGACGTTGCTATCCGTGCCCACGATTTACCCCATCAATGGCCTGCAAATGTAAAAGCAGAGGCTTCTGAGCTTTCTCAAACCGTTACAGAGCAAGACAAACAACACCGTGTCGACTTGCGTGACTTGCCCTTTGTTACTATCGATGGCGAGGATGCACGTGACTTTGACGATGCGGTCTATTGCGAGACTAAAAAGTCTGGTGGCTGGCGCTTATATGTTGCCATCGCCGACGTGTCCCATTATGTGAGAATTAACAGCGCACTCAATGACGAAGCACAGGTGCGTAGCACCTCGGTTTATTTTCCTGATTTTGTCTTACCTATGCTACCAGAGGCGCTCTCGAATGGCTTGTGTTCGCTGAACCCTAAAGTCGACCGTCTTGCTATGGTGTGTGAGATGACTATCAGTGCGGCGGGTAAGCTTAGTGGCTACCAATTTTATGAGGCAGTTATTTATTCCCATGCGAGACTGACCTATACAAAAGTTGGCGAGATGCTACATGCCAAACAAAGTAATCATGCATTGCGTGAAGAATATAAAGATGTTGTTGGTGATGTTGATGAGCTTTATGCACTTTATAAAGCCTTGAGAAAAACTCGGGAAGTGCGTGGTGCTATCGACTTTGAAACCACTGAAACGCGAATTATTTTTGATGAAGAGCGGAAGATAGAAAAAATTGTACCCGTGGTGCGTAACGATGCGCACAAGCTCATCGAAGAATGCATGTTGTGTGCAAATGTCTGTGCCGCTAAATTTTTAGAAAAGCATGAGCTTGACGGATTATTTCGCGTACATAATGGACCAAAGGAGCAAAAGCTCAATAATCTAAAAACATTTTTGGGTGAGCTAGGTTTAAGTCTGCCAAGTGCAATGCCAACTCCCTCCGATTACCAACGTTTGCTATTACAGATCGCCGACAGACCTGACTCGACAATTATACAAACTGTTATGTTGCGCAGCCTTTCGCAGGCCATGTATCAGCCGGATAACCAAGGGCATTTTGGTTTGGCTTATGATGCTTATGCGCATTTCACCTCACCGATTCGCCGCTACCCAGATTTGCTCGTGCACCGGGCAATTCGCTCAGTTATTCGTAGTAAAAAAGCCACTAAGCAAGTTAAGCGTGTCGATGGAGCATCTACGCTCGCTAAAAAATCTATTTACCCCTATGCCTTGGCAGATATGGTAATGCTAGGCGAGCATACTTCGATGGCAGAGCGTCGCGCAGATGAAGCAACACGCGATGTTGTGAGCTGGTTAAAGTGCGAGTATCTACAAAATCATGTGGGTGATGTCTTTCAAGGTATTGTTACTGGAGTCACTAACTTTGGTTTGTTTGTTGAACTGCTCGATGTCTATGTTGAGGGTCTCATTCACATTACGGCACTGCCTTCTGATTATTATCACTTTGAAGAAGCTCATCACCGCTTAGTCGGTGAGCGTACTCATCGAGTATTTTCTCTTGGAGATGAATTAACGGTGCAGGTGGCAAGCGTTAAGTTGGATGAGCGCAAAGTAGATTTTGAGCTTGTTGAAGACCCATTGCAAAAAAAGGCGAATGATAGTCGCCGAAAAAAACTGAGTGCTAATAATAAGAGCAGTAAATTTAAAAAGGGCAAACGTTTAAAGCCTAGCAAAGAAGATTCTGCTAAAGGAGCCTCAAAGAGCAACGCGGATATTAAAAGTAGTAACAAGAAAAAAGTAAAAAAGAAAAAAACAACGCCAAAAGCTAAACGGCGAAAGATAGAGAAAGCAAAGAAAACTAAAGCGTAATGAGCAAGAAAAAAATAATTTTATGGGTGGTAGCAATTAGGTAATGGCACAAAAAGAAAAAAACAATGATAAACAGTTTGTTTATGGCTTTCATGCGGTTGAGGCATTGCTTAAAAAGCCAACCTCGACAGTTAATAAACTGTATCTGTTAAAGGGACGCAAAGATAAGCGTCTTAATTCATTGCAGAAATTAGCCAATCAATCTCTGGCTATTGAATGGGTCGCTAGAGATATCCTCGATGGTTTGGTCGATGCTAATCATCAAGGTGTTATTGCTGTCGTTACAGAAAATACTGCAACAGCTGAGAGCTATGGTGAAGATTATCTAAAAAGTCATTTGCCTAAGCTCATAGAAGATGGAGTTGCTCCGTTTATTTTAGTGTTAGATGGTATTACCGACCCGCATAATTTAGGTGCGTGTCTACGTTCTGCTGAGGCTGCGGGAGTGCAGTTTGTGGTCGTCCCCAAAGATAATTCAGCGCCACTCAATTCGGTAGTGTCTAAAGTTGCCTGTGGTGCAGCGGAGGTGATTCCATTAGTGCGCGTGACAAACCTTGCCCGTATATTGCAATGGTTAGCGCAACAGGGTGTTTGGATTCTTGGTGCTGCGGGTGAGGCTGAACAGCATCATTTTCAAGCGGACCTCAAAGGCCCCCTAGCTATCGTAATGGGCTCCGAGGGTAAAGGGCTAAGGCGCCTTACACGAGAGCATTGTGATGCCCTTATTCGTATCCCTATGCTGGGGACAGTGAGCAGCTTGAACGTCTCGGTGGCTACAGGTGTTTGTTTGTTCGAGGCCTTGCGTCAAAGGCAGTAAAATAAAATTCAGTAAGCATTTATTATGATTCGTCCTATGATTAAATATGTTTTACTTTTTTTAGGGTTGTTTCTTTTACAAGCGTGCACAGCTCCTGGTTATTACACGCAAGGGATTATCGGTCATACATCACTGATGCTTGCCAGAAAACCCGTTGATAAAGTTCTCAAAACTGCTGATGAGAAGCTAAAACAAAAGTTACTAGCCTCGCAGGATATTAGAGATTTTTCTATTAATGAGCTAAGCCTGCCAGACAATAAAAGCTACAGGAGTTACGTCGAGTTAAAAAACCCATCTCCAGTTTGGAATGTGGTCGCGGCTGAAGAATTCTCTTTAAGACCAAAAAAATGGTGCTACCTCGTCATAGGTTGCGCCAGCTACCGCGGCTATTACAAAAAAGAATCAGCAGAACGCTATGCCAAAAAGCTTAAGAAAAAAGGCTATGATGTCCGTGTCGCCGGAGTGGGTGCGTATTCGACGCTTGGGTTTTTCGCAGACCCATTAACTTCTACAATGCTTGAGCGAGATGAAGCTTCTCTTGCTGAATTAATTTTTCATGAGCTGGCTCATCAAGAACTTTATATAAAAAATAATACGCGCTTTAATGAAGCTTTTGCGACAGTTGTTGGCGAGCAGGGCGCTATTCTATGGATGAAGCATAATAAAAAAGAGGCTTTGCTTAAAAGTTATAAAGAGCGTTTATCTGTGCAAGCGGACTTTCTTGCACTGGTTAATAGCACTAAAGCAAAGTTAAAAGAGTTATATGGATCTACATTGCCAGATGATGTGAAGCGTGAGAAAAAAGCAAGAATATTTGCAGAAATGAAAGAGGAATATAAACGTGTGCGCGATAACCGATGGGGTGGTCGAGCATGGTATGGCCGCTGGTTTAATTCTTCGCTCAATAATTCGCATTTAGTTTCGGTGGCAACTTACTATGACTTGGTACCAAGCTTTTTAGAAAAATTTGAAGCATGCGGCAGAGATTTTTCTAGGTTCTATAAGCGGATAAAAGCTATTCCAAAATCTAAAACAGTTATTGGCAAGGATCAGTGTTAGATGCAGTGGTTAGGTGTTTGTGTGTTGAAAAATACTCACTCTATTGCGGCCATTTTCTTTAGATTCATATAGCGCTTTATCTGCACTGTCTATCCAGGCAGTGGCAGATTTTAGGGAGTCGTGATAGCTAGATACACCAAAGCTTACGGTGAAATTTATCATTATGTCTTCGTACTGAACTGTTAGACCTTCTATTTTTTTGCGGATACGCTCTGCTAGTATTTCGGCACAGTCGACATTTGTATGTGGTAATAAAACAACATATTCCTCGCCTCCATAGCGCCCGGCAATGTCTGTTTTACGAATACATTTTTGAGTAATCTCTGCAGCCTTTTTAATGACCTCGTCACCTGCAGGGTGGCCATGATTATCGTTTACTTTTTTGAAGTGGTCGATATCAAATATAATAAGCGAACAATCTTCTTTATAGCGTTGTAGGCGATCAAATTCTTTCTCTAATTGGTCTTCCCATGCAGAGCGATTAAATAAACCGGTCAAGCCATCGGTTTGACTAATAATTTCCAGTTTATTGTTGGCTGCTTCGAGCTCTAAATTATTAATTGCCTGCTCTGTTACATCGTAAACAATCAGGCAGATACTCGATATCTCACCCGTTAAATCCTGAATGGGGATGAATGTGCTATTTTGATACATAAATTCTGCCCTACCTGTAATAGGGCGATAGTTATCAAATTTAAATAAGTAGGGGCGCTGTTCCCATGTGGTAAAGGCAGAGTTCTTAAGTAAGTAGATCGATTCGACTTTGCGGTTAAACCATTTTTCGTCGATCTCAGGAAAGCTTTCAAATAAGTTTTTGCCAATGATTTCTTCGGCATAAAGCGCACTGTGGTTTTGCATAAAGCTATTCCACAGTTTAATGTTGTAATCTTTATCGAGTAGCACAAGACCCACATCGACGTTTTGTACAACATCCATAATCCAGCGGAAGTCGTTCATCATTTCGTTATTTGATAACTCAGACATATTTTAATCCAGCAAATATTCTAGTTTACCAAAGAGCCTTGGTAGAGAGCTTTCGGTGATGACGACTAATAAGTCACATTGCACATCGTAATCTTCGATTTGGTAATTGACCTCAATGACTAAGGTATGGTCCCAGCGCACATTGTTGGACATCAATAATTTACCAAGCTCTTGATGCTGGCCCATAATGGCAGGTGGCCCAAAGCTAAATTCTATATCGAGTTGCTCGGCAATGCCGCGAAGTAGTGCGCCGACGAGTATATTGGTTGAGTCTATTAGTAGTTCACGTTCACCAACTTCGTTAAGCTCTTCTTCAAATTTCATGAGTTTTGCTAAATCAACAAAACTGGTGTCATTAAATAAAAGCATGGCTTCACCGGCAATACCACCACCGATAAAACCTTGGCAAATACCTGAAACGTTATGCTCGTCGATGGTTTGCACCGCCATGGCTATTTCAGTTGGCGTTAAAATATTGACATGGGGGATAGATAAAATGACAAAGGCGTCCAATAGACGAGCGAGGTGATCGCCTGCCTGACCCATTGCGACATTGCTAATTTCCTGCAAGCAATCACGCTGATCTTCATTGAGTACGCTAGATTGTGCCATGTCTTCCGAACTGATATGCCTAGTTATTAAACGTTATTTTAAGTGATAGAACCTATTACCCTTAAGGTTAGTACAGTAATGTAACTTTTGCCGAGAATTAATTCTATGCCTGCAAGGGACCTATTTTATCAGGAAAAAGGTTTGCTCATGGTAAGAATTAAGCGGATCTCTACTTGAGTATAAGTGAGATCGCTTTATACGTAATATAGCCTATTTGTTTTTATCCATTGCTGCTTTTAGAAGACTCGCCATAGTCCCTGTCGCTTCGGTATTGGACTTGGCGTTACTGCGCTGGTTGTGTTTTGCGCTCGAACGCCTTGGTGTATTTGGTGTGCTGCTTCTTTGAGCTTGGCCGACCTCGTCATCTAGGCGCATAGAAAGCGCAATACGCTTACGATTTACATCGATTTCCATCACCTTTACCTTGACCACATCGCCTGCTTTTACAACGGTGCGAGGGTCTTTTACAAAGGTATTGGCTAGTGCCGATATGTGCACAAGGCCATCTTGGTGGACGCCGATATCAATAAAGGCGCCAAAATTTGCCACATTGGTAACTACCCCTTCTAAAATCATGCCTTCTGTTAGGTCTTTTATGGTATCAACCCCATCCTTAAAGGTGGCTGTTTTAAACTCTGGCCTAGGGTCGCGGCCGGGTTTTTCTAGCTCACTTAAAATATCTTTAATAGTGGGCAGACCAAATTGCTCCGTGGTGAATTCCTCAGGCTTTAGGTCACGCAGTAATGAGGGGTTGCTCAATAACGCGGAGATATCTTGCCCTGTGCGTGCGCTAATGCTTTGGGCAACGGGGTAGGCCTCGGGGTGAACAGCCGATGCATCTAATGGATTCTCGCCATTAGCAATACGTAAAAAGCCAATTGCCTGTTCATAGGTTTTGTCGCCTAAACGAGGAACCTCTTTGAGTTGCTCGCGACGCTCAAAGCGGCCATTACTATCCCTAAAGCTAACAATATTATTGGCGATGTTTTGGTTAAGGCCCGAGACCCGTGCAAGTAGTGGGGCCGATGCTGTATTGACCTCGACACCCACCGTATTTACACAGTCTTCAACGGTTGCATCGAGTGCACGTGCTAACTTACTTTGTGATACATCGTGTTGATATTGGCCCACGCCGATGGATTTTGGCTCAATTTTAACCAGTTCCGCCAGTGGGTCTTGTAAGCGCCTAGCAATCGATATTGCCCCTCGAATGGTCACATCGAGGTCAGGAAATTCTTTAGCCGCAAATTCGCTCGCAGAGTAAATAGATGCACCTGCTTCGTTAACCATAATACTCTGCGTATTCAGCTCGGTATGGCGTTTGAGTACATCCTTAACAAAATTCTCGGTCTCTCGCGAACCTGTACCATTACCGATAGAAATCAAATCGACGTTGTGTTTTTGGCAAAGGTGCACAAGTGTCGGCTCAGCCTCTTGGCTTTGGCGAGCATTGGCTGTGGGTAGTGTAGGTGGGTAGAGTACACCGTGGTCGAGTACTTTGCCGGTAGCATCGACTACTGCTAGCTTAACGCCTGTACGCAGGCCAGGGTCTAGGCCTATAGTGGCCTTTTGGCCAGCGGGAGCGGCTAATAGTAAATCCTTTAGGTTGTTGGCAAATACTTGAATAGCGTCGGATTCGGCGTTATCGCGAATACCGCCAAATAGGTCGGTCTCGATATGCGAAAGCAGCTTGATGCGCCATGTCCAACGAACAACTTCTGCTAGCCAATCATCTGCACAGCGCTTCTGGTGTTTAATATTCCAGTGCTCTGCAACCATGCCTTCGCATGGGTGCGGAGTATTTATCTTTTTGGGTTCATCGGTTTTATTCAAATCATCAATTAAGCCCGTAGAGAGAGATAAAAAGCCCTCGTTGCGGCCACGAAACAGTGCAAGAGTGCGATGTGATGGAATCGTTTTTAGAGCTTCGTCGTATTCGAAGTAATCTTTAAATTTTTGACCCTCGGTTTCTTTGCCAGCAATAACCCGTGAAGAAACCGTACCGTGTTCATTAACAAATTCGCGCAGGCGACCCAGTAGGGTCGCGTCTTCGCTAAAGCGTTCCATTAAGATATATTTAGCGCCGTCTAGGGCGTCTTTAGTGGTGCTAATTGATTGCTCTGTATTTAAAAACTCAGCAGCGAGTGCCTCTGGTGCAAGTGTTGGGTCTGCGAGCAGCTGATCGGCTAATGGCTCAAGCCCCGCCTCTATAGCTATTTGGCCCTTGGTGCGGCGTTTGGGCTTATAAGGTAAATAAAGATCCTCTAGCTCGGTTTTAGTCTCGGCAGCTTGAATGGCTTGAGTGAGTTCGGGTGTGAGCTTGTCTTGTTCTTCAATACTTTTAAAAATAGTGTCACGGCGCTCTTCTAGCTCGCGTAGATAACGTAGGCGATCTTCTAGTGTGCGCAGTTGGGTATCATCGAGGCTACCTGTCACTTCCTTACGGTAACGAGAAATAAATGGCACGGTTGCGCCTTCGTCCAATAGCGCAATAGTAGCGGTAACTTGCTGTTGCTGTATTGAAAGCTCTGTAGCGAGACGTGTGATAATAGTCTGTAGAGTGTTGTTATCGTTACGACGAGTGTTGTCCATAGGTGGTAATAATCTCTGGGTAGTTAATACGTGAGTGTGGCATTATGCGTAAAACTTAATGCTTAACCAGTCTTGTTTTTAGGTTTTTTTTGTGATGCTGGACCTTACTCACAATTTACCCGGTGCAAATAGATAAGCCATATGGGGTAACAATTGGGCCTCTGGGTGGTCATAGGCCTTATCTGCTTATTAATGCTAGTGGCCTTGCGTATAACTGCATTGGATAATGCCTAAAATTGGGCCAATATTTTTATTGAATACAAGAAATAATGCTTATTAAAAACAACAATTTTATAGGGCAAGACCCTCAACGGGGCCCCCAGCTGAATGGCCAGAGAGGCAGTATTGGCCTTTTTCTGATCATTGTTATGGGGGTGGCTATCATGGCCGCTATTTGGTTTTTTAAGCCAAAGCCTACACTTCGGCCTAAAATAGAGGCCAGTCCTCCTGTTGTCGATGTCATTCTGGCTAAACCTGCTCAATATCGGGCCATTATCACTAGCCAAGGTACCGTTGCACCTAAGCGTCAAATTAATCTTGTTAATGAAGTGGCTGGAAGAATCGTTAAGGTATCTCCAGACTTTGAGGCGGGCCGTTTTTTTAAAAAGGATGAGGTGCTGTTGCGCTTAGACGATCGCGATTACCGCAATACAGTTGCTATCGCCGATACTCAAATCGTCGTCGCTAAAAGAGAGCTTGCACTGGAGCAAGGTCAGGCGCGTCAAGCTAAGCGTGTTTGGCGAGATCTAGGTTCTAAAGCTGCTAATTCATTATCTCTTAGAGAGCCACAACTGGAGGCTGCTAAAGCAGGCCTACGCTCTGCACAGGCCGAGCGCAGTCGTGCTTTATTAAATGTCGAGAAAACCTCAATCAGTGTGCCCTTTGATGGGCGCATTGATGTTAAGTCTGTGGCTTTGGGTGAGTTTGTAGCAGCAGGTACGACTCTCGCTACGGTTTATGACAGCAGTATGGTCGAGGTACGCCTACCACTTAATAACCAGCAGTTAGCACTAACGGGTTTTATCCCAGGTGAAGACATTAGCAAACAGCAATTAGGCAGTGAGCCAAAAGTTGTGTTGTCGGCAACTGTTGGTGACAGGACTTACCGTTGGCATGCAACAAACGCAAGGATGGATGCCTCCATTGATTCAACTACACGTTTTTATCATCTTACCGCGGAAATAAAAAACCCCTTTGATAAAAAGATATTTGAACAGCCTTTGCTCGTTGGTTTATTTGTCAGTGCAGATATCCAAGGGCGAGTTTATGATGATGTTATTCGTCTACCACAAAAAGCATTGGTGAATGATAAGCAAGTGTATGTGGTTAGTGCTGATAATACTTTATTACTAAAAGATATCCGTATTATTGATAGGCGAGATAATATGGCTATTGTTGAGTCTTCTATTAGTTTGGGAGAAAAAATTGTTGTTAGCGATCCACGGGTGCTAAAAGAAGGCTTGCAGGTTAATACCAATGAGTTGATTAATTTAGCCCGTGATAAAAAAGATCAGCTTCTCGACCTTACAAAACATACAGCTAGTCTTGACTCAATAAAAGAGAGTAGCAACAACTAATGCGCCCAATTGTTCATTGGTTTATCGACAACCCTATCGCCGCAAATTTATTGATGATTATCATTATTGTGGGAGGGGTGTTTAACTATTTTAGTATTGGTAAAGAAGTTTTCCCTCTTGGCGACACAGATTCACTATCTATTACTGTTGCCTATCCTGGTGCTAGTCCTAGCGAAATCGAACAGCAAGTGGTTATCCGTATTGAAGAAGCTATTGCCGACCTTGATGGTATCGACGAAATTGTATCGGTAGCGCGAGAAAGCCTAGCAACGATTACAGTTAAAACTGTTCAAGATTATGATACGCAACGCTTGCTCAATAATGTCAATAGCCGTATTGATGCTCTAACAACATTGCCAGAGGATGTTGATGATATTGAAGTACGAGAAGTTATTGCTCGAATCCGCCTAATGAATATTGCCATTTATGGCGACGTTGCAGAAAGCGTTTTAAAAGATACTAGCGAATGGGTTCAGCAAGAATTACTTTCATTAAATGAAGTATCAAATGTTGATATAGAAGGTATTCGCGAGAGAGAGATGAGTATTGAAGTATCTGAGAATACTCTGCGTACTTATAATCTTCGCTTTGATGAAATCGCTACAGCGATAAGAGATAATTCTATCAATATCGCAGCGGGTGCTATTAAAAGCGATGTTGGCGATGTGCAATTACAAACACGGGGTCAGGCATTTACAAAAGAAGACTTTGAAAATATTGTCATTGATACAGGTAGTAATAATTCCCAGTTAACCTTGTCAGAAATTGCCACCATTAAAGATGCCTTTGAAGAGGTTAACCAGCGAACAAATTTTAATGGAGAGCCGGTTGCCTATTTACAAGTCTATACGGCCAATCCCCCCGATATTGTTAATGCCTCTGATGGTGTGCGTGAGACCCTCGATAAATTAAGAGGACAATTTCCAGCCACTGTTAAAGCAGATATCTGGTTTGATTGGGCAGTCGTTTATAAAAGCCGTATGAAATTATTGGTTGACAATACCTTAATGGGATTGGTGTTGGTATTTGTTATCCTTATGTTGTTTTTACGCCCTTCCTTGGCTGCTTGGGTTTGTGTCGGTATTGCTACTGCATTTTTAGGTACCTTTGCACTCCTACCTTATACCGGTGTTACGCTTAATATTATTTCTATGTATGGCTTTTTGTTAGTGCTTGGTATTGTTGTGGACGATGCCATTGTAGTGGGCGAGAGTATTTATTTTTCTCAGCGTAAAGGGTTGAGTGGTAAAGCCGCTGCAAAAGTCGGTGCGATGTGGGTGAATAGGCCAGTTGTATTTGCAGTTATCAGTACGATGATATTTTTTGCAGTAATGTTTGCTATCGACGGGCCTTTGGGTACGCAAGCTATACCCATTGCAACAGTGGTTATTGTTTGCCTATTATTTTCTCTGATCGAATCAATGTTTATTTTGCCTTCGCATCTGTCGCACGCAAAGTCAAAACCTATCGGCGAGTCACCTAATCGATTGGCAAAAATACGTGCAGGATTTTCGCGTGGTCTTGAAACGTTGGCTAATAATTACTACCAAAAATTTTTATCAAAAACATTGGTAAAAAATGGCAGTACATTGGCTTTCTTTTTGATGATTTTTTTGATTACCCTAACAGTATTTTTAAGTAGTGGCTATCTCAAAAAAGCCTTTGCTCCTGTTGTGCCGTCAACGCGCATCACCATTAATGCTTTTTTGGCAGAAGGTGCTGGTTTTAATGATACAAAAAAAATACAACAACAAATCGAAGATGCCGCCTACTTGCTAAGTAGCGACAAGCAGATGTTAGATATCAATGGCGATGGCGGTTTTGTTAAAGCTATTCGCTCCTCTGCTATTGAAAATGTTGCTCGTGTCGATGTGCGATTGACACCCAGCGAGGATCGAAAAATAAATGTTATTCAAGTGAAAGATCGTTGGCGAGAATTGATTGGTACGCTCTCGGGTGTTAAAGAGTTGAGTTTGCGCTTTACCATTAGTAATAATCAAAAGGATTTGCGCTTTCGTATTAGTATACCGGGTAATGATGTCGAGCAGCTCAATAATATTGTGCGTGATGTGCGCGAAGCATTGGGGCGCTATGAAGATATTTATCAGATAGAAGACAATCTTGAAGGGGCAAGAACAGAAATAGAGTTGCAGCTTAAACCGAATGCAGCTGTGCTTGGTTTAAGTTTGGCAGATGTAGCACGCCAAATGCGGCAAGGATATTTTGGCGAAGAAGTACAGCGTATTCCTCGTGGTACTGATGATATTAAAGTGATGTTACGTTACCCGCTAAGTGAGCGTAGTAGTATCGATACTATTCGCGAAACTTATATTCGCACCAGTGATGGTCGCTCCGTACCACTCAATGAAGTAGCTGATGTGGTAGAGATTCCTGGCTATACAAAAATTCAGAGAGAAAATAGACGCAGAGCCGTCGCGGTTACTGCAGAGGTCAATAAAGGCGTCGATACGCTTGCTTTGGCGAATACAATTATCGATACCCATGTGCCCGAGCTCCAACGGATTTATCGAGGTTTGAGTGTTGAGATAGACGGTGCTGTTGCCGACGAAAAAGAATTTAACGCACAAATATTGCAAAGCTTTATTCTCGCATTCTTATTAAGTTTTGGTTTAATGGCGATTGTTTTTCGTTCCTGTTGGCAGCCTGTGCTTATTTTAACGGCAGTGCCTTTTGGTTTTGTGGGCGCGGTATTTGGGCATTTATTTTTAGATATCACCATGACAATGAATTCACTGCTGGGTTTTATCGCCTGTGCTGGTGTTGTGGTTAACGATAATCTAGTGCTTTTAGATAGAATTCATCAATTGCGCGATGAGGGTAAATCCGTGCACGAATCTATTACGCAGGCAGGTGCCGACCGCTTTAGAGCGATTGTATTAACATCAGTTACTACCTTTGTGGGCTTAGTACCGATTTTGTCAGAAACTAGTATCCAAGCACAATTTATGATTCCAATGGTGGTGTCTTTGGCCTTTGGTGTGCTTTTTGCCACTGTGGTTACCTTATTTTTTGTGCCCAATCTCTATTTGTTTGGAGAGCGCTGTAATGGGCTCCTCCTCAAAACTGAAATTTCCTAACCTTGTATGCGTTTGTCGTTAACAGCAGTTTTATGCCTGTACTTGAAGGTTCAAAAATACCTCTCAAAAAGAGGCAATTCGATAATTTTATGCTTTACTTAAGATATATGCCCTAAGTAAAAAGTTATGAAAGCCGTCGTTTTAGAATCCAGTCGCCTATACCAGCGCTTAATTAGCAAGATCTTTTCTGCCTTTGATCTAGATGTCGACATCTATGACAATGGGGGTGAGGCCTTAGTTGATATTGCCGCGGATAAGCCAGAAGTTGTTTGTATATCAATGCACTTGTCCGATATGACGGGCATTGAGGTGTGTCAAAAAATACGTTCAATGGGTGGGGTTTACCAGCACTTGCCTATTTTGATGATCACCTCAGAAGACAATCCTAATACGCTGTCAAAAGCGCTTATTGCTGGTGCTACTGACATACTACAAAAAGACGAAGCCGATAATATCGAGCTGCGCTTGCAAACAATACTGCCCCATCATCTTGTTAAGCGTCATAGTGGGCGTGTGCTTTACCTAGAAGATAGTAAAACAGCGGCAGATGTTACTCGTGAGCAGCTTAAATCAATTGGCTTAAGTATGGATCATGCCTCTACGGTACAGGAGGCAATAGATTATGTAGAAAATAATGCATACGATTTGATTATTACAGATATTGTTCTTAATGAGGCGCTAAGTGGACTTGATTTTGTTAAAGAGGTCCGTGCAAATACAGAGTACGATCATACTTCTATTTTGGCAATCACTGCCGTTGATGATGTCAGTCGCCGTGTTGCACTATTAAATGCAGGTGCTAACGACTACTTAATAAAACCCATTATTGAAGATGAGTTTTATGCGCGTATCAATAATTTGTTGGAATCAAAAAAACTGTTTGACCAACTCAAGCGTGAGCGTAAACGCTTATTGGAGATGGCGACAAAAGATTCGTTAACGACTTTATATAATAGGCACTTTTTATTGGAGACTGCCCAGTGTAAGTTTGCTGAGGCATATCGACACAAGTACCCACTGTCGATGATGGTGCTTGATATCGACCACTTTAAAAAAATTAATGACACATTGGGTCACGATGGCGGCGACAAAGTTCTCAAAGCTATTGCGGCAGTGTTAAAGAAACATTTTCGGGAAGAAGATATTGTTGCTCGTATAGGCGGTGAAGAGTTTGTAGTAATGCTCGCGCACTCGGATGAAAAAAATACTTTTGCTCGTGCAGAAGAATTAAGAAAAAGTATCGAGGCATTGAAACCTGTGGGCTGGAAAACCACTGTAAGCATTGGTACGACCACCTTGAATCTCCACGAAAAAGAGACTTTTGACGATCTCTTTAATCGCGCCGATAAAGCGCTGTACACATCAAAAAATACGGGCCGCAACCGCGTGACCGAAGCTAAAAAAGAGCTATCAGAGGCTGCTGGATTTTAACGAACGCAGCGATAGGCAAGAAATTTTTGGACGCCTTTTACTGGATCGCTAACGGGGGCAATAGTGTCAGCGTTTAATTTTACCGCTTCGTTTCTTGCCAATACTAACAGTTCTTTTTGAATCTTGTTTTTATTGCGAGGAATGAATCCTATTTTGGGGGCGACGCTAGCGCTAATTGTCCCTGCATTTTGGCAAACGTTTGCACGATCTGTGGTTGATAATTTGACTTTTTGGCCTTCGACATTTTCATTAACCCAAGTGCAAGCACTCACTAATAAAGCTCCAAATAACACCATAGAAATTTTCATTTTTGCTCTCCTGTTTTAGAGGTTCCTATCGGCAATTATAAATCCGTAGAGATATTTTTACTGGCTATTGTTTCATAACTTTTAAAGCCGCGCTTCTGCCACCACTCGGCTGCCTGAGGGTTGCTAACATCCCAACCCACTTGAAAGGCTTGTGCTCCCAAGCCTACTAAGCGCTGCTCGATACTATCGAGCAGGATTTGCCCAATACCTTGCTTGCGCTTATCTTGATTGACCCATAAGCTATAAATAACGCCAACCGAAGAGAGCTTAACGGCGGGGCGCTCGTATATATGACCAGTGATTGTACCAATAATATTTTTATGGCTATCTGACTTTTCGTAGGCGACTAAAATAATTGCTTTGGGTGACTCAATAGCGTGTTCAATAAATTCTTTTGCGCGCAGCTCTTTGCCTTGGGTATCACCTCCAAAGGGGCGCTCAGTTGCGCTTAGGTCAATCTGTTGCCACATTTGCGAGAGTAAAGTTGTGTGCTTAGGCAATGCTTCTTCAAGGATAAGTCGTAACATTATCTATAGGTTGCCTGTTATTTTTAAAGGATTATATGTATTCATCAGCTTTTTTTGAATGTTGATGCTTCGCACAAGTAGAGTTCGTTGTAATACAGATCTAGATTATCTAGCAGCTCGTTGTCTCTTGCAACGATAAGGCAGGTATAAAAAAGGCCGCTGATGCGACCTTTGTATTATTTGGTGTAGCGTAAGTTAACTCAGGCTTGAGGGCCAGCATTATTAACGGCTTCACTTACTTCAAACTTTTTAATGTTTTCGGCAAATAGTTTGGCAAGTTTGCTCGCACTCTCATCATAGGCGGCTTGATCGTCCCATGCTTCACGTGGGTTAACATATTGTTGGTCAACACCAGGAATTGCTTTAGGAATATCCAAGTTCAAAATATCAAGGTGCTCTGTTTCGCATCCTTCTAAAAGACCATTTTGAATTGCAGCAACAACTGCGCGAGTAACAGGGATAGGGAAGCGTGAACCTTTGCCGCCAGCGCCACCTGAACCACCAGTCCAGCCGGTGTTAACTAGGTAGACTTTAGATTCAAAATCCTCGATACGCTTCATTAATAAATCACCATACTCACGTGCGGGGCGAGGCATAAATGGTGCACCAAAGCAGGTTGAGAATGCTGGGTGAATACCGGCTTCTGCACCTAGCTCAGTTGAGCCAACGCGTGCGGTATAGCCTGATAAAAAGTGATAAGCGGCAGCTTCTTTACTTAAGATGGAAACAGGCGGTAAAACACCTGATACATCGCAGGTTAAAAAGATAACGTTTTTAGGCTCGCCCGCGCAGTTTTCAACTTGGCGCATATCAACGTGTTCAAGTGGGTAAGAACAACGGCCGTTTTCTGATAGGCGAGTATCACAGTAATCGGGGACATTGGCAGCGTCGTGCACAACGTTTTCGACGATTGCGCCCTGTCGAATAGCATCCCAAATAACAGGCTCATTCTTTTGGCTAAGATCGATAGTCTTGGCGTAGCAGCCACCTTCGATATTAAAGACAGAACCTTTGGCCCAACCGTGTTCATCATCACCAATAAGGTAGCGCTCTGGGTCTGCAGATAGGGTAGTTTTACCGGTGCCAGACAAGCCAAAGAACAGGCAAGTGTCACCTTCTTTACCCACATTGGCAGAGCAGTGCATTGGCATTACGTCTTTTTCGGGTAGAAGGAAGTTTTGTACAGAGAACATCGATTTTTTCATTTCGCCTGCATAACGCATACCAGCGATTAATATTTTGCGTTGGCCGAAGTTAATGCAAACGATAGATTCTGAATTAGTACCGTCGCGCTCAGGTACACATTCAAAGTTAGCTGCGTGAGCAATAGACCATTCTTCTTTACCTTTAGGATTGTAGTCATCGGTGCGAATAAACATATTGTGGGCAAATAGGCTATGCCATGCGGTTTGTGTGCGCACATTAACGGCTAAGTAATGGTCGCTATCTTGTCCTACATGGTAATGACCGACAAAGTTGTCGACCTCTGATAGGTATTCGTCGACACGGTCCCATAAAGCATCAAATTTATCACCATCGAATGGACGGTTTACACTACCCCAATCGATGGCATCAGCGGTGGATGGCTCTTGTACAATAAAGCGATCAGCGGGTGAGCGGCCAGTGCGAGCTCCTGTTTCTGTGATTAGTGCGCCGGTATGGGAGAGTTTACCTTCGTTACGTGAAAGAGCTTGCTGGATGAGTTCATCTGCGCTTAGGTCTGTATATGTTGTAACAGAAGCCTCTGCTGTCGCCTGTGTCATGAGTTGTTCCTACTATATAAGTGATATAAGTGATGGCTTTTAACGGTATTTTTTATTGTATACCTTTTGTACAATTATGAGCGCCATTAAGCTTCAAAACTGCGGTCGGCTATTATGTCAGACTAGGGAGCGTAAGCGAACCCCGAAGGGGTTATTTTTTGACCAAAATTTATGACTTTTAACTGTTTCTCTTATTAGCTTTTTCTATAGCATCAGTGAGTCGTCTTTGGTCCAAATAAAGTATCAATATCATCTTTATTATATTGGTACTCAAAACCACAAAACTCACAGTTCACAATAATGACCCCTTGCTCGACTAATAATGCCTCAGCGTCGGCTTGACCTAAATGTTTCAGGGCTCGGCTACTACGATCTTTAGAGCAACTACAGCCAAAGCTAAATGGGATAGGCTCAAAAATCCTAACTCCTTCTTCATGAAACAGGCGTGTTAATAGCTCGCTATGACTTAGGGTAAGTAGCTCTTCTAGGGTCGTGGTGTTGGCAAGTTGTACGCGGTTACTCCAAGCCTCTTGATTCGTTTGGTGGTCTGCCTCTTGTTGAGGTAATTGTTGTAAGAGTAGGCCCGTTGCAGTTTTACCATTACTGGCAAGCCACAGGCGAGTCGGTAGCTGTTCTGATTGTTCAAAATACTGCTGTAAACAATCGGCGAGGGATGGCTCCTCTAAAGGAACAATACCTTGGTAACGATTACCTTTGGTGGGGTCGATAGTGATGGATAAAACCCCTTTCCCAATAAGGTTGGGTAATCCGCTATTGCTAAAGATATCATCAATATTGCTATCATCTGGATTTGCGTCATTGAGTTTGGCTATACCACGCAGTTGCTTTTTGTGGTTTGGCCCTTGGTTGCTGGCCTCGGCCATAATAAATTGCAATGGCCCATCGCCTCTTGCCTGCAGTGTTAAAATGCCTTCAAACTTTAATGTGCTCGATAGTAAGGCGACCGCAGCAATAAACTCGCCTAACAACTGCTTGACCGAATCGTGATAGCTTTGATTCGTCAACATGTCATCAAGACTCTGGTTTAAAGTGACTATTTCTCCACGTATATCAGTATTGTCGAAAATAAATTTATGTAATAAGTCGTTATCGATGGGCATATTGGGCTCTTTACAGGGACGGCATTTACTCGGGACGCAGTGTAAATGTATTCGGGTTAATGGGGAATATCTATGTGCTGAGTATTCCCTTTATTTGTTACTGCTTTGCTTTTTAAATACGCCTAACGTTCTAAAAAAAGCTAAATCGGTATGACATAGTCTCATGCCACACTGTATTAAGATGGTTTATACTGCTTGGCGTATATTGATCGATAATGCTTGGCTTTAATATTGACCAAAAAGGGACGTCACGTATGAAAAGTAATTTGTTAACTATTATCATTTTATCCTGTTTTAGCTGGCTTGCCTTTGCAGAAGAGCCTGTGAGTACGGGACGTTTTAATAATACAGCGATCACCGGCCATAACGTCGTTGCCTATCATAATCTAGCTCAGGGCGATAAGGCCATTAAGGGTGATAAGGTTTATAGCATGGAATGGAAGGGCGCCAATTGGTACTTTGGCTCCAAAGAAGAGCTTGAGCGCTTTAAGGCAGAGCCTGAGCGTTATGCTCCAGCTTATAATGGCTTTTGTGCCAATGCCTTGAGTATTGGCGAAGGGCTCATTAGAACAAGTGGTAAGCATTGGGCAGTATTCGAAAATCAGCTTTATGTCTTTTATGCCGCGCGCGGCGCTAAGCGTTGGCTACAGGGTGATTATAAAGAATATAAAGTCGTTGCTGATAGAGAGTGGGCAGCTATTTTAGAAAAATAGCATCTACCGATTTGATGCCTCTGTTTATTTAGTCATCAATAAGATCCCTAAACCGATGTATCTGGCGGCGTTGTTTTTTATTGGGGCGCCCTTCAGTTTGTAAGCCCGATGCACTTTGTAAAATCTTTCGCTGCTCGGCATCTTCTTTGCGTTTTTCAATGCTTGCTTCGGTTTCTTGATAAAGTAGCGCAGCTTCGGGTGCACCACGACGCTGGTCGGATAAGTTAACGACTATGACTTCTTTGGTATCCCAGCCCTGTCGTATAGTGAGTAGGGTATCTGTAGTAATTTCTTTACTGGGTTTGGCGCGCTGCCCATCGCAATGGACCTTGCCGCCTTCTATGGCTTGTTTGGCAATGCTGCGTGTTTTAAAAAAGCGTGCAGCCCATAGCCATTTATCTAAGCGTACTTTTGTCATCTCTTGGTCTTTAAGCATTATTTTTTAGCCCTGTCATTATTTCATCAAAGTCGTTAATGGCAGGTACGTCGATTAATTGTCTTGTTTTTTGGCTATCGGGTTGGTGGATACCCAAAACATATTTAATACCAAAATTGGTAGCAGTGTTGAGCACAGTTTTATTGTCATCGATAAACAATGTGTTGTCATTATCAAATGCATAATCCTGTGAGAGCGCCTGCCAAAAACTGTCTTGCTCCTTGGGTTTCTGAAATTGATGCGAGGTGATGACCTCATCAAAAAAGGGCTCGATACTTGTTTGCTTAAACTTTATATCAACGCCATCGGGGTGAGCATTAGTAACAAGATAAACTGTTTTCCCGCTCTGCTTAAGCGCATTTAAAAATGCATTAGTGTGGGGACGCTCTTTGATCTTGTGTTGCGTTTCTTTTTTTAGGGCGAGGATGTCGAGTTTTAATTGCTCGGACCAGTAATCGAGGCAGTACCAATTAAGAGTGCCCTCTAGGGAGTTAATATGTTGTTGCAGCTGCTGTTGTGATTCTGCAAGGCTTAAACCATGAATCTGGGCAAACCTTAAGGGTAAGTGTGTTAACCAAAAGTGATTATCATAATGGAGGTCAAGTAAGGTGCCGTCCATATCCAGCATGACGGTTTTTATTTGTTCCCAATTAACCATACTTTTTCTCTAAGTTGTTTTAGTGGCTTACGGTGGTTATCAAACAGCTTTCCATCTCGCTATGTTAACTAATCTAGGGCATTATAATGGATGTTCTGGTCTATAGCCCATTTTGCTCTTTCAGATTCTATTATATGCTTGTTGATACTGTTCTCTTAAATAAAATTATTGAAGTATCTCGCACAGCAAGTGAGCAAATACTTACTATCTATAATCAAGTAAGTGAACTCGAGGTGATTGTAAAAGGCGATGACTCGCCACTGACTCAGGCAGATTTGGCCTCCCACCATTATATTGAGCAGGCACTCACAAAGCTTACGCCTAATATTCCAATTATCTCTGAAGAATCTATATTGCCGGACTTTGAGACAAGGCAGTGTTGGCCAATCTATTGGCTAATAGACCCTTTAGATGGTACCAAAGAGTTTATTAGTCGTAATGGCGAGTTTACGGTCAATATCGCTTTAATCCGGGATGGCTCACCTGTTTTAGGTGTGGTGCATGTACCTGTCAGTAATGTTAGTTATGCAGGCTTTTCTGGGGTTGAAACTACTCGTGCTTTTAAAATTTCGTCAAGCCAGCAAGTAGATATCGCAGTGCGCTCGGCTGGGGAGCGAGTTGATAATAGTTTGGCTGTAGAGGTAGTGGCGAGCCGGCATCATCGTGCCCAGGCGGTGAGTACCCTTTGTGAAAAAATTACTACTACATGGGGGGAAACAAGTCTGCGGGCCATGGGTAGTTCTCTAAAAATATGCTTGGTTGCAGAAGGGCAGGCTGATCTTTATCCTCGGTTTGGGCCAACTTCTGAGTGGGATACTGCCGCGGCACAAGCAATTGTAGAAGCTGCTGGTGGTCATGTGCTAACGGCCAATGGTCTGCCGCTGCGCTATAACCAAAAAAGTAGTGTGCTGAATCCTGACTTTTTTGTAATAGGCAAGGATATTGACCGGTGGCGTGTACTTTTATGCGATTAGTGCTCACTTTGAGCAGATTATTATTTAAACAGCCTAGAATTTAGGGCTTGGCTTGCATAGAATGGTGGATGTCGATAGAAGAAGTTAGTGTAGTTTGTTAAGCTATTGTTTCAAAACATTGATTTTGATCGCATAAACAAAAATAAGAAACCGGCTACGGCTTGAAGTTTGTAAAATATGGGCGTTTAATTACAGCTATGTCTGAATATACGATAGAAGATCTTTATAAGAAGGTTGACCAGCTTATCCATCATTGTGAATCTCTAAAAGAGCGTGAATCCTCTTTACTGCAAGAGAGATCGCGTTTGATAGAAAAAAATGAGATGGCACGTACCCGTGTTGAGGCGATGATTGGTCAACTTAAAAACTTACAACAAACAACAGGTTAGGTGAATTAGCTGTGGCAACAGAAACGTTATCTGTGCATATTTTAGGTAAGGATTACCAAGTCGCATGTCCCGAAGAGGAGCGTGATGCATTATTGCGAGCTGCCTCTGACTTGGACCGTCGTATGCGAGAAATTCGCCATTCAGGCAATGTTATTGGTGTCGAGCGCATTGCTGTCATGGCTGCACTCAACCTGTCTAATGAAGTGTTACAAGGTCAAAAACACCAAAGTGATGTCGATCAAGATATCCTCGAAAACCTGAGTTCAAGAATCGATAAAGCGCTTCTTTAGCCGCTGTTTGTTTAATCTCTCTCTTCACCTTTTTACGTTCTATTCTAGATTTAATGCTATAAGCTACACATTGTGGGGCTTGCCGGTGTCTCGATCTTTTTATTGATCATATGGGGAGAGTAACCGAGTAGTTTCATAGTTTTATTCTATCTCTTATATGCCTAAATATTCTTTTATTGGGTCATTTCTTTATGGCGTAAGCGCGTGGCTTTGTCTATAATTAACTTAACTCCTGAGGCGTTTGCTAGTCTATGTCCTCGAGCCGATAATACCACCCTAGGAGGTTTCTAGTGTCTGTTGGTGTGCATGTCCGCGAGTCGGAAAGCCTTATGCAGATCGGAGGCCCCCGCCCTTGAACTCATCGGTTCAAGGTCAGTATGACAGCGGCGTCTTGGGATTTATTTTCTCCTTTCTTGTTTTTCAATCTCCTTTTAAATTCTTTGTAAGCTGGTTAAAAGCAGCATGATTTTTGCTCGCCGGTTAAAGAATTTTTGTGTCTTTTTAAGTGTGCCGCTATACTCTTGCTGCTTTACCCTTACGACTCGATCAGGTTTTAAAAATTATGGCAGATAAAGATGCGGCCTCTCAATTACGTGAAATAATTCGCAAGCGCCGACGCCAAATTGGGCAGGGTGCTCAGCACAGGGCTGCCTTTAAGTTAGCCCAGCAAATAAGAGACTTGCCCGAGTATCAAAATGCCAAGCGAGTTGGTTTGTATTTAGCAAGTGATGGCGAGATAGATTGCCGTTTTATTATGCAAGATGCTTGGCGCGCCGGTAAGCGATGTTATCTGCCAGTACTACAGACTGATAATCCCAAGGCGCATCAAATGGACTTTGTTCACTACCCGCCGGGTTCTCCTTTAGGACACAATCGCTATCGTATTTTAGAGCCCACCTCTGGCGTTAAAATTTTTACTCAAGCGCTTGATCTGGTACTTGTACCGCTGGTTGGTTTTGATCGCCAAGGGCATCGTATTGGTATGGGTGGTGGTTATTATGATCGCGCTTTTGAATTTACCCGCAATCCCTTAACGGCCAACTCGCCGGTATTGGTGGGGGTGGCCCACCATGTACAAGAGGTGCTAAGTATTAGCCCCGAGCCTTGGGATGTACCTTTGAGCACCGTTGTTAGTGTGTAAAAAATTATAAAAATACGTTTACAGCCAAATTTGGATAAATAGCATGACACAAGATGAGTTAAAGCAAGCCGTTGCTCGCGCCGCCGTTGATTATATTCAGCCCAAGCTAGTTGATGGGGCAATTATTGGTGTGGGCACTGGCTCTACCGCCAACTGCTTTATTGATGAGCTTGCAAAGTATAAAGATTTATTTGCAGGTGCTATCGCAAGTTCCGAGGCCACTGCCAAAAGACTGAGCGACCATGGCATCAAAGTGTTTGACCTCAATGATATCGATAGCATGGCGGTTTACGTCGATGGTGCTGATGAAGCTGATGCTAACCTGTGCTTAATTAAAGGCGGTGGTGCTGCGCTAACTCGCGAAAAAATTGTTGCTGCCTGCGCGCAAGAGTTTGTATGTATTGCCGACGGTAGCAAGTGGGTTGATGTGTTGGGTGCATTTCCCCTTCCTGTCGAGGTGATACCCATGGCGCGTGCCTATGTTATACGAGAGCTCACCAAGTTGGGTGGCCAGCCTAAGTATCGCGAGGGTATAGTGACCGATAACGGTAACGATATTATTGATGTACATGGTCTGTCTATTACCAACCCTATTGAGTTGGAAGTCGCTATTAATGCGATTGTGGGAGTGGTAACTAATGGTTTATTTGCCACGCGAGGCGCGAATGTTCTATTGCTTGGCAAAGAATCTGGTGTTGAAAAATTTGTAGGCTAAGGTCGCTGCCTTTTCTTAAAATATTTTAAAAGCCGTCTATTGATCAATAGACGGCTTTTTTATTTACTGCCAAAAAGGCTTGTTGTATTCGGCCTCGGCTTGTTGGCGTGTGATGCCGATATCTACCAGTTGGTCATCGTTAAGCCGTTGTAAGGCTCTACGCGTTCTATAGTTATGCTTGAATACAGCAATTTTAGATAAGATTAATTTAGCTGTAAGTCTTTCTGGCTTTTTCTTGCTATAGATACAGTCTCTACAATTTTCCGATAATATATGCATAACAATCCCCTTTGATGCTGTTTTTCGAAGTTTATGGATTAATTATTGTCTTTGTTTTACTATTCTTCAAACGTGAAAAACTTTTTCTGATTAAGATTATCTAAAGTGAAATATCATCATTACCTAAAAAGTTTGCATTATTTTCTAGTGACAGCAGAGCTTTTGAGCATCAAACAAGCGGCTCTTGAGCTGTCGGTAACGCAAGCGGCCATTAGTCAACAAATTCGTTTGCTGGAGGATGCCTTAGGTGTCACATTATTTATTAGGCACCATCGAGCGCTTGAATTATCTGTTGAGGGTGCTCAACTCTTGCCTAGTTTGAAGGTGGCTTTTAGCTCGCTTGAAGAAGGTGTGGAGTTGCTACTAGGGGACGCTGAGCCTAATAAAGTCACTGTATCCGTATCGCCAAGCTTTGCTTCTAGATGGTTGATTCCCAAGCTCGGTCGGTTCTATGAGGCTTACCCGGATATTGAAGTTAATCTCAATATGAGTGATAAGTTAGAAACTTTTAGTGGTAAGGGTAGCGATCTTGCCATTCGTTTTGGGCGAGGTGAATACGAAGGCTTGGAATCCCATTTTTTGATGGAGGAGTTCATCTACCCCGTGTGTCATTCGAGCTATGCTGAGGCTAGGCAAATTGACTATCTAGAGGATTTAAAGTCCGTTCGATTATTTGGTGATATTGCCCATAACCTTAGCTGGGCGCATTGGCTGGGGGCAATCAAAGCTCATTATCACCAACAAAATCGGAATATATCCGTGCCCGCAGAGGTAGATCTTGCAGAGCAAGTGGGTTTTGATGGCTCTCATTATGTTATTGATTCGGTGCTTACAGGCCAAGGTGTGGCAATGGTCAGGCATAGTTTGGCAGCAGAGATGGTAGCGCAGGGTAGCTTAAAAAAATTGCTAGGCTTTGCTGCACCGCTCAACGAAAAGTGCTTTGTTTGTGCTCCATCCCATTATTTTAGGCGCTCTAAGGTAAAATATTTTATGCAGTGGTTAACTAAAGAGGCCAGAGAGTTCTCTAGTCAATATCCCGCTTAATCTAATTTAGTTAGCGGCAGTTGTTTTCAGCGTTAATTTGCTTATTTAGCTTTCCCCATCGCTGTTGCGTATTCGGCCAGTGCGCGCTCTCGCGCAAATTTATAATCTACAATGGGCTCTGGGTAATTGCAGGCCTTGCGTTGCTCCGTACTTGGATTATGAATTGACTTTTTATCGAGATTAGCAAGCTCTGGTAATAGTTTTTTGATAAATGTCCCCTCACTGTCAAAGCGCTCGGATTGCCTTAAAGGGTTGAATATTCGAAAGTAGGGTGCGGCATCGGCGCCTGTGGATGCTGCCCATTGCCAGCCACCGTTATTTGATGCGTAGTCGCCATCAACTAAATGCTGCATAAAAAACTGCTCGCCTTTGCGCCAATCAACCAGCAATAATTTTGTTAAAAATGCGGCAACAATCATTCTTAGGCGGTTATGCATCCATCCTGTTTGTAATAGCTGCCTCATTGCCGCATCAACAATGGGATAACCCGTTTGTCCAGTGCACCAAGCTTGCCATTGCTTGTCATCATTTACCCAGGGTATAGGGGCTTTTAGCGCTTTGAAGCTTTCGCCTCGAGATAAGTATGGGTAGGTACTTGTTAAGTGGCGGTAAAACTCTCGCCAGATTAGCTCGTTTAGCCAGGTGCTCTCCAACCACTCCCCTGTTTTATGGCGAAGCGATAACAAACATTGTTTTGCGCTAATAGCGCCACACATTAAGTAAGGCGACAAAGTACTTGTGCCCGCAATGCCGGGAAAATCTCTAATCTCTTTGTAGTCGAGCGCAGCATTGGCGATAAACTTATGGAGCTTTAGTTGAAGCGCTTTTGTACTCGCTGGCCATAAATCTTCTCGGTACTTTTCATCGCTTGCGTCATTATTCATACTAATGTCGGTAGGCCAAAGTTTATCGATATCGTCGCCTTTTATACCGGTTTCGCTTTGTTTTTTGGGTTTGGGAAGAGGGGTAATTAATGCGTCTGTTAGTTGCTTCTTCCACTGGCGAGCAAAGGGAGTAAATACATGATAAGTGGTGTCGCTTTGTGTTTTTACTGTACCCGGTGGGTGGAACAGATCGCCGTGAAAGCTTTTTGCGTCTATTCCGCGTTCTGCCAGTGCAGCTTCAACGGCTTTGTCTCGTAAGGATTCGTTAAGAGGGTATTCCTGATTAAACCATAGGGCAGAGCACTTGATGCTTTTAGCGAGCTTAAGTAGTGCCTTGGGTATCTCTTGATAGCTGTCGCAACAAAGGACTTTAAGTGGGATATTTATTTTATCCAGCTCGCTCTGTAATGCTTTTAAGCGCCTGTAGATTAAATTAAGTTTGATAGGCGCATCATTATGCTGTGTCCATTGTTTGGTGCTGATCACAAAGACACAGCAGCACTCGCCATTCTCGCGTGCGTAAAAAAGTGCCGGGTTGTCTTCTGTGCGTAGGTCGTTGCGAAACCAAACTAATTGCATGATATCTCCTTTATTGCCTATATTACGTTATTTCAAAAGAGTTGGCCTTATGGGGTGTGGGCCTTCTTTTGGAAGTCTGTTACAATGCGCGCCGCTGAAGGGTTATGATCTTTTATTCCTATTTGTTTTTACATTTTAAGCTACCCACTAAACGTCGAGGTTTTTTGTTCTCATGGTTTCTATTTCTCTGGATAAATCAAAAATTCGCATCTTATTGTTGGAGGGTGTTCACCAAACAGCCGTCGATACATTATCGGAGGCGGGTTATTCCAATATAGAGTACATAAAGACTGCACTGACAGAAGAGGATTTAATTGAAAAGATTAAAGATGCGCATTTTGTGGGCATTCGCTCCCGCACCCAATTGACCAGAAAAGTCTTTTCAGAGGCTAAAAAGCTGGTCGCTGTAGGCTGCTTTTGCATAGGTACTAATCAGGTTGATTTGGCTGCTGCGCAAGAAAATGGCGTGGTTGTGTTTAATGCACCTTACTCAAATACGCGTTCGGTAGCAGAATTGGTGCTTGCGGAGGCTATTATGTTACTTCGTGGTATCCCTGAGAAAAATGCTGTTTGCCATCGTGGTGGCTGGCTTAAAAGTGCCGTTGGTTCCTATGAGGCGCGCGGTAAAGTGTTAGGTATCGTGGGTTATGGCTCTATCGGTAGCCAAACTAGTGTATTGGCAGAATCATTGGGTATGAAGGTGTACTTTTTTGATGTGGTCACGAAACTACCTATGGGCAATGCGACGCAAGTGCGTGATATGTACGAGTTGTTGGCTATGTCCGATGTGGTTACATTGCATGTGCCTGAAAGCCCGTCGACAAAAAATATGTTTGGCCAAAAAGAAATTGCTGCTATGAAGTCGGGCTCTATCTTGATCAATGCGGCGCGCGGTACTGTGATCGATATCGACATGCTTGCTGAAGCGTTAGAAGGTAAACATCTAGCAGGTGTTGCTATCGATGTATTCCCTGTTGAACCAAAAGGCAACAGTGAGGAATTCGTGAGCCCATTGAGACAATTCGATAACGCAATTTTAACGCCGCACATTGGTGGTTCTACCCAAGAAGCTCAGCAAAATATTGGTTTAGAGGTCGCTGAAAAACTGGTTAAATATTCTGATAATGGTACAACGACAAGCTCAGTTAACTTTCCTGAGGTGGCGCTACCCGAGCACCCAGGTAAGCATCGTCTTATTCACGTTCATAAAAATGTGCCTGGTGTTCTGTCTGAGATTAACCGTATTTTTTCTGAAAACAATATCAATATCGCGGCTCAGTATTTGCAAACAAATGATCATGTAGGTTACGTTGTTATTGAGGTCGATGCAAATTACAGCGATATGGCGCTAAGAGAGTTAAAATTAATTAAAGGTACTATTAATTGCCGAGTGATTCATTAGTCGTAAATTCGTTTTGTTTTAAAAAAAGAGTTATGAGGTGATTCATAACTCTTTTTTTATGTGTATTAAAGCTTGATTACTTATACTTTAAATTGGCTAATGCTACTTTTGAGTTGATTACCAAGGCTATCTAATTGGTCGCTAGCGGTTGATGTTTGGTCGGTTCCCTTTGCGGTTTGCTGTGATATTTCTGTTATCGTATCAATATTTTCGCGTACATTTTTAGTGGCCTCTATTTGTAGTCGCGCTTCCGATGCGATATCTGTATTCATCGATAAGATGACTTGAATTGCATTCTTAATATCATCTAGTGCTTTACCTGCTTGCTGGGCCTGCGATGCCGTTGTATTAACTTTTTCTTGGCTAGTGTTCATAACGGTAACGGCATCTTGAGCGCCAGTTTGCAGGGTGACTACAAGATTTTCTATTTCTATTGTTGAGTCTTGCGTGCGCTGTGCTAGTGTTCTTACTTCATCGGCAACTACAGCAAAACCTCTACCTTGTTCACCTGCGCGTGCAGCTTCAATCGCCGCATTAAGTGCCAGTAAATTTGTTTGCTCTGCAATAGTTTTAATCACATCAAGCACCGTGCCGATATTCTCACTATCAGTTTTTACTTTTTCAATAACTACCGATGCTTGTTCCATATCTATGGTGAGCTGATTAATATCGTCAACGGTTTTTCCAACAATGGAGTGCCCTGATAAAGCGGTATCATTTGTTTCTTCGGCAGATTTTGAGGCATCAGTCGCGTTGTTGACAATTTCTTCGATAGCATTAGATAGTTGCTCAATAATATTGGCTAGATGCTTTGTTTCTTCTAACTGTTTGTAAGTGCCTTTTGCTGTTGTTGTTGTAATGCCAGATAGCTGACTTGCCGATGTAGATACTTCTTCTGATTGTGTGCGGACATTGCTTACAATCGAATTTAAATTGTCAATCATGATGTTAAAGGATTTGCTCAACTGCCCAATTTCATCTTTTGAATCGACATCTGCTCTTAGTGTAAGGTCGCCATCTTTTTGGATGGTGGTAATGGTTTTTCTTAGGCTGACAAGAGGCGTCACAATTATTTTTGATAACAAAAATGTAAAGCCAACGCCTAATGCAATAACAAGAATGACTTGCAATAGGATAGAAACTTTAATTGTACGGCTTGTTGCTGCCTGTTTTTCACTGTTTTCAGCAGAGAGTTGGCGAATATGTTCCTCTAGGCTTTGTATGTTGGTGGTAATGGTCTTCTCTATACTGTCTGATATTTTATAGGCGTCACTCAGTAACAAACTACCACTGACTCTATCGTCATTAACAAAAGATATAGCCATTTTTTTAAGAATATTATTATACTCTTCGATGGGTTTAGCTAGTTTTTCTAGTTCCGGCGACCCGCTTTTGCCGATAAGAGAAATCGTATTTGCATAGTGTTTTTCTACTGCTTCCTTCGTATCATCTCTAAATAACATGGCAAATAATAAGCCTGTTTCTCTTAGTTTAGAAAATTCGCTCTCCAGTTCACCTAAGTTTGATAGTTGATCGATGCTGGTATCCTGCTCGCTAGAACCCTGCTGAGTTTTATTGATTTGATAGCCAAGAAAAATACTTCCGCAAACAACAATAACTATAAAGCATGCATTGAGTAAAAATATTTTTTGTTTCAAAGATGTGAGCATTATAAAGCAACTCCTTTTTGAGCGATCAATCTATCTAATAAATAGTTGATGTGTTTCATTTCTTGAAAGACATCGGAAGGTTTTTTGTTTTTTGCCTCAATTGCCACATCTGTTGAATGGCTTACACCTAACGGACTTTTTAATAGGTTGATTTCTGCAATAATATACTGAGTTTGTAAAAAGGCATCGGATGGTGTTACCTTTGAAAAAGACTTTTCAGAGGGTATTGCTAAGGTTTGTATTTTATAAAGCTTTTTTAGTTGGTTGATTTTATTTCTCACTGATAATGCAGAAATAACTACATCTTTCGGTGTTTTATTTTCCTCGTAAGCCTTCATCTTAGAGCCGTCAGGGTGCATGCCATAGGCAGCTGTAACCAACAGTCTTTTTTGGTCAAATTTTGAATCATCTAAACGTTTAGACAGCGTGGAAATAATTGATTGCAGGTCAACTTTTGCGCGATATGTTTGTGCATACACTTGATTAGGGCTAACTTTTTCAAAACCTCGTAGGCGCAGTACCATGGCATAGAGTTTAAATAACTTGTCGTATACATCTTTTGGCGTTTTACCAGAAAAAACATCCGGATAGAGTAGATTAACACCAACATTATCTTCATAGACTCGCTCTATCTTATCGGTGAGTATTTCTGTTAGATAATAGACGTCGCTAGGTGAATATTTAATAGGTGATGAAAAGGTCAGCGGCGGTGGTGTTAGCTTATTATCCACAGCATATCGATACAGCTCTGAAATAGTCGCTACATTAAGTTCATAAACATGCATCGGTTTAACGGCAGTTTCGTAAGAAGTAGGTAAGGTAATATTAGTGATATTTTTCTTTTCTAATATCTGTACTAATAACCGAGAGGCATAGTCGATATTCGCATAGACATCACTTGGGGTGTATTTCTTTTCGGCATAAGAAATGCTGCAAAATAAAATACTGGTTATAATCAGCAATGGCCTTAAGGGGCTAATACATGTTCGCATAGTTTGTTCCACTGTATTTTTAAATCAACTTATTTTTAGTGTAGACAATTACTAAGCCTTTTCAAAAAAAATAGTTTCTTTTGCACATAAAAAATTATGGATGCTTTTTGCAGGGCGTGTACAAGAGTTGTAAAGAGGAGGTGCTAAGCGATTACTTTGCTAAGTAATCGCTCTAAGGCGCAGTTCTAGTCGCGAAGTGCTATTTTTTGGTAAATTCCTGAATAAAGGCAACAGATTCGTTCTTATAAGCGCCTTCTTCGATCATTGCTCTCATATTTTTGAGGGTTTTGTAGGGAGAGCTAACTAGAAGCCGGTTTGTTAACCATGCTGGTGTGGGACCATTAGGGTTGATGTGGGCAAAATTCTCGACAAGTGTGGTGCCATCACTGCGAGGCGTAAAGTGCCACTGAGAAAAAGCTTCTTTTATGCGAACGGCCTTGGTTTTTGGGATAAGGTCTGGCGTTGGGGTGCTCGACATGGTGATTTTTAGGGAATCCAAGTCTTGAGTCCAGACTGTTTTGGCGATTACGTCTCTATCGGAGACAGGGAAAGGAATGTCATTATACGAGTAGACGTAATATTCGGTATCTGAAATGCGCTTATGTATGCGAGCTTCTCTACATAGGTCCACCCATTGGCTGCACGTAGAGGTATCTTGCACAAGAGAAACCAAACTGCTCGCGCTACCGTTGACTACCATCACACCCCTTAAAGCGTTATAGGGCGAGCCTGGTACTTTACTGGTGTAAATGGCAATGCCGTCTTTATCTTTTTTCTTTTTCCAGTTGTATTCGACACCTTCTTCTTGTGCCATTGTCATATTGGCGAGAAGAGCAGTAATAACAAAAAATAACAGTTTACTTATATTGGGCATAAAAATAGTCCATTGGAGGTGCTTTTATTTCGTGCGGTATCAGTCAGTGACCTACCCATTGGTGAAAAGTTCAGATTATCCTGTAGATATAAGAGCAAATCTGCATATTGCATATGATGTGCATTACGTGCGTAAATTGATACACTAAACCGATTGATTTAACCACAAATAAGATAAAAGAGAGGCAAAATGAAAACACGTGCTGCAGTGGCTTGGGAAGCAGGAAAACCGTTGAGTATCGAAGAAATCGACCTTGAAGGACCAAAAGCGGGAGAGGTGTTGCTACGGGTTGTTGCTACAGGTGTTTGTCATACTGATGCCTACACCTTATCAGGTGACGATCCCGAAGGTATTTTCCCTGCTGTGCTAGGTCATGAGGGTGGTGCTATTGTTGAAGAAGTTGGCCCTGGTGTTACCTCGTTGGCAGTGGGTGACCATGTTATTCCTTTATACACGCCCGAGTGTGGACAGTGTCGATTTTGTTTATCTGGCAAAACTAATCTCTGCCAAGCAATTCGTACCACGCAAGGCAAAGGTGTGATGCCCGATGGTACTTCCCGTTTTTCTAAAGACGGCAAGGCAATTTTTCATTATATGGGTACATCGACGTTTTCTGAGTATACCGTAGTGCCCGAAATTGCCGTTGCTAAAATTAATAAGGCAGCTCCATTAGATAAGGTTTGTCTGCTGGGGTGTGGCATTACAACAGGTATTGGTGCAGTACTTAATACTGCTAAGGTAGAGCCCGGATCGTCTATCGCGGTATTTGGCTTGGGTGGTATTGGCCTGAGTGTGGTGCAAGGTGCTGTTATGGCAAAGGCTGAGCGAATTTATTGTATTGATATTAATGAAGATAAGTTTGAAATGGCCAAAATGCTTGGAGCTACGGACTTTATTAACCCCAAGAATTATGACAAACCCATCCAAGATGTTATTGTTGAGTTAACTGATGGCGGTGTTGATTACTCCTTTGAGTGTATTGGTAATGTTCATCTTATGCGCTCGGCATTGGAGTGTTGCCATAAGGGCTGGGGCGAGTCGGTTATTGTTGGTGTTGCCGGAGCAGGTCAAGAAATCGCAACGCGTCCCTTTCAGTTGGTAACGGGGCGAGTTTGGCGCGGTACTGCCTTTGGTGGTGTTAAAGGCCGTACCGAATTGCCTGGGTATGTTGAGCAGTATATGAGTGGTGAAATTAAAATCGATCCAATGGTAACTCATACTATGGGGCTTGATGATATTAATAAGGCCTTTGACTTAATGCACGAAGGTAAAAGTATTCGCTCGGTTGTTATTTATTAGCATTGATAAGTAGTGGCTTAGCTGGCACCTTTTATAAGGGTGTAGGCGAGAAATATTTTAAAAGAAATTGTTGGCTTTACTTGCTAAAGCCAACATGAAAAAGTGGTTGGGGTTCTATGATTGTAATAACGCTTTTGTTGGCAGCTTATGTTGCCAGTATTATTTTTATTCGCATGCGCAATAAAAAACATTTTTCACTTAAGCGTCAGCTAAGTGACTTCTCTACTTTTATGGTGCCTTTTAATATTCCAGCGTACTTGCTATCGAAAGTGCCCTTAACACCTAGAATCGATACTGCAAATTTTCCAGAGCTAAAACTACTTGAAGACAATTGGGAAGTGATTCGCGAAGAAGCTTTACAATTGTATCAGCAGGGCCATATTGCAATAAAAGAAGATGATCTTCCTGGTAGCAGCTTTTATAAAAATAATCGATGGACGAGTTTTTATTTGAAGATTTATGATAACCAGATTCCATCGGCTTATCAGCTAGCCCCTAAAACTATGGAGCTTATTAATCAGGTTCCGTCAATGCGAATGGCATTGTTTGCCTGCTTAAATCCAGGTAAAAAACTTAACAACCATCACGACCCTTTTGCTTATACCTTGCGTTACTCTTTGGGTTTGAGTACCCCTAATGATAAAGATTGTGCGCTAACGGTAAACGGAGATGATTATCAATGGAGGGATGGCGATAGTATTCTTTTTGATGAAACCTATCACCACTCCGCTCATAACTATACGGATACTCCACGTATTATTTTAATGACGGATCTTGATCGCCCGCTTAAAAGCAAGCTAGTTCAAAAAATGTATTTTTTATTTGGCTTTTGGTTTAATCGTTTTTTTGCTGTCGATAATTTAGATAGCAAGTACACAGGTTTTGGTAACAAGCTTGGTAAAGGTTTGAATGTCTACAAAGCATTTATGAAAAAGTTTAAGCATTGGAATAAAAATATATACACTGCCACTAAGCTATCTGTTTTAGCCGTTGTATTTTATTGGCTTGGCAGTTTATTAATTTAGCCATGTTTTGTACTTATTATTGATCGAAGAATATTAAAAGTGGATGCTATGAAAATAATTTCTGAAAACAAATCTTTTGGTGGCTGGGTGAAGCGTTGTGAACACAACTCCACAGTGCTCAATTGCAAAATGATTTTTGCAATTTACTTACCTCCAATTGTCGAAGAAAAGCCTGTTCCAGTACTTTACTGGTTGTCTGGCCTAACTTGCACTGACGAAAACTTTATGCAAAAGGCCAATGCGCAAAGGGTTGCCGCAGAGCTGGGTATCGCTATTGTTTGTCCCGATACCAGCCCTCGGGGAACCGACTTACCTGGAGAGCACGATAGTTATGATTTTGGCTCTGGCGCTGGTTTTTATTTGAATGCGACCGAGTCTCCTTGGTCCGAGCACTATAATATGTACGATTATATTGTTGATGAATTACCCGGGCTCATCGGTGCCAATTTCCCAGTAACCGATAAAGCCAGTATTAGTGGCCACTCCATGGGTGGGCATGGCGCCTTAACAATCGCGCTTAAAAACCCTGGCAAATACCAGTCTGTTTCGGCTTTTTCTCCTATTTGTAACCCAACAAATTGTGCGTGGGGTGAGAAGGTATTTACCAACTATTTGGGTAGTGATCGTAGTACTTGGATACAATACGATGCCTCTCTTTTAGTCGAAGAGGGCGCAGAAAAGTTACCTATGCTAATTGATCAGGGCGAAGCCGATGAGTTTTTAAAAGAACAGCTTAAGCCGGAAAGCCTACAAGTTGCCTGTGAAAAAACCAATTATCCATTAACCTTAAGAATGCACGAGGGCTACGATCACAGTTACTTCTTTATCGCGAGTTTTATTGAAGATCATCTTCGTTATCACGATAAGGCGCTAAAAGGTGAAGATAAACAAGCTTATTATTGAGTTTTTGTTAGGGCCTGTTAGCACTACTTGAGTACCAACTGCCGGCGTCGCTTTTTTCTTCTTGGCAAGTCGTCAGGACTGACGTTTAGTCATTCTAAATGAAGGGCTGACAATGCAGCCAGAGGCAAAAGCAGCCCAGCCCTAAGATTGTTCCTGAAAACCCGTCACTCTGCGTTATTCGTCGCGCGTTTGGAGTGGCCAAATCACGCTCCTCATGCCTTTATTGACAGATTTTTTGACACAAACAGTTGGTAAGTAGTGTTAACAGGCTCTAAGTAATAAGCATGTTTAAAAAATTATAAGTAAAAAAGCTTAAATAATTGCTAATAAACCGTCATAATGGGAGAGCGAGCGCTCGCTATCTTGTTGTGTGAGGTGCGTTCTCCCTATCTCACAGCTAGTTGTGGGCGGTATTAACAAAATAATAATGAGGTTAAACAATGAGTTTTAGTATCAAACAACGAATCAGTAAGCTTGTCTTATTAACAGTGGCCGTTCTATTTTCCACAATGTCTCTTGCAGCAGGCTCTCCTATTGGCAAGTGGCAAACGATTGATGATAAGACCAAAAAGCCAAAGAGCATTATCGAGATAACCTCGGTTAATAATGTGTTGGAGGGAAAAATACTAGAGCTGCTTAATGCAGATGATAAAAATCCACTTTGTAAAAAGTGTGAAGGTGAGCGAGCAAACCAGCCAATCGTAGGCATGACCATACTGTGGGGCGTTACTGAGGCTAGTAATAAAAAATCTTGGGGTGGTGGTGAGATCTTAGACCCTAAAAAAGGTAAGACTTATTCTGTGAAGCTAACGTTAAAAGACGGTGGTGATGAGCTAAAGGTTAGAGGTTTTATCGGTACTCCTTTTATAGGCCGAACTCAGGTTTGGAAAAAGGTTAAATAGCCTAACAGCCAAAACTGATAACTAATAAAGATACAATAAAAAACCCCGCAATAGCGTGTTATTGCGGGGTTTTTTATTGGTGTAATAATTGGGTGAGCTATTGAGCCATCATATTATTGGCATCATCAAATAGCTGGCGTGTTTGCTCCATATCATAAGGCACTTCTTTAGTTGGTCCTTCATCCCACTGGCTTCTTTCGATACCAACAAAATTACCACCATAAATATGTATGCCGCCAGTAAATTCAGTGGCTGTATTTTTCACTGAATGAATCACATCTTTACCCAGCATCATAACGCCACCGGTATTGATGTCTTTGCTGTTTTGTTTAACGATGGCGTTGTCTTTTCTGACATAAAACGTGTTTTCTTCAACACCGGTATATATGCCAATAATTGCCCACAAATTGTGATTGTGTGGGTGAAGCTCCATACCTGGTGCCCATACAAAGTTAATAATCGACAAGTTATCGGCTTCGTATAGTACTTCAACGCCTGCAGATGTTGGTTTCCCTAGGGTTTCCATTACACTACTAGGGTCTTTTAATGCTTCTTCTAGAAGTAGTTTGATACGTTTGTGGCTGTCATCTAAATGGGCGACTTCTTTGCATTGCTCAATAAATGCTTCTTTGTTAAACATTATCTGCCCTCTTTGTAGCGATATTCAAAAAGGCCGATTTAACGATTAAATCTGTGGTGCACATGTTGCTATTAACCTGAGTAATGATTATAAAATTGCTTCGCTGTTCGTCCGCTTCTTGAGCTTCTGGTGGCTGCAAATAATTTGGCTGCACGATGAAGTTCGTCGCGGTCGCCGCTAAAATCTGGGAAGTAGCTATCAACAATTTTCAGGAAGTTATTAATATCCTGTGGGTAAAACGATAGCCATAGGCCAAATCTGTCCGAAAGGGATATCTTCTCTTCTACGGTATCAGAGTAATGTAGATTCCCATCTACAATTTTGGTTCCTTCATTGTCAGACACGTATTCGGGCATTAAGTGCCGACGATTTGATGTGACGTATAGTAATATATTGTTTGGTGGTAATTCAATTGATCCGTCGATGATAGTTTTGAGGGCGATATAGGAGCTTTCGTTCTCTTCAAAGGAGAAGTCGTCACAATAGATAATGAATTTTTGTGGTAAGTCTCTAATATCGTCAATAATCTCTGGCAAGTCTTGTAAATCACTTTTTTGTATTTCGATTAAGCGCAAATTATCGAGTCTAAAGTGATTTAAGGTCGCTTTGATCAGCGATGATTTTCCTGTGCCACGGGCGCCCCAAAGTAGTGCGTTATTGGCTGATTTGCCGGATATAAAACGCTCGGTGTTGTGAATTAATTGATTCTTTTGATCCTCTATTCCTACTAACGCGTCCAAGCCAATAGGGTCTAGCGCACTAACTGGGCGTAAGTACTGTTTATGCTGCCTCCATATGGCAGCATGTGTTTTATCCCAGTCAATATTCATGGTATTCATCTATATATTATTGTCTTAGTAGCACGAGTTGGGTGTGTGCTGAGGATTGATCTCGCCGGCGACCTCATCAGGATCTACATCATTGATAAGTAAAGTCTCTCTTACTCTCTCTATATGTTCCAATACTCTTTGATAATCATCACCATAGTCGTACTTGTTAACCTCAATGGCTTTTGGCATATAGCTAAAGGCTATTTTAAGTGCTTGTAAGGCATCGTCGTTTATTTTATCGCTCATTTTACCATTCATGCTTGATCCTGATCATGTGTCCAGCAGTTATGCTTAATTGTCTTTGTGCCAGCGATCCGCTCGTTGACTGCGTTCTTCTTCGCGCTCAATTTCGAGCATGCGGTCCCTGATACTATGTATATGCTCAATAGCCATGGCTTTTGCCTTCTCAGGCTCACGATTCATAATGGCGTTGTAGATATTCAGGTGATGTCTATCAATTTGTTTCTTTTGTTTATCGAGATGGTAAAGGTTGGTAATAGAATCGACAACGCTATTTAGCATTAATTGCATCAGGCTTTGCAATGTATGGATCAATACGGGGTTGTGTGATGCCTCATAAATAGAGCGATGAAAAGCATGATCTAGTCGTGCTGTGTCGAGCAAATCCTTTTTGTTCTCAGGCGATTGATTCATAGCTTGATATGCTTTGGTGATCTTATATAGGTCTTTTGTGGTTCCTCGCTCAGCGGCTAGAGAGGACGCTTCGCCTTCAAGTAATTCGCGAACCTCTAGTAAGTCATAGAGTAATCTGGGGTGTTTTTCATAAAGCCTAGTGAGTGGGTTGGTATCATGTTTGTCATCGAGCATACCGATAACAAAGGAGCCTTTGCCGTGTTCGGTTGTAATAACACCTCGCCCACGGAGCTCTTTTAGGGCTTCTCTTATAGAAGGTCTAGATGCGTTGAGTCGCTGGCATAATTGGCGCTCCGATGGAATCTTATCCCCTGGCTGTAGTGTGCCATCAAGGATCAGCTCTTCTAGATGGTGCGAAATTGCTGTCGAGAGAACATTGGTATCGAGGTCCGCATTCATTGTTTTTCTTCTTTTTCTGGTAATACCAGTCATTCTATTTCAATTAATGCTTTCTGTCAGCCTATATAAATAGAGTATTTTGTTTTCTTGTTAAAAATTACTGGTAATACCACTACCATACCAAATAGACATTTGTATCTCTAAAGACTATTCTAAGGCTCTCGTTATCGTCGTTTTTGACTTTATCAAAGGAATGAGAAATATTGTCTTAGGTTTGGCATGTATCTGTGATTTTTTTACATAGTTTTATAAGTAAAAAATACCCTCATATTATGTAATATTATTCATATGGTTGTAATAGATTAGCTCTGATATATTCAGGCTTGTGCAAGGTAAAAAAGAAAAATAAATCCCCAGAGTTATCAAAGTTTATATCGAAGTATTTTAGAGTTTTTTTTATTTTTCTTCTGACCCTTGCCGCCTATAAACCTGTTTAATAATGTAAAAGGAAGGAAGTCTCATGTTATCGATAAAACGTTTAAGTCTTGCGGAAGCAAAAATACTCATTGATGGCGCAAGAAAAAAGTCCGAAGAAATTGGTGTACCAATGTGTATCGCCGTTGTTGACGAGTCGGGTAATTTAATTGCCTTTGACCGTATGGACGGTGGTAAAGCACACAGCATTATAGTTGCACAGGATAAAGCCTTTACAGCGGGTGCTGCACGTAAGGCCACCCATGAATACAATGCTGTTAATGTTCCTGGTAGTCTCGCATTTGGTATTCACACAGAGGCCGGAGGCCGTCTTAGTAGTGTGGGTGGTGGTTTGCCCGTTATTGTCGATGGTGAGTTCGTTGGTGGTATCGGTGTTAGTTCAGGTACGCCACAGCAAGATATGGATTGTGCACAAGCCGGCATCGATTTTTTTAATCAGCAATAATAGTAGTTATTTTTTAAAGTCATTTCGGTCACTTTGAGTTAATAACTATACGGCATTATTTTTGTACTAATTAGTTACTCGTACAAAACAATACTCTTTATTAATAAAAAGTGAGCGAAATGAAACAGCTAAATGACATAATAAGTTTGGCAAATGAGTTCAGGCAGTTTATTGACCCTGAATATGTAATCGTGGATGCAGAGACTCAGCGAGTCTATGAGTGCGATGGCTTGGCAGCCTATACGGAGATGCCAAAGCTAGTCGTTTTGCCCGAAACCGTTGAGCAAGTTCAACGCGTGTTAAAACTTTGCCATCAAGCCAATGTGCCTATCGTTGCGCGTGGCGCAGGTACCAGCCTCTCTGCCGGAGCAACACCTCATAAAGAAGGTATTGTTCTATCCTTAGCTAAATTCAACAAAATTATTGAGATTAACAAGCTGGCGCGAACCGCGAGACTGCAACCTGGTGTGCGCAACCTTGCTATTAGTGAAGCTGCTGGTGAGGATGGCCTTTATTATGCTCCAGACCCTTCGTCACAAATTGCCTGCTCGATTGGTGGCAACGTTGCCGAAAATGCCGGCGGTGTTCATTGCCTTAAATATGGCTTAACCGTACACAATATTTTAAAAATCCAAATGGTCACCATCGAGGGTGAACTCGTTAGTATTGGCAGCGAAGGCCTCGATAGTTACGGTGCGGATTTATTGGCTCTGCTTAATGGCTCCGAGGGGATGCTAGGTGTTATTACCGAAGTGACCGTTAAGCTATTGCCTCTACCTGAAAAAGCACAAGTTATACTGGCGGGGTTCGACTCCGTGCAAGCGGCAGGTGACTCCGTGGGCGCTATTATCTCCGAGGGTATTATCCCCGGCGGTTTAGAGATGATGGACACCCATGCCATTAAGGCCTCCGAGGCTTTCGCCAACGCAGGCTACCCCGTTGATGCCGAGGCATTATTATTGTGTGAGGTAGATGGCACATTAGAAGAAGTGCAAGAACATATCGACCAAGTTGCGGCGTTGTTTAAAAAGCGAGGTGCTACTAGTGTGCGAATATCCCAAAGCGAAGAAGAGCGCGCACTATTTTGGAAGGGGCGCAAGTCTGCTTTTCCTGCTGTAGGCCGATTATCTCCTGACTACTATTGCATGGACGGTACGATTCCGCGTGGGCAATTATCCCATGTGTTAACCGAGATTAACCGTTTTTCACAGATTTATGATTTGCGTGTAGCTAATGTATTTCATGCTGGCGATGGTAATCTTCATCCGTTAATTTTATTTGATTCAAGTGTGCCCGGCGAGTTTGAAAAAACTGAAGAGTTTGGTAGCAAAATCCTAGAGTTGTGTGTTGAAGTCGGTGGATGTATTACCGGTGAGCACGGAGTGGGTCTCGAAAAAATTCGCCAAATGGCTGTGCAGTTTAACGACCTTGAGATTGCTCAGTTTCATGCGATTAAGGCGGCCTTTGACCCAAAGGGTATGCTAAATCCGGGTAAAGGTATTCCTGTATTAAAACGTTGTCAGGAATATCGTGCTTTACGTAAAAAGCCAGCTGCTGAGGAAGTTGTTAGCGAAGGGGAGAGTGCGGCATGAGTGATTTAACAAAAGATTTTATCGAGCAAATTAAAACCTGTGTTGATAAAAAACAACAAATTATTATTGAAGGTAATGGCACTAAAAAATCTTTAGGTCGTGATACCACCACTAATGATGCGCATGTTATTTCTTGTGGTGGGCATACAGGCATTGTCAGTTATGAGCCCGTTGAGCTTGTAATGAGTGTACGCGCAGGCACTACTTTAAAAGAAATCGATGAGGTTCTTGCTGAAAACAATCAGATGCTTGTTTGTGATCCTGCGCGCTTTGGCGGCAATGCAACTTTTGGTGGTTCACTTGCCGCTAATATTTCGGGCCCAAGTCGCCCATGGGGCGGTTCTATTCGTGATCATGTGTTAGGAGTTAACTTGATTAATGGTCAGGGCGAACACTTGCGATTTGGCGGAAAGGTAATGAAAAATGTAGCGGGGTACGACGTCTCTCGCCTGCAAGCTGGGGCGATGGGTACTCTTGGCTTAATGACCGAAGTAAGTTTTAAAGTTTTACCTAAGCCTGCGGCAACCATGACTTTATGTGCTGAGGCAACACAGAGTGATGCCATTCGCCTTATGAATGAGTTTTCAGGTCAGCCTAAACCCATTACCGGTGCATGTTGGTTGGATAATTCTCTTTACATCAGGCTTGCAGGTGCTAAGAGTGCAGTAGAAGGTACGGCATCGCAATGGCAAAGTCAGTTGTCAAACCCTAAAGAATTGTCTGAGCCAGAAGCACAAACTTTTTGGAATAACTTGCGTGATTTGCGCGCGGATTTTTTTGTATCCCAACATTCATCTAGCCCGCTTTGGCGCTTTTCGATTAACTCTGCTGCACCTGTTTATCTCGACGATAAACCATGGTTGCTCGATTGGGCTGGTTCCCAGCGTTGGTTGAAGGGTGAATTTGATCAGCAAGAATTATCAGCTTGGGCACATGCGCAAGGTGGCGAAGTTGTTTTGTATCGAGGCGGCGATCGCTCAAAAGAAATAATTGCCGAGCCTAATGCTGTGATGAAAACAATTCGAAAAAATATTAAACAATCACTCGACCCGCATAATATTTTTAATGTGGGCCGTTTGTATGGCTGGATGTAGGAAATAATTTTATGCAAACAAATACACATCCAAAAATGGCCGAGCTGCCTCAAATAAAAGAAGCCGAAGATATTCTACGTGCTTGCGTACACTGTGGTTTTTGTACGGCGACTTGCCCTACTTACCAACACTTTGGTGACGAGCGTGATGGGCCGCGCGGTCGCATTTATTTAATTAAGCAACTGCTAGAGACCAACGAAGTGAGCGAGAAGACGCAAACTCATCTCGATCGCTGCTTAACTTGCAGAAGCTGCGAAACGACTTGTCCATCAGGTGTCAAATATGGGCGCCTAGTGGATATTGGCCGCGGTATTGTTGAGGAGCGCGTACCGCGTAAACCCATCGATAAATTTACGCGCTTTGCACTGCGAAAAGTATTGCCGAATAAATCTCTCTTTGGTTTGTTTGTGGGTATGGGGCAGTTGGTTAAACCCCTACTTAAGGGCACGGCTTTAGGCGCTAAGATTCCACCTAAAAAAGTTGCTTCCCCTTGGCCAGCTGTTGTCAATAATGGTAAAGGTCATGCGCGCCATATGCTTGCACTAGCAGGTTGCGCGCAATCGGTAACAACACCAAACACCAATGCAGCAACGGCACGTGTGTTCGATAAGCTGGGCATTACTTTAGTCGAAGCACCAAAGGCGGGCTGTTGTGGTGCCGTTGATTATCACCTTGCTGCTCACGATGATGGCTTGAACGCCATGCGTAAAAATATCGATGCCTGGTGGCCTGCTATCGAAGCCGGTGCAGAGGCAATTGTGATGACAGCCTCTGGTTGCGGCGTCATGGTTAAAGAATACAGTGAGCTTTTAGAGCACGATATCGCCTACGCGGCCAAAGCAAAAAAAGTGAGTGAATTGACCAAAGATCTCAGCGAAATTTTAGCTGCTGAAAATTTAGAAGCGCTCAATATAGGCGATGCTAAACCAACGGCTTTTCATTGCCCTTGTACATTACAGCATGGCCAGCAGCTCAACGGTGTTGTCGAAGAAATTCTCGCGCGTGCCGGTGTGCCTTTGACTCAAACAAAAGATAAACATCTATGCTGTGGTTCTGCAGGGACATACTCGGTACTGCAATCCAAAACTAGCCAGCAATTACTGGATAATAAATTAAATGCCTTAATGGTCGATGACCCCGTGCAAATTGTTACGGCGAATGTAGGTTGCCAAATGCATTTAGAATCGAAAGCGAGTGTGCCGGTTAAGCACTGGATTGAGCTATTAGATAACTAATCGCCAGTAGTAAAGGCCGCTGCTTAGGAGCCAAAAAACGAATGATTGATTGGCAGTGGAAGTGCTTTGGTGAGCTCGATACTAAAGCGTTATACGCGGTACTTTTGCTGCGCCAAGCGGTTTTTATTGTTGAGCAACAAAGTATCTATCATGATATTGACGTAGCCGACGAATCCTCATTGCATTTGCAGGCTTTTGATAATAGTCATCAGCTGATGGCCTACGCGCGTATTAACTATTCCCGTCTACCTTTAGGTGAGGTTTCTATTGGCCGTATTATTGTTGTCAGGGAGTGTCGAGGCCAAGGCCTTGGCTCAATACTGATACGGGAGTGTTTAGATAAATGTGCGCTAGAGTACCCTGATGCAACTATTAAGCTCTCAGCACAAATACACTTAGTAAAATTTTATGAGCAGTTTGGTTTTGGGGCAGAGGGCAATCCTTACGATGATGGGGGTATAGAGCATGTTGATATGTTTATTAGGGCTGGGTGCAGGCAATAGAGTAAACAATTTAACCTATAATTATCCCTCCTCTTGCAAGTTGCGCTAGAATGCGCGTTTTATAAGCCCTACACATTGGTTTTATTGTTTTGTCATTATTCAATAGCCAATTAACCCAATTGGAGAAAATACATGAAGACATGGCAAATATATTTATCAGGTGAAATACACACAGATTGGCGCGAGCAAATTATCGAGGGTGCCAAAGCGCTTGGCTTGCCCGTTGAATTCACCTCCCCAGTGGTTGTACATGAGGCAAGTGATGCCGCAGGTGATATGCTGGGCGCGCAAGACAAGCCGTTTTGGCGTGATCACCAGTCTTCAAAGGTTAATGCCATTCGCACTAAAACCATGATCGAAGATTGCGATATGGCGGTTGTACGTTTTGGTGATAAATACAAGCAGTGGAACGCTGCCTTTGATGCTGGCTTTTGTGCAGCTTTGGGTAAGCCATACTTAACGTTACATGCCGAAGATATTATTCACCCATTAAAAGAGGTCGATGCGGCGGCAATGGGCTGGGCGCAAACTCCACAGCAGGTTGTTGAGGTGTTGCAATACGTAATTACGGCCTAAGGTACTTTTACCTTTGTGTAACAATAAGGCGCAAATAGAAATATTTGTGCCTTTGTCATTTTAGTGCCTGACATAACGATCGAGACTTCAGATTTCGTCTGCCGCTTAAAATTCACTCGACCTTACCTATATAAATCTCTATAGTACGCGCAAATTTTAATGCGGATTTCGCCCGCTTATACTTCGATTCATCTTTCTGTAGGGTATTCTTTTGATTTCAGCTGCAAATGTCACCATGCAATTTGGTGCCAAACCTCTTTTTGAAAACATCTCGGTTAAATTTGGTAACGGTAATCGCTATGGCCTAATTGGTGCCAATGGTTGCGGTAAATCAACCTTAATGAAGATACTCGACGGCTCGCTTGCGCCTACGGGTGGTAATGTTTCGGTCACCCCTAACGAACGCTTAGGTAAGTTGCACCAAGATCAGTTCGCTTTTGAAGAGTACAGTGTTGTCGATACAGTTATTATGGGACACGCAGAATTGTGGGCTGTTAAGCAAGAGCGAGATCGTATTTATTCATTGTCCGAAATGAGCGAAGCGGACGGTATGAAAGTCGCCGATTTAGAAGTGCAATTTGCTGAAATGGATGGCTACAGTGCAGAGAGCCGCGCCGGAGAAATATTATTGGGTGCAGGTATTGATGAGGCTCTACATTTTGGGCCAATGAGCGAAGTCGCGCCTGGCTGGAAGCTGCGTGTGTTGCTGGCGCAGGCGTTATTTTCTGATCCGGATATTTTACTGCTCGACGAGCCAACCAATAACTTGGATATTCACACTATCAAATGGTTAGAGGATGTATTAAACGAGCGCAGCAGTACGATGGTTATTATCTCTCACGATCGCCACTTTTTAAATTCTGTGTGTACGCATATGGCCGATATTGACTATGGTGAGTTGCGTGTGTATCCCGGTAATTACGATGACTTTATGATTGCGGCAACTCAAGTGCAAGAGCGATTACGTGCAGAAAATAGTAAAAAGAGCGCGCAAATCGCTGATCTACAACAGTTTGTCAGCCGCTTTTCTGCGAATGCCTCCAAGGCAAAACAGGCAACCTCACGTGCTAAAAAGCTCGAAAAAATAAAACTTGAAGACATAAAGCCTTCAAGCCGTGTAAATCCTTTTATTCGTTTTAACCAAGAGAAAAAGCTACATCGCCAAGCGGTAACTTTGGAGAATTTAGGGCATGGCTTTGATAATGAAGCATTGTTTAGCAAGGGTGACATCATTCTTGAAGCGGGTGAGCGTATTGCCATTATTGGTGAGAATGGTGTGGGTAAAACAACGCTCTTGCGTTGTTTAATGGGTGAGCTAAGTCCAGAGCATGGCCGTGTTAAATGGGCCGAGAATGCAAGCCTGGGTTATTGTCCGCAAGACAGTGCCGCAGAGTTTAGCGGCGATATGAATTTGTTCGATTGGATGAGTCAGTGGCGTAAACCCAGCCATGATGATCAAATTGTACGTGCCACGCTTGGGCGTTTATTATTCTCGGCCGACGAATATAAAAAGCAAACCAAGGTGTGCTCGGGCGGTGAAAAAAATCGCCTGCTTTTTGGTAAGTTAATGATGATGGATAGCAATGTCTTATTAATGGATGAGCCTACCAACCACTTGGATATGGAGTCTATTGAGTCGCTTAACCTCGCTCTCGAAAACTACCCAGGTACATTACTTTTTGTGAGTCACGATCGTGAGTTTGTCTCGTCACTTGCTACGCAAATTATAGAGATAAAAGATAAAGAGTTGATCAGTTTTAAAGGCACTTACGGAGAATACTTAGCGAGCCAAGAACTTGCATAAGTGATATATCGCTCTCGCTTCTAATATTTACGAGTTGGGTAGATGTAAAGAGTAATGGCGGGGTCGTTTGTGCCCTGCCACCCAGTTATATTTGTGACTTGGTTACTCATAATCCATTGTTCAACTATCTTGATTAGCCCTACCGATTTGCTCTTCAAATTCCCTAATTTTAAGTAATAAACCCGATACCCTAAGCTTGAAAATACGCAGCTCGTCTTCTGCTGTGTCGATATTGTTTTCAGTTATTTGCTTAGAAATATATTCTGCACGACCTAAAAAGGGTGACAAGCTAATGGAGTAGTTTTCTATTTCTACGACCTTGTCTTTAACCTTCTGAAGATCTTCTTTTGTGATTTTTTTTGCCTGCTCAATAGATTGCTTAAAGTTGGCTATTTGTGTTCGGCTATTAATAAACCGTTGAGTTAGGCTGTTTATATTGTTGAGTAGCGTTTGCTTGCGTTCACTAATTAACAATAGGCGTTCGGAAACTTCAGGGTTTTCACCATAAGTGCTCTCAACCTGCTTAAGCCAGTCTTCTGTGAGTAATAACGATTGGTTTTTGTCCAGCGTAGTCCAGTAGTCGGCACGGGCTAAATAATGCTCAATAATGGCTGGCTTTGCCTTAGTAACGCGTTGAGTGCCATAGCGTGATGAAAGCATTGAAAGATCATCACTGAGGGTCGAATAGGGTTTGGGCGAATAGTGCTCTATAACATCAAATAAACTCGCATTTAGTTGGCGAGTGTAAAAAAATATTGCCAAAGCAATAACCATTACCCCGAGTATCACTAGCAATAGTGATCGAGTTCTCTTTTGTTGGGGTAGTTTAACAATAGCTGTGTCTGGCAATTGGAACTGTGTAATAAACTCCGATAAAAGCTGCTGTACTATCTCTAAATTTGGCAATTGGTCAGAGTGGGTATTATCCTTTATCGCAGCACAGGCTCGCTCGCAGCGATAAAGATCGCGTAAGTCTTGGTTACTTAACTCAAATGCTTTAACCTCATTTTTAGTCAAGCCAAACATCCAGTTAATCGCATCGTTCTGTTTCTTTTGCGATATGGTGTCTATGCCCGATTGTGCGATAGCGGCTAATACTATTTCTAAGCCAGATGCTAAGCCCTTAATCCCTTCCGTTTTGGCTGCTGCGACAGCGTAATAAACAGCAGCCATAAAATTGATGCCAGTATCTTGGTTAATCTCTTCAATGAGTTGTTTAGTTTCTCGCCAGTTATTTGTAAAGGAGTGCCGATTTATATGATCGCGAACTTTGATATAAGCATCGCTATTCATAACACGCGTTTCGTCATTGCTAATATTTATCTGGTTAATAAAAGAGAAGTAGTAATGGTTTGCAGACATGGTTGTTTATTTTTTAAGTAAGATTGAGTGTTTTTAACTTATGTTTCGCTTAATAAATGATCGAAACTTATTCGAGAGCTTTTTTGAACCAGAAGAGATAAGTGGTATGCATTTTTGAGGAAGTCCATAATCCTTGGAGTTTTCTTATTATGCCTTAATTAAATTTTAATTTGCTTATTTTTTTAGCATATAAAAGAATTTTTATGAGTAATATAAATAAAATTTTTTATATTTTGCTTTGTTTGGTTTAAATAATTTTTTAAGTTTTAAATACTGTGTTTTTAATTGTTATTTTTAATGCTTTATTATTTATTGCTTTGTTTGGTTGAATATTAATATGATGTTGCAGTTATTTTTTATTTTTATAAAAAAATCTTTAAAAACAATGGTTTAGTTTGTTGTTGTTTTGTTTGAAAAAGCCATGTCAAATTTGAGGTTATTGGTTTGTCGAGTGCTGAAAAATATTGAAAAAGTTCAATTTTATTTTGGATTTTTTAAAAAATAATATATTAAAAAATAACCTTGTTTGTATTTTGTTTCATTTGCTATACTCCGCTCGCTTCAATACATCAGATTGTTTTATTGACTTTTTCAAGGTTGATAAAAAGTCCTGTCATAACAAATTTAAGGGAGTTTTGTTCATGTCTAGCAGTGGTTCTGTCGCGCCTAAAGAGCGCATCAATATAAAATATGTTCCGGCAACGGGAGACCAAAAAGCTGAGGTGGAATTGCCGCTTCGCATGTTGGTTATGGGTGACTTTAAAGGTCATCGTGAAGATTCAAGGCTTGAAGAGCGTCAAGCAATAAGAGTTGATAAAAATACTTTTTCGTCAGTTATGCGCGAAAGTGATTTGAGCCTCGATATCAACATTGATAACAAATTATCAGACGAAATGGATGAAGATGCAGTGCTGCCTGTTTCTTTAAAGATAAATAGCTTAGATGATTTTTCTCCTGACGGCATTGTTAAGCAAGTGCCGGAGTTGAAAAAAATGCTAGAGCTTCGTGAAGCATTGGTAGCTCTTAAGGGGCCTTTAGGCAGTTTGCCAAAATTCCGTAAGGGCCTACAAGCATTGCTTGATAGTCCAGATTCAAAAGCGGCATTGGAAGAAGAAATTTCCAAATTAATGAACAATGAAGAAAATACAGAAGAGGGAGTAGAATAATGGATGCTGAAACTCTGGAGCAGCCAGTTGAACAGTCGCAATCTATTGGTTTAATTGATCAGATATTACAACAAACAACTATTCGCCAGGATGATGCCGAGTATGGTGTTGCGAAGCGTGGCGTTGCGGCGTTTATCTCTAATCTTTTAGAGTCTGATACTGAAGAAGAGCCTGTTAATAAGCAGGCTGTTGATATGATGATAGCGGAGTTGGATCGCAAACTCAGCTTGCATGTTGATCAGATTCTTCATGATCCTGCTGTACAACAGCTTGAGTCTGCTTGGCAGGGTCTAAAACTACTTGTAGACAGAACTGATTTCCGTGAAAACATTAAAATGGAATTTGTTCATATTACTAAAGAAGAGCTGCTCGAAGACTTTGAAGATGCTCCTGAAATTATGCAGAGTGGCCTTTATAAACAGGTGTACTCTGGTGGCTACGGTACTTTTGGTGGCGAACCTTATGGCGTTATGGTGGGTAACTACCAATTTGCTCCATCAACACCGGATATAAAATTACTGACAAGCTTAGCCTCTGTTGGTGCAATGGCTCATGCTCCGTTTATCTCTTCTGCTGGGCATGATTTCTTCAGTGTTGATTCCTTTACTGATTTGCCTAACCGCAATGATATTAAAGATTACTTTGAATCACCTAAGTTCGCTAAGTGGCGCTCTCTTCGAGAAAGTGAAGACGCGCGTTATCTTGGTCTTACGATGCCCCGCTTCTTATTGCGTACGCCTTATGACCCTGTTGAAAACCCAATTAAGTCATTTGTTTATAAAGAGACAGTTGATGGTAATCACGATCATTTCTTGTGGGGTAACACGGCTTATTTAATGGCGAGTTCTATTACTAATAGTTTTGCTAAATATCGTTGGTGCCCTAATATTATTGGCCCACAAAGCGGTGGTGCGATAGAAGATTTACCTGTTCATCTTTATGAGTCTATGGGCCAGTTAGAGATGAAAATTCCTACGGAAATTTTGCTAACTGATCGTCGTGAGTTCGAGATCTCTGAAGAGGGTTTTATCCCTCTAACCATGAGAAAAGACAGCGATAATGCAGCGTTCTTCTCGGCAAACTCTGTGCAGCTACCTAAGACTTTTGCAAAAACTAAAGAAGGCTTAGAAGCGCAGACTAACTACAAGTTAGGTACTCAACTGCCTTATATGTTCATTATTAACCGCTTAGCTCACTATATTAAAGTTCTACAGCGTGAAGAAATTGGTAGCTGGAAAGAGCGTCAAGACCTTGAGCGTGAACTTAATAACTGGATCAAGCAGTATGTGGCTGACCAAGAGAATCCACCAGCAGAAGTGCGTAGTCGCAGGCCTTTACGTGCCGCTAGCATTGAAGTAAATGATGTTGAGGGTGATCCAGGTTGGTACAGTGTTACCTTGGCTGTACGTCCACATTTCAAATATATGGGCGCGACTTTCGAGTTATCTTTGGTTGGTAAGCTCGATAAGGACTAATGGAGTTGGTGGGTCATGAAACAACAATTTGGAGGTTTTTTTGACCGACTAAATAATGCGCCGCCTTCTAGGCGGCGTTTAGATAGCACGGAGCGCATCAATCGTAAAGCCAATTCTATTAAGCAGCATATTAAGCAACTTCTTAATGCGCGTAAGGGGTCGTCTCTTTGCGTCCCAGATTTTGGCTTGGATGATTTTAACGATGCGGCGATAGGGACTAAGGATATGGTTTCTATTATCTCTGCTGATATCAAAAACACCATTAATAATTTTGAGCCTCGGGTGAAGATTGTCAGCATTCGCTATGAGGCCAATATTGATCAGCCTTTAGAGTTAAAGTTTATTATCGATGGTTTAACACTTGTCGATAATAAGTACGAGAAAATTACATTTGCTATGGCTGTTGATCAGTATCGATCGCAGTGGCAGATATCTTCATAAGTTTATTATTGTAACGTTTATATTAGTAGTAAATTGGCACAGGATTGGCAATATCAATGATGATAAAAGACGACTTGCAAAAGCTCTATCGCGATGAATTAGAGTTTTTACGTCTACAAGGGAAGGTGTTTTCCGAACGTTACCCACAGATAGCTCCATTTTTATCTGAAAAATCTTCTGACCCAGACGTAGAGCGCCTACTGGAGGGTTTTTCTTTTTTGTCGGCGAGATTGCATCAAAAAATAGATGATGACCTGCCTGAGCTAACACACTCTTTACTTAATCTTTTGTGGCCAAATTATCTTCGACCATTACCATCGGTCACGATGATAAAGTTTACGCCAAAAGTTGGTACAGTCGATGCAAAAAAATGCATAGATAAAAATACTATGCTTTCATCTAAACCCGTCGAAATTGGTGATGGTAATTCTGCACCATGCCTTTTTCATACGTCTCGCGACTGCAATATCTACCCAATAGAAATATCAGGTATTCAAGAATCTCATAGCAGAGAAAAAACAGTGCTCTCGTTGTCACTAAAGACAATACATGATCAACCGCTTTATACAGCAGGTTGTAATGAGCTAGATATATTTTTAAGTGGTGAGCCGCACACTGCACTTACTACTTACCTTTGGTTGTTTCGTTACCTCGATTCTATCGAAGTAGTCATCGGTGATGAAACTAGGTCTATTCCTCTGCAAAATATTCAGCCGCTTGGGTTCTCTCCAGAGGACGCGCTACTTCCTTACCCTGAAAATGTATTTGATGGTTATCGAATTATTCAGGAGTTCCTTGGTTTTCAACAGGCATTTTATTTCTTTCGCTTGAATAATTTATCATCTCTCTGGATGGGAGTTGAGTCAGAAGAAGCTACAATTAATTTTAACTTCAACTATGCCATGCCAAGTGGAACAGTCATCAGAGAACATGACTTTTCTCTCTATTGTGTGCCTGCGGTCAATCTTTTCAAACACAGCGCAGAGCCAATCGTTGTAGATGGCAAGCGGATAAAGTACTCGCTGATGCCAGCCGGCAATGCCGATAGAGTATACGATATATTTTCTGTTGAGCGTGTCGAAAGCGCTATGTCGCAAAATTCTAGCGTAAAGAATGCAGAGGATGTTGCCTTTAAAAAAGGCAAAAGAACCTATTTCCCCTTTGAGTCGTTTCAGCATGAAATTGAGCGAGAAAACCAGCACGATTCGCTTTATTACAAAGTATCGATAAAGCCCTCGGTATTGAATGGCGAAAGTATACATAGTATTGCTTTTACGCGAAGTGATGAGCATGACTGGGTCGATAAGGAAGAAACGATCAGTGTTTCTATGTTGTGTACTAATGCTGATTTACCCTCGATGTTAAAAGTGGGTGATGTTTCTGTATCTACAGAAGATACCCCTCCCTTTGTTGATTTTACTAACATCACTGAGCCCACAAAAAATTATCCACCGATACTAGACTCAGAGCTGCATTGGTCGCTGATCTCTAATTTAGCGCTTAACTATCTTTCGCTATTAGAGATCGAACCGCTAAAAAATATTTTACGTTGTTATGATTTTGTTGGTCATCACGATGTGCAAAGCGAGCGCCAGACGAAACAGCGTATGGATGGGCTCAAATCAATTGAAACAAACCCTATTGACCGCTTGATTAAAGGGTTTCCTATCAGGGGTATGGAGAGCACATTAAACATTAACCCAGGAGGTTTTTTATGCCACGGAGAGGTCTATCTGTTTGGCTCTGTGTTGGCTCAGTTCTTTTCACTTTATAGCAGTATTAATTCTTTTCACCAGTTAAAAGTATGTAACTTAGGAAATAATGAGGTTTATGAATGGCCGTTAGAGCAGGGAAAGCAGCCAGTGATCTGAGTCATCAGGTTCTGGGTGAGGCGCGTTCTACGGCATTCTTTCAGCTCGTAGAGCGCTTATATAAGGTTAACAATAAAAGTTTAGAAAAGCCTTATGACCTTTATCCAAAGGATGAACTAATCCGTTACGAGGTTAGCCCCGAATTGGGTTTTCCGAGAACAGACGTATTAGATGCAGGAGTTGAGTCGGTTGATGGCGTAGAAAACTATTTTATTCAGATCGCCTTCATGGGTTTGCAAGGTAGCAGTTCCCCTTTGCCTAGACATTATCTGGATGAGTTGGCCTGTGAGCCTATGGAGCAAGACCATGGAGTTCGCGTACCTTTTTTAAACTTTTTCAATCATCGCCTTATTACATTATTGCACCGTGCGTGGAGAAAGTACCGTTATTCTGTTCGCTTTGAGTCCAATGCTGAGGATCGCTTTTCGCAATATGTTTATTCATTAATCGGCATGAATGATGAGGCTTTGCGTGGCGATACCCCGCTGCCATGGAGTCGAATGCTGACTTATATCGGCATGATTGCAACACGTAGCCGAGCGCCTTCTATGGTCAGTGGTATCGTTGCTCATTGTTTTAGCTTAAAGCATGTGAGTATCAGGGAGTGGGTCGAGCGTTATGTCGACGTCCCCAAACAACAAATGAATAAGCTCGCAGTCGCCAACATTACGCTCGGGGATAACTTCGTTGCAGGCGACAGAGTACTTACGCCAAATTCCAAATTTATTGTCTCTATCAAATCTTTGAGCCAGCAACGTTACCGTGATTTTTTGCCTTCGGGAGATACCTATAAACAATTACGCGCTCTTTTAGCTTTCTTATTGCGTGATCAATTAGCTTACGATCTTGAGCTTGGTTTACTCCATGATGAAGTTCCTCCATTTACTTTAGATGAGAAAAAAGGCTCGCATCTAGGCTGGACAACATTCTTGGGTGAGGTTTCCCTTGGGCATGAAACTCTCGTTAGCATTAGTGGAGGCCAGTAATGTCATTGCCACCGTTATTTTTAAATGTCACGAACCCCGAGCAATTAACCCATGGCTCCTCACCATCCTATAGCTTGCAAGCTCAAAGCATGACGATAGGTAGCGGTACTGTCGATTGGAAACTATACGATGCTTTTGGCTCGGTAAAGGGACAACACGCTTGTATACAAGTGCTTGACGGAAAATACGTCATGATTGATTTGTGTGGTAAGACTTATATCAATCGCCATGCCGATCCACTTGGGCGAATGGAAGTAGTTGCCATTAACGATGGTGACCAAATTCGCATAGGTAAGTATCGCGTCGAAGTAATGATTGACGAAGACGGTTACGCAAAAAGTATTGGAGTCGATCATATTCGTAAACTGGATTTGGGCCAACTCTTTACCAAAGAAAACGAATTAGATCGACTCACTCGCAGCCTTGATTACAAACAGTTGGGCGGTGAAAAAAATGAAGAGACTAGTAACCCACTTAACGATCTGCTAGAAAAACCAAAAACGGCCAATGCATTGTCCGTGCTCTTAAAAGGCCAAGAAGATGAAGACACCATAGCGCGTCGCCATCCGGTCTTAGCCGATACACATGAAGTTTCATCTACCTCTTTAGCAAGCGTTGCTGATGTTGGTAATAGCATGCAAGAAGCAATTAGCTTGTCCTCAAATGAACACTTACGCCCCTCTGAAAAAAAGGTAACTCAAACAATGGATATTCAAACAGGTGCCCACGTGCAACAAGCAGTCGATAACACTATCGATGCTAAAACATCAATAAGTGATTCTGAATTTCAAGCCAGTCATTTAACTAACGCGCCGTTAACAGCGGCAATGGAATTGGCATCAGAGCCTATGGAGCCTACACAGGCACATCAGTTCTCGGGTGATGTTGGTCTTGCAGTAAAGGCGGCTATTGAAGGTTTGTTAGCGCTTTATCAAGCAGAACAAAATGGCCCTGCCAATATTTCTTTACTGGGGCGCAGTTATCACCCTATAGAAGATAATCCGTTGCGTATGGGAATGGACTACGGCGAAACATCACAGCGTTTATTTTCAACAAAGCGTAGCGCGGTTTATTTGTCGCCAGAGGCTGCAATTGCAGAAAGCATGGCAAGTATTAAAAATAACCAAGCTGCAATTGTCACGGCAATACAGCAAGGGCTTTGGCAAGTGCTCGAAGCGCTGTCACCACAAAATCTTGAAGGACGTTTTGCCTCTTATCGTAAAGCAGATGGTGAAAGTGTTGATGCTTGGGAAATGTATAAAAAATATTTTGAAGAGTTAATGTCTAGTAGACAAAGCGGTCTTGAAAAAATGTTTTGGGAAGTATTTGAGCAAAATTATGATCGAGCAATGCGTGGCAACAGCGAGAGAGTGTCGTCATGAAAGCAATCATTGTGGCCTCGCTCATCATGCTGTTGAGTGGGTGCTCGACAGGCAAGGTTCTTTCTAAAACATGGAAGGTAATAAAAGATCCGTCTATTCCTATTGGTGAGCCAAGCGATCGGCCAACAGTTATCAGTGTCAGTATAAAAGCGGATAAAAAAGTAAACCCCAATACATTTAATAACTACGAAAATGACCAAACAAAAATTGTATTAGTAGACCGGCTTGATGATACGACTGATGTGGACGAGCTTATAAAAGCCAATGCAGATAATGCTTCTGAATTACTTAAAAGTGACGAGGTAAGCAGCGAAGCGCAAGCTACACCTATATTTTTTAAAGTATTTCAATTAAAAGAAAACAGCCTTATTTTACAGGCGGATTTTGAAAATTTATTTGAAAATATGAAAAAGACATTGAGCACTAGTTATATCAAGCATGATGATTACATGATGGTGCCCAATGAATATAAATTTATCGAAGCCGTTGAAATAGAAAAAGACACAAAATTTATTGCAGTCGCAGCCTCTTACCACGATTACGCGAATGCGCAGTGGAAGAGCGTGATAAGAATTGATGCCACAGGTGAAAAAATTGCATTGTTTATTCACTTGGACGAAACGGCAGTAGAACTAACAACACAGGAAGAATTTCAGTGAATGATAACAAACGCATTGTGTGGAACGAAGGGCTATTTATTCGCCCACAACATTTCCAACAAGAAAGTCGTTACCTTGAAAGTCACACAAACCAGCGCATAGATAAAAGTCTGCCGTTTATGTATGGCCTAACCGAGATTGAGTTTGATGAAAATACCTTAAACTCTGGTGCTTTAGTCATCGTGCGAGCGCGTGGCGTTATGCCCGACGGTACATGTTTTAATATTCCGAGTGATACCGGCCCGCTGGATCCATTGGCGGTTAACGATGTTAGGCTCGATAACCAAGTTGTCTATTTAGCTTTGCCTATTAGCAACGAAAGTGTTCAAGAAGTTATGTGGCCCGACTCTCATAACAAAGCGCGTTATGCTGTTGAACACAACCAAGTTAAAGATGTTCATTCGCGAGAAGGAACCTTGCAAGATATAGAGCTAGCGACTCTCAAACCAAAGCTTATGTTGGGTAGCGAAGATCTCAGTGCTTATAGCACTTTGCCTATCGCAAAAATTAAAGGTCGAGATGAAAATAATCGATTAATCCTTGAAGAAAATTTCTACCCAACTAGCCTTTCTATTGCCGCCATTCCTGGACTTAAACGCCTGCTGAATGAAGCCAGTGGTCTGATGCAAGGGCGAGCTCGCCAACTAGCAGAGCGTATAGGTTCACCAGAGCAAGCGGGCGTTGCAGATGTTAGTGACTTTATGTTGTTACAGGCGCTAAACCGTATGTATCCAGAATTTCAGCATATGTATAGCTTGCCATCTCTACATCCAGAAAGGCTCTATCAAGCATTGGCGCAAGCCTGTGGTGAGTTGGCAACGTTTCAGGTAGAGAGCCGATTACCTGCGGATTTTCCAGCCTACAATCATAGAGAGCTCTGGGAGTCCTTTAAGCCTTTGGAGCAACTATTACGTCAAGCACTAGGTTCACTTGCTAGCCCGCGTGCAGTGCCGATTGTGTTGCTTGATCATGGCCATGCTAAATGGACTGCACCAGTACACGATAACGCATTGATCACTCATAGCGATTTTGTCATTGCTGTTAAAGCCAGTATGGAGTTATCACAACTGCAAATGCTGTTTATGCAGCAGGCTAAAGTAGGTTCTTTAGAAAAACTTAACGACTTAGTTAGCCTTCAGCTACCAGGTATTCCCTTCCGCACGCTACCTGTTGCACCACAGCAGCTACCTTATCACGCGGGCTTTACTTATTTTCAGATGGATCGTAGCAGCACCGAATGGCGTGAGTTATTGGCTGCTAAAAGTGCGGGCTTTGCATTCCATATACCGGGGGAATTCCCAGGACTTGAAATACAATTTTGGGCTATTAGGGAGAGCTAAATGAGCACGAATACGACCAACAACGGTAACAATATTGCGCGCATGGACGAGCCAGTAAATCCTATTGCGCCGCAGGGTGTCAGCTATATTGATCAAGGCAATAACGGATTTCTTGTTCAACAGCGCGACCATATTGGTTTTGAAGGTATCGACGATATTAATCTTGATACTGACCTCTGGTTCAAAATGCGAGGCCATAGCCTCAACCCGATGATCGATGCAAGTACCTCATTGTTTGGTTTGGTTTTACGTATGCGTGACCTAGCTGATCACCCAGATGTTGAGCACCTATATAACAGAGTGCGCAATGATATTGCTTCGCTAGAAGAAGAGATGCGCCAATACGATTATGATCGAGCCACTCAAATTGCTTTCCATTATTGCCTATGCACATTTATAGATGAAGCGGTCATGAGTACCACCTGGGGGCTTAACTCCATGTGGACAAAACAGTCAATGCTTAGCGCCTACCATCAAGAGACATGGGGTGGCGAAAAGTTTTTCACTATCCTCAATCGCATGCTGCAAGAGCCAGACCTTTACCAAGATATGCTCGAATACTTTTATATGATGTTATCGCTGGGCTTTCGCGGAAAATATGGCATGAGCAGTGATGGCTACGAGCAGCTCAATAGCCTCATTCGACGTCTGCATCAAAAAATACGTGAGTTTAAAGACCAGAGCACAGTAGGGCTGCTCCCCAATACCGGTAACGTGCGCAATAGTAAATATCGCATAAGTAAGCAGCTCCCTCTATGGAGTATTTGGTTGGGTTTGACCGGCGTACTCGCGGCTAGTTTTGCGTGGTATTACAGCCAAGTTGATCGAGCTGCCGAAACAGCTATTCAGCAATTAATCTCTATCTTGCAATAAGCAGGTGACTTTTACTATCCGCGTAGATGAATAAAACCAATGATTCGTATTGATATAGCAAAAATTATAGAAAAACTGAACGACGAGTGTCGTCATGCCCTAGAGGAGTCTGCAAGTCTTGCGATTGCCAAAGGCAGTGACGAAATAAGTGTTGAGCATATTTTATATAAATTAGCAGAAAACCCTTTAAGTGACCTGCGCAGTATTTTGCGCCAAGCCAATATTCACCATGAAGATTTTATGCGTGATTTGTCCGACAGCTTTGTTTCAGACCAGTTAGCTAACGGGCAGTATCCCGCGTTTTCGCCTCTACTATTGGAGGTTATGCAAGAAGCATGGTTGCTAGGCTCGCTAGAAAATGGCCATTCAAAAGTGCGCAGTGGAGCTGTATTTTTGGTGGTATTAGTTAACGCTGCACGCTACTTGCCATTGCCACTAATCACTTTACTTGACCCTATTAATCGCGAAACTTTGCGCAAACAATTTACGCCGTTATTAGCTAACACATCGGAGTCTGAAGATGGCACCGATGAAGCATCAGCTAAGGGGAAATCTGGGTCAATCGGTGACAATGGTGAAAATACGCCACTAGCTTCCTACGGTATTGATTTTACCGAGCGTGCTCGCGATGGACATATTGACCCAGTGCTATGCCGAGACGATGAAATTGATCAAATGATCGATATTCTTTCTCGCAGGCGCAAAAATAACCCCATTGCTGTGGGTGATGCGGGTGTAGGTAAAAGCGCATTGATCGAAGGTTTAGCTCTGCGCATTGTTGATGATAAAGTGCCCGAGCCGCTACGCGGTGTTGCGCTATGGGGTTTAGACATTGGCGCTTTGCAAGCGGGTGCATCGGTAAAAGGTGAATTTGAAAAGCGCCTTAAAGCTGTTATTGATCAAGTAAAAAATTCCGAACAGCCTATCATTTTATTTATTGATGAAGCGCATACATTAATCGGTGCAGGTAACCAAGCTGGGGGTAGCGATGCGGCTAACCTTTTAAAACCTGAACTTGCGCGTGGAGAGTTGCGTGTTATTGCTGCGACGACTTGGTCAGAATATAAAAAATATTTTGAGAAAGATGCAGCGCTTTCTAGACGTTTTCAACTAGTAAAGCTTGATGAACCCAGTGTTGAGCAGGCAGTTCATATACTACGAGGTTTGCGCAGTATTTATGAAAAAACCCATCGAGTTTTTATTACCGATAACGCATTAATTGCAGCGGCGTCACAATCATCGCGTTATTTGTCGGGTCGTCAACTTCCCGATAAAGCCATTGACGTACTTGATACGGCCGCAGCTCGCGTGTCAACTGCATTAGAAACGCCGCCGCGTTCGCTTGTAAGATTAGAGAACCAAAAAGTACAGGCCGAAGCAGAAATAGAACTATTAGAACGTGAGCGACGCTATGGTCGTGCCGTCGATACTACTCGTATCGAGCTGTTAGAGCAGCAGATAATCGAGGCCAACCTCGAGCAAGAAAAAACCCATGAGTTATGGCAACAACAAAAAAACCTCATCGATAAAATCATTGATGCGCGTCAAAAAATAGAAAGCCCAGATCAAGAAAGTTCGTCGGCTCCCGAAAGTGAGGGTAACTTAGGCGAATGGATGGAAGAGTTGCAGCAGCTGCAGCGAACGCATGCATTGCTAAGCGTGGATGTTGATGAAAGCCAAATCTCCCAAGTGATTGCTGATTGGACAGGAATCCCCGCTAACACCATTAGTGGTAGTAGCCTTGAGCGCCTGCGTGACCTCGATAGCTACCTTAATGGGCAAATTTTGGGTCAGGGTGAAGCCGTTAGCAAAATTCACAACCACATGTTGACGGCAATGGCCGACTTAAAACGCCCTGGTACACCATTAGGTGCTTTTTTGTTGATTGGTCCAAGCGGTGTGGGTAAAACTGAGACTGCAACACAAATTGCTGATCGCCTATTTGGCGGAAAGCAATTTATGACCACCATCAACATGTCGGAATACCAAGAGAAGCATAGCCTTTCTCGCCTAATTGGCTCGCCTCCGGGATATGTGGGTTACGGTGAGGGTGGTGTGCTGAGCGAAGCGATTCGTCAGCGTCCTTACTCGGTGGTGTTGCTTGATGAAGTCGAAAAAGCACATCCCGATGTGTTTAATTTATTTTATCAAGCTTTTGATAAAGGCGAGTTCGCCGATGGTGAAGGTCGCATAATCGATTGCAAAAATAATGTCTTTTTTCTCACTTCAAATTTAGGTTTTGATCAAGCATCCAGTCACTTACTCGACGATGGTGAACTGAGCCAGGAGCAGTTGGACGAGAGCTTGCGACACTTCTTTAAGCCTGCACTTTTGGCGCGTATGCAAACCATACGTTTTGCATTTTTGGATCAGGAAACCATTGGTAATATTGTACTTGGCCGCCTCGAAAAATTACAAAAGCAATTTTTTGAACGCTACAAAGCACCCTTGGAAATCGACGATAGTGTTAAGGATATGCTATGTAATCAAGGGGTGCAGCGCGAGAGTGGGGCACGTATGCTCGATGCCACCATCGAGGGCAAACTATTACCGCCGTTGTCACTACAAGTACTGGCCAAAGTTGCACAGGGCGACAGCCTAAGCCAAGCGAGTGTGCGCTATGCTGATGGTGCCTTTGAAGCGGATGTCGAGGTCTAAGTGACAATGGTGAGCAACACACTATTACATCATTTAAGCTCAATTTTATTGGCCGATACTGAGCGTGCTGGATTAAAACAATATATCCAGTCGCTCTTAAATAATATCTCGTCAGATGTCATGGTAGCGCTTTATGAGCCCGACATCAGTAAACAAACGCTGCAAGCGGTACTTAAACTTGGCAATAATAATCAGACCTTGCCAGACTTTCCGAACTTTCTCACGGCAGATACCAGTAGCCTAATTAGCCACAGCTATGTTATGCGTAGCGATTACAAAACAACACGCTTGCATAGCCATGCAAGTAGTCACACCGTCTTCCAACAATTTCAATCACAGTTTTCCGATAACCCGTGGCTTTCGGTGAGTGTCTTAGAGTCATCTGATGAGCAAATTGTACACGGTGTGCTGGTCTTTTTGACGCGTTGCGAGCAGAGCGGTCAATTTTTGATGGATAAAAATAGTCCAGAGCTTGCAGTACTCGCGGCACTATTAGTGAGAGCTCAGCGTGAGGACAAGCAAAATGCACAAAAATATTATTTACAACACGAGGTAAAACGCCAAGGGCAACATGCTTATCAACAGGCACAATACGATGAACTCAATCGGCAGTATGTCGGTAATACAGGTACTTGTAACAAAGTAAAAAAAGCCATACTGCATGCGGCCAGCAATAAGCAAGCGGTTCTTATCGAAGGTGAAACGGGTACGGGTAAAGAGTGCATCGCTAAATTAATTCATCATTATTCGGTGGGTAATAATCAGCCTTTTGTTGCCATAAACTGCGCAGCACTGCCCGAGGATTTAATTTCTGTTGAATTATTTGGCGCAAAAAAAGGAGCCTATACCGGCAGTGTAGAAAATAAAAAAGGGTTAATCGAAGCGGCCGATGGAGGTGTGTTGTTTCTCGACGAAATAGGCGAGATGCCCATTAACTTACAGGCAACATTGTTGCGTGTGTTAAACGAAAAAAGTTTTCGTAGAGTCGGTGAAGTCGTCGAGCGTCCCGTCGATTTTAGATTGCTTAGCGCAACCAATGTATCTCTTGCGCAGCATGTTGAAGACGGAAAATTTCGTCGCGACTTATTCTACCGACTGTGCCAAATGCGTATTAAACCACCCGCACTGCGTGAGCATTTGGATGATATTCCTTTATTTTGTCAGCATTTTTTGCAGCTCTACAAAGAAAAATACGGCCACTATCAGCTAACACTATCAAAGCAAGATATAACCAAACTCGCACAACATAACTGGCCGGGCAACGTGCGTGAGTTAGAAAATTTTTTATACAGCTACTTCGACAGCCTTATAGGACAAGATAGCGAAAATGATACGCTGAGTGAATGCTTGCAACAATGGTGCGAATATAGTCAGCTCGCGCAAAATAATAATTCACCCGTAGACGATAAATTATTTGATGGTGATGACTTGCGTGTTGCCGTAGCGCAGTTTGAACGTGAGCTAATTTCCCATCGCTTGCAGCAATACAGTGGCAATCGAGGACTCGTTGCTGACAGCCTCAACCTACCCAAAAGAACTCTGGCTTATAAATGCCAAAAACTAAAAATAGATCACCATGAGGTGAGCGTATGATGCGAATTCAAGGTTTAAATATGAAAGGATTAATGGCTAACTGTTGCCAGCGTTTAGATGTCAAAAAGGCAGCATGTGCCTCGAGTTACTTATTTGTTTTATGTGGTGCTTTGTTAAACCCTACACAATCTCTGGCCGATGTAAGCTTGTGTACTGACACGCGAGTACCTTTAGAGCGCTTAGCTTGCTTTGATAAATTACATAATACGCCTATTTATCCCTCTGATGTTTTACAGCAAGATAAACCTCAGCCTGCCACGACCCTTACCGATATTATTTGGGAACAAGAAAATCGTCGCGCGCAAGATGATATAGGCTTGCTGTCTTCTGCTTCAATAGAATATGTCGAGGCAGATCAAGAACGAGTAATTATTACCGTACCCGCTTTGGCCGCTGCTGGTACTAGACCTTTATTGAGTGCAAGTTGTAGTGATGACATTACCCGCTTACAACTCTTGTTAACCAAGCCTCTAAAAGTGCACCGCTTAAATATCGAATTGCACAATGGCGATGGTAAAACTATTGCCACTTACCCTTGGAGAGTGAGCGAAAATGGCTATGTACTAGATGCCGGTAGAGGTATTCCTAGCATCAGATTATTACAAAAATTATTATCGGTTGAGCGGTTGTACATTAATAGCGACGAGTCTGCGATTAATGATATCCACTTTGATATTACCCAACTGCCAAAAGAGATCGGTGCACTACAGCAAGCTTGCCATTGGACAAATGGAGTGGCCCAACGTGATTGAAGAATTACTTAAACCGGTTAGCACTGAGCAGCCGGCAGGGGCAAATTGCGAAGAGGGACAGCAGTACGAACTCCTCGACGAAATAATGGCGCAATATGGCTCTTTGCATCAAGACAAAATTCAATGGGATGATGTTGAGCGTATTGCCTCTCTAGTTTTAAAGCAGGAGTGCAAGCATTTTAAGGTACTACTGTTTTATATCACTGCACGTATGGTACGTGAACCGCTACCAGGTATTGGTGAGAGCTTGGCGCTGCTAGCCGGCTTTTGGACGCAATACCACGAAGAAGGTTTTCCTAACGGCAGTAAGCGAAATGCTCAACGACGCAGAATGATGTTCGATCAAATGTTGGCGCGTGTAGACCGCTTTGTGCAAAAAGATTTGGTATTGCCAGAGGAGGGTCGGCCGCCCATCAAGCTTGAGTTGTTAGAAAATATCGAGCAAGGATTTGCAAAGCTTAAAGCCGTACTCGAAAAAGAGTCGATTGATAATCCACTCAATTCAATTCCGTCAAAACTTACAGAGCTTCGTCGTTTTAGTACGCCCGCCAAAGGTGAGTCACAACAGCGTGGGTCTAATGCATCAACATCGACGACAGCGACTAAAACAAATATCAAGCACGATGATAGAAACCTTAAAGCGCAATTGCAGGAACTGGCAGACCAGTCCGCTCGCCAGCAAGCCGATAGCCCTTTAGGTTATTTATTGCGTCGCCATGCTAAGTGGCAAGGTATTGCTAGTGCGCCGCCCGGTAAAAAAAACCAGCCCGAACAAACCGAGATGGCACCACCCAATGCAGATATTGTAAGTGAGTACCGTGATCAAATACAGGCACAAAATTATAGCGTAGAGCTACTGCAGCGTATTGAAAAAACAGCCATGAACACACCTTTTTGGTTAACCGGTAGCGCCTATGCTGCACAGGTAGCTTATGGCTTAGGGTACGTGTTAGTCGCGCAAAGTATTGTGCAGGCAACACAGCAATTCTTAGCGCGTATCCCTGATTTATCCGAGAGTCAATTTAACGATGGCACGCCCTTTCTTGACGATGAATTTTGGCAAAGTGTGCAGGCTTTGTTGTCGGCAACAGGTGATACCACTGGATCACTAGAGGCGAGTGCAGCACAAAATGAGTGGAGTGATTTACAACAAGAAATAGAAAACTACTTAAGTACGAAAGGTGTACTAGAGACACTCGACTTTATTAACCAGCGTCGACGCAGCGCGAAAACTCAACGGCAGGCTTACTACTTACAGTTATTTGCTTGCGAGGCGCTGCATCAATCTGGTTTATCGGTTTTAGCGAGTGATATGTTAGAAGCCGCCTTTGAAAAATCAAAAACTTTTTACGTAAGCGACTGGGAACCTGATTATCTACAGCGCATACAGGCCTTACTGGATGCCACTGAACATAGGACGAACGAGAGATAATATGAGCATTATTAGAAAATTGATCGGTGCAGTGATTAAGGCACTGAAGTCATCATTACCTGTTTTATTAACCTTAACCGTTATCGCTTTACTCGTGTTGTTGTGGTGGCTCGGCCCCAAATGGCAGTATGGGGATGGCTATCCTCTAGAGTCATTGACCATACGTTGGTCGATTACTATGGGGTTATTTGTTGTCTTGGCTGTTGCGGGCATTATTGCTATGTACCGTCGTAATCGCGCATTACAACAATCAATTAAAAAAGAAGAGGAAGAAAAGGCCGATCCAATCAAACCCATTCTTCTTGCTATGCGTCATCAATATGAGCGTGTTTTGCAAGAATTGCGTCTAAATATTGGTAAGCGCAATTATGTCTATACCCTGCCTTGGTACATGGTGATTGGTGCAGAAAACTCAGGTAAGACGAGTTTGATTAATCGCTCCGGGCAAAATTATATACAAACGCACTACAATAAAAGTAAGCGAGCCAAGTACGAAAACTTACCTTATAAAATCGACTGGTGGATTAGCGACGAGGCAGTTTTAATCGACCCTGATGGTGAATTAATTAGTGGCAACCCTAAGGCGGACTTTGAGGGAGAAGATCAACAAGTTCGTGAACTACCGCACCGTGTTTGGAATGACTTTGTGGTCTGGCTCGAAAAAAGCCGCCCACGTCGCCCGCTTAATGGCATTGTACTGGTAGTTGATTTAGTCAGTATTATGAATATGCAGCCGAGTGATCGTAAAAGTTATGCAATCTTATTGCGCAACAGATTGCGAGAGCTTATTGAAAATTTAGGAACCCGCCTACCTGTTTATGTTGTTATGAGTAAATTTGATTTACTCGATGGTTTCGAAGATTTCTTTGGTCAGCTTTCGCCTGCGGAGCGTGAAAAGCCCTTTGGTTTTGCGCTGTCAGCAGACAACAAAAGTGATACATCCGCGTGGCTCGACGAATTACAATTACACTACGAGACCTTTGTCGATAATCTTGCATCAAAAACCTTTGATGCTTTAGCTAGTGCACCAGATCAAAAAACACGTAATGGATTATTTAGCTTTAATCGCCAACTTGTTGGTGTTAAAGAAACCCTGCTCGACTTTTTTGAAGAAGTGTTAGATCAAGATAGATACTCTACGCCTGCTCTCGTTCGTGGCGTGTACTTTACTTCGGTTTATCAGCAGGGCATTCCACACAATACTTTTGTGCAGGCTGCGGCTGCCTCTTATGATTTGCCGGCAAGAATCGAAGCGGCGAAATCGATTAAGCGCTCGGTTACTTATTTTTCGCAATCTCTCTTTCAAAAAATTATTTACCCAGAAGCGGGACTTGCGGGCGATAACATTCGCATGATGCGACACAAAAAACGTACCTTAATAGCTAATGGGGTATTGGCTACTTTAATTGGTGTGCTCGTTATTGGTGGTTGGCATCACTACTATTTGACCAATACTAATGCAGCTGCCCAAGTGGTTAAAGAAAGCCAGCAGTTTGAAGCGTTACGCGCAGAGAGCCAGCGACGTAGCAACGGTCAAAAATGGCGAGTGGATATCACCGGCCACGATATGTTGAAGCCGTTAAATCAAATCTATAACGCCATTGCTTTGTTTGATAACTATCGTGAAAAACCACAAGTCGTTGCTGACATGGGGCTTTATCAAGGCCATGCCATTGGTCCTAAAGTTGAAGAGACCTATCTTAATTTACTGCAAACACGTTTTTTGCCTCAGTTGGCGGTGGGCTTACTTGAAAGCATTAATAATGCTGAAGATGGCAGTAATGAAAAACTCTCTGCGCTGCGTGTTTATCGCATTATGCAAGACATAGATAGTCGCACTGCAGGTGATAAACAGAGCAACGAAAGGCACAAACAGATAGTACAAAGTTGGATGGAAGCCAAATGGCAAGATGATGAATATGGGATTAGTGGGGCAGAGCAAAAAGAATTAATGGCTCATTTAAACTATGCGATGAATCTTGTTAGTGCTGATATCCCGGCTTTCTTCTCTTTAGCGAGTCGTGAAGAAGTCAGTGATGACCAAATCACACGTTTATATTTACTACGCTACGCCGACGATATTGTTGCTGATGCACAAAAAGATTTGAGCCAACTGTCAACAGCGCACAGACTTTATGAAAGCATTAAACAAGATGCCCAAATTGAGCTGCGTAACGATATTAATATACGGCAATTTATTGGTAGTGAATTCGATGTGCTTTATAAAAACGAACAAGATATCGAATATACATTACAGCAGTCTAGCGCTGCAGCTGAAAACGACGGTAGCTTTATTGCCGATAGCGACTCGCCTCAAAAATCGCTACAGGCATTTATGATACCAGCACTTTATACGGCACCTGCTTATCGTAATTATTTTATTCAACGTAGCGAAAATATTCTTGATTTGGCCATCGTTGATGAATGGGTGATTGGAGAAAAGCAGACCAGTACCTATAGCGAGGCAGACAAAAAGCAATTAGCGAAAGAAATTCGTGCGCTATATATCAGTGATTACACCGAGTACTGGAAACGCGCATTACGAGAAATGGAAATCCGTGAGTTTGCCGATATCGAATACGCCGTGCAAACTCTCGATATTCTCAGTGGCTCTTCAGAACCGATTCAACGTCTGTTAGGTATGCTCAAAGACAATGTTGATATCTACCCCGACTTAAAAGTTGAGCAAGGTACAGCACTGACCGAGGCAGAAAAAACATTGCTAGCTAGCGAACACTGGCGCGGTGCTGATGGTATTCGACGTAATTTCAATCGCCTTACCGGCCTGTTAGAGCAAACCTCCGACGACGATGGCTCACTTTATCAGACGCTAACAGTAGCGTTGAGTGATGCCTACGATTATATGGCGGCGATACAAAATGCACCCGATCGAGGTAAGGCTGCACTTAAAGCAACCCGCAGTCGCTTTGAGCTAGACGGCACCGACCCGCTCTATGTGTTAACGCGTATCGCCGATGGCCTACCTGAGCCGCTCTCTGCGCATATCTCTAAAGTTGCCGCAGAGTCTTGGCAAGTGATGTTGGTAAAAGCACTGCAGGAATTGGAAAAGCGTTGGGATGAAGAAGTGTATAGCTTTTATCAAGAGCGTCTGGCTAGCAGATACCCATTCAATCCTGACTCGCCAATTGATACATCGTTAGAAGACTTCGAGCTCATGTTTGGCCCGCAAGGAAAACTACAGCAGTTTTATGACGAGTACTTAAAGCTGTTCTTGCACGATAACCTTAACGCGCTTTACTCCCAAGAGGATGAAAGCTACCTAGTGCGCATCGACGTGCTTGAGCAACTCGAAGCTGCATGGCAAATCCAAAATGGCTTTTTTGATAGCCGAGGCGGCTTAAATGTGGACTTTAGTTTAGAGCCATTGGCGTTATCGGCGAATAAACTTCGCAGCGTTATCGATATCGACGGTCAGCGAGTCTCTTATAACCACGGTCCTACTCATAGCAGCCGCTTAATTTGGCCAAATACGCTACGCGATAGTGCGCAAACTCAGCTGACAATCATAGATACCAGTGGCAACGGTAAAGCCTTTCGCTATCGTGGCCCTTGGTCGTGGTTTCGTCTGCTCGAGAAAGCACGCATTAATGGTGTCAGCGATAACATGGTTGATATAACACTGACATTAGGCAATGGCAGTATGCGCTACCGTGTCCGCTCGGAAAAAAGCAATAGCCCATTAATCCATCAGCTTTTTGAGAGTTTTTCGCTACCGCGTACCCTGTTGCAGTCGAAAAACCCAGTTAAAAGCCTCTCAAGAAGGTAGTTGGACTAGGTCGGGCAAAAAGTTGCTCGATCGCCTTTAAAGAATACTATTAAAATCAATGGCTTATGGTATTTGAGCAAGATCTTGCCTGAATCGGGCAAGATCTTGCTCGGTTTTATTAAAAAAATACATCTTTAGAGTGTCTTTTGCTGTTAACTTATTGATATTAAATGCTTTTTTGTTATTGGTACAGCTTGTGCTATGTACAGTTTATCTTCCTCATCACTAATGGATTTAGGGGGATGTTAATACTGTTTAACCATTAATTTTTTATTTATTTTTCATTAACTTTTTTATTAACGTAAGGAGCATACAATGCCAACTCCCGCTTATATTTCTATCGAAGGGGCTACACAAGGAAACATCACTCAAGGTTCATTTACTGCCGAGTCAGTGGGCAATGTTTTTGTTGAAGGTCACGAAGACGAAATCTTAGTACAAGAAATTGATCACACCGTGACCGTACCGACTGACCCACAAAGTGGCCAGCCAGCGGGTCAACGTGTTCACAAAGCGTTTCAATTTACTTGCGCGCTTAACAAATCTGTACCGCTTATGTACAACGCATTAACCTCGGGCGAAATGCTGCCAAATATCGAAGTAAAATGGTATCGCACCTCTACCGAAGGCAAGCAAGAGCACTTCTTCTCGACCATCTTGGAAGACGCAACCATTGTTGATATCAACACCTTATTGCCACATGCACAAGATCCGAGTAACTCTGACTTTACACAAAAAATCCGTGTGTCATTGGCCTATCGCAAAATTACTTGGGAGCATACCGTTGCTGGTACCTCAGGTTCTGATGACTGGCGCGCACCACTAGAAGCGTAATTGCCTCTGGTATATATGCAAGACAGGCTGCTACGACAGTGGCCTGTCCTTATTGGGAAGTTATTCATCCCAATAAAGGCATTGTATAAGGCCCGTTATATAAGACCCGTTACATGGAATAGCATTTACATTGAAAAGGTAATTTTCACATGGCCAGTCAATCTGATTATCGCGTTACTGCCACCCTTGGCGGTATCGCTGCAGACATTCTACATTTGGACTTCAATGAGCAACTCTCTGAGCTATTTAGCTTATCAATCGATGTTGTCGAATCGATTTATGCAAGCCCGTCATTGAGTGAGACTGCACTCATCGATCAAGAGGCTAGTATCACACTATGGGATGGAGCAGAGATTAAGCGCCATCTGCACGGTGTAATTGACTCTGTGATCGAGGCTGACCGTGGGCCACGTTACCGCAGCTATACCGTACAAATACGTCCGGCCTTACAACGGCTCGAACACGTCTCCAATTGCCGTATATTTCAGCTCAAAAAAGTCGATGAGATTATTGCCGAGGTTTTGCAGCAGCACGGTATTATTCATTTTGAGTTTGATCTAGATAGCCCCAAAGAGACCCGTGAGTACTGTGTACAGTACAACGAAACCGACCTACGGTTTGTCTCCCGCCTTGCAGCAGAAGAGGGTTTGATCTTTTGGTTTATTCACGAAAAAGGTAGCCATAAACTCTATATTGCCGACCGTATTAGCAAAGTTGACCGTCTACCGGGTAGCTATGCCGTGCGCAATAACAGCGCCAATAAAAATGAGGCCTCGGTATGGTCCTTCCGCTACCAAGAGCAGAGAGTTACGGCGCGCAGTGCCGAGCGCGACTACACCTTTAAAAACCCACGTTACAGCCTCGACCACAAATACGAAGGCCTTAACCTTGGCGACCAGCACACGCACTACGAACACTACGATTACCATGGACGCTACAAGAAAGACGCGCAGGGCCAACCCTTTGTACAATATCGCCAAGAGCATCGCCAAAGTGCCCAACGTATAGCCACCATACAAAATGACCACTTACATTTTAGTGCAGGCCAAGGTATAGAGCTTAAAGGCGTTAGTGAACACCACGACCATGTGTGGGTAAGCATTGCTAACCACTTGAGTATTCATCAGCCTCAGGCCTTAAAAGAAGACGCTGTCGATCACACCGGAACACAAGAGTCACAACCTAAAACGACCTTAACAACGACTTGTATACCTTGGGATCAACCATGGCGCGCAACACCTTTCGAGAAGCCTAAGATAGACGGCCCACAAATGGCCCACGTTGTTGGCCCTGCCGGTGAAGAGATATTTTGTGATGAATTTGGTCGTGTGCGTATACAGTTTCCTTGGGATCGCTACGGTAAAAGTGACGAGTACTCTAGCTGTTGGATACGCGTTGCTCAAGGTTGGGCCGGTGGCCAGTACGGTAGCATTGCTATCCCACGTATTGGCCACGAGGTCATCATCTCCTTCCTAGAAGGCGACCCGGATCAACCGATTGTTATGGGACGTACGTACCACCAAGATAATCTGCCGCCCTATAAACTACCGGCCAATAAAACGCGCATGAGCATCAAGTCAAAAACCCACAAGGGCAAAGGCTATAACGAATTGCGCTTTGAAGATGCTAAAGGTAAAGAGCAGGTTTATGTTCATGCCCAAAAAGACCAAGACCTTATAATTGAAAACGATCGCAGAGAACATATTCGTCACGACCGCGACTTACGTGTTAACAACGACAGAGCAGAGGATATCGGCAACGATAGCCACTCAAAAGTAGAGCGCGATCGCAACGAAGCTACCGGCCGCAAATACAGCGTAACCGTGGGCGAAGAACACGCGCATCAAGTGGGCAAACACTATCACCTAAGTGCCGGTGATACGCAATATTTTAAAGCAGGCAAAAATATTGTATTAGAAAGCGGGCAAGAGTTGACCATAGAGTCCAGCGGTGGCTTTATTAAAATAGACGGTAGTGGCATTACCATACAAGGCAACGTCGTCAATATTAATGAGGGCGGCTCACCAGGTATAGGAACCCCAGTACAGGCCAATAGTGCAACGGCTGCGAGGCTCGCCACCGATAAAGGTGTGCAAGATGTTAAGCCTTCAGAGGCGCCAGTAAACCCGCCGATGGAAGCGGCAAAAGCACCCGCGCCGAGTATAACGCCACCATCGCCGCAGCCATTGGCGACAACGTTGAAAAATGCAGCGCAGACAAATCAGGCTGCTGTGGTGTTGGGTGAGGGCGTTCCAGTAGAGGAAGATTGGACAGAAAACTATATAACTAAAGGTAACCATAAATACAGTCGTCTCTCAGATCCTATTTGCTCTGTCAGTGATTGTGCTCTTGAAGATATAGTGGGTGCTGTAAACAATTATGGAGTACACCCTAATCAAGTTACTCCCTTCGTAGCTGGCGAAAACTATATTGGTGATGTAGATATTCCAGGGCCTTTTGGAGAGGATCATGTTAAATCTACAGCTATTTACGACTCCAATGGAATACAGATAGGTGTTAGAAATGAAACACTTGAAGATCATGCTCTCCACCCAGGCATAGTTGAGCGAAAAGTGGTTAAGCGAGGTTCTTCATACCATGTTCTGACTGAAGGTGGAGGATATGGCTATTTAGGTGGGCCCAATATATTTTTGGATGATGTTGTTTGGAGTGGTGTTGATAATCGAGTAAAGCAAGCAGTAGATGCTTTCAAAACATATGAGTAGACGATATGTGTAATTTTAAAAATCTTGATGGAACCAGCTGGGTTGATCATGCAATACAAATTTTTTTTCTTGGTTGTGCATGTTTGGTTGATCATTTGGGCGTAGTAATATCAACCTTGTTGATAGGTTTTTTTCCTATATATGTTTTTTTATTTTATCGTTACAAGATGAATGTTAATTTTAAGGGCTTAAAATTTTATTTGTCTTTGGTAGGAGCCATTTCACTAACGCTACTAATTTCTGGAGGGCTCTGGATAAGTGCCGCTATTATAGGGCAGTGGGGGTAGGTTTAAGTGTTTCTTTGCTGCTACACAATAACTTCTGGCTATTAAATTATTAATAGGTTAAGCCTAATTCAAATGGATTTCCTGCTTATGATGATCGTTGGTAAATTTTATCGTTTTCTTTTGATTTCAGTTGGCATTGTACTGGCTATGATTATTTTCCAGCAGGCCAATGCGTTAGAGAATAAAGAAAATTATGCCTCTATTAGTGAAGCGAGAACTATATTAAAAAATTATGGGTTGGCAAAATGTGTGGTAAGCCGGTTTGATGAGGAGTCAGAATTAAAAAGCGATGTTTCTTTATCTGGAGGTGTTTATCATTTTATGGGTATAGGTATGCATCAGATAAAGCAAAACGAGGATACGCTGGAAACTTTGCATGATCCTTATAGAAAGACGAGAGAGTTTATTGAATCAGTTTATAGTTCATTTGAGTCAAGAATAAAGCATGGCAACAAAGCTTTAGTATTCGACACGTGTTTGATTATATATAACTCAGCGGAGTTTAGTGAATTTATTGAATCACAAGATCAGTATATTCAATAAATAACGGAGACTAGATCATGTTATATGATTCTTTATTTATTCTGTTGGCCCTGCATATGCGCTAGTTGTTGATGAGGAGGTTAGTAGTTCTGAGTGAATTTGACTTATGGTATAGCAATAAAGAATTGTCAAAAGAGGTGTTATTTTGGGGAATAAAATAATTTACCCGGTACTACTTATAGTAGGGTTTGGCTTGGGTGTGTTATATGCCAACCCTTCACCTAAAAAGCAAGTGGCTATAAATGAAGCTTCATTTATATTTCAGCAGTTATTCTCTATGGGAAATGTAGAGATTAAAGAAAATAGTTGTGAGCTGATAGATGTGAACGGAGAAACTATAAAAGATGGCTTGCAGGTTTCTGATTTTTTGTCCAACTATCTGAATACGTCTACTCACTACAAATCGAAGAGTTTTTATAGCCGCTTAGAGTGTGGAGATAAAGGTGAAAACATGTGTAGTTTTAGTTATGGCGAGAGTAAGTCTAGAGAAGGATGGGGGCGCTATTTGTGGTTTATTATTGATCCTGAAAAACAAATTATCCGGCCTGACAGCTTTAGCTGTGTAAGTATTCCATAGATTTTTAAAAAGACAGTGGTGAATTCCCTATTTATGATGCTTATTGAAGTATATTAAATCGTATTTATATGTAAAGAAGGTTACATCGTTTATGCTTAAAACAATAACTTTTATTTATTTCTGCCTTTTCATGATAACATTATCTTCATGCTCATATGATAAGGAGAATAAGATGGATATAATTCTCTACGGAACCGAAGAGTTCAACCAGTTTGTTAATAATAGCGCAAATGTTAGCCCTCAAGAAGCTTGGGAAAAACAGTTAAATTTTTATAAAAACAACCCAAGCCATTGGAGTATTGACTACTATCGTTCATCTTCAAGACTGTTCTTTATTGCAGATGGCCATTATGTTTATACACTATCGCATATTAATCAAAAAATTATTGAAGGTATGCTACTGGAAGGCATTTGGATAAACGCGATGACTGGCGAAGCCAAATATGTCAACAATTCAACTTTCCTTAAAGCGAAATCAAATTCAGGCCTAGGCGGTGAGTAGAAATTAAGTAGAGTCAATGAATTATATCTCTAAGATCAAAGCAGGCTAATATTACACTTCTTAAACAGGAAGAAAAATTGGAACCCTTAATATTGAAAAAATGTCTAGTTATATTATTCATTGCTATAACGTTAACCTCACATGCGCAAGATACAGAAAAGATGAAACTAATTGCGTATGGAACCCCTGGCTTCGAAGAATTTGTAAAAAATGCCCCTATTAGTTTAGAGGAATCCTGGCGTATACAGATAAAGTTCTATAAAGAAAATCCAAAGGGTATGGATTATCACGTATGGGTAAAAAATTCTGTTATGTATTTTGTTTCAGATAAATATTATGTTTATACGTTTAGGCCGTTATCTAAAATGAAGCCAAAAGGAAGCTTGTTAGGTGGGATTTGGGTTGATTCTATATCTGGGGAGGCCAAATATGATCCCAACGATACAGTGATAGAGGCAGAGTCTTTTGTTGGTTATTCAAGGCAATAAAGAAAGGTTAGTCGAGCATCAATAGAAGATGGAATAATTGGTTACGATTCTGATGGAATTCCTTTTTTTATGAATCTCATCCGAAATTTCATAGTTACTATGTTTCTAATTCTTGTCTGAAAACTAGTCTTGGTTGTACTTTAGCTAATACAAAGAAGGATTGCTCCAATTTCATTTTTTCTAGCTTTAGTGTGCATGGTAAATTTATACGGTGTGCGTTATAAATGGTGTTTTTGGGTTTCTAGTTTTTAAGTGTTAGTTCTTGGCCTAATTGTTTTTATATTTTTTGGCGGTTTGTTATGACAATTTTTACGAGATAGCAGATTTTTGTTGTTATTTATTATATATCTTATAGGTATATGAGTAGGCAATGTGTGTAATTTTAAAAGCCTTGATGGAACTAGTTGGGTTGATTATTCAGTACGGATATTTTTTATTGCCATATAATTAGTTCTGGTTGTTAAATTGTTAATAGGTCAAATCTAATTCAAGTGGATTTCCTGCTTATGACACTTATAAGTAAATTATATCGTTTTCGTTTAATTTCAATTAGCATTGTATTGACTATGCTTTTTGTTTTGTCTGCAGTTCCTTTGGCATTGGAAGTTCACGAATTTATAGATAGTGGTCCAATATTTAGCCCTAATGAAATTGCTAGAATGGTTCAAGTGCTTTACACCTTTTTTGCCCCTTTTCTTATATTAATTTTTTTATATGGAGTGTGGTTTTCTTATTCTTCTCGAAAGATTTTTTGGGTGTTAGTGGTTGAAAAATTTATATTTCATATATGTATGTATAGCTTGGTTGTAAGTGTTATAGCCTTATATAGAAATAGTTTTACAGAGAGTAGTTTTAATTTAAATTGGGAATTTATAGGGTTTAGTATCGCTTGTTTTTTTGTTATTTTTCAGTGGTCATTTCAATCAATAAGAAAGCAAATGGATAGCTAATTAAGTGCAGCAGAGAAAAAGAATTAAGAGAGCTTGTACTAGGTACAGCTGAATAAAAGAAAAATTAATGGAAACCGATTAATTGGACGAGAAAATACCACTAGAAAACCTCTGGCAAGCACTTATGCCAGATGCATCTGAACAGCTCTATGCTATTGTAGATACAGCTGCGCATACACATATCCATTCTCACATTGTGGCATGGCAGCCCCCGGCGATTGCACTACAGCCAGAGGGGCATACGTTGCCAGAAGAAGCCGGCCCGTGGTTGGTTGCGTTAAATAAAACTAATAACTTTAGTGATTGGTTTTTTCAAGAGGGGTTGTTCGATAATTGGGGAATACTACTGCATAGTGCAACGCCCTTATTAGCACTGGCTGATCAATTAAGCCCTTGGTTATTGGCGCATCATATCGATAAGCAGCAGCACCTATTAATGCGCTACTACGATCCGACAAGAATCTATGCTTATTTATCACAATTAAGTGCCGCTGAGCGCGAGCAATGGTTTGCCAATATTAGTGCTATTTTGCGTCACACCAATGTAGATCAAAATATCGAGCGTTTGAGTTTTCAATCTGGTGAGTTGATTCGCAAGGCTGTGGCTATTGATTTAAGCGAGAATGAGCAGGAGGCTAGCGATGTTACAAATTAACGACCAGTGGATGGCCGACTTTGACGTAGCTACCGTGCACGATGCCTTTGTTTGCCAGCAAGCACAGATAAAAGCCAGTGCCGCCGAGGCCAACCCCAGTTTGCACAAAGCGAGAGAAGACGACACACAGCGTGATGCATGGCTTGCGGCTTTGTTAGGCGATGCCGCAAAAGCACATTACCACGCCGATGATCTTTGGTTGCTCTATAACGGCGTACTGTGGTCCGAGGGGCTATTTTATCGAGAGCCAATATTTGCGCCACTATTTCAACACAGTCTACTTAGTTCCATCGATCGTGCGCAACAACTCAATGTACTGTTAAACCTTGATAAACGCCGCTCTTTTGTGAGTGCCCCCTACCAAACGCTTGAGCAAGATGCTTTGGCCCAGCGCCTGCTGCGTATCCAGCAATACCATGTCGTTTTAGCCTCTGCCGATGAGCATAGCATTGACTTACATAACGGCTACCTAATGGTTGAATACAGAAGCTTATTGCTCGCACTGGTAGAGCAAGCAATAGAGGGGCAAGCCGCGCATTGGCAAGCTATGCCCTGCGAGTCGTCAGATATGGTGCACATTAGTAGTGCCAAGCACAAACGTCGCCTGCAACTACGCATTAGCCAGCAAATCCATACCAGTGCAGAGGCCGATAAGAATGAACAAGGGCAATCATTGATACTCGCATTGCCTTTTGAGCTAGAGAATATGAGTATCAAAGACTACCAGTACTACTTACATGCCTACTTGCAACAAAACGAAAGCGCGAGTGGGCTTGCCAAAAATATCCAAGAGCAACAACAAGTAAAGGAGAGCAGTCATGCCTAGTGCATCACGTTTAGGCGATACAGGGGCAGGCCATGGTTGCTTCCCACCCAGTAACGCCATAGCCGGTAGCCCAGATGTCTCTATCAATGGTAAACCCGCACTGCGTGTAGGTGATGCGCTTGCCGCTCACGGTTGTAAAGACTGCCCACCCCACGGGCGAGCAGTAGCAGCAGGCTCGGCCTCGGTCTCTATTAATGGTAAGCCCGCCGCCCGTATTGGCGACAGTATTGATTGTGGCGGTGCCATGGCGGCAGGCTCGGGCAACGTCAATATTGGTGACTTAAGTTGGGATGGGCAGGCGAGCTTACCGGTTAAAGCTGCATTACGTATGCGTGTAGGTGCGGTCCCTGGGCAGTCTGGCCCAGTGTATACCCAAGAGCCTTATAAGCTTTATGTGGGTGGTGCCATGGTACAACAGGGCGAAACCGACGAGGAGGGCCGTATTGATTATGAATACACGCCCCCTTGGACCGAACCATTAGTTGTAGAGACTGCTTTTGGGCGCTATGAATATCAACCACAAGCTATCGCACCAGCAGATACAGCCGCAGGCTCTCAATCTCGCCTAGATGCACTCGGGTTTTATGCAACCGATGGCGACGAAGCCCCGATTAATCAAACAAGTAACGATGCCAAACGCTATTTTCAAGGGGCGATTGGCAACCCCGACGATAGTGATGATGACATCGTGACTCAAGCGATTAAACCATTGATACCGTAATAACAGGCTAAGAGATATGAAGCAAGAGAGTCGCACTATTCATGTAAATCCCTCGTCGGTACAATGTACCCTTAAGCCTCATTGGTTTGTAACCCCGCCTAACCCACCCCAGTATCAGGCACAGTTGGGCACGAATTCCATTGAGTCGATGATTTGTGGTAGCGCCTATTTACCGGAATTTAAAGCAGCTGTTGAGAACGCCAAAGACAGCATCTGGATTACCATCTGGGGGCTAGACCCTTCTTTATCCTTAGTGATGGGTGCATCTGAAAAGGGCAAAGAAGAGCACCGTATCAGCCAAGTGCTTAATCGGGCGGCGAGTCGTGGGGTTGAGGTTAAACTACTGGTTTTTTCTGATATTGTGGTCAATATAGCCGAGCCAACATTATTGGGCGATACCTACAGCAGCGCTGCAGAAACCCTATTCAGAGTGCCATTCACTGATGGCTATACCTACAATACACGCTGGGTGAATAAAGCGCGCAGAGGCGGTATCGATAACCTGCAACTACTCACGCGCTCAGGCCCTACCCCGGGCTCTAGCTACCGCAACGAGGAGGCAGCAGCAGAGCTAGAGGCACTGCGCAACAGCGAGCGCTACACCAAAGCACAGGGCGACTACCGCATATTAACCGGCGGAGGCACCGCCGAGCAGCAACAAAATATAGACCACGACAACCTGCAAGAGGTGCTTCGCCTAGAGCGCGATTTGAGCAATAGCCACCAAGAGCACATCAACGAGATAAACCGTGGCCGACGCGAACAAGGCTTATCGCCCACCAACCGATTAGTGATGGAAACCACCGTCACCGACCACCAAAAAATGATCCTGATCGACCATCGCCTACCCGCACATGCACTGGGCTTTGTGCAGGGCTTTAACTTCCATAGCGCCTACTTTGACGAGCCCGAGCACCCCTACAAAAACCCCAACCGGCTCAACCTAGAGAAAGCCCCCATACAAGATATTGGCCTAAAAGTGCGCGGCGCGGTATTGCAGGACTTATTCCATAACTTTAAAGAGTCCTGGAATCACTCCCTAGGTTTTTTTGACGGCACAGTAGCAAGCGAAATTACCGAAGCGCCCCCGCCGCGCGACCCGCTAGCCGCTGCGCTAGGTAATGCACGCCGTGTACCCGCACAAATATTACGTACCTGGAAAAAAACCGGCGAGTTCACCATCGAGGACATGTACAAAAAAAACCTTGGCAACCTCATCAACCAGTTTATCTATGTCGAGGACCAATACTTTCGCTACCCCGAATTTGCCCAAGCCATTTTAGCTCGCGCCAGCGCCTTACAGGCAAGGGGCAGCACCAAAAAGCTCTACGTATTTGTAGTGACCAACCCCAACACCATCGATAGCAATAGTTCAGAGCAAGCCTCCCGCGCCGATATGCTAACACTGCTTAACCGTAGCGATGCCAATGTGACCGCCGAGCAATGGGAACAACAACAAAACGACGAAGCCCAGCTAAGGCAAGTGGCCCAAACCATGGAAAATGCCGGCGTCATGGTGCAAATAGGTATACTGCGCAACAGCGGCCATGTAGAAACCGGACGGCACTGGGGCATCGTGGGCTACAACACAGTGCCCATGGGTGGGCCAATCCCCCAGTACGGGTGGATCAATAACCCACCGATCACCCCCTACGAGGATATCTATATCCACTCCAAACTCACCATTATCGACGAGGCCTTTTACACCCTAGGCTCGGCCAACTGGAACCTACGCTCCATGCGCAGCGATAGCGAACTTAATATCGCCGTCGAAGACTGCGACAATGCCCTTAAAATTCGCGAGGATTTATGGGGGTATCATATGAATAGTCTTGATACTTTATGGAAATCCAAGGCTCCTGATGGTAAGCGCACATTGGCACCAGACTGGTTTGAGCAGTGGGGAGAGGTAATGAAAAGAAATGATGCAAAATACAGAAAGCAAGCTCCTCGTATTGCTAATTTATTTCCCTATTACGAAAAGCTCGATGAGCAAAGCAGGTTTGGCTAATGTTGCGCTTATTACTTTGCTGTAGCTTACTTTTATGCCTTAGCGCCTGCGATAACACCGGCTCGCGTGCCACTGAGAGAGATACCACTATGACCGATAACGACTATGCTGCTATTGTCTGCACCCCTCTGGATCAATCCTTGTATCCAGAGCTGGATGAGCAAGCCGAAAAAGATTTTCGACAAGCCTTTGAAATGGAAACCCCCAAAGGCATTCCCATCGACTTTGCCAAGGTCGCAAGGCTCTACCAAAATGCAGTAGATAAAGGCCATTGGAAGGCGATGAATAATTTATCCATCCTCTATTTACGGGGCTTAGGTGTGGAGCAAAGCCCTGTCAAATCCGTCGAGTTAATTGCTATGATGGCGGAGCTTAATATCCCTGAGGGCCACATGGCCTTTGGTCTGGCAATCGATGAAGGCCGAGGGGGTTTAACCGGTGGGCGCGAGAAAGCGCTGGAGCACTATGCGATTGCTGCAAGGCAAGGCCACCCCAGAGCACAAACTATTATCGGTAAGCATGTCTTGTATAACCTGGGTAACAAAGAAAAGGGCTTGGCATTAATTGAGTGTGCTTTATCACAGCAATACGCTGATGCTGCTTGGGAATTAGGTGTCTATTTTGAGGATGAAGACTTTAAAAAAACTATCCACTACTACCGAGAAGGGGCCAAGTTGGGACAGAAAAACACGATTAATCAGTTAATGAATGCCTATGAAGATGGACGCTTTGGGTTAAATAAAGATCATGATCGAGCATTATGTTTTCTCTCTGTAAAAAGAAAGATAAATAAAGATCCTTCTTTGACATTCCCTAATCTAGATGAACTCTGCCCAAGCACAGTCAAGCAACCTTATTAAACGATGTTGTGTCGAGCTGGAGTGATACAGCGTTGTTTACTGCCTTTATTGGTGGTATTGCTGAGTGCTTGTGGTAAAACCGATGGTTCGACAGCCACAAAGGAGCTGGCCATGACACCTGACGACTACGCCGCCATTGAATGTAAACTCCTAGATCGGTCAATCTATCCTGAATTAGATGAAGATGCTGAAAAAGATTTTTATAAAGCCTTTGAGCTAGAGACTCCTAAAGGTATACCCATCGACTTTAAAGAAGTCGTGCGCCTTTATCAAAATGCAGTAGATAAAGGCCATTGGAAGGCGATGAATAATTTATCCATCCTCTATTTACGCGGGCTAGGCGTTGAGCAAAGCGCCGTAAAATCCGTGGAGTTAATCGCCATGATGGCCGAACTAAATATCCCCGAGGGGCATATGGCCTTTGGCTTAGCTATCGACGAAGGTCGGGGAGGCCTAAAAGGCGGGCGCGAGAAAGCGCTGGAGTATTATGCGATTGCTGCAAGGCAAGGCCACCCCAGAGCACAAACTATTATCGGTAAGCATGTACTGTATGATTTAGGTGATCAAGCAAAGGGACTATCGCTTATTGAGTGTGCCTTATCGCAAGAATACGGCGATGCTGCTTGGGAGTTAGGAGCTTATTATTTTAACGAAGATAACGCTAAAACTGTCCACTATCATTGGGAGGGTGCAAAGCTAGGACAGAAACTGTCTATTAGTGAACTTAAGCGTGCTTATCGATTTGGTGCTTTGGGTTTGAATAAAGATACGGAGAGAGCTAAGTGCTTATTGCAGATTGTAAATCGTCTAGATAAAGATCCTTCTCTGAGGTTTCCAGATCTAGATACCCTTTGCCCTAGCACAGTGGAGCAGCCTTATTAGCGATGTTGAATTATCAATTTAGGGTTAGGTGGTGTTTTTTAATATGGATGCTACCAGCAATACTGTTGAGTGCTTGTGGTAAATCGACAGCGACAAAGGGACTGGCTATGACACCCGACGACTATGCTGCCATTGAATGCAAACCCCTAGACCGGTCTATCTACCCCCTATTGGATGAAGAGGCCGAAAAAGATTTTCAGCAAGCCTTTGAGATGGAGGCCCCCAAAGGGATACCCATCGACTTTAAAGAGGTAGCAAGGCTCTACCAACGCGCGGCTGATAAAGGCCACTGGAAGGCCATGAATAATTTATCGATTTTGTATTTACGGGGCTTAGGTGTTGAGCAAAGTGATCAAAAATCCACTGAGCTGATACAACAAATGGCAGCGCTAAATATCCCCGAGGGGTATATGACCTTAGGTATCGCCATCGACGAAGGCCGAGGTGGATTAAAAGGCGGCCGCGAGAAGGCATTAGAGCAATACGCTAAAGCAGCAGAGCAAGGCCACCCCAGAGCGCAAACTATTATCGGCAAATATTTATTAAACCATACCCCTCATAAACAAGCAGGTAAAGACATGCTCTATTGCGCTTTTCAACAGGGCTATGGGGAAGCAGTTTACCGTTTGGCAGCACAATATAAATTAATAGATAAGGATTTAGCTAAGGCGGTCCAATACTACCGAGAAGGAGCTAAACTCGGCCATGCAAGTGCGATTAATCAACTTAGACGAGCTTATCGTGTAGGGGATTTAGGTTTGTATCAAGATATAGATCGAGCAAGGTGTTTACTGCATCTTAAAAAACGATTGGATAAAGATCCTTCTCTGACATTCCCTAATTTAGATGAGCTTTGCCCCGGTACAGTTGAGCAACCTTATTAAATGATATTGTGTCGAGCTGGAGTGGTTACTGCCTTTATTATTGGTGGTATTGCTTGAGTGCATAGTGCATGCGGTAAAATCGATGGGTCGACATCAACAAGAGACCCCACCATGATCCTTGACGACGAAGCCAATAAAGACGTTAAGTCTGTAAATAATTAAGATTATATAATTATTTTTTACAAGGATATAAGTATGGTTTTATTTCTGATAATTGCCGCAGTAGCACCTGTATTAGCCCCGATATTGTTTATAGTTTCTTTTTCTCTAAAAAGTCATAACTATCTGGGATCGTCTGGTGTTTTCTTTGTATTGGGGCTACTAGTGACAGCTTTTTACTTTATTTATGGCGATACGCTTCGGGGGGGGCTTTCTATAGGCGGGGCTGGCCCTAGTGGTGGGGCTGATTTTATAGCTGCCTTTCTGATTGTGGTTTGTATTATAAGTATGATTTTGATAAGAAAAATCAAGCCCTGTTCAAAAGATATAGAGCCAAACTCTTCTCAAAAAAAGACAGAACCATTACCTAAAGGTAGTGGCCCTGAATGGTTTGATTGACATAGCTATGGTCAAGTTAAACTGGCTCTAAAATCTCACTTCTTTTCCTTGTTTTTTTACGTGATTCATCGATTAATTATGCAGGTGTAAAAAATACATACAAATCGAGTAGCAATTCACGATTTATAAGGCTGCCAATAATATGATAATACAAGCTTGCTATGAGGAAGTCCCCGAGCTGGGTTATTGGTCGGCCATGCACTATATCGCGATTGGCTATTACCAAGGCATATAAAATACGGAGCAAATAAAAATAATGTCAAAGAAAATAAATATCGTAGTATATACACTGCTTTCTGGGCTTTTTGTATTCTGCGTATATATGATTTTTCTTTTTCAGTCTTCTGCTGATAAAACATCTATGGCAGGGGCAGCACTAATTCTTTACTTGCTGTTATTTGCCATATTCTTATCAATTCCTATTGTTTTATATATATACAAAGAGCCAAAAAAATATTTGCTTATTTTGTTTTTTAATTTTCTAGCCCCTATCTCTATTGAAGCATACAAAGAGTTTGAAGCCCAAAGTTGGGCGAGTGAATTAAGGGTATATAACGCCTACGTGGGAGAACTAGAAGAAAATTTCAACTCGGCTTGGCGAGAGATTTCTAATATAGAAAAGGTACAAGAAACGATAAGTCAGTCAAAGGAAAAGCTCGGAAAGGCTGATATATTAGATCGATATATCGTTGAAAATAATACCGCTTTGCTTTTAGGGCTTGGTTTTAATCATCAAAAATATCGCGCGATATATATAGATGCTGTCGAAGGAAATATAAATCTCGCATGCCATTCTTCTAAAATCCTTACGAATAATTATAAGCTGTCAACAGAAAATGAATTTGTATGGGTGCTTTCACGTTTGCATAATATAGAACTGCGCGAGCCTGCGGAATCTTGTATTTCATATGACTATCGTGGCGATTTTTCATTTGCTACGCTTGTTAATTCTAAGTTTTATCATGCTGCACAATTGAGGTTGGGCTTGTCGTATATAGCTTATGAAGAAATTATAGAGACAATTGAATTGACCTTGGTAATCGAGAGTAGGCCGCATCGTGTAGATTTGGTTAGAAATATTCTTGAGAATGTAGAGATTTTTAAACGTAATCGCATTTTTAATACGCTTTACTATGCTAATACATTAATACTATTAATGCAGGGTGATCCTGATTTACCTATTTATGTTGATATTTTAAGTCGGAAATTGGAAGTCCTTAATAATGATATTGAGAATCCTGAGAAAAAGTGGAAGTTTGAGATGAGTCAAAAAGCTTTTTTACTTTACTTAGAAGTACTGGATATAAATGAAGCTAATACGAAGCCTTTGCAAGAGTACTTTGGCAGGTTTCCTGCCTTTTTAGCTGAGTATTATCAAAAAAAAGTATCCGATAGAAGATATTATACCGAGCCTGAAAATCATACTAGCGCTAAGTGAATATTGTTTCGGGCGTTTATTTCACCGCCGCCAATCTTTTTTGAAAACCACAGGCCTTATCGTAATGAGCCATATGCTCTTTCTTTTAATGGTGAAATTGTTGAACGCGGCAGGACTAATGAGTTTGGGTGTCTTTCATATTGGTTTAAAAATGTACCCCATGAAAAATTTATTACTATTTCTAGTTTAGAGCGTTCTTGGGATGTTCCGGTTGATTTGTATTCGAAATTTGATAGGCATGAGATGCTCGATGTTTATCTAAGATTACGTGGCTATCATAAATATATCCCGGACGGGTACAACTTTAGTATTGATGAGCGAAACGAGCCCTCTACAGAGACAATAATGAAAAGCTTTCAGTATTATAAACGTTTAAAGGTGAGTGGAATAGTAGATAAAGAGCCAATTGCTATGGTTCGGAAGGGCTATCTTGAGATTTATTCTGATAAGCACTGTAGGTAAGTGCGGTAGCGATTAAACTACTTTTTTATTTTTAATCGGTATGAATTAAGATTTAACTATTGAGTGATTTTATATTTATCATCTACTAAAAAGTTAATGGAGTGAGCAAAATTAGGTATCCAGTCTTTCCACTTGTGTTTGCCTTGGTAAATAATATATTCGTGGTCTATATTATTTTCAGATAGCCCTTCATGAAAACGTTGATTATTAATGCGCATTTGTTTGAAGTCTTTATCGCCAACGATAAGTTGTAAGCGCACGTTTTGTGTTCTCTCATTTTCGAGCCAGACTTTTTCTATACCATCACTGTTGTAATTTTCTGAAAAGTTTTTTCCAAAAATTCGCTCGAATGGGAACAGTAATTTAATAAGAAAAGAGTTTTCTGTTTGGCCTTTCTCTTCTTTGCCAATTATAGGGGCGCTAATTGCACTAACGCTTGAGAAGGTATTGTCAGATAAGTAAGCAAAACGTAAGGCACCAAACCCGCCCATCGATAGCCCCATTACATGGCAATGATCTGGGCAGCCCAACGTATTATAGTCTTTTTGCACGGTGGGTAAGATGTCATCTATTATCCAGTCTCGGTAATTATGTGTCCCGTCTGCCCAGTTTTCCCAAAAGCCAAAACCACCTTTTGGGCTTACCAAAATGACTCTAGGCATAAGGCCTTGTTGTATTTTTTCGTCAAAGTATTTATTGGCGCCAAAATGTTCAAAACTGCGGTGTGTACTACCTGCCCCATGGAGGAATACCACTAGTGGTAACTGCTCGCTAGCTTGCCAGTTGGGCGGTGTATAAACGCTATAGCGAATCGTTTTGCCAGTATTAGTGGGTGTTAATTTTTGGTAGTCTAGGTTTTTTTGAGGTGTAAGGCTTGCGCATGAGAACAAGGCAAAACAAACAGTCATTAGAAAAAGTACACTGAGTAATTTTGATTGTTTATGCATTACTACCAATTCCTCCAGTGACTGTTAACCATCAGTAAGGCTTAAAAAGATTCATCAAAGTCGTCTTCAAAAGACTTTTGTACGTAGTAGCGATCCGCCCGTATGTCCGCGGCTGATATTTTCCCAGTGATGAGAAGATTGGCATCGGCTAAGACTTGGTCGATTATTTTGAGTTGTTCATTATGCTCAGGCGATTCGTTGAGGGCATTACCCCAAACGATTAAGTGGCGGGTTTTAATCGTGCTAAATTTTTTATGCTTTGCCCACTCTGGGGATACAATTCGTCCCATAGTAGCGAGCTTTTGTTTGGCGAGTTCTCTTTGTTGTGTATCTTCTATAGTGTTTGCCAAGTTGCCCGATAGCTCTAACCAGCCACTGTTATATAGCTCCCAACCCAAGTATAAGCGCCTAACCCATAATAAATACTGGCTTAGTGATATGGCTTCTTTGTTTGCTGGATCTTGGTTGTAATAATCTACATAGTACTCCTGTGGTGGTAACCCACGAGGCCAGTCTTCACCGGTATGCCGGGACAGCAAAGAGCAAGCACTGAGCGATAGCCATGCGATAAAGAGTAAAACAAACTTCATAATCAATCTTTTTAAGCAAATCTCATATTATTGAGCAGTATTTTACTATTTAATACGGGTACTAACCATATTTAGTTTGCTGTTATTGCACACTTATGCAACTGAGAGCGCTTATTGATAACTTTAGAGTACAATTCTATATTTGTCCCTACGAGCATTGTTTTTATTCATGGTAAACTAGCTTAACAAGTAACCATAAGAATACTGTACGATTACTATAGTGGGACCCTCAAGCAATTTGTAAGTTCTAGCGAATACGGTTTGGCACTGCTGAGCAATCGCTTGCAGCTATATTATTAATTACCTTCTTTTACCCAATAACTCAGAAAGCTGTATATATTATGTCCGATTCTGTAATGATGAACTTTGATGATTTTTGCGACCGACTTATTCCTTTAGGGGCATTAAATAGCCCATCGGAGTTGCACGGTTTACTGTGCGGCAAATTATGTGGCGGCGCAACTTTAACCGTCGATCAATGGTTGAGTTCCGCTTGGGAGCTGCTGGATATTGTGGGTGAGCCAAGTATTGATATCCAAGAGCCGGTTATGGATTTGTATACAATTACCCAAACACAACTTAATTCGGGTGATTATGACCTGCAACCATTTTTGCCCGACGACGACAGCGATATGGAACAGCGTACTCAGGCGCTTTCGCAATGGTGTCATGGTTTTTTAACTGGTTTTGGTAGTGCAGGCATCTCACCCGATGCCGAGTTTTCAAGCGATCAAGCCGACTCGCTACGCGATTTGGCTGCTATTGTACAAGTGACTGTCGATGAGGATGTAGATCGAGATGAAGATGAGCAAGAGGGTGACTATATGGATTTAGTCGAGCATGTACGTATTATCGCCATGAATTTTTACGAAGATCAACTACAAGAAGCTGCCGATAAAGACACGAAACAATCTGTGAAAAGCCAAGCTTCAGACTCTAAGACCTTACACTAACATGGCCATGCCTTATTTATTCTGTGAGTTAGGCTGAATAATATCCCATCAATAGTGAAATTTTATTATCAAAAGTAAGCTATTTTTAGTATTAAATGGTTAACAAATTTAATGTACTGTGAAGAATATGCCAAAGACTATCCCTACTGTTAGTAAAAAAGATTTTGCCCGCCGCCGTGAACAGCTAATGAGCCAGATGGAGCCAAATAGCATTGCTATTTTGCCTGCCGCAACAGAGAAAATCCGCAATCGGGATGCTGACTATCGTTTTCGCCAAGACAGTGACTTCTTTTATCTAAGTGGCTTTGCCGAGCCAGAGGCCGTTGTAGTATTAGTACCCGGTCGCGAGCATGGCGAATTTATTTTATTTTGTCGTGATCGTGATCGTACTCGCGAAATTTGGGATGGCTATCGAGCTGGTCCCGAGGGCGCCTGTAAGGATTTTCAGGCAGATGATGCATTCCCTATTACCGATATCGACGATATTTTACCGGGCCTTATCGAGGGGCGTGAGCGTGTTTACTATTCGATGGGGCGCGACCAACAGTTTGATCAACAGGTTATGGGTTGGGTCAATGCTATTCGCTCGCAAGTTCGCTCGGGTGCGACACCGCCAGGTGAGTTTTTAAACCTCGATCACCTACTGCATGACCAACGTTTATTCAAGCGCGCGAGTGAAGTGCATATTATGAGAGAGGCGGCGCAAATATCTGCCGATGCCCATTGTGCTGCCATGAAAATTTGCGAGCCCGGAATGTATGAGTACCAGCTAGAGGCCGAGCTGATGCATCGCTTTATGCGCGCCGGTTCGCGCGCAGCTGCTTATAACTCGATTGTGGGTAGTGGCGATAATGCCTGTATTTTGCACTATGTCGAAAATACACGCCAAATGAAAGCAGGGGACTTAGTCCTTATAGATGCCGGCTGTGAGTTGGAGCATTATGCCTCGGATATTACACGTACATTTCCTGTGTCGGGTAAGTTCTCTAAAGAGCAAAAAGCGATTTATCAATTAGTGCTCGATGCTCAAGCCGCTGCAATTGCCGCTGTAAAACCTGGTAACCATTGGAATGAACCCCACGAAGTATCGGTAAAAGTTATTACAGAGGGTTTGGTTGAGCTAGGTTTGCTAAAAGGTGATGTTGATAAACTGATTAGCGAGGAAAAGTACAAGCAATTTTATATGCATAAAATTGGTCACTGGTTAGGTATGGATGTGCACGACGTAGGTGACTACAAAATAGATGGCCAGTGGCGAGTGTTAGAGCCTGGTATGGTAATGACCGTCGAGCCCGGTATATACATTGCCCCTGATGATGAAAGCGTTGCCAAAAAATGGCGAGGTATTGGTGTGCGCATAGAAGACGATGTGCTAATTACCAAAACAGGTTATGATATTTTATCGAAAGATGTGCCTAAAAGCGTCGATGAAATAGAAGCATTAATGAGTGCATAAATAGTTATTTGTGCTGGCACAAAAGCAAGGGTGAATATTATTTCTACTACCGCTAAACATACTCCCAAGCACGCAAGTGTAGACAAGCAGCATATTGTTATTGCTGGGGGTGGTATGGTGGGTATTAGTTTAGCTTTGTTATTGGCTAAAAATTTATTATTGGCACAAGGTGATAGCCAATATTCCATTACATTGATCGAGCAGTTCGCACTTAATGCTTCGCCTAAAAAATCACTAGAGCAACCCAGTTTTGATGCGCGCTCAAGTGCACTTAGTGCAGGCTCGGCGGCTATATTCGATGAGCTCGGTTGCTGGCAAGATTTACAAAAAGTTGTCGAGCCCATTAACACTGTTCACGTATCCGATAAGGGCCACTTTGGTAGTGTGACTATTAAGTCAGAAGACTACGACGTTGATGCTGTGGGTTTCGTTGTCGAAAACCGCCACTTAGGCTCGGTGTTATTAAATCATTTAAAGAGTGCGCAAGTTAATTGCTTAGCACCTGCGAAAGTTACTCAGTGTTTGCCCAAAAAAAATGGCTACAGCTTAAATGTAGAGAGCGAAAGTGATACACAAGAATTACATGCCGACCTATTAATTGTTGCCGATGGTGCTGAGTCTGGCTTGCGGCAATCGCTCGGTATCGATGTACAAAAAACCGATTATCAGCAGTCAGCGGTTATCGCAAATGTTGCACTTGCCGAGCCACACAATAATATCGCCTATGAGCGTTTTACCAATCAAGGCCCTATTGCTTTGCTGCCTTTAAGTGACAATCGTGCAGCACTCGTCTGGATTATTCCGCGTGATCAGCAAAGTGAATATATCGATGCTGATTCGGAGGAGCTACTACAACGATTGCAAGACCGCTTTGGTTACAGAGCAGGGCGGCTCTTAAAACTTGGTGAGCGTCAGGCTTATCCCCTCACGCTAGTAGAGGCCTGTGAGCAGGTACGCTCTAATTTAGTGGTTATTGGAAATGCCGCGCACTTTTTGCACCCCGTTGCAGGCCAAGGTTTTAATTTGGCGTTAAGAGATTGTTACCAACTAATGCATTGTTTAAAAAAGGCGAGCATTAAGCAGCAACACTTGGGGCAATTGTCAGTACTTAATCAATATCTAGATAAACAGCTGCTGGATCAAGGTACAACAATTACAGTGACAGATACATTGGTTAAACTATTCTCGACAGATAACGTATCAAAGGCCGTATTAAGGCAATTAGGTTTACTCACATTAACGGGCTCGCCCGCGGCAAAAAAAGTATTTGCCAAAAAAATGATGGGGGTGAGTGCGTAAATGAAAACTGATTCCGTAAACAGAATAAATGACGACACAGATTACGATATTGTTATCGTGGGTGCTGGCCTTGTAGGTGCCACATTAGCTGCAAGTATTGTCAGCCAAAAAGCAAACCAGTCACTTAAAATAGCTATTGTTGATCAAGGTGCTGCACCTACTGTTGCAGTGCTCGATAAAGAGCCGCCTAAATTTGACCCCCGCGTTGTTGCATTAACACAGCATTCAATCAAGCTATTTAAATCCATTGGTGCATGGCACAGTGTTGAATCAATGCGCGCATGTCCTTATCAGTTTATGCGTGTATGGGATAACGAAGGCACGGGAGAAATTGCATTCGATGCCCAAGAACTCGCCGAGAGTGAATTAGGCGTTATCGTTGAAAACAGTATTTTGTTATCTGCTGTGTTAGATGTAATTGCCGAGCAAGAAAATATTACGCTATTGCGTGGTCACTCGGTTATCGAGCTAAAGAGTAATGGTAATGGCGATAAAGCCGGTTCATCTGTAAAGAATATTACACTGAGCAATGAGCAAGTTTTAACTGCTCGTTTAGTGATTGCTGCCGATGGTGCGCACTCTAAAATACGTGAGCTTGCAGGCATGCCACTGCGTAGTTGGAGTTATAAGCAAAAAGCCATTGTCACTACAGTCAAAACGCAAAAGCCCCACCAAGATACCGCGTGGCAAAATTTTTTAGTCACAGGGCCTTTGGCTTTTTTACCGCTAGCGCATAGCACTAAGCAATATGAGTCAATTGTTTGGTCTGCCGATAATGACGAAGCAGATCGCTTAATGTCTTTAAATGATGAAGACTTTAAAGTAGAGCTAGCACGTGCCTTTGAATATCGCTTAGGCGATATAGAGCACACGGATAAACGCTTTTGCTTTCCGCTTATGCAGCGCCATGCGCTAGATTATATTGCGCCACAAATTGCTCTTGTGGGTGATGCAGCGCATACTATCCATCCTTTAGCGGGGCAAGGCGTTAATTTAGGGCTGCTCGATGCCGCTGCCTTGTCGGGTGAAATTACTCGCGCTAGTGAGAGAAGTTTAGCATTGAGCGATGAGTCAATTCTGCGTCGTTACCAACGCGCCCGCAAACAAAATAATTTAGAGCTAATGGCGTTAATGGAAAGCTTTAAGCGTTTATTTGGTACTAAAAATTTAACGATACGTTTGCTACGTAATACGGGTATCAAACAAATTAATAAACTAACACCGATAAAAAATTGGTTAGCGAAAAAGGCAATGGGTTTATCTTAGCCTTTTAATCGCCTGTCTTTTTTGAGAGCAAAGATAGGTATAAATACTAAACAAGGATAGAACAAAGAGTATAACAATGAATTTATTAATTATTCTCGGTGTGTTATTTATTGCTCTAATAGTGATAATTCCACTCATCGAAAAATCTGGCGCTCGTGCAGATCATCCAATAGTTGCTAAGCTTAGTCGCTGGATTATCCCTGTCTTGATTTTGTTGGCTGTTCTCCAGCTGCTTCGCCTTGTATTTTAATACAATTTTTATTGCCAACCTTCTACTCCCAGCCTTCTATTCCAGACATGTCGGGTAGTTGGTGGGCAATACCTTTGTGGCAATCAATACATGTTTTTTCGCCTTTAGCTAATGCCGTACTGTGTTGTACGCTTGCCCTTGGACTTTGCTGTGTAAAATCCATGTATTCAAAGTTGTGGCAGTTGCGACACTCCAGTGAATCATTAGCTTTTAGGCGCTTCCATTCATGCTGAGCGAGCTCTAAGCGTTTGTTTTCAAATTTTTCGCGAGTATTAATTGTGCCAAAAACCTTCCCCCATACTTCTTTCGAGGCTTGCATTTTTCGTGCAATTTTATTGGTCCATTCATGAGGTACATGGCAATCTGGGCAGGTTGCACGTACACCAGAGCCATTAGAAAAATGAGCAGTAGACATTAATTCTTTATAGACGTTTTCTTTCATCTCGTGGCAGCCAATACAAAAGCTTTCTGTATTGGTTTTTTCGAGTGCTGTGTTAAAGCCTCCCCAAAAAATAACGCCAGCGATAAAGCCTCCCATGGTTAAAAACCCTAAGCTATAGTGAACGGCTGGTTTTCTAAAAATATCCCAATAGCGTTTTAATAAAGTAATCATAGCTTTTTCTCGGCTTACTTAGAGAGTAGATGTTGGATATCAATAAAATCATTCTCGATAAGACTGCTACGCTCTATCTGAGTGACATGGCATTGCTTACAAAAATAACGACGTGGCGATACATCGGCCAAAAAGTTACCTTCTCTATCCATAAAATGCGTCACACTAACCATGGGTGCCTGTGATTCTTCAGTTTGTGTGCGAGAGTGGCAGCTAAGACATTTGTTAACCTTAAGATCGAGTTGGTAGTTATCAATTTTATGAGGGATTACAGGAGGCTGCATTGGATAAGCGCGGCCTCGCTTAATATCTTTGTTGCTCGCATTTTGTAGTGGAGCAGGAGATTCATTGATTTTATTGAGAGGTGTTTCTTCTCGCAAAGTGGCAATATTTTTTTCGGCAATTGCTATTGTTGATAATAAAATAAAGCTGCCTATACAGAGTGTTTTAATTGTATTTTTCATTATTTATCTCCTGTTAAGGGTCGCTATGCCTTTTCGATGTTAACGGCACATTTCTTAAAGTCGGTTTGTTTGGAGATAGGGTCCGTTGCATCTAAGGTGACTTTATTGATTAATTGTCTGGCATCAAACCAAGGTACAAAGACTAAACCTTGAGGTGGTTTATTTCTACCTCGCGTCTCAACACGTGTCACCATGGCGCCACGTTTAGATGATATTTTTATTTTGTCGCCACGACGTAGGCCTTTATTTTTTGCGTCTGCTGGGTGCATAAAACAAAGGGCATCGGGAAATGCCTTGTAAAGCTCCGGTACACGTTGTGTCATTGAGCCAGAGTGCCAGTGTTCAAGTACGCGTCCAGTTGATAGCCAAAAGGGAAATTCTTTATCGGGCGATTCAGCGGGTGGCTCATAGGGTAGTGCAAAAATAACAGCGCGCCCGTCGGGCTTTCCATAAAACTGAAATCCTTTACCTTTCTCTACGTATGGGTCGCTACCTTCTCTAAAGCGCCATAGGGTTTCTTGATCATTGACAACGGGCCATCTTAAGCCGCGGCTTTTATGGTAGGTATCAAAGTCGGCAAGGTCGTGTCCATGGCCGCGGCCAAACTGAGCGTACTCTTCGAACAAGCCTTTTTGCACATAAAACCCAAAGTCTTCAGATTCGTGGTTGTTGTATTCCTTATTAATATCGCTTAGCGGGTATTTGTCGACGTTTCCGTTTTTAAACAACACGTCGAAGAGTGTTTTGTTTTTGTATTCTGGTTTTTTAGCAAGTAACTCCTTGCTCCAAACCTCATTGGTGGTAAACCGTTTGGAGAACTCCATAAGTTGCCATACATCGGATTTGGCATCACCTGGTGCCTCGACTAACTGGTGCCAAAATTGTGTGCGTCGCTCGGCATTGCCATAGGCACCTTCCTTTTCTACCCACATGGCTGTTGGTAAAATTAAATCTGCGGCTTGTGCTGTGACCGTTGGGTAAGCATCGGATACCACAATAAAATTATCGGGGTTGCGATAACCGGGCAATGCTTCTTCATTCATGTTTGGGCCGGCTTGCATATTGTTATTGCATTGCACCCAATAAGCATTAATCTCACCGTCTTTTAATTTTCTATTTTGTAGTACTGCATGGGCACCGGGTTTAGGGTTAATTGTGCCCTCGGGTAGCTTCCATATTTTTTCAGCAAAGGTGCGATGCTTGGGGTTTTTGACAACCATGTCGGCGGGTAGCCGATGAGAGAAGGTACCTACCTCGCGTGCGGTACCACAGGCAGAGGGCTGGCCGGTTAGGCTAAAAGGACTATTGCCAGGTTGCGAGATTTTGCCTGTTAGTAAATGAATATTGTAGAGCAAGTTATTCATCCACACGCCACGGGTATGTTGGTTCACACCCATGGTCCAGAGTGACATGACTTTTTTGTTGGGGTCGGCATAGAGTTTGGCGAGTTTAATTAATTTGTCTTCGCTAACACCACTTATCTCACTTGTTTTTTTAACATCGTATTCGGCGACAAATTTTGCATATGCTTCAAAATCTATAGGGGTAGATTTGCCCGCCGTTTTCGCATTTTTGGATCGCTTCTGAGTTGGGTGCTCAGGCCTTAGGCCATAGCCTATATCTGTTTCACCCAGGCGAAAATTAGTGTGCTTTTTAACAAATTCTGTATTAACAGCATTGTTTTCAATAATATAGTTGGCAATAAAATTGGCGATGGCGAGATCCGATTGTGGTGTGAAAATAATAGGGATGTCTGCCAGCTCAAAGCTGCGATGCTCAAAGGTTGAGAGCACGCAAACTTTTGTCTCGGGAGCACTTAATCGTCTGTCGGTCAGGCGTGTCCAAAGTATAGGGTGCATTTCGGCCATATTTGAGCCCCATAAAACAAAGGCATCGGCTTGTTCAAAATCGTCGTAACAACCCATGGGTTCATCAATACCAAAGGTGCGCATAAAGCCACCTACAGCACTTGCCATACAGTGGCGAGCATTTGGGTCGATGTTATTGGAGCGAAAGCCTGCCTTCATTAATTTAACGGCGGCATAGCCCTCCCATACCGTCCATTGCCCTGAGCCAAACATGCCAACACCTTCGGGACCTTTATCCTTTAGTGCCTTTTTAAATTTTTCGGCCATCACGTCAAAGGCGGTGTCCCAGCTTACCGGTGTAAAGTCGCCATCTTTAGCAAATTTACCATTCCTCATTCTTAGTAGTGGTGTTTTAAGACGATCGTTGCCGTAGATTATTTTTGATAAAAAATAACCTTTCACACAGTTTAATCCACGATTGACCGGGGACTTTATATCGCCGTGCGTTGCAACGACTTGTCCTGCCTTTGTGGCAACGTTAACGCTGCAGCCTGTGCCGCAAAACCGGCAGGGCGCTTTTGACCACTTGAGCTCGGAATCTGTTGTGTTGGTGATGAGATTGGTGGACGAACTTGGCAGGCTAATACCTGCAGCAGTAGCGGCAATGGTAGCAGCTTGATATTTAATATACTCTCTGCGGGACATGCTCATAGGGTCACCCTAAACGTTTATTTTTTTATATGTTCTCAGACATAGCTATAATTTCTTCATCAAGCGAGTGTGTGTCTTCGACTTGGTGATAAACCATCGCGACGGACAGTACTCCTCTTATGCTTTTCATCATCTCTATATAATCGCTGGTGGACTTTTCTGAATGCGCCTCTATAACGACGATTAATTTTCCTTGGTTTTTTTCTGGCGGTATAATCTCCAGCGCTGGGATTTTTATAATGCTCTCTATAAATTCATTGATGTAATTTGGTTCTATATGAACAATTACACTGCTTATATGTGACTGTTGATGTCTCATTATCTTGGCTCACTGAATTTCAATAACGTTATAGTGTTGGTGGCCCAAAAATAATTTGTAATATCCATATAGCAAAGCCATAGCTGCCAACTAAGATAACTGAGAGTAGCGGGAAAAAAATAATACAAATAAATAAAAATAAACGTTTTTCGAGCTTTTTGTGTTCGCTGTCGCTAGACATATCATTACCCTGAAAAATTCGTTAATAAAGTATGCAAGACAGTACGGGCTAAGCCATACTATTTGTTATTACTTATAGTATTCCCTTAAATATAAAGAATCTTGATGTATATCAAGTTTGGTAGATTGTTATCACTTGGTAGGATTAGATGGTATAGTTTTAGGTAATTGGCCAATCTATTAAACAGTCATAGGCTTTTAGGTTTTATGCTTATTTTTATTATCAATTCTTTTTTGATTGCACTTATTGTACTCATTCACTACGAGGCTCTACGTATTTTATCTGTATTGATTCCAAGATTATCAATAAGTTATCGGTTGCGAGTACTTTGTGGGGTGTTGGGGGCACTAACAGCTCATGTAATAGAAGTATGGGTGTTTGGTTTTGGTTATTATTTTGTGCAGACCTATACCAATTTGGGCGGCTTTTCTGGTGCGTATAGTGGCTCTCTACTCGATAGCGTTTATTTTTCTTTCAGTGCTTATACCTCTTTAGGTTTTGGTGATATCGTCCCTATTGGCGGTTTGCGTTTTACTGCAGGGCTTGAAGGTTTAGTTGGTTTAGTACTAATTGCTTGGTCTGCGTCATTTTTATACTTAGAGATGACGCAGTATTGGAAGGAAGATAAAAGGTAAGCGTGTATTTTTAGGCGCTGATTTAATCACCACCGCAGCCGCCACCACAACCTGAATCTCCATCGCTGCTACCTCCGCAGCCAGAGCCACAACCTATATGGCTGGCACAATAGTCGTTACTGCCCGCCCTTTTGCAATCAAGAGAATAATTGAAACCATCGGGAATATTTAGTTTTGCATCTATTGCGAATAGTAGCGGTAGTTTATTGGGCGTTTTAGCTTGAATGCCCTCTCGATAACATGAAATTCTCCAAGCTGTTTTAATGCCAGTTTGTGCTACCGTTGGTGATGACATTGCCTCGGCTGGTATGTGGTGCAAAAAGCGTCCCAGTGATTGCTTGCAAAAGCGATCATACTCACGGGTAAATAAAATAAATTCGTGCCATGCAACATCTACCGCCTGCGACGGCATAGAGACCATGCGCCTGCCAGCAATATTGCACAGATGAAAATATTCTCTGAGACCGTTCAATATTTGGTTTGCTTCTCGTTGTGATAGGTGAGGGTATTTCTCGGTTACCTTTCGATAGATAGAATCAGGAAAGCTAAAACTGTTGATTAAGCCTTCTCTTTTCTTAACTAATGATTTTTTATAGCTAAAGTAAATAGCGAATAAAAAAGAGATGACAAGAATGATAGGTATGATTATTTCCATAAATATGTAAAAGCCTTTCAGTATATTGTTAATTTTATGCGGTTAATCTTTTATTGTTTTTAAAGTATTGAACTTTGGTAATCAATGGGAATTGACTCTACTTTAACTTGATTATTTTCATCGACAATAACAGCATGGTTTCTGTCAATTTTCATCCATTCTCTAGATTGCTCTGTGAGGGGCTCTGAGCTCACGATGACAGAATTATTACTATCGTGTGATACTTTAAAATCTTCACCTTTGTTAAAAGAGATTTCTCCGCGTGTATAAAACAGCGATGTCGGTTGGGTGTTTTTATCGGTAGCAAACCTTGTTGCGACTACACTCTCTCCATTGCTTACAACAAAGTTCATATAAGCATTTGTATGCGAGCCTTTTTCTTTTCGAATATTAATAATTTTTTTAATGGTTAAGTAAATGCCTTCTTTAATATCATCGCTCGATAAGCCGCCAGCAAAATCAATTGTATCGAGAAACAGTGCAAAAGCGTATTCCGAATCGGTATTACCCTTTACTAAGCGAAATGCGCGTTCAGATAAGCAATTAATAATCTCTCGATGAATTTTAGGGAATTCGTCGAGAAAACCATTGTGCATAAACAAATAGTTCTCAAAGGTAAATGGATGGCAATTTGCTAAAGATACCGGTATTCCTTCCGATGCATCGCGAACATGGGCAAAAAAATTACTAGTTTTTATTTTTGATGCTATTTGGTGAAGGTTTTGGTTGCTCCATGCAGGCTTGACGCTAACAAAAAGACCAGGCTCAGCATCTTGATGCAGTGGGTACCAGCCAAGCCCAAAGCCATCGCCATTAAGCGGTGTTTTGTGCTTTTTTGCATCTTTACTTTGTTCGATTAGCGAATTAGAAGGTTCTACCACTAATTCATCCATTGTAATAGGTATACCTTTATAGGCTACAAAGCGGCACATAATTTACCTTATTTTTTCGTTGCTGTGTTTTGTATGTAAGAGCATTTTTTCTTAAGTAGCCTTTCCAATTAAATATGGCTATATCGCTGTTGTACTTATTTTCGGCCCATTAATTTTTTAATTAATAGTGTAAAAAGATTAGCAATAATTACAATGATTATAAAAAACCACCATGGATCAAGCCAAAGCTGTATAGCTACAGGTAGGCTAGCCCAAAATAGAAAGTAGGGTGCGCCTAGCAGTAGAGCGATAAATGCCATACCAATACCGTACCAAACCATTGTTGCGATACTGGTTAGAGGGTCGCTCTTTTCTTTTTGTTTATTCACCGCTATGGTTATTCATTGGATAAACAGTGATACGCATATTGGCACCCAATTCAGAAATTCGTTTAAGCGTTTCATTTTTTATCTCACTGGTATAGCTCTTATGATTAGTGCCACCTTCATAACCAATATCAAATACTTTCAAAAAGCATTGGTCCCATAATTTTCTTGTTGAAGGCTCAAGTTCTTCAATTAAGGTACAGAGAGAATTAATCGTTAAATCAGGGTTTTCAGTAATGTCGGCTACTTCAAAAGTAGCTAGATAATGCTCTAGGCGCTTACCGTTGTACAAATTGATAAGCTTGTCACCAAAACAGTCGACTATAGGCGTTAAATCCTGTGTTGATTCAAGTTCTAAGTCTGTATTTAAGTAGCGAATATCCATCTACACATCCCTTTGATACTCTAAGGCTGAGCTATCGAAGCCTGCTATTGTTTGTGTGCATTGAGTATACCCCGAATTTAAGAGTGGTCAAAATGGTGAAGGTATTAAGAGTTATTATCTTCTGCTCACAGCTTACTATGTGCTGACTTTGCTATCATTGTTTTTAAAGTCAGTAACATTGATTCCATATTTTTTAATTCGAGAGGATAGTGTCGTTGGCTTTATATTCATAATACTGGCTGCGCCGTTCTCGCCATAGATCTTCCCTTTGCTTGCCTTTAAGACTTCTATAATGTCTGCCTTCATTTGAGACTTTCTCTCGTTGTCGGTCATTATGTGGTGAGAGTTATCAGGTGTATAGCTTTTGTCTACAGTCTCTTTGGCTATGGGGAGGTTGTCAAAAACAAGTTGGTTACCTTTGGATACAATCATTTGTCTCTCTATAACGTTTTCTAATTCTCGGATATTTCCGGGCCAATCATAATTTAATAATTGATTAGTTTGAGCAACGGATATTTTCATATGGGGTTTATTAAATTTAAGTCCAGTCTTTTCTATGAAGTGCATAGTTAGTGAAGGAATATCTTCTTTACGCTGCCTCAGTGGGACAGACTCGATAGGAAAAACATTTAGGCGAAAGTAAAGGTCTTCACGAAAAGCCTTTTCTTCCACAAGTTTTTTAAGGTTTTGGTTTGTTGCAGCAATCACCCTCACATTAACGTGTCGGGTTTTACCATCGCCCACACGTTCAAATTGCTGTTCCTGTAGTACACGTAATAATTTACCTTGTTGCTCCAGTGGTATTTCACCGACTTCATCAAGAAATAGTGTGCCTTCATCGGCTAATTCAAAGCGGCCTACACGGTTGTTAACGGCACCAGTAAAAGCTCCTTTTATATGGCCAAAGAACTCACTTTCAAATAAGTCTCTTGGGATGGCTGCACAGTTAACACGAATCATCGTGCGATTGCTACGTTCGCTGGTCTCGTGAATCGCACGCGCAATTAATTCTTTACCAGTTCCTGACTCGCCAGTAATTAAAACGGTAGCATCAGTTGGTGCGACCAAATCAATTTGGTTGATAATACTTTTCATCGCATAGCTTTTGCCTACAATATTTTGGTAATTGCCATGTACTTTAATTTCTTCTTGCAGATAAGCATTTTCCTGTTCGAGTCGTTGCTTTAGCGATTCGATTTCAGTGAGTGCTTTTAGTAGATTCTTCTGTGAGTTTTTTTGCTCGGTGACATCACGAAAAATAACCACGGCACCTACCAAGTGGCCATTGTCTTTAATTGGTGTGCTGGTGTATTCAACGGGGATTGGGTTGCCTTCTTTATGCCAAAAAACTTCGTCGACAACTCGGTGTACGGTCCCGTCACAAAAGGAGGCATGGATAGGGCAGTCATTGCTGGGGTAGGTGCACCCAGACTCGTGGGAGTGATGAATCATTGCGTGTATATCTTTGCCTACCAGTTCTTCCCCAGGCCAGCCTAGTAGCTCTTCGGCTGCGGGATTAACAAAGGTTGTCCGGCCTTGTCCGTCAACACCATATATACCCTCGCCTGCTGCAGAGAGTATAAGCTGGTTATCTTTTTCTATTTCCTGAAAGACTTTTTCTACGCGTCGCCACTGGCTAATACCCGATACATAATGCCGATGAGCAGCTGCTGTATCACGGTTGCGATTTATCTCCTGCGAATCCTGTAGATAAAAAGTAATTATCTGATTGTCGCTGTCGCTTGTTATAAAGCCAGTAATATCTACAACGCATTGGTGAGCGCCATCGGGGGACCTAAGGGTTAACTCGGAGTACCAGGCTTTTCCATTTTCCAACACATCTTGAGTAAGGGTAATTAGCTCAGGGAATGCGCCTGCAAAAAATAAGCTGAATGCTTTTGAATTAAGTTCTCCGGGTTTTGACCAGAGCAAGGTTTCGGCACTTGAATTCGCTAGCAAAATTTTATCGCTAAAAGGGTCCACCAAAATTTGCGATAAAGGAGAGCTGGAAAATATAGCCTGAGTAATATTCATAGCGAATAGCCTATTGAGACATCTGTGTTATTAAAACTTATGCAGGGTAAATACCTGTACGCGTAGAAATAATTAACAACATTTGTGCCAAAACAACTATTTTTCGTTTTTTTAGTAACGACTTTTCGTAAATAACGATTTTTCGTGGCCGCCAATGAATTACAAATTTATAAAAAATCCTTTTAAAAACAGAAAGTTAAATAATTGTTTTGGGCTTGGCATAAGTTTCGCTATATATGTTTTGTAGAGCTATAAAAATCATAAGGAACTGAATTTGCTCCTGTAATTTAAATAAATGATTACAGAACGATGGCGGAAGAATAAACAAAAATATTGATGACTATAAAAATGCACCACTGTGGCGCAAATAAGTAATAGAGGAGCAATACATGACCATTGAAAGTCTTAATAATCCTTACGATGGGGATATATCTTTAAAGCATAATCGCAGCTGTGAATGCTCAGTTTGTACAGCCGAAAAAAACTCAGCGACTCCTTTAAGCGATCGGCAGCGTACCGAGCTAATGGAAAAACAAGCAGATCAAATGACGGTTAGTAAAGATAGCGCCCCGCATAAAGCGCAGTTTGATTCCAGTGAAGATATGCTGGATCGTGTTATTGAAAATTCTATTGTGCGCGGTATTTTTAACCAAAATGATATGGAGCGCCGCACATTTATGAAAGCCGTTGGCGGCACTACCATGGCATCGATTCTTGGCACTATGCTGCCTATGGATTCAATTAAAGCAGCGGTAAAGGAATCCACAGGAAAGCTGGAAAAAACAAAACTGAACGTAGGCTTTGTACCTATTACCTGTGCAACGCCAATTATTATGGCGCACCCTTTGGGTTTTTATAAAAAATATGGCCTTGATGTCGATGTGATTAAAACAGCGGGTTGGGCAGTTGCTCGCGATAAGTCACTGAATAATGAATACGACGCATCGCATATGTTAACGCCTATGCCTTTGGCAATGACGATGGGTGCGGGCTCTACAGCTAAACCCTACATTATGCCGGCTGTCGAAAATATTAATGGCCAAGCTATTGTGTTACACAATAAGCATAAAGATAAGCGTGACCCCAAAAAGTGGAAGGGCTTTAAGTTTGGTGTTCCCTTTGAATACTCCATGCACAACTTTTTGCTGCGCTACTATGTGGCTGAGTTTGGTTTAGACCCAGATAAAGATATTCAGATCCGTGTTGTACCACCACCAGAAATGGTTGCTAATTTACGTGCAGGTAATTTGGACGGCTACTTATCACCAGATCCATTTAACCAGCGTGCAGTGTGGGAAAAAATCGGATTCTTACATACCTTAACTAAAGACATTTGGGAAGGGCACCCTTGTTGTGCTTTTGCCTGTAGTAAAGAGTTTGCGGTTAATAACCCGAATACCTACAGTGCATTGCTCAAATCTATTATCGATGCGACTCAGTTTTCATCTGACCCAGCTAACCGTAAAGATATTGCCAAGGCAATTGCGCCCAAAAATTATTTGAATCAGCCAGTGCCTGTCATTGAGCAAGTATTAACGGGTACCTATGCCGATGGCTTAGGCGAGGTTAAGCGCGTGCCTGATCGCATTGATTTTGACCCATTCCCTTGGCACTCAATGGCGGTTTGGATCTTAACGCAAATGAAACGCTGGGGTTATGTAAAAGGTGATATCGATTACACCAAAATCGCAGAAGATGTTTATTTAGCGGCTGATGCGAAAAAAATCATGACCGATCTTGGTTATAGCTCCCCCGATAAAACCTATGAGAATTATACGATTATGGGGAAAGAGTTTGACTATAAAAAACCAGAAGAATATGTCGCAAGCTTTGCGATTAAACGCTAAGTCGTAAGTGGTTGGATGCCGTTTTTCAGTTATGAAAAACGGCATTTTATATTTAATTTTTTGAGGTTAGTTATATGTCATCGTTGCGAATGAAATCGCTATTATTGACGGTTGTATTATTGATTGTTTTTCTTGGTATCTGGGAGATGGTGGTACAGCCACCAGAGAGAACAGAGGCCTTAACTGAATATGAATTGCTGATTGGTGGTGCCGATCAGGAAGCGCGAGTGCCGCCCCCATCAAAGGTGATTGAGCTTGCGATTCAGGAAATTGGCAACCCCTTTTACGATGCAGGCCCCAATGATAAGGGTATTGGTATTCAACTGGGTTATTCACTTTATCGTGTATTAACCGGGTTTTTTCTGGCATTCCTTATTGCTATTCCCATTGGCTTTTTAATTGGTATGTCGCCATTAATGTACCAAAGTTTAAATCCATTTATTCAAGTGCTGCGCCCTATATCACCGTTGGCGTGGATGCCATTAGCCCTGTTTGTTATTAAAGACTCAGAGTTGTCTGCCATCTTTGTGATTTTTATTTGCTCGATTTGGCCAATGCTTGCTAATACGGCTTTTGGTGTGGCCGGTGTTCGAGAAGACTGGCTTAAAGTTGCCAGCACCCACGAGTTAAGTCCATTGCGTACAGCTTTTACCGTTATTTTACCTGCTGCCGCGCCAACAATTTTGACGGGTATGCGCATCTCTATTGGTATTGCTTGGCTTGTTATTGTTGCAGCAGAAATGCTGGTAGGTGGTACAGGCATAGGCTATTACGTGTGGAACGAATGGAATAATCTGGATTTAACCAGCGTTATCTTTTCTATTGTAATGATTGGCTTAGTAGGAATGCTATTAGATTTACTACTGTCTTCAGCAATCAGGCTTGTTGAATACAAAGAATAGCGTCACCGTTAACCTTATAAATAAAATTTTGAGAGTTGTTATGTCTAATCATTTTGTACATGTCCAAAACCTTGCAAAACGCTACCCAATTAAAGGTAGCAATGAGTCTACGACTATTTTTGAAAATGCCAGCTTTGCACTTGAGAAGGGAGAGTTTGTTTGCATCATTGGTCATTCGGGTTGTGGTAAATCGACCATTTTAAATGCGCTAGCGGGTTTGGATGAGGCCAGCGAAGGTGGCGTTATCATGGATGGTAAAGAAGTCGATGGCCCGAGCCTTGAGCGCGGTATTGTATTTCAAAACTACAGTTTGCTGCCATGGTTAAGTGTTTTTCAAAATATCCGTTTTGGTGTTAGAGCGCGCTGGCCAAAATGGAGCAAAGAAAAAATTGCCGACCACTGCAATAAATTTATTAATTTAGTGGGCCTTGAGGGTAAGGGTAACTTAAAACCATCGGAGTTATCCGGTGGTATGCGCCAACGTGTAAGTATCGCACGTGCCTTTGCTACACAGCCAAAGCTATTGTTGTTAGACGAGCCCTTTGGCGCCTTGGATGCTCTAACGCGAGGTTTAATTCAAGAGGAGCTGCTAAAAATATGGAGCGAAACACAGCAAACTATTTTTATGATTACGCATGATGTCGATGAGGCTATTTTATTGGCTGATAAGATAATGCTGATGTCGAATGGGCCAAAGGCGCGCATTGCAGAGTCCGTTAAGGTTGATATTCCTCGCCCTCGTAAACGTAGCACAATTGTAGAAGACCCTGGCTATTACAAAATACGAAACTACCTGGTTGATTTTCTTGTGAATAGATCTGAGGAGCTTTCGGGGCAATCGCCAGAGCCCAACCAGTACCCAGTTGAAATTAACCCAGCAAAAACAGAAACAGCAATTGAGCAATCGGTTGCTTAATGAATGTAACTAATTATTTTTAGGAGAAATAGATGAAAAAAATTGAAATGACAGAAATTATTATGGCTGCAAAAGCCAGTAAAGGTTTATCTTGGGAAGAGATAGCAAGTGCGGCTGATATGTCGCCAGTTTTTATTACTTCTTGCTGCTTGGGTATGAATAGTACACCGCCAGAAGCGGCCAAAAAACTGTGTGATTTTCTTGAGCTAGATGCTTCGGTAGCAACAGCGCTAGAAGCGTTCCCTACCAAAATATGGGATCAGGCTGTACCTACAGACCCGATGGTTTACCGCCTTTACGAGGTCGTTGGTGTATACGGTGAAACCTTAAAAGAAGTGGTCCAAGAAAAATTTGGTGACGGTATTATGAGTGCAATTGATTTTACCATGGAGGTGGAAAAGAAAGAGAACCCGAAAGGTGATCGTGTAGTCATCACTATGGACGGTAAATTCTTGAAATATAATGCTTGGTAATCTCAATAAAATTATTTTTCATGATAAGTAAAGCATGAAAAATTTAAAGAGTACATATTAATGGGTTTTTTTGAAATACTATTAATTTTTATTGTCATACTGCTGGTTGTTGGGCCGGAGCAAATACCCGATGCCGTTAGTAGCACTGCATTAGCGATTGGCCGATTAAAGCGTAGCTTTAATCGTGCCTTTCAAGAAGTAGAAGAGCAAGTAGGCCTTGATGAAATTCGTAGCCAATTAAACCAAGAGCTAGTCATGCAAAATATCGATAAAATAAGGAGCGACGTTTCTGAAATTGATCGAAAAATATCAGCGGGAGAAGAGGCAATGCCTTGGACTGCCGATGAGTATGAAGCGCTAAAGGTACAAGAAAAATAATAAATAGCTGCCTTTAAGTTTAACCACCACAAATTCTACCTAAATAATTATTTATTCGACTCTTACTCACCGTTATATTCAATATTTAACGCATTTCTAATGTATCTGTTATAGTGGCAGTGACTTATTAATTATTTTGTGTGCCATTATGTCAATGCCGTATCGAGTGCTTGGTTGGGCTGTTTCGCCCTATACTCAAAAAATTGTTGCCTATTTAAAATATAAAAATATTCCCTACAAAGAAGAGGCTCCTAGCCTTTTTACCCTTGCCACTAAGATCAAAAAAAAGGTGGGTAAAATCGTTATGCCTACGGTGATAACACCCGATGGGCAGTGGCTACAGGATTCGACGGAAATCATCGACCGACTCGAAAAGCAATTTACCGATAAGCCGGTAATCCCAAGCACGCCTGCTCAGCGTATTGCCTCACATTTGCTCGAAACCCACGGTGATGAATGGTTAATTATGCCAGCCTTGCATTACCGTTGGTCAAAGCCCAAAAGTGCAGACTTTGCCATTGATGAATTTGGACGTTACGGTGCTCCATGGCTGCCTGGTTTTTTACGCCGCTTGTGCGGTGTGCATCTTAGCAAAATGATGAAAGCGCACTTACCCAGAGTAGGTGCCGTTGGCGATACGAGAGAAGGTGTAGAGATATTTACCGAGTCACTGATTGCACAACTAAACACCCATTTTGAGCAATATGACTATCTATTAGGAGGGCACCCTTGTCTCGGCGACTTTGCTTTATTTGGCCCTTTATATGCCCACCTATACCGCGACCCTGGTTCTGCGTATCTTTTTGAGCAAGCGCCCCATACTGTTGCCTGGATAGGACGCTTATTGAACCCATCTACAACAGAGGGTGGAAGTTTTTTACCTAATGATGAAGTCCCGGAAACACTAACACCAATCCTCCAAACCTTCTTTCAAGAGCAGTTTGTGTATATACAGCAGGTTGTTAGTACAGTGGATAATTATGCACAAGAGCATATTGGCAAGAAAGCAATACGGCGTACTCTAGGCACTACACCTTTTAGTATTGGTGGAGTTGGCGGCGAGAGAATACTGTATACCTTTGCGCAATGGAAAATACAACGCGCACTGGATTGTTACCAAGCACTATCAGAGGGTGGAAAAGCGCCTGTAAATGCGTGGTTAGACCGTGTTGATGGTTCTGAGTTGAAAAACTTAAAGATCAAGCACAGGCTTATTCGTAAAAACTTTAGAGAGTTTTTGGAATAGTAATATTGAGATACACTCCTGTACCTTCAGTATATAGCCCTTACAGTGACATCACTTATGAACGTGATAACGAACAAAGTCATCGTCAGGGTGATTAGTGGGTTGTTGCTTTTTCAATGTGCTTTCATGCGCATCTCTAGAGCTGATCACTAATCTAAAAGTAAGAGCAAGAAATAGATGCCCGATGAAAAAAATGATGTATCGAAATATATATTTCATGAAGTTCTCGCGTTTATACAATTTGCCAATACAAAAACATAACTATATACATGAGATGTGAACTAAATATGACATGTATAGAGGTGATGGATGTTTTTATACCTTTTAAACTTTGCTACTAATACGGATAAAGTAGAGCTATGGTTTTATTAAAAATAAAATATCTCAGGATTTGATCAATCTCATATAAGCTTTCTTAATTCGCTCTAGGTTAATTAAGGTTATCTGGGTCTAATGTATAAATCCTAAAAGAAAATATAGTGATAAGTGACAAGAATACCGATAATGAGCAGCCAATAATTATTGAAATCAATGGGTTCCATAGGCTTAGAGCGCCTATGATATAAGAGAGGGTAATGTATGGAAGCAATATCAGCGAGTAAATAATTACTATCCCCTTAAGTATAAGCCACTGATGCTCTTTTGTTTTATTCCAGCTAGATGAGAATGCCTCTGACGAACTTTGCTTGTGTAGCAGGCAATAAAATTCAGAAAATACGACTCTACTCATCGCGAAAATTCCTGGCACTATAAAAAAAATAATGCCAGCTAGTACTACTCCACTCGTTATTAGGTATAAGAAAAATAGAGGAAACCAAAATTTTATGGCTAATTGATAATATTGTTTTAGAGGTAGATATTCATTAGTTATGGCTGAGACAATGTAAAAAATAAGCGCGCCTTGATAAATTGGGTACAACAGAAGCCCCAGTAGTAATGGGAGCCAATAGGTAGTACTAAAAGTATCCCTATCATTATGGTAATGCTCCACAACTGCACTAACTATTTCAATAGGGATAACGATAGGAAGAATGATAAGACATATCGGTTTAATATTATTTTTGAAGAAATTTACTGAATCATTGATTGAATCTTTAAGTATGCTCATATTCTTTTTATTGGTTTAATGGCTTGTGTGTTGCGTAGTTTTAGTCTGTAACAAAGGATGTCAAAAAGCGGTCTTTGGTCGATTAAATTTCTTTTTCTCGATATCACGAATTATAATATCAAAAATCCTCTTACTCGAAGGTAGTACAGTATGGATAATTGGAAGCTTATGCTTCGTTGTTATCCAATCAGCATGGGCTTCCTCTTCCGACACTACTAGATCATTATTTATTTCGCCAAATGGCGAGAAAGGCCCGTATAAGCCACGTGTACCAGTAAAAGAAACTGTCTCTACTTGAGATGCAGGTATTTTTAACATTCTAGATTGGGATGCTAATAACTGGCCGCAGTCTGAGGTTATAAAGTTAAATAGTGTGTTTGTTTTCAACTTTCTCGCCAGTAAGGCAGATTTTACCGGGGACCCTAGTAAATAAAGTGTTATTGGTTGGCGTTTGTCACTACCCAGTTCATGCAATGCAGAGCGTAATAAAATACCACCTAAAGAATGTCCAATAACTATATAATCGCCCTTAGATTGAATATCTTCGAGAAAGCTGCTCAGCCTCGAGGAGATAGTATTAAAGCTTTCTTTAGCAGTGGAGTAATTAAATAAAAATACACTATGCCCTTTAGCGCGAAACCGCTTACTGGTAATAAGCCAGCTTAATGACGTTCTACCCATGCCATGTACAAGTACTATATTCATTTAGTTAATTAGCCTCTTAAGCTGGTTTCTACGAGTAAGCTGTCGCTCAGCCTAATTCTTTTTCCTATTGTAAGTTAAATTCAATAAGTTCATAAGTCTTGTTTTTATATATGTTTTTTACTGGGCCTATACCAGGTGCAATCCAAAGTATTATTGGATCGCTTGGTTCATCGACAGAAAAGTCGTATTTGTAAGTATTAAAGGTTCCGGCTTTTACTGTCACTTTAACATTTGGAGTAACACTACTTTTTACGCCATACTGTATGTATGTTTTTTTGTTATCGAGAGGGTAGGGAAGAACAAGAGATTGCTCTTTTGTTTCTAGATCAATTTCAATTTGCCCTTTAGCGGAGTTGTTTATATAAAATATATCTTCATCGCTTAGCTCTCTGTATTCGTACCAAGTGTTTTCCCCTATGTTTATTTCCCCCTGAATAGCAGCGTAATGGATGTCGCCATCTTCATCGACAAACTGCCAGTTATTACCTACTTTTAAAGGGAAGAGTACATTTGAATGTTCTCTTGATGGAGTTTCTGCGCTTGTGCAAGTAGAAATTAATGAAATAATAATTGTGAAGAGCAATGTAAGTTTTTGCATTATGTATCCCTAATATTTCTATAAAGGTAGAACGTTAACACTCGCTTAAATGTAATATTCAGATTGGTAAACTTATCCGCTATTTTAGGGCTAACTAAACAAAGGTTTAAGTTGGGGTTAGCTCTGTTGGCTATAGTTATAAATCATAAGGATACTAACAAGTACCACCGTAATCCACACTATTGTTATAACGGATAGTGTATGCTTCCAACCGGTCAAGGAGGCAAAGTGTTTTTTGACCAGTAAGTGAGCTGGAACGATTAGCAGGCTAGCCAGAAAGCTTGCCAATATAAGCATTGGCCAAGTATTATCTCCATGAACTTTGTCAGTAGTATTGGCTTCAATACCTAGAGCCCAAAAGAAAGAGCTAGCAGGTAGATAAAAAAGTGCACCGGGTAAGCCCATTGTAATAAAACTTGCAAGAAGAGCTATTGCAGACCACTTGACCACCACTTTATTGGCAGCTATCCATCTAATGGTAGCATCAAAGTATTCGTTCAATTAAAATCTCCTAAATTCAAACCCTTCAATAAACCTGCACAGTCCAATTTGTTAAACCTATAATGAGACACAACCTTTTTATTCTCATGTAATAACTTAATTTCAACTCCCTCAAACCCTCCAGGAGCCTCCAATGCAGCGCATCCGCCATTTTGTATAGTGAGTTCTTTTAATGTGTCAGGGTTTCTATGGTCTGAGCTGTTGTCTATTATTATCTCATAAGTTATAAAGCGATCTTCGGTTAGGTTGGCTTTCCATTTTTTTCCGTTATCGCTAGCTTTTTAATGTAAGGAAGGCTTCGTCTCCTTTGATCCGTGCTCTTACAACAGTTTTGTCGCTCGTATTTATATAGCCTTGAGATATTCGCTTTCTATTCTGAAGATTGCTAATTTGATTAATATCTATCAAAAATTTTCTTTCTATTTCTTTAGCCATTATCTTCCATCATGATTAAATATAATGCCGCTGTAAGCGGCGACTTTGTTATGTTTTTAGTTGCTTATACATGATATAACTATCAACATAACCCAATTTTTTATGCAGGTAAGCTTTGGGAATAGTGCCAATGATGCTAAACCCTAATTTCTGCCATAATGAAACTGCAGCTTTGTTAGTTGAAACTACAGAATTAAATTGTATGGCCTTAAAGCCTAGCTCCATAGCCATAGCTTGAGAATGTTTACAAAGTTTACCAGCAATACCCTTGCCCCTAGATTCTGGTGCAACCATATAGCCACAATTACAAATATGCTTGCTTGGCCCCATGCCGTTAGGTTTGATGTAATAGGAACCTAAAATTTGATTGTTTTCTTCAAAAACAAAAGTTCTTTCTGGTGTTTCACACCATAGTTCGTAAGCTTGTTCAAAATTAATGTCAGGCTCAAATGCATAAGTTTCCTGAGCCTTTACTATCTCTGAGAAGGTTGCCCAAAACACACCAAAGTCTTGCAAGTTCATCTCTCGAATCATCGAAATTTATCCTTTAAAGCATAACACCAATATAAAAGGCGAAGAGCTAGTGACGTCCAGTGCAATGAAATGGAGCATTTTTTAATGTCCTTGTTATGTATTTACTTTGCAGCCATTCTCAAGCTCCTTTTGATCTGGAACTTCAAATTTTGGCTCCATGAAATTAAACATCATATCATTAACTTCGAATGAATAGACGCTAGGGTCTTTTTCGATATTTCTCTTTTCAATACGTTTTTTACGAACATCTTTAGGTGTATCTAAATAATGTATTTCTGGATCAATATTTAAACCTTCAGATAAATCAAAAAAGTGTTTTCTTTCTTCTTTAGTCGTAAACCCTAGATCTAAAATAATGTTTCCATTAAGGGATAGAATTTGTTCGCTGACTTCCCAAATTTGCTCGTAGCACCTATTAACTCGCTCGATCATCCAAGAGTAATCAAGTGATGTCATATCTTTTGAAAATAAAGTCTGCATTCATGGGTCTATCGAGAACCTAACCGCATCAATTTCTTTAGATAATGATAATGAATAAGTTGTTTTTCCAGCTCCAGTAGGACCACAAACTAAAATTAATCTTGCCATATAAGTTTATATCTCGTGTATGCATAACGCTGTTGTCACCGCGTTTTGGTTGTAGTGGAGTTTTGTGCTCAAACGACCGAAGGCCATGCACAAAAAGGAGTGAAGCAAAACCGTATGCTGGACAAGCTTGTTAGAAATTGGTCTCATTATAATCAAGATACTCTCTACTCAATTTTTGCAACATCCGCGACACTGAAACTGCATCCGCTATTGCACCAGGTCTCCAGTTTTCCGATTCAGTTGAGCCAAGAGTTCGGTTAAATAGTTGGTGGCCTACGACTTGAAACACCTTTGCCCAGAATACTTGCTCATCTTTATTTAGTTCACTGCTTAGGTCAATATCTGTACAAGGCGAATATATATCCTGATAGTTCTGCTGCATCTTTAGTATATAGTCTTTTCCCTTTTTATCATTTATTCTAGGAGCAGCTTCAATAGCCCATTCCAATAATGCACAAAATCGCTTGTTGCTAACAAAAAAATGTTGATCTTGAGTCGAAAAAGAACCTGCCACTGGGATATTTCCTTTGTATTTCTAACGCATCAAATACTGGCGCAGCTTTGCTGCATCTGTATGCTTTTACTTGTTAGCCATGGTATTTTTGTTTCAAACTCGCGACGCGTGTAAGCGCTCATTTTTTGATTTCTTGTTTTCGCGTCCTTTTTGCTTTGCCTTGTTATATTCGAGTCATTTCAACAGTTTATTAATAATTTATTTAATTGATCTATATGCCAAAACAGATTTCTGCTATTTGTTCAAATAGCTTATTTAACAATAATTTCATATTCAATATCCTGAGCCATCTTACTATACGCACCTTTCTCTCGATCATACATAGCATTGAACTTTAGAATATGAACACCTTTTGTAAGGGGTTTTAGCATGACCCAATAACCATCCGACGCAGCAGGATATACATTTGGTGGGTTATTTTCTGCAGGTACCAACCCCAGCAAATTAAAACATTCCTCTGACGCAAGTCTAGTATGAGCAGGATTCCACGATTGTGCTAAATTCAAGCTAATTTCAATGGAAAGTAATTCGTCATTATTTAATGCTGCATATTTCTTTGCATTTTCACAAGATAGAGAGCCTCTGTATTTTGGCCAATAAACCATATTTATCACTGGAAAAAATATATACTTTCCTTCAGGGATTATACAGCGTCTACTTATTTTTGATGTTCCGTAACCTCCTGCGAGAAACCATACTTTACCTTGCTGCCCAACATGACAATATTCACCTGTTATATCTCTTACTGGACTAAACTCTTGCGGCATAGAATACGCCCATTGCCACCATATGTTTACATAGTCATTAACTGTTTTGTCGTCTATTAATTCATTAGGTTGAGTCATGAACTCTTCTAGCGAAGATGCTTTTATTGTCGAATTAAAAGAGAACATAAAAGCTACTGTTATCAAAAAAAATTTCATTTTTTATCCTTCTAAGTTATAACCTCAATGTAAAAAACGAGCGTTAGCGAGTTCAGTCCACACTTTTTTGGTCGATTTTTAATGTGCTTGTTATGTATTTCAGTGTCCTATAGAAACCACGTACAAGCCGTATATTGTTAATGGAAACACTAGAACCTTTAAGCCGAAGCTAAAATAAGGCCAATAGGCCAAGAGTTTATTTATAACTCTAAAATGTGAAACAACTTTAATATTTAACGTTGATAACACCAGCAGAGCAACAACAATATAAAAAGCCATGAAATAAGCAAAGACTAGACTTAATTGTTGATACTCTTCTGCGAATTCACCATACCAATGTGATTGTTGGATATAGTGAAAATAGAATGCAAGCCAAAATAACCAAGCTATAGCGAAAAAACTTACAGTCTCAGAAAGCAAATATTTAAATTTCAAACTTTATTCCTTTAATATACAAACGCATCTTTGACGCTCCTGTGAGCTGACTTGTTAGGTTGTAATAGCGATGAACAATTACAATTTATTAAGCATGATAAGATTTAGCAGCTTCTAAACCCCATTTGCGCACTTCTTTGTACTCAGGGGCAATATCAGGGGCTTCCCAATATACAAAAACTGAAAATCGATCAGGTAATGCTAAACTCCCTGATTCATACCACTCAATTTGTAGGTTATCAAATCCATCATCAATCATGTTGCGTCTCATGATTTCAAAGTCCTCTTTGCTTAATAAGTCAATCGAGGATTCACCTTCTCTCCATGTGGCTACGATATAATATATTTTTCGTTCCATGTTTTTAATGCCTAACAGTATATTAAGCGAACTTCCGCTTATGTAGCGGATATTAATGCTGAAATTCGCTTATTTATTGATGAAAAATAATAACAGTTTCAAGTATTTATAGCACTGTCTTGATAGAAAGTTTACCGGAGAAAAGAAGCCATTGTGTTTAGCGAGATCTCAATCGGGTCTTATATGTACTTAGGTAAAATAAATAATCGTAAAGAAATCAATGTATTAAAAAATATCTAATGGGAAAATCGAGCCGGCTTATGTGCTGTTTATATGACCTAGGGCGAAGGTTTTATGCGTTTTAATTATACTTGTGCATATGGCGTATGTATTCCCGTTGCATTTTTATTTTAAAATTCACTTTGTTTGTTTAAGTCATCTCCAAACACTTTTTCCCCAATAACTCTTTCGCGCAACCATACATTTGCTTTACCCGTATTATTTTTTTGCCAAGCAATATTTAGGTGTTGTTTGTTGTTACGTTTAGTCGGTATTTTTTTGATAAGGCCTTTTTCTAGGGCGGGTTTGGCGATGTGGTAAGGGAGGTGGCTAATGCCCATGTCATTGATGATGGCTTGATATTTTTGTTCCATGTTGGCTACGTATAAAAATTGTTTTAAGCCAATAAGGCCTATGCTGCGAGGTGCTAGTTGGCGGGCGCTATCGCTAATGGCGATGTGGGTAAATTGTGTCAAGGCATTATCGTCGATTGGGCTAATGAGTTTGCTGGCAGGGTGGGTGCTAGCGCAGTATAGATTGGTTTCTATCATCCCTATGTTATTGGTGTGCCACTGGCCACTTGTGGGTATGTCGCCGCTTACGCCAATGATTATATCGGCTCGTTGTTCTATAAGTGCTTCCCAGCTACCGCTGAGCGCTTCCTCCATTATTTTTATATTTAGCCAGGGTTGCTGCTGTTGTAGTTCTTTAATAAGTGGCCATAGGGGAGCTATGGGCAGGATAGTGTCGATAACAATGCGTAATTCTGTCTCCCAGCCACTTTCGACTTGTTTTGCTTGTGCTTCTAGCCGTTGTACTTGTTGCAATATATCGCGACCCTGTTCGAGTAGTAGTTTGCCCGTGCGCGTCAGTTTGGCTTTTTGCTGGCTTCTGTCAAATAAATTAACGTTTAATTGCTCTTCCAGCTTTTTAATGCTGTAGGTCACCGCCGATGGTGCGCGATATAACTCATCAGCAGCGGCTGCAAAGCTGCCCTTTCTGTCAATAGAATCAAGTACTTGTAGTGCATCTAACGATAGCATAGTGGCTGCCTCTTCTTATGTTCAAATAATTTGAACATAAGCTCCAAAATATATCAATTTTTTAGTTAATCGATTATCGATATAGTGTTTTCAAGCAAGACAAGTACTGTATTTAAAGGCTTGTTTTGATTCCAAATTAATTGAACTAATAGCTACAGAACTAAATGTAATAGGAGTATCACAATGAATATTAATGCAATCATACAATCGCAACCACAATGGGCTAGCTTGGCTTTACGCTTGCCGCTCGGTGTTATTTTTACTGCCCATGGCGCACAAAAGCTGTTTGCTTGGTTTGGAGGTTATGGGCTTGAAGGTACGGGGCAGTTTATGGCTTCTCAAGGTTTGGAGCCGGGTTTTTTAATGGCGCTATTAGCCGGTGGTGCAGAGTTTTTTGGCGGCTTGGCTTTATTGTTAGGTTTGTTGGTTAGGCCAGCAGCGGCGGCCTTGGCTTTTGCAATGCTGATTGCAGGTGTTGTTGTACACGGTGGTGGTGGTTTGTTTTTAACAAACGGCGGTTACGAGTTTGCCTTGGCGTTGTTTAGTGGTTCAGTGGCATTAGTGTTACTCGGTGGCGGTAACTTATCCGCAGATAAGCTATTAAGTCAACGTTTGGGCCACATTGGGTAACAGATAAAACAGTTATTAGGTAAAGAACGATTAATAGCGTTAAAAAATTAACAGATAACGAGGTGTAACATGGGATTATTAGTAAAAGGACAATGGGTCGATAAGTGGTATGACACTAAAAAATCGGGAGGTGAGTTTGTGCGATCAGATTCGCAGTATCGACATTGGATAACCGCTAATGGCAAAGCCGACGAATTAAGTCGCTTGCATAACGGGAATGCAGATAGTGATATGACAATCTTTAAAGCTGAGGCAGATCGTTATCATTTATATGTATCGCTTGCGTGTCCATGGGCGCATCGCACATTAATATTTCGTGAGTTAAAGGGCTTGCGCGATTTAATTAGTGTCTCAGTTGTGCACCCCTATATGTTGGAGAATGGTTGGGAATTTGGTAAAGACGAGTCTGAAATAAAAAGCCCGGTAATGAAGGATGAGTTATTTAATAGCGATTATGTTTATCAAATTTATACGCGTAATAACCCCGAGTATTCTGGCCGTGTCACTGTGCCTATTTTGTGGGACAAAAAAGAGCAGTGCATTGTCAGTAATGAATCTTCTGAAATTATTCGTATGTTTAATTCTGCGTTTAATCACCTTACGGATAACAATGATGATTATTATCAAGAGCAAGATCGAAAAGAAATTGATGAGATAAACTCGCTAATTTATGACGGTGTTAATAATGGTGTTTACCGTGCGGGTTTTGCAACAACACAAGAGGCTTACGAGAAAGCGTTTAAAAAATTATTTGCTACTTTAGATAGCTTAGATGAGCGCTTAGGCAGTAGCCGCTACTTGATAGGTGACAAGATTACCGAGGCAGACTGGCGCTTATTTACAACCTTGGTGCGCTTCGATGCTGTTTATGTTGGTCATTTTAAATGTAATTTAAAACGCATTGCCGACTACAAACATTTATCGGGTTATTTAAAAGAGTTGTACCAATACCCAAATATAAAAGGCACAGTTAATTTCGAGCATATTAAAGAGCACTATTATTATAGTCACGATACGATTAATCCAACGCGAATTGTTCCTCTTGGGCCGGAGCTAGATCTTGACTCGCCTCATGGGCGTGGATGAATAGGTGAGGCTATAAAAATATAGGAGAAAGAGATGAGATATGTTGAGCAAGTGATTGATGCACAAGCCGCTAAAGAGGGTGATGGCGTAAGCATTTATAGAAGCGTGGGCAGCAATAATTTAACAGAGCTTGATCCTTTTTTATTGTTGGATGAAATAAAAAGCGATGAGGTCAGCGACTATATTGGTGGTTTTCCATCGCATCCACATCGTGGTTTTGAAACAGTTACTTATATGTTAGAGGGGCAAATGCAGCACAAAGATAGTGTCGGCAATGAGGGTGTCATTGGGGCAGGTGATATTCAATGGATGACGGCAGGCTCTGGCATTATCCATTCTGAAATGCCAAAGCAAAAGGAAGGGCGTTTATGGGGGTTTCAGTTATGGGTAAATTTACCCGCGAGTGAAAAAATGCGAGCGCCGCGCTATCAAGAGATTAATTCACAACGTATACCCGAGGTATCTTTTGGTGCGCAGCACAGTGTCGTTCGTGTACTTGCGGGTGAATATATTGGTGAGCAAGGTATAAAAATAGAAGGTGTTGTTAAAGGTATTACTACTGATCCTCTTATGCTCGATATCAAAATAGCACAAGGGGATTCTCTGGTGCTTGATCTACCCAAAGGTCATGCTGCTATGGCTTATGTTTATGAGGGTAGTGCCGAGATGGGTGACGATTTAGCAAGTACGCTCGTGTATGCGCAGCAGCTTGCACTGTTTGGCGACGGTGATCATGCGAATGAAGACGACACCTTAATTATTAGTAACAAACATGTCGCGAGTGATTCGTCGCAAAATATGGCGGGTGTGTTATTGATGAGTGCTATGCCGTTGAATGAGCCCATCGTACGTGCAGGCCCTTTTGTTATGAACTCTAGGCAAGAGCTAGAACAAGCCTTTGAGGATTATCGATTTGGCCGATTAACGCAATAAAGAAAATCAACGGTTATAAAGTCTGTGGCATTGTTACTATCGAATATCTGTTAATAACATTACTTTGGAGATATGGCTATGAGTGAAGCCAAACGAGCGTCCGATACCCCCTATGCTGTTGATGTAGAGGAGGGGAAATCTTACTTTTGGTGTAGTTGTGGTTTAAGTCAAAACCAGCCTTTTTGCGATGGGTCCCATAGCGGTACTGATTTTCAGCCGGTGCAGTATACGGCCACGGAGTCTAAAAAAGTCTTCTTTTGTGGCTGTAAAGCCACTAAAAAACAGCCCTTATGCGATGGTAGCCATTCCGCTTAGTATTTCTTCTCCGTGCGGTTAGGTTGCTTTCTAGCCGCAGCAATAAAAATATCATCTGTTTAAAAATTGTACGGTGTCGGTTATGGTGGCCTATTTACTAAACAATTGATACAATCCCGCCCTTTTTCAATATCAAGCTGTTTTATCGTTTAGTAAGTATAGGGTTACTTTTTGAGTACACTTTAGCTGCAATAACAGCTGTAGAGATAGATATTATGAGTGCAATTGTTAGCGTTATTATGGGTTCACGGTCCGATTGGCCGACGATGTCTGAGGCTACGGGTGTATTAGATAAGCTCGGCGTTGCTTACGAGACTAATGTCGTCTCGGCACACCGTACTCCCGAGCGCTTGGTTGAATTTACAAAAAGTGCTGATTCACGCGGTATAAAAGTGATTATTGCCGGTGCGGGTGGTGCTGCTCATTTACCTGGTATGGCTGCTGCATTAACGCATTTACCCGTTGTTGGTGTTCCTGTTAGCAGTAAACAGCTAAAAGGGATGGATAGCTTGATGTCTATCGTGCAGATGCCCCGTGGTGTTGCTGTGGCAACTCAGGCAATTGGTGAGGCGGGTGCTTATAATGCAGGCCTTATGGCTGCGCAAATGATTGCCTTAAGTGATACAGAGCTGGCTGAGCGTCTTAAAGCGTTTCGAGAAGCGCAAACTGAATCTGTGCCTTGGTCTGTTGAATAATAATTGGTGTAATTTTTAGTAACAAGCCTGAGTGAATTTATAAACGATATGAAACATATTGCGATTTTTGGCTGTGGTCAGTTAGCTCAAATGACTGCACAAGCCGGTATAAAACTTGGTCTAACCTTCTCATTTATTGCAGATGAAGGTGAAGATACGCGATGTGTGGATGACTTAGGTCGTGTCGTTGTCAGTCACAAAGGTCAAGCGGCCGATAATTTGTTTGAAGCACTTGGCAAGCCCGATATTATTACCGTCGAAAAAGAAATGGTCGATGCTGAGTTGTTAAAAGCATTAAAAAAATTGACCATGGTTTACCCCTGTAATGACTCTATTAAAATTGCACAAAACCGTATCCGCGAAAAAACCTATATTCGTGAATGTGGTATTCCAACTGCCGATTTTGAAATTATTTCTTCCAAAGAGCAGTTACTAAACTTAACAGAATCCTTTGGCTTTCCTATTTATATTAAAGCGGCTGAGTCTGGTTACGATGGCTACAATCAGTGGCGATTAAAAACACAGGGCGATATCGAGCAGCCCGGTTTAGTAGACGCTATTGAAAATGGTGTTTCTTTGATTGCTGAAAAGCATGTGCCCTATAGCAGAGAAGTCTCGATTATTGCTGCCCGCCGTGCCGATGGCACTGTTGTATTGTACCCAATAATGGAAAACCGCCATGAAGAAGGTGTATTGATTGCCACTATTGCACCAGCACCAGAAACATCGCCAACACTTGAGACGCAAGCTTTCGACTTTATGCAGCGCCTACTAACAAAAATGGATTATGTTGGTGTGTTAACTATGGAATGCTTCGAGACGGATATTGGTATTGTTGTTAATGAGCTTGCACCACGTGTGCATAACTCTGGTCACTGGACGATAGAGGGCAGTGCGACGAGCCAGTTTGAGAACCATTGTCGCGCAATTGCTGATTTGCCTCTAGGCGATACAGCTATTAGCAACTTTGCTGGTTTAGTAAATATGCTAGGGGAGCACGGCAACCCAGCAGATTTTTTCGAAGATAATTATTTTTATCACGACTATGGTAAGCAGGCGCGTGCGCGAAGAAAATTAGGACATGTAACTGTTTGTGAAAGCTCTCTTGAGAGTTTGCGTGCGGCTTTAAATAAAACCTTGTTGGCCTTGTATGGCGATCACTACTTACCGTTCGATACGTAAGTGGTTTTAAGCCCTTTTAATATTTTTTAAAAGAGCTTTTCAAATAATTTTTCAATAACTTGTTCTTTAAGCTCTGTCTCTAAGTCCTTTGGAGCCTCGGGGTCTTCTTTGTTTGTTAGGCCTAATTTTTCCGCAGCTTTTTGGCGAAGCTCTTCTTTTTTTCTATCTAATTCACGTCTGCTGTTTTCTTTTAATAGTGCTGCAAAGTCTATTGTATATTCGGGATCTGTAAGGTCTCCATAAAAGCGTACGGGAATACTCAAGCCCCTTAAGTCTTCGCGTGCTTTGCCACCTTGGCCATCGTTGGTGTTGACTACAACAACCGAGGTTGCATAGTCCAATGTTTTAGGTGTGAGATTAATAGCCCCCTTGCCGCCAATTCTAAACGCAGGTGCTTTAATGTTAAGGTCATTATTAGTAATAACATTGTTGTTTAAATTTAGCGTTGCATTCATTTGTGCAAAACGTGTCTCTGGGTTTTTAGCGGGTTTAGTTTTAACTTCCTTTCCGCGTAGTGAGTCAAAGTTATCTTGGGCTTCGTCTAAAATTTTCTTGATGTCAATATCTTTTAAGGCACCATCCAGTACCGATACAGCAATTGTCCCATTATTGGTTTGTTTGCCATTTTTTTCTACAAAGGTGATGTCAGTTTTTGCTGTACCTTTACCGTTAATTTGATCGGTAACGTCTGTATCTTGTAGTAGTGGGCCAAAATTAACCCCTTGTAATGTTTGTGTGATGTGTAATGTGGATGAGTCACCTTTATCAACAAAGGTGATTACGCCATCCATTTGGCCATCATATAATTTTGCTTTAGGTTTAATGATAACTTTTTTATCTTTTGATTTTACATCAACAACAATTTGAGAAAGCTTTGCGCCGTTAGCTTGTAAGCTGGTTGTTCTAAACATGCCATTGGCTTTGATCTTTTTGAACAGCGGCAGTGGTGCAACAATGGCTAGGCCAGTATCACTTTGATCGCTTTTTTGCGCGGTGTTATTTTGATTTGGACTTGCAGGGGCAGGGTTAGAGCTAGCTGCCGCTGTAGTATTTGTATCAATTGGTGCGTATCGGTCTACATTTATTTCGTTTAGATCTAGGTCGAACATGTAATGTGGATCTTCAAAATTCATCAAAGATACATCGCCAATTAATAAACTTTCATCAATGATAAAGTCGATATTACGCAAAGATAAGCCATGGGCGCTACCTGTAAAGTCGGTGCTGAATTTACTGTTACGCAAAACCGTCTCGTCGGTGGGGGTGTAATCTACTTCTAAAAATTTGAGAAGCTTCTTGGGCGAAAACTCTTCGCTAACAATGCGCCCTTTAAAGATTAATCCTTCGTCCCAATCCTGCAATTTGATAGAGCCGCGGGTTTTTAACTCAAGGTTTTTTTCTTCTAAGCGAAAATCAATCGCTGATGTTTTATGTTCGCTTAATGTAACAGTGATAGAGGGTATCGATAAGCTAGGGGCTAGTTTGCCATTATCGATATCTAAGCTTAAGTTCTGAATGTCCAGTACTTGTGTTTCTTGGTTAAAGCTTAGTTCGGCTACGCTAGTGCTTATTTTTTGTATATCGGCCAATGGAGATTGACTGTCGCCAACAATACTTGCTTTAAGCTGTTCTAAATTAATGGAAGATAAATCGTCGCTATAAGATATTTGAGATTCTAATGCTACATTAAACGACTCAGTCTCGTCATTGCTCGTGTCGGCGTTGGCTACGACCAAACCAGACATTTTAACGGGTGTTTGCTTAAGCGACGAGATATTACCTGCTTCTATTTCGAGCTGGCTGAGTTGGTACAGTGTATTGTTTGACTGATCTTCAAAGACAAAGTCACCATCTATGATGGATATGCCGCTAATAGCAATAGCTCCAAGGGTAGAGCCTGCGCTAGATGAGGGCTGGCTAGGGGAGGTATTTTGTGCGGTATCTGAGATTGTACTCGATGAGCTGTCTGATGCATTTTGTAGCCCAGTTAGGCTAGTAGAGCCATCTTTTGTCGTCACAAAGTGTAGTTTGGGTTTGTTTAAGACTATTTTGCCAAGCTCGAACTTACTTTGTAGCAGGGGTAGCAATTTAACCCCTAGTTGCGCACTACTCACCTGTAGTAGTGGTTTGTTGGTATTGCCTTTTGCTGTGATGCCCGCTGGCTGCGAAAGCTCAATTGCACCAGTTTTTAAGCTCAACCACGGAAATATAGAGAGTTTAATATCACCGTTTATGGCTAATTTTTGCCCTGTCTTTTGCTCAACCTGCTGCGTAATTTGCTGTTTAAAGGTATCGGCATTGATCAGTTTTGGCAGTAGCAAAATACCAGCAATAACAAGTGCAATTAAGAGGGAAGCTACTATGCTGATAGTTTTAATTGTTTTGCTCATAAAGGGTGAAACTCTTTAGGATTTAAGGTGTTTGCAGTTAGGATGTTTTATAGACATGCTAATAACCCATGAGTTCGTTATGTTTGTCCTTACTTGGTGCTATTTTTAATACCTAGCACGAAAATCAATGAACACGTATAATTGCCGCCAAAATTTGATGGTGCAGTGTCGACAATTGTTATAACGGCGGCCTAATTGGGTAAGCATAGCAAGAAACTATATGACTACCAACTTGCTACTCATAAATTGCATTATCAACTATTAGCTTATTATCGGAGAAAATTATGTCTCAAGAGACACCTCAAGCAGCTGCAGGTGATCGTATTGCTGATGTCCGCAGAGATACCTTAGAAACCAAGATTCAGGTTAAGTTAAACCTGGATGGTACTGGCCAATCTAAGTTTGATACTGGCGTGCCATTTTTAGAACATATGATGGACCAAATCGCACGTCATGGCCTTATAGATCTTGATATTACCTGCGATGGAGATACTCATATTGATGACCACCACAGTGTGGAAGATATGGGTATTACTCTAGGACAGGCAGTAGCTAAAGCTGTCGGTGATAAAAAAGGTATTCGTCGTTATGGTCATGCTTATGTACCGCTAGATGAGGCTTTATCGCGAGTGGTTATCGACTTCTCGGGCCGCCCAGCACTTTTAATGAAGGTCCCTTTTACTCAAAAGCGTATAGGTACCTTTGATACCGAGCTATTTTGGGAGTTCTTCCAAGGTTTCGTCAATCACGCACAAGTCACATTACATATCGATTGCCTAAAGGGTGAGAATTCTCACCACCAAGCTGAGACAGTATATAAAGCCTTTGGCCGCGCTTTACGTATGGCTTTAGAGCTAGATCCACGCATGGCAGGTGTTATGCCATCAACAAAAGGTTGCCTATAATCACTGGCAGCCTTATTTTGTTAATTCATTGGTAAAATTGAGAAAATTCATGGGCGCAAGTTCCGTCGTTATTATTGATTATGGTATGGGTAATCTACACTCTGTATCCAGTGCCCTTAGCCATGTGTCGCCAGATTCTCATGTGCAAATATCTGCAGATCGAGAGCTTATACTCAACGCCGATAAAGTCGTCTTCCCAGGTGTCGGTGCAATACGTGACTGTATGGCAGAGATTCGACGTCTAGGTTTTGATACTCTAGTGCCTGAAATCGTTTCTCAAGGCAAGCCTGTATTGGGTATTTGTGTAGGTATGCAAGCGCTGTTGGAGCGTAGTGAAGAGAATAGCGGTGTTAAAGGTATAGGCTTATTACCCGGCGATGTGCGTTTTTTTGGTGAGGATTTAAAAGACGGGCAGGGCGAGCAATTAAAAGTCCCGCATATGGGTTGGAATAATGTCGAGCAGACACTGGACCATCCAATATGGCACGGTATAGAAAACAACAGCCGTTTTTACTTTGTGCATAGCTATTATGTGGATCCGGCTAAATCATCGCAGGTATCTGGTTTAAGTCATTACGGTGTTGATTTTGCTGCTGCCATGAGTCACAACAATTTATTTGCCACACAATTCCACCCTGAAAAAAGCCACACAAATGGGCTTAAGTTGCTAAAGAATTTTGTGCAGTGGAACGGCGATCTTTAATAGTAAAATCCATCTCCCTTCATTCAAGTTAATGTTTTAAAGAGTAAGCATCACAATGTTAATTATTCCTGCAATAGATTTAAAAGATGGCCAGTGTGTAAGGCTGCGCCAAGGCCTAATGGACGACTCAACGGTATTTGGCGATAACCCCGTGGACTTTGCTAAGCAGTGGGTTGATCAAGGTTGTAGGCGCCTACATTTAGTTGACTTAAATGGTGCCTTTGCAGGCGAGCCTGTTAATGGTGATGTGGTTACCGAAATTGCTAAGGCCTATCCAAAGTTACCTATTCAAATTGGCGGCGGCATACGTAGCGGTGAGATTATTGAACACTATCTACAAGCGGGTGTTGATTATGTAATTATAGGCACTAAAGCTGTTAAAGAGCCTGAGTTTATTACCGAGATGTGCCAGCAGTTTCCTGGCCATATTATTGTGGGCCTCGATGCTAAAAATGGTTTGGTGGCTACTGATGGTTGGGCTGAGGTATCTGAAATACAAGCGACTGATTTAGCTAAGCGTTTTGAGAGCGATGGTGTCTCGGCCATTGTATACACTGATATCGCTCGTGATGGCATGATGCAAGGTGTGAATGTTGATGCCACAGTTGCTATGGCGCAGGCGTCCTCTATTCCTGTTATTGCCTCTGGTGGTATTACTGATATCAACGACATTTCGGCACTTAAAGCGCAAGCTCATACCGGTATTGTTGGTGCGATTACCGGGCGAGCTATTTATGAAGGCACGCTTAGCGTCAAAGAAGCGCAGGAACTTTGTGATAAATAATTGTTAATTGCGCTATATGTTAATGTTAAAAATATAGCGTATTTAAAAAAAGCCTTTAGTTAACGCTAAAGGTTTTTTTTTGGCCAGCTTTTATGCGTATAAAAGTAGCTATCTATCAATATGCATAGTGGGAGTAAAAGTGGTTGGTTGCAGGTTTAAGTCAATGGTCATTATTTATTAGTACCGCGTAGTAGTTATAGCCCGATATAACGTATGAGAGGCTGAATGTAGTATAAGGATGTTACCTTTTGAGTGTTGCTCTGTGCTTTAATCTCAAGCTAATTATGAATATAAAAGATATATCAACAGGTGTCGTAATGTATAAATTATTAAAAACAGTCGCTATTTATAATGCACTTATAGTAGGTGTGCTTATTTCATGGTCAGTGTCTGCATCGAATTTTAAAATAACCCATGAGTTTGATGTGACTAATCCTCCAGGTAATATCGCCGTCTCCCAGAGTGGCCGGGTATTTATGAGTAATCACTTTTTCTATGGCGCCAAAAATAGAATTGTAGAAGTACTTGAGAATGGCGAAGCAGTGGCTTATCCAAGCGAGAGATTCAGTCAGTCTCTTAACCCTGTATTGGGGGTGATTGTCGATGAGAAGAATATTTTATGGATACTCGAAACTGCAGCGGGTAAAGAAAAATCTGGGCGGTTAATTGGTTGGGATATCAAAAATAAATCACTGTATAAAATTATTTACTTGGCACTACCGGCTGTTCCTGAAAATTCTTTTCTTAATGATCTTGCAGTCGATAGAAAAAACGAAGCGGTTTACATTACAGATACTGCGCAGCCTGATACTGCAGCATTACTCGTTGTGGATTTAAAAACAGGCGAAGTTCGCCGAGTACTAAGTGGCAGCCAATTTACCCGTCCAGAAAATATCAATATGGTTATTGATAAAAAAGTTGTTACCTTAGGTGGTGAAGGTGCAAGAATCGGCGTTAACCCAATAACGCTAGATAGTAAAAATGAGTGGCTTTATTTTGCGCCAATGACGGGCACAAAACTGTATCGGCTAAAAACTACTGATTTGCTTGATCATTATTTAACGGATGATCAGCTTGCGCAGCGTGTAGAAGTTTATGCTGATAAACCAATCAGCGATGGTATTACAATTGATGACGGTAATAATATTTATATCAGCGATATTACTAATGATGCAATTGGTTATATTGATGTAAACCGAAAATATCAAATTTTGTTTAAAGACAGTAAAAAGCTAAGTTGGGTTGATGGCTTTGCAACGGGCGCGGGTAATCGTATTTTTGCCACGGTGAATGAATTACATAAATCCCCGGTGTTAAATAAAGGCGAAGATGCAAGCTCGGGAAAATATTATATTGTTGATTTTCAAGCTTTGGATAAAACAACTGTGGGCAGGTAGTTGGTTAGGCAATTGATTGGTGATTGGCTGTAAGTTGAATAGGGATATAGCTAAGCAGTAATACAGTTAAATCCGGCAGCGTTTTATCAATAAAATACTGCCGGTTTTTTGTTAGTTAATGGTAGTGTCGCTAGCCCGTTGTAAGCTAATAAACTGTTGCCTTTTAGCCAATTTTTTTGCCTCTGCTTCGAGTATGGGAGTGGCTTGCATTTCGGCTAGTGGTGTTAGCTCATCTCGCGCTAATTGCTCGTCGGCTATTAATGATAGATATCTTGAGCAGCACACCCTTAAAAAAGAGGTAAAGTTAGCGATGTCATGTTCTGCATCTATCGCCTCAAGATAAAGTTTTGTTGTTAGTTGAGCGACCGATAAATTATCTCTGAAAGAGATCTCTTCGAGTAGTAGCCAGAAAAACTTCTCTAGTCTTATTGAGGTTACAACGCCATCTACCCGCATGGAGCGAGTAGATGATTTCCATAAGCTGTCGTCCGCTTCAATAAATAGACCGCACATATTGTTATACCAATAGTAGATTAAATTGTCTTAAAAATTCTGGGTGAGCAGGCCATGCAGGGGCTGTCACCAAAAAACCATCTGTTATTGCGTCATTCATTTCAAGGTTAACATAGTTAGCGCCGGCTTGTTGTACCTCTGGTTCACAGGCAGGGTAGGCTGATACCTTTCTTCCGTTAACTACATCTGCAGCAGTTAATAGCTGCGGGCCGTGACAAATAGAGGCGACAGGTTTTTTTGCATCAAAAAAATCACGAATAATTTGGATAACTTGGGTGTTTAATCGGAGATATTCTGGTGCACGGCCACCAGGTAAATATAAGGCATCGTAGTTGCTTGATTGCACGTCGGCAAAATTCGCGTTTAATGTAAAATTATGCCCACGCTTTTCAGTGTAGGTTTGATCGCCTTCAAAATCATGGATGGATGTCGCAATGTTCTCGCCTGCGCGTTTATCCGGGCAAACGGCATCGACGGTGTGCCCCATTGCTATAAGCGCTTGGAATGGCACCATATTTTCATAGTCTTCAACAAAATCACCTGTGATCATTAACACTTTACTCATCGCGCTGCTCCTATTCACTGATTGTATAAAGGCAATGATTAGAGCATGTATAAGCGTGCAGGAGGTAATAGCTCAATACTACATCGATAAATACATCAATGTTGTATCGAGCATTTTTTTGAAAGGGGTAAAATTAAAAGTAATCAATTAATACAGCCAGATTACTTTTAATTCTCGGGTAAGGCCTGGGAGTTATGATTGCGTTTTTTTAGCTCCTCTACAGAAGAGATGCTGGTTTCTAAGTCTTTAATAATGCCGTTGTTGATACCGTATATCCAGCCATGAACAGTAAGGTCTGCACCATTATTCCACGCTTTTTGTACAATCGACGAATTGCACACATTGGATACCTGTTCGATAACGTTAAGCTCGCATAGTTTATCCATTCTGTCTTTATGACTTAAATCTTGTAATTTGTCGGCATTAAAGCGACCTACGTCTTTTATGTGGCGTAGCCAATTGTCGATCAGGCCGTGGTCATCCCGCTCCATCGCTGCTTTGATGCCGCCACAGCCATAGTGACCACAAACAATAATGTGTTTTACCTTGAGTATATCGACGGAGTATTGAATGACTGAGAGGCAATTTAAATCGGTATGTACAACGACGTTGGCAATGTTTCGATGAACAAACACTTCGCCAGGTGGAAGGTTAACAATTTGATTGGCAGGCACACGGCTATCGGAACAGCCAATCCATAGGTATTCAGGTGCTTGTTGCTCGGAAAGTTCTGCAAAAAACTCCGGATTTTCCTCTTTTCGCTGATTTGCCCAAGTAAGATTATTGTCAAAAAGATGCTGTAGTTTAGTCAAGTCTGCGCCCGTATCTTATAATTATTAGTTAACTGTACATTTTGCCTATTAAATACAAAATTACAACTACTTGATAATATGAAGTTTGTTGCTAACAACTGGATTGTTATAGTGTCTACTAGAGCATCCACTGGATTAGGCATCGTTTATTGGGAAACCTATGAAAATCGTTTTACTGTTTATTAGCGTTGCTGCAATGAGTTTTGTGATGGGTTGGTTTGCCAGCGATTTATGGAGTTCGCATCTTTCATACCTTGAAACCCACGAAACAGAAGAGCTTGTTAGTACTAGTAGATATAGTGATCCAGTACAAAATATCAACAATGACTTTCCGGTTGAGCCCTCTGATACCACTTCGCCTTCATATATCGCTCAAGCATCGGCTGAGAATACTGTAGAGACATTGGTAGGTAAAAAGCCAAAAACAGCGGCACAAAAATTTAGTGCTTTGTTAAGCAGTGCCAATTATGATGAGGCAATACTACTATACCAAGAGTATGAAAACGTAAATAAACCCAAGGTGCTTGTTGAGTTAAAAGATCTATTTTTAAGTCACCTCGAATACTTGATCACTAATAATGAGGCTAGTGACTTTTCTCAAGCAAGTGATAGCTTTTTATCAGCCTATTATAACGATGTGGATGTTCTACTATTACTCGCTAATTTTAATCAAATAAACGGGTTTTATATTGAGGCCGTCAATGTTTATCAGCTAACCAAAAGTTATGCATACGACGATAACGACTTACAAAAAATTAGCCGCAGTTTTAACCAGTTTGTTCAAAATAGCGATGCCTTCTTTGCACAAAATGAAGATTGGCTTTCTCTCAGTAATTTATATGCACATATAGATTCCTCTGGCTTGTTAACTGCACAATACGAATATCGCCATGCGGTGGTGTATCGTAATTTAGGTGACAAAGAGGCAGCTATTGATCAGTTGGAGCCTATAAAAAACGACAGTGTTGTGGGTAGCAAGGCGCGCCAATTGCTACAGGAGTTACTCGAACAAGATAGCGTTCCTATTAATAATAACCCATGGAGAAATGCTAGTAGAGTTGCTTTGGCGCAAAGTGGTAATCAGTATTTAGTGGGGTTGGGTATCGGTCGCAGAGATAATGTTACCTTGCTAATCGATACCGGTGCATCACTAACTACTTTATCTAGAGATTCCTTTACAGCGTTAAGCTCTGGTGTTGATGTCAGAGAAATTGGCAGTCGGCTTTTTCAAACGGCCAATGGAGTTACTAAAGGTACTGTCTATGCATTTTCAGAGATCAAGATTGGTCCTTATATTTTAAAAAACACACCTGTTGCAGTGCTAGATTTTTCATTATCTTCTAATGTTGACGGATTGTTAGGGATGAATGTTTTAGGGCAATTTAGGTTTCAAATAGATCAGGATAATGTGCAGTTATTGTTAAGTAGAAAATAATTCAGGTAATAAGTATTTCTAACCTCACTAATAATATGATTATCGATTTTATTATATAGATAATAGGGTAAATATATTTTGTGAAGTAGTAATTAGCTATTTGTAAACGCTGGATATACAATTGTTGTTCAATAGGGAATAAAAAATAATGAATAAAATAATGCGTAAACAATTAATAATATTGCTGTTTTTGGGGCTCACTGTATTAAGTAGTATCGCAAGTGCGATAGATGATGTTAAAAGCCTTAGTGGTGCCACTGACTACCCTGGTTTACCAAGAATTAAGGATTCTATTTTAATTGGCAAAAATCAGTTTGCATATGATATTGGCACATTTATTAACGAAATTAAGGCGAGAAAATGGAAGACGACTAAAGCCCAAGGTGCGCGAACCCAGCTAGTGTATTTCGCCCCGTCTGAGCTATCATTAGCTGCGGTGATCAATAATTATCGCTCCGCATTTCAACAACTTGGCGATGTAGAAGAACTCTTTCACTGTGATAAAAACAGTTGTTTAAGAGACATTGGTAAAAAATTTATAGGAAAAGAGTATGCATCGATGGCCTTTAGCCATGATAAAGTATTCTCTATGTATTCAAGCTCTTATTATACTCAGCAATCTTACTTGTCGGTAAAAATAAGTAATAAAGAAGACACTTTATTTGTATCAGTTTATTCAGCATTACCTAATTCCTTCTCAGCTAAACAAATGAAACTGTCTGAGGTGCTGCCAGTGATTCATATTGATTTAGTGCAGGTGGGAAAATTCTCTAGTAGCTTAGAGTTAATTGAGAGTCCTGAAATCGATCAGCCAGAAAGCAAAGTGCACGGTGTTAAAGAGTTGGCTGACACTGGCGATTATAAAAGTTTACCAAGAATTAAAAACTCGGTGCTTATCGGTAAAAGCTCCTTCGATTTTGATGCCGGGGAATTTATCGAATCAGCCAAAAAGAAAAACTGGAGTACACTCAGCGTTAGCGGAAAGCGCACGCAATTAGTCTATTTTGCGCCGCCTAATCACTCACCCGTTGGTGCTGTTAATAATTACCGATCTGTATTTGAAGATTTAGGCGAGTTCGAAGAGATTTTTTATTGCCATAAAGATGGCTGCCCAGAAAAGATTGGCCAGAAATTTATTTATCCAGAATACAAACAAGTAAAATTAAGTCACCAAAAAGCATTCCATTTATATAATGTCGCTTCTTATTATGATACTCAGGCATACCTTTCGGCAAAAGTTAAAAATGCCCAGGGCGAATTTATCGTATCGGCTTATTCAACGCTGCCCATTCCTAATATTGCAACGAGTAAAGCGTTTATGGATTTGCGCGAGCCATTGCCTATTGTGCATGTTGAGATAGTGCAGGTTGCAGATTTTTCTGCAGACTTAGAAGTCGTTGAAGCTTCTGAAATAAACCGTGATATTGACGAAAAAGGCCACATCTCTCTGTACGGACTTTATTTTGATTCGGGCTCGGCAGTATTAAAAGCTGAGTCGAAAGAATCGTTAGTAGAAATTACCAAAGCATTAAATAATGCGCCTGATTTATCGGTATTTGTTGTTGGGCATACGGATTCCGACGGCACCTTTGAAAATAATAATACCTTGTCAAAAAATCGTGCACAGGCTGTTGTTAATGCTTTGACAGGCCAGCATGGGATTGCTTCTGGGCGCTTACAGGCAGTAGGTGTTGGTCAAGTTGCGCCAGTGGCCAGTAACGACACCGAGGCGGGTAAGGCACTTAATCGACGAGTTGAGCTGGTAAAAAAATAAGCATGATATTAGCTAAAAGCCCTGGAGACTTCTTCGGGGTTTAAATGCCGACTTTCTCCCTCGGCTAAATGGCTGTCTAGTACTATCGAGCCAATGGCGAAGCGGTGCAGAGTTAATACTTCGATTTGAAAGTGGCCAAACATACGTTTTATTTGGTGATACTTACCCTCTTTGAGTATTACCTCGGCTGTGTATTCATCGTGCATGGTTAATGTGGCAGGAAGTGTTGTCGTGTTTTCGAAGGCGAAGTAAATGCCGCGACTAAATGCATCGATGACGTCTTGGGTAATGGGTTTATCTATGGTTACGCTATAGCGTTTTTCTATATTTGACTCAGGCGCCGATAGTTTTCGTGACCACTGGCCATCGTTAGTTAATAATATTAATCCGGTAGAGTTAAAATCTAAGCGTCCTGCAATATGTAAGTCTGTCGGCTCGTTAGGTGCTAGTAAATCAACGACGGTCTTATGGTTTGCATCCTTGGTTGCACTGACAACCCCTTTAGGCTTGTGTAGTTTTATATAGCAGGGCTTATTGTTTTGTATTATGTTTTCGTCTATTTGTATTTTTGTAAATTTATTAATTGTTTGATTCATGCCATTAGCATGCCTGCCGTCGAGCAGTATCCTTTTTTGGGCAAGTAATAGGCGTACATCTTTGTTCTTTAAGCGTACTTTCTCAATAAGAAAGCGATCTAGTCGTGTACAAGTGCTTGGCATGCTTATTTATTTTCGTGGACAAAATTATATTCAACATCAGAGAATGTGTTGGTAGGGAATACATAAAAAAAGCGTAGAGGCTTTTTGCTAGTGTTGGTTATTTGATGAAGTGCATTATTGGGGATGTATATCGTTGAGCCTGTTGATACTTCAAATATTTTGTCATCAATGGGCATGATCCCTTTGCCCTGTAATATATAGTATACCTCGGGTATCGCATGTTGGTGTAAATGCAGTGAGGATTCCTTTTCTGACAGTTCTGCAATACCACAACTTATGCCATCGCTTGCCATTTTATCGCCACTAATGAGTGTTTTCCATTTGATGTCGCCCCGAGATTTGTCGGGCCATTTTTCATGCTCGCAGTTATTTTCATTAATGATAAACGGTGGTGTGTTTTGGTCAGTTATCATAATCGCAATCCCGCACTTAGATTATTTTTAAGCCCCCCTGATTATCTGAGGGTTTTTTATTTAAAGTACTCTTCAAACAAACTGAATTGCCAGCGCCTTAGGGCAATAACAGCTGTAGTGCCATGCTTATTGTCTATTGATACAGGCGTATCTTCCTTAATCAGTTCGTTAAACTTATTAACGACTATTTGCATCTTCTTTTGTAGCTCACTATTCGAAGCATCGGTTAATAAACCATTTAATACAATCAATTTTTCATTTTTTTTATCGAAACGGCTTTGAAAGAACTCTCTCTCTAATTGCTGTTGGTAAAAATTTTGTATAGGCCCGTTTTGTATCCATGAAAAGTTGGGTGATATCAATAGTTTGATGCGGTTTTTGGGCAGTAGCTCTATTATCTTTAAGCGATCCAATTGGGCAAGCTTTTGAATGGCGCTGGTCTCGCTGATATTATACTTTTTGGTCAGATCGTTAAAATCGAGCCCACTCATTACGTTGACAGTAATCATGAGTAACAGAGGGTCGCCGACTATTTCATGCTCTTGCTCAGTGGTTAATTGCACTAATTGTGGCTGTTCTTGGAGCATGAGATTGACTAGGTCGGATATCTGTAAGCTAATTAACTGACTGATGGCCTCAAGCCGTTGTAGTGTGAAATTTTGCTCGGCAAATAAACGTTTTACTGATGCTTCGCTAAGCTCTAATGCATTTGCGACATCTGCATATGTCTTGCCGTGAGCTTTTAGTTGCTTTTTGAGTGTTTTTACGAGAGTTTGCGTCTGTGCCATAGTTATTCTCAGTAAACGGTGATTGGCTGATCAAGTCATTATATGATTAACTGAGTCGACTGAGTTAATCACACTGGCTTTATTAATAATAAATAATCGACTATAAAGTATCATATAGCAATTCTTTTAGTGAACTATTAATCTACTAATTTATTTTAGGTTGTATATTTAGCGTCTTTTAAGCAATCTACGCTTTTATTTATATCAAGGATTTCCGTTATGCCAAGTTTGATCCGAACACTGGGCGCAATTCCCTTTTTAGTGGCTGTATTTCTCAATGCCTTTGTTGATTTGGGGCATAAAATCATTATTCAAAACACCATTTTTAAGGTCTACGATGGCCCAGAACAAGTCATTTTAACGGCTATTCTTAATGCGCTTATTCTCTTACCTTTTATACTCCTTTTTAGCCCGGCAGGTTTCGTTAGCGATAAATACCCTAAAAACCAAACAATGAAGCTCTCTGCATGGGCTGCTGTTGTCCTAACATTGGGTATTACGGGCTGTTACGCCCTAGGTTGGTTTTGGCCTGCTTTTGCTATGACATTTTTATTAGCAATTCAATCCGCATTTTATTCGCCAGCTAAATATGGCTATATCAAGGGCTTATTTGGTAAGCAGCGTCTCGCGCAGGCGAATGGACTGGTTCAGTCTGTGTCAATTGTCGCTATTTTGGCCGGTACTGTTGTCTTTTCTATTGCCTTTGAGTCCTTATATGAAAGTGGTGTAACGAGTAAAAGTGACATTTTACTTAACTTGGTTCCCGTTGGGTTTTTGTTGGTGATTAATAGTGTTGTCGAACTCATCATGATGTATCGCTTACCTCAGCAGGAGCAAACCGATCATAGTCAATCCTTCTCGACGAGAGATTACCTTAAAGGTAAGACTGCCATTAAAAACTTGAAGCCACTTTTGCATAGGCATGCAATTCGCGAATCTATGATAGGTCTGGCGGTCTTTTGGTCCGTGGGGCAAGTGATGTTGGCGGCATTTCCTGCCTTTGCTAAAACTACATTAGGAGAGACAAATACGGTTGTCATCCAAGCTATTTTAGCAGCAAGTGGTATTGGTATTGCTATAGGCTCGGCATTAGCCGGGCGTCTGTCTCGTAATTATATCGAGACCGGTTTGATACCTATAGGCGCTTTAGGTTTTGCTTTGGGGCTTTGTATCTTGCCTACATTGGATAGTGCTTTAGGCATGAGTCTTAACTTTTTATTTATTGGTATAGCGGGAGGCTTTTTTATTGTTCCGCTTAATTCTTTAATCCAATTTTATGCCAAAGAGAATGAGTTGGGTCGATTATTGGCAGCTAACAACTTAGTACAAAATTTTGCGATGCTGTTCTTTTTGGTGCTAACCGCTAGTTTTTCTTTGCTTGCTATTAGCCCCAAAGCCTTATTAGTGTTAATTGCTATTGTAGCCGTTTGGGGTGGCTTTTATACCGTTTATAAATTGCCACAAAGTATCGTGCGCCTACTTTTTGCCTATCTTGTTACCCATCGCTACCGCGTCAATGTCGATGGTATGAAGAATATTCCAGAGAAAAAAGGCGTCTTACTTTTAGGCAATCATATTAGTTGGATCGATTGGGCTATTGTACAAATTGCTTGCCCGCGCCCAGTGCGTTTTGTAATGCACAAGAGCATTTATAATCGCTGGTATTTACAATGGTTTTTTAAATTGTTTGGTTGTATCCCTATCGAATCAGGGGCAAGTAGTCAAAAAACCTTGGAGTATATTGCCGAGTTATTGAGTAATGGTGAAGTCGTTTGTTTATTCCCCGAAGGGATGATTAGCCGCAGCGGTCAGCTCGCAGAGTTTCGTCGTGGCTATGAGCGCGCGGCTGAAGCTGCTAGCGATGATGTGGTTATATTGCCCTTTTACCTGCGTGGTTTATGGGGCAGTCAATTTTCAATGTCCTCTGAGAACTTTAAACGCTTGAGAAGCGGTGGCTTCAGACGTGACCTTATTATTGCATTTGGCCAACCTTTAGCAAAAGATGTCGATGTGAGTGAGTTAAAGCGAAGAGTGTTTGATTTGTCGATCAGCTCTTGGCAAAGCTATGCAAAAGATCTGCAAACATTGCCAAATGCATGGATAGACACCGTTAAACGCCAAGGTAATAATTTGTCTATCGCCGATAGTATTAATCCAAATTTATCGGCGCACAAAGCCTTAGTCGGTGCCGTTGCTTTTTCAGGCGAGATCAAAAAAATAAGTAAAGAAAGCAATATAGGTTTACTTTTGCCCACTAGTGCTGGTGGTGTGGTCGCCAACATGGCTGTTTTACTGAGTGGCAAAACGGTTGTTAATTTAAACTATACGGCAAGCAGTGATGCATTTTTAGCGTCGATTGAAAAGTCTGATATTAAAACAATTTATACTTCCAAGCTTTTCCTATCTAAATTGGCCAAGCGAGGTTTAAATATTGATGAGTTAATAGTGCCCTATAAGGTTGTGTATCTAGAAGAACTAAAAAATAAAATACCTAAATGGAAGATGCTATCGATTCTTTTGGCGGTTAAATTATTGCCCGCCAAAATACTAAAAATTCTTTTTTCTAGTTCTTTCAATTCTAGCAATACAGCAGCCTTATTATTTTCTAGTGGTAGTGAAGGCAGTCCCAAGGGTATTCAGCTTAGTCATACCAATATTATGGCCAATCTCAAACAAATTGCAGAGGTGCTTAATATTCGAGAAGACGATACTGTAATGGCGTCACTACCACTATTTCATGCCTTTGGTCTAACAGTTACTCAGTTTATGCCGTTAATAGAAGGCATGCCGCTTGTCTGCCATGCAGACCCTACCGATGCAGTCGGTACTGCAAAGGCAGCTGCTAAGTATAGAGCAACAATCATGTGTGGTACGTCGACATTTTTACGCTTGTATTGTAAAAATAATAAAGTGCATCCACTGATGTTTGATAGTTTACGTGTTGTTGTCTCGGGTGCTGAAAAATTAAATCCAGCTGTGCGCAGTGCCTTTAAAGAAAAGTTTAATAAAGAAATTTACGAAGGCTATGGTGCTACAGAGACCACACCTGTCGCTAGTGTCAATATTCCAACTGTGCTATCGACTGATGACTGGAAAATACAAATTGGCGATAAGCCTGGTACGGTAGGTATGCCCTTACCGGGCAGCAGCTTTAAAATTGTAGATCCAGATACATTAGAAGAGTTGCCGACAGATAAGGCAGGTATGATTTTAATTGGTGGTGCTCAAGTCATGCAGGGCTATTTAAAAGACGAGGAAAAAACGCAACAGGTTATTCGAGAGATAGATGGAATTCGCTGGTACGTAACAGGCGATAAGGGCTATTTAGATCGAGATGGCTTTTTAACGATTGTTGATCGCTATTCTCGCTTTGCAAAAATAGGGGGCGAAATGATTAGTCTTGGAGCCGTTGAACAAAAAGTGCAATCGAGTCTTGCTGCTTATCATGCGTCAGTTATTGATGACGCTGTCCCAACGACTACTGAAGAGGATGAGGTTTTAGATGGAGGTCTAAAAGACATAGAAGTTATTGCCATTAATTTACCCGATGATAAAAAAGGTGAAAGAATTATTTTGTTAAGTGAGTTGGAGTTAGATATTGCTGAGGTAAAAAAAGCCATGTTGGCGCATGACTGCAACCCGCTAATGATTCCTAGTGAGGTGCTAACTGTAGATACTTTGCCTAAGCTAGGCTCGGGCAAAGTCGATTTTTCTCAAGCCAAAAAGATGGCCCAAGCTTTATAGCTTGGGACTTTTATTCTTTATTGTTAAAAGGGTATAAAAGTTGCCCTAAAAAAGTTCTTGGTAGTGGCTTAGTGGTTCCGTATTCTTCTGGCCAATGTTCCATCGGCATATGGTAAGTGCCAAATAATTTATCGAATAGTGGTAAATGCACGGAATAATTTGTATCGATAGCGGGTGTGTCGGAACTATGATGCCAATGATGATATTGCGGTGTGACGATTAGGTATTTGAGTGGTCCCCAAGGAATACTAAGGTTTGAGTGAACGATCACCGCTTGTAACGCCGCAAAGGTGACATAGATATCGAGTGCTGCTTTATCTGGACCAAGTAAATAGAGCGGTACCATTGCAACAGAGCGGTCCACAATGGTTTGTACAATATGATTGCGTGACCCTGCCAGCCAATCCATGTGTTCAACGGAGTGGTGGACTGCATGAAAGCGCCACAAGCGAGGCGCTTCGTGGAATGTTCGATGAGACCAATAGAGTACAAAGTCGGCACAAACAATAATAATAGGTACTTGCGCCCAAATCGGTAAGCTTTGTAGTGCCTCTTGCACTTGAGAGTTTGCTGCCCAATCAAATACTGTGACTACAAAATAATTACCTATCAATAATAAGATGGCAACGAGTAGGTGATTAAAGCAAAAATACCAAAGGTCTAATTGCCATTCGGGACGTAAGATCGCTTGTTCTTTGTATTTTGGAAAGATTTTTTCTAAAAAAGTAAAAATAACAACAGAGGCAATCAAAGCCAGTATCAGCCAATCAAGTCCAAGCGAGAGAGGGCTTGGCTCAACTGCGCCAACAGGAACATTATAGCCACCCAATATGAGTGAAATCGATGAGAAGACAAAGCCAATCGCACCAAGCTTTCTTCGCTTGCCGAGTAAAAATGTGATTAAGCTAAAGCCCAAAGAGGTCCATATCCCAGCCATTAAAATAATTTGTAGCGTCTCGGCATTATAGGCTTGGCGCAAATCCGTTGTGGTGAGATAGGTGGGGAACAAGTAGCAGAGCACTGCGAGAAAGCTTAATATGCCTAAGCTGCAAGATATATAACCGCTGATGTTTCCATCCCCAATGCGGAAAGCTTTATCGGACATGTCCATTGTTTGGCGTTCTTTGTATACATGTTCGGGTATTTCTGGTGATTGGTTTGACATAGTTTTCCCTGCGAGAGCTTTGTTGGCAAACCTTGCTGGTTTGTCCATGTATTATTAGTAAGCTTTGGCGTAAATAGTAGACCGATCGTTAGTGTCAATACAAGTCCCTATGTTGCCCAAAGGGCTTAATGGTTTGATGCTATGGCTTATAAAGAGTAATTAAACAGTTGTATAATGCGATTTTTATTCTGTAATGAGAAACTCTATGGCACTTGCTAAACGAATTATTCCCTGTCTTGATGTCGATTGTGGACGTGTCGTTAAGGGCGTTCAGTTTGTTGATATTCGCGATGCTGGTGATCCAGTAGAGGTTGCTAAGCGATACAATGAGCAAGGCGCGGATGAGATCACTTTTTTAGATATCACTGCAACTCATGAGGGTCGTGAGACCACTGTGCATACCGTTGAGGCTATTGCCTCTGAAGTGTTTATACCATTAACAGTCGGTGGTGGAATTCGTACACTTGAGGACATCCGAACCATGCTTAATGCCGGTGCCGATAAAGTGGGTATTAATTCTGCCGCTGTGTTTAACCCTGAGTTTGTTAGAGAGGCATCTGAGCGCTTTGGTGCGCAGTGTATTGTGGTGGCAATCGATGCCAAAAAGGTAAGTGGCGAAGGTGAGGATAATCGTTGGGAGATCTTTACTCATGGTGGCCGAAAACCTACGGGCATCGATGCAATTGAGTGGGCGATTAAGATGGCAGATTATGGAGCCGGTGAGATATTGCTGACTAGTATGGACAAAGACGGCACTAAAGATGGCTTTGATTTAGCGTTGACTCGCTCGATTAGCGACGCGATTAGCATACCGGTTATTGCATCAGGAGGCGTTGGTAATCTACAGCATCTTGCTGATGGAGTAACATTGGGTAAGGCAGATGCTGTGTTAGCTGCGAGTATTTTCCATTTTGCACAACATAGCGTCCCAGAGGCAAAGGAATTTATGGCTGGGCAAGGGATTGAGGTCAGATTAGACTAATGTATTTTTAGGGTTAAAAAGTTAGAAAAAGGAATATCGCAGACGAGCGAAAGCTCTAAGCATGAAATGCTTAGAGTTATAAATCTCTATGTATTGCTCTTAAGCTGCTTTAGTCGCGTATTCGCTAATTCTTTCAACTACTTTTTCTTCAGCAGTGTTCAAGAAGTCTAAAAAGCTGTTAATGCCATCATTTGCATCACTTTTACTGTCATATGGACCTATATCCATACCTTCACGTGTTCTGAAGTACCAGTAGTTATGCTGAGTGAATAGCCTATCTGAGCGATTAGCCGATACTTCATTTTCGCCCTTACGGTTTGTATTTAAAGCACTCATATTTACACCTCCAGCAGTGTTTTGAGTTCCATCTGGCAATAATACCGGATTGCCGTAACTAGTCACTATATAGCCGTGATTAGTATTTCCTATGCTTTGTTAGCATGATTATTATTCATACTAGTCTAACTACACCTTTAGTCTAGCACAAAGTTACACGAATGGGATAGGTGGAGGATAAATCCCGACAAAAGGTAAGTCTATTCTATGGTGGTGATATCAACGTAGTCGTTTAATTACATTTTTGCTTGTTGCTGCTTGTTGGGGGAGTGATAGTTAACAACGTCAGAGGCTGTTTTTAGGGTAATTCCATGCTCTTTTAAGCGGTCTATATTATTTTGTAAATATTCGATTGTCTCTGGGTATGGGTGTGCAATAGCAACGGCATAGCCCTTACGCTTAGCAATACTAATAAGGCGCTCGAATTGCTCATTAATAAAGGTAGCATCTCGCTGATGGTCAAGGAATACATCGCGTTTTAATGATGCTACGTTGAACTGCTGGGCGGTTTGCCAGGCAACGCTCTCGGATGTTGTACGGCTATCGACAAAATAAAGCCCGTGCTCCTTGAGTGTTTTCATTGTCCATTCCATAGGACGTCTTTTTTGTGTTAATAGGCTACCCATATGATTATTAACCCCACTAATGTGCGGTACAGAGGCGAGTGCATCGGAGAGTGCAGCATTAAAGTCTGCCTCGCTCATAGTCTCTGTTAGCCCCGACTCACCTAGAGGGTAATTGTGAATATTGCTCATGGGTGCATGCAAAATTAACTCTTTCTGTTTTTTATGAGCAGCAATGGCTAAGTATTTTGCATTAGGGCTGTGGGGTATAACTGCAAATGTAAGTTGCCCTGGAATATTAATTGCCGCAAGCCCTTGTTCTTTGTTGTATCCAATGTCATCAATAATAATGGCGACATCTATGCTTAACTTTTTCAGTTTTATAGGGGCTTGTTTAGATTTTACCTTAGGGATGCGAGTGATAATTTCTTTGTAAGGCTTCTTTTTTATAACAGGAGGCTTTCTAAGGCTAGATAAGTAGTCTCTATCTAGTAAGGCAATTTGTAGGTCGGATGTTTTTGGCTCTGTAGTGATTGGTCCAGCGGTGGCCTTGCCACCAGAAATTGTAGAGAGGCTATAAGCAAGTGCCATGATAGGTAGGCCTAGCCATGCTATAAGGCATATAGTCATCAAGCGAAAAAAACGGTTCTTCTTATACGTTTGTGCCATATTCTTAGAGCTTATTTGGGTTTTATATTATTTTTGGCGCTATTAAAAATAGCTAAGCCTTTAAGCATATTAATAGCTTCATATAACTGATTGTCGGCGGTGCTACTACCATTACTTGGTTTGTCTTGTGTTTTTTCAGTTTTTGAGCCGTTGCTAAGATGTCCGGCGAGGTCGGCTTCTTTTACGCGGTTACTCTCGCCTAGTTCGGTAATAGTTGCCCGTTTTATAACAACGTCTGGCTCGATACCTTGCGCCTGAATCGAACGCCCGCTCGGGGTAAAGTATCTAGCTGTAGTCAGTTTTATCCCTTTGTCTTTATCGACTGGAAAAATAGTTTGTACTGAGCCTTTGCCAAAGCTACGGGTTCCCATAATGATGGCGCGGCTATGATCTTGCAGGGCTCCGGCAACAATTTCAGCCGCAGAGGCTGAGCCGCCATTGATTAATACGACAAAGGGCAAACCCTCACTAACATCGCCTGTCGTCGCATTAAATAATTGATCGTTATTAGCAAGCCGACCTTTAGTGCTAACGATCCTGCCTTCATTTATGAGGGCATTAACAACCTGTACTGATGCTTGTAATACCCCGCCTGGGTTGTTGCGTAAGTCTAGGACAAACCCCTTTAGTAGCGTATTCTGTTTTTTGAGTTTATCAATATGTTGGATAAATTCAGATCCAGTATCTGTTTGAAACTGTGAAATTCTAATATAGCCAAACTTATCTTCAATAATGCGTGAGCGAACACTGCTTGTTTTGATTTGATCTCTGACGACTTTAACGTCAAAGGGGTTGTCTCTACCTTGGCGTACGATAGTGAATGTAATCGATGTACCTTTGGGGCCGCGCATTAATTTAGCCGCTTGAGAGATGCTGAAGCCTCGAATAGATTTTCCATCTAATTTGATGATTAAATCGCCAGCTTTAATGCCTGCTTTTTGGGCAGGGGTGTCATCAATGGGAGTGATGACTTTTACATAACCATTTTCGGTACCGATTTCGATACCTACGCCACTAAACTGGCCTTGGGTGGATTCTTGTAGTGAGCTAAAGTGGGAGTTATCTAGATAGCTGGAGTGAGGGTCGAGTTCTTGAAGCATACCTTTGATGGCATTTTCTAAGAGTTTTTGATCGCTAACAGGTTCTACATAGGAGCGCCTGATTTGGTCAAAAATTAAGGTAAATAATTGTAAGTCTTTAAGTGGTAGGGGCGCTTGGTTATTTTTAGCGGATTGATCAATATTTTGAGTTATACCAGTCCCTTTTTCATCTTGAGCAAAAGCGGTTGGTGTTAATAGTATATAGCTCAGGCTAGTGAGTAATATGGTCAGTGTAGCGATATGCGATGGTTTTAGATTCTGCTGCATATTGAAGCGCATAATTGTCCTATTATTAAGGTATCGTTACTGTATGTGTAGGTGGCCATTATTTTTTGGCACTAAGCCATGCTTTAGGGTTTTGTGGTTTGCCATTATGCCGAATTTCAAAATATAAACCCGCTTGTGTTTGACCGCCAGAGTCGCCTAATGTTGCAATGACATCATTGCTACGTACCCAATCGCCTGTATCTTTTAATAGGGTTTGATTGTGTGCGTACAAACTCATATAACCATCGCCATGGTCAATGATGAGCATTAATCCATGCCCTCTGAGATAATCAGAGAATATCACACGACCATGATGTACTGATACTATATTGTCCCCACTTTTGCCCGAGATAAGTAAACCCTGCCAACGTAGGCGACCATTGAGCCTAGGTTGGCCATAGCTTTGTAATATACGTCCCTTACTCGGGTAAGGGAGTTTACCTTTAACGGTACGAAAGGGTTTGCTGTCATTGGGAAGCTTTAAGTTGCTCAATGCTTGTGTCGCCTCATCTAATAGGCGCTCTAATCGATTGCGATCTTTTTGCAGTTGCGATAAATCCCCGCCTTTCTGGCTTATCTCTTTTGTAAGAGCGGCAAGTGTACGCAAGCGTTTAGCTTGTGAGCCTTTTAGTTGTTCAAAGCGTTGAGTTAGTTGTTCCTGGTTAGTTTCGAGGCGTCGTGTGCTCGCGAGAATGTCCGATTCACTTTTGTTGATTTCGTCGATGGTGGCAATGAATCGATCAATCTTTACCTTATGGGCACTAATTACGTAATCGTGGTAGCGCAGCATGCGTGTTACTTTGGCTGGCTCTTCTTGGTTTAAGATAAGTTTGATTTGGCTTTCTTGGCCTAGTAAATAGGCCTCGCGAATGATTTGATTAATTTGTTGCTGTTGGCTTTGTCTCGATTTTTCCAGCTCAGCTCGACGGGCCTGATGCTGGCTTAGCTGCTTTTTTTCGCGAGACAATGCCTCCTTAATCTCTTCTATTCGTTTTGTGAACTTTCCAATCTCTTGCTCCGAAGATTGTAGTGATTGTTGCAGTTTATCTTTAGATGTCTTGGTGCTGGCCAATTGTTTTTTGAGTTTATCGATAGTGCTCGATAGCTCTTTTAGTTGCCTTTCGTAGTCGTCCTCAGTTTGGTTTTGAGCAAAGGTGGGCGATGCTATTGCCGTCAGTGAGAGAAATAAGGCTATAAATAGGTAGCGCTGGGAGTGTTTGAGCATATATGTCTGAGCCTTAAAGCCTGGTTTTTGTTGATGTTCTGTTAGTGACAGGTGCTTGGTCTACGAGTGCTTTGAATAAAGTTACCCCGTAATGAGCTAAAAATAAGTGTACATTGTTGTTTTCCCTATGACTAGGTTGTCTTTTATTCGTGTATAATGCCGCCGCTATGTGGGCGAGGCTTACGTATTATTTGAGGTGTTATTTGTGGAAGACATATTTATTTTTATACAAGAGCAGATATTCTTAGTTGGTGCTCTCGTATTATTGATCGTTGCATATTATAGAAGAGAGAGCTCCTCGGCGGGAGTTAAACTGTCAACTAGTCAGGTTATTCAGGCTATGAATGCTGAGACTGCTGTTGTGTTAGATGTGCGTGATTCTAAGGATTTTGATCAAGGCCATGTAACCAATGCGATTAATATTCCCCACGCTAAGGTCGCTGATAGCCTGAAGCAGCTTGAGAAATACCGCGATAAGCAAATTATAGTCACCGATAATATGGGCCAGCATGCTAGTACAGTCTCTCGTTTATTGGCGGGTGCAGACTTTAAAATTGCATTGATGCGTGGTGGTATGGCGGAGTGGAAAAACGACGGTTTGCCGGTAGTTAAGTAATCTAAGTTATGAATAAAGTCATTATTTATACCACTCGATTTTGCCCGTATTGTTTAAGGGCTAAACATTTACTTGAGCAAAAGGGTGCAAAATACAAGGAGTTTAGGGTAGATAATGACCCTAGATTACGCCAAAAGATGGCTAAAATGAGCAATCGTCGAACTGTGCCACAGATATGGATTAATGATAAACATATTGGTGGTTGCGATGAATTATACGCCCTTGAGAGATCTGATAAATTAGATAAGTTATTAAATATATAGGAAAGTAGGAACAATTATGGCCGAGAACGACACTAATACCGATCAAGCCGCTGCTGAAGGCGCCAACGATCAACAGTTTTTTATCCAAAAGCTTTATTTAAAAGATCTATCTTTTGAAGCACCCATGGGAGCTAAAGCTTTTATTGATCAGATTCAGCCTAAGATTGATCAAGAACTAGCAACCGAGACTAAAAAGATCGGCGAGAATTTATATGAGGTAGTGCTTAAGCTTACTCTTACTGCCAAGGTTGAAAAAGAAACAGCCTTCTTGATCGAGGTGCAACAAGCGGGCTTATTCCAAATCGCAGGTGTTGAGAAAAACCATTTATCTCGTGTGATGAATACTGTATGTCCACATATTTTATTGCCTTACGCACGTGAAGCAATCGATAGCACTTTAGGGAAAGGTGGCTTCCCAGCCCTTATGATACCCCCTATCAACTTTGAGGCTTTATTTGCTCAAGCTATGAGCGAAAAGCAAAAAGCAGCACATTAATTGTGATGGGCCGAGTACTCTCGGCCCGACTCCCCTTTCTAGCCCTACCGTCTCATCTAGTGCCTCTCTGTTGTGCTGATAGCTTTCTAAGTTAAAGTCCTGTGCTAGGTAATAGTAAAAGCGGCACCTCATCGAATACTAAAACCTTTTTAGCGAGATGGTCTACACTGAATTATATGCCTCGATGCATTGCAATGGCTTCCACTCAGTTATGTTTATAGGTGTTGATATAATCCGTGAGAATTAAATTAAAAAAGGCGTTTGATCCTTCTGTTGTGTTTTCAGCGGCTAAGGTTGCACTTGTTGTAGGCCCTATTATTACCTTGGTCAATCAGTGGGATTATTTGTTGGCAGGCGAGCTAAATATTCTAAAGGCTATTCTAAGCTTTTTGATCCCTTATACAGTTTCTACGGTCTCTTTTTTGTTGGCTTATTCGAAGCTTGATGAGCACCCCGAAGAGCTTGCAGTAGCAGCTAATAACAACGAAGCCGACTTGGAGCAATTAATCAAACGGCTAGATGCCTTGGTGGTGATACTTGAGCAAAAGCACAATCAGAATCTACTTGCCGCATTGAGTTATAAAAGTGGTGTTTCATCGACAGATAGACCATTAGATCTATTGTCGGAGCTAAAGCATTTGCAGGTGGCGTTTAAGCAGTCGATATAATGTTTGTTGTTTGTCGGCCAATTTTTATTTTTGCGCTACACTTTTAAATATACGTGTGTTTTTTGAAAAAATCAGTGGTTTAGTCTTTTTATGGAAGAGTTTATTGCAAATACGCTGAAGCGTTCAACGATCATAATTGCCTCTAAAGTTGCATTATTGTCTGCATTACCATTGTTATTGGTGACGCAATGGCAAGGCGTACTGTCGGGTGATATCCGTTGGCTAAGCGTCGTGTTTACCAGTATGCTGGTTTTATTGATAGCTGCTATACAACATGCGGTCAGTTTGACTGCTAGTGAAAAGAGTAAAGCTAATGTTGTGGAAGATGAAGTTAGCGTGGCTCTTGAGCAAGTATCCTCTCAAATTATCTTATTAAAATCTCTTGGTGAAAAGGTGTTTCATAATGCATCTAACGTTAATAAGCGTTCTAAAGATCGTAGTGCTTATGCTGCTCAAGTGCTCAAGCAGACGGAAGATAACGCGCTTGCGAGTGAAAAAATCAGTCAGCAAATAGAAGACTCTCCAAAGCAGTTGGATATCATTAGTACCACATTTAATGAGGCTACTCACTATATTCATACCCAAATAGAAGAGATAGAAGAAAATATTCGCTCTACAGATAATGTGCTGGTAATTTTTGAAGAGTTTAATAAAAGGTTCGAAAAAATTTCCTCAATGACAGCGAGTATTCGTGCTATTTCTGACCAGACTAATTTATTAGCGCTTGAGGCGGCGAGAGCGGGTGAACAAGGGCGTGGCTTTGCTGTTGTGGCGGACGAAGTTAAGACCTTGGCGAAGCAATCGGGCGATAGCGCCGGAGAAATCACCTCGATGATGAAAGATCTATCGGGTTCGATGGATCAATTAGTGACACAGATACAGGCATTGAGTGAGTCTGTGCATCATGATAATGATATACACGCACATGACCAGTCCAATGAAAATGAAATTGATAAAAAAGCTGATCAAGTTAATAAAACTATTGAGAGTACTCGGTTAACATCACTAGCCATTGCAGAAGAAGCACAGCAGCAAGCGGTAAGTATGCAGGAGATTTTAAGTCATGTTTCAAAGATGGCGGAATCTACAAAGGATGCTATCAAAGGCTCTGCTGCTAATATAGAGCTTGGTAAAGAAATGATGGAAACCGCTGATGACGCATTAGAAAAATTAGTAACGCTACATATCAATCAATAGCTGTCTCTGGCTCCCTTCTAGTCTATATATACTATTCAAAAATAATTGGACTATAAAATTTCTAGTAATTATTCAAAATCCGTAATAAGGTTTAGTGGTATTGCGTTATTTATTTCTCCTAAGGAAGCATTATGATAGTGACAAATATAGAGATTGTTCCCGGTCGTCAGGTGGTCAAACATTTAGGAATGGTGCAGGGTAATACTGTGCGCTCCAAGCATGTGGGTAGAGATTTAATGGCAGGCTTTAAAAATATCTTTGGCGGGGAGTTGGTAGGGTATACCGAGCTGCTGACGGAATCGCGAGAAGAGGCTGTTGATCGAATGAAACAACAAGCTGAGGCAATTGGAGCGAATGCAATCTTAAATGTACGCTTCTCTACAAGCTCTGTTGCTGCAGGTGCGGCAGAATTATTTGCCTATGGAACCGCTGTTGTTTTGGAATAATCTAGCTCTCGCTTTATAGGAACATATTGTTATGTACGATTTAATTATTCTTTTTGTGTTGTTGTCTCTGGGCTATGTTTTTGGACAGATAGCCGAGAAAAGGCACTTTCGTTCTATTATTAAACGTGAGAGTGAATATCAAAGTATATTAACTTTTGCAAAGCGTTTTCCTCTTAATAACGATGGTGAACAGCGAGCAGAGTTGGTGGGCGGCAATGTAGTTATCTCCGTTGACTACTTCAAACGTTTTGTTGCCGCTTTGCGTAATTTAGTTGGTGGTAGAGTAACGGCTTATGAATCGTTGCTTGAGCGAGCAAGGCGAGAAGCATTGTTGCGTATGAAAGCCGAGGCTCGTAAAAAAGGCCTAAATACTATTGTTAATGTTAAGTTGGAAACGGCATCGATTACTAAAGGCAATAAGAATCAGGTAGGTGCTGTCGAAGTTTATGCCTATGGTACAGGCTTACTGTCGAACCACTAACTAGCTGGGATGCTTTTTAAAAGATAAGAGGGTGGGGCTGTATGGAATATCAAAACTCAAAAATACCCGAAGGGATAAACGTTAGCAGCGAGCACCCGCTAAAAAACTTTATCTATCTACTATTGGGTGTTTCGGGTGCGATTATTGCCGTATTGCTAGTGTTGTTCTATACCATTGGCTTTATTGCTAAATGGGTGCCCTTTGAAGCAGAGGTTAAGTGGGCTGAGAGTATCAGTGCTTCTTTTAATGAGAGCGGCGATGATACTCAAAATGGCCTGCTTGATGCGTTAGGCTTGCCGACTACCGATAAAAACCTCGACGGGCTTGATGAGCAATATACATTACGCGTTCAAAAAATAACGCTCTATTTGCAAGACCTTGCCAATAAATTAGCGCTAGCCCAAGAGTTACCTGAGCCGATAACAATTACCGTACATTATATTGACCAGCCTCTTGTAAATGCTTTTGCCACTCTTGGTGGCCACGTGTTTATTTATCAGGGCTTAATTGATGCCGTTGAGAGCGAAAATGGCTTGGCAATGGTCATTGCTCATGAGATTGCCCATGTTAAAAATAGACATCCTATTGTTGCTTTGAGTCGAGGGCTGGGGCTCGGTGTTATTTTGTCGCTGGTGACCGGTGTTGGGGGTGATAGTCTTTCAACCAGCCTAGCGGGCCACGTTAATCTTTTGACCTCATTGGCTTTTAGTCGAGGCCAAGAGACCGAGTCGGACATTGAGGCTTACAATACCTTATTGAAATATTATGGCCATGGTTTAGGTGCTACAGAGTTATTCTCACAGTTAGTTAAAGCAGGCCAAGAAACAAGCTTGCCAGAGATATTGAACTCTCATCCGTTGTCACAAAAGAGGATAGAGCGCTTAGAGAAATTGGGTCAATCTACTATTACTGATTGCTCATATGCTTCCTTTAATTGCTCTTTAACTCCGTTGCCTGAATTCTTATTAAATGATTAGAGTGGATTAATCCGTGTCGAACTATCCTGTTATTTGAGCGTCTAGAGAACTATTGTAAAATTTTAGAGGATGTTTTCTGTGTTGAGGTTGTTAGGTGTTTTGTTGGCGATATCTTTAGCGGGCTGCCTTGCCCCAAAGGAGCTAGAAAAGGAATGGGAGCTTTTTGACAGCATTGTTGTTAATAATGTTGAAATATCTCGTCAGTACTTCGAGGTTGATGGTGATCGTTTATTTTATGCGGCCGCAGGAGATAGGACAAAACCGGCATTAATTATCATCCATGGCACTCCCGGTAATTGGCATCAATACGCGCGTTATATGTTGAATGAGCAGCTACGCGAGCGTTTTTATGTGATTGTTGTTGATCGGCCAGGTTGGGGTCATTCGGTTGCAGGCAATACGCGTGAGATTATCAGTTATGAGCGTCATGCTAAAATATTCTCGGCTTTTTCTTTAGAGCTTAAAAAGCATAACAATCAACGACCTGTCGTGTTGCTAGGTCACTCACTAGGTTCTTCTATTGCACCGCGTGTAGCGATGGATCATCCAGGCTCGGTAGATGGCCTATTACTACTAGCAGGGACTCTTAGTCCGAAATTATCGGGTCTTCGTTGGTACAATCAAATTGCTCGTCTGCCAGGTATGGGCTATATTATTGGCGGCAAACTGACCAAATCAAATCTTGAAATATTGGCGCTTCGCTCTGAAATGAAATTAATGGAGTCCCGTTGGGCGAGCCTAGATTTGCCCGTTATTGTTGTGCAGGGCCTTAAGGATACCAATGTATATCCTGCGAATGCAGACTTTGCTGAAGAAAACTTAGCACCTGAATCAACGGATGTTATCCGTTTAGAGAAAGAAGGACATTTGTTTCCGTTAACTAGACGCCAAGAGGTTGTATCTTGGTCGCTATGTTTGTTGGATAAGATTGATGGCAAAGTACCTTCGTGTCACCACGATTCGCCATCGTCGACGGTTGCGCATAAGTAAGCCTTTACATAAGGAGTAAGTATTCTTGAGTAATCATGAAAAGCTCAACTATGTTGAATTTCCAGTAAAAGATTTGGCCTTGACCAAATCTTTTTTTGGTGAGGTATTCAATTGGCGCTTCGAGGATTTTGGCGATAATTATACGGCTTTTTATGATGCCGGTATCGATGGCGGTTTCTTTCAGTCCGATCAAACTGTGCAGGCGTCAGCAGGCAGCGTTTTGCTGGTTTTCTATAGTGATAGCTTAGAGGCGACCATAGACAAGATCTTGGCCGCCAATGGTTCTATCTCTCAAGATATCTTTTCATTTCCAGGTGGCAGGCGTTTTCATTTTTTAGACCCCAATGGTAATGAGTATGCTGTTTGGTCAAAAACATAAGCTAAACATTGAATGGATCGCTACTAAGAAGTATTTCACCCGCTATATCTAAAAAGTGCGTAATCAACATCTCCAGCTGTTTTCTTTTTAAGGTTCTCCCAGTCTTGGGGGGCTTTATATGCTTTGCCTTTTGGGCTTTCTATATAAATGAGTGCATTGTTTGCTAAGAGCTCACTCTGAGCCAGTAACTCGAAAGTACTATCCCATAAACCATAAGCAAAGGGTGGGTCGATAAACACGATATCGACAGTGCCTTTGGCAAGGCTTGGGTCTTGTAGCCAGTGTTGGGCATTCTCTTGAATAATATTAGCGTTGAGAGCGCCTAGTACTTTGCTATTTTGTGCGAGCTGCTTGGCGGCAGCTGTATTACTCTCTATCAGTGTCGCACTTAACGCTCCACGTGACAGGCATTCAAGTCCGAGAGCGCCAGAGCCTGCAAAAAGATCTAAGCAGGTGCTTTCATTAATGCTAGGAGCTAGCCAATTAAATAAGGTTTCGCGAATACGATCGCTTGTTGGTCTCAAGCCCTCGGCGTCAACAATGGGTAGTTTGCGCCCCCGCCACTGGCCAGCAATAATTCGTAATTGGTTTGGCTGTTTGTTGCGAGTTTTATTTGCGGCTTGTGGCTTGGGTTTCTTATGAGAATGCTTTGACAAAATAGCCCTTTAGTAACGCTTTGATTAACACAATAAATTACAGTAGTGGTAGGATAGCGTTTTATATTGGCAGGATCGAGAATTCTCCCCGATTTTATTCATTTTGTGTATTACTCCTACGCTTTTGTGTGTTTGATATGCCATCTTCTTGAATCCTTTGGCTAGGCTGTGGGCCTAGATTTGCTATTTTTGCCAGAGATAAGGCTATTTTATGTTTTTTAAACGTTTTAAATCAGACAGGGCTGAATCTTCAGAGCCGGCCATTGCTGAACCACAACAAGACAAAAAAGTAGAAGAAAAACCCGAGAGCCTTTTTCAGCGCTTTAAGCGAGGTCTGTCACGGACGAGTAACCAGTTAGCTGAGGGTATAGGTAGTCTTGTACTCGGTAAAAAAGAAATCGATGATGAATTATTGGAAGACTTAGAGGCGCAGTTGCTTACCGCTGATGTAGGTATCGATGCCACGACTAAAATTATCGATAAGCTGACCGAAAGTGTGCAGCGCAAAGAGCTGGCTGATGGTGATGCTCTTTATGCCGCATTGCAGAAACAACTGAGGGATCTATTAGAGCCTGTTGAGCAGCCATTGGTGACGAGCACTGAAAAACAGCCCTTTGTTATTTTGGTGGTGGGTGTGAATGGTGTCGGTAAAACCACCACGATTGGCAAATTAGCTAAGCGCTTTCAGCAAGAGGGCAAGCAGGTAATGCTTGCAGCGGGCGATACTTTTCGTGCAGCTGCGGTTGAACAACTACAAGTATGGGGAGAGCGTAACCAAGTGCAAGTTGTTGCCCAACATACTGGTGCTGATAGTGCATCAGTTATTTTTGACGCCTTACAATCTGCTCAATCAAAGCAAGTTGATGTGTTGATAGCTGATACCGCTGGACGTTTACATAATAAAGACCACCTGATGGATGAGTTATCTAAGGTGAAGCGCGTTATGGCCAAGCTCGATGTTGCTGCACCCCATGAAGTGCTACTAGTGTTGGATGCAGGTACTGGTCAAAATGCATTGAATCAGGCACAACAATTTATCGATGCTGCTGGCGTAACAGGCATTGCTTTGACTAAGTTGGACGGCACTGCCAAGGGCGGAGTGATTTTTGCGCTAAGCGAGCGCTTTGGTTTGCCTGTCAGGTTCATTGGTGTTGGCGAAGGTATTGATGATCTTCAGCCATTTTCATCATCAACTTTTGTCGATGCCTTGTTTAATGTAAATTCATAGCTGGCCGTGGCGTACTTATTTTATGATTTGTTTCGACAACATTACTAAACGCTACGGCGAAGGGCATGACGCTCTGCTCAATGTTAACTTTGAGTTAGCCTCGGGCCAAATGGCTTTTTTGACGGGACACTCAGGTGCAGGTAAAAGTACCTTGCTAAAGCTGATTATGCTTATTGAGCGGCCTACACGAGGTAATGTGTTGATAGGCGGTAAAAATTTAGCGCAAGTTAGTGCATCACAAATCCCTTATCTACGTCGTCAGATAGGTGTTGTGTTCCAAAATCATCAATTACTTTTTGATCGATCTGTTTTCGACAACGTTGCATTGCCTTTGCAAATCTCTGGTATGCCTATTAAGGATCAAGGCCGTCGCGTGCGCGCAGCTTTGGATAAAGTAGGCCTTTTGCATAAAGAAAAAAATAACCCTCTAGCACTCTCCGGTGGTGAACAGCAGCGAGTTGGCATTGCACGAGCAGTGGTAAATAAACCCGCGATTTTGTTGGCTGATGAGCCGACGGGAAACCTCGATCCAGAGCTATCTGCAGAAATTATGCAGCTATTTCAGGATTTCAAAAGCGTAGGTGTCTCTGTGTTAATTGCAACTCATGATATCGCACTCATTAATTCGATGAATTGCCCTATTATGGAGCTGTCCGATGGACGGCTTATACGTAATGATATGGAAAATATCGAGAGTGCTTCGGTGGAGTCTTATTAATGGCCGAGAGAGACTCCTCTAAAATGTCTGGTGGCAAGGTCTCGCGGGTATCGACGATAGACCTTTTAAAGGCTTGGTGGGCACATCATAAAGATTCTTGTTCCAATAGTTTATTGCGCCTGTTGAATACCCCTATACAGACATTTTTTACTTGTTTAGTCATTGCCATTGCTATTGCGTTGCCTACAGGCTTGTTTCTTAGCCTGCAAAATGCCCAGCAATTAGGGCAAGGTTGGCAAGATAGCGCACAAATGTCGGCTTTTTTAGAACGTTCTGCTAAGCCGTTGGCCATCGAAAACCTGCAGGCTAGTCTTGAGAAAAATCCATCAATTAAATCGATTGATGTTGTCAGTCCTACAAAGGCGCTATCGGAATTCCAGCGTTATTCTGGTTTGGGTGATGTATTGTCGGAGCTCGATGAAAACCCCTTGCCTACAGTTTTTATTATTCAGCCAGTCAACACCTTGGACGATACTAGCCAGCTATCGAAATTACAAAAAGAGATCGAGGCCAATGCACTGGTTGACACGGTGCAATTAGATTTGGGCTGGTTGCGACGGCTTCATGAGTTGTTGGTTTTAGGTGAGCGCTTTGTTGTTGCCTTGGCCAGTTTATTATCTGTTGGTGTATTGCTAATTATTGGTAATACACTTCGCTTGGCTATCGAGAACCGTCGAGAAGAGATTGTTGTTACCAAAATGGTAGGTGGCACCAATGGCTTTGTGCGTAGGCCATTTTTATACACGGGGCTTTGGTATGGTATAGGTGGAGGCTTATTGGCGACTATTTTACTGATTATTATTGGCTTGTGGTTAGCTGATCCTATTAATAGCCTGATCAGCCTCTATGAAAGTGAGTATTCACAGGAAGGTTTAAGCCTAGGTGCCGTGCTTGTTTTATTACTGGGTAGTGCTTGGATGGGCTGGCTAGGTGCTTGGGTTGCCGTTGCTCGTCACTTAAAGCAAATTGAGCCAACATAATTAGCCAGTTATCTACTTTATTTTCTTCTAGTAGCCCTAATCTAGAGCTATGTAGTTAGGCGTATAATTTTATACGTTTATCTAACAAAGTGCTTAAGTTATTGTTTTTTATGAGATAATTGTATTTCAGGAACTTTTCTCAAGCGTTGGCCCTCTAATAAAGAGCGTGCTAGAATGTAAATGTTATAGGATTAAATAGCGGAGAAATAAATGGGAACCAGCTTACAGCCTGTTGATATGCTTGCACCAGGTGCAAATATTAATGCTTACATGCAAGCGGTTAATAGCTTTCCAATCCTCTCAGTTGATGAGGAAAAGCGTTTAGGCGAACGTCTTTATTACGATGAAGATGTTGATGCTGCACGCCAGTTAGTTATGGCTCACCTACGTTTTGTTGTTCATATTGCTAAATCCTATTCAGGTTATGGTTTGTCACAGTCTGATCTTATTCAGGAAGGTAATGTTGGCTTGATGAAAGCGGTCAAGCGCTTTAACCCTGAAAAAGGTGTGCGTTTGGTATCCTTTGCTGTTCATTGGATTAAAGCCGAGATGCATGAGTTTATCCTGCGTAATTGGCGCATTGTTAAAGTGGCCACAACTAAAGCACAGCGTAAATTATTTTTTAATTTACGGGGACAGAAAAAACGCCTAGGTTGGTTAACCCACGAAGAAGCGCAAGCAGTTGCTAAAGACCTTAATGTTGAGGTTAAGCATGTACAACAGATGGAAGGTCGTCTTGCCTCATATGATGCATCTTTTGATGCAGGCTCCGATGATGACGAAGAATCGGCGTACTTGGCGCCTGCCAACTACTTAGAAGACCATCGCTATAACCCAGCCACGCAGACAGAAGCAGCTGATTGGAATACCGATAATGTATCGCGCCTACATAGCGCACTGAAAGATCTTGACGAGCGTAGTCAGGTAATTATTCAAAGGCGTTGGCTCAATGATGATAAGTCAACATTACATGAGTTGGCCGATGAGTTTAATGTATCAGCGGAAAGGATTCGTCAGCTTGAGAAGAACGCGATGAAGAAAGTACGTGCAGTAATGGATGCATGATCTAAGCTAAACTAACTGACTCTTTAAAGGCTGCTAAACCGCAGCCTTTTTTATTAACTGCCCTTATATAATTTAACCCCTTTTGGGGGTGGAAACTGCTAGCTATGATAAAGCTTTGGTTGATTGTTGTCGCTTTGAGTGGCTTTACTAGTGTAGTACTTGGTGCATTTGGCGCTCATGGTTTAAAGGGCAAAATATCAGACTCTTTGCTGTCTGCTTTTCAAACTGCCACACATTATCAAATGTTTCATACCTTGGCTCTTTTTGCTTTAGTTATATTTATGAGCCAGTTACAAGACGTACCCAAGGCATTTGTTATTACCTGTTTTCTATGGCTAGGAGGGATGTTGTTATTTAGCGGTAGTCTCTATGGCTTAGCATTAGGCGGACCTAGTTGGCTTGGGCCTGTAACTCCTTTAGGTGGATTGTTATTGATTATAGGCTGGTTAGGTTTATTGGTAGGAAGTTTAAAGCTCAGTCTTTAAGTAGAGCTTTTTGCCTCGAAGTAAGTACTACCGTATTATTTTTTAGTAAAGAAACATTATGCCGCAAACATTTGAGTTAAAACCCGAGTACAAACAAAAAGCTATACGCAGCTACGTTATTCGCGGTGGTCGTATTACCGAGGCGCAAAAGAAAGCCTTTGATAGTGCTTGGACACGTTATGGGTTGAGCCTCTTCGATGGCGTTATTGATCCTGTTACTATTTTTGGTCGACAAGCATCTCTTGTGGTAGAGGTGGGTTTTGGTATGGGGGATTCATTATTACAGATGGCCATTGCTCATCCCGATACAGATTTTATTGGTATAGAGGTGCACCCCCCAGGTGTGGGCCGATTAATTAATAATGCGGCTAAGGCTGATATCAATAATCTACGAGTTTATATGGCCGATGCTATAGATGTACTGGAAGATTGCATTCCTAGTGATTCTTTAAGTCGCTTCCAGTTGTTTTTCCCAGACCCTTGGCATAAGAAAAAGCACAATAAGCGTAGAATTGTTCAACAAAGCTTTATGCAGCTGTTGAACCAAAAGTTATTAGCTGGTGGTATCTGTCATTTTGCAACGGATTGGGAAGCTTATGCTGATCATATGATGGAGGTTATGAGTTTGGCTACCGGCTTTAACAACTGTGCGGGTGAGTATTGTTATTCAGCTAAACCAGATTATCGTCCGTTAACAAAGTTTGAAAATAGAGGGCAGCGGTTAGGTCATGGTGTGTGGGATTTGTTATTTGAAAAAACCGATTGAAGAGATAGTGATTTTTAACGGTGTATTCTAAAACTTTCTGATAAACTCTCGGCCGAGTTTGATTTTTCACCAACTAAAGACATTAATTACAAATATTGTGGATAATAAATTTTATAAGCAGCTAGAGCCTCTGGCTAAAGGCGATAGTGTCGCTTTTAGCCAAGCAATCGATCAACTACGTTTTGATGATCGAGGCCTGATACCGGCTATTGCTCAGCAACATGATACCGGTGAAGTGCTGATGATGGCCTGGATGAATAAAGAATCGATCATCGAAAGCCTGTCAACTAAGCAGGTGTGTTATTGGTCACGATCCAGACAAGCTTTCTGGCGCAAAGGTGAAAGCTCAGGTAATGTACAAAAATTAATTGAAATGCGAATAGATTGCGACGGAGACACGTTGCTGTGTGCAGTAGATCAAACAGGTCCAGCCTGTCATACAGACCGTACAAATTGTTTCTATTTGCGAGTGGATGAAGAGAATTTATCCATTATTGCTAACCCGGTTGAGAAGAGTTAACGATTTCTCACCACAAACTAGACAATCTATTATGAACGCATACACAAAACCAGATATGCCCGATGTGGCGGCGACCCAAGTAGCTCAGCAAAACGGCACTCTAGATTGGGTTGGTATGAGCAAAATTGCACTACCTTTAACTGTTAAGGATCAGCAACATGGTGACTATGATGCGAAAGCATTTGTAGAAACTTATGTGAACCTGATTAGCCCTGACGTTAAAGGCATTCACATGTCTCGTCTTTATTTGTTACTTGCAGAATTTTCACGTGGTGGCGTACTGACCATCGAGAGCTTGGGTGAATTCCTTAAAGATAAGCTAGCTAGTCACCATGATATCAGTGATAGCACATGTATCCAGATTGACTTTGATTATTTTATTAACCAGCCTGCATTAAAAAGTGAGTACAGTGGCTGGAAAGACTACCCTGTCTCGATTAAAGCGGTACTAAAAAATGGCAAGGTTGAGATAGAACTTTCGGTTAAAATTCCATACTCATCGACTTGTCCTTGTTCTGCTGCTCTGTCTCGTCAAATCATGCAGCAGGCATTTTTAGATGACTTTGCCAACCAAGAATCTATTGATAAAAGCGCTATCGAAAAATGGCTGCAATCCGATCGAGGCAGTGTAGCAACGCCACATAGTCAAAGAAGTTATGCAAATGTAGTGGTAAAGCTTGGTGAAACTTATGTTGGTGGTTTTCCTATTAGCCAACTAATAAAGCTCGTTGAGTCAACGTTAAAAACTGCTGTGCAAACCGCAGTTAAGCGCGAGGACGAGCAAGAATTCGCCAGACTTAATGGCTCTAATCAAATGTTTTGTGAAGATGCCGCAAGACGTGTAAAAAACAGCTTGAATCAAGAGGCAAGCTTTGCTGATTTTTGGGTGCGTATTGAGCACCTTGAGAGCTTGCATGCGCACGATGCGGTTGCTATGTGCACTAAGGGTATTGCTAACGGTTATTTACCTTTATTACATCGCTAATTATATTGTTAGCCGTATTGCTGCTAACAATTTTATGAAGGGTTATGTATTTTATTGCGGGAAATTATTTGTTATCTGTTAGCGAAATAATTTCTCGTAAGTTATAAATTATTTTGTAAAGCAAAAAATATTACAAAGGTGTCAAGCGTTATTTAAAGTAAATCATTATATTAATAAAAGTTCTACCAGCGAGGGCCTTATGAAAAAAACACTCTGTAGTCTTTTTTCTGTTTTCCTATTTTTTTCGCTATCAGCGAATGCTTCTCTGGATATTCCATCATTAAAAACTACTGTTGTAACTGATCAATTAAAGCGCCCTTGGAGCTTAGCTTTTTTGCCCAATGGTAAATATCTAGTGACGGAGCGAGGTGGCACTTTGCGCGTTGTTGATAAAGATGGTGTGATTTCAGAACCTGTCCAAGGTTTGCCAGAGATTGCCGCTGTTGGCCAGGGTGGCTTGTTAGATGTGATCTTGCACCCTAACTTTAAAAAAAATAATCTTATCTACTTAAGTTATGTATCAGGCACTCGCAGTAACGGTTTTAGTACAGAAGTTATTCGTGCGACACTTGTGGCTAGTGAGCAAGGTGCTTCTCAATCGCGACCCTATAGAATAATTGATAGTAAAAAACTCTTTGTTGCTTTGCCAAAAGTGAAAGGTGGTCGCCATTTTGGTGGTCGCTTAGCCTTTGATAAAAAAGGCTATTTATTTATAAGCTTGGGTGATAGGGGTAATCGAAATCATTCACAGGATATAAAAACACACCATGGCAGTGTGATACGCCTGGCAAGTGATGGGCAAATTCCTCAAGATAACCCCTTTTTAAATCGAGACGGTGCCCGGCCAGAAATATATTCCTATGGACACCGCAATGTGCAAGGTTTGGCGATGCATCCCCGCAGTGGAGAAATGTGGTCTAATGAGCATGGTCCACAAGGTGGCGATGAAATAAATAGATTGGTTAAAGGTAAAAACTACGGTTGGCCAATTATTACTTATGGTGCCGAATACGGGACAGGTTTTTCAATTGGTAGAGGTCCCAAGGCGAAAGGTATGGAGCAACCGTTGCATTATTGGGATCCGTCTATTGCACCTTCAGGGATGGCATTTTTTGGAGATCGTGTATTAGTGGGTTCACTTAAATTTCGTTTGCTTTCGATATTAAAGCAAGAGCAAAATGCCTTTGATGAAGAGCGTATATTTGGAAGCCGCTTTGGTCGTATCCGCGATGTTCGAGTAAAAGACAGAAATACGTTTTATTTATTGACCGACGCTGGGCGTGGGAAATTGGTGCGGGTAAGCACAGGCAATTCTGAGTAGTATGAGCAGAAGTATTTAATCTAAAATTATGAAAGAGATAACGTAGTAATGGCTGTAAGTATAGAAATTAATACCCCAGATGACTGGCACCTACATTTTCGTGACGGTGATTTTTTGCAAGAAACGGTACCGGCTACTGCTCGTTGTTTTCAGCGTGCTATTGTAATGCCAAACTTAGTTCCTCCAGTTGCCACAGCAGCAATGGCTACACAGTATAAAGAACGAATTTTAGCGGCGAGACCTGCTAATAGTTCATTTATGCCATTAATGACATTATACCTAACCAACAACACAACGGCGCAAGATATTCGAGATGCTAAACAAGCCGGTGTCGTTGCCGTCAAGTTATACCCTGCTGGTGCGACAACCAATTCCGATGCTGCGGTAAGTGACTTGACTCATTTGGACCCTGTCTTTGAGGCTTTGGTTGAGGAGGGGCTCTTATTATTGATTCATGGTGAAGTGACTAATCACGACGTTGATATTTTTGATCGCGAAAAATTATTTATTGATCGCTACCTTCGGGATATCGTTGACCGATTTCCAAAGCTTAAAATAGTGTTTGAACATATCACCACAAAAGAAGCCGTAGAGTTTGTATTGAGCTCATCTGATTATGTTGCAGCAACGATTACCCCTCAGCATTTGCTGCTTAATAGAAATGATCTTTTGGTAGGCGGCATTCAGCCACATAACTATTGCTTGCCAGTCTTAAAGCGCAATGTGCATCAGTTAGCATTGCAAGACGTTGTCGCTAAAGGGTCAAAAAAATTCTTTTTAGGTACAGACTCGGCTCCGCACGAACAACATCGTAAGGAGTCTTCCTGTGGTTGCGCTGGTTGTTATAGTGCTTGGAGTGCTATAGAGCTTTATGCCGAGATATTCGACAGCTTAGGAGTGCTTGATAAATTGGAAGGCTTTGCAAGCCACTACGGTGCCGACTTTTATGGTTTGCCTCGCAATACTTCAACGATAACTCTTGCTAAAGAAGCGTGGGAAGTGCCTGCAAGCATCGTGTTACCTAACGGTAATACTATTGTGCCATTCTTTGCGGGTAAGGCATTGAATTGGCGCTTGAGCTCTTAGTAGTGCTTATTTTTGCAAGGATTGAACTAAAACTCTTTGAACATGTTCAAATTTAGGTCACTCAGAGCTTCTCTAGATTCTGGTTAGGTATCAATGGTTGGGTGTTTGTTATACCATTGATTTTTTGGCCTTGGTCATCATTACTAAAAGCTTCGTTATATTTATTACATTTTAAAAGATAAGGTTATTTCATGAAATTAAAGTACTTTATGGTAGGTTGTGTCGCATTATCGCTAGTAGCATGCGGCAATGAGTCTGAAAAGGCTGCAGAGGTAGAGGCAGAAGTTGTTCCTGCTGCTGAGTCATCAGAGATTGCGCTAGAGTCAGTAGAGCAGCGCTTGAGTTATATGGTCGGTGATAATATGGCTCAACAGTTTATTCGTGATGGTGTCGAGCTCGATCTAGAGGCATTAACTGCAGGTATTAATGATGCTATTGCAGGTAAAGAGTCGCGCTTAAGTGAAGAGCAAGTACAGCAAACTATCGCAACCTTACAAGAGCGCGCCCAACAACGTCAGGCAGAGCAGCAAGCCGAGCTGGCAAAACTGGCCGCTGAAGCTGCAGAAAAGAATATCGCAGAGGGTAACGCTTATCTGAAAGACAATGGCGCAAAAGAAGGTGTTGTAACAACAGAAAGTGGTCTTCAGTATAAAGAATTAACTGCTGGTGATGGTGCGACACCAACCGATACCGATACTGTATCTGTACACTATAGAGGTACTCTGATTGATGGCACTGAGTTTGATAGTTCATACAGTCGCAATGCCCCAGCAGTTTTTCCTGTTAATGGTGTAATCCCAGGTTGGACAGAGGCGCTACAGTTAATGAATGTGGGCGATAAGTGGGAATTAACAATCCCATCTGACCTTGCTTACGGTACGGGTGGCACGGGTGGTACTATTGGCCCTAATGCAGTACTAGTCTTTGAGGTGGAGTTATTGGAAGTCGTTGAGCCTGAGAAGCCGATCGATCTTTCTAAGTAAGTAGTCGTCTATTTAAGTAAGTAAACGAAGCCGCTAGTACCTATTGCATAATAAGTGCTAGGGCTCGTTGAAAAGCTAACATCAAGGGCAGACACACTCGTTGGCTGCCACTTTTTCCTCTTCGTTAGCTTCCAGGATTTGAGTAAATTGGCATTTTGAGTTTCTCTTAACTCAACAATTTGGTTGGAGTATCCCAATAGTATTTGTTTGCCATCATCACTGAATTTAGAGGTTACTATTTCTAGTCCACGCTTTATTTTCTCGCGTGACAATGGAATGCTTTTTAATACTTTCTTTTGACGAACATCCCAAATATCTGCTCTGTCATATTTTGCTGTACTTAGTGCATAACGTCCGTCTGGGCTGAGGCTTACATGTTGTACATCCTCATCGTGAGTAATTGTTAGTATTTTCTGACCAGAATTAACATCCCATATAGCCGATGTTCTGTCCTCGGAGCCTGTTATAGCAATATTGCCATCGGCACTTAAATCGACACTTCTTACTCTTCCTTCGTGAGTGAAGCTACGTACAACACCGCCGCGTAGTGTATTAAAAATAACAGCAGAATGGTCGGCCTGCCCAAGTAATGCATAGCGTCCGTCGGGTGAGAGCTTGGCATCGAGAATTTCTCCTGGTGCTGTCCAAAAGCGTGTTGCACTGCCATTACTGACATCCCAAAGTACGATAGTGTAGGCTTCGGTGGTTAGTGCCCAGCGATTGCTTGGGTCAAAGTCGGTTGCTATAAGAACGCTAGTATCGCCCTTAGTGTGATTCCAGTTATACAGGCGTTCATTGTCGCTTAAACGCCAAAGGCTACCCCCATGTTGTACTGAGCCCACAATCGCGTATCGTCCATCGGAGCTTAAGGCGCCGTGGTGAACCCCATTAATTGCCACCTCGACGCGCTCGCTGGGTGAGTTATGCGAACCGCAGGCAGTAATAAGTAAAGTAACGAGGCTAACTAATCCGTAGCGTAATAATTTCATAAGGTCTATTTGCTTGTATTGGCGACAGGTATTAACTGGTCATTTAAATAACTGTATACCGTTAAGCGTAGACGAAATTCTTTAAAATTGTAGGGATATATAAAAGAAAAACCAGCGCTATAGCTAATAGGGCTGGTTAAAAATAGGAGGTATTTAGCGGTGCTTAAGCAACCATATCTTTATGAGATACGTGCAGTATGGCAATCATTTCATCTTCAGCTTCAAAGCGAGAAGCTAATTGCTGACCCGTACTCGAAAGGTCTTCAACGAGTGTGCTGAGGTCATCGGTCTCTTGGTATTTGTCGTTAAAATCAAGGAGCTTTTCAGTGGTTGTATCAATAACGGTATAGGGTTTAGAGGCGGCTTCTAGGGCATCTTTGTCACCAAAGTCGCGGCCTTCTTTAATCAGTTGTTCATAGACTTCAAAGTGTCCAGCAGAGATATAATCCATAAGGCTTTGGCAAAAGCGTCTGACTTTTTGGCTATGCTCGTCATTACTTTCGTCAAATGAGTTTACTGTTGATAGCGCACAATAATTCACTAGCATGTCTTGTCTATCTTGTAGCCAGCGGTCAATCATTGTATTAACGCCACCCCAACGTTCTTTGGCTGATCTGCAGTTTTCTAACATGGCGGTTTCCTTAAATTGTTTGATTTTATCTTTTTGATCATTGCTAGTATTTAACTATGATGCTGCTGTGGTCGATAGTTTATGTATAGCATTTAATGATCTTTGAGGTCTTTATCAAGCAAAGGTTCAAGATTCAGATTGGATTTTCATCCAAGCATCATTGATAAAAGCTTACTTCTTAGCTACAAGATAGGAGAAGATTTATTGAATCGCAAGTCATTTTCAAATTTAAAATAGAATTTTTATCGCGGGCGGCGACACTCTCGATAAAAGATAAAGATATTGATAATAACAAACCCAATAAAGCAAATTAATGTCCAACTAGGGATACTAAGCCCCAAAAATGACCAGCTTACTTCTGCACAGTGTCCATCACCTTGTAATAGCACCGTAAGCGCCTCGGCAAACGGTACTGTCTCGATTAAATACCCAAGGCTCGGCCCACAAGCGGGTACAAGATCCTCTGGAAGGCTTTGTAGCCATATGTGCCTCGCCGAAAAACTCCCCCCTATAGCAGCCAATATCAATGTAATAAAGCTATACACCTTCAAATGGACATGGCCCGATGGCTTTGCGCAGTTGTGTAGCCATGCCAGCAGGGCAATAACACCTACAGCAATGATAAATACCCGCTGAGTCATGCAAAGAGCACAGGGTACTAAATCCATAAAATATTGCATATATAACGCAGTTAGGATTAAGGCAATTGCACCTAGCCACATGGCTAGCAGTAAATTTTTGGTCGTTAACATAGGGTTAAAAAGTCTGAATATGATAGTTAGGTTTAGGTTACGTGTTTTTGATTGATCTGACTAGAGCCGCTGATCATTGTTAATACATAAAAGCTGATCGTCAAATTAATCGTATTTGATGCGCTAGATTTTTGAGATAACGACAAAACTGATCTATATTTTATAGAACTGAATGTTACAGAATAATGTTATATGGGGTATGTGACTAAGTAACATTATCGCTAAAGAAGATAAAAAGTTACTCAATAGGGTGTGAACAATAATGATACAAGCAACTACTATAAAATATATGATTCACTGCATACTACTATGTAGCTTGTTAGTGGTGAATGCTGCTTATGCACAGGATGAGGAGGGTGAAGATGCTGAGGCACCTAGATCCTCGATTTATGTCCCTATTATTCCTGCCTTTGTTGTCAACTATGGTGGGCAAGGTAAATTAAAGTATATTAAATTAGAGGTTTCATTGAGGGTACAAGATACCGCATCTTCAAACTCTGTACGCCACCATATGCCATTAATTCGAGATTATCTTGTGCGCGAATTTAGTCGTCTCGATGATGTCGATGTTGATACCCAGCAAGGTAAAGAATTGGTCAGAGTTGCTGCCCTTGAAGGTGTGCAGGCTCTATTAGCGGAAGAAGAAGGGGATGAGGTTGAAGTCACTGGCCTGTACTTCAATAATTTTGTAGTACAAAGGTAGTACGAATAAAAGCCATCAACAGAGCAGTTTAATAGAATACTCTTTACTTTTCCGGCTAGTAGGTTACCCGCCTAAGGTGTTCACACATCATGGGCGATAGTATGGCACCTTAATAACTTCTTTTCGTGCAATCGGTATATTCTTTGTAGTAGTTCTGTAAGTACTCCTCAAAATCAACACTGGTGTCGGCCTCTATCTCTTTTTGTTTTTGCAGTGACTGTTCAGCCAGCTGTACGTAATGATTGATGGTATCCGTAGATAGTGTCTGATTTAAAAAGAACTCTCTATTTGATGCAGAGTGCTCCATCGCTAGTTGGTAAAAGGAGATATCACGATTGCTGAGTAATTCGATAATTTTTGCCGATGGGGTATTGGCTGAATTATCCAGTTTGCTTTGTTCATTTTTTAATGCTTGCCCATATTGGGTATCACCAAGATAGGTATCTAGCATGTTAGCAATGGGCTGCAGTTTATCCATTATCTCTTGGCTCCATTCGCTTGCCGCGCGGACTTTACCAAAATGATACAGGGTTAGGCTAGGGTCGCGGCCTTCGTAAACCATCGCTTTTTGGTTTTGTAAAATGTGTTGGTTTTCCTGCTCGTCCGAGGGTGGGCTATCTTCTAGTAAACAATACAACAAGAAAATATCTAAAAATCTAATTTGTTGGCCATTGATACCAACATTTTCAAAAGGGTTTAAATCAAGGCAGCGCACTTCAATATATTCTATACCGCCTGATCTCAGTGCATTTAGCGCTGTTTGTCCACTTTTAGCTGTGCGTTTAGGGCGTATAACACTGTAAAATTCGTTTTCTATTTGCAGTAAACAATCGTTAAGTTGTTGGTAGTCGCCTTGGGTGTCTTTAATACCGATGGCGCTATAGTCTGGGTGTTGCTTGGTAATTGCATCACATAGGGTTTTAATATACCCGTCAATACTGTTGTAGGTTGTGGTTAGCAATTCCTGTGCAGAGCTTTGGTAGCCCAGATCTCCCATGCGTAATGATGTTGCGTAGGGTTTGTGCATAGTATGAGAGTCGCTTTTTATAGGCTCTAATGTATGTTCTCTACTCTTGATAAAGCTGCTACATACCGCAGGGGCTGCGCCAAATAAGTAGAGTAGTAACCAAAAATTCCGCCTAAAATTTCGTATGAGTTTTAAATATCCCTCGGTTTTGTAATCGCTGATAGGGAGGTTGCTGGAATCACTTGTATGTAGGAATTCCCATAGCTCATCAGATACTGAAAAGTTAAAATGAATACCAGCAATTGTCTGCATAGCGCGGCCGTAGCGATGGCCAAGGCCTAGCCGATAAATACTCTTCATGCGGCCACTGTTTGAGCTGCCATATTGACCAATGGGTATATCAGCGTCTTTGTCGAGCATGCATGGCATGCTGTTTACCCATAGCGATTCACTGCCTATATGTTGGTAAGTGAATGTGTGTAAGTCATTGAGTGTATCAACTATGCTGTTGATACTTTTTTCAGGGGGAGTAATAAATTCCAGTAAAGCTTCGCTGTAATCTGTTGTAATTTTAGGATGTGTTAGCGCAGAGCCCAAGGCTGTAGGGTGAGGTGTTTTCGCGAGAGTGCCTTCTGTACAAACGCGCAGGCTTTCTTTTTCTACACCACGGGTTAATTCTGCCATTCCCGCTAAATTCTTAGCGGCACGAATTTGATCCAGGCGGGTCGAAAGTAAAGACATTAAAGGCTCCTTGGCAGCTCTTTTTACAGGCTATTTAACATCTTAATGTGATGTATTTTGCCAAAAGTATTTGGTTGAGTGTGATTGGCATCAATTGAATAAAAAGAGTTGTAACCACATTAATGTTATTTAGATGAGTTATCGATAAATTCAGTTACATCATTATTAGTGCTGCGCTTCTAAATTTCCATTCTGCTTGGCTATATCTGCTGTGTCATTCTCTGAAAACATATCACTATTCGCAGCAGGCTCTTCCAAAATAGGTGGTAATTTATCGTTGGGGATAAGCGGTAGCTTTTTCGAATTCACCTCGCACTCTAACAAAGAAATACGTAGATTATAGTCTTTGCTGTTGACCTCAAATAACTGATTAATCGCTTCGTCTTTGTGAATAGTCTTATAGAGTGCACCAACTTCTCTACCATCGGCCCAGTCGCCCGACTTGGTTAAAAAGTAGCCGTCTTGATTGTGTAATATATACATAATATTCTTGATACAGTTATTCAATTTAAAGATTGTAAATAGTGGCTTAAATCAAGCTAAACCACAATATGTAGATAATGAATTTTAGCGGTTTTCTCACAAGCTTGCGATATATGAAGCATAATGGCCGAATTTACTGTGCAGTCTGTCCTAAAATTGAGGGTGCGGATTATATAAATTGACCAATGCGTATGTTAATGTGTTTAACAAATAATAGAGTTGCTGCATAAAAGTTATTTAAATTATTATCTTAGCTAAGTGGGATTTATGGACTATTTTGTTGTCCGTGAGAGCTAACATATAAACAACAATTAGTTAGTAATGAAAATAGCTACAGGTATCAAGGTTAGTCTTTTGTTCGTAAATTTAGTGAAACCTACTTCAGATATGAGTGCTCGTAGTGCTTGTTCTGGTCATGCTCTGGGTACTCAAAACGGTGCTGTGAACGTATTAGCACTAGTTAAGATCGCTACTGCACTACTACTTTTGCTGTGGATAGCACTTAGTTTGTCGAGTATATTCTGGCACCTATTCCCTGCGCCTGAACTTTCTCGGGTCGTTGCTCCAGTTAATGCTGCTGCCTTTTCTCCAGCAGAGTCATCAAATAGCCCCAATGTTGATATAAACGCTCTTAAAGCTATTGCATTGTTTGGCAAAGAATCTACTGATGATGTCATTCCTGTTGCCGAAGAAGTTGTAGATATCAGTGAGCAAGTCGAAGAGACAAGTCTCAATCTCCAGCTAGTAGGCTCTTTTGCTAGTGATAATAAAGATCTTGGTTATGCCATTATTGCAAAAGGTAGAGATCAAGAGGTTTATGCAGTGGGTGATGAGCTATTAGGTCTTAGCAATGTTAAGCTAATTGGTGTTTATTCAGAGAGAGTTATTTTAAATAATAAAGGTAGGCAAGAGGCACTTTATATGTTTCCCGAAGGGGAGCCTATTACAGCTGCTGTGAATGCGCCTAAGCCCCGCTCGACAAGAAATAAACCTAAAAATAATCCGGCCAAGCGTGCTACCGAGGCGCGATTGCAAAAAATTAGCGATGCTATTCGTTTTTCCCGCAAAACAAGAGATGGAAAGTTGTTGGGCTTTCGAGTGTTGCCCGGACGCAATCGCAAAGCCTTTGATCAGACGGGTCTTAAGTTAAACGATGTAGTGACAGCGATAGATGGCCAGTTGCTTGATAACTTAAAAGCCGCAAATGAAGTATATCAAGAGAAAAAAGATGCAACTCAAGCTTCGCTTTCGATACTTCGTGGTGAAGAACAGCTAACCATTGATATCGATCTCAATAATATAAACCTGAATTAATAACGGATTTTTCTGTGAAAACTTTTTTAAATACTCTCCTAAAAACCTGCTTGGCTATTGTGCTGGCAAGTTCTGTTTCGATTAATGCACAAACTCAGGGAGCCAATTCAGATCAGCAGTTTTTTGAGCCTGACTTTAAGGACGTTGATATCCAAGAAATGATCAAGTTGGTGGCTGATATTACAGGCAAAACCTTAGTCATTGACCCTAGAGTCAAAGGCCGTGTCAATGTTATTTCCAAGCAAAAACTATCTAAACCTGAACTTTACGATTTATTTTTATCGGTATTAGAAGTTCAGGGTTTTACTGCTATTGAAGTGGGTAATGTAGTGAGGATTTTACCCAGAAAAGACGCTCGTACCTCAGCCGTCCCTGTGACTAATTATGATAATCTTGGTAACGATTCTTATATTACACAAGTTGTGCAATTATATAATGTCTCTGCTGCCAAGGTATTGCCAGTACTGCGTCCACTTGCCCCTCAGCACGCTCACCTTGCTGCCTACGCGCCAAGTAATGCAATTATTATATCTGACACTATCGCTAATATTGCTCGCCTAAAGGATGTCATTAGTCGCATTGATCGCGCAGGTGTTGCTGAGACTGATATTGTTGAACTTAAATATGCACAAGCAGAAGAGATGGTTAGGCTCTTAGAGTCACTGCAAAAAACGGGCGAAAAAGATGCTCCTGCCAATACAAAATCTTCGATTGTTGCCGATGCACGTAGTAATAGTCTTTTAATCACAGCCGATGATGTCCGTCGTAATAAACTGCGAAGCCTAATAGCAAGCCTTGATACCCCTCGCGAACAATCAGGAAATGTACGTGTTATTTATCTTGAATATGCCGATGCCGAAAATGTCGCCGAAGTGCTTTCTAAAGTTGTATCCAATATTTCAAAGTTAGATTCTGACGCTGGTGCTCAGGGTAGTGTACAAGGCGGTGGGGCTGCCGCCACGACTATTGAAGCTGATCCAAGTACTAATGCCATTTTGATTACCGCTGATGCGGCGACCCTAGAGACATTACTGCCTGTGATTGAGCGTCTTGATATTCGTCGCTCCCAAGTATTAGTTGAGGCAATTATTGTTGAAGTGAGTGGTAATCTTAATAGGCAGTTAGGTGTTGAACTAGCGGCATTTCAAGATGGTAACATCGCTGCCGCATCGACGAATACAGGCGTGTTAGCAGGTATTGCGACCGCAATACAAGGCGACCAAATACCGACTGTTCCAACTGGTTTGTCACTTGGCTTTGGGACAGATAACCTTGACAGTGGTGGCTTAAGTTTTGTTGGCCTTATCCAGCTATTTGAGAGCAACACCGAGGCAAATATTTTGTCTACGCCTAGCGTTCTTACTACAGACAATAACGAAGCGGTTATCTCCGTTGCAGAAAACGTCCCTTTCATTACTGGTACATTCACTAACGATGCTGGTAGTACAAACCCCTTTCAGACAATTGAGCGTCGCGATGTGGGGATTACCTTACAGGTGACTCCGCAAATCAGTAAGGGTGAGACTGTCGTACTAGAAATTGATCAGCAGGTATCGAGTGTTAGCGCTGAGCCTATTGCTGGTGCCTCAGATATTGTGACGACTGAACGCCAAATTACTACACAAGTAATTGCTAAAAATGGCGAAGTTATTATTTTGGGCGGCCTTTTAGAAGATGAGGTTAATCAAACACAGCAAAAGATTCCAGTACTTGGTGATATTCCTTATGTCGGGCGTTTGTTTCGCAATGACTCAACGACTGTCGATAAGTCAAACTTAATGGTGTTTTTAAAATCGACAATTATTCGTGATGCCGAATCATTGCGTGGTGCCACAGCTGAAAAATATAATGAAGTCCGTAATGATCAGCTAGAAAGTATTAAAGATGGTGTGCCTCTCGTACCTGATGATGTGATTCCATTATTACCAATATGGGATGATGTGATTAATACCGCTGATTCTATCTCTGGTTCTTCCAAGGCTGCTGAGTAAATGATCGTTCTATTGCCAGCAAGTGTTACTGCTATAAAAGCTATTATTGAGAATCTCCATGACTGAGCCTGCAACTGATGGATTGGAAGGGCTGGAGGCTCTAGATAATTTAGAGCCTGGGGTAGTTGATGCTGCTGATAATAAGGCACTTGCCATCAATGACATCCCCTTTGCCTTTGCTGAACAGCACAATGTTTTTTGTGAAGACGATAAGCTATTTTATACTGGTGATATCTCTGTTACGGCTTTGTTAGAGCTACAGCGTGTAATGGGGCAGGACATTATCCTTGTCGCCATTGATAACCCAACAGAATTTAAAAGGCGTCTAACTCTTAAATATCAAACGGGCGATGGTGCTGCTCAGCGCGCTGCGGACCAACTGGATGCCGAATTGGATTTGGGTAAAATTGCCGATGACCTCGAGCATCAGGCTGATTTGTTAGCAGGCGATGATGACGCACCCGTTATTCGACTTATCAATGCTATTTTGTCGCAAGCCATTAAAGAAAAAGTCTCTGATATTCATATCGAGCCCTTTGAAGATAGGGTTGCGGTTCGCTTTCGGATAGATGGTGTACTTAAAGAGGTGCTATCACCTAAACCAGAGTTTGCAGCGGTGCTGGTATCGCGTTTAAAAGTTATGGCTAAACTCGATATTGCTGAAAAACGCCTGCCGCAGGATGGTCGTATATCTGTAAGAATTGCCGGCCATGGTGTCGATATTCGAGTATCTACTATTCCTTCTGCCTATGGTGAACGTATTGTTTTACGTCTATTGGATCAGGCATCGGGTAATTTAAGCCTCGAACAATTGGCTATGCCCGAAGATGTTTACAAGCGTTTCAATCAAGCACTCGCACGCCCTCATGGCATTATATTAGTGACTGGTCCTACGGGTTCAGGTAAAACTACAAGCCTTTATGCGGGCTTAAGTAAAATTAATGACCGTAGTCGTAATATTTTAACCATCGAGGACCCAGTCGAGTACTTGCTTCCGGGTATCGGGCAAACTCAGGTCAATACAAAAGTCGATATGACCTTTGCACGTGGCTTGAGAGCAATCCTGCGTCAAGACCCTGATGTAGTGATGATTGGTGAAATTCGCGATAGTGAAACTGCCGAGATTGCGGTACAGGCGAGCTTGACAGGTCACTTGGTGCTTTCTACATTGCATACTAATACTGCCATTGGTGCTATTACCCGACTTAAAGACATGGGGGTTGAGCCATTCCTATTATCGTCGAGTATTGAAGCAGTGATGGCCCAGCGTTTAGTCCGTCTGCTTTGTCCACACTGTAAAGTGCCTCATGAATTAACCGAGTCCGAGAGCGCTCGAATAGGTGCGCAATATTCTACTAGTGAGCCAATGACTATATATCAAGGGCATGGTTGTGAACACTGTAATCAAACAGGTTACCGTGGTCGAACAGCTATTTATGAGCTTATTGATATCGATGATAACTTACGCGAGCTAATACACGAAGGTGTGGGTGAGCAGGAAATGCTTAAATATGCCCGTAAGACCAGTATGTCGCTAATGGCTGATGGCCGCCGCCGTATTCTTGAAGGAACTACCAGTCTTGAAGAAGTACTAAGAGTCACTTCGACAGGTTAAGTGTTATGGCAGCGTTTAGTTATCGTGCAATAGATCTTCAGGGCAAAGTCGTTAAGGGGTCTCTAGAGGGAGATTCTGAACGACAAGTGCGTGGGCAGCTGCGCTCAAAAAAGCTGAAACCTATTAGTGTAGAGAGCGTTCAGAAAAAAGAAAAACAGCAACAGTCCAGTGATAGTCGCTTGTTTGCCCCTCGCCTTAAACGCAAAGATCTCACTCTATTGACTCGGCAAATGTCGTCATTAATTCAATCGGGTATGCCATTGGTTGATGCGCTCCAAGGTGTTGCTAAACAAACGCGTAAGCCCTCTGTACAAGGCATGGTTTTACAAATCCGCTCGCGTGTTTTAGAGGGCTTAAGTTTTGCGCAAGCTCTTGGTGAGCATCCGCGCTCCTTCGATTCAATGTATCGCGCGATGGTTAATGCTGGTGAGCAAGCAGGCTTTTTAGGGCCGGTGCTCGATCGCTTGGCGGAATATACTGAGACGAGTCAGATCTCTAAGCAAAAACTTACCTCAGCTATGGTTTACCCCATGGTGTTAATGTTTGTTTGTGTGGCTATTGTTATTGGTCTGATGGTTTTAGTCGTGCCTCAGCTGGTGAGTGTTTTTGAGCGAGCAAAAACAGAGCTACCTTGGAATACACAGTTTTTAATCGCTACCAGTGATTTCTTAAAAGCTTATGGCATTTATGTTTTTGGTACGTTAGTCCTTGCTGTTTTCGCATTTAAACGTTGGCTACTAACCCCTAAAAATTTAAAGAAATGGCATGCTATTACTATTAAGTTACCCATTATTGGCCATATTATTGTGCAGTCAGATACAGCTAGATTTGCAGGTACAGTGAGTATGCTGATTGATAGTGGTGTTCCTTTACTGCAAGGATTGCGTATCAGTAGCAAGACAATGAACAATAGAGTGTTGAGCGAGAGTTCGGAGATGGTTGCAGCAACAGTGCAAGAAGGTTCAAGTTTGCATCGCGCACTCGATAAAGCGAAAGTATTCCCGCCATTGATGGTGCAAATGGCATCGAGTGGAGAACTTAATGGTACCTTGGCCGAGCAACTAAATTACGCGGCGCGTAGTCAAGAACGCGAACTCGATATGCAAATATCGACGGCGCTAAATATTCTAGAACCGGTAACAATTATTGTTATGGCTTTGGTCGTTGGCTTTATTATGTATTCGATTTTGACACCTATTTTTGGGATGTCTGATTTATTATAAATTTTTTATTTTAAAAAATTAGTGCTATCGGCTTAACATTTATGATCTTTATTTGGTGATATTGTTAATTAAAGTACTCACAAAAAATTAACCAACAAACAGTTTGAAAAGAGGGGTAGAAGTGAAAGTAATCACTACAAAAAAAATTAATGGAAGTCGCCAACAAGGCTTTAGCTTAATCGAGATTCTTGTTGTGCTGATTATTATCGGCGTTATTGTTGCTGGTGTTGGCGCTAACTTTTTAGGTAAGGCCGATAAAGCACGCGTCGACCAGGTAAAGATCGACTTCTCAACACTAGAGAAAGCGCTTAGCTTGTATAAATTAGACAATTTCCGTTTTCCAACTGGAGAGCAAGGTTTAGAGGCTCTACTCGATAAACCGACCGTTGATCCAATTCCAGCACAATGGCAAACGGGAGGTTATATTAAGCGTCTACCTCTAGACCCTTGGGGTACACCTTATGTATATGTAACACCGGGTGAAAACAGTGACTTTGATTTATATAGCCTAGGCGCCGATGGGCGAGAGGGTGGCACTGAATTCGATGCAGATATTTATCACGGTAGGCGTTAATACAGCACTAATAGCTTAGTGACCAGCTTTATTAGTGGTTTAAGGGTAGCAGCAAAATACTACAACGGTGAGATAAAACAAACTTACCAAATTTACAGGCAGTTTACTGCGCGCTCAAGTTTAGTAACATGTTAGGCACTAAGTATGAACAAGCATTGTGGTTTTTCGTTAATAGAATTGCTTGTTGTGATGCTCTTGATCAGTGTAATTGCTGTGGGTGTGACTTTAGCGATAAATCCAACGGGCTCAAGTGAGAAACAATTAAACGCTGCGGGAGAAAAGTTATTCGCACAAATGCTTTATGCGCAAGACGAAGCACTTGTTCGGGATGAGGCATCGGGGATTGTATTTAATCAGTCCCAGTTTGATCTAGATATCTCGAATAATTATGAGTGGAGGCGTTATACCTTTGCGGGTAATGAAGGCGCTGGTGAAGATTCACGCCAATGGGCACCAACAGCCGACCCGCTTGGGGCTCAATTAATCGATGAAAAATTTACTTGGTCGATAGAAGTTGAAGACGTCTCTGTTGAGGAAAATTTAGATCGGCTATTAAGTGAGGATGATGAGCCTCAGCCTCTGATTGTATTTTACCCGAGTGGTGAAATTTCTGAATTTATACTGACTATTGTTTGGTCCGATGAATCCCTAAAAGCGGATCGAGATATATCCGATCAGCGCTACCAAATCACAGTTGATGAGCGTGGTGAGTTATTGCGTTTTCGCGTTGGCGAGCTGGATGAACGCTAGGCTATGAAAAAAATACAAAGGTTGCCAGCAGGTAGACACATGTTACGGTTTAAAAAAATAAACCATAAAAATGGTTTTACTCTAATTGAGGTGCTCGTAGCGATTACGATACTTGGGCTTGCCGTGCCTGCAGTTATGTTGCTTATGGGGCAGCTAACCGACTCTGCGGGTACTTTGCGTGATAAAACAATCGCTGCTTGGATTGCAGAAAACGAGGCAACAGAGTTGCGTTTGGAGAGGACATTTAACCAGCAAGTAAAACGCCGTGAAGAGACGAAAAAAGTTGAAATGGCGGGTAGAGAGTGGACCGTCGATATTGATATTACTAATGCCGAGGCCTTGGTCAAATACGATATTATCGTCAGCTACGAAGACAAGCCTGTAGTGACATTGCAAACGTATCTGGACGACCCAAATTTTAGCGCGGGTGGTTAGGTATGACTAAAATATATAATAAAAGAGATAAAAAACCATCTGCTAGCACAGGCAAATACATAGCCGGCTTTACTCTCGTCGAGATGCTTATTGCGATTGCGATTGGTGCAGGTATTTCGGTTATGTCCTATCGTGCACTCGACGGCATGATTCGCTCAGATGAAAGAGTCTCTCTAGCGGTTAAACAAGTCGATTCTCTTGATCGCGTTTGGCAGTATTTTGCCAGTGACCTGATGCATGCCGTCGATAGAGCTTCTCGTATCAATGACCTTCCTGCAATGACTGGGGTTTTTGGTGATCGGCTTGCTCAAAGTGATGCGGTCTCACTCAATGAAGACGACTATCTTTTACGATTTGTTCGAGGTGATCGAGATAATTTACTTAAACTACCAAGAAGTAGCCTCTACGAAGTTGCGTACAGTCTTAGCCAAGAAGACGACATCGAAGGTCAAACATTATGGCGCGATAGGCGTCCAATTGATGTTGATGAAGCGAGTACAGAAGTCCCCAGAAAAAAACGGCGTTTGTTGGATGGTGTCAAGCGATTACAGTTTGAGTATTTGCCGCAAGCATTCACCCGGCTCGAAAATTCAGCATGGGAGACCGGTTGGCCACAGCAAAATGCCAATCAAGTCAATGTAGATGAAGGTGATGCAACAGCAGCCTCAGGTTTGCCAGCTGCCGTACGAGTAACCATCGATACAGTTACTTTAGGTGAAGTGGTACGTATATTTAGTCTCACTGTAGCCGATAGTGGTAGTTAGTGATGTCGTTACCCCACTTTCATCGACAGAGTCAATCTAGTTCCCGCAGAGGTGCTCGTGTTAAGCCTTCCTCGCAAAAGGGGACGGTACTAGTCATTTCGGTACTTATTGTCGCTGTGATCACTGGCTTGGCAATAGATTTTGCGGCACGTTTTCAGTTGTCGTTATCAAGAGCTGAAAACCGACTTGCACTGATGCAGGTAAACCAGCTGGTTTTTGCAATGGAGCATGCAGCGATATTTGGCCTGAGAGAAGATAAAAAAAGTGATGATGAAGATGGTAATAATGATTTTGATCATCTTAATGAAGAATGGAAAACCAGAGAGCTTGAGTTTCAAGGGTCACTACAGCTATTGCTAGGCGATCAAGCCGAGATTATCAGCTTATCACTCGAGGATGCTCAAGGCCGTTTTAATCTTAATCAATTGGCCGGTAGGCAAGAAGCAATTGATTCTAGCCTACCCTTTGGGGAGCGCTATCGCGAACAAGAAAAACGCCTTATTCGCCTGCTGCAAACAGTGCCAGGTGATGTTGTTGCCAGTGACGAAGCCGAAGCAATTACACAGGCAGTACTTGATTGGCTAGATGCTGATAACAATACAACGGGTATTGGGGGGGCTGAATCAGATTTTTATCAATCCCTCGATAAACCTTATTCGGCTGCGAATCAAAATTTTACGAGCGTGAGTGAGTTGCGCCAAATAAAAGGCGTAACAGAAGAAATTTATGAACATATGAAGGACTTAGTGAGTGCTTTGCCAGAGACCAATGCAGTGCTTAACATTAATACTGCCTTGCCAGAAATTATGAGGACAATTAATAGCTCCGCAGAAATAACACCGATAGATGAGCAAGGTGGCGCGTCATTGAGTCGAAGTCGTCCCATAGAGGTCGATAGAAATAGCCAGGTTGGCTTTGATCGCCCGTCGGAGAATGATGAAGGTTTTACGAGTATTGAAGATTTTATTCAAAGCCCAGAAGTTGCTGAACTATTTGGACAAGAAGAAGAGTTGCTGCCAAGTAGCGATGGATTAACCACGGGTACTAGTTACTTCTTGCTGCGCTCAGATATACAGCTGGGTAATTTGCGTAGACAGGTATATAGTCTTTTACACAGAACCCAGAATTCAGAGAGCAACACTCTAAGTGTAGATGTCATTAGACGTGGTGGTGAAGATGCTTTTTAAGTAGTGTATTTGGAAGAAATTAAAAATATATACAATAAATACAAGTGATAGAGAATTTTTGTGGCAAATAAAATAGTCATTCAATTATTAAAAGAACGTGTTGACGAAAGCGGAGATACACTTCGAGAGTTTCGCTGGAGTGATCTCGCTCATGCTCAGCACTGGCCAAGTGGTGCACAGCAAGGTGATGGCGATGCACTTCTTGAGGCAGTTAGTGCTGGCCAATCTGTATTATTGCTAATTCCAGGGGCTAAACTTGTAAGCGTTAGTGTGCCTTATAGTAAAAAAGAAGCTCGGCACTTTTTAAGCCTATTGCCTTATCAAATAGAAGACGATGTTCTAGGTGATGTTGACGACCTACATTTTGCTGTCAGTGCAAATAAAGAGTCTGATGTCGTTTCTGCTGCTTATACCGACCTGTCTTGGTTAGAGTCACTTGTTGGTTGGTTATCAAATCATGACTTAGCTGTAGAGACGTGTATTCCTGATTTTCAATGTATGGATGTTGCTGCTAACGAATTGGTGTTGTGGTTTAGTGAGGGCAATGTGCTGGGCCATCGAGGTAATGGTTTGGGTTTTAGCATCTCACATTCATTAGCCAAACCATTTCTTAAAGACTTATTACAAAACCAGCAAGACCTCGAAAATCCTTGGCTAATTACAGTTTATGTCGATGATGCTGCCACTCAAGAATATGTTCAAGCCAATGTGCTTCCCGTAGTCGAACATGATTGTGTTGTGGGGAGGCCAACGATTAACTTTTCTCAAAGTAATCAGCTAAATTTTAGCAATGGCAAGCTGGGTAAAAAATTGCCAGTCTCTAGGTGGTGGGATGAATCTAAAGCGATAGTTGGTTTGGCTGTTGCTGCAACCATTGTATTTTTTGTTGCAAGTTTTACCGACATCTATTTTTTGCAAAAAGAGCAGGCTAAGATTCAAAACGACATTGTGAAAGATTTTAGAGAGGTTGTTCCTACAGGATCTGTTAGTGTTCCTGTACGTCGATTAAAAGCCATGCTTGGTTCCAGTGGTCAAGATGAGCAGTCTAGCCAGTCAATTTATTTGTTATCTAAAATTGCTCCCGAATTAATTAAGCTAAAAATTGAATTGTCGACATTAAACTACAGCAATCGAGAGCAAATTTTGCGTATTAATGTCAGAGCGGATTCCTTTAATGGTGTTGAGCAATTAAGGCAGGCTCTCGACAAACAAGATGTTAGCGCTGAACTACAAAGCTCTAACGCTACTGATAATGGGTTTCAGGCTCGCTTAAAGATAACGATGAAAGGTAATCGAAATGGATAAGCTAACACAATGGTGGGATGCCCACGATACTCGAGAACAGATAATTTTAGGAGGCAGTGGCGCTGCCTTGATCCTGTTTTTATTTTATATGTTTGCAGTGCAACCTGTAATAGATTGGCGTACTACAGAAAAAGATAGACTCTCGCGTGCTTTAGCAGAGCGTGCTGAAGTAAAGCAATTAGTTGCACGAATTAAATCTGCCAAGCAGGCAGGGGGTGTCGTTAAAACAGGAGAGAGCTTGGCGCAGCTTATTAACAATAGCCTAACAAAAAATCAGTTGGTTATGAGAGGGTTTCAACCTGGCAGTAAAAATGATGCTCGCCTTCGCCTAGAAAATGTTGCTTATTCATCTCTGACGCAATGGTTATACGATTTAGAGTACCAGCAAGGCATTAATATAGAAGATTTATCTCTAACGCCCTCAAAATTCCCTGGTCGCCTAATGGTTAGCGTTCGTGTTAGTAATTAACTTTTGCACACAAGCTTAGATATTTTATGTTTCTTTTGAAAAAACGTTATTGCTTAGTTATAGCTCTATTACTAACGGTGTTTTTTATTCTTCGTCTATTGCCTGCCGGGTGGTTTATCTACACCATACAGCAATCTATCCCGAGCTTTCAGGCCACGGGCGTCACCGGTACAGTCTGGCAAGGTGAGGCCAGTTATGCTCAGTGGTCTGAGCGTGGGCATACTTTGCCCTTGGGAGAGCTGCAATGGTATATTGATATAACATCGTTGGTGACTCTATCGCCTTGTCTTAACTTCTCCAGTAGTGCTGGCTCACAGCAACTAAAAGGCGAAGTGTGTTATTCGATCTTCAGTAAAAAAATTAACGCCCAAGAGATAGATCTTGCCTTGCCTATTGCTAATGTAGCGCCTTTTTTTGGTGTTGATTTGTCTGGCAATATAAGTGCATTTATAAAAAGCATTGAAATCACTCAGGCAGGCTTTGTGGATGTAGATGCTAATGCATTATGGGAGCAAGCATCTATTTATACTGGGAGCGAATGGCTTGCGGTTGGTAATATTCAAGCAAGGTTTAGTGATGAAAACTACAATGTAGTGTCGCAATGGCGTCATATAACAAACGCTAGACCTGCCCCCTTAGTAGTCGATATTACAGCAAAATTAATAGACGCATTTGCTAAAAAGCCGTCAATTAAAGTAGAAGGCTTAATAAAACCGCGTGAGCGTAACTCTGGCTTTGAGCCAGTGTTACAATTTATTGGCAACAAAAATAATGATGGTTCCTATCGTATTGATTTTGCGGAGTGATTAGTTCTTTATATAGTCGATAGCCACAATTTGCAAAGCTATTTTTAGCAATCTTTAATATCTTCAATTTTTTTACTTTAACCTTTCACCAATTTCTTGATCTCGGTCAAGTTTCTTTTATATAGCGTTTGACAACTTTACAGTCAGTTGATAATTTACAAAAAAAGCTATAATGTAGTTTTATCAAGACAAGGATTATCTGCAGTCACCATCTAAAAGTGATATGGATATTGTTTCTATTTCCTCCGTATTCATTTAATCATTTTGTATTAGCTATCATGTACTAATGGTAGGCTTTATAGTGGTTCGAAAAAATATACATTTTCCTTGGCCAAGAAATAAAAATTAAATGTAGTCGGTAAGATAGAAAAAGGATGCTTCATGAAAAATAACTACACCTACGATACTAATGGTTTAGCCGCGAGTAAAATTGATTGGGAAGCCAACGCAACCACTAACATCAATGGTCAAGAGCTTTCTCCCACAGAGGCAAATGGCACATCTCAAGCCAGAAAGGTGACGACTGATTGGCGCACAGACTACAACCTCCCAGAGAGAACCACTGAGCCATCTCGCATCACGGATGTGCCCTACGATATTAATAATCGCTTGTTATTACACGCAGTCACGGAGCTATAAGATGAAGATAAATAAGCACGTTTTTTCGAAAACACTTTTAGCGTTATCCTTAGTTGCAAGCGTGAGTTTTATTACTCCTGCCTTTGCCCAACAATCAGCATCTATTGAACAGATCCTAAATTCAAGGCCTAGTGTATGGGGTTATTCTACTAAGCATCATGGTATTGATTTAAATATTATATCAACCGATGTATATGTATTAGCTTCTAAGGTTTGCCCTTTGCTACTCCCCTCCTTAGAAATGTATTTTACTGGCGTTTATGTGCCTTCGACTTTATATATTGGGCCTTATACCGAGCGCTATTCTTTTAAGTGCGCTTTTAGGGATAATCGAGGGGGTGAATATTTAAGTCCTACAGGTCGATACCGCTATTGGACAATGATTTTACAGGAGCATAGCTCTTTCAGTGATTTAGCTTCTAATTATTCAGAGCAGTGCACTCCGACTGTAGGTAATCCAATAACTCCAGCTTGGGGTGAAAAGCAACAAGTCGAGGATGACTTTGTGGAGTTAACTAACTCTCCCATTCATTTTAAGCGGTATTACAATAGTGGGGCTGTCTACAATCAATACATAGGTAGTTTTGGCCTCAATTGGAGCCATACTTACGATAGAAGAATTATTACAGGTTCAGTATCTCAAGCGAATCATCCTAGCATTATCTCTAGAAATGCAATGATATCAGAAGGGCCAATGGTCACATTAACGTCAAACGATCCTGCTAAACAATTGCCAATTAATGAGATTGATTACGCTTATGTGGTCAGAGCCAACGGTAAAGCCTTATATCATCAGAAAACTGATAATGTCTGGCTTACAGATTATGGCGTCAATGCTCAGCTATCAGTTTTGCCTAATAATGATGGTTGGTTATTCATTACAAAAAATAATATTCGAGAAACTTATGATGTATATGGGCGGTTGATTTTAATTGAAAATACGAAAGGAGATAGTCAAAATTTATTTTACGACATATCTATTGATCAAGGCGGGGATGGCAATCCGTCAACACTTGATCTCGTTGAGGATAATAATTTAAATAAATTAATCTTTACATATAATAACGACTCTCGCCTTAGTCAGTTGACGACTTCTGAAGGTGATGTTTATAGTTATTCCTATAATTCACTGGGTGTTTTATCCGGAGTAACCTATCCAAATACGACAACGCGAATCTATCATTATGATTCAAGTCTATCGAGAAGTTTAACGGGAATTACTGATGAAAATGATATCCGTTATGTTTCTTGGCAATACGACAATCTTGGCAGAGCTATCTCTTCTGAAAATCTGAATGGCGTCAATCGTACTACTCTCGATTACACAGACTTGTCTCCAGATGGAAATGGAAGTGTTTTAGTGACGAACTCTTTAGGCAAAGAAACGACATTTTACTATCAAGTTCAAAATGGTGTCCGTAAGTTAATACAAGTTGAAGGTCATCCTTCTGCTAATTGCGCAGGCGCCAATAAAAATTACACTTACGACATCAACGGTTTTATGGCCAGCAAAACTGACTGGAAAGGTAACACCACCACTTATATCAATAATGATCGTGGCCAAGTGCTTTCTCGTACCGAAGCGAGTGGTACACCGCAAGCCAGAACCATTACTACCGAGTGGCATGCTGATTATAACCTACCCACAAAAATCACTGAGCCTTCACGTATCATCACCATGACCTACGACAGTAATGGACGTCTACTTTCACGCAATGTCACGGAGCGATAATCATGAGAATAAATAACACGCTATTTTCTAAAACGCTACTTGCTTTCTCTTTGGCTACAAGCATTAGCTTTGCACCATCTGTGCTGGCTCAGCAATCCACATCTTATACCTATAACCCTCAAGGCTTAGTCTTAACCCAAGACGGCCCGCGTACCGATGTCGTGGATGTCACCACCTATACTTACGATACCTTTGGTAACCGTTCATCCATTACCAATGCCCTTGGCCATACGACACAATTGCTCGATTACAACGGTCGTGGCCAACCCGCCCGCGTGATCGATGCCAATGGCACCGAGACAGTGCTTACCTACCATGTTCGTGGATGGCTCACCTCCGTCACGGTGGTCGACCCCAGTGGAGTCGCCGCCTTAAATAGCGTGACAAATTATACCTACGATAATGTGGGCCAGTTAATCGAGATCACCCAGCCCAATGGCGTGGTATTAACTTACACCTACGATGCGGCGCGCCGTTTAACACAAATCAGTAATAGTTTAGGCGAGAGTATCAACTACACCCTAGACAATGCCGGTAACCGCACTAGCGAAACGATTCAAACCAGTACGGGCACAATCACTTACACAATTAATCGTGCTTTTGATGAACTTAGCCGTGTGATGGATATTATTGGGGCCGAGAACCAAACCACCCACTTTGACTACGATGTTAACGACAACAACACGGCCGTGACAGACCCTAAAACGAATGTCACCAACCAGATCTACGATCCCTTAGATCGCCTACAGCAAAGCACCGATGCTGCCAACGGCACAACACACTTTGGTTACGATGACCAAGACCGCCTAACCAGCGTCACGGATGCCAATGGCAACACCACCACCTACAGCTACGATGGCTTTGATAACTTAACCCAAATCAGTAGCCCTGATACTGGTACAGCAACCTACACCTACGACAGTGCCAACAACCGCACCAGCATGACCGATGCCCGTGGTGTGGTGGTTAACTACAGCTACGATGCCCTCAACCGATTAACAGGTGTTACCTACCCAGCTACACCGGCAGAAAATATTGTTTATCAATACGATGGGGTGACGACGGGCAACAAAGGCATTGGCCGCTTAACCCAAATCACCGACGAAAGTGGATCAACACACTACCACTATGATCATCGCGGTAACTTGCTCACTAAAACCATCATCATTGACGGTCAAACACTCGTGACCAGTACCACTTATGATTTGGCTAATAATCCTATAACGATGACTTATCCGAGTGGTCTAGTTGTTAACTACGCCTATGATTCTCAAGGCAGAGTGCAAGACATTACAGCGACACGCCCGACAGAAACCCCGATTAATATTATCAGTAATACCGAGTACTTAGCCTTTGGCCCCGTTAAGGGGATGACTTACGGCAATGGCTTAACACAAACACTCACCTACGATCAGGACTATCGCTTAAGTAGACTCACCAGTGGTAGTGCCTTAACCACCATTCTTGATCTCAGCTATGATTACGATGCCAATGGCAACATAACGGTAATAGATGATACGACCACCACGGATGGTGGAAGTGCTGGTAACGCAGGCAGCAGTTACCAGTATGACGTGCTGGATCGTCTATCAGGCAGTACGGGTGATTACGGTAGCCTTAATTACCAATACGATCCCTTGGGTAACCGCCTTAGCAAAGAGACGACTACGACCACCACGGATGGTGGAAGTGCTGGTAACGCAGGAGCAGTTACCACGTACAGCTATAACACAGGTAGTAATCAGCTAAACAGTGTAATAATCAATCCAGCGACGGATAACATCACCAGTAGTTACCAATACGATGGTAACGGTAACCCGCTACAGGTCAACAGCAGTGATGGGAGTACTGAAGCGCTCACAAGTACCTACAATGCAGCGAATCGCCTAGCGACCATTAGTAAGCCCAGTGTGACGGCCAACTACACCTACAATGCGCTCGGCCAACGTACCACCAAACAGATTGTGGGTAATGCAACAACACACTATGCCTATAATGAGAGTGGGCAGTTGTTGGGTGAATACACAGCACAAGGCCAAGTGATTAAAGAGTACCTCTACTTTAATGGACAACCTTTGGCGCAGGTCACAGTAAATAGTATTTACACTTATCACAATGATCACCTAGGTACGCCAAAGGTATTAACCGATCAAAACAAAAATATTGTTTGGCAGGCTGAGTACACGCCTTTTGGTGAGGCAACGCAAACAATCGCTACAGTAGAAAATAATCTACGGTTCCTGGGCCAGTATTTTGATGAGGAGACAAGCCTCCACTACAACTACTTCCGGTATTACGACCCCAGATTGGGCAGGTATCTACGTTCAGATCCTCTTGGATTGTATGATGGGTCAAATACATATGCTTATGTTCAACAAAACCCTTTAAATAATACAGATTCTTTGGGATTATTTACTGATGCCTGTGTCGGAATTGCTTGTTGGTTTACGCATTTTTTCCCAAACCCGGATTTTCATGAAGGCTTCTTTGACTTTTGGAAAGATTTGACAGCCCCTCTTAATCCTTATGAACCTGGATCATGTAGATATGACAGAAGAGAACAAGCTATAAATCTTGCAAGGGCTGCTGTTAAGGGCGCTGGTGAATTTGCAGCGGGTGAGCCTGGTATAGCCTTTGATATGGCTTCACAAGCTTTTGCTGAAAGTAATGGATTCTATATGGCGGGGAGAACACTTGGAAATGTTACTTTGAGTGGAGGAACGGGTTTGGTCACGAGAGGAGGTTTAGCTGCTAGCACGCCAACAGGTATAGCTGGGTTTAGTAAAGCTAATTTTAGTGCTCTAGCTGATTTTTTTGAATCAAAGTTGCCTGATTATTGTGTTTGTGAAAGGTGATATTTAGATGGATATTGTGGATAAAATATACGTAATTCTCTCTTCAAAAAGAGAGTTTGAAGAAAAATCTATTAAAATGAAGTGCTATCCTTTCTCTCGCGGGTTGGATTATATTTTTTACTTACTAATTTTGCCTGTTCTATCATTTTTCATAATAGGTGGGGTTTTTAGCTTTTTAATTTATGGCCTCTCCATTTTTTTATTGATTAAAGTGTCAATCTATTTCTTGATTGGTGTAGAGGTTAAAGAAAGTTAAGAAGCTAAAGATTACTACATCGTTGGGATCAGATAAGTATTCAGCTTACTGATATAGCTTAAAGCCTGGCAAAGCAGATAGGCTTTGAAAAGTAGGGTCAGATCCGACTTAATCGATTAAGCTGTATTAGCTCCGATCTAATCTGACAAGCACCTTTAAAAAACAGGTAACTGTCAGATCAGGTCGGAACATGATCGAAAGTGCTCATTATACTTGGTCGCAACAATATCTGGAATATTGAGATAGGTTGAAAATATATGCCAAAGCTTACAATTTTTGTTAATTCTAATGAAGTTGCTTCCGTTGATACTGCTAAATTTATCCGATCTAGGGTAAGTGTGCTTTCTGCAAACGAGGCGGAAGATATAGATATTCTATCCGCTGGCTACTTAGGTGGAGATGAAGTAGAAAGTATCATTAACAAAAAGATCCGTCATAATGATGAGGTAGATATTTTTTTGGTGAGGCTAGCTTAATTAAAGAAAATATTATGGATAAAGATTATTATCAATCAAGCGATAATAACGGACCGATAACTATCTTTAAGCTGATATCAAGTACTGGAATTGAATTGGCCACTGCTAAAACTTTTTCAATTTCTCAGCATATTGAAGTTTCCTGCTCTCACTCTCAAGGCTCCGATATTTGTACAGTTTTAGCGGTTGGTATGGACTTTGCCGGAAATGAGCAGAATATGAAGTTTAATTTACCATTAAACAATTCAGTTAAAATCTCTATGGCTCGTGCATAGAAACAAAATGGGAAAGTACATATTACGTACTTAGTGATCTGCGTTTTATTTGGAGTATGAAGCATCATGGTGAAAAATCATTATTATGAATATAGTTTATTTTTATGGTTGATGAAATTAATTTAGATCATATTAAATCCTTATCAGATTTAACCAAAGAAGTTTTAAGTCACCTCACAGCTAGAGAAGCAAAGATTCTCAGAGAAAGATTTGGGGTGGATTTGGAAAATATTGCAGAACTAGAAGCTATAGGAAAGCAATTTGACATCACGCGCGAAAGAATAAGAGAGTTAGAAAGAAAGGCGTTAAAAAAATTGCAGAAAGATAATGATTGAGAAACCATAAAATGCCCAGCATCTACCGGGCATTTTATGTCTAATTCTTGTATGGGGATTAAAGGGGTCAGATAAGCATTTAATGTCAAAGCCTAGCCGTGATGGTTAGGCTTTTTTGTTTTAGGTATTTTAGCTGTTTCAGTGCGCAATAATACCGGTTGAGGCGTGCAGCGTTTTCCAGCAGGGTGGGCAATCTAGTGCAGCACCTGTAGTTGCATGATAAGGTTATCTAGTTGTTCTTTCTAATCCATCCTGAGAAGACTAAACCAATGGCTGAAGATAAAAATAGAGATTATTGGGTTGTTTTGGGCAGGCCGATTAGAGATTTTAAGCGTTTAAGAATTCACACTGTGACATTGAATAAAACGACGGGTGAAATAGGCATAAACTCCGTTAATGTATTTGGTTTAGGCGAGGAGTTGCAGCAGCGTGCTCGCTTAAGTAGTTTTGAATCTATGGATTTGCCCGAGCTAGTTAAAAGGCATATCAGAAAGTTTTCTAGTGTAATTAAAGCGAAGTCAGCAGGTGATTAAGAGAATTAATAACTAGACACCTAATGTGCTTTATTAGGTATCTGCTAGCTCTTCGTCGTCTTCATCTTCATCGGGTTTTTTCTTGGGTGTAATACGTTTGCCAATGATGATGCCGCACTCGTACAAAAGGTACATAGGTATGGCAAGTAAGAGTTGAGAGATAACATCGGGTGGTGTGAGTAGCATGCCTAGTATAAAGCAGCCTACAATCACATAGGCACGTTTTTCCGCAAGGGTATCTGGGCTTACGGCGCCCGAGCGAATTAGTAAAATAATTGCGACGGGTATTTCAAAGACAACACCAAAGGCTAAAAACAATTTTGTGACAAAATCTAGGTAGCTAGAAATATCTGTCATCACCGTTACGCCCTCTGGGGCAATAGAGGTAAAAAAACCAAACACTAGAGGGAATACAATAAAATAGGCAAAGGTAATGCCTGCATAAAATAGTAAAACACTAGAGCCAATTAATGGGGCAATTAGTGACTTCTCGTTTTCGTATAAACCTGGTGCCAAAAAAGACCATATTTGGTAGAGCAAATAGGGTAGTGCAATAACAAGTGATACAAAAAAAGTGAGTTTAAAGGGGGTTAAAAAAGGTGTTGCAACTTCGGTTGCAATCATCGATGTGCCTTCAGGTAATAAGGCGAGCATTGGCTCTGCCACAAAAGCGTATATATCGTTAGCAAAAGCGACCAAGCCTAAAAATACTATAGTCACTGCACCTAAGCAGTAGAGTAGTCGATTGCGTAGTTCAATAAGATGCTCAATGAGCGGGGACGCTTGTTTTACAGATTCGGTCATTGACTGGTCTTATGCAGAGGGTTCGTTTTTATTAAGAATGGTGTTTTCTTCTGTTGTCTCTTCTTTGCCAGCAGGTTCACTCTCGGTGTTTTCCTGTAGCTCTTCTTCTCTAAATTCCGGTGGGTCTTTGTAGTCGTCCTGCGCCATAAACTGGCGTTCTATATCGCTGTTTGCAAGTTTGGCGACATCGTTATCTATCTCGGAGATATCTTGTTCCATTTTTTTGAGATTCTCCATAATTTGTTCATTATGGAGTTCTAGGCGAATGTCGTCGGCACCAATTTGTTTTTCAAACTCTTCTTTGGTGTTATTAAACATACGCTTAAAGCGGCCAATGGTCATGGCTGCACCGCGAACTGCTTCTGGCATACGCTCTGGCCCAACAACAAGCAAGGCCACAACCGCAATCAATAATATCTCAAAAAGACCCATTTAAATTAGCTTTTGCTCTCGTCTTTTTCTTTCTGCTCAACTGCATCTGCTACTTCGGGTTCTTTTGGTTTTTCTTCTTCACCGATTGCCTTTTTAAAGCCTTTTAGTGCGCCACCAAGATCGGAGCCCATGCCTTTGAGTTTTTTTGTGCCAAATAATAAAACTACAATTAATAGTATGACCAACAACGGTCCAATACCAATACCACCAATACCCATAAGGTTCTCCTAACTTGTTAGTTGCGGGATGCTTTTTCATCAAGGCCCGATAGGCCGATACGTCGTCCAAGCTCGTCAATAACGGCTTGTATATCGGTATCTAGATGAGACAGCATCACCATTGAATGAAACCACAGATCCGCGGTTTCGTAAATAAGATTATCGTTATTACCCTGTGTCTGTGCATCTTTAGCAGCGAGCAATGTTTCGGTGCATTCTTCGCCCACTTTTTCTAAAATCTTGTTTAAGCCTTTTTTATGTAGCTGGGCTACATAGGAGCTATCGGCCTCGCCTGCGCGCTTGCGCTCGGCTAATACCTTGGTTAATTCAGCTAATACTTCGCGCTCTTTACTCATTGTTGATTACCGCTTATGTGCCAGCCGATTTTTATCATAACACCGTAGTGTAAGAATCTACTAACTTCGCTTATTGGCTTATAGTCGTATGGCTTTTGTAAAATCTATGATGATTATCGTCAATTATTTTTATAGCTATTAGCGACACTGTAGTTAATGTGATGCCAAAATATTATATATCAAGCCCTTTAGTACCAATTAGTGCATATTAAGCACTCACAAACGCCAGCATATCATGGCTGTATGACAGCTCAATGAATCCAAAAGTGTCAGATATTGGTTTTATTATTTACTAAGCAGGTCTGCTCCGGTCATCTCCGAGGGTTGTTGCATATTGAGCATGCCCAACAAAGTTGGGGCAATATCGCATAAACGCCCCTCTTTGAGCAACTTAGAGTGGCTATTGTTGGATACGTAAACCAACGGCACAGGCCCATTTGTGTGCGATGTAACGGGGCCGCCTGTCTCTGGGTCAATCATAAGCTCTACATTGCCGTGATCTGCGGTAATTAAGCACTCACCATCTACGGCTAAAATAGCATCGGTTACGCGCTTTAGGCAGGTGTCGAGAGTCTCAACGGCTTTAATGGCTGCATCCATCTTACCTGTATGGCCGACCATATCGCCATTTGCATAGTTGCACACTATTAAGTCAAATTCACCGCTATGAATAGCATCCACTAGGTTGTCGGTAACCTCTGGTGCACTCATCTCGGGCTTTAAGTCATAGGTAGCGACATCTGGCGATGGGATTAAAATGCGTTTTTCACCAGTAAATTCCTCTTCGATACCCCCATTAAAAAAGAAGGTAACGTGCGCATACTTTTCCGTCTCGGCAATGCGTAACTGTGTTTTATTGCTGTTAGCTAAGTACTCACCAAGCGTATTGCTTAAGCTCTCAGGTGGATAGGCGCAGGGGGTATCAATACTGGCGGCATATTGCGTTAGAGTAACAAAATCAGCTAAATTGGGCTGAATGCTCTGGTTAAGCTGCGCATCAACGTCTTTCTCTATAAATGCGCGTGTTAACTCGCGTGCACGGTCGGGCCTAAAGTTCATAAAGATAACCGCATCACCATCGCCGATAACGGCAGCATTACCATTGGGGCGTATGGAGGTTGCTGGGCAAAATTCATCATCGAGTTCTTGGCTATAAGCGAGTTCTAAACCGCTAACGGCGTCGGGAGCTGTATTGCTTGCGCTGCCTTGAGTTAACAGGTCATAGGCAAGTTGGATGCGTTCCCAACGGTTATCTCTATCCATTGCATAATAGCGGCCAATAAGCGATGCAATATAAGCCTCAGTTGAATCTCCAAAGCATTCTTTAAATTTGGCCGTTATTCCTTCGATCGATGATTTTGCACTACGTGGTGGTGTATCGCGCCCGTCAAGAAACGCATGAACATAGACTTTTTTTGCACCGCGCTTGGCAGCAAGCTCTATCATAGCGGCAATATGTTCTTCGTGGCTGTGTACACCACCGGGTGACAGTAATCCTAAAATATGGACGGCTTTTTCGCTATTTATGGCTTTATCAACGGCACTGGTAATGGCTGGGTTCTCGTAAAAGTCGCCATCCTCAATCGCCTTAGAGATACGCGTAAAGTTTTGATAAACAATACGCCCAGCGCCTAGGTTCATATGCCCAACCTCGGAGTTACCCATTTGGCCGTCGGGCAGTCCCACTGCAAGGCCTGAGGTTTTAATAAGCGTGTGTGGGTATGTGTTCCAGAGAGAGTCCCATGTCGGGCTATTTGCAGCCTCGATAGCATTAGAGGTCGAGGTTTCGGAATAACCAAAGCCATCTAAAATAAAAAGGGCAACTGTTTTTTTAGACATTAGGTACTCATATGTATTAACAAAGGGGCGACTATTATACGTGAAAAAAAGCACTGCTGAAAAAGAAGTTAGTAATGGCTTAAATAATTACTTTTAATAGTTGCCTTTAATTAAATAGAACACAGCTATGTGTATATTTTCGTTAATAAAGCCGTTACCTGTTGCCAATAGCTCTCGTCTTCGTTAACTAAATTATGGGCTGCGCCTGGGATAAACTCGACATTGATATTGGGTAGGCAGCGTTTGATAGCACTAATGTTGTATTCATAATCTACGGTCTTATCGCCAGTGCCTTGAATGAGCCAGTAATTTTGCTTCATACTTTGAGTATGGCTTTGTATTTCTTTTATCCATTTATCCATCGCACCAAGCCACGAGAGAGGTAATCTTCTTGCCTGCAGAGGGTCGTGGCATTCAAGAAATTCGGTGAATTTCTCATCGTGAGAGGAGGCCGAAAATGATCGTTTTATAGAGGGAATAAAGGGGCGTGCAGCATAAAAATACCAGCGCATTTTTTGCCAGTAAAGGCTGCGAACCAGTGGCGCCAAAAGAACAGTCTTTTGTGGGGATATATGCGTGTTCGAAAGTAGCGTATTAATCACAACAGCTCCTCCCGTACTTTGCCCTATTAGAGAGTAGCGAGGGTAGTTTTCTCGCTCAATAATAGCAGTAAGTATATCGCTATATTGTGTAAAGCTATCAATGTGGGCAGCCTTGCCACTGCTTAAACCATGGCCAGGTAAGTCAAAAAGATGGACTCTATAGCCCTTACTTAGACACCAAAAAATAATCTTTGCATAAAGTGCTGTGTGTTCAAAGTAACCATGGACAATAAATATCGTATCACCGTTATGCTCGTTAGGTTGCCAATATTGCTCGATGATTCTGTAGCCATTAATTTGGCTTTGCCAAATTTTATGCTCGCTTGCGATGTTGTTTTGCCTGTCCTTATGGTTTAAAAAATTAACATCATAAAAGTCGATATAATTGTCTAATAATGGTGTGAAGATGCTTTTGGGTGTAACTAAAGGTGAGTTTGTATCTAGCGAGGGAATTGTATCTATAAAATGATCAATATCGTTAAAAAAAAGAGGTGGTGTTACATTAGTCATAAATTATAAAGCGTTGAATAACTGATGAATTTACAGGTTTACGGAAATTCAGTCGCAAATTTTTCTATCCATTCCTTTGCGGCTTCATCATTACTAAGCTTACGCCCCTCATTGTCGAATACTTTCTTTTTATAGCATTCAATATAACAGAGCTGTTCAATCATACGTATCGAAAAAGCATCTAAATTATCTGCGAAGTCAACACCAACATCATAGGATGTATCACTTTTAGCACGGCACCAGCATACCTGCGCATCTACTTTAAAGTCATTATCGTAAAGGTCAATAGTAATCGTGAGCCAACTATCGGCTTTTAGCTCTTCTTTTACTCTAAAACTCAGTCCACCAAGGCTTATATTGTTGGTAGATTTAGCGTGATGGACCGGCTTATCGATAAGTGCATATTGCAGAGGGATATCTGATGGGTGGCGAATATATTTTCGATTGTCACTATCTAACATGATTTTGTCCGTAACATGGCCCACGTGGTATGGGAACTTGTTGAGACGTTTTTAATTAACAGGCGTTAACTAAAAACGTCCTGTTACTTTTAATAGTAGCAGATACTCCTTATTTGAAAAGTAATTAGGCAGCCTATAATAATAGACTTAGGTCCCACTTATTTGGCGCGAATTTTTTGATAAAGGTAGGCCTATTCCACGCTCATTTGATGGCGCCTGCTGGTGGCTATTTTTTCTTCTCGCAAGGCGTCATGAGTGTAGTGTAATAACTTTACATGAACGAGTGGCAACGCGGTGAGAAGAAAAAAGAGTCCAGCCCTTCGGGTTGCATAAAAAAAGCGTTACTCATTGTTGCTCTTGGCTTATTTGGAATGACCAAACTTCGCTCCTCGTGCCTTGATTACCGCTTTTTTTGATGCAACAGGCGAAATCCAATGAGCGTGGAATAGGCCCTGACAGCAACCAAAACCAAACCCCCAAAAATAAGCCCAACAAACATGTCGTATAAAATCGAAGCAGTCGCTGATATAAAAGGGTTGGCTAATGCGTGGCTAATAGCCTCGCTGATATGATGAAAAAAGGCGATGTCGTGGGTGATAATGCCGCCGCCGACCATAAACATAGCCAGTGTTCCAAAAACGGATAAACCCTTCATCAATTTAGGGGCAAAGGCCAGTAAGCCTCGTCCAATTTTTTGCGAGGTGGCATCTGCCTTGCGGGTAAGATACAGTCCAAGATCATCCAATTTGACAATGCCTGCCACTAAGCCATACACACCAACAGTAATCAAAATGGCCACCGTAGCTAGTACGCCCACTTGAGTGATAAATGCTTGGGCGCTAACAACGCCTAAGGTAATAACGATGATTTCGGCCGATAAAATAAAGTCAGTACGAATGGCGCCCTTGATCTTTTCTTCTTCTAGAGCGGCAATCGTCGCTGCATCGGGTGGGGTTATTACGGTATTGTCCGGTGCCTCTTCACTTGCGTGTTCTTTGGAGAGTGATGTTTTTTTGTGCAGCTTTCTATTATGTAAGAAGTGCCACACAGCCTCGAAGCCCTCAAAGCACAAAAATAGAGCGCCACAAATAAGTAGAGGAATAATAAGCCAAGGAGCAATGGCACTAATAGCCAGTGCCGAAGGTACAAGAATTAACTTATTGAGAAAAGAGCCTTTGGCAACAGACCAAACAATGGGTATTTCTCGCTCGGCGCTAAGTCCGGTTAATTGTTGTGCATTAACGGCAAGGTCATCGCCTAATACTGCGGCGGTTTTTTTCCCTGCTACCTTGGACATCGTTGCGATATCATCCAGTAGTGCCGTGATGTCATCCAGTAACAGTAATAAGCTAGAACCTGCCATTAATACCTATCCTTATTTTATTTGCTCGCTGCTGCTGCAAATTTACCAAGTGCGCCCGTTACTTTTTTGAGTACTGCATCGCAGCCTTCTATACTGTGACGTTTTTTAAGATGTGCAGGGTCATTGTAGCCAAGCCATGTGTCACCTTTGGCATCTTGCCAAATAAGCATTTTTTGCGGTAAATCGATAGCAACACTTTGTGCACACTGCATAATAGGAGTGCCAACCTTAGGGTTGCCAAAAATAACCAGCTCGGTAGGGCGTAACTCTTTACCAACTTTTTTAGCACCTGCTGCATGGTTAATACGTGTGAAAACGGTCATCCCTTTGGATTTTAAAACAGCTTCTAGTTTATCGGCAGTATCGGCAACAGAATGACTACTCTTAACGGTCACAAGCCCGTTTGAGTGTGCTTTGTCGTGACCGCCTCCATGATGTGCGGCAAAAAGATGACTTGTAAAAAAAACAGATGCAGTGAGTGCTGAGGACAAGGCTAATGCCTTTGTAAAAACTTTCATAAAATGCTCCGTAGTAATATAAAAAGTGAATTAATTATCATTTACAGTATTTACTATAACCTATTGCACATAGGGCATCTGTGACTATGTCACAGACGAAGCTCTATGATTTTTAGCGATTAAATATTTTTACCTAAAGAGGTGCCTGTTGAGCGTAAATCATCACAGGCTTGCATAATACGGTCAGCCATATTGCGCTCAGCTTTTTTACCGTAGGCTCGAGGGTCATACATTTTTTTATTACCGACTTCACCTTCGACTTTTAGCATCTCGTCATAGTGTTTGAACATGTGGTCAACAATAGGGCGAGAGTATGCGTATTGTGTATCGGTGTCGATATTCATTTTGATAACGCCGTATTCTAGTGTTTCATGAATTTCGTGTAATTCAGAGCCCGAGCCACCATGAAACACTAAGTCAAGGTGTGCGCTATCGCCTAAGGCCTTAACTACTGCCTCTTGGCCGTCTCTTAAAATTGATGGGGTTAGTTTTACATTGCCGGGCTTGTAAACACCATGTACATTGCCAAAGGTTGCCGCCAACATAAAGCGACCCATCGAGCCTAATTCTTTAGCGGCCATGACCATGTCTTCTGGAGTGGTATAGAGTTTGTCAGCTGCGACATCTGAAGTATCGTGACCGTCTTCTTCGCCGCCAACAATGCCGGTTTCTATTTCTAAAATGATATCGTTTTCGACGCACTCGGCCATAATGCGCTTAGATTCTGCGATGTTTTCGTCCATGGGTAGTGCAGAGCCATCGTACATGTGCGAGCTAAATAAATTAGGTAGGCCTGCTGCGCGGCGACGCTTAGTCTCGGCGATCAGCGGCATTAAAAATGGCTCGACAAACTCAGGGTGACAGTGGTCGGTATGCAGGGCGATATTAACGTCGTATTCTTCTGCCATCATGTGAGTGTAGACGGCAAGGCCGATAGCACCTTTAACCATAGAGCCGACGCCTTGGCCTGATGCAAATTTGCCTCCACCGGTAGAAACTTGAATGATGCCGTCGGAGTTGGCTTCTTTAAAGGCAAGCAGTGCTGCATTAATTGTTTCACTTGAGGTGATATTAATCGCAGGATAAGCAAACTTATTTTGTTTGGCATTATCAAGCATGTGGCAATATTGCTGGTAATTAACGACTGGCATGAGGGTTTCCTTTACATTCTGTCTTTGTTGTACAATTTTTTATTAATGGCTAAAGCCAATAAATTTTTAAACGTGTTGGTAATGGGCTTAAGACGCTTGTTTTCTTTTTTCTAAAATAGCAACGGCAGGTAGGGTTTTACCCTCGACATATTCTAAAAATGCGCCTCCCCCCGTTGATATATAAGAGACCTTGTCAGCAATATTGTATTTATCAACGGCCGCTAGCGTGTCACCCCCACCCGCGATAGAAAACCCATCGCTCTCGGCAATAGCTTGCGATAATGCCTTGGTACCTTGCCCAAATTGGTCAAATTCAAATACGCCAACAGGGCCATTCCAAATAATGGTCTTTGCAGATTTAAGAATATCGGCGAGCGCTTTTGAAGACTCAGGGCCAATATCAAAAATCATATCGTCTTCACTAACCCCACTTGCTTCCTTTAATGTCGCTATGGCGGTTTCGGAAAATTCGGTGCCTACAATCACATCGGTGGGTACGGGAATATTAGTTTTAGCCATTAAGGCTTTTGCATTGGGTATTAAATCGTTTTCGCAAAGGGATTTGCCCACCGGTAAATCGCTAGCGGCTAAAAAGGTATTGGCAATACCACCTCCCACAATAATTTGATCGGCAATATCGGCAAGGGACTCTAATACCGTTAGTTTGGTCGAAACTTTAGAGCCACCAACAATGGCAACCATAGGGCGCGCTGGTTTGGCGAGAGCTTGTTCTAGTGCGGTTAATTCACCTACTAAGAGTGGCCCAGCACAGGCAACGGGTGCAAATTTAGCAACGCCATGAGTAGAGGCCTGCGCACGATGTGCTGTACCAAAGGCATCCATCACAAAAATGTCGCAAAGTGCAGCATAAGCTTTGGCGAGGTCTTCGGCGTCTTTTTTCTCGCCAACGTTAAAGCGTACGTTTTCGAGTAAAACAACATCACCATTATTAATATCAACACCGTCCTGCCAATCTTTCACAAGACTGACATCGCTGCCAAGTAAGTTGCTTAAATGTTTAGCCACAGGAGCAAGAGAAAATTTCTCGTCAGGCTCGCCCTCGGTTGGGCGGCCAAGATGTGACATCAAAATAACTTTTGCGCCGGCATTACGTGCTTGTTCTATAGTGGGTAGGGCGGCACGAATTCTTGCATCTGATGTGACCTGCCCGTCTTTAATCGGTACGTTTAGATCTTCTCTAATTAAAACGCGCTGACCGTTTAAGTCGAGGTCAGCCATAGAAAACACATTCATAATTAATCCTGGTGGTGCGGTGTTATGTTTAAAGTTATTTTTAACGCTATATTCAGCTAACTATCAGTGAGAGGCTTAGTTACCTTCTCCAAAATTATAAGTAAAGGTTAGTCTAACTGGGTCTGAGCCTTCTACTTCGCCAAATTCTAAGCCTCTGATTTTTTCGCAAATAGAGCCATCAAATTTAGCGCCTTGCATCTCAGACTCGTCCTCTGCGCAATGGCTAACATTGCCTGCTTGCACGATAGTAAAGCTGACGACGACATTTCCTTTAGTTTCGCTATTCTTATTAACGAGCTCGGTGTACAGAATATCTATATCTGTTTTAAGTGTGTCGGTAATTTCTTTGACTTCTTCTACGGTACGGCTAGGCGTAGGGGTTTGTTCTGTATCGGTAGGCTCTGGTGTGGTATTTGATGATACGGACTTCTTGCTTGGGCCTTTCACAACCTCGTGATCGGTGTCGGGCTTTCTGTCGGAATAAACAGTATTGCCCTCTGCGTTTTTATACCGGTATATCTCTCCGGCTGCATGGCTAATGCTGCTAATGACAAATAGGATAAGGCCAAAAATAACAATATTATACTTTTTCATAGCATGGCTCTTTATGAGTGTCTAATGCGTGTACTTTGCTAACAACATCTAGCATGCGATTAGCAAATCCCCATTCGTTGTCAAACCACGTCAACACTTTTACTAAATTCTTACCGGCAACGCGTGTTTGACTGGCATCAATAATGCCAGAGCGAGCGTCATGATTAAAGTCGCAGGAGGCTAAAGGCTCATTAGTAAAGCCTAATATGTGCGGCATGTCATTAGCAGCCGATTGTAATATGTTGTTAATTATGGTGCTGTCGACGTTTTGATTAACCACAACCGATAAATCAATGGCTGAGACATTAACGGTAGGTACACGCATAGCTTGTGCCTGAAATCGGCCTGCAAGGCCTGGTAATATGCGCTCAATACCACGGGCAAGGCCAGTATCGACAGGGATAATAGATTGTACAGCAGAGCGTGTTTTGCGTAAGTCTGTATCGTGATAGGCATCAATAACGGGTTGGTCATTCATAGCCGAGTGAATCGTGGTGATCACGCCACTCTCGACACCTATTTGTTTATCGAGAGTATCGATAACCGGAACAATACAATTGGTCGTACAAGAGGCACTTGAAATGATCTTGTGTTCAGGCTTGAGTGAGTCTTCGTTAATGCCAAAAATAATAGTTGCATCAACATCGCTTTCTGCGGGTTGAGAAAACAATACGCGCTTAGCGCCAGCGTTAATATGTTGCATCGCAGTTTGGCGGTCAGTAAAGGAGCCAGTACATTCTAGTACTAGATCAACCTTAAGCTGCTCCCAAGGTAGCCGCTCTATGCTCTCTTCATGAAATAAACGAATATGGGTTTGGCTGATAGATAAGCACTGATCGTTGAGTGCGACATTACCCGAAAATTTTCCGTGGGTGGAGTCGTACTTAGTCAAGTGTGCAATAGTTTTAGCATCAGCAAGCTCATTAATAGCAACAATATTAATGCTGTCTTGCAACTTAGATTCAAACAGAGCACGTAACACACAGCGGCCAATACGACCGTAACCATTAATAGCAATATTGATTGGCATAAGCTTTATTATTGTTGATTGGTATAAGTATTGATAGATATAAAAACAATGAGCAGTGATAAAATAACGACTGCGTATTTATACAAATACGCAGTCGTTTAGATACAAGTTAGTCAACTAGTAATTCGTCAGCAGCGGCTAGTACGTTATCGAGAGTAAACCCAAAGTGCGTCATCAAATCATTAATCGGGGCCGATTCGCCAAAGCTGTTCATCCCAATGATGCGTCCATCAAGGCCTACAAATTTATACCAAAAGTCTTCGTGAGCAGCTTCGATAGCAATGCGAGCACCTACCTCTATAGGCAATACTGATTGCTTATATTGGGCGTCCTGTGCAGCAAATATCTCGGCACAAGGCATAGAGACAACACGAATCTTTTTACCTTGCTCGCTAAGCTTTGTTGCAGCGTTCATAGCAAGTTCTACTTCAGAGCCGGTGGCAATTAAAATTAAATCAGGCTCACCAGCACAATCACTAAGTATGTAACCGCCACGTTCTATATTCGCAACTTGGCCCTTATCGCGTGTCATAGGTGCAAGACCTTGGCGAGAAAATATCAAGGCGCTAGGGCCATTTTGTCGAGTAATGGCAGACTTCCAGCTAACGGCGGATTCTACCGTGTCGCAGGGGCGCCATGTATGTAAGTTAGGCGTCGAGCGTAGGGCAGTTAATTGCTCTACGGGTTGATGAGTTGGGCCGTCTTCGCCCAGACCGATAGAATCGTGGGTATACACGAAAATACTTTGTTTACCCATCAATGCTGCCATACGTACCGCATTGCGGGCGTATTCCATAAACATCAAAAAGGTGGCGCCATAATTAACAAAGCCGCCATGTAGTGCAATACCATTCATCATGGCGCTCATGCCAAATTCACGTACACCGTAGTAGAGGTAATTACCATTGGCATCGGCTGCACTTACAGGCTTAGAGCCCGACCAAATCGTTAAGTTAGAACCCGCTAAATCAGCGGAGCCACCTAAAAGTTCTGGCAATAATGGGCCGTAGGCATTCAAACAGTTCTGAGAGGCTTTACGAGAGGCCACTTTTTCCATATCGGCTTGGCATTGAGCAATATACTCATCGGCCTTGGCGCTAAAATCAGCGGGTAGCTCACCTTTTATAACGCGACGATCAAACTCTGCAGCGAGTTCTGGGTGTGCTTTTGCGTACTCATCAAAACGGTTGTTCCAGCTGTTTTCAAGCTCTGCCCCTTTGGCTTTGGCATCCCAGCCTTCGTAAATATCTTTGGGTATTTCAAAGGCACCATGGCTCCAGCCTAATTTTTCTCGGGTGAGTGCAATTTCGTCTGCACCTAGTGGTGCACCGTGGCAATCTTCTTTACCTTGTTTATTGGGGGAGCCAAAACCAATAACCGTTTTGCAGCAAATTAATGTAGGACGCTCGGATTCTTTGCGGGCGGTTTCTATCGCTGTTGTAATCTCTTCGCTGTCATGGCCATCGACATTAGGAATAACCTGCCAGCCATAAGCTTCAAAGCGTTTGGGTGTATCGTCGCTAAACCAGCCCTCTACTTCACCATCGATAGAGATACCATTGTCATCGTAAAAGGCAATTAACTTACCTAAACCCAAGGTGCCCGCTAGCGAGCAAGCCTCGTGAGAGATACCTTCCATCAAACAGCCATCACCTAAAAAGGTGTAAGTGTAGTGGTCGACAATATCGTGGCCTTCGCGGTTAAATTGCGCGGCGAGTACTTTCTCTGCCGTTGCCATACCTACAGCATTAGTAATGCCTTGGCCAAGCGGGCCTGTGGTTGTCTCAACACCCGGTGCATAACCATACTCTGGGTGACCAGGCGTTTTGGAGTGTAACTGGCGGAAGTTTTTAAGCTCTTCGATAGGTAGCTCATAGCCTGACAAATGTAATAGCGAATAGATCAACATAGAACCGTGACCATTAGAGAGTACAAAACGGTCGCGATCAGGCCATGCTGGATTGTTAGGGTTATGTTCTAAATAATCATTCCATAGCACCTCAGCAATATCGGCCATACCCATTGGGGCACCGGGGTGGCCTGAATTAGCCTGTTGAACAGCATCCATACTTAATGCGCGTATGGCATTGGCGAGATCTTGGCGATTTGACATAAACTAGTGTCCTAACGTTAAAAATAGAGGCTTATAAAAGGCGCATTCTCGCATATTTGGGAGGTTGGCAACACTGTTAAAAGGGTAAATTTACCAAGGTGGGAGGTAATTGTACGGAATATCTGCGGTAACAATTAATAGTCAAGCCATTAATAAAAATAGGTGCTGAGTTTAAGGAAGCTTGAAGCCTTTGCGAGCCATGCAGTCAATTGTATCTTTATCTATAACGGGGTCATCGTCTACTTTGTGCTCATCTATGATGAGGTCGTCCGCGGTTTTGCTGTCAAGCTGTTCTATGTAAGCAAGTGCTTCCTTACGCCTCTTTTCAAAATCACATCGATTCAGTGCATTGGTTAGCGTATTTTTATCGGTAGGTAATCCATCTTGGGTTACCCATGTTGAGCCTGCGCAGGCGCTTAAAATCAACACGGGGACTAAAAGAGTACAATATTTCAACAATAAAACCTTTTAAATCTATCAATGGGTTGGTCAGTATCTTATTCGAAACTATATCAGAACTCGACCACATTCTATTTTTTTGATATGTACCTATTTCTTCTATTTTTTACGCTGCCTATATCGTGTTCGCTAGAATATAAGGGAAAAAGCAGAGATATAACAAGGATATAGCTTATTTTTAGACTACATCAGCGCTTTTAGCCGCTTCGTAATAGGCCTATTTTAAGAGGTTTTTCAAAAGTGGGATTTTTTCGGTTTTTTTAAGTATGTTTTGGAATTATTATTAGCTCCATAGGTCAGAAACATCGCTATATTGATGTTTTAGTTCCATAGGGCGATTTTAAACAGTAGTTGCTCTTATAAAAGATCAATAGGATTGATTAGCTCAGAAGGCAATAATTAAAGGACGCTATCCCGTGACAAGCCTGTCATCGTCAGACTTAAAATCTATTTTACATGCTAAGCGTGCCAATATTTATTATTGGTATATATACAGTGTTATGCAAAAAAATGGGTTAGTTCTCTATTTACTCAAAGAGAACAGCAAAGCTAGAATTGAAGCATTTTTATTCTTAATACTGGCATCGGCTAGGGTATTAGTTGGTGTTTTATGGATGCGACAATCAGTTAGGTTTGATGGGATATTCAAAGGTTTAGGGTTTGCTGTTTGCTCAGCTTCACTCTCGCGCTAACAGATGATGATAGGAAGATAAATGTTAGGTTCAGAAATTGATGCGTTTTTCCAGGCGCGCAAAGAGGTGTGGCTTAAAAAAAATATAAACACATCTATGGATGTCGCGGCTACTAAAATAAAAAAAGCCGAATGCGAAAGCCTATTTCTGCTCGAAAATTGGCTGCCTAGTGCTGCTAAGCGGGCTGGACAAATATCTATTTCTACTCACCCTTGTACCTTTAGCCATCCTAGTTCACGAAAGAACAAAAATGGTTCTGCTTCTTCTGTAATCGCCAATACTGCGCAAGCTAATGATGGTTATCTGCGCAGCGGCAATGTGTGCGTAGAGGCCGATGCATTGGGTAATGCAGCGACATTAGATGTTTATAAGTTTCTCACATTAATTATGTACGACGGCAATAGCCTGCTTACCCATATACAACGAGATAGCGATCTCGCTCTGGATTTGCTGAGGATTAAATCCGCATCCTACCAGGAACTAAAAAATGGTTTTTTGGCAATGATTGAGTCGAAGTCAGAAAATACTACTAGCTCTAAAATAAAACAAGTGTATTTCCCTGTAGAAGAAAACTATCACCAGTTATCGTTGCTAACAGCATCAGGTATTGTTTTTGAATTGCGAAAGCGTATTGATGACTTACGATTTTCTGATGAAGTAAAAGAAATCAGAAAGTGCAAAAACGATAATGTATTTCATGAAAAAAGCTACAAACAACTCAATAATATAACCACTATTGGTTACGGTGGCACTAAGCCACAAAATATTAGTGTGTTAAATAATCAGTATGGTGGTAGGGCTCATCTCTTGTTGTGTGCGCCGCCATCGCTCAAAAAACGTGAGATACAGTTTCCAAATATTGATTTTTTTAGCCAGGCTATCACTCCATTTCAATGCAAAAATATATTTTATTCTCTACACGAGCTATATCAGTATCGTAAACACAATAAAGATATTCGTGATGAGAGAGACAAGCATTTTAGAGAAATCATCGACAAAATAGTTGCAACTATGTGGGCTGTGAGAGCGGTGGCGGATACGCAGTTTAAGCCTGAGAGTAGCCAGCTTAAGCGAACCCAGCGCATTTGGTTATGTAGCGAATTTGCAGAGCAGCGCGAACAAGAAGACGCTTGGCTGGATGTGATAGCAGATCAAGTGTCGCAGTTTATTTTTACCGGCTATGAAAAAGTATTAAAAAAACGCGCCATTATATTTGACGATAGAGAATATGATTATATTAGCGCTCAAGTGGAGAGTGCTAAGGAGGCGCTGCGGTGAGCGGTCAATACCGGCATATACTTGTTCTGCCTAATATAAAGATTCATAACGCCAATGCGTTATCGAGCCCATTTACCATTGGGTTTCCCGCAATGACGGCATGGTTAGGAGTTACTCATGCTTTACAGCGCAGGCTTAATCAAGCAGGGAATGATGTTGTCTTTTCGGCGACGGGTGTTGTTAGCCATGATATGAATTTACAAACTTATCGTGGTGATAATGACTATGTCTCTTCTATTGTTGGTGCCGCTCATCCCTTAAATAAGATGGGGGCTCGCTCGCCATTTATTGAGGAAGCTCGTTGCCACCTGAAAGTATCGATATTAATTGAGGTGCAAGGTGTTAGTTATCAACAACAAGAGTCATTTATCGAGCAGGTAGCTCATTTACTTACTGCAAAGCTAAAAATAGCGGGTGGGGATATTCAGCATTTTGATAATCCTAAATTCTTTATGATAGAGGACGGCAATGCAGATGACCCTAGACTTAAATGCTTGATTAGAAAACTAATGCCAGGCTTTGTGCTAGTCGAGAGAAGAGATTTACTTGTTGATGCTATGGAGCAAGGACAGGATGCGCTAGGCGCTTTAATTGATTATTTGGCAATACATCATTATTGTACAGAGGAGGATGATGGTAATGTCGTATGGGAAAGTAAGCGTAAACCCAAATACGATAAGCGCAAAGAAACATTTGTTCCTGCGGGTTGGCTTGTGCCTATTGCAACAGGGTTTCAGGCAATTAGTGAACTAGGCGAGGCTAAAAATCAGCGAGACCCTACAGTGCCTCACTGCTTTGCGGAGAGTATTGTTACTTTGGGTGAGTTCAAAATGCCATACCGCTTTAGCTCAGTCAGCGATATGTTGTGGTGTTATCACTACGATAAAGCTAATCAGCTATATCAATGTATTCAATTATCAAACTATCAACGCATTAATAAAATTACCGAAGACGAATTTGCTTAACTAGTCTATAAAGGGAAGAGATTATGGCTAAAAAAGAAAATGTAGCATCTGTATTGGCTTTTGAAAAAAAGTTAATTTCCAGTGATGCTTATATGTATGGCACCCGTTGGGATGATCGAAGTGAAACTGCTCCATTAGAATTACAAGAAAAATCAGTGCGAGGTACTATTTCTAATCGCTTAAAAAAAGCGGTTAGAAATGACCCAATGAAACTAAATGCAGAAGTAGAAAAACCGAACTTACAAAAAGTAGATGCTTGTGCATTAAAGCCCGAACACGATACTTTAAAATTACATTTCACATTAAAAGTATTAGGTGGCATTACAGAGCCGTCGGCATGTAATAATCCATTATTTCAGCAGAGTTATCGTCAAGCGGCACAAGGCTATATTGATTGCGAAGGTTTTAGCGAGCTTGCTCGCCGTTATGCTATTAATATTGCTAATGCCCGTTTTTTGTGGCGTAACAGAGTGGGTGTAGAAAGTATTGATGTCATAGTGAATGCTAAAAATAAAACGGTTAATAAAGATTTCACCTTTAATGCCACAGCAATTACTACTCGCAACTTCGATGTTAGTGACAAAAAAATTACAGACTTGGCTGCACTGATTGCAATAGCATTGTCGAGTGATGACGACTACTTGTTACTTGACATACATTGTTTTGCAAAAGTGGGTGCTGCACAAGAGGTTTATCCAAGTGAAGAGCTGGTGCTGGATAAAGGCAAAGGGGGTAAAAGTAAAATACTGTACAAAGTCGGCGATACTGCGGCGATGCATTCGCAAAAAGTAGGCAATGCATTGCGTACCATTGATACATGGTATGCCGGCTATGATGACTCACAAACAAGTGTTGGCCCTATTGCCGTAGAGCCTTATGGTGCTGTGACTAATTTAGGTAAAGCTTTTAGAACACCTAAAGATAAACAAGATTTTTACACCTTTTTTGATCGTTGGGCGCGTGGAGAAAAGCTAGATCGGATAGAAGATGAACACTATGTGATGGCAACCTTGGTGAGAGGTGGAGTCTTTGGTGAGAGTGATAAATAAAAGGAATAATTATGGACCACTATATCGATATTACGGTGTTGCCTGACCCTGAATTTAAAGCCACAGTACTAATGAATGCGCTTTATGCTAAATGTCATCGAGTGCTAGGGCAGGTGGCAGAGGGTAGTGTGGGGGTGAGTTTCCCTTTGCATAAAAAAACATTAGGTGAAATATTGCGCCTACATGGCAGCCAAGAGCAACTGAAAGCGGTTATGTCTAGTAATTGGTTAAAAGGGTTGCGTGACTATACTTCTGTGAGCGCAGTGCAAGCAATACCAGCCACGGTGGAATACCGAACCGTCGCCCGTATGAGTTGCAAAAGCCCAGAAAACAAACGCAAGCGCTCGGTTAAAAAAGGTTGGCTAACGCCCGAAGAGGCAAAAAACCTTATTAAAGACGACGAAGACTTTATGTTGGAATTGCCTTTTGCGCAACTGACCAGCCTGTCGAACAAAAACATCTACAAAATTTTTATTCGACATGGCAATTTAACAACGACTCCAGTGGCCGGTTTATACAATGCTTATGGTTTATCTAAAACAGCTACAGTGCCTTGGTTTTAATAAAAGCGTTATCGATATTTTTTAGGCTTTGGGATTTTAGCAAACAAAAAATTTTACGCCTTTAGCAAATTAGTTATTTGAATACAGAAAGTTCAAAAAGTGTGAACTAATACAATAGTCGGTGATGAGTTTTACTACTATACAAGATGCTTATCGAGTAAAATTGTTTTGCTGATTTTTGACGTAGTTGTTTTACCGCCGTACAGGCAGCTTAGAATAAACAAAGCAACAGATATCATCACGTTAACTGCCGCATAGGCAGCTTACAACTACAGGGATGCAAGCTTGATATATTGCCTTGTTGCTGCACATAAGCAGCTTGTAAGACATTATTTCTGTTTTAAGTCTATCTATTTCAGCGAGAACTGCGGTTTCCTTTTGATCTTATCGATAGGAAAGCGCAGTTTTTTCTCTCTTCTCAGGTTTTTCTTCTATAGCAATATAGAGTGAGTAGTCTAATAAAATTAAAAGTAGCCTTGTATGTTTTGTATACTGTGATCCTAAGATTCTAATTTAACCAGTAGAGCTAATGATTTTTTTGCATGCTTTTTTACTTTACGATGTGCGTTACTAGCAACTACTGCTTCAAGAATGGGTTTATATTTATTGTTTTCAGATGCTCCTAGATTAATGGCACACCAAGCTAAACCGTCTAAAAGTACCTTGTCTTTAATCTTTTCAGACGAATCTAACATTTTTTTAAGTGCACTAGCCATTGCGTCAGTCACGTTTTCTTCATGAAAAAGTGCATCAGAGTAAGCAGACTTGGTGGCAGCACGTAGAGGGTCTGATTTGTAGGAATCAATCGCTTTAATAATGTCTTCTGGTTCAGATGTATTGCCGGTTATAATAAGTTTGTTGACGTGTTTTCCTATCACTTTTGCAGCAGAGGTTATATTTGCTCTATTAGAAAAAGTTTTGGAAATGCTGCCAAAACCACTGCTACCCCTTTGAGTTACATTGCCGCGGGTTAACAGCTTTTTATTCTCATCGTATATTTTTATGTTAAGTACTATGCGAGATTTTCCCGCTGATGTAAAACCACCGACATATCGAGAACCGGCATTTCCTGTATCGACCTGAATTATCTCTCCTTCGATATAAAGATCTGCCACTTTCTCATTGATATTATTTGCTATAGATACATCTTTAAAGCTTCTTTTCTTTTTAAAATAGGTAGACATATATTCAGGAATGTCTTTATCCAAATTTAATTCAAGCTTTACATTTTGAGGGATAGATGCATCTTTTGTGTATGGGAATGGTTGTATGATCACAACGTTACGTGGGTCTTTGGCGTGGCTTATATTACTTAGACTGAATATAAATAAGACTGCCATAAATTGAACCAGCCCTTTTACCGGCGTGTTTTTAGTGAGTATATATTCTAGAGTGGCTAATGCCTTTTTCATCTTGTAATGTCCTTAGTTAAAACGAAATTATTAAAAGTTAAAGTTATGTAGTGTTTTTTATTTTTGTGCTTTTCCTTTAACCTTGTCAATAGGGAAGCGTAGTTTATTCTTCTCTATTTTTTTCTCGACAGTTTTTTTAATATCTACCCCAAGCTTGTCTGCTAACAATACTAAATACATTTGTATATCGGCAATTTCTTCAGCAATGGCTTGGTGCTTTTCGCTCTCATGTTGGTAAGAGTCTGCCTCGTTGAGCCATTGAAAGTGCTCGACCAGTTCGGCGACTTCTACGCTGAGTGCCATGCTAAGATTTTTAGGTGAATGAAACTGCTGCCAGTCGCGCTCTCGGCCAAATTCTGTTAGTTTTTGTCGTAGCTGCTCAAATTCACTCATGGTGTATTACCGTATCAATATAGTTTTTGGCTTCATTTACTTAGGTTAGTGTGAAGGTTTTTTCTCGAGCGTGCGGCTATAGCGCGATAGCGAATAACAGATCACCCAAAATATAAGGCCTACAAAAATATAACCTTCTTTAGTGTATCGTATCCACTCCGAGTTGCTCGCGGTAAATTGCACAATACCTAAAAAGTCGAACATACCAATAATATACACTAGCGTTGTCTCTTTGATTAAGCTTATAAAAGCACTAACAATTCCAGGTATTACTAGAGTGATCGCCTGCGGTAAAATGATAATAAACATCGATTGCCAATAGCTAAGCCCCGTTGCCTTTGCGGCCTCGTATTGCCCTTTGGGTATAGCTTGTAAACCCCCACGAATAATTTCGGCCATATAGGCTGCGGCAAATAAACTAACACCCACTAGTACGCGTAACAGTGAGTCGACATTAACCCCTTGAGGCATAAATAGTGGAAACATTACCGAGGCCATAAACAGTACGGTAATAAGTGGTACACCACGCCAAAGTTCGATAAAACCAATACAAAATAGTCGAATAATTTTTAAGGTGGACTGTCGACCCAGTGCAAGTAACAAGCCCAAGGGGAAAGAAGTGACAATGCCTACTACAGCAATCACGAGTGTTAAAAATAAGCCACCCCAGAAGCGTGTCTCTACGATGGGTAGCCCCAAAAAACCACCGTACATTAATGCAAAAGCAATCACAGGGTAAAACAGCGTACTTATAAGTAACAGACGCTTTTGTAAGGGTGTGCACAGATGTTTATGAAAAATAAGCGCGATAAGTAGAACGATAAATAAGCCACTGCATAGCACTAGCCGCCATATCTGCTCGCTTGGGTATTGTCCAAACAGAAGTTGTTGCCACCATACAGAAATATACACCCAGCAAGCGCCATCATTTGTGCAGTCGCTCGCGTTACTACCCAGCCAGTTTGCCTCGATAATTGTCCAATTAATAATAGGTGGTATGGTCAAATATAAAAAATAGAGCGATATGATGGTCAATACAGTATTTATTGTGCTGCCAAACAATGCTTTGTAAAGTTGTTGGTAGCGGTTTTTATTATGTATAAAAGGTGTCTTCATTGTGTCTACCTTTCTACTAACAAAAAGCGTTTGTTGTAAATATTCATCAGCAATGCAATCACAAGGCTAATGAATAAATAAACCATCATCACCATGAATAAAATCTCTACGGCTTGCCCTGTTTGGTTAAGCGCTGTTCCTGCAAAAACTAAAACAATGTCGGGGTAAGCAATGGCAGCAGCTAGCGATGAATTTTTAGTTAAGGTTAAATACTGGTTAGTTAATGGTGGGATAATAACGCGCATAGCATTGGGGATAATAATAAAGCGCATAATATTGAAGGGCGACAAACCAATGGCGCGTGCTGCCTCTATTTGACCTTTATCAATAGATTGGATTCCCGAGCGAACATTCTCGGCGATATAGGCGCCGGTGTAAGTTGAGAGCGCAATAAATAGTGCAAAAAACTCTGGCGTAATAACCCCGCCACCCTCAAAGTTAAATCCGGCTAGTGCCGGTAAGCTCCAGCTAATCTCAATATTTGTTGTACTATAAATAGTTATAATAACGCATAGTAGTGGCATTAATCGCCAATACCACCATGTTTTTTTGTGGTTATGGCCTTTGCTAATGCGGTATTTTTTTGCTTGTCGATACCAATATAAAATCAGTAAGGCGGCACCAGCAAGCAGCAATAAAAATAGACCAATTTGCCCTGATAGTTCTGGGCTGGGTAGATGTAGGCCTCGGTTATTCAAGAATATAAAATCAAAGAAATTGATGCTTGCACGAGGTGAAGGTAGGGGTTGTAATACTGCAAAGTACCAAAAAAACACTTGTAGCAATAACGGTATATTGCGCAGAGTTTCTACATAGGTTGTGGCAATGCGCGAGGCAATAGGGTGTTTCGAGAGCCGTATAATGCCCACAAAAAAACCAATAATAGTGGCAAATATAATCGAGATAAAAGACACGATTAATGTGTTGAGTAAAGCGGCCTTAAAGAGTTGTAAATAGGTGCTAGAAGAGTCATAGTGAATTAGACTTGAGGCAATATCAAATCCCGTCGTGCTATTTAAAAAACCAAAGCCAGAGGCAATACCTTGCTCGATTAAGTTGCTGCTGGCATTGTTGATAATAAAACCAAAAAATAAAATAACTAAGGCAAAGGTGATGATCTGATAGCCAATGCTTCTGACACGTGTGTTGTTTAAAATACCCAGAAGTGATTTCATTTTTATTGTTTGGCTAGATTGTAGACTGGTTTTTTATTACTGATACCAAATATTATCGATATAACGATTGCTACTGTAAGCTGTAGCCCATTACTCATACTTTTTTATAGCATGAGTAATGCTGGGTAAGTTATTAATGTAGCGGGATTGCGTATAAGATGCCACCGTCACTCCATAACTTATTTAAACCGCGAGGTATTTTAAGCAGGCTTTGTTCGCCAACATTACGTGCATAAATCTCGCCGTAGTTGCCAACGGCTTTAACAATATTAGCTGACCATTCAGGTGCTAGCTTTAAGTTTTTACCATTGTCGCCACTAGTACCCAAAAATCGCGCAATGCGTGGGTTTTTGGTATTTTTAAAGGTATTGATATTGCTTTGTGTAATATTTAATTCTTCTGCCTCTATCAATGCCATTAATGTCCATTTGACGACATCAAACCATTCGTCGTCGCCATGGCGCACAGCAGGGCCTAACGGCTCTTTAGATATAGTGTCTTCCAAAATAATATGGTCATCGGGATTTTGCATTTTAAGGCGTTGTGCGGCTAAGCCTGATTTATCGCTGGTGTAAACATCACAACGACCAAGATCATATGCACTGGCAACCTCGCTCGACTTTTCGAACAGTACGGTTTTATAGCTTAGGTTGTTGGCATTAAAAAAGTCGGCAATGTTGGTCTCGGTACTGGTGCCAGTATTCATACAAATAGAGGCGCCGTTAAGCTCCTTGGCGCTTTTAATACCTAAGTCTTTGCGTACCATAAAGCCTTGGCCGTCGTATAAATTAACTCCCGCAAAGTTAAGCCCTAATTTGCTATCACGGCTCAGTGTCCAGGTGGTCACGCGTGAGAGTATATCTATCTCTCCGGTTTGTAGGGCGGTAAAGCGTGTTTTGCTTGACGTGGGCACATAGGTAACTTTGTTGGAATCGCCTAATACCGCAGCGGCAATAGCCCGACAAACGTCAACATCCATACCCTCCCAGTTGCCTTGCTTGTCAGGGTTAGAAAAGCCAGTAAGACCATTGGTGACACCGCACTTGATGTTACCCCTCTCTTTAACTGTATCTAATGTGCCTGCAAATACCGTTGGTGCTAACAATGCAGAGAAAAGTAAGCTGGCTGTTATGGTGTGCATAGATAAGTCCTCAAATAACGTTAAAGCAATTGTTTACATTATGATACGCTAAGCCGAATAAAACTATGTGACTTCCTAATTATTTGCGCATATAAACTACTTGATGATTATTAGGGTAGTGACTAGTGAATTGCTTGAGAATAAATGCTAAGTGATTGACTTTATTTAAGTATGTTAGTTCGGGTAAGAGCCTATCTTTCATTTACGTTGGTTCAATTAACCCGCAAGAGGGCAGCACCTTTTGACTAGACTAACCACATGCCCTATCGGTTCTCTGATTAAGCACATTCATGTATCAGTATTTGCATAACCAGATTGTTAGTATGTATGTCTTCAGTTTTAATAAACAGTTAAATCGGCTCGTAATTAAAGCTATCGGTGTTAGGCTGTCATGCCTTTTACTAACTCGGTTTCAACTTCGTGATGCTTAGCAACCTCTTGTTCAGTTACCAGTTTCAACATCGTTGTGGCAGCCATTTGCCCGATCTTTAATCTTGGCACTTTGGTTGTGGTTAGTGGTGTGGTTAACACGGAAGAGATACTTAGGCCTCCAAAACCGGCTATAGCGATATCCCCAGGTATTTTAATCCCTTTACTTTTACAGTAAAAAATACCCCCAACAGCCATATTGTCATCAAGGTAGTAAATAATGCGTGTGTCAGGATATTTGGAGAGTATTTGCTCTGTGCCATAGTAACCGGCATAAAAAGAGGGTCTGTCGTTTAGATAGTAAGTGGCTAGAGGTTTTGTTTCTGTTGCTTTGGCATCGATCAATGCTTGTTCATAGCCGCGGAGTCTATTTTTTCCTAAGAAGTGGCCTTCGGCACTCGATCCAACAAAAGCGAATTGTCCACTATAGCGGTTACTTAAATAGGAGCCCATTTCATAGCCTATTTTATAGTGATCAAACCCGACAGAATATGAATTATCATTAATGTCATGGGTGTCCCATACTTTTACAACAGAAACATTAGACCTTTGTAGCATCTCCCATGTTTGGGTCGATGAGTCATTCCCTAGCAACATGACACCGCAAGGTTTCCATGATAAAACTGTTTTGATCCAATCATTTTCAGAGTTTGGGCAATAGTTTGTTGTCCCTATTAGAGGTTGGTAACCCACTGATTGTAATCTTCGCTCAATACCCTCTAGTATCTGAGAAAAAAGGTCGCGGCTTAGCGTTGGTACTGCAATGCCAACAAGTGTTGATGTGTTACCGGTACCGAAGGCTGCAGCCAAGCGATTAGGCACATAGTTGACTTCTTTAACGGCTTTTAAGACTTTTTTACGTGTTTTTTCACTGACGCCTGTCTTGTTTCGCAATACGCGAGAGGCGGTCATCTTTGAGACGCCAGCTTTCTTAGCAACTTCTTCTAATGAAGTGGATGAATTGTCTTTTTTCGTGTCATCTAGCATGGCGGGGAGTCTACAGTATATTTAGGGGTTTTATAAGGATATTGACAAAATAGTTGACGGTTTTCTTCTTAGCAGTGTATTTTTAATGAACAAAAGTTATCGGTAACTATTTTATCGCATAATTGCTTGACTAGTGCGCTTTAGTCACTATAATCGGATCCACAAATAGTTATCGATAACTATTTGTGGATCCGATTCACGTTTCCTTAGCCTAAAACTACATAATTAATGGCTGATTTGTTCTGTATAGTGTGTTTTTTTGTTAAAAATAGTTATCGGTAACTTTTTTTATTGAATGTTGTCTCGTTAAGAGTGACTAACACAGTATCTTTAAATTTAAATGGGATTTATTTTGATTGAACCAATAAAAAAACATAATAAAAGCTCAAGCGGGATCTTCTTTGATGATATTCATAAAAGCTTTGGTGGTACTTACGCGTTAAAAGGCGTGAGCATGAATGTTAAGAGAGGCGAAATTGTCGCCTTGCTGGGAGAGAATGGTGCCGGCAAGTCTACGCTAATCAAAGTTCTCGGTGGTATTCATGAGGTCAGTAAGGGGCGAGTACTAATTGATGGCATTGAATATGTACATAAGCCGGGTGCGATTAATACAGCCCAAAAAATTGCTTTTATCCATCAAGACTTGGGGTTGATTGAATGGATGACGATAGCTGAAAACATTGCTTTAGCGACTGGGTATCCACGCAAGTTAGGACGCATTGATTGGTCTGCCTGTGAAGATTTAACAAGAAAAGCGCTAGAAAAAGTTAATTGTGATTTTGATCCGTCAACAAGAGTGAGTTCATTAACTAGGGCAGAGAAATCTCTGGTGGCTATAGCGCGTGCGCTAGTGGTGAGTTGTGATTTTTTAGTACTTGATGAGCCCACAGCAAGTCTGCCAGCGGGTGATGTCAAGAAATTATTTATAGTGTTAAAGCAGTTGCGTGAGCAAGGTGTTGGGATGATTTATGTCTCTCATCGTCTTGATGAAATATTCGAAGTTGCTAACCGTGTTGTTGTATTGAGAGATGGCAAGATGGTTGGTGTTAGAGACATTGTTCATACCGACCCAGAAGAGTTAGTGGGGCTTATTGTTGGTCACAAACCTAAATCTCACTTAAAGCAAGCACTAAAAGGTACAAGGAAAGTGCTCAGTATTTCTGACTTGAGTGTTAAGAGTGTTGGCCCTATTAGTTTTGAAGCATTTTCAGGTGAAATAATTGGACTTGTTGGTTTGCGTGGAGCAGGACAAGAAGACGTTGGGCGTTGCATCTTTGGTGACCAAAAGTATGACGGAACAATTAAGCTTAATGATGAAGTGTTATCCGTTACATCGCCAAAACAAGCGATAGAAAAGGGTATTGGTTTAATTGCACGTGACAGAGTGGTTGAGTCTCTCGGTAGCTTTTTATCCATTCAGGAAAACTTTTTTTTAAACCCCAGTATTTTGGGGAAGCGGTGGTTTGATGCGATCAAGCCTGAGCAAGAGCTGAAGGAGTCTGAAGAAGTTGGCAAGCTCGTTGGTCTAAGCCCGAATAATCCTAGGTTGCCGATTGAAGCGCTATCGGGTGGGAATCAGCAAAAAGTTGTTGTTGGGCGTTGGATACATGCGGATAACAAAGTGTTAATTGCAGAAGATCCAACGGCTGGTGTGGATGTTGGAGCAAAAGCTGAAATCTACGAGCTACTGAATTCTGTGCTCGATAAGGGTGCCGCGATCATCGTTATATCAACAGATTTTGAAGAGGTTGCTGAGATATGTCAGCGCGCCATTGTATTTAGTGATGGTCAGATCAAAACCGAATTAACCGGAATCAATTTAACTGCTGAGGCTTTAATTCAAGCCGCTTCAGTAAACGACAATTTATAGGAGTTATTTATGCAGTCTATTAAATCTGACGCACTTGAACCAACTAAGCCTGAGCTCAAGGGGCTTTCTTATCCGCAAAAATTATTACGTTTTTTGCCAGTCTATGGGTTGGTGATTCTCACCTTCTCGCTCATTTTTTTGTTTTCGGTGCTGCTGCCCGATACGTTTCCTACTTTGTTAAATATTAGGGCAATCATATCTGATAAGGCCATTATTGCCATATTGTCGTTGAGTGCAATGATTCCAATGGTGGCTGGCCGCATTGATTTAACTGTTGGTTACGGCATTGTGCTTTGGCATGTTTTGGCGATCAGCTTGCAAACGGTATTGGGCCTTCCTTGGGAAGCCGCTGTCTTTATCGTAATTTCTCTAGGCATTTTGGTTGGCTTTCTCAATGGCTTGCTAGTTGAAGTGGCTAAAATTGACAGCTTTATCGCCACCCTTGGAACCGGAACAGTTTTGTATGCCTTAGCGTTATGGCATACCGGAGGTCGCCAAGTCGTTGGGGTTCTGCCTGAAGGTTTTTATGAGTTGAGTGGCACCTTTTTTCTAGGCTTACCAATAACTGGTTTTTATGTGTTGGGTATAACGCTAATGCTTTGGCTGATTTTGGATTACTTGCCAACCGGAAGATACCTGTACGCTATTGGAGCAAATCCTCGCTCTGCACAACTTAATGGTATTCCCACACGCAAATATATTATCGGTGCATTTATAAGTTCTGGTGCGTTGACGGCTATTGCAGGTGTGTTGCTGGCATCAAAATTAAGAATTGGTCAGGCTTCCGTTGGCTTGGAGTATTTGTTGCCAGCTTTAGTTGGTGCATTTTTAGGTTCAACAACGATTAAGCCGGGGCGAGTCAATGTGTGGGGAACCATTATTGGTGTGACTATCTTGGCTGTCGGGATCTCCGGTATTCAGCAATTCGGTGGGTCATTTTGGGTGGAGCCAATGTTTAACGGTGTCACTTTGTTAGTCGCCATTGGTATCGCCGGTTATGCACAACGTCGCAAAAAATAACAGGAATTAATTTAATAATAATGATAGAAAAATCCTCAGGAGGATAATATGAAGTTCTTAAAAGCAAGCAAAATGATGCTGCTATCAAGTGTTTTGTCATGCGCTGTAATTGGAAGCCCTGCCGTAATGGCAGCTAGCGTTGAAGAAGCGAGGGCAGCCGTGCAAAAAAATGCAGGCAAAAAAACGCAGTGGGATGGCCCGACAAGCGGCCCTAAAGCGGTGAAGTCTAAAACAATTGTAGTGGTTGCTGCTGACATGAAAAATGGCGGAGTTTTAGGTGTTACCAACGGTGTGGTCGAAGCCTCAAAAACGATTGGTTGGAAAGTGCGTGTATTGGATGGTGGTGGTTCTATCTCGGGTAGATCTGCTGCATTTGGTCAAGCAATGGCGCTAAAGCCCGACGGTATTGTAATTAATGGTTTTGATGCGATTGAGCAACAAGCAGGTCTGAGTTCTGCTTCAAAAGCAGGTATTCCTTTAGTGTCATGGCATGCCTCCTCTGTGATTGGGCCGGACGAAAAAAGCGGCATATTTGCGAATATATCAACGGACCCAATTGAGGTATCTAAATCCGCAGCGCAGTGGGCCTTCGCCGATGCAGGTGGTAAGCCAGGTGTTGTTATTTTTACTGATTCAACCTACCAAATTGCTATTGATAAAGCGGACAGAATGAAAGAAGAGATCGAAGCGCTAGGCGGCACTGTGCTGGAATATGTTGATACACCAATTGCGGATACTTCGTCGCGTATGGGGCCGTTAACAACATCTTTACTGCAAAAGTATGGCAAAAAATGGACGCATTCATTAGCGATTAATGACATCTATTTTGATTTTATGGGGCCAGCGCTAGCGGCAGCAGGTATTAAAGGCAATGGTTCGCCAAAGGCGGTTGCGGCAGGCGATGGTTCGCGCAGTGCTTATCAAAGAATTCGTTCTTCGCAATACCAGTCTATTACGGTTTCGGAGCCGCTTAACTTGCAAGGTTGGCAGTTGGTTGATGAATTGAATCGTGCATTTAATGGTTCTGAATGGTCAGGTTATAAGTCTCCTTTGCATGTGGTTACTAAGGATAATATCGACTTTGATGGTGGTTCTGACGATTTGTTTGATCCAGGTAATGGCTACAGAGATGTGTATAAATCTATATGGAAGTAGAGTAGTAAATGAGCGTTAATTTTCTATTTTGTGAGCGAGTAGTTAATTGATGTTCATATTTTTAGATGCTCTTTTAGTTTTATGACTTCTACAATTTTTACATGCCTGCTACCCAAGTCTTTATGGCAAGCTCCCCCTATAACTGTCTATCTAAATACGACTTGGGGTTCTAGCAGGCAATCTATTAAGTTGTTGTGTTGCTCAAGAGATATGTAATTCAGTCAGCCAATATTTACTTATTCAGATTTAAGTCCCTATCAGCGGCTTAAGTTTACGATTTACTCTGGATGGCTATCCATGATTTGGTGGGTATTAAATGCCAGTTTAATTTCGGTTTCTGTAGTATTAATGCCAGTTAGGGGGTGAGTGTTGCAAGGCTGGTAGGTATTTAATGCTCTTATTTTATAGGTTTATTTGAATTAATATGAAATAGGCTGTGAGCAGAAATTTAGTGAATGTTTTGTAAAGTGGTAGGTATATACTACCAATCAAGTTTAAAGTGGTATAGTATACATACCAATTAAATATTGAGAGTGATGGTGATGGTTTCATTAGCAACTGGTGAGCTGTTTAAGCGCGAAGACGGCTTTCGCAAGATAACCTTAAAGGATCAGCTGGCAGAAAAGTTGGCGAATATGATTACTGCTGGGTTAATAGCAGAGGGTGACAAGTTGCCGTCTGAGAGAAGTTTAGCGGAAACATTTAATGTGAGTCGTGAGACTGTAAGGGAGGCGTTGCAGCTTCTGCATGATTATAAATATGTTGAAATTTCTCATGGTTCTAGGACAAGGGCGCTTAAGGTTGATCACTTAACCAATACTGTTGCCGATGCGTTACAAATAGACAGTTATGACGCGGTTACTGTTTCAGAGGCTCGGGAAGTGATCGAGGTTGCCATTCTTCGTTCTGCCGCGATTAATATTTCCAGTAAAGATTTGCAGCGCCTAGAGAAGCTGATTGCTGCTCAGGAAAAAATGTTCGATGACCCTGTTGCATTCCATATCTCAGACAGAGAGTTTCATGGAATTATCTATAAAGCGGGTGGAAACCCTTTATTGGAAAAGATGGCAAGTGATGTTTATTCCTATGCTCTCGAATCACGTCACACCGCTATGCAGGAAGAAAACGCAATTAGACGCAGTGTTAATGAGCATAAATCTATCTATAGAGCGTTAGCTTCGCATGATGCTGATATTGCAGAGCAGGCGGTAAAGGGGCACTTGGATAGTATTCAAAAATCAACGCTTCGAGCACTAGAGCGAAATTCTAAGTTATAGGTTTACCCATGAATAAGATTGATATATTTGATGACCGGCTGAAGCCTGTTATCGAAGGAGCCCAGTTGCAAAAATTATGTACTGGTGCACAGTGGAGTGAAGGACCATTATGGATAGCAGAGCAAGATGCTGTAATTTGGAGCGACATACCAAATAACCGTATCTTGTCTTGGTCAGTAGAGTCAGGGCTGTCTGTTTGGAAAGAGAATGCAAACTTTACGAATGGGCGTTACCGGCATCCAGACGGCTCTATTATTCATTGTTCTCATGGTGGCCGCTCTATTGAATCGTCAGATATTGATGGCGGTACATTCTCAACCGTCGTTGATAATTATCAAGGTCGTCGATTAAATTCTCCCAATGATGTGGTTGTGAAATCAGACGAAACCATTTGGTTTACAGACCCTCCCTATGGAATCTTATCCGATAAAGAAGGTTTTAAAGCAGAGTCGGAGCTAAAAGATAATTACGTCTTTAGATTCGATCCAAAAACTAAAGCGCTTGATATCGTTTCAGATTTTATTGAAGAACCTAACGGTTTAGCTTTTTCTCCAGATGAAAATCTACTGTATGTATCGGATACATCTGCGGCATTAACTACTGATGGCTCAGGTAATCACCACATTGTTGTTTTTGATGTCATTGATAACAGAACGCTTTCTAATCCAAGAGTCTTCGCTGAAGTGTCCCCTGGTTTATCCGATGGTTTTCGTCTGGATAAGCAAGGGTGGATATATACCTCCTCCGAGGACAGTGTCCAAGTGTTCCATAGCGATGGCACATTGTTGGGCAAGATTTACGTTCCCGAGATGATCGCAAATTGCACATTTGGCGGAGTTGATCGCGATATTCTTTATATTGTGGCATCCACTTCTCTTTATCAAATCAAATTGAATACCCAAGGGATTCAAAAACCTTAATTTATGAAGGTATAGATATGAGTCAAGAAATTTTATTTTTAGTTGAAAAGTGCAGTCATTGTGTCAGTTATTACGATGCTAATTCAGGTAATAAATTACACACTATCGAATTACCTGAATTTCCACATGAGGTTGCTTTCGATTCAGAAAACAAATTTGCGTACCTAGGTCACTATGGTGTTGAAACCTCGGGTCATATTGGCGATGGTGGTCATACAATAATGGTGATCGATATCGATAAAAAAGAACATGTTAGAACGATTGATGTACACCCTTACAATCGTCTTCATGGGATGAATATGGATAAGCACGATCGCTTATATGCTTTATCCGAGGATAAAGCCACATTGCTAACATTTGATGAGCCTCGTACCGCTGTTGCACCTGATTATGCAGTACCTACCGGCGGTATTAAGGCGCACTTGTTTGCGCTATCGCAAGATGGCGAGTACGCCTACGCGATGAATTTATTATCGCATACAGTTACAAAATTTAAACCAAGGGATGCGATGTACACGCCTGTTCCAATTTCGCCGGGAAAAAAACCAGAAGGTTATTGCTTAATTCACAACGATACCCAGCTTGTGGTCACCAATAGGTTATCCAATACGATTTCCTTGATCGATACTGCAACCATGAAAGTGATAAAAGAAGCTGCTACTAGAAACGATGCAACACGAGTTTATTTCTCAAGAGAGAATAAACTCGTCGTAACCAACTACGGCAATGACAATGTTTCAATCTTTAACCCAGAAACTCTAGAAGAGATCGCCTGTATAGAGATGGGCGCGCGTCCCATTGCCTTGTCATTTCACCCAACTAAAAACTGGGCATATGTCTCACAAGATGACGATCAAATGGCTATCTTGGATTTAGATACGAACACTGTTGCTAAACGTTTTAAAACGGGTAGTGAGCCTGATGTGTCGCGTGTGTTTATTGCATAACTGTAACCCCCATAGCAACAGAAATAGATGAGAACAATATGTCGTTGAATAGTGATAATGCACAAGCTGTCGTTGCGCTTACTCTTGGAGATGCCGGTGGCATTGGCTCTGAGTTAATCGCAAAATTACTCGATAAAAAAGATGTTAGAGAGAGTGCTCGAATTGTATTAGTAGGTGATCGTTGGCAGTGGGAACAAGGTCAAAAAATTGCTGGAGTGTCGGTTGAAACAATAGACATTACTGGCTTCTCTGAGGCGCGAACATTTGCAAATTTGGGCAAGCCAATGTTTATAGAAGTTAACACTCTTGATGAGAGCCAGGCTAAGTTTTCATATGCTAATCAATATTGTGGCCGCTCGGTACTGGAAGTTTTAAATCTGTGTATGGATGCCTGTGTTGCTAAACAAGCCGATGCCATTTGTTTTGGCCCACTAAATAAAGAAGCAATGAAAGTAGGTGGCTTGAAGCATGAAGATGAACTGCATCACTTTGCTGAATATTTAGGTGTCGATGCCGACAAAAATTATTTTTGTGAATTTAATACGCTAGGTACTTTATGGACTTCTCGAATTAGCTCGCACGTTCCATTAAAAGATGTAACAGAGTATTTGGAGGTTGATCGCATTAAATCGGCAGGCAGACTTATTTATCAATCGTTACAGGCTAATGGTATCGAAAAGCCTAATGTTGCTGTCGCTGCATTAAATCCGCATGGTGGCGATGGTGGTACTTGCGGTCGAGAAGAGATCGATATTATCGCGCCTGCCGTTAAACAATTAAATGATGAAGGTTTTCCTGTTGATGGGCCATTCCCAGCGGACACTATTTTCTTAAAGGCACGTGATGGTGAATACGATGCGATCGTTACGATGTATCACGATCAAGGCCAAATCGCGATTAAATTATTAGGTTTTGAGCGAGGGGTAACAGTACAAGGTGGGCTTCCTGTACCCATTACAACTCCTGCTCATGGCACAGCCTATGATATTGCAGGAACAAATAAAGCCAATGTTGAGGCGACCTATCAGGCATTCAAGATCGCTGTCCGAATGGGTAAAGCTTACCAACAACAGTAATCTTTATTTTAAAACTTATCATTATATTTAGGAATTAGCATGAAAATCACAAATGTAAGAGCTAGAACTTTTGAGTGGAAAGGTAAGACAGTTGCTCCAACTCCTCACTTTTGCTCTAACGCGATGGACGAACTGTATGACAAAGGCGATTCAATGGGTTCTTTCCGTTTTCACGGTTGGACTGTCGTAGAAGTTGAAACTGATGAAGGAATTATCGGAATAGGCAACGTTGCCTTAGCGCCTCGAATCTCGAAGCAAATTATCGATCTATATCTTGCTCCATTAATCATTGGCCAAGATCCGTTTGACTATGAATATTTGTGGCAGCGTATGTATAGAAATACTCATGCTTGGGGTCGTAAAGGTGTGGGTATGGCAGCAATATCGGCAGTCGATATCGCTATTTGGGACATCATGGGTAAGGCTGTTGGTAAACCTGTATTTAAATTATTAGGTGGTCGTACAAAAGAAAAAATTCCTGTTTATGCTTCTAAGCTTTATAAAACAGATCTAGATGAAATGCAGCGTGAAGCGCAGTCCTATGTAGACCAAGGTTTTACTATGTTCAAAATGCGTTTTGGTTACGGGCCCAAAGATGGCGTTAAAGGCGTTCAAGAAAACTTAAAGTCTGTTGAAGCTGTTCGTGAAGTTGTGGGCTATGAAAACGATTTAATGCTCGAGTGCTACATGGGTTGGAATTTAGAGTATGCAAAACGCATGTTGCCAAAACTAGAAAAATTTGAGCCTCGCTGGTTAGAGGAGCCTGTAATAGCCGATGATATTGATGGTTATGCTGAATTAAATCAACTCACCTCAATTCCAATTTCGGGTGGCGAGCATGAATTTACCAGTTATGGTTTTAAACACTTATTGGATAAAAAAGCGGTGTCGGTTATTCAATATGATACTAATCGTGTTGGTGGTATTACGGCTGCTCGTAAAGTAAATGCATTAGCAGAAGCCTATAGTGTGCCAGTGATTCCTCATGCAGGACAAATGCACAATTATCATTTAACCATGTCAACGCTCGCCTCGCCCATTGCCGAATACTTCCCAGTGCATGATGTTGAAGTGGGTAATGAGCTATTTTATTACATCTTTAAAGGGGATCCAGAGCCACAAAATGGCTTTATTGATTTAGACGATAACCTACCGGGATTAGGCTTGGAGTTAAACGATGATTACTTGAGTGACTTCAATATTATTGAATAGAAGCAACAGTCGATACCAGAATATAAAGAATAGGTTGGAATATGAGAACCATACAGTATACAAAAAACGATAAATTAATTGCCGCTAAGGTTATTGATAATGACACTGTTCAGCCGATTAACATTGAAGGAGGCATTTTTGTTGCTGCACAAAATGCCATTGCAGAGAACGTGAGTTTGGCTGATTGGATCGACGGCCATCTTGAGGGGGCGACTGAGTCTTATCAAAACATTGTGGATGAGGGAAGATTGATGCCACCAATGACTCATCCTCAGCCTGCGCAGTGTCTTGTTTCAGGTACTGGTTTGACTCACCTTGGTAGTGCAGATACACGAGCAAATATGCATGCACAAATATCAGGTTCTGCTGAATCTCAGTTAACCGATAGCATGAAAATGTTTAAGTTAGGTGTTGAAGGAGGTAAACCCGCACAAGGAGAAATTGGAGCCTTACCCGAGTGGTTTTATAAAGGCGATGGTCACACAATTGTTGCGCCGGGTGCTAGCATTCCCGCGCACGGGTTTTCACTCGATGCAGGTGAAGAACCTGAATTGGTTGGTTTGTATATTATAGGCGATGATAAAAAGCCTTATCGTGTTGGCTTTGCCATAGGTAATGAGTTTTCAGACCATGTGACTGAAAAAGGAAACTACTTATGGCTGGCTCATTCAAAACTTCAATACAGTAGCTTTGGCCCTGAGTTATTGATTGGTGATTTGCCAGACAATTTAACGGGTCAGAGTGCAATTCATCGTGATGATGCAGTTGCCTGGAAAAAGGAGTTCCTCACTGGGGAGACTAATATGTCTCACACCATTTCAAACTTAGAGCACCATCATTTTAAGTATTCACAGTTTTGCCAGCCAGGGCATATGCATGTCCACTATTTTGGTACTTCTACATTAAGTTTTGCTGATGAGTTCATCACGCAAGTAGGGGATGTTTTTGAAATATCAATTCCTGAATTTGGTCGCCCTTTGCGTAACAATATTTCAAAAGATAGCGATACTAGCTTGGTGTCTGTCAGTGTTCTGTAACCTAACAAGGTTTTTCAGTATCGATTAAGTTTTTATAAGCTCTAAAGTTTAAGGGGAGTAAGGTTTAATTTTTAATAGCTCGTGTAAGTAATCTGAGGATAAAAAATTATTTGCATGCACTATTAAATGCTAGCGAAAATTTATATTTAAAAAATAGTTGCCGATAAAAGATATGAGAAGTAACTGCCCCTGAATATATTTAACGAAAACAACATAGTGAAAAAATGATATGACTACATTTACAAATATTAGCTACATAGCAACTGAAGCTGTAACCACTGATACAGGTTTTCATGGTACAGAAGCTTCTTCGGGTAATGCTTTAGAGGGAACATTTGCAAACAATACTGTTGAGCATGTCGATCTTGCAGTTAAAGCCGCAAAAGAAGCTTTTGCAACGTATAGCCGAACCTCAGCAAAAGAGCGTGCCAACTTTTTAAATACAATTGCCGGTGAGCTTGAAGCGCGTCGTGATGCTATTGTTGCTCGAGCGATGCTCGAAACAGGTTTGCCTGAGGCGCGCTTGGTTGGAGAGACTGGACGGACAACTGGACAGCTACGCATGTTTGCCAATATGTTAGAAGAGGGTAGTTGGGTTCGTGCCGTAATAGATACTGCTGACTCTGAGAGACAACCTTTACCCAAGCCAGATATTCGTTTGACGGTTGTTCCTGTAGGGCCAGTAGCCGTTTTTGGTGCATCTAATTTTCCATTAGCATTTTCAACGGCGGGTGGTGATACTGCATCTGCACTAGCATCGGGTTGCCCAGTGGTTGTCAAAGCTCATGGATCGCATCCAGGTACTGCAATTTTAGTGGCCGAAGCCATTAATGCTGCGATTAAGTCTTGTGGTATGCCCTTGGGTACTTTTTCTATTATCTCTAGTAGTGTTTCCCAAATTGGTGGTGATCTTGTTAAGCATCCTCTGATCAAGGCCGTTGGTTTTACAGGCTCGTTGGGTGGTGGTCGTGCCTTATTTGATTTGTGTACAGCACGCCCAGAACCTATCCCTTTTTATGGTGAGCTTGGTTCGACTAATCCTGTTTTCTTATTGCCTAATGCATTGGGTACTCGACTTGATTCGATTGCGAGTGGGTTTATTGGTTCTTTAAATATGGGGTGTGGTCAGTTTTGTACTAATCCAGGTTTATTGGTTGCGATTAAAGGGGCCAATTTAGAAGGCTTAATTAATCAGGTCGAGCAACAGCTTGCTACTGTCCCTCCACAAACTATGTTGTCGCCTACAATTGTTAGTGCGTATAAAGCCAACTCCGATAGCCACACTTCTATTGATGGCGTTGATGTTATTGCGCGTGGTGCAACAGCCGGTAACTTTCAAGCTGAATCGATGGTTGCAAAAGTATCGGCGCAAACATGGCTAGAGCGTGATGAACTAGAACATGAAGTCTTTGGGCCATTTGGTTTAATTATTGAGTGTGATGACTTTTCACAGATGCAGGCAATTGTTGAGCGTATGTATGGCCATTTAACAGCGACTATTCATGCAGAAAGCAGTGATGATGAAAATACAGCTATTTTATTATCAATGTTGCGAGATAAGGTCGGTCGAATCTTGATGAACAGCTGGCCAACGGGTGTTGAAGTTTGTCAATCCATGCAGCATGGCGGTCCTTATCCTGCGGCGACTTTTTCGCCTACTTCGGTCGGAGGGCGAGCAATAGATCGTTGGGTAAGGCCTGTTGCTTATCAAGATGTTGCAGATAATTTACTTCCAGATGAACTCAAGCAAGGTAATCCATTAGGTGTGTTGAGGTTGGTCGACGGTAAATATACGCGCTAATATTTTTTGTACACAAAATAAGTGATTCTCTAGGTTGGTACTATAAATTAGTATCGATTTATTAAAGCATATACATTGGTTTTATAATGATTGCCAATGTATATCATTTTTTAGTATAAGCTATTGAAATTAAAGTATTATTTAGTAACAAAAGTTTGACTTTTTTGAAGGTTATCGATAACATTAAATTGTAAATAAAGGGCGTCTATCATCACTTTCGCCCTTTATTTATAGCTCTAATAGTTACCGGTAACATGTAGAATATATTGCATAATAATAATCAAATAATCGTTTAACGACAAAAATGAAAGTTTTAAGGTGTAGAGCGATGCGTTAAGTAGCGATGTTTCTCGTATTTATACCCTTAATTTATATCCAAATCAGTTATCGATAATAGTTAAGTGCCTTAAAAATAATAATTAAGTAATCGTTAAATGGTAGAAAAATGGAGTCTTTAACCGATGGAGCGAAATTCTAAATATTAGTACTGATCGTATTTATACCCTTAAATTACATTCAGAATAGTTATCGGTAACATTTGAGTGTATTCGAAAATAATAATTACATAACTATAAAATGGTGGAAAAAAATGAAATTTTTAAAGTGCAAAGCGAAGCTTTCAATGGCCGTACTTCTGTCAGTGTGTTCAATGAACACTGTATTTGCTGATGAAGCCGAAAAAGCGGATAGCATATTCACAAGAAGTAATTTGTTAGGTGACCCCTTTGGTATCCGTAGTAATCTAAAAAAACGAGGTGTGGACCTTAATCTTTTTTATGTCAATCAGGCGGCTACAAATCTTGATGGAGGTGAGTCAACCGAAGTTGTCTATTCAGATATGTTCTTTCTTGGGGCGGATTTTGACTTAGAGAAATCAGCATTGAATCTCAAGGGTGGTTCGTTTCATATTACATTTACCAACAGAAATGGTGAAAACTTAGTGGCAGAAGCTGAGTTAGGTACTAACTTACTGGTCAATGAGGTTTTCGGGCAGGGTAGTGTTACACGCCTTAATCACTTCTTTTATGAACAAGATTTATTTAATGATGCCTTGACGATAAAATTGGGTCGAGTCAATGGTTCATTCGACTTCTTTCCTTTTAGCTGTAACTTCCAAAACCTTACATTTTGCTCAGCTATTCCATCGTATATTACGCCTAACTACACGCCATTTCCCGGTCATACTTGGGGTGCAATTGCGACTGTAAGGCCGACTGATAATATCTATGTCAAAACAGGTATTTTTGAGATCAATGAAGAATTTGATGATCAAGATAATGGCTTACGCTTTTTTGGTATTGGCCAGGGTGAGGGTAGTCGCTCACAAATTGAAGCGGGATATACAGCGAATTTGGGGGGATTGAAAGGTACATACCGAGTTGGTTTTTTCTCTGACAATGTTGGAGCAGCTAACGTTGAAACAGGTGAGGATGAGTCGAGTTTGTCTGGTTATTATATCTTGGCTGAGCAAGATGTTTGGCAAAGTAAAGAAAATAGCAATCGAAAGGTAACAGTTTTTGCGAGCCTTACTCAGGGTGACGAAGACGTTGCAGCACTAGAGCAGGTCGCAGAAATTGGCGCTTTTATTAAAGGCCCTTTCGCGGCGCGCCCACAAGATGAGATCGGAATAGCATTTGGCCGTATCGACGCTAACGACCGTTTGGATGGACTTGGTGCAGAGTACCCATCTGAAATCTACTACGCATATAAAGCAACGCCAGCGATTACTATACAACCCAATCTTCAGTATATAAGGGACCCAGGTGGTAATAGTTCAAATGACGATGTCGTTGTATTAGGCTTGAAAACAGTATTAGTTTTTTAATAATACCTAGCGCTATCAACAAAGGCAGGGTTTGAATTTAAGTCAGCCCTGCCTTTTTTATCCAGTTTAAGTAGCCTTGGCGGAGGGCGTCATTATTTGGCAGCTTTTGAGGGTGACTTACCTTATTGGGGGGGGCACTTGCTGTATAGTGATAGATTATTTATAAGCTAAATCTATCGCGCAAAAAGTGGGCAACACCATCTTCAGTATGATGGCCAATAACTGCGCTTGCAGCAGATTTTATCTCGTCTCTGGCATTGCTGGGTGCAAAGCTTTCGTTAGCAACGGCGAACATACTAAGGTCGTTATCACTATCTCCAAAGCACATAACATTTTTTGCGTCTAGCTTATCTCGTAGCGTTTCTACTGCACTACCTTTATTCGCTTGGCTATGGTGAATATCCATCCATTTAAAGCCGCTACCTTCTACGGCGGGCCCAGAGTAGGCAATAAGGTGTGTTTGCGTGTTGACTAAAGTCTGGATGGCGTTGATATCCTGTGCATGCCCAATCATGCTGATATTGGTAATGTGTACATCTTCTGGCATGTTGTCAATCGGCAATATAGTGGAGTTGGCGCGAGAAAGGTAAGTGTCTAATAGGCGCTGCTCTACAGGGTGCTGAATGGTAGGGTGATAAATATAGTGTTCGTTATGGTTGTCGACTGCGGAGATAAACGGTGTGATTTGTTGTAAAAAACTAGCCTCTAATATATAGCGCACATCAGAGGTTTCTAGCAAATTCTCCAAAGCTAGAGATTCATGTTTTGGATCCCAGACAATGACACCATTGCTGTATATATGCGGCAAAACAAAATTATGACCAGCAATAATGTGCTGGGCTGAGTACAGCGTACGGCCAGTTGCTACAGTAAAGGCGATATTGTTTAAGCTAAGTAGCTGCAAAGTTTCTTTTGTGAAGTTTGATATTTGAGAGTTTTCGTTAAGCAGTGTGCCGTCTAAGTCAAAAACAATGAGATCCATACAATGAAATCCAAAACGGGTAACGGGCCTTGTTAGAGCAAGGCTATTAATTAAGCAGAGTGAATGCATAAACATACAACAGCATTACTCTAACATAAAGGCTTTACGCTACAGCAGCAAAATTGGATTCTTGTGTAAAGCGAGTATGCCTAAAAGATTACCAGTGGGTAGTACCTTCGTTACCCTTCCAGGGTCCTGCAATATCGTCGCTGACCCAGCCGCCATAAAACCCTCCATCCTGTGGTCTGACCTTCTCGTCGTTAATAAAGCAATTGATACGGCCGGGATAAAAAGCGATATAGTTTTTGATAAGGGCAAATGCCTCGTTGGGGTTGGGGTAATTCCATGCAATCATTTGCAGTGATTCGTCACGCGCGAGTGCCCAGTAACTCGCGGTACCTTTCCACTCACAGTAGGAGTTGCCAACAATGGGGCGTAGTTGCTGCATGTCTATATCATCGAGTGGGATATAAATGGTTGGTGGACTTGCGGTCTCCAATGCTCGATAACATTGGGTGCTGTTGGCAATACATGTGTTGCCGTCAAAAACTGTAATAGTGCGATTATCTTTTTGCAGGGTTGGTGGCCTTGGGTAGTCCCAGACGGATTCTTGGTTGGCCTTTGGTGTTTCTGCAAAATCGGGTCTCTCTAATCCGGTATGTTTCCACATGATGAGCCTCGCTTATTTTAATTAGATGAATTAGGGTAAGGCATTTGTTAATGCTTTTACGTATTCATCAAACTGGTGGATATCGCTATGGCCAGCACCACTAATAGTAATTAGTTGGCTGGGTTTTTGTGTCAGTTTTTGTAATCTTTTACTGTGTTCTATAGTGATAAAATCGTCTTTATCGCCATGTATTAATACAACAGGGCTGGATACATTTTTTATGGCTTTGTTAGTCTCGAAAGGAAAACGCACCAACCAAGTAGGTACAAAGGGATATTTTGTTTTTGCCATATCAATTAAACTATTAAAAGGTGAAACTAACACTAATAGCTCGGGCTTAACATTTTGGGCAAGTTGCGTAGCCAGCGCGCTACCGATAGAGCGTCCATAAATGACAATAGGTTTGTTGCTATATTGAGGAGCGATTAGATCCCATGCAGTTTGGGTGTCTTTTATTGCTTCTGCTTGATCGACAAGTTTTCCCGTGCTTTTACCGTAACCTCTATAATCAAAAATAAATAGATCGTAGTTTGCACGTTGGTAAAATTCTAAATCTGTTACCCAGTCAACTAAGTTGCCGGCATTTCCATGTAAAAAAAAGATTAAACCCTTTGGGTCTTTTTGTTTAAAATGCAGGGCATTAATTATTGCTCCCTCTACAGGAAAATTAATTTCCGTAAAAGGGGCGTCGAATTTAAATTGGTGGTTTTGTGGTAAAGGCTCCGCTGGAAATATTAAGCGATTTTGTGAGAAATAAAGCAATGCCACGCTAATGATGTAAGCAAGAGCTAAAAAGGCAGTAATAAGTAGAAAGCTATTTTTTAACATTAATTGGCAACGTATTTTTCTAGAGAGTTAATTATATGTTCCTTTGCTCAGACCTTGATGTACACTTTGGGTTCAACCTGTCCATGTCCCTAATTTGTCACGATAACATAAAATAAGATGCAAGCGCTTATTCGTACGTCACCGTTTTTGTTTCCGCTACTTTGGTCAACAGGCTTTATTGGCGCAAAATACGGTTTTCCCTATATACAGCCACTGAGCTTTCTAGCTTTACGTTTTGTTGTGGTATTACTTATTTTTGTTGGTATTGTGCTTGTACTTAAGCCTGCTATGCCTACCAGTAGACAAGCTTATAAAAACTTATTTATTGCAGGTTTATTAATTCACGGCATCTATTTGGCGGGTGTGTTTATTGCTATTAAGCTAGGTCTACCCGCGGGGATTGCTGCAGTGGTCGTTGGTATTCAGCCCGTGTTAACTGTGCTTTTAGTCGATAAGCTACAATCTTTGGCTTTGCTACTGGTAGCGTTATTAGGTTTTGTGGGGTTATTATTAGTGTTGAGCATTGCTGGTGCATCAACGTCGTCAAACGAAGTTGTACCCAATATTGCTTATTTGCCGGTTATTGTTTCTTTATTTGCGATTACCTGTGGGACTGTTTTCCAAAAGAGGACATCGTCGGGCATTAATGTGATTACCTCGACATTTTTGCAGTATATTCCTACGACTATTTTCTTTGTTATTGCCGCTGTGATTTTTGAAAGACATCAGTTTGCAGAGATTATCTGGCATGCTGATTTGTTCTTTGCTATTTTTTGGCTAACGATGGTCTTGTCGATTGGAGCTGTATTGCTGATGAATCTCTTGTATAAATATAAGTCAGCGAATATTGCCGCCAGTTATTTTTATTTGTCGCCACCTTTTGCTTTGCTTATTGCTTACTTTTTATTTGACGAGCAATTAACATTTTTGAATGTCGTTGGGATTTGTCTGGTAGTATTAAGCATTTATTTGACGTCTTTCTTTACCAAAAAATTATCTATTAAATAATACTAGGGTTATCCCTATGGCACTTAAACCAACCATTTTTAAATTATCGATTGCGCTATCGAATATAGATCGACACTATTACGATCAGCTTAATATTACCGTTGCTCAACATCCATCGGAGACTGTTGAGCGCATGTTGGTGAGGGTGTTGGCTTATTGTCTTAATATGCCGAGCGAATTAAATTTTACTGCGGGTTTATCAACACCTAATGAACCTGATATTGCCGAAGTCGCATTGAATGGAGTAATGCAGCACTGGCTTGATGTCGGTGAGCCGAATGTCGAGCGGATTAAAAAGGCGTCGAGGCTTGCACAGAAAGTGAGTGTTTATAGTTTTAATCGCAAAAGTGATACCTGGTGGCAGCAAGAGAGCACTTTGTTTGGTCAGTTACCGGTTAATGTGAATCAATTTGATAGTGAGCTTGTACAGCATTTTGCCACTATGGCGGAGCGTACTATGGAACTATCAATGACCATTAGTGAAAACACATTGTTTGTTACCACCGCTACAGGTGATGTTGAAATCCCTTGTGTCTCGCTACAAAAAATCGAGGGTTAAAGACCCCTCTGTGCTTATCGAATAGATTGATAAGTTTCGTCTAAATCGCCCTTAGATAAAACAATTTGCCATAACTGGCTTTGACCGCTGCGAAAAGTAGCTGCGGCAGCCATTAGGTAATAATTCCACATGCGCTGAAAGCGATTGCTATAGTTGCTCGATAATTTATCCCAGTTTTCGTTAATATTCTTATGCCATTGCAACAGTGTTTTATCGTAGTCGTTACGAAAATTATGCCAGTCCTCAATAGTAAATAAGCCTTCGGTATTTGATGTAATACTTTGTGCCGAGGGTAATGCAGAGTTTTGAAAAATATATTTGGAGATCCAGGGGTCTATACGCGAAGTAGTTTTACTGCCGCCAATGGTGTGTAGTAAAAATAAACCTCCATCTTTAAGGCATCGCCTTGCGACTTCAAAGTAGGTTTGATAGTTTTTGTAGCCAACGTGTTCAAACATACCTAGGGAAAATATACGATCAAACTGTTCGTTTAGCTCTCGGTAATCCTGTAGGCGAATTTCAATGGGTAGACCTTTACAGGCCTCTTGTGCTAATTTGGTTTGCTCTTTCGATATGGTGACGCCGACTACCTCAACTCCGTAATGTTCGGCGGCAAATTTGGCAGCGCCGCCCCAGCCACAGCCAATGTCTAATACTTTCATTCCAGGCTCTAGTTCTAATTTTTTGCAGACTAAATCAAGCTTGGCGGCTTGCGCATCATCGAGTGTTTGAGCTTCTCGCCAATAGCCACAGGTATAGATCATGCGCTTATCGAGCATAAGCTCGTAGAGATCGTTGCCGGCGTCGTAATGTTCTTCGCCAACGGTATAGGCATTTTTGCCGAGCTGCATATTGATAAGATGATGTTTAAGGAAAAATGCCTTATCTTTGATGGTGTGAACCTGTTTGGCGATGTCGGCGCGCAATACACGGGTAAAGAATTCATCTAGCCTGTCGCAATCCCACCAGCCATCCATATAAGCCTCACCTAAGCCGAGGGTGCCTTGACCAATAATACGCCCGTAGAGCTTAGGGTTATGGACCTGCATATCCCATGGTTCGCCCCGATCAACGGATACATCGGCATGTTGTAATAATTCGGAGATTTTACTTTTATAGAGTTCGCTAGACATAGTTTCTCGTTTTGATAATTATTAGTAGACAACTTTCGAGCTAGGTGACAATAGACTGTTTCAGATAATAACAGTTCCTTTAGTGTGGTTATTGCTGAGTGATTGCTTTCATATAATTCCCTTTATATTGCACTTTTTTCAATGCCTATGGCTAAAAGCTCTAAAAACTATATCAAAATATTTTGATATAGTTTTTAGAGCTTGCTATAGTGCGCCCTATGAATGAGCAGAGTGCCGATTTTTTAGGCTTGTCAGTGCTGAATAAAGCGGCGGCAGAGCCACTGCGTTTGGAAATACTGCGTGTACTGGCGCAAGATTCCTATAGTGTCCTAGAGCTTTGCGAGATCTTGCAGCATAAGCAGTCGGGTATGAGCCATCACCTTAAGGTCTTGGCCGAGGCGGGTTTAGTAGCCAAGCGCCGTGAAGGTAATACTATCTTTTATAGTCGTGCCTTGGCCAATGCGAGTAGTCATTTGTCACCCTTACAAAAGCAGCTTTACCTTACCCTTGATGGCATTGATCTCTCTGCCGATATTTCGACGAGGCTAGCTCAAGTTAAATTGTTGAGGGTGGATCAGTCTCAGCAGTTCTTTGCGATGCAGGCAGATAACTTCAAAGAGCGTCAGGATTTAATCGCAGAATATCCCGTATATGGCGATGCAGTGAATGAGTTGCTTGATAAAACTGTTTTGAGTAGGCGTGAGAGCCTAATCGAAGTTGGTCCAGGAGCGGGTGAGTTTTTGCCTATAGTGGCTAAGCAATTTTCACAGGTGATAGCGCTCGATAGTGCAGCTACTATGTTGCAACATGCAAAATCTTACTGTGCTGGTCATTGCGTGGATAATGTTGAATTTATTGAAGGTGATACAGGCTATTTACGCGATAAATCAGTGGCTGCTGATTGTATTGTGATGAATATGGTTCTGCACCATACGCCTTCTCCAGCAGATATTTTTATGGATGTGAGCGCTGCGCTAAAAGTAGATGGGGCGCTGCTAATTACGGATTTGTGTCGGCACGATCAAGACTGGGCTAAACAGGCCTGCGGCGACCTTTGGCTGGGTTTTGAACCCGAGCAGCTAGAGCAATGGGCTTTGTTAGCTGATCTTAAAAAAGTACAGAGTAATTATTTAGCATTACGTAATGGGTTTCAAATTCAATTGCACCAGTTTACTAAGTGCAATGCCCTTCATTAAATCATTGAGGTGTGTAATGACAAAAGAGCAAGAAGCGTCTACGAGATTGCCATGCAGAGGGTGTATAAGTGGATGTGAGAATTATGACTCTTGCGCTGGAAAGCTATGGCGACAAGAGCCAGCAAATGTAAAGACAAATACGGCAAAGCCAGAAAGCAACGCCAATTAACTAAAGAATTCATTACGAGGAAATAAATATGTCAGAGTATTCAGTATTTACATCTGAGTCAGTGTCGGAAGGGCATCCAGATAAAATGGCAGATCAGATCTCTGATGCCATTGTTGATGCCATGTTAAAAGATGATCCAAATTCACGGGTTGCCGTTGAGAGCTTGGTTAAAACTGGTATGGTCGTTTTAGCAGGTGAAGTGCGTACATCGACCTATATAGATTTAGAGGACCTTGTTCGCGATGTCATTTTAAATATTGGTTATAACTCCAGCGATGTGGGTTTCGATGGTGCAACCTGTGCAGTGATTAACGCCATTGGTAAGCAGTCAGCCGATATTGCTATGGGTGTTGATGAGGGTGAGCAAAAAGAGCAGGGTGCAGGTGATCAAGGCTTGATGTTTGGTTATGCCACTAACGAGACGGATGTATTAATGCCAGCCCCCATTTACTATTCGCACAGGCTTGTTGAGCGCCAAGCCCAGTTACGTAAAGACAACACATTAGGGTGGTTACGTCCTGATGCGAAAAGCCAGGTGACCTTGCGTTATGAAGATGGTAAACCTGTTGCTATCGATGCGGTTGTATTGTCAACGCAGCACGACGAAGGTATAGCGCTAAATGATTTGCGCGAGGCAGTACTTGAAGAAATTATTAAGCCAGTACTACCTGAGCAATGGATTCATAAAGATACTTTGTTCCACATTAACCCAACGGGTAATTTTGTGATTGGTGGCCCTGTAGGTGATTGTGGTTTAACTGGCCGCAAAATTATCGTTGATACCTACGGCGGTATGGCACGTCATGGTGGTGGTGCTTTCTCAGGTAAAGATCCTTCAAAAGTTGATCGCTCGGCTGCTTATGCTGGCCGTTATGTTGCTAAAAATATTGTCGCTAGCGGCCTTGCAGATCGCTGTGAGATACAAGTCTCTTATGCTATTGGTGTGTCAGAGCCAACGTCTATTTCGATCAATACCTTTGGTACAGGTAAATTAAACGATAGCGAAATTGCAACACTTGTGCGCGAGAATTTTGATCTACGCGCCGGTGGCTTGGTTGATATGCTCGACCTTAAGCGCCCAATCTATCAGCCAACGGCAGCTTACGGTCACTTTGGTCGTGAGCACGAAAACTTTACTTGGGAAAAAACAGACAAGGCAGATGCGCTTAAAAAATCACTGTAAGTTTTTAAGGAAACAGTTAACTACAATCGTTAACGAAATATTTGATGAAGCTCTTTAATAGAGAATTTAACGAAAGAATAGTGCAATAAGTTATTGCTGGAGAGAAATTATGAATACGAATGTACAGCTAGTAGAAAATTTTACCGATTACAAAGTGGCAGCCGATGATCTAGAGCAGTTTCGCCGCGATGCCGAGTGGGGCCGTAAAGAAATATTAATCGCAGAAGGTGAAATGCCTGCGCTAATGGCATTGCGTGCTAAATACAGAGAGCAGCAACCTCTTGCCGGTGCAAAAATCATGGGTTGTATTCATATGACAATTCAAACCGCTGTGTTAATTGAAACGCTAGTTGATTTAGGTGCTGAGGTTCGTTGGTCATCTTGTAATATTTTTTCAACGCAGGATCACGCAGCGGCTGCCATTGCAGCTGTCGGTATTCCTGTATTTGCTTGGAAAGGCGAAACCGAAGAAGAATTCATTTGGTGTATAGAGCAAACCATTAAAGCTGAAAAAGATAGCGACCAAGTGTGGGATGCTAATATGATCTTGGACGATGGCGGTGATCTAACCGCTATGTGTCACGAGCAGTATCCTGAGATGCTTGAGCGTATTCACGGTATTAGTGAAGAGACGACAACGGGTGTACATCGCCTGCTTGAAATGCTTGAGAAAGGTGAGTTAAAAGTCCCTTCTATTAACGTAAACGATGCTGTTACTAAATCAAAAAATGATAATAAGTATGGCTGCCGTCATAGCTTAAATGATGCGATCAAGCGTGGTACCGACCATTTGCTATCGGGCAAAAAAGCTTTGGTTGTTGGTTATGGTGATGTAGGTAAAGGTTCTGCTGCGTCGCTCAAGCAAGAAGGTATGATTGTTAAGGTCAGTGAGATCGATCCAATTTGCGCAATGCAAGCTTGTATGGACGGCTTTGAGGTTGTTTCGCCTTATATTGGTGGTGTTAATCTTGAAAACCTTGAGTGCATTAATAAAGACCTATTAGGTACTACTGATTTGATCGTGACCACAACGGGTAATACCAATGTTTGTGATCAGTTTATGTTGCAATCACTTAAGGATGGTGCGGTTGTTTGTAATATTGGTCATTTCGATAACGAAATCGATACTGCCTATATGCGTGAGAACTGGCAGTGGAGCGAAGTAAAACCACAGGTGCATCAAATTGCGCGTAGTGAAAAGCCAGGCGATCACTTAATATTATTATCTGAAGGTCGCTTAGTGAACCTAGGAAATGCAACCGGTCACCCTTCGCGTATTATGGATGGCTCTTTTGCTAACCAAGTACTCGCACAAATGTATTTATACGAGGCAAAATTTGCTGATCTTCCTGCTGGTCAAAAAGCAGAAAATATTTACGTAAAAATACTACCGAAAAAATTAGATGAAGAAGTAGCAGCAGATATGGTTGCAGGTTTTGATGGTGTGATGACCAAGCTAACCAAGACGCAAGCTGACTACATTAATGTATCGGTTGATGGGCCGTTTAAGCCAGAAGATTATAAATACTAATCTCACTTATAAGAGCTGTCGCTAGTTATAAGCTTTAGCGATGGCTTTTGGTCATATATTTAAGATAACAGCAATCATTTAAAAACTAGGTCGATAAATAATGAGTAATGATGACATCCGTTTGAGTTTTGAATTTTTCCCCCCAAAAACTGATGCGGGTAAAGAAAAGCTGATCGCGGTACGCGACGGCTACGCAAAATTTAACCCAGACTTTTATTCAATGACCTATGGCGCCGGTGGCTCTACACGGAACAATACAAAAGATCTGGTCGTTCAATATAATGCCGATGGCCATGCAACAGCGCCACATTTATCCTTTGGTGTCGATGGTGATGATATCATTGCCGAACTGATACAAGAATACAAAGATGCTAATGTTAATCGAATTGTTGCTTTACGTGGCGACATGCCGTCGGGCCTTGGTGGCTCTTCACAAATGGTTTATGCCAACGAGCTGGTCGCTTTTATTCGTGAACGTTTCGGTGATCATTTTCACATTGAAGTTGCGGCATATCCGGAGATACATCCAGAGTCAGAGAGCTATCTGACAGATATTAACTACTTAAAAGGTAAGTTTGATGCTGGTGCTAATAGCGCACTAACACAATACTTTTTTAACCCAGATGCGTATTTTTACTTTGTTGAGAGTTGTCAAAAAATTGGAATAGATAAGCCTATTTATCCAGGTATTATGCCAATCATTAATCTTAAAAGTTTGGTTCGCTTTAGCGATTCCTGCGGTGCAGAAATTCCACGTTGGTTTCGTAAAGCGCTAGAAGCTTATGGGGACGACCAAGAGAGCATGAAAGCGTTTGCTAGCGATGCAATTACAGAGCTTTGTGCTCTATTGTTAGAAAATGGCGCACCCGGCTTGCATTTCTATACAATGAATCAGCTAGAGCCTGTAAAAACCATTGTTGAAAACTTAGGCTTGAATGCTGAATAAAACAAACACTTAAAAATTGTACTAAGTATTATGCGAATTCCTCGCCTATATTGTAAGCAGGTATTGTCTCCGAAGTCTCGTATCGTCCTAGATAAAGAGACTTCGCATTATTTATGTACTGTACTACGCCTAAAAGCTAATAGGGATTTGGTTTTATTTAATGGTGAGCTTTCTGATACTACTGGCGAATATCAAGCAAGGTTAGTCGAGGCTAATAAAAAAGCAGCAGTGGTTGAAATTGGCGAGTTTACTAAAACAGGTACAGAATCAACGCTAGATATAGAGCTGGCTTGTTGTTTAATTAAAAATGACCGCTTTGATTGGCTTTTACAAAAAGCAACGGAATTGGGTGTAACTAGTATCTCGCCAATTATTAGCGAGTTTACCGATGTTAAACACTCTGTTAAGTTATCTAAAGAGCGCCTAGAAAAAAAGATACTGCATTGGCAGCAAATTGTTGTGAGTGCGTGCGAACAGTCGGGCCGCACACGTGTGCCGATTGTAAATGTGCCTACTGCATTAATCGATTGGCTGACAGGTGACATGAATCGCGTAGATGAAAAGTATGTATTACATCCCTATAACGCTGTGCCATTTTCCTTTAATGATAAGCAAAAAGCAGAGACTAAAAAAATAATATTACTCGTTGGGCCAGAGGGTGGTTTGAGTGAGGAAGAAATCGCTATAGCGCATGGACAACAATTTACGTCGGTTTCAGTTGGCCCACGAATACTTAGAGCAGAAACGGCACCATTGACGGCGCTGTCTATTTTACAATACCAATTGGGCGATTTTACTTAGCTGAAGCTAACTCTTAATTGAATTGAGCTATCTGTGGCATGGCTTAATGGGTAGATTTATAGCCTATGCGAAACCCACCCCATTGTTTACCATTAAGAAAAATAGGCACCGATAAATCATGAACAATCTCGCCTGTGTCACGTTTATAGGTTTGGATTAAAAATGATTTGTCGTGGCTGCCGCATCGTGATCCTGTAGGGTCATCAAAAATACGTTTGGTACGATTGTTTATAAAGTCTGTGTCGTAATCGCCGGTTAATGGCTGAGCAAAACAATTGTTGTGTGTTGGGAAGTAACCGTTATTATCAACAGCGCCTGCGTACAAAATACACTCTTCTTTTAAGATTGGCTCTTGAATATCGGGTAGCACTTTATCGGTAAATTCATCAAAGCGAGTGCTGTGTTTTTGTGGGTTGGTGTTTTCTATTGGTACATAGTTCCTATCAAATAAATCTGCTTCTGTAATTAGGTTTTTTTGTATCGAGGTAGTAAAGCAATTTTCTATCGCCTCGACGGCTTCTTGGGCTCTTGTTAATACAAGTTTGTGCTCACCATTTAATACATCTTCGCCGAGTAGCTCATAAATATATTCTGCACGCTGAGATAACCCCCCCGATTGTTCTAATACGCTATCGACATCTTCACCCGTTGATTTTAGTTCGAGCATTAACTCTTCAAACTCTTTGGCAATAACCGCTTGGTGTTGGCTATTTTGCTGAGCTCGATCGCGAGCCTTAATTACTTGTTCGTCTACTTTTTCTGACTGTGTATTTATCTCTTGAAGGGATGTGTCAACTTCGCTAGTTTTTTCTTTGGTTTCGTTAACCACATTAATTAGCTCAGACATCGCTGTACCAACACGCGATATTTCTTTATTGATATTTTGTGCCATCCCGCTTATCTCGCCTGTCGACGAAGTTGTTCTACTTGCAAGATTACGTACTTCATCGGCAACAACGGCGAATCCGCGTCCATGTTCTCCAGCTCTTGCAGCCTCGATAGAAGCATTTAGTGCAAGTAGATTGGTTTGCTCGGCAATGCTATTAATCTCATTGGTAATATTAAATATCTGTGATGTTTGACTATCGAGTTCTTTTACTAGTGTAGCGACAGCTTCGACTTGATCGACTGTTCTTTCCATGTCGGCAGTTGTTGATTCAATAGCGCTTCTACCTTCTTGGCTTGCTTTATTAGTAAGCGATGAGAGTTCGCCGAGATGATTACTTCCATGATAAGCATCTTGTATATTATTAGTGACAATAGAGGAGGTTTCATTAAGACTTTCGATACTTTTGATTTGCTTATTTACACGTTTTTTAAGTTCATCGCAGGCAAAAGAAACCTCTGCGCCTGCAATGGCCACATTTGAACAAGTATCAGCCACACCGGCGGCCGTTTGGCTGGATTTTTGTAGGTTGCTGTCTAGTGCTTTTAATATACCGGTTTGGGTGTGTATATCTGCTCTATCGCTAAAATACCGCTCTTTAAACGTAGTGAGTTGTTTATTTAACGGCCGGAGCGTTTGCCAGTAAATGGCAGTTGCAGTAAAAAGAGCTGAACTGAAAGTGAGAATAATCGAAGGTAAAATACCAAAGAAGTAGCTGCCTATGGCGCTAATACCTATGATGCCACATATCAGAATCACCAGTAACGGCGCCACCTTAAGGTGTGCTTTGCTCATGTTGCCTTTACCCTTATTGAGTTGTCAATTGACACGCTTATATCAGCCAATATGAGACTGCAAAGCGTATGTAATGCTTAACCTACCTAATAACTATAGTTTAGGTCGTCGATTCTTCCAGATAATCGAGTGAAAAATTTGGGGGTTATTTGTCGCGATGTTTGTAATAAAATACATCCCATACTCATATTCCATCTATATCACAGCTTGCTTAGGGCTTATTATTTATAGTCGCTGAATCGAGTTGGAGAGGTTTTTACGTGAGAGCTTACCAAAAGGTGATAATATTCTTGCTTAGTGATTAAATCGCCCAATAAAAGATTTGAGCAGCCTTGAAATGTCTTAGCTTCTGTAGCTCATTAATAGTTATAAATATAATTTAATTAAACACTAGGAAGACTCTATGTCCGAAATGGTCACCCCAGACACTCATGAATCGATTTCTTTAAAAGATTATGCCGAAAAGGCTTATCTCGACTACTCCATGTATGTCATTTTAGATCGGGCCTTGCCCAATATTGGTGATGGGCTTAAGCCTGTTCAGCGCCGCATAGTTTATGCGATGAGTGAGTTGGGGCTTAAGGCGACGGCTAAATTTAAAAAATCTGCCCGTACCGTGGGCGATGTGATCGGTAAGTTTCACCCACATGGTGACTCTGCCGCTTACGAGGCCATGGTATTGATGGCGCAGTCTTTTTCTTACCGCTACCCACTGATTGATGGGCAGGGTAACTGGGGTTCGCCCGACGACCCTAAATCCTTTGCAGCTATGCGTTATACGGAATCGCGCCTCACGGCTTACAGCGAGGTGTTGTTGGGTGAGCTTGGGCAGGGCACTGTAGATTGGTTGCCTAATTTTGATGGCACATTAGAGGAACCCAAAATATTGCCAGCGCAGGTGCCAAATATCCTACTTAACGGTACCACAGGTATTGCTGTTGGTATGGCGACGGATATCCCACCCCATAATCTGCGTGAGTTAGTCGATGCAACTATCCATTTAATGCAAAACCCTAAAGCAACGACTGAAGAGTTATGTGAGTTTGTCTTGGCCCCCGATATGCCTACACAGGCGGAGATTATTACGCCGAAAAAAGACATCATCAGCATGTACGAAACGGGCCGTGGTAGTTTGCGTATGCGTGCACTTTGGACTAAAGAAGACGGTGATATTGTAGTCACTGCGCTACCTCACCAAGTGAGTGGTGCTAAGGTGATGGAGCAAATTGCAGCACAAATGCAAGCGAAAAAACTGCCTATGGTGGCAGATTTACGCGATGAGTCCGATCACGAAAACCCAACGCGCTTGTTAATTATCCCACGTTCCAATCGTATTGATGTTGATCAATTGATGAATCACTTGTTTGCGACAACGGATTTAGAACGTACCTATCGCATTAATATGAATATGATTGGTATCGATGGTTTACCTGCAGTAAAACCACTAGCAACAATCTTGAGCGAGTGGCTTAAGTTTAGAATGGTGACAGTACGTCGCCGCTTACAGTTTAGGCTCGATAAAATTTTAAAACGCTTGCATATATTAGAGGGTTATCTCGCTGCATTTTTAAATATAGATGAAGTGATCGAAATTATTCGCCACGAAGATAAGCCAAAGCAGGAGTTGATTAAACGTTTTAAAATCACCGAGGTTCAAGCAGAGGCAGTACTAGAATTAAAACTACGCCAAATTGCTAAGCTCGAAGAAATTAAAATCCGTGGCGAGCAAGATGAGCTGACAAAAGAGCGTAATACTCTTGAGTCTTTGCTAGGCTCCGCTGTTAAGTTAAAAAATCTAGTGAAGAAAGAATTAAAAGAGATTGCCGATAAGCACGGCGATGATCGTCGCTCGCCACTGGTTGTGCGTGAAGATGCTCAAGCTCTAAGTGAAACGGATTTATTAACCAGCGACCCCATTACGGTTATTGTCTCTGAAAAAGGTTGGATTCGTGCGGCTAAAGGCCATGATGTTGATGCTACTGCACTTAATTATAAATCTGGCGATGGCTTTAAGCTGGCAGCCCGTGGCAAATCTAACCAAAATGCACTACTGATAGATTCAACCGGTCGTAGCTATGCCATTGCTTCTCATACCTTACCTTCGGCACGTGGCCAAGGCGAACCTGCAAGTGGCCGCTTAAATCCGCCCAGTGGCGCGATATTTACTGGCTTACTTATGGGGCAGGATGAGCAACGAGTGCTAATAGCAAGCGACGCGGGTTATGGTTTTATTGCTAAGCTTGGTGATCTTTATACTAAAAATAAAGCGGGTAAAGCTTTGCTTAGCTTACCCAAAGGTGCAAAAGTATTACCTCCTGTTTTAGTTAATGCCGATACAGACAATGAAATTAATGTCGTTGTTATTAGTAACGAAGGTCGTATGTTGCTATTCCCTTTTACTGATTTGCCAGAGCTTGCTCGCGGTAAGGGGAATAAGCTGTTAAGCATTGCACCAGCGCGCGTACAAGCACGCGAAGAATTTGTTATTGCAGCAGGCTTAATTAGCGGCAAGCAAAAACTAACTGTGTTTTCTGGCAAGCGTCACGCAAGTTTCAAATTATCGGAACTTGATCATTATCGTGGTGAGAGAGGGCGTCGCGGTCATAAGCTGCCGCGAGGATTTCAAAAAGTTGATGCAATAAATATTGGCGATTAATGAAATAGATTCGAGGGCGCTATAAAAATAATGAGTCATTATGATAAATAATAATGTAGCAAGTCGTGATTGGCTCATTTATGTTTATGCAATTATTGCCTCTTTTTTTGTTTTGATGGTTGTTGCCTACTTCGCTGAGCGCAATGTGGTGGATACTGCCAAATCGCGTATGCAAAGTACACTTGCTTTTCAAACGGCAACCCTTAAAACAAGTATGGAAAAATACACCGTACTTGCTGCATTGATTGCTCGCCGTCCCGATGTCGCTTTAGCACTGCGCGCGCGTAATCCACTTGATATCCTGCCTAGCTCTAATCAATTAACTCTAGATTTTATTGGTATTAGTGGTGCCAGCGATATTTGGATTGCAGATAAAAAAGGCAATGTACTCAGGCGAGATCAGTCCGGTGTTGATGCGGGCAATATCGCACAAGAAAGCTATTTTAAAAGTGCTATACAGGGTGGTTTGGGGCGTGGCAATATTGTTACAGAGCTTGAGCAGCGGCTTTATATTATAGCCTCTCCCATATTTTATAAGGACGAGATACTCGGTGTGGTTGTGGTCAGGCTCAGTTTAGAGAGCCTAGAGCAGGTGTTAGTGTTATTGCCTGATCCAATCATTGTGGCAGATGCGAAGCAAAGAGTATTGTTATCTAATATTAAAGAATGGCGTCTGGGGTATTTCGAAGCACCTCCTAATGATTTTATATCAGAGCATGGATATTCAACAGATGCTCAAGGCATTATTAAAAAAAATTCGTCTAAACAAGTAGTCAATAACAAAAAGTATTTGCTGAATGCTCCACCAAAAAAATCAAGCAGTAAAATAAAATTTAAAGAAGCACTTGAAAGAAAGCAAGGCAGAGATTTCTTGCAGTACTCTCAATATATTGCGCTACTTAATTGGGATATTCATACTTTTGTTAATTACGATGATATTACCTCTCAGCGCAATAATGTTGTTCTTATAGCGTTTCTATTATTATTGCTAGCACTGATGACACTTTTTATGTGGAGAACACATCAAAAGCGCATATTAAAAGAACAGCGCTCGCAGCAAGCTTTTTCTCTGCGTCTCGAACGCCAAGTCCGCGATAGAACCCACGAGTTGTTAACGAGTAATGAGCGCCTGAATATAGAAATAGAAGAGAGGCGTAATGCAGAAGAGCACTTGCGAGAAGCGCAAGATGAGTTAATGCAAGCTGCAAAGCTTGCAGGTATTGGCCAAATGTCTACTGCTCTTGCCCACGAATATAATCAGCCATTAACTGCTATCCGCTCCTACGCCGATAATGCTGCCATTTTTATAGAAAAGGACAATGCCACACCTGCTATAGAAAATTTACAGCGTATTAAATTATTGGTTGATAAAATGGCAAACCTGACCAGTACCCTAAGGCGCTTTGCGCACAAATCAACCCATGAGAGCGAAGCTTTTTTAATTGATGCTGTGATGGACGAATTGATTATTTTACTTTCGCCTCAGGCAAAAAAGCAGCAAGTCTCGTTGCAATTGTTTGCGCCAAAAGAGAAAATCCAACTCAAAGGCGAGCAAGGTAAGCTGTTACAAATGATTACTAACCTTGTGACTAATGCTATGGATGCGGTGGCGCAATCAGCTGACAAGCAAGTAGATATCGAATGGGGTATTGATGATGAAGGCAGTCATGCGACTATTCTAGTAAAAGATACTGGCTGTGGTATTTCGCAAGAGGTTAAAGGTAATATGTTTAATGCTTTTTACACGACTAAACAAACTGGTAATGGTTTAGGTTTGGGCCTGTTTATTGTCTCGACATTAATTAATGATTTTAAAGGGCTTATTAAGCTTCGCGAAGATGAGGGTAAGCAACATTACGGTACGGTCTTTGAGTTGCGTTTACCCTTGAAAAAATAAATTATCCATGTCCTTGGAATCTATCATTTTATAAATTGGTGAAGAATGATTGAAAATGCAAAAGTAATAATTGTAGATGACGATGAAGACTTACGCCACGCATTAGCCCAAAGCTTGCAGTTGGCCGGCTATGAGGTAGACGCTTATGACGATGGCCATGAAGCGCTTAATAATATTACGCGCAATATGTATAGCGTAATAATCACCGATATTAAAATGCCAACAATAGATGGCATTGAGCTATTGTCAAAAGTACTAGAAATTGATCCGGCCTTGCCTACCATTGTTATTACCGGACACGGTGATGTCTCGACGGCGGTTAATGCTATGCGCAATGGTGCTTATGATTTTATCGAAAAACCATTTGCAGCTGAGCGCCTAGTAGGAGCGGTTTCTCGCGGTTTAGAAAAGCGTCGCTTGGTACTAGAAAATAGAAATCTGCGCGATGAACTTGCGAGCCAAGATGGTCTGGATAAGCGCTTGGTAGGGCGTACGGCCGCCATGCTTAATTTACGTGCCGAAATTGTAGCGCTGGCGCAGACCGATGTTGATATTTTAATTTGGGGCGAGACTGGCTCAGGTAAAGAGGTGGTCGCAAGGGCATTGCATGAAGAGGGTAGCCGTAAGGATAAACCTTTTATTGCACTAAATTGTGGTGCGATACCTGTCGAGATGATGGAATCCGAGTTATTTGGACACGAATCGGGTGCGTTTACCAGCGCGAATAAACAGCGAGTCGGTAAGCTTGAATATGCTAATGGTGGCACGATTTTTTTAGATGAAATTGAATCGATGCCGCTAGAGTTACAGGTTAAATTATTACGTGTTATCGAGACTCGCTCTATTGAACGATTGGGCTCTAATAAAATAATTAATCTCGATATCCGTTTTATCGCAGCGACTAAAACTGACTTGGAACTTGCCAGCCAACAGCTGCTTTTTAGGGCCGATTTATATTACCGCCTAAACGTTGTCACGCTCACCATACCGCCTTTGCGTGAAAGAAAAGACGATATTCCATTGCTGTTGCATCATCTTGCGCGCGAAGCCCGTACGCGTTACCGAAAAGAAATCCCCGAATATACCCCGGCTTTAATGATGCAGCTAATGAGTTATGAATGGCCGGGTAATGTGCGCGAGTTACGCAATATGGCAGACCGCTGGGTACTGGGTTTAGATTTAGGGCTGGAGCAAGATAACCTACAAGAGAGCTTGATAGAGATCTCTGAGGCAGAGAGCCTGTCGCAACAGATGGCTACCATAGAAAAGCGATTGATCGCCAATGCACTAAATAAAAATGAAGGCAGTATTAAAAAGACCTACGAGCAGTTGCAATTATCCCGTAAAGCTCTCTATGAAAAGATGAAAAAATACCAATTACAGGTTAATTAGCTGTTTTCTCAATGTGTCGTTTAGGTAACATTGTAGAGTATTTTGATGTGTTGTTTGGGTAACATAAACCTTCGAAATCATTCTTTCTCTAAAATGTGATATTTAAAAATAATAATAAAATCAATCGCTTGCATAATTGCTGCGATTTTGGCATATGCCTTGCTATTAAACCCCTGCTTGAAACTTTTATGCGCAATAATATGCGTAGTAACACGCGTAATAATCAAAATAATAAACATAAATTTTTATAATAATGACACCTTAGTGGAGAACTCAATGAAAAAATTATTCAGTATGGCGGCTATTGCTGCAACTATTTTTAGTGCTAACACTTTTGCTCAGTGCGATCCGGGCGAGCGCGTTATCAAATTTAGTTTTGTAACTGCGGCAACGGGTCACCCTAAAGGTGAAGCAGCTACGGCTATTGCTAATCGCATTAATAGCGAAATGAATGGCAAAGCGTGTATGCAGCTATTCCCAAGTTCACAACTGTTTGATGATAACAAAGTGATGGAGGCTCTATTACTGGGTGATGTACAGGTAGCGGCACCTTCTTTATCTAAGTTTGAAGCCTTTACTAAAAAATACCGTATTTTTGATTTCCCGTTCTTATTTAGTGATATGGAAGCAGTGAATAAATTTACTCAAGGCCCTAAAGGTCAAGAGTTGTTGGGTGCTATTGAAAACAAAGGCTATGTTGGGCTTTCTTATATTTATAATGGCCTAAAGCATTTTTCTGCAAACAAACCTTTAATATCACCGAGTGATGCCGAAGGTCTTAAGTTCCGTGTGCAAACCTCTGATGTTGCGGTAGCTATGGTAGAAGCTATTGGTGGTAATGCACAAAAGCTTGCCTTTAAAGAAGTGTATGGTGCATTGCAAACGGGTGTTGTTGATGGGCAAGAAAATACATGGTCAAACATTTTCACTAAGAAGTTCTTTGAAGTGCAAAATGGTACAACAGAGACTAATCACCAGCTACTGACTTATCTGGCGGTAACGTCTAAAAGTTGGTTAAACAGCTTGCCAAAAGATGTGCGTGAGCAGTTTTTAACTATTTTTAAAGAAGAGACTAATAAGGCAAATGCACGTTCTACAGAAGTTAACGAAGCAAGTAAGCAAAAAATACTCGCTGCGGGCGGAAAAATTGTCACTCTAACACCTGCTCAACGCCAAGCATGGGTAACCGTTATGCGCCCTGTATGGAATAAATTTGCTAAAGATGTTGGCCAAGACACTATTGATGCAGCTGTAGCTGCGGGCAAATAGTAACGAGCCTTCTGTTCACGCTTAAAAGGCTTGCTGTATTTTTAATGTATCTAAAATCAGTAAGCCTTTTAATATTTAGTGAAAAAATCAGCAGTATTCAAAACTATCATAATAATAAGTATTTATTTCTCAGGCGTTATTAAATAACGCACCTATATTATTTGTTGGCATACGATTATGAAAAAATTATCGAGAATTATCGATAGACTCGAAGAGGATTTTATTGCACTTTTATTGGGCCTGATGGTACTGATCACCTTTAGCCAGGTTGTTGCTCGCTATGTATTTAACTCCGGCTGGGGTAGTGCGCTCGAACTCACACAAGTGTTGTTTGCATGGTTGATTTTATTTGGAATGAGTTATGGCATTAAACGTGGTATTCACTTAGGTGTGGATATTCTCATTAGAAAGTTTTCAAAACCAGTTTTTAAGGCGTGCACAATATTTGGTGCGCTCGCATGTATTGTTTATGGTATTACTTTTATTTCTGCTGAGTGGATTAGTTTGTTTGGCTTTGAATCTGGCAAAGGTGGTGCTTGGAAATACTGGAAACTATTTTATGATACAGGCTTTGGAATGGAAGCGATTTCGCTGCCTGAATTTATTTACGGACCAGATGAGCGTTTACCGCGCTGGGTAGCTTACTTAATGCTGCCGGTTGGTTTGGCTTTATTTGTGCTTCGCTGTGTGCAGGCACTTTACGCCATTATCACTGGTAAACGAGAGATGATTATTGCCTCTCACGAAGCTGAAGAACTTGTCGAAAATAATAAAAATATTCTAGCGGATTAATAATAAAAGATTAAAGAGGATTTGTTGTGGAAAGTATCATTTTATTTGGTCTTTTGTTTTTGTTTTTATTTTTGGGTGTGCCTGTCTCGGTATCTTTAGGTTTATCCAGTGTCATTGTTATTGCGTTTTTATCGGTAGATTCCGTCTCGTCGGTTGCCTTACAACTTTTAAATGCATCGCAAAAATATACATTGTTGGCTATCCCGTTTTTTATCTTAGCGTCGTCATTTATGTCGACCGGTGGTGTAGCTAAACGTATTATTCGCTTCTCCGTAGCAACTATGGGGCATTTTCGTGGTGGTCTTGCCATTGCCAGTGTATTTGCTTGCATGTTATTTGCGGCATTATCTGGCTCATCGCCTGCGACGGTTGTGGCTATTGGCAGTATTGCGATTGCGGCAATGCGCGAAGTAGGTTACACCAAAGACTTTGCCGCTGGTGTGATTGCCAATGCAGGTACTTTGGGTATTTTAATTCCGCCATCGATTGTTATGGTGGTTTATGCCGCAGCAACGGATGTCTCTGTTGGCCGTATGTTTTTGGGTGGCGTTATTCCAGGACTTGTTGCGGGCTTAATGCTGATGTCTGCTATTTACATTTATGCACGGGTTAAAAACATGCCTAAGCGTGAATTTGCAGGCATTAAAGAAGTTATGGAATCAGCAGCTTCTGCCTCTTGGGGTTTGTTGCTTATCGTTATTATTTTGGGCGGTATTTATAGTGGGGTGTTTACACCTACCGAGGCTGCTGCTGTTGCTGCAGTGTATGCTTTTTTAATTGCGACATTAATTTATAGAGATATGGGGCCATTAAAAGGTGTACCCTGGAAGATTGATGGCGAAAGCTTTGGCCAGTCGGCTGCAAGAAACTTGGGTGCGATGTTGGGTAAGTTTCCAGTGTTATTTTTTCATGGTGAGACGCGGGGCGTAATGGTCGAGGGTGCTAAAACCACTATTATGCTGATGTTTATTATCGTCAATGCTCTGGTGTTTTCTCACGTACTTGTCTCGGAGCGTATCCCCGATCTAATTACTAATTTAATGCTCGATGCCGGTTTTGAATGGTGGCAGTTCTTAATAGTAGTGAATATTATTTTGTTAATCGGTGGGCAGTTTATGGAGCCATCGGGTCTGTTATTGATTGTGGCGCCTGTTGTGTTTCCTATTGCTATCGAGTTGGGTATCGACCCTATTCACTTGGGTATTATGATGATTGTGAACATGGAGATCGGCATGATTACACCACCGATTGGGCTTAACTTATTTGTGACATCGGGTATTACGGGGATGAGTATGGCACGGGTTGTAAAAGCTGCTATGCCATTCTGTGCAGTACTGTTTTTGTTTTTGATCGTTGTAACTTATGTACCCTTCGTGTCGACATGGCTGCCAACAACAATGATGGGGCCGGAAATTATTACGCGATAGCGTTGATCAATAGATAACCTTTCTCTATTAAGCGTTAAGGAGCCTCTGCTTAGCGCTTAATAGATTATCTCTAACGTTCTTGAACCAATACCCAAGGTTTAATAACAACACTCCATAATAGGGCGTCTCGGTTATACCATTCTAGGGCTTGTTCGTCAGAGACTGCGCCTACCCATCCCTTTTTTACCCACTCAGAAAATAAAGCTGAGTTGTCCGCGACTAATTGCTCAGCAACGTACAGCATGTCTTGGGATGAATCGACGAATACGACAGAGCCTGCGGCAAAAAAGGTTTGTAGCTCACGCCAAGCAATTTGAGCGGTTTCAAGATTTAATTTTGATTGTAGTTCAGATTGCGGCGAATCTTCTTTGGAATTTATATCGGTCATAAAATATTTAGTTAGTAGATAGTGATTTTCTTGATGTAAGTGGTGCTAACAACAATTCAAAAACTATTGGGTTATTATGGACAGACTCTAGCTGTGAGTTAAATATCTAACTGTTTGCGCAAGCTATCCATACGTTGAATATTTTCTTCTTTACTCAGCGATACTTCGCTGGTTTTGGGTAGGGCCAATTGCTGAACGGGTAATAACTCTTCACCAGCTCGCACACGCTCACAAATTTTCTCGTAATGTGCTCTAAAAACAGGAAACGCCTTTTGCTCGGTATTGTTGGCCAAAAAATACCAGTCGCTTGCTTTGCCGGCATAATAAATAGCGGGATGGCTCCAGTTATAATTCGTTTTAGGTGAGGGTGCATTGCATGCTTCGCTATAGGCACTATGGGCATCGAGTAGCGTATTGCCACCGCTTAACTCAGTACATTTTTTGATAACGCGGCTGATGGTTGGTAAATAATCAGAGTGTTTAATGAGTTCATGTGTCGCTTTGCGCACAGTATCGGCATTAAATGGCGCAACACTTTCTAGCCACAAACGTTTGGCGGCATTAACGGCATCGATCTCTGGGTACGCGCTAAAATACAGGTGTTGGTAATTAAGGCGTAGTAGTTCAAAGCATTCATTAATAGCTTCAACAAGCTCTGTTTTTACCTCGACATTTTTGCTTTCATCTCTTGCTTTAAAGTAGCTGCGATTAGCAATATTTACTTGGGAGTCTGTACTAAGATGCCCAGCTGGTGTCGTTGAGCTGTTGTGCGATGGTGCGATCTTTTGTGCGACTTGATCCAGAAGTGGTTTGCTGTCTTTCATTATGGTTACCTGTATTGGCTCGACCTTGATGATGAATCGCTGCCCATTGGCGTTTGATATGTTGTAAAAATATATTGTCCCAACTATGGCGTGGCTCTGCGCGGTTGCTCCAATATAAAATAAATTCTGCAAGCTGTGACTGTGTAAAATTAGGATCTATTTCTAGTTGATTGCTGAGTATCTCTAGGCAATCATTCGAAGGTTGCCAGTTTTTGCTAATAGGTTTGCTGATGGGGTTACGGCTAACGCCTGCCTGCACAAAACGCCATTGCTCGATGACATGCTCGGCAAATACTTTGCCCCATTCAGAGTAAATCGCTTTTTTCTCTATCCATTTATGAATAAATTCAGGAATGCTCTCTTGAATAAAGCTCGCATCTATCCCGTAGCTAATATTTAAATAGTTCAGCGTATGCTGATTGGGCTGCCAATCGGCACTCATCGGTGTGCTTTTTTTGGTCTCGATAAAGGGTGTGTCTTGCTGTTGCCACTCTTCTTTTACCCAAGAGAAAAAGGGCATATCCCAATTAATATGGCTTGTGCCTGACTTTTGATGATAAAGGCGGAATTTGCCCAGGACTTTGTCGCTAAAGGTTGCTGGTATACCTTCGCCCGCAATCTGACTTTGCACGTCCTTGCTAGGCTGCCAATTACCGGGTAGTGTTGTAGCACGATTTTGTCGTGCCATTTGTGTGCTATGAAAAGTCCACTGGCGTTTGACATGCTGTATAAATTTACTGCCCCATGCGCGTTGAGTCTCTCCTGTTTCACGCCAATAATTAACGAATTCGGGGGTTTGCTCACGTGCAAAGTGCTCAGGGATATTAAGCTGCCCCAATGCAATTAAGGTCTCGCTGTCGGGTTGCCAGTTTGCCGCAATAATTGATGCCCCACCGTTGTGTACTCGTTGGCGTGCATGTGTTTGAGTTGTGGTATGGCGAGATTGCGGGGCAAGTTGTGCGGCATTACTTTTGTGGTTAAAGGCAAAGTCGATCACCAGCGATTGCATAAAGGGCGCAGAGCGAATAAGAATTAAACCAAGGTCGCGTAAGCGTTGGCTAATACGTTGTATATCTCGTGTGTCCCAAAATGGGATATGATCTTTTAGTGTTTTCTCGCTTAAGTGATACCATTGTAAGCCTTGGCTCGTCATGCCCTCTTTATAGCGTGTTATATCGTCGAGCAGAGACAGCATCGTAGCCTCTTCCAGGCCAATGCTAGCTGCGAGTTTGGGAGATACGAGAATAGGCTTTTCGGGTAACAGGTTTGTCATGGGTTAATTCTACCATCCTGTGTTTGAGGAGACTATGATCATATTGCTATCAATGGTGATGTATTGATAAGCGCGTATTCATGCAAAAGCCAGTTTGTTAGGAAATATTAACTTTGTAGGTAGTAATTTATGTCCAATGTTTTATATATGATTATGTTTCGTGCGTTAGTCTTGATATCACTGGTATCGGTGAGTGCGTTCAGTAGTGCTAGCTGGTGGGATAAGGCAAAGGAGCTGGTTAAAGATGTACCACTGGAAGACGTTACTGCACCTGCCAACAAAAATGGTAGTGCTTTATCCAATACTGATATTACGGCAGCTTTTAAGGAGGCCTTAGAGCTAGGTAGTAAGAAGGTGGTTAATCAGTTGGGGGCAGTCGATGGTTTTAACAAAGATGCAATCGTTCGTATCCCTATGCCCCAATCGCTACAAACGGTGAGTAGTGCATTAAAAAGTGTAGGTTTAGGCTATATGGTCGATGACTTTACCCTAAGGCTTAATCGCGCAGCGGAGCAGGCGACGCCAGAGGCGAAAGCGCTTTTTGTAGATACTATACAAGGTATGAAATTTGACGATGTGCGTCGTATTTATAATGGGCCTGAGGACTCTGCCACCCGATTTTTTGAGGAGCGTATGACGCCGGACTTGACCAAGGCGATGGAACCCATTATATCCGATAGTCTCTCGCAAGTCGGTGCCATTGCCTATTACGACAAAATGATATCGGCTTATAAAAATATCCCCTTTGTTCCCGACGTTAAATCTGATTTAACGAGCCATGTCTCCCAAGGTGCGCTTAATGGTGTATTTCACTATCTTGCGGAGCAAGAGGCCGCAATTAGGAAAGACCCTGTGCGTCAAACAACTGCACTGCTTAAAAAAGTATTTGGCCAATAATAAAACTGCAAACCCTATGAAGAAATTAAGACATGTAAAAGAACTAATATTAGAGTTAGGCTATTTTGGAGGCCCTGGTGCTGGGCTTCTGATTGCTTTCCCTTTAACAGTGTTGACTTCACTCTTGTATGGCGTATTGACTCTAAATCTAGCGGTTTTTTCTATTTCTATTTTAGGTATTTTCTCCTTTCTTTTGTTATTGGCACCGCTGTTACGACTGCTGCATGCTAAGAGAAAAAAGAATCGACTAGCTTATTTAGGCTTTTTAAAAGAAATAAGGTCTCATAAGCCTTATGAGAATTTGTATAGATTTGAACCTCCAAGACAATATGAATTGGTAGCAGAAAAAGAATATTTACCTAAGATAAAAAGCCAGATATTGATGGGGATTAATGTGAAAGTTAAGCATATTAAAAGTACAAATAATGTTGTTATTAAAGCATGGTTTATAGGTGTTGAGCCGCAATGGGGTGGCTTGGGCTATATTTCATAGTAAGTCAGAAGTTAATAATCAACCAGATAAAAGGTGCCGTAATGAAGTTAATACTTTGTTTTTTGTTTGTTGTGTTCTCTTTAAATGCATGGGCCAATGATGATAAATCACAAACTATATTATATGTGCGCGGTGAGTCGGAGCTAAAAGTCGAGCCCGACCAGGTCACTATTGTCTTGGGCGTGACTACGCAAAATAAAACAGCAAAACGCGCCTTGGCTGACAACAGCCGTTTAATGCAAAAAATTATTACAGCCCTTGTCCAACAAGGTATTGATAAAAATGATTTAAGAACACAGCGCTTTGGCGTACACCCTATTTGGTCATCGAGACCAAGAAGCTCTTCTTCTAGTGAGGAATGGAAGTCTAAAATTACTGCTTACAGTGTTAATAATACGCTAAAGGTAGTCACCAGCAAGATGGAGTTAGTGGGTGAGCTCGTGAGTGCAGCAACAACTGCAGGTGCTAATCAAGTTCAATCCATAAACTTTGGTTTGGCTAATCCAAGAGAATACCGAGAAAAAGCCATTGCTAGTGCAATAAAAAATGCCAAAGAAGACGCAGGCTTTGTTGCAAAATCAAGTGAGCTAAAGGTGGTTGGTATTAAAAAAATTCATTTGGATAATGCGGCTGCCTCTATTGAACGCGTACAAGCGGCAAGTTTTTCGCGCTCGGCTTTGTCCGCCAAAGCCGATATTGCACCACCTATCAAAGCGGGTGATATAACGGTGCGTGCATCAGTATCTGTTGAATATTTTTTATCTTCAAAATAAATCGTTAAAAGTAGTAAAGGTAGTCGCAAATGGCGAAAGCTAAAACAGCTTATGTGTGTAATGAATGTGGTGATGATTTTTCTAAATGGCAAGGGCAGTGTACTAGCTGCCATGCATGGAATAGCCTAAGTGAAGTCAGGCTTAGCTCGGCTAAATCGTCACCTTCTACGCGCAGCGGTTACGCAGGTAATGATAACGCAGTTGTTCAGACTCTTGCCGAGATTGACTTGGAAGATATTCCACGAGTAACGACGGGTACCACAGAGCTTGATCGTGTACTGGGTGGTGGTTTAGTGAGTGGCTCGGTGATACTAATTGGTGGTCACCCAGGTGCGGGTAAGTCGACATTATTGCTACAAGTACTTTGCTACTTGGCCGAGCGTAATAGCGCGCTTTATGTTACGGGTGAAGAATCCCTACAACAGGTCGCGCTACGCGCAAAACGTTTAGGTTTGGCAACGGATAAATTACAAATGCTCTCGGAGACGAACGTAGAGCAATTATGTTTAACGGCACAAAAACTTAAACCAAAAATTATCGTTGTTGACTCTATCCAAGTGATGCATATGGCAGAGGTGCAATCGGCACCGGGCAGTGTTGCACAGGTACGCGAGAGTGCTGCTTTTTTAACACGCTTTGCAAAACAAACGGGCACAGTATTGATACTCGTTGGCCATGTTACAAAAGATGGCAGCTTGGCGGGGCCAAAAGTCTTAGAGCATATGATTGATTGCTCGATTTTATTAGAGGGCGAAAACGACTCGCGCTACCGTACATTGCGCGGCAGTAAAAACCGCTTTGGTGCTGTGAATGAGTTAGGCGTTTTTGCCATGACTGAGCAAGGCCTCAAAGAAGTAACCAACCCATCGGCCATTTTTTTACAGCGCGACCAAGAGGTGTCCTCAGGCTCCGTGGTGATGGTTATATGGGAAGGTACGCGTCCGTTACTAGTTGAAATTCAAGCCTTAGTAGATGATAGCCACATGGGAAACCCACGCCGTGTTGCGGTAGGTTTAGACCAAAATCGCTTAAGTATGTTGCTTGCTGTATTGCATCGCCACGGTGGTTTAATGGTGGGTGATCAAGATGTATTTGTAAACGTAGTAGGTGGCGTAAAAGTAAGCGAGACCAGTGCCGACCTTGCGCTATTACTCGCCATAGTATCGAGCTTTCGCGACCGGCCACTGCCCCAAACCTTAATCGCCTTTGGTGAGGTTGGCTTATCAGGCGAGATTCGCCCAGTGCCTAGTGGGCAAGAGCGCTTGAGAGAAGCTGCCAAACATGGCTTTAAAAAAGCGATTGTTCCTGCCGCTAATGTCCCTAGGCAAAAAATTGAAGGTATAGAAGTGATTGCGGTTAAAAAATTATCCGATGGGTTAGAGGCGATTGATTAAAGTTTCGAAATATACGGCCAGTGGACGTATATCTAGCTACGTGATAAAACTGGCTTTGTTAAGCTATTGAATATAGAGTGATTTTTAAAATTAACTGCCGTTGTATCAGAATTATATGGCTTCTAGAATATATGGTCTTAGGCCGTATATTAAACTGTTACATGTATACGAGGAAAGAATGAAATACATAGTCCTATTTATAGTATTGTTTTCAAATGCCGCTATAGCTGACATTACTTGTTCTCAAGCTAATGCTCAATTTTCAACTGGAGATAAAAAGAAAGCGGTTGATATGTTTTTAGAACTCGCTAAATCTGGAGAGTCGTGTGGTTACGAAGGCTTGGGTGAAGCCTATCTTCAAGGCTGGGGTATCGAAAAGAATTTAAAAAAATCCCTCATCGCTTGGAAAAAAGCTGAAGAAATTGATGGAAGTGAGCTTTCATCAATAAAAGTGGCTTATTTAGAGCGAGTTCTAAATAAGTAATAAACATGTAACAAGTGTGTCATGTTTGCACGCAAAAACACGCGTGCTGGACGGCTTCCGCACTGCTCCAGCCGCCCCATACACAGGCGTTAGGGATATTCAATGCTGAAATATATTAAATATTTCATTTCGGGTACATTCTTGGGAATGGCAAATGGAATGGTTGAAGATTATTCTGATTTCAAGAAAGCTAAAAAGTACGCTAGTTGGTCTGTTCCATTTTTAGACGAAGGCTTTCCAAAAGTTGGGTATTATCTTGTTTTAGCTAAAGCTGATTATGGGCTGGGAAATAGTCTCGAAGCTAAATGTAATTATGATATGGCTAATTCAGAGCTTGAACAACATCCAGAATGTAAAGAGTATAGTGAGTTTAAAGATACGCTATCTAAATTTAAAGTTATTTATGGGTATTAAAAACCCCTAACAAAAACATTAAAAAAACGCCAATAACAAGCGTGGTCTTGACTCGCTTTATGTGGGCGTTCAATGTATATGAAGGAGTATCGATGAAAGGTTTATTTCCTGGGCACTTTAAGGAATCACAAGAAAATTTGAGGGAAATCTGGGATTCATCTATTTTTGTATTTGACGCAAATATATTGCTCAATTTATATAGGTACTCAGATGCGACTAGAAAAGAATTTTTGGGGCTATTGGAAAAAATCAAAGATAGGGTTTGGCTACCACACCGAGCTGCTGAAGAGTATCTAAGCAACCGTTTGTCTGTAATTGATCAGCAAGAACAATCTTATGATTCAACAATAAAATCTATAAATAGCTTAAAAAGTGACTTAGATAACGCAAGGCAGCATCCTTTTGTGAGCAAACAGACAATGGAAGCAATTGACTCTGTTTTTAATACTTTGTGTGACGAACTACTAAGCAACAAGAAAGTACACTCTCAAAGAATATCAAATGATGAAATTAAGGAGTCGATATCAAAAATTTTTGAAAATAGAGTCGGATCGCCTTTTGATCAGGAAGAATTAGATAAGTTGGTAGCCGATGGGGAAGAACGCTATAAGCAAAAAATTCCACCTGGATTCAAAGATGCATCAAAATCATCTGATAGTGAAGTGTTTACAGACAAGTGTCGAAGATATGGTGATTTGATTGTCTGGAAGCAAGTGCTAGAGCGCTCTAGCGAAGTCAGTAAGGGTGTTATTCTTGTCACTGATGATAAGAAAGACGACTGGTGGGAGAGATTTAAGGGGAAAACCGTTGGCCCTAGACCCGAATTGGTAAAAGAGTTTAAAGATAATACAGATAATACTTTCCATATGTATCAGGCCGATAGATTTCTTGAGTTGGCAAGAGAGAATCTTGGTGAGCAGGTTAGTCCAGAGATTGTTGAAGAGATTCGTGAAGTAAGGCGTCGTGACAAAATGGCTTTCCGTAAAAACCGAGAATTTGAATCAGTTAATCGGCATAAAGACAAAATTCATAATATGATGCAAGAGCTTGAACATACTCGTCATCAAATGATGTCATATGAAAATGAAATGATTTTATTGCAAGAAAAGCGTCGTATGCTGGAAGCTGAAAGGTTAAATATTAGAGAGTGTCGCGAACATTTTTCTGAGGATGATCGTGAAATAGATATGGAGCCTATCATGCGGCACTATTCAGATGTAACCGAAAATTACCATTTGGTTCGAGGTGAACTGGAAGATTCAAAGGTCCGATTTCAAGAGATGCAGCATAGAATAGTGCAGCTTGAGCATGAATTGGCTCAGCGCATGAAATACATTGAACAAGAAAATGCAGAAGACTCGTAACTGATTTAGTAGTTAAATCTCTATGAATAAAATCATCGCTATATTTATCGTAATAATAAGTATGGTTGGTTGTTCTCTTATTACAGGAGAAAGATTATTGGTAATAGGTGGCGAACTTGAAGAAGGTTTAGGACGCTGCACTTTGGATATTTTATCAAAAAGAGACGAGCTAAAAATTTATACTCTATCCATTGAAGGTGGTTTTAAAATTGATCGTACAGTTGAGGCAAAAAATATATTATACAATACAAATATAACTTGTTTGGGTGTCGTAATGGCAACTAAAGAGTTTAAGTCTACGTCAAGTGTTACACAAATTGAGTTCGGCAATGTTTCAACTAAATAAATTTAACAAGGTAAAACAAAAAGGACGCGCAAAAGCAGCGTGAAGTCTCACGACTTTAATAGATGTAATTGCATTATCTACTAAAGAGATTGATATGGACAAGCCCGCCCTATGTGGCATTGAGTTTGAGAGAGCCGTTAGGTGCCAATGATAGGCTTTAATTGCTATAGGCTGTTTGATGTAGGGGATGCAGCTCCATTAGCTCAGTATCTTTGATAGGTGAATCATCTAAAAATTTAGTGTATCTCAAGATGCCTACACAGGCCCGCTATGATAAAATTCTGTGCTTTGCATCACATTTAAAAGTACTAATTTATGGATATTCGTATTGTTGATTACGAATCAACCTCGGCTGCTGGGGTTAATATTGCTACGCTTCGAGAGGCTATTCAAACTCAATCGAGTGGGCTTCGGTTAAATGATTTCCCTGGTTCCCCCCTCAATACATGGATAGGTCGTGTCTCAGAGGTTGATGATATTCAATTGGGGCCTTGGCAGAGTCGTAATAATGCTTTGGCGGCATTAGGTCTTGAGCAAGGCACTATTAAAGAGACAATGGCTCGCCTTATTAAACGCTTTTCTAGTGCGCGTATTGGCCTTGTAATGGGGTCAAGCACCTCAAGTATTGATCGAACAGAGACTGCCTATACTGAGTTAAACCAGGAAGGGCGTTTGGCCGAAAGCTACCAGCAACCCTTGGTGCATAACCCTAGTGCGCCCTCGCTGTTTGTTGCCCATTACATAGGCATTACCGGTCCGGCTCTCACAATTAACACAGCATGTTCATCATCGGCAAAGGTGTTTGCAACAGCTACACGCTGGCTTAATAGCGGCATTGTTGACGCCGTGTTAGTGGGTGGCGTCGATACTCTGTGTTTAAGTGTGCTGCATGGTTTTGATTCTCTACAGCTAGTCTCCCCTAATCCTTGTAAGCCTTTTGATCAGAACCGAGAGGGCATTAATTTAGGTGAGGCAGCGGGTTATGCAGTATTAATGCGCCCAGAAGATGCCGAAACAGACCTTGATCTAGCCTTAAGTGGTTATGGCGAGAGCTCTGATGCTTATCATATGTCTCACCCTCATCCTGATGGTTTGGGGGCACAATTGTCAATGACCCAGGCATTAACGATGTCGGGCCTCGGTGCCAGTGCTATTGGTTATATTAATTTACACGGCACTTCTAGTCGCGCTAACGATTTAATCGAAGGTCAGCTAATTGAACGCTTATTTCCTAAAACCACTCAATGCAGCTCTACCAAAGCTTGGATGGGTCATACCTTGGGCGCGGCAGGTATTACTGAGGGCTTGATTGCCTTAGATGTTTTGCAAACCAATATAATCCCCGGCTCGATGAATTTAGATAATCTTGATGAGCAGCTGAGGCTTTCTATTCAGGCTGAAAATAAAGTAGCTGAGGTCGATCATGTCATGTCGAATTCCTTTGGCTTTGGTGGTAACAACTGTACCTTGCTGTTTAGCAGGGTAGATAATAAAGATAAGGGTGCTGTTTAACTGTGTCATCAAATTCGTTTTCTTGTAATGTAATAGGCTTGGGTGCTTGGGGTGACTATTGTGATAGTTGGGGGGGGCTTGCTGAATTATTAAAAAGTAATGAGGTTGTCCCTGAAAAAGTAGCTGGCCCAAAACCACAGATTATTCCTGCCAATGAGCGCCGTCGTGCGCCGCTACCTGTGCGCTTGGCGGTTGAGAGTTCTTGGCAGGCCTCTCAAATGGCCAAAGTCGACCCTAAAGAGTTGAGCTGCGTTTTTGTCTCTGGTTTTGGTGATACACAGCTAACCGATTATATGTGCAAGGTATTGGCAGGGGACTCTAAAGAATTATCACCGACTAAATTCCATAACTCCGTTCATAATGCGGCAGCGGGTTATTGGACGATTAGTACCGGTTGTGAAAAAGCGGCTAATTCGGTTGCGGGCTTTGAAAACTCCGTCTCGGTTACATTACTGGAGGGAATGATTCAGTGTGTTGAAGAAAATAAACCAATATTGCTGACATTTTTTGATGCGCCCGTCTCACAAGTACTTACGGATATCATGGGGCCGGGTGATTCATTTGCTTGTTCTATTGTTATTGTGCCAGAGAGCTTTGCTAGTCAATCTGATTATACAAAAAAAATAACGGCAACACTTGAGCTGGCAAATTGTGAATGGCCAGCGCTTAATGTTTGCAGTGATGTTATTAAGGCATCCTATACAAATAATCCATCGGCTCGTGTTATTCCATTGCTTGAGTTATTGGTCGGTGAGTCAGGTTCAAATACTATTGAGTTACCTTTGAGTGAGCAGACAGCTCTTTCTGTGAGGGTAGATTAACTGTGAATAATAAAAAAACAGATGTTGTGATTGCAGGTGGTGGCCTTGCAGGTTTAACTCTCGCTAAACAATTAAAGATGTCTAACGCGGACTTGACAATAACGATTATCGAAAAAAGGAAATTTCCAGTTCCAGAGACTATTGGTAAGGTTGGAGAGTCTACCGTCGAGATCGGCTCGCACTATTTATCGGAAAATTTAAATTTAAAAGCTCATTTTGATGAAAAACATTTAAAGAAAAACGGCCTACGTTGTTTTTTTGGTGAGTCGCAAGATGACTTTGGCATGCAAGATGAGCTAGGAGTTAGTGAGTTATTTGGTATCCCTACTTATCAAATAGAACGGGGTGTTTTAGAGAATCACTTGTACCGCGATTTAATTAAGCAAGGCGTTAATATTGTTGATGACGTGACAACCACCGATGTTCAGCTAGGCAATAAAGAGCATAGTATATTTGTCGATGCTAAAGGCTCCGAGCAAGTTTATACGGGTACTTGGTTCGTCGATGCTGCAGGCCGCCAGCATTTAGTTAAAAATAAATTGTCGCTGAATAAGCCAAATGATCATAGAGGTAATGCCGTTTGGTTTAGGGTTGATAAGCGTATAGCTATCGATGAGTGGACGAATAATGAAGATTGGCAATCTCGCGTTAAGTGCAGCAATACGCGCTGGTTGAGCACCAATCATTTGATGGGTCCAGGATATTGGGTATGGGTTATTCCGCTAGGTTCGGGTGCAACGAGTTTTGGTATTGTTATTGACGATCAAGCACTTGAAGAGAGTGGCATAGAGACTTACGAAGATACCTTAAAGTGGTTAGAGCAGCAGCAACCGCATTGTGCCAAGGCAATTGTCGAGTCAGATGCACAGTTGATGGATTTTGTAGTGCTTAAGGATTATTCCTCGGGTTGTCAGCAAATGTTCTCCGATAAAGGTTGGTGTTTATCTGGCGAGTCGGCAGCTTTCCCTGATCCATTCTATTCTCCGGGTAGTGATTTTATTGCCATTAATAATACGTTTATTACGCATTTAATTTGTAATGATAAACAAGGCAAAGATATTCGACTCGATAGTGTTGTATTCCATAAATTTTATGATACCTTTTTTCAAAGTACTTTATCGCTGTACACGCACCAGTACGGTGGTTTTGGTGACAGACAAATGATGGGGATTAAACTGGTATGGGATTACTCTTATTACTGGGGTATTTTAAGTTTATTATTTTTTAGAGGTGCTATCACCGATATTGGCTTGATGAGAGACATGAATCCTTTGCTTGCACGAGCGCAAGCTGCCAACAAAGTGATGCAAGAGCAGTTTGTTGAGAGGGCAAGCCTGCGGCTTGTTTTACCGGCTAAGGGTGTATTCCTAAATCAGTATTTAATCCCTTGCTTGGTTCGTTTTAACGATATATTAAAAGCAGGCGATTCAATTGATGTTAAAGCTGCGATAGAAGAAAACGTTGTTGTTCTAGAAGAGCTGGTTGTTTATCTTTCGGATATGCTGAAGCGTGATGCCGGTAATATCGTGACAGATAAAGAGCGAAGCTTGTTGGGCGATTATCGGTCTAAAATTTTGGCGTAGCTATTTCGGTTTAATTATGCAAACTATGAAAAATATTTACACTGCTTTTTTAAGTATTGTTTTTATTTTATTTCCATTCATTATTTATTTTGGCCTTAACTATTTTAGTCCATTATTTTTTGCCATCCTTTTGTTTGTGCTTTTGGTCATCCGTATTGTGACTATGCCGGCGGGTAAAAAATGGCTAAAAGTTATTATGATAGCTAGCATTGCCTCTTATTGTTTATCTATTGGATTTTCTGATAGTGGACAAGTATTGCGTTATTACCCGGTGTTAATGACGCTTTATGTTGCCATGATGTTTGCGCTATCGTTATTAGATGAAATTCCAATAATAGAAAAGTTTGCCAAGCTTTCGGGTAAACCTTATCCAGAGGGTGCGAGGCCCTATATGAGAACGCTGACCAAGCTATGGGTGCTGCTGCTGGCTATTAATGCAGGTGTTGCAGCATACTCTGCTTGTTGCCAGTCTCTTGAGTTTTGGCTGCTTTACAATGGCTTTTTGTCCTATGTGTTGATGGCGGGTTTTATGGGGGGGGAATGGATTTTTCGTCAATGGTACCGGAAAAAGCATTTTCCAGAGTTTGAGTAGTCGCAGCAGCTTACTAGATTAATAAGGTGAGACTCTCGTGCGAGTAGAGATTTTAAATCACGGTAAATACTTATGAACAACGAGCTACTCAATGCATTGCTATCGCAAGAAATGACTAGCGAACTTAGCAATCAAACCTTTGAACAGCTAGAAAAGCAATGGCCTAAGTTTGTGAGTGTAGAGAAAAATGATAATACGCTAAGCCTGTTGTTGCATGTAACAGAAGATGTGCATTGGTTCACAGGGCACTTTCCTGATAAAGCCGTATTGCCAGGTGTTGCTCAAGTGCATTGGGCGGTAGAGCTTGCAAAATGTATTGTTTCTACGCCAAACACTTTTAGCTCTGTGAGTAACGTTAAGTTTAAAAAAATGATTTTTCCTAATGATAGAACCGTATTAACGCTTTTGATTAATGAGGTTAAAAATACCGTGAGCTTTACTTATAAAAGTGAAGGGATAATTTTTTCAACGGGTACAGTATTGTTTAAACGCTAATGAATTATTGTTTTATTATCCCTCATTTTAACCACCATGATGCTTTTGCAGGGTTTTTGCCTAGCTTAGTTAAGTTGGGTATTGCTTGTATTATTGTCGACGATGGTAGTAATGAGCTGAGTATCGATAAGGTCGAAGAATTAGTTGCCAGCATAAAAGGTGCGAATGACACCCCAGGCGTATACTTATTAAAACATGGAGCTAATCGTGGTAAGGGTGCTGCCTTTTTTACAGGTGCCTATTACGCGCGTACATTGGGTTACACTCATGCAATTCAAATTGATGCAGATGGTCAGCATGATCTTAACGATGTTGCTGGCTTTGTCGACTATAGTCGTGAACACCCAGATACTATTGTATCGGGTAAGCCTTATTTTGAAGCTGATGCCCCTAAAGTACGAGTATATGGTCGCCGGGTTACTGATTTTTGGGTGGCGTTAGAGACCTTATCGCTGCAAATAAAAGATAGCCTATGTGGTTATAGGGTTTATCCATTACATCAGGTAGAGAAAATTTTAGATGCTTACCATATTGGCGTAAGAATGGATTTTGATACTGAGATGTTAGTGAAGGCGGTATGGCTGGATATTCCATTACACTTTATGCCGACAAAAGTTATCTACCCCGAAGGTGCAGTTTCTCATTTTAATTACACGAGAGATAATTTTTTACTGATTAGCTTACATGTTAAATTGATTTTGGGCATGCTAGTGCGCTCGCCTTTTTTCATTGTAAAAAAAATTAAAAGGGTGTTTAGATAAGCTTATGTCTATGGCTCCCGATAAAGCTACCGAAGATCACTGGGCATCTTTAAAAGAAGCTGGTACCTACTCTGGTTTACGTTTTCTCTTTTTTCTTAATCGAGTATTTGGTAGGAGAGTTTATTCCTTAGTTATCTATCCTGTGGCTTTATATTTTGTTATTTTTAACAAAAAATCCCGAAGGGCGTCCCAGCAGTATTTGCAGCTTCATTGGAGTAAAAACCCAGAAGTATTAAATAAAAAGCCGAATATATTTAATAGCGTTATTCACTTTAAGTACTTTGCGGAGGCTATTTTAGATAAAGGCTTGGCATGGTCTAGCGATATACAAGAAGAAAATTTTGTTATTAGTGATACCTCACTAATTGATGAGTTAATGGCGGATAAGCGCGGGCAGTTAATTATAGGTTCTCATTTTGGGAATTTAGAATATTGCCGGGGATTTATGCAACGCTATAAAGATAAAGTTATTAATATACTTGTTTACGATAAGCATTCAGCGAATTTTGTGGGTGTTATGCAAACAATCAACCCAGATTCACGTGTCAATGTATTTCAGGTTGATGAGTTTGATGTGGCTACTATTTTATTATTAAAGCAAAAAATTGATGTAGGTGAATGGGTGTTTATAGCAGGGGATCGGATTCCTTTGGCTGGTGTTGAGCATACCGTTGATGTGGTGTTTATGGATAAGAAAGCTAAGCTACCTATAGGCCCTTATTTGTTAGCTAAGGCATTGGCTTGCCCGGTAAAGTTAATGTTTGGTTATCGTCATCCAAAATATCACGATAAAAAAGTCTACTTTGATGTTGTAAAGTTTTCCGAAAACCTAAGCTTTACCAGAAAAAATAGGAGTGTGGTTATACAGAGCTATGCCCAACAATTTATCTCTGCGATAGAGAACCACTGCTTAAATGCACCCTACCAGTGGTTTAATTTTTATGATTTTTGGGCAGATGAGACATCTTCTGCATCAATCATCGCTAGTAAAGGGGAAAAAGTATGACCGAAAAAAATCAGAACACCTCCCTTAATAATGAGAATGTTGAACGTGAAAGATATGATGAGCGTTTGTTTACACTTTTACCTCATCGTGCCCCGATGTTGCTTATTAATAAGCTCGTTGATGTTAACCAAAGCTCAGCAAGTGCACTGGTTTATATTGATAAAAAGGCCTCTTTTTACCAAGAGGGGCGCGGAGTACCCGCTTGGATTGGTTTAGAGCATATGGGGCAAACAGCAGCATTGATCGCGGGTTATCAATTGGAAAATAATTTAGTTAAGCCTCATTTGGGTTTTTTGTTAGGTACTCGACGCTATAGCACCGAGGTTGAGTATTTTTTACCAAACAACACCCTATATGTAAGTTGTAAAGAAAAAGCAGTAGTGGGTGATAGCTTGGCAACCTTTGATTGTGACATTTTTTATGAAAATGATGATCGACTATTAGCTAGTGCTAGCTTATCAGTGTATCGGCAATTTGATGATGTATAGAGCTGTGATAATTTATGCTACTCAGCTCTAGATTCGTCTAGGATTTAAGCTTAGCAAAATAAATATAAGAGATTATTGAATATGGGATATCAGCCACAACGAGTCGTGATCACCGGTGGTGGAGTTGTTTCCTCCTTGGGTAATGATTGGCTTGCTGTAAAACAATCGTTACAAGCTAAAAGTAGTGCAGTGTGTTTTATGGATGACTGGCAACAGTATACCGATATGAAAACACGCTTAGCGGCTCCCGTTAAAAATTTTACACTGCCCGATAATTATACAAAGAAAAAGAAAAGAAGTATGGGGCGAGTTGCCCAGATGTCAGTGCTGGCGACAGAGGATGCGCTTAAACAAGCAGGCTTATTTAAGCATGAAGTGCTAAGCTCTGGTGATGTGGGTGTCTCTTATGGATCTGCTACGGGCAGCAGTGCTGCCGCGATGGAATTTTTCCATCTTCTTGGAGAGCAGTCGACGAGTAAAATGAATAGTACAACCTACCTACGTATGATGAGTCATACTGCAGCTATTAATATCAGTGTGTATTTTGGTACTCAGGGGCGCATGGTAACAACCTCAAGCGCTTGTACGGCTGGAAGCCAAGGTATTGGCTATGCTTATGAGACGATCCGATCTGGCCAGCAAGCAGTAATGATTGCCGGTGGTGCCGAAGAGTTATGTCCTACCCAAGCGGCAGTTTTTGATACTATTTTTGCTGCCAGTTGCTGTAATGATACGCCTGAACTGAGCCCGCGCCCTTTTGACGATCAGCGTGATGGATTGGTATTAGGTGAGGGTGCTTGTACGTTAATTCTTGAATCCTATGATCATGCTGTTGAGCGTGGAGCTGATATTTTGGCCGAGGTAATAGGTTTTGGAACCAATACTGATGGTTCTCATCTTGTGCGTCCACGCCAAGCAACACAAGAGAAGGTGATGGAGTTGTGCTTAGCCGACGCGCAAGTTAGGCCTAGTGATATTGGTTATGTGTCTGCTCATGGTACTGCGACCGAACACGGTGATATTGCGGAGTCTAAGGCAACCGAGGAGGTGTTAGGTGCTGGTATTCCGATAAGTACGCTAAAAAGCTATACAGGTCATACCTTAGGTGCATGTGGTGCCTTTGAGGCATGGGCGAGTATCATGATGATGAACGAAGGCTGGTTTGCCCCCACAATTAATCTAGATAATATCGATTCTCGTTGCGGTAATCTCGATTATATAAGAGGTGACTGTCGTGATATTAAAACCGATATTATTATGAGTAATAATTTTGCTTTTGGTGGTGTGAATACGTCCCTGTTATTCAAAAAGTTTGTCTAAAAATCTATTTAAAAAAGTTGTTTAAGCAAGCTACTTTATTTAACAACTTCTTTAAAAAATTAATTGAGCTAGTCAAACTTTAACTAGTACATGCCACCGTTAACACTAATCACTTGTTTGGTAATGTACCTCGCTCCGTCCGACACTAAAAATGCAGCAGTTGCAGCTATGTCTTCTGTTTGGCCAAAGGTGCGTAGTGGTATCATCTTTTTGGCTTCTTCGGCAAATGCGCCTTCTATCATATCTGTCTCAATAATGCCTGGTGCAATACAGTTAACGGTTATCTTCCTCTTGGCAAGCTCGATAGCAAGAGATTTAGTTGCACCAATAATGCCCGCTTTTGCTGCGCTATAATTAACTTGCCCACGGTTGCCAGTTATTCCTGCTATTGAGGAGATAGTGACTATTCGCCCGCCTTTTCGTAATTTAATCATCGGCATAATGATTGGGTTTAATACATTGTAAAAACTATCGAGATTAGTATGTATGACGTTGTCCCAATCTTGCCCATCCATCGCGGGAAAGGCATTGTCTCTAGTGATTCCAGCATTGCAGATAGCGCCATAATAGGCACCGTTTTCTTCAATATCAGCCAATAGCTGCGCTTTTACCTCTTCTCTATCACTTACATCGAAGCGTAGTAAATTTGCCTGGCCGCCGTTACTGATGATTTCGTCAGCAACTTGCTGTGCTATTTCTTCATTAGAGCGATAATGCACTGCTATCGAGTAATTTTGTTTGGCGAGCTCCAAGGCAATGCTGCGACCAATACCACCACTTGCACCGGTTACCAGTATTCGTTTTAAATCTTGCATTATTGTTCCTTACCCATAGATGAGTTGAGTGATTTATTGCGTCTTGCACTAAAGATACTGCTAAATAACAACGCGCTAAAAAAGTTAATTGTATTGCCAATTAATAAGGTTAAACCAAAAGATTGAGCAATAGGCACAGCGCTTAGCGCTAATAAGCCGAAGGAACATAGCGTCGTTATTGTAGAAAATAAAATAGCGTTTAATGTCGTGTTGTTAGTTGTTTCTTGTTCATTAGCCATTTCTTTAATAAAAATACCATAATCCATACCTAGGCCAAGTACCAAGAAAAACGCCATTGAGTGAAATAAAGTCAATGGAATATTGAGTAGTGTAAACAGTGCGATAGTGAGTAGTGTTGCAGATGCAGGGATTAGTAACAAAGAAAGGTGTCGATAGCTGCGATAAATAATTAAAAGCAGCATGGTAATTAAGCCATAAGCTAAAATAAGTAGTTGAGATGCTGAAATTCGTTGACTTTTAAGTGCAGCTTTAGATAAAGATAAAGTGTCTATGTATTGGATGTTTTTATTGCTAAGGCTAACCTCTTTTATCTGTTGTAGATTACTCCCTTTTCTTATTAGTATAAAGCCAGCGTAGTTGTTGCTAGAGTCTACTGCCCACAATGGAGGTAGGTTGTCTTGCGTATTAAATAGCAACGAGGGAGATATCTCTTTATTTTCTGCAGACAGATAATCCTCTAATAATACGCTAGCGTTATTGCTAGGTAACCCTAAACTTTCAAAAAGCTTTTCGACAATCCCTTCGGCTGCATAAATTCTATGTTGTAGTTGATAGTTGTTCTTTTGTTCGCTAGGGCTTGGGAAAACCTCTATCGGACTAAATAATTGATCGTTACCGACGATTCTTTGTTCTGTGAGCTCAGCTAAAAAATCATCATGTATTGAATGTAATTCAGAGAGGCTTTTAGCAGTGATAATCAGATATTGACCAGGCTCAAAGTTTTGATTGAACTGAGAGGCCTGTTTTTCTTGTTCAAACAAATCGGGTGAAGGTTCGAAAAATAGTCTTGGGTCATCATTAGTTTTGGGGGCGCTTATGGTGAGTAATACAGCGAAACATAAAAATGTGATACCCCATGACTTGAAAGAAATCTTAGCAGATATTAAATTTACTAAGTGATTAATCTTTCTATTGATGGATATAAAAAGTAAGTCATACGTCTTTATCTGCTCTGCTCTGATAAAACTGCCTAATGTAATCACACTCACCCAGGAAGCAAATATTCCACAACAAGAGAATAGGGCTATCTTTTTTAAGATATCAAGATTAGAAAAGCTAAGAGCGCTATAACCAATGATTGATGTTATCAGGCTAAAAAATAACGCCCTATAAAGAGCAGGAGGGGGCTTAGAGGAATATGAGTTTCTAGTTTTAAGAGATTTATTACCGCTTAAGTGATAGAAATAATGTATAGAGTAGTCAATGATTATTCCAATAAGACTCGACCCAAATACAATGGTAAGGATATGAATATGCCCATAGTAATAGATATTGATAGCGGTGGCGAATGCAATCCCAATAGTGATAGATAATAAGGGTAGAATCAAAATAAAAAATGAGCGAAAGACAAATAGTAATAAAGCTATTATTAATAGACTAGAGGCAATAGAAATCAACTTGATGTCAGCCTCAGATTTTTTTGCGGCATCTTCAGCGAAAAAGAAAACCCCGCTTTTAATAATGCTAGCTTTGTATTTCGACGATAAAGTATTGGATAGTTGTTCAATAGTACTAGCTAATTGCGATTGTTCTTCTATAGATAAGCTATATTTGATATAAACAGAAATAATCTCAAAGGCCTGGTCTGATTGAGTGCTGGCAGATGGTTTTTCGGCAAGATTTTTTTTTAACAAGTAGCTAATGTAGTCTCCAAAGGTGTTGACTGGATCTTCTTCAAAACTAGATAGTTCGAGTGTACTTTCTATTCTATGAAGGCGGCGCTGAGTGTTTTCAATAATCTTGCTGGTAGGTAGCTCAGTAAGCTCTATACGTTGCTTGGGTGCTAATAACTTAAAGCGGTAAGGCTTCAGTGTTAATATCAACGACTCAATAGTTTCTGTATTATCGATAAGTATATGGCTATTTTTTCTCAGTTCGGTTTTTAAATGATTGGTTGCTAGCTCTAAGCCTTTGTCGCTAGGTGTTGTTACTACGAGAAAAAACCGACGTTGTACATCATCTGATAAGTCAGCGATGGCTTTTTGGGTTAATGGCTTTTTTGTGATGCTTGGTGATAAGTCAGTTAATGAGCTGCTGAACTGTAATCCATTATTGCTGAGACTGCTTATTACAGCAAAAATAACAAAAGCTATTATAGCGATGAGAGAAAAACGGCAGATGGTTGTTACTGATAGAGTCATTTTTTATCGCTGATATCAAGCCTAATGTATTTTTTTGGGTTTCTCAGTATGTTGCATGACTCCTTGCTGCTATCTTTTATCTCAGTGGAGGATAGGCAAGATCGATAATTGGTATGGTTGCTTGGCTCTACATGGCCTAAATTGATTATGTTGGTGATAGATATTTTTGTTGTTTGGTTTTTTTGGGTCTTTATGCTAATGCTCAGAGATTCGTTTTTAGTATTGCTATTCTTTTCAATATCTATTGAGAGCAGTCTTTTGCTAATGGTTTTATTTTTAGGTGTTAATGTAATTTGATTTTTATTCTTAAGGTGTAGAGTAAACTTGTCGTCAATCGCAGCTATATCTGCGCTGAGTATACTCAATAATAGTGACGATAAATAATCGTATTTTGGGCCTTCTAGTTGCTCTACTGGCTCGTTAGGTACCAGTCTAAAGTTGGCTTTCTTACTTGTAAATATCGTTTCTTCTAAAAACGGTGATTCATTTTCCCAGATTAAGCCTCTTTCACAATGAAAAAATATGCTGCCGGAGGATTTTAGCGGGAAAGGTCGTTTTTGTGATTTTTTCTCTTGTTCAAAATTACTCGAAAATACACAAGATTGAGGCAGTAAAGCACGGATGTTGTCGTCTCTATCTGAGGTTTGTGTGTTTTCTGCAATAGTCTTAGTGTTTATTGATGATAGTAATAAAATGACTAATACTCTGCTGGTAATTGATGAGCATAATTGCCACATTAGTTTTGCATCGCCTTTTCTATTTTATCAATAAGAATCTTGGGTGATTCATATTGCGTTATGTGGCTAGGCATCGCTATAGCTATTTGCGAGGTATAGCCTTTGGTTAATTTTTCATTAGTGGCTTTGTCAGTGATGGTGTAATTAATTGTTAGTTTATTTTCCCACTCCTTTAAGGTTGCAGTGATGATAAATTTTTGCCCGAATAATAAAGGCCTAATATATTTAACTTTGACATCAATGATGGGGAAGAAATACCCAGATTTTTCCATGTCGTTATAGGTGTAATTTATCTTTTCTAATAATTTGCAGCGTGCAATTTCAAAATATTTAATATAATTGCCGTGCCATACAATCCGATAGCTATCCACATCAGGAAAAGCGACTTCTTGTTCGATCGATATGCTAATGTTTTTCATGTTACAACTGTATAACTATATCTACGATGTCTTGTAAGGTTTTTGCGTCGCTGAACTGTTCGGGGTTGATGTCTTCTTTGATTGTTTTTTTAATTTCGATCAGCATCTCTACAGCGTCAATACTGTCAATATCTAGATCCTCATAAAGCTTAGCTTCTGGCTTTAGCTCTTCTTTATCGATCTCAAATAGCTCGACTAATATTTCTTTTATATATTCTTCAACTTCGGTTCTATTTTTTTTCATATTATTATTCTATGCGGCGTCTGATGACTTTAATAGCTCAGTTTTTGTTAAATGAGGGCGATAGAGGTCGATAAGATATCGAGTCAGTTGCCGGTATTGTAATGTTTTTGGCGAGTCCATTTTAATATGCTTTTTTGTTTCTATCGTTTTTAATACATCGAAAGAGAAAAGGGGGGCAATTGCTGGAATACTATAGAACTTTTCGCCTTTTTGCATGGCGCGAGGAGTGCACTTAATCAGGATTGGCACGATGTCACTCTCAGTCAATATTGCAAGGTTAGCAGCACCACGTTTAAAGTCTAATTGGTCGTCGTAATAATTGCGTGTACCCTCTGGAAAAATAAGTATATTTTCTCCGTTATTAAGTCTTTTTTGAGCCTGTTGAATAAAATCTTCGCAGTTATTAGGAATGTAGTCTGCCATACGCACAATTAATGCAGTGAATGGATTCTTCCATAAAGTACTTTTCGTGATGCAACACAAATTGTTACACATACCCAAAATAAAAAAAGCATCGAGTAATGATGGGTGATTAGCGATAATTATTTTGCCTTTTGGGGCAATGGTTGCCGTTGGCTTAATAGAATAAGTCAACAGGCTTAGTGCCTTCATAGTGTTGAGGTAAAACATGCAGCTTTTGCTAATGATGGCACGTGTCCATTGCTTTTTTTGTGAGGGACTTACCGGCATGATACTAATCAGAGGTAATATTATGCTTACGACGGGTGCGCCCAAGCCAAATAGGGCATAGCAAAGTGCAGTGCCTAGTGCTCTATACAGCGTATTGGCTGGATGGCTTTTAGCGCCAAGCGGCAATGATTCTATATTATTGTAGTTATCCACAAAAACATTCCACTTCGACCAATAGGTTGGCCCGACAAATATCCGCCAGAGTAAACACTATCTCGGTGGTTGGAAAAGCTTCTTCTAGAAGTGTTTGTGCAATCTCTAGGTCGTTAGCAAAACGTAGATAAACCTTAGCAGAGATAATATTTATGTTCTTATCTTGCTGACGTTTTGTTGTGAGTAAATGATTAATGTTTTTTATAGTGGTATTGACTTGACCGGTTAAATCGCCCTCAGCAATAGTTTTGTGGCCAATAATACTCGCTGTTCCAGAGATCAAAAATAGATTTTGCCCATTGATAGTTAGCTCTGTTGCGCGCGAAAATGACGGGCTGCTTGGGCCATATTCGCGTGGGTACTGAAAAGCATTGACTTGTAATGAATTACGGTAATGTGTTCCCGCCTGTTTTGCCGCTAAAACATAAAAAACGGCGCCCTCAGAGTGGTGGCCTAATGCAGATGCAGAGGGGTACTCTTCTGCTGACATACCTGATTGTTCGAAGGCGGCTAACCGCCCTGTGCAGAATAACTTATATTGCTCCGCATCCCCATTCCCTTCATTAATATTGGGAATATAGTTCCAAAATCTAAATGGACTTGGGTAGCCTTTTATTTTTAAAAACTCTAGCAGTTCTATGTATGCTGCTTCCGTTGACTTTTGGATGTTTAGACACTGTTCTTTAGTTAGCCAGATAGCAGCGGCAATCATTGAATCTGTTTTGTTCCAGTGGCATCTGCCAGTTACACCTCTCTCTACATTATCATCTACTGTCCAAACCTCGGTCATTATTTGGCTATTAAGCGATGATAAACCACTATTAATAATACCTAGAGGTCCAGGGGTGCATTCAGTGCCGTAGGGTAATAGCATTAATGTGTTTGGGTGTTCGATGAGTTGTTCTACTGGCTCATCAGAAAGGTGGTTATTTAAATAGCCGGAGATGACTAGGTTATATTGTGGGTCGTTTAGCATATTTTTGGGTGATATAAGGGGCCAATCAACAATATTGATCGACTCACCGGCGTGAATCTACAACATTTATATAGCATATTGTGACAAATAATATGGCTTTAGCGGGTTATTTATACAAGCGAGTTAGTTTAAACTACACACCCTTAAAAATAAAGCAACTAACATATCGAGGTTTAGAGAACGTGGCACTGCAATCACCTGCTGAGTTAAAAATGGCTGAATTACTGGTCGAAGCATTGAATCTAGAAGATATAGAGGCCAAAGATATAGAGCCTGATGAGCTGCTATTTGGTGATGGTTTAGGGCTAGATTCTATCGATGCTCTCGAAATTGCTTTGGCAATCTCTCAAGAATATGGCGTGCAGGTTAAGGCGGAAGATGAATCAACTAGAGAAGCATTTTCTACACTTAAAAGCCTCACCCAGTATATCGAGGCGAATAAAGGGTAACTGCCATTGAGTTTCAGTATTTAGATCATGGATGACGTCGAGAATAGTATTGCTTTAACTAGCCGGCCATTAGATAGCCCAATGGCTATCGTGTTAGATCGTAATTCTCCTATAGAGTTAGGTACACAAGTGACAGGGCGGCAATTTTTGGCGCATGTCCACACTGTTGCCAATCTCCTACCTGATCAACGTTTTGCAATCAATCTATGTGAAAATCGTTATTTTTTTATGGTCTCATTTTGTGCTGTTATTTTAAAAGCACAAACTAATTTGCTGCCACCTAATAAAAAAATGGCAACTCAAGAATGGTTGTTCGAAAAATACAGTGACACTTATGTGTTGCACGATGGCTATGTCAATGAGACTAGCTTTGAGACTCCCACTGATACAGAGCAAGAAAGTTCCGTCGCTGATTACTTGTCAATAAATGTTTTAGAGGCTGATTTTAATAGCGATAATAAAGTATCGTCTATTCCCGACATATTATTGGACCACTTGGCGGCAATTTCTTTTACCTCTGGCTCCACGGGGGAATCCAAGCCTAATAAAAAGAGTTGGCAAACTATTGTCGAAAGTAGCCAAATCAACGCGGCAAATATGTTGTGCGAGAACCATAAGTTACATTACCAGTTGGCAACGGTGCCGCCACAGCATATGTGGGGTTTGGAGACATCTATATTATTACCACTATTTGTAGAAGTGTGTGTGGCAGATATCAAACCATTATTTCCTCAAGATATTTACGACGCCCTTGCTAGGTTGCCAACACCTAAAATGTTGGTATCGTCTCCCATTCATTTGCGCGCCTTGGTGAAATCAAATACAACTGGATACTTTGGTAATAGCTTGCCAGTAGATTTAATATTATGTGCCACGTCCCCTTTAAGTAAAGAGTTGGCCGCTGATGTTGAGTCGTTGTTTTCTGCAAAACTGCGAGAAGTGTATGGTTGCAGTGAGATAGGATCAATGGCTTCGCGCGAGACTGCTCACAGTCATGTTTGGCATCTATTTCCAGGAATAAATTTTGAGCCTTCGCAGGGCAATAAAGTATTTGCAAGCACGAGATATTTGCCGGAAAGGATAGAAATTTCCGATGAAATTATCATAGAGAGTGATTCTTGTTTCGTATTAAAAGGGCGCTCGAGCGATATGATAGATATAGCCGGTAAGCGAGGTTCTTTACAGGAAATTAATAATACCTTGTTAAAATTTTCGGAATTAATTGATGGCGTTATTTTTGCTCCAGAAACGGACTTGAATGTTGGCCGATTAGCCGCCCTTGTTGTGCTGCCTGATCATATTGATGTTTATAAACTAAGAGCGTACTTAAAAAAGCACCTAGATGATGCATTTATTCCTCGCCCTATTATTAAAGTAGATTCTTTGCCAAGGCATGATAGCGGTAAGTTACCTGTATCTAAGCTTAAGGAATGTTATCAATCACTAATAAAAGGCAAGTAAAGCCAAATTTACCTTTAATTAGAAGTAAAAGCTCCAAGGCTTGGGTTTTTCTATATGATAGCCTTGCAAGTAATCAACATTGATGTCGCTAAGCAGTTCTACAATGCGCTCATTCTCAACAAATTCAGCCACTGTTTTAATACCCATTGCTCTAGCTACATTGGTTATTGATTCAACAAAGGTGTAGTCTACTAGAGAGTTGTCCATATTCTTGACAAAACTACCATCTATTTTGATCTTATCAATAGGTAGTTTTTTTAGGTAGCCAAAAGACGACATGCCTGCGCCAAAATCATCTAGTGATATTGTGCATCCATATTTCTGTAGTCGATCTAACAGTGTTTGAGCAATATCAATATTAGTCATCATATGTGTTTCTGTTATTTCAAAACATATTTTTGATGTGTCTGTTTCGTAACGCTTAAAGCATTTTTCTATAAATTGCCCAATTTTTGGGTTCGAGAGCGTATTGCCTGAAAGATTAATAGCAATAGATTCAATCTGATCTGCCTTTTCGCCTAGTTGCTTGATTTTCTTGCATATATCGTTAATCATCCAGCAGTCAACTTCAAAAATTACATCATAGTTTTCTGCAGCAGATAAAAATTTAGTTGGCATGATTAATTTGTCATCTTTGCCTTTCATGCGAATTAAAGCTTCTAGCGATATTTTTTTATTGCTTGTATCTAGCGGGCGTAGCAATTGGAAGTGAGGTACAAAGAGATCGTGCTTGATCGCATCTTTTACTCTATGTATCCAATTCATTTCTACTAATCGACTTTCAATAAATGGGTTGTCTTGCTCCGCAAAATAAAATTGGTTTTTGCCGTTCTTTTTGGCTTGATAGCAGGCGTTATCTGCGGTGATAATTGCATTATCAACACCGGGCTCTATTGCGTCTAATTGTGCGATGCCGATACTGCAGTTTATTTCATATACTTTATTTTCCCAGCTAAATAGGATATTGCTAACAATTTCGTTGATCTTCTTTGCTAGGGTTATTGATTTAGTCTTGTTGTGTTCGTTTAACAGTATGGCAAATTCATCACCGCCGTAGCGATAAACTGCATATTTTTCGTCGTCATAAGAGTCGCTAATACAAAAAGACAAGCGCTCACCAACTAAGCTTAGTAGGCGATCTCCTGCTAAGTGTCCGCAAGTATCATTGATTACTTTAAACTGATCGAGATCTACAAACATTAATGTGTGTGCATTCCACGAGTTATTTTCTTTTATGTCAAGCAGTGTTTCTTCAAGGCTGCGTCGGTTCTTTAGGTTGGTCAGAAAGTCAAGGTGGGTAATGTTTTTAAGAATGCGATTAGATTCTTTGAGTTTAATTGTTTTTTCTTCTATTTCTTTTTCTAATTCTTTCTCGTGTTTGGATAGTTTTCTTTGACGGCACTTTTCTAATTCGTTATAGGTTGTTTTTGTGGAGGCATAAATAGTTAATATAACTTGAGAAGTGCCATTGCTTAGAAATTCGTAGGTATCTTTTGCCCAACAGTTTTGCCCAAAAGCTTGTTCAAAAATACCAATCATTTTTCCGAGTAAAAATGGACATCCCCAGTGTTTGTATTTTGGTAAATTCTTTTGCAGGCGGAGTTCCCACGGATTATCTATGGTGATAATCGCATGGCAACTTTCAGGTTCGTACTCTGTTAATTTAATACTACCCCAACCAGTTAATGCGGCTATTTGTCCCCATGTGGCAAACCCTTCTTCAAAGGGTTGCGAACCCGAGGCTATGACTTCTTTATAGTCTTTGTTGGTGCTACGAATTGAAGCATTTGCGACAATCAGCCGAAATAAGTCGACACCCATCTCGTCGGCTATCGGGGCCAATATATCCTTAAGGTCTGGGTCGGTAGAGATGATAATTTGCTCAGTACCAAAACACTGGAAATACCCCTTTTCAAAATCCCAGTTAAAAGCACCGTTTTCCCCTATTAGGAAGTCGTTGTTTTCAAGTGATGGCTTTTTGTCTGACATATTTAAGTCGCTTTTGATCTGAACGTAGATAATGGTAGTATTTGTGATTATAGTCGTACGCTAAAGTATAGTTTAAGGTTAGTAAAATGAATAAAAAAAATACGTTAAGCTCAGAAGATCAAGCGAGAGTTGATTCTTATTTGAGCCGGCCTAATCATCAAATAGACAGAAAACCCTTTAGACCATGGGTGCTAATGGGGGTAATTGTATTAGTTATGGTAGGGCTTAGTATATTTAGTTATTTGTTTGCCTTATATTATGGGGTTATTTAACGAGTGTAGCATAATGTGACTCGGTGATAGGGTAGTTCCTCATGCCTATTAAAGCCATAACCTTGAAGATAATGCATGGCAGCCCGTAAATCCACGCGAGTGCTGATAATTCAGCATTCGTATTTGTTGTATTAGGGTTGAACCCGAAGACATCTAATAGTGGGAATGCTAGTCCAATAGCTAGAGCGAAAGCAAGTTTCGTGGTTGTTCCCCATAGTGCAAAGAATAGGCCTGGCCTTTTATAACCCGTTGTTGCGCTATCCCATTCAATAAGATCTCCATTCATTGAGGAGGGGATAAATAAGTCGCAACCCGTGGTAAACCCTGTACCAATAACAATGATGACAAAAATCCATAAAGTTTCTGGCCCCAAAAAAGGTGTCCAGATAAAAAAGCTACAAGCAATAATAATAGAATATTGCCATGCCTTATATTTCCCCACTCTACTGGCAAGCTTTGTCCAAAAAGGCACTGAAATCGCTGAACAAATAAAATAGAGAATGAGTAGAGGCCCTATGTACTCAGGTGCTAAGAGCACATGCGTGGCATAGAATAAAAATAAAGTGGCCGGTATTGCATTGGCAATACTGTTACTTAAAAAGCTAGATAGCAGTGTTCGAAAGGGGGATGGCGTTTTAATGAGTTGTAGGGCTTCTCTAAACTGCGCCTTGGGCACTTTGATCGTGTTGTTATCGGGTATTTTTCTGAGAAAAAGCCCAGCAATCACCAGACTTATTGATACCAGCAGGGTGATGCTTGCAAGGCTATTGCTTAAGTTACCTGCTTCTCCTTCACTTAATAGAGCCAATATGAATAAAGCCGTTAATGTCCCGAGTAGGCCAAAAACTGCTCGTGCGCCAGTAATGCGGCTGCGCTCTTTATAATCTTGAGATAATTCGGCCCCCCATGCGCTCATAGGCACTATTGCCATTGTACCTACAACATAAATAGCCAGTGTCCAAAGTAATAAATAAGTGCTGCTAGTGTCTGCTTGTGGGTTAAATAAGAAGTAGGTCGATAAGCCGATTAAGGGAAGGCTTATATAGATCCATATTTTCCTTCTGCCCAAGTGTTGGGGGGTGCGGTCGGACAATATTCCGACGACAGGGTCAGTAACCGTATCCCACAGGCGTGCAATTAAAATAATGCCGCCAATAGTCGATAAACTAAGGTTTGTGATATTGGCATAGTGGGTTGGAATAATAACCTGTAAGGTAATAAAAGCAGCAGCCAGAGGGAATGATAGAAAGCCGTATGCTGAGAGTGTAGTGAGCGATAGCTTCAATGGGCTTATATCCTTCGTAACGTTCTAATATATGAGGCTGTGAGTCTATTCTTTAAGTGTGTTAGCCCTTACGTCCCAGCTAAGAGTTTAGATCAAGTTTTTATTTTCATAACACTCTTTTATATTCACTTGTAATAATTATTTCATAATACTGAAATAATATGATTCTCCGATTCATGGTGCAAGCAGCGCGCTGTGCCAGAAAAAATAATTGATGGGGAATGCATTTTGGATAATAGCTTAAGGCTAAAGTTATGGACCTTTATTAAAGAATATAAGAGAGTGGTCGGTGATGATATATTCTTTTTTGATTTAGTAGAAAACCCAGATGAATTAGATAAGTATATTAATATTGCTACTACGCAAGGTGACGCCACATTGCGCAATGTTGTTGGCGATCTTAATAAACTGATAAGACGAAATAACTTAACCGAAGGGTATAGAGAAAGTGCAAAGAGCTATCGCAATTTACTAGAGAGTAAATTATCTAAGGGAGCCCTTACTTTTTTAGATAGAGAGGAGCTAGATAATAAAGCGAGCGTTGGATTACTGACAACAGATGAAAAAACTAATATAGAAAAAGATGTATATCTCTCGCGAGGTAAAAGTGGCTCTATCTACTGGGAAGCAGAGCTGCGAAGAAGCTTTCGTAAACTATTTGATATTAACGGTAACATTAAAGAGCATGAAAAACTCAGGTTGGTTGATACATATGTAGCAGAAAGTCGCATATCACTTCTGATATTTGAGAGTATTTTTGGTGAAGAAAAAGATAAAAAAGTACTATTTGAATCTAGCAGTGTTAACAAAAAAAATAAGCTTTGGCGTACCAGTGCCGCTGGCATAATTATCCTCACAATATTATCTGTTGGTGTCTACTCCAACTATACTGAAAACAAAGCAAATACCGATAACGTCTTAGCCCAACCTAATGTCTATCGCCCAGCAACAGTTGTCGTGTCTGGAGCTATTACTTTTGATACTACGTGGTATGCCGAGACGAGCTATGTCTTAAGTGGCCCTGTTTTTGTTGAGGGTAATGCTATTTTGACTATCGAGCCGGGCACTCAGATTAAAGGTGGGTTTGAGTCGGGGTTGATTATAACTAAAGATGCAAAAATTAACGCTAACGGCACTAAAGATGCGCCTATTGTATTTACCAGCGCAAAACCAGAAGGAGAAAGAGAGAGAGGTGATTGGGGCGGTTTAGTATTGCTTGGAAATGCAAGGATCAATCAAGGTATTAATAGTATTGAAGGTATTTCTAAAAATGATGTGCGTGGGCAGTTTGGTGGCAATAACGATAGCGATAGTTGTGGTGTGCTCGAGTATGTGCGTATAGAGTTTGCAGGCCTTGAAGTATTTAAAGATAACGAGCTTAATGGTTTAACAATGGGCGGTTGTGGTAGAGAAACCGTTGTTAGTCATGTGCAAGTACATCGAGCCTATGACGATGGTATTGAGATGTTTGGTGGCAATGCAGACTTAAAAAATATTGTTATTACAGGTGCCCGTGACGATTCGCTCGATTGGGATATGGGCTGGAGTGGTCGCGTACAGTTTATGGTGATACAACAATACGATGATGCTGGTGATAATGGTTTTGAGGCGGATAACTGGAAGGATGACCATCAAGCTGAGCCAAGATCGAACCCCACAATGTATAACGTGACAATGATTGGCGCGAGTAACCCCCAAAAGCCCCAGCGAGCAATGAATTTACGCAGAGGAACAGCGGGGAGTTTTCATAATTTTATTATCATGGGGCACACTGGTGAGTTTCTAGACATTCGAGACGAAGTAACTGCTGATCTTGCTCTCAGTGGAGAAATACAATTTAGTCATAGTTTTATTTATGATGTAGGCAGAGATGGTGAAATATTCTCTGATGAAAAAGATGACGATAATGGACTTATTGAAGAAGAGTTTATACGCTCGCAAAAAGCAATATTGTTTGATGTAAACCCATTGTTATTACCGCCACAAAACCAAGTGCGACCTAACGCTATCCCTCGTGCTAATTCACCGGTTAAGAATGGGCCTGTTGCTTTTCCTAGAGGGAGTTTTTGGGATAACACGGTAGATTATGCCGGGGCGATCGAGCCGAGCTCAACAAATGATTCTTGGTTGAGTGGTTGGACGGACTATCCAGAGAAGTAGATTTAGATAAAAATAGAGAGTGCGTTTGGGAATTAGTTATTTTTGAGCTATTCCCAAATTTCCCGGATGGCTTCCCCAAAATCATCATAGATAATTTTTTTTCTGGGCTTGTGTACTGCTGGAGTTACAGTTTTTTTCTTGCTTTTACGCTCGTCAAGGTCTTTCACTGTTTGAGTTAATGGTGTGCGTGTTTGCTTTTCTCCCTCTACAAAGGGAATTGTTTGGTTTAAATTACTGTTATTTTCGCGCCCACTCATCCCTTGCTGTACTTTATTTATCTCTCCGCCACCATTAAGGTATTGGGAGATTTCTCGCTCCATTTCTTCGCGGACTTCCTGTTTTGTCTTTAATTTTTGAATCATAATATGGCGATAAATAAATAGTAAAACGGTAGCGTTTTATGACTGTAGCGATAACCGTAAGTTAGTTTCGTTAAGGCTTTGTGAGTTAGTAAAATTAAGAACAATATCTAATAAGCCATCCCATGGTTTCATGCTATGTAAACCTTTGATGGATTTGTCGATAATATTTGCCTGCCTAAGTAGGCGGTGCAATGTTTTAATATCTAACCGACGTAAAGCTTGCTGAAAAAGCCCTTGGCGTTTTTCCCATACGCCGGCTTGTTTGGCAGCCCAGTTAAAGTTTTGACCTTGTTCAATATTATTACTTACCGCAATAAGAGAGCGTATCTCACGCGCTAGTGCCCATAAAATAACTGTGGGCTCTGTGCCTTCGGTTTTCAACCCCTGTAGGTTCTTAACAGCCTCGCGAGAGTCACCCAGTAATATTTTATCTATCAGTCCAAATACATCGTAGCGAGCGCTGTCAGCAACGGCGCCAGCAATTAATTCTGGTGTCAAATAACCGTCTACACTTAGTAATTTAAGCTTTTCTAGCTCTTGGTGCGCAGCTAATAAATTACCTTCGGTGCGTGTCGCCAATAACTCGATACTATTGCTATCGGCCGTTAATCCTATTTTTTTAATGCGCTGATCTAGCCAGCGGGGCAATTGTGCACGTGATATCGGCCATATTGGTAGCCACGTACCTTGTTTCTCTATCAGTTTAACCCATTTACTGCGCCCTGTACCTGCATCTAATTTAGGCGTTACTATCACTAGGCAATTGTCGGGGTTTGGGTTGCTTAAGTATTCGCAAATAGCTTTGCTGCCTTTATCACCTGGTTTAGGCTTCTCAAAACGTAATTCTATAATTTTCTTTTCACTAAAGAGCGATAAATTACTCGATGCTGTCAGTAATTGAGACCAGTCAAATTGCTTGTCGACAAAATAGCGTTCTCTTTCTGTATGGCCGTTATTAAAAGCTTTACGCCTTATTTCATCGCTACTCTCTTCGACCAGTAATGTCTCATCACCACTCACTAAGTAGACAGGTGCTAACTCCTGTTGCAAGTGTCTACCAAGCTGGTCGATACGTAGTTTGCCCATGTAATGCTCTACTTATTCACTTGTTTGATTTCTAATTCTATCGAGAATTGTCAATTGCTGAATAATTTGCCTTGCAGCGGCTCGTCGTAAATCTTTGCGCAATATGGCGTCTTCCTTATCGCCACTGCTAATATCGTTTTGGTTAAAGTTATAGGAGCGTACTAGCTCTATTTCGGTCTTGGGGCGCAATATTTTCTTTTTGTTATCGCGAATGTCGTAATTGATTTTTAATGTGAGTTCAAATTCAGCGGTGGTTGAATCAGAGTTAACCGACGCGCTTCGGCGGGTAATTCTCTCGTTATCAATTGTGACAAACAAGTCACTATTAAATGCAGAGTCAAGTAGGCCTTTGCGACTTAGGCTTTGTTCGACAATGCGATAAGTTTCGCTAGTTTGCCCACTCAAAAAAATGCGACTGTTAAGTGATAGACCAGCATTTTCACTACCACGCAGATGCCAACCACTACAGCTGGCTAATAGTAGAGCGAAACAAGTAACAGTGGTAAGGCGCAAGAGTTTGTTCATAATCGGGTGTCCGCTAAGTATCTCAATAGTATTTATTTAGTTGGCAACAATATTTACCAACTTATTGGGTACAACAATGACTTTGCGAACAGTTTTATCTGAGATAAATTGCTTAACTTGTTCGTTGTCTAATGCCAGTGCTTCAAGCTCGTCTTTAGGCGCGTTATTGGGTGCCTCTATTTTCGCGCGTACTTTTCCATTGACTTGAATGACTAATGTAATCGCCGACTTGACAAGGGCTGCTGCATCGACAGCAGGCCAGGTCTCGTCAATCACATTGCTGGTGTGCCCTAGTGCTAGCCATAGGTTATGGCTGATATGAGGTACGACTGGCGCTAACAATAAAATCGCTGCTTCTAATGCTTCGCGCTCTACGGCAAGCGTTCCTGGGCTTGCGCGATCGGCGAACTTAGCTACATCGTTCATTAACTCCATTACAGCAGCAATGGCGGTATTGAATTGTTGGCGTATGCTGTAATCGCCGCTGACTTTGTCAATAGTCTCATGGGTTTTTCGGCGTAAATCTTTTTGTACTTGGCTAAGCATATTGATTGTCGCATCATTTAACACCGCTGGCTCTCCAGCTTGGAGATGCGCGTACACGTTTTTCCAGAGCCTGCGTAAAAATCGACTGCCGCCCTCGACGCCTGCATCATTCCATTCTAGGGTCTGGGTTGGTGGCGATGCAAACATGGTAAATAAACGTACGGTGTCGGCGCCATATAAGTCAACGGCGGTCTGTGGGTCCACACCATTATTTTTTGATTTAGACATCTTAGTTGTGCCACCAATGTCTACAGGCTCACCACTGGCTGTCAGGTGTGCAGAAATAGGCTTACCTTTATCGTCTTTTTCTACAGTAACATCGGCGGGGTTAAACCATTCGGTACTGCCATCTGCATTCTTTTTGAAATAGGTTTCGGCAAGTACCATGCCTTGGCAAAGCAATTGCTCAAATGGCTCGTCGCAGTCCACCAAGCCTTCGTCACGCATCAATTTATGAAAAAAGCGCGCATAGAGTAGGTGCAAAATAGCATGCTCGATACCACCGACGTATTGATCAACAGGCAGCCAATAATTGGCGGCATCTTTATCGAGCATGGCGTTGCTGGCATGTGGGCTTGTATAGCGTGCGTAATACCAAGATGATTCCATAAATGTATCAAAGGTGTCGGTCTCGTGCTCACACGCCGCGCCGTTTATCTCAGCCTTTCTCCACTCTGGGTCTGCTTTAATAGGCGATTGCACGCCGTCCATCTCGACGTCTTCTGGTAGCAAGATAGGTAGCTTTTCTAGCGGAACAGGGATTTCACCACCATCTTGCATATTAAATATGGGGATGGGCGTACCCCAGTAGCGCTGGCGCGAAACACCCCAGTCACGTAAGCGAAAGTTCGTGCTTATTTCTCCACGGCTTAGCTCACCAAGCTTGGCTGCAATCGCATCAAATGCTTCATCGAAGTCGAGCCCGTCGAACTCGCCAGAGTTAATCAGTATGCCTCTATCAGTAAAGGCCTCTGTTTCGATGTTGGCATCGCTTGCTTCATTAGTAATTACCTGTTTGATGGCGAGCTTATATTCTTTTGCAAAGGCGTAATCGCGCTCATCGTGGGCAGGTACAGCCATCACTGCACCCGAGCCGTAATCCATTAACACATAGTTGGCTACCCACACCGGGATAAGCTCTTCGGTGATTGGGTGGTGTACCTTTAGGCCGGTATCCATTCCCAGCTTTTCCATGGTCGACATGTCGGCTTCACTAACTGATTGTTTTTTGCAACTCTCAATGAAGGCAGCAAGCTTTGGGTTGTTTTTTGCAAGTGCCAGGCTGATAGGGTGCTCTGCAGCCAAACTCATATAGGTGATACCCATTACCGTATCTGGTCGGGTGGTATATATATCAAAGTGACTGATATCGCCTACAGCTGTCTCAAGGGTGCAGGTCATTTGCATACCACGGGATTTTCCAATCCAGTTTTTTTGCATGGTTTTGACTTGCTCAGGCCACTTGGGCAGTTTGTCGAGATCTTGTAATAACTCTTCAGCATAGTCGGTTATTTTGATAAACCACTGAGGGATCTCTCGGCGCTCAACCGTAGCGCCAGAGCGCCAGCCTTTGCCGTCAATGACTTGCTCATTTGCCAGTACCGTTTGGTCAATAGGGTCCCAGTTGACCGTTGCCATTTTTTTGTAGACCAGTCCTTTTTCGTATAGGCGAGTAAAGAACCACTGCTCCCATTTATAGTAATCGGGTTGACAGGTTGCTAATTCACGGCTCCAATCAAAGCCAAAGCCAAGCGAGTTGAGCTGCTCCTTCATGTACTCTATATTGCTATAGGTCCAGTTGGCAGGTGCCGTTTTGTTTTGTATAGCGGCGTTTTCTGCGGGTAGGCCAAAGGCGTCCCAACCCATTGGGTGCAGTACGTTTTTTCCTTGCATGCGTTGGAAGCGTGCAATGACATCGCTAATGGTGTAATTGCGGACGTGGCCCATATGCAACTTCCCGCTAGGGTAGGGAAACATAGCAAGACAATAGAATTTATCTTTAGCTGGGTCTTCGGTTACTTCAAAACAGCGGTTTTCTTGCCAATATTGTTGAGCAATAGCTTCAACGTCTGAGGGATGGTATTGTTCTTCCATTAGATTGGTATGGCCTTAAAATATAAAAATTAATGGGCCATTATACGCCCAATCGTGCCACCTAAGCGATAGTTAATAAGAGCCTAGGGTACGAATAAGTACACAGATATTATCGCCGACAGTAACGGCTTGGAGTCAAAATTGCTGGTTACTCTATTTAAAACTCTGATACTACCCCCGGCAATACAGATTTTAATGATCTTTTTTGCATGGGTTTACTGGCGGCGCTTCAAGTTGTTGGCAAAATTGTCCCTAGGTTTTGCAGTGTTGAGTTTGTTGCTTTTATCCATGCCAATTGTCAGCGACTCGTTATTTGTTTGGTTGGAATCCCCTTTTGTTAAACAAGCATCGCTAGCCGAGCAATCCAAAGCAGATGCTGTGATCGTATTGGGTAGTGGCCGGTTGCGCTTAGCGCCTGAATTTAATGGGCAAGACCAGTTGAGCCATCAGGCATTATGGCGGGTACGCTATGGTGCTCACCTTGTGCGTAAGCGTGTAGATACGGGTGCTAAGCAATTGCCTATTTATAGTCTCTGGTGGCGTAGTGAGGCCTTATGAGCGTGTTTCCGAGGCGCAAATGGCAGCAGAGTTACTAAAGCAAGAATTTTCTATTGAGCATATCATCACAGAATCTGCGAGCCGTGACACATGGCAAAATGCACACAATACTGCAGAGCTTTTAAAGGAAAATAATTTCACTAGGGTATTACTGGTGACGCATGCTTACCATATGCGCCGCGCACGGTATGCCTTTGAGCGCTCAGGTGTTGATGTTATACCCATGGCAACGGGTTTTTTTAGTGCTCGTTTACAGTCTAAAGGGAGGGCTTGGTATGGCTGGTGGGACGATTGGCTTCCTCGAGCGAGCTCTCTTAATAGGAGCTCTATTGCGTTACATGAATATCTAGGGCTTTTAGTTTATCAATTGCGATAAATGATTTTCATGAGAAAGTGCAGCTTATGAGTCTAAAAAGTTCATTTTTAAATTTTTTGTATTTAAAAAGGTAAGACTACTTATCATATTTTTATATTCCCTGAATCTTATTGGTTTTTCTATTTCACTCTTTATTTTATTTCATTATACTGCGTTGAAATTTGTCTTTTATGCCGTTGTTTGTGGCTTTAAAAGTCAACAGAGTTGTCCAATAAGTGAGTTGATTTCGAAGTAAAGTTATGCACCCATTTAGAACAGTATCGGTAAAGAATCGTTTAGGTGAAGCAATAGATGTATTGATACATCCATTAAAAGTCTCGGCTGAGCATACATGTGTTCTACTGACATTGCCTAAAAACACGCACGCCTCAATGTTTGCAAAAAACGCTGAATATATCGCTCATCAATTGCGACAGACTTATCAAGCTCTTGCTCAAGGTTTTTCTTTAGTCGAGATCCGTAAGGAAAAAGAAAAAAGTGAGGTATGGTATGACTGGAAATTTAGTTGGGTTGGAGATACTCCAGTTGATAGTCAATTCTCGGCTTTATCTTTGCAAAAAAAATCCTACCTAAGTGACTTGTTTAAAGATTCATTGATTGCATAGCCATCAATTCACTGAATCTAATTTGGGCTTAATAAATTTTTTTATTTTCTTTCTGCTCATTTACTTATTATCACTTTTTCTTTCGAGAAAAATCAGCAAGGCTGTGATCAAAAATAAAAAAGAGAGCGTTAAGTAATCTTTCCAGATCAAGTAGGGCGTATTGCCTTTCATCGGTGTTGCTTTCCCTTCTAGATAGGTTTTAATAAATTGGTCGCTTTGAGAATTAATGTCGCCGTTGGGTGCGATGATGGCACTGACACCATTATTGGTAGAGCGAATAACATAACGGCCAGTCTCTATTGCGCGCATACGTGCCATATGAAAATGCTGTAATGGTCCTATTGATTCTCCAAACCACGCATCGTTACTGACGGTAATAATAAAATGAGAGTTTTTTGCAAGCGTTGCAATCAGTGACGGGTAGACAATCTCGTAACAAATCGCACTGGCTATACGGTATTGATTCGTTTGAATCGCAGATTGGTTCGCAGGTCCAATAGAAATAATCGAGGCAGGAAGATCAAAGAATTCAATTAGGCCACGCAGCATTGACTCCAGTGGCACATACTCGCCAAAAGGTACAAGGCGTTGTTTAGAATATATACCAGCTGCTTCTCCTAAACCGATCAAGCTATTAAAGTATTTTTGCTGGTCATCGTAAAGAATTCCAGTGATTAATGCCGTATTAGTATCGCTTGCTTTTTGATGCATTTTGCCTAAGAAATTCTGAGACTGAGAGTACACATCAGGTATAGCGGCCTCAGGCCATACTACCAAGTCGTTGTTCCAAAGATTGTCAGAAAGTGAACTTAAAATATCGAGTGTGGGTTGTCGGTACTCCGGTGCCCATTTAAGTGTCTGTGATATATTGGGCTGGATAATGCCGACGGCTATTTCTTCTCCGGCGGGTTCAGTCCATTCAACATCTTGTAGCGCTTTGCCTTCACTCCAAAAAATAATAACAACCAAAGCAGATAATAATTTAGGATTTAATTGACTCGATTTTAAGCAGATGTTGGCAATCATACTACTTGTGAATGCTGTTAATAAACTAACAAAAAGTACGCCGCCAATAGGAGCCCAACCCACCAATGGCGTTGATAGTTGACTATAGCCTACATAAAGCCAAGGAAAGCCGGTAAAGATCCAGCCACGTAACCATTCACTCAATACCCAGACAACAGGAAAGCCTAAAAGTAGACGCCACTCAGATGCCCTAAAGAACTTTATCAAAATAAAAGGCAGTGCAAATATTATGGCTATTGTTGCTACAAAGGCACTAGTCATTAATGCTGCTAGAGGTGGTGGTGCTCCGCCAAATTCGTTAATACTAATAAAAACCCAAGAGACGCCTGTACCAAAAAAGCCCAAGCCAAATAAAAAGGCGTGTGATAATAATTGCTTTTTAGTGTGCTGTTGCTGAAGTACATAGGCAAATACAGCAAGCGTGAGAATACTCAGCCATGGGAAATTAAAGGGGGGGATAGCTAGCGTTGTTAATGCGCCAGCGAAAACACTTAAAAAAAGCAAGAGTAGTGGGCGCATGTTAACTATAAATTATTTGGCGCTGGGCGGTGTTAAGCGCAGTAAATGTATTTGTCGGTTGTCAGAGTACAATACTCTAAAAGAGAAGCTATCTAGCTCTGTTACCTCATTGCGTTTTGGTAGGTGCCCAAAATTTTGCATAACAAGGCCGCCGACGGTATCAAATTCTTCATCACTAAAGCCGCTGTTAAAGTAGTCGTTAAACTCTTCTATCGGAGTTAATGCTTTTACTATGTAGTCATCATCATCGACTTTGCGAATAAAAACGTCGTCATTTTCGTCGTCGGTTTCATCGCTGATTTCACCCACGATTTCTTCTAGAATATCCTCAATGGTAATAAGCCCCGATATACCACCATACTCGTCAATCACTAATGCCATATGGTAGCGGTTTTCTCGAAATTCACGCAATAAAATATTAAGTCGCTTACTTTCGGGGATGATCGTGGCATTACGAATGACAGATTCTAGCGTAAAGTCTTTATGCCCCTTGAGAATAAGAGGTAGAAGGTCTTTTGCAAGCAATATGCCTTTTATGTCGTCACTGTTTTCGCCAATGACAGGGAAGCGAGAGTGGCCAGATTCGATAACCTTAGGTAGGAATTCCTCTGGAGGCTCATTAACGTTTACCGTTACCATTTGTGAGCGAGGAATCATGATCTCGCGAGCTTGCAATGCCGATACGCCAAGAGCACCCTGAATAATGCCAAAGGCTTCTTGATCTAATAACTGATTTGAGGCTGCTTCGCGGATGACCTCAAGTAGTTCTTCTTGAGATTTGGGCTCGCTTGAGAATGAAGAGGCCAGACGTTCAAGCCAAGATTTGTCTTGGCCGTTACTACTTGGAGGTTCGTCGTTCATTAATCGTCATAAATAGTGGATGGACATAAATGTTAGCAGTGACTGAGCGCGGCGTCTACTATCAAATATGCGTTTATTACCTAGGAAATCTTACTTAACAGACGCTAAAGTCTCATAAAATGATTAATCTGTTGTATAGGGGCATTTATGGCCAAGCTTTTGAAGCAAACTTGTCTCAAGTGCTTCCATTTCTTCTGCCTCATTGTCCTCTATATGATCATAGCCCAATAGGTGTAATGTGCCATGAATCACCATATGTGCCCAGTGTGACTCTACGGTTTTATGTTGCTCGAGTGCTTCGCTAACAACAATAGGTGCGCAAATAACAAGGTCGCCTAAAAAGGGGATGTCTACGCCTTCGGGGAACTCGGCAGGAAACGAGAGCACATTGGTGGGTTTGTCTTTATCTCGATATTGCTTGTTGAGTGCTTGGCTTTCGTCTTTTTCGACAACACGAATGCTGACCTCAGCAGTAGGTTTTTGCTGCCCGCAAGCTAGGCTTACCCACTTTAAAAACTCTTGTTGGTTGGGTATTGGGCTGTCAGCTGCATTTTGCAGATCAACTTCTATGCCGCCTAGAGTCTCGCTCATTGATCGGCCTTATCGTAGGCATCGACAATTTTTTGTACTAATGGGTGGCGCACAACATCCTTAGAGGTGAAGTGAGTGAAGCTAATGCCTTCTACCCCCTCTAGTACTTGAGCTGCGTGTTTAAGACCAGAAGGTTGGCCCCGAGGTAAGTCGATTTGTGTGGGATCGCCGTTAATAACTGCGGTAGTACCAAAACCAATGCGCGTTAAGAACATTTTCATTTGTTCGCGTGTCGTATTTTGACTTTCGTCCAAAATCACAAAAGCATTGTTGAGGGTGCGGCCACGCATATAGGCAAGGGGAGCGACTTCAATAATATTACGCTCAATAAGTTTATCGACGGTTTCAAAGCCAAGCATTTCGTACAAGGCATCGTAGAGTGGTCGCAAATAAGGGTCGACCTTTTGCGATAGATCCCCGGGTAAAAACCCTAGTTTTTCGCCAGCTTCTACGGCAGGCCTCACCAATAAAATGCGCTCTATTTCATCGTTTAATATGGCTTGTACAGCGCACGCCACAGCTAAGTAGGTTTTACCGGTACCCGCAGGGCCAATACCAAAATTAATATCATTAGTGAGTACTGCACGAACATAATACTGTTGGTTGCGACCTCGAGGCTTAACGGTACCTTTTTTGGTGCGTAAAGTAAGGAGCGGATCTACTTTACTGCTTGTATCTTGCGTATTTTGATCATCAAAGGGCTGTTGATGCTCAGGGTGATGCTGTTGAATTAACAGGTGTACATCGTCGGGGAGAATATCCTTTCCGCCGCTTATCTCAAGACTAATGGCTTGTAAAATATTGCCTGCGGCCTGTGTGCATGACTCTTCACCACTGATCAAAAAATCATTGCCACGATTTAAAATATTAACATCTAGACGTTGCTCAATTTGTTGTAAATGAGACTGGAATTGGCCGCATAAGTTGGCAAGCTCCTGAGTCGATAGGGAGTCGATGCTAAGGGTTAGTTCATACTCTTTAGTAGTAGCTTCGTTAGCTTGGGTCGTAGTCAATGGAGTTATTTTATCCTTAAGTTTTTTTAGTTAGTGTAGTTTGTGGCTTTTTGAAAGTCGCTTACTTTTATAGGTGAGCCGTAACTTTAAAGTTATTCATTAGCTGTCTAGTTCGCTTGATATTAATTCACCTCGTAGTGAGTTGGGCAATGCCTCTTGAATTAATATATCGGCAAATTTACCAATCAGTTGTGCATCGTCACAGCGAAAGTTAACCACACGGTTGTTCTCTGTACGGCCGGAGAGCTGTCCGGGATCTTTTTTAGAGTAACCCGAAACCAATACGCGCTCGGTGTTACCGACCATGCGGCGACTAATAGCCTGAGATTGTTGAGTAATTCTGTCTTGTAAAATTCGCAGCCGCTGCTTTTTAATTTCTTCGGGAGTTTCATCGGGTAGGTCGGCCGCGGGCGTGCCGGGGCGTGCGCTATAAATAAAGCTAAAGGACATATCAAAATCCATGTCCTGAATTAAATTCATGGTGCCTTCAAAGTCTTTATCAGTCTCGCCAGGAAAGCCAATAATAAAATCAGAAGAAAAGCTAATATCTGGGCGAATTTTTTTGAGTCGACGCAGTTTAGATTTGTATTCCAGTACTGTGTGTCCGCGTTTCATCGCCATTAAAATACGGTCTGAGCCGCTCTGCACGGGCAGATGAATATGGCTGACAAGCTCAGGTACATCGGCATAAACATCAATCAAGCTATCGGAGAACTCAACAGGGTGAGAGGTGGTATAGCGAATACGATCAATGCCATCGATAGCGGCAACATAAGTAATAAGCTCGGCTAGGTCGAGGGTTTGCCCGTCATCGGTTTCTGCGCGATAGGCATTTACATTTTGGCCGAGCAGGTTAATTTCGCGCACACCTTGTGAGGCTAAATGCGCAACTTCGGTTAACACATCGGTCACTGGACGGCTAACTTCTTCACCACGGGTGTAGGGAACCACACAAAAGGTACAATACTTAGAGCAGCCTTCCATAATCGAGACAAAGGCAGAGGCGCCATCGGCCTCGGGTTGAGGTAGGTTGTCAAATTTCTCGATTTCAGGAAAGGTAATATCAACCACGACAGCACCGTTATCGCGCGGGGTCTCCATCATCTCGGGGAGTCTGTGTAGTGTTTGCGGCCCAAAAATCAAGTCCACAAAGGGGGCGCGTTCAGCAATGGCATCGCCTTCTTGACTGGCCACGCAGCCACCAACACCAATAATAAGGTCGGGATTTTTCTTTTTTAAATCCTTCCAACGACCTAGCTGATGAAACAGCTTTTCCTGTGCTTTCTCACGGATAGAGCAGGTGTTAACAAGTAGTACATCGGCCTCGCTGGGGTCATCAGTGGTTACCATATTGTGCGATTCACCGAGTAAATCTTTCATGCGTGATGAATCGTATTCATTCATCTGGCAGCCGTGTGTCTTGATATAGAGTTTTTTGTGGGGTGCTGATTCGGTCATTTGATTGCTGTAGTGCCCTAAAGGGCGTTCTAAAAAGTGCCCTAAAAATAGTAATTTAGTACTTTGCTGGATGAATGGTATTGTAAAGGACGATTATAGAGGGTGTTAGGGTGTTTTTACAGCACTGTTTAATGGTGATTATTTGTCGGGATATCCCTTGTTTTTTAAGCTTAGTGGCATCATATTAAGCCAAGTTGTTTATTAATAGAGTCTGTTATGTCCAGTAAGCCGGTTTACAAGGTTATTTTTTATAACCAAAACGAAATTTACGAAATTTATGCCAAAGATATTTACCAAAGCGAAATGTATGGTTTTATTGAGGCCGAAGAGTTTGTTTTTGGTGAGCCATCTAATCTTATTGTTAATCCTGGCGAAGAAAAACTAAAGAATGAATTCTCAGGGGTTAAACGTTCCTTTATACCCATGCAGGCTATTATTCGTATTGACGAAGTAGAGCGCGAAGGTGAAAGTAAAGTGAAAGAGATTAAAGCGACAGATAATATCGCGAGTTTCCCCAGCGGCAATCGCCTACCTCCTAAGCCAACCCCCGACGCTTAATAAATTGTACTCATAACCTTTGTTGAGTTAGCTGAATATACATGCAAGTTACTACGCCTATCTTTCATCGCTTTTGGGGGGGCAGCAATACTGCAAGGTCTACACCCGTTGTACTGGTGCATGGGCTGTTTGGTTCGCTTGAAAATTTAGGCATGATTACCCGCTTACTAAAGGATGAGTTTCATGTCTATGGGATTGATTTACCCAATCATGGTCGCTCAGATCATACGGTCGATATCTCATTGCAGTCTATGGCAGAGGCAATGCTCGGCTGGATGGATGATAATAACTTAGAGCAGGCTGAGTTAGTGGGACACTCTTTAGGCGGTAAGGTGTGTATGGAGTTTGCGTTGCGCTACCCTGAGCGCGTCAATCGCTTAGTTGTTGCAGATATTGCACCGGTTGACTATCCTCGTCGCCACGATGATGTATTTGAGGCTTTTCGCGCGGTAAATCTAGCCGAGGTTAATCACCGTGCCGATGCAGATAAGTCGATGGCTCCTTATGTATCGCTTGAGTCTACACGCAGTTTTTTACTCAATAACTTGAAAAAATCTACCGATAAAGGTGCTGCTAATACGTGGTATTGGCGCCTTAATGTTGAAGGTTTAGAGCGTAATTACCATAACCTTATCCAAGGTAATACTACAAGCTATTCGTCCTTCGATAAGCCGGTATTATTTATTAAAGGTGAAAAGTCAGACTATATTTTGCCTGAACACCAAGATGCTATCTTGACGTTGTTTCCTAATGCCGGCGTAAAAGTGATTAGTAATACTGAGCATTGGTTACATGCAGAAAAGCCCGATATTTTTGCAAGTATTGTGCGTCGGTTTTTATCATCAGATAATTAAGGTTAGTGCTTTGTGCATATAGGTATTGATGTTGGTGGTACAAAAATAGAAATCATCGCCATCAACGATAATGGTGACGAGTTGTATCGCCATCGCATTCTTTCCCCTCTAGATAATTATCAAAAAACATTAATAGCGATTAATGATTTAATTGTTGAGGCCGAGATAAAACTTGGCCCAGCGCAGGGTATCGGGATTGGTATTCCAGGTTCTATTTGTGTGCGTACCCAGCGTGTGAAGAATTCAAACTCGACATGGATCAATGGCGAGCCGTTTAAACAAGATATTGAACAGTTGTTAAGTCGAGAAGTGACTGTGGAAAACGATGCCAATTGTTTTGTGCTTTCTGAGGCTGTTGATGGGGCTGCGAGTCATGCAGGGAGTGTTTTTGGAGTTATTTTAGGTACAGGTTGTGGTGGTGGTTTATGGCTTAACGGCAAACTAATTGTTGGTGCAAATGGCTTGGGTGGCGAATGGGGGCATAACCCTTTGCCCTTTCCTACATACTTTGCCTCTTTTGCCCAAGAGGCAGAAGAGTCTATATTGCTCGATCATTTTGATGGCGTTGATAAAAACAAAGCCGTTACATCATCTATTTATTGTCATAAAGAGCCTATAATCCACCGCGTAGACAGCATAGATGCCTGCGAATACCCAGGGCCTTTATGTTATTGCGGTAAACGTGGCTGTGTCGAGACGTGGATATCGGGTAGTGGCTTTACCCGCGATTATGAAAGGGTATCAAAGTCACGCTTGTCTTCTCGCGATATTATTCGGCTGGCACGTAACGGTAATATGCAAGCCATTGCGGTAGTGAACCGTTATTATGAGCGCGTGGCAAAAAGCTTAGCTCAGGTTATCAATATTATCGATCCCGATATTATTGTGCTTGGGGGTGGTATGAGTAATATCGATGAGCTGTATAATGAAGTGCCTAAGCGCTGGCATAAGTATGTATTTTCGACCCAATCGGAGACGCAGCTCGTAAAAGCTAAGCATGGTGATTCATCAGGTGTTAGAGGCGCTGCTTTTCTCTCTCGTCAATGATACTGTTTGTAGTTTTACTCGCTTAAAAATTTAAAGAATAGTTAAAGGAAAAACCAAAAGGATAGTTATGCATTTTTTAGTAACGGGCGGTACAGGTTTTATTGGTCGCCCTCTGGTGGAGAGGCTACTGGCTCGAGGCGATAAAATTACTTTATTGACTCGGGATTTTGATAAAGCCAAAAAGATGTTTAATGGTCCGATTAATTTAATAGGCTCAGTGAAAGACTCTGGGCTTGAAGTTGATGGTGTGATTAATTTAGCCGGTGCTCCAATTATTGATAAACGTTGGACTGCTGGGCGTAAAAAAACTCTTAAACAAAGTCGTATTGGTATTACTCAAGATATTATCGAGTGGCTTAAAAAGTGCGATAAAAAGCCTGAGAGTTTTATTAGTGGTTCGGCCATTGGCTACTATGGCAATTATCCCGAGGCCACTCATATTGATGAAAGTGCTAAGCCGCGTCAATGTTTTGCTAGCGAACTTTGCCAGGAGTGGGAGTCTGTTGCCGAGCAAGCCACAGACTTAGGTGTGCGAGTTTGTCGGGTGCGTACAGGTGTTGTACTTGCCAAGCATGGTGGAGCACTTAAGCGCATGTTGTTGCCGTTTAGCTTGGGTTTGGGTGGGCGCATTGCCTCGGGTAATCAATGGTTTTCTTGGATACATCTCGATGACATGCTTGAGTTATTACTGTTTTTAATTGATACGAAAACTGTAAGCGGTGCTGTTAATGCCACAGCACCGTATCCTGTTACCAATGCTGAGTTTTCCCATCAATTAGCACGCAAGCTTAAGCGACCTATGCTGATGCCAATGCCTGCTGCTATAGCGATATTACTCTTTGGTGAATCATCCCAGTTATTGTTAGAAGGGCAACAAGTGGTGCCCAAAAAGTTGTTGGATAATGGCTTCGAATTCTCTTATCCTCAGTTAACTAAGGCGCTCGACCATATCCTTTAGGCTTGTTGCTGATTATGTATAGATTCAAGGTATAAATTTAACCGCTGTTAAATTTATACCTTTTTGACCTTCTCAGATTTTAATACCATCATACCGAAGCCATCTATTTTACAATTAATATCGTGACCGTCAGCACCGTCGGTTAAACGAATATTTTTAACTTTAGTCCCTACTTTAATGACCGATGATGAGCCTTTAACTTTTAGATCTTTGATGACGGTTACAGTGTCACCATCCTTCAATATATTGCCATTGGAATCTTTAATAACGCGCTCGTTATTATCGTTTTGGGACTCTTCATTCCATTCGTGACCGCATTCTGGGCAAACGAACATATCGCCGTCGGGGTAGGTATATTCAGATTTGCATGCTGGGCAAGGTGGCAGTTGACTCATAGTATTGATCCTTAGTGTAATTCAGCCATTCTAAACCTTTAATTGCCTGAAAAAAATCTAAAATCAATTGTGCTGAAAAAATAGTACAAAACTACGCATGATAGGCAGTTTGATAGTGTTTGGGAGTCACTCCAAAAAATTGCTTAAAGCAACGAGAGAAATGACTTTGATGAGTAAAACCACAGCAAGTGCTGACATCTAACTGTGACTTGTTGGCACGCAGTAGTTCGCTCGCCCTTATGACCCGCATTTTCATCACTTTTTGATGCAGGCTTATCCCCATCGTTTTTTTAAACACCCTCATGAGATGAAAGGGGCTTAGGTGGATCAGCTCAGCCAATTGATCGACGCTAATTACTTGATGCAAGTGGGAGGCAATAAATTCATCAATAAGTCGTAGTTGTGACTTATTGAGGCGGCCGCGATAATTGTTTTGATGAGCAGGCCTTGTGCTATGAGATTGCGCTAAGCTTGTGATAATTGACCTGACAGACTCTTGTGTCATTAAGGTGTCTTCTGGGTATGAGGTATGCTGGCTTAATAACCTTTTTATAGACTCTATTAGTACTGGGTCTGTAAAAAATGTTTTCTCTTCTAATTCGATCGATCGCGGATCTATATCAAAGTCCTGCAGTACAAGCTCTTTAAAATAATTTTTAGAAAAGTAAATATGTGCAAACCGTTGTGGTTTTTTAACATTCCACGTAGAGAGCGACTCGGCGGGCATTAGGCATAACTTATTTGGGCCACCTATGGTGCTGATGGCTTGATCTAGGCGGCGAGTTTGGTGTCCACCATCGATATAAAAGCTCAGAGTGTGGTAAGAGTCACGTTTGTAAGACACTGTATCGTACTGGTTTTGCCACACAGTAAGGCAAATATCTTGGCTCGCTTGGTGGCGGTATTCGGCACGAGCCTTCGACGACTCTAATGTTTGTTCCTGTTTACTCATACATGGTTGCTCATATATGTACCAAGGGGGCGGCGATATTTCATAGCCAGTAATAAGCTTGCGCTTTGTATTTGGCTTTACTCTTTTACATGTACTTTATCGGCTAATGCGCATAGAGACAATATTATTGGCGCTATTTTTCTAAAAGAGCAGGATTGTGCAAAAACTTAAGATCGGCATTGGCTACAATGGCTCCGTCTTTGATTGTAGGTGTGGCAGTGAATCTATTTTTATATGTGAGTGTTGTTTTTATCTGGGGTACTACTTGGATAGGTATCCATTGGCAAGTGGGTGATGTGCCTTTGTTGCTATCGGTATTTTATCGCTTTGCTCTCGCGAGTGTTTTATTTTTGCCACTATTGCATTTTTTAGGCAAGTTACAAAAGGTAGGTGGGCGCGATCACGTTTTCTTTTTACTACAGGGGCTTTGCTTATTTTCGATTAATTTTCTATTTTTTTATAATGCGAGTCTCTATTTGGTGAGTGGCATTGTCTCGGTTATCTTTGCGTCGGCGATTTTATTTAATGCGTTTAATCAGTGGCTAATATGGAAAAAGAGGCCGCCCATAACAATTTATTTCTCAAGTTTTTTGGGTATTGCAGGGCTTGTGCTGCTGTTTTGGGAGCAATTATCGCAAGGGCAATATGGCGATAACTCGCTGATAGGCATTGTCTATGCGTTATTGGGTACTTATTGTTTCTCACTTGGCAATATGATTACACTTCGCCATAGCGCCAATGGCATCAAACCGTGGACGAGTACAGCCTATGGCATGATTTACGGTGCCATTGCTTTATTGGTTATGGTGCTAATAAGTGGTGTTGACTGGGTATGGGATACGCGACCTATATACTGGGGCAGCTTATTATATTTAGTCATTCCGGGTTCAATCTTGGGCTTTACCGCCTACTTGAGTTTAGTTAGTCGTATTGGTGCAAATCAAGCGGCGTATTCGACGGTTTTGTTTCCTATTGTTGCTCTAACCATCTCAACTATCGTCGAAGATTATCATTGGGATATATTCGCAGTGGTCGGGTTGGTTTTTATACTGTTAGGTGTATTGCTGGCTTTAAAAGGCGAGCACATAATGAAATTATTTTTAAAGAGTAGCGCGGCCCAACAGTAATAAACCTGTTGCGATAATAATTCCACCTGCTATGCGCTGTGTTAGCTTGTGGCCCATCGATGTACCTATAGTGCTTTTGGCTTTTAACACAGTGAGTGCATAAAAAAGCATGATGCCGCCAATAGTGGCGCAAATAATGACTCCCATAATAACGACATCGATAGCCGTTAGTGCGGTGATATCTATAATTGCAGGCAAAAAACTCATATAAAAGAGAATGGCTTTCGGGTTACTTAATGTAATGAGTAATCCTGTTAACCACAAGCCATAAAAGGATTGTGAGATTTGTGGCGTAGGGGCAGTGTTATTAGAGGCTAGTGTCATGCTCGGGCTTTTTATAAGAACAAAACCTAGCCAGAGTAAATAAATAGCGCCGATAGTTTGTATAAAAATAAAAGCTGAATCTAAAATATTTGCAATGACCTGTAGTCCGTAAGCAACAATGACAAGAAAAATAAGGTCGGCAGAAACAATGCCCGCGATAGTCCACACGGCGCTAAATAATCCACCACTGACCGTTCGTGATACAACCAGTAATACACCTGGCCCTGGAGTGATGCCAAGTATAAAAATAGTCGATGCAAGTAGTAGTGATGCTTCTAGCGTCATGTTTTTTGTGTAGTAGCTTCACTGGCTAAAAGTCGAGTGAAGCTACTTATTTATTGGAGGGCACAGGAAAGGCTACTTTCCCAGTTGTTGCCTAACTGAGGCTAGCTTAACGCACAATACAAAAACTTGCATCGCTTGGTCGACCTGTTCAAGGCTGGGTACAGATGGTGCGATACGAATGTTTCTGTCTTCTGGGTCGTTACCGTAAGGGAAGGTTGCTCCTGCAGGTGTTAACTTTACACCTGCCTCTGCTGCCATTTTGATGATGGCTTTAGCAAGGTTTGGCTTCGCGTCAAAAGAAATAAAGTAGCCACCATCAACCGCTTCCCAATGACCTAAGTCGTTATTGCTAAAATTATCATTGAGATGTTGCAGTACACAATTAAAACGGGGCTTTAATTGCTTGGCGTGTTGCTCCATATGTTTAAGCAAACTATCAAGATTGGGTAGCAATTTCTGGTGTCTCAATTGGTTGATTTTATCGGGGCCAATAGAGAGCGTGCTAAATACTTTGCGAATACCACCTAAGTTGTCCTCTGATGAGGAAATAAATGCAACCCCCGCACCTGCATGAGTTACCTTAGAAGTTGACGCAAATTGGATGACATTGTCGGTAGTGCCAAGCTCGCGACTGTAATCCATAATGTTTGCTAGTGGTTTGTAGCCGTTTAAGTCATGAACAGCATAGGCGTTGTCCCAAAATACGCAAAAGCTTTCATTGGCTATTTGGCCAAGTTTGGCTATTCGCTTAACAGTCTCATCACTGTAGATAACACCCGTTGGGTTAGAGTATTTAGGTACGCACCACAGGCCAACAATACTCTTGTCGTCTTTAACTAATGTTTCAACGGCGTCCATATCTGGGCCAGTAGCAGTCATTGGCACTGTGACCATATTGATATCGAGCTGCTCACAGATGGTAAAGTGACGATCGTAACCCGGTACAGGGCAAATAAAGGTTGGTTTTGTATCGCTTACGGTATTTTTCCACGCGCTTTGTGTGCCTCTTAGGCCAAATTCTTTGGCAATCATCATGGCAAGGAACATAAGCGTCAGGCTGCTATTACCTTGGGCTGAAATTTCTTCTACCTTCACACCTAGTATATCGGCGCCTAATTGGCGTGATTCAATAATGCCGTCGAGCCCGCCATAGTTTCTAGTATCCACGCCGCTATCGCTAATGTAATTGCCTTCAAGAATACCATCTAAGTTATTAGCTAACGTTAGTTGGTCATCAGAGGGTTTACCTCGGGTCAAATCAAGATTAATAGCTTGCTCTTTTACTGCATTATAGTTGGCAGTAAGATCTGCCTCCCATTGTATGAGTTGATCATGCGATGCGTTTTGTAAGTCCAAGATGATGCCTGCTTAAGAGTGAGTTTAAATAGGGAATAGTGTATAAAAATGTGTAATGGATCCGTGTTATTATAGTGCCTGTAGAGACAAGTGTTAATCTATTTGGTGATACTATTTTTAATTTTTGTTAAAACATTTGTTTTAAATTATCCCTTCCTCGCTCGATTGTCATAATCGACTGCTATTTTTATTAAAAGACAATAAAATTGATACTCAACAATAGAGAGCTATATTATGCAAAGACGCACTAAGATCGTGGCTACCTTGGGGCCCGCGACGGATAAAGATAATGTGTTAGAAACCTTGATTGAGGCTGGCGTTAATGTAGTTAGAATGAATTTTTCCCATGGCTCTGCCGAAGATCATAAAATGCGCGCGCAAAAAGTCCGTGAGTATGCAGATCAATATAATCGCCATGTGGCGGTGTTGGGTGATTTGCAAGGGCCAAAAATTCGTATTTCTCGCTTTAGTGAGGGGCCAATTGCTCTAGAGGTGGGTGATAAGTTCACTTTAGATGCAAGTCTCGGTAGCGAGCAGGGTGATAGCAAAGCTGTTGGTATAGATTACAAAGAGCTACCGAGTGATTGTCATGTAGATGATTTACTATTGCTTGATGATGGACGCGTTATTCTAAAGGTCGAATCTATTGATGGCGACAAGATACATTGCATCACAACTGTTGCTGGCGTGCTTTCAAATAATAAAGGTATTAACCGACAAGGTGGCGGTTTATCTGCTCCTGCCTTGACCGATAAAGATCTAGCAGATATTAAGCTGGCCGCTGAGATAGAGGTAGACTACTTGGCGGTTTCTTTTCCGCGCACAGCTGAGGATATGAATCGCGCTCGTGTATTAATGCTGGAGGCGGGTGGTCATGCCAGTATGGTGGCAAAAATAGAGCGGGCAGAAACCGTTTCTGATAACCAGACTCTGGACGAAATTATTCTAGCCTCAGATGCAGTCATGGTGGCGCGAGGTGATTTAGGTGTCGAGATAGGTGATGCTGAATTAGTGGCCGTGCAAAAAAATATTATCTCACGTGCACGCCATTTAAATCGCTGTGTGATTACAGCAACGCAAATGATGGAATCCATGATTAATAGCTCCTTGCCTACACGTGCGGAGGTGTTTGATGTGGCCAATGCCGTTCTCGATGGCACCGATGCAGTAATGCTCTCGGGTGAAACTGCTGCGGGTAACTTTCCGCTCGAGACAGTCAAGGCCATGATTCGCGCCATTGGTGGTGCAGAGAGTTACCCCAATATGCGAGTTACCGATAATCGCATCAGCAGAACCTTTAGCGCAATTGATGAGACTATTGGCTTAGCAGCGATGTATACAGCTAATCATCTAGAGGGTGTTACGGCAATAATCGCTTTTACCGAAACCGGTACCACGCCTTTATTAATGTCTCGATTTAATTCCTCCTTACCGATTTATGCCTTCTCTCGTCATGGCCGAACTCAGGCAAAAACCGCGCTTTATTTGGGGGTTGAGCCCATCGCCTTTTATGGTTTTGATGAAGAGCCAACCGTTACCTTTCAGCGTGCTATTGCTGAGTTAATGAAGCGAGACTTTGTGAAGGTTGGTGATCTTGTCATTGTAACCAAGGGTGATTACGATTCTATACAAGGTGGTACCAATGGCTTAAAAATATTACGAGTTGGTAACAGTTAGCTGATTTATAGCAGACTTAGGGGGCTAGTGTGACAAACAAAAATAATATGGTTACAGGCGGTTGTCTTTGTGGTGCAGTTCGCTACGAGGTAAAGGGGCCTTTGCGGGATATAGTGAATTGCCACTGCACCATGTGCCAACGCTTACATGGAAATTTTGGCCCGCATACAAAAGCTCTCAAAGTTAACATTACTATTACAAAAAACGATGGTCTTACGTGGTACAAAACCTCCGATGTTGCGCAGCGTGGTTTTTGCCAAGAATGTGGTTCTAGTCTTTTTTGGGAGCCGTTTGATTTGGATTCTACGGGTATACTCGCCAGCTCTCTTGATGGGCCTACAGGTCTAAAAACTATTGGCCATATTTTTGTGAGCGAAAAGCCAGATTTTTACGAAATTACCGATGACTTGCCGCAGTTTGAAGGTTCGTCAGACGGAAAACTACCTGGCGATTATAAATAGCGTCAATAAAGCTTCAGTTAATGGTTACGCTACCTCTTGTGGCTAACCTGAGGAGCTTGTTATCTAGTAGGAGATATATCTATGGATTTTGTTCAAATAAGTGCGTTTACTATTGTTGCTTTGCTGCTAGTAGTTTCTCCTGGGCCAAATGGTTTATTGATTGCCAAAACGGTGCCGATATCGGGTAAGACTGCTGGCTTTGCCAATGTTGCAGGCTTTTTGACAGCATTTTATGTGCATGGGCTTCTATCTATTTTAGGGATATCGATTCTATTAACAAAATCCGCCGAGTTATTTTTACTTGTAAAAATTATCGGTGCTTTGTATTTGGCTTGGATAGGAATAAAAGCACTGTTAAGTGCATTTAATCAGGATGCATTTGCGACTGAATCAGTATCGCCTACGCAGTCTAAAAGAACGCTGCTAAAAGCATACATGGAAGGCTTTTTAACCAATGCGCTCAACCCTAAAGTTTCCATGTTTTATCTTGCAGCCTTTCCTCAGTTTATTCCTAGTGGCGAGAGCGCTTTACTCTATGGATTAATTCTAGTTTCTATTCATGCGTTAATGAATATGATTTGGTTTGGGGGTATGGTTGTGTTGTTTGCACGCCTTAGTATTGTTAGTAAAAAATATATTTTTCAAAAACTACTAAAAGGTGCGACAGGCCTTGTTTTTATTGGTTTTGGTGCAAAATTACTTACACTACAAGCAGAATAAGTTATTTAACTTTATATATTTAGTATCAAGTAAGTTTATAAGAGCTATTATGCTTTAGGTTTTCTATTCTTGTTTGCTCAAAAAACAATGGTAAGTGGCAAATTATTCGAATCAGCTAATGTGTGCCTCGCTTTATTGGATAGGAATATAATAGAGTCCGCCTATGTAACACATGTGTTTAGCTACAATACTAGTATTTTTGTTGTTCTAATGCCGAAATTATTACCTCAGCACAGGTTTTAGGGTTGCTTTGTGCAATAAAGTGTCCACCGCTAATCTGCTTTATTTGTAAATCTACACACAGTTTTTTAAAAACGTTAATAGACTTTGAGCTAACCAATTTATCTTTAGTTGCTTGTATATATGTGCAAGGCACTTCAAGTTGATTACTTGGTTCGGTTAGTGAGCTAATAGCTTTTAATCTTTCTCTGAGAGTGCCATTGCTGACAAGTTTAAGCGCCTGCATGAAAAGAGTAACTAAATCATTGCGTTTGAAACTACCAAAAAATAGCCAGCTCAAAAAAATTGAAGGAATTAACTTTAGTCTTAAAAGTGACAAAGGAGCGAGAAAATAGAATTTGCTGATATAAGATGGCCTCGATAAGAAGCTTGCAGCGAAAATAATACGTTTTATATTAGCTTGGCTGATTTGGGTGAGCTCATAAGCTATTGGCCCCGAGTAAGACTCAGCAAAGATTACAACTTCTTGTTTGCCTATTCGCTTTGCTATTTCTTCTGTTTGAGATTTAATATTGTCCCCTTTTAGATTTGAAAGAGTGATTATTTCTGTCTCAATATTGGAGGGAATAAAGCCCATAAGAGGCTCAAACAGCTTACCTGTTCCATCCATGCCGGGTAACAAAATCAGCTTAATTAGAGGCTCCTCTTTTTTATAAGATCTAAAATATAAATGACAGGCTGTACTTTTATTAGCCAGAATAGGTAATGGTTAAACTTTTTATTTAATGCACTGTTATATGCTCGTTCTACTCGTCTATCTTGCTCGTTTGCTCATCACTCTTAGGTGACTCCTCGACTCTACGGACACCAAAAGTTACGCTAGGTGGTATGCCCATTCCTAGGTCGATATCTGCAACTCTATAATTACAACCTTTTTCCTTTAGGATAGCATTAACCTTTTCTTGCTTTTCAACTGCTTTAATAACCGTATTTGCTAGTACCTCGTCACTACTGAATGATGTGACAGACTCATTTACTCTATCCCCTAGTTCTTTTGCTTTGTCTAGTAGTCCCATTTATTTACCCTTGTTTAATTTCTTGTTATATCAACCCTTAAAGAACGCTTTAATCTCAGCCGATAATACCGCAGGAGTCTCTTCAATCACAAGGTGTCCAGTATTAGGTATGGTTACAAGCTTAGAGTCTTTTATTTTACTTCGAAGTAAATAGGCTTGCTCGCAAGGTATCCACTTGTCTTCCTCACCCCATAATATAAGAGTGGGCGCATTTATTTCATTAAACTTATCTTGAAACTTATCAGTAAAAACGGAATCTGCTTGAGCGATTTGGCGATAAAATGCTTGTTTTCCCTGTTCATTTTGCCACGGAGTTAATATTCCATTGATTGTTTCTTGTGTAAGTTTTTGGTGTGCAGCTGTTTGTATATAGGCTTCGACTATTGCAGAATGAATATAATCAGGCACTCCAGAAAAAGCACTTTCATGCTTTTTTATATGTTTAAAGAATGGTGACCCCCAAGGAGATAGTGCGACAGGATCAATGACAACGATCTTTTTATAGCGACGTTTATCTAAAATGTGGTTTCTTAGTACTGTCGTGCCACCAAAGTCATGTCCCACAATAAAAGGTAGTTCTAATTCCCAGTGCTCAACTAGAGTGTCTAGCAATCTATTTTGTATTCCGAGAGAGGCATCTGCTTTACTTTTATCCGATTCTCCATACCCAAGTAGATCAAAATAGTAAATCGTATAAGAAGAGGCTAGGTCATGAATTAAATGCCTCAAATTGAAAGATGACCAAGGTGTGCCATGTACCAAGATTAAAGATTCCCCGTTACCTTTAATGCCGTACTTAACTTCCCGTCCTTGATATTGAAACGTATAAGGGAGGTTCCAATTGCTCAATGTGAACTCCTTTAATGTAGTGCCTAAAACACCAATGTGGTGAAGTTGACAATGGTAAAAGTGACAGTTTTATAGACTGATATGCTTTAATTTATTATGCAATCGCCTTTACTTTCAAGGCCTCGTAAGTGATTTTTTTATTTGTATTTATATTTTTCGCAAAAAACCAAAAAACATTTTCCTGTTTTCCTGAGGAACGATTCATCTTTACAGATTTTCAATCTCAACTTCGAAAGATTAATTTTTCTACAAGAAAAAATTGTTGATAAAAATATAATAGTTAGTAGGTATTTATGTGTCGGGACTCCTTATCTGCCCATCCTCAAAGGGGCGTAGTTAATTGATTTGTTGTGCGTGTTTTGTAGCATATACTTTATTAATTCGTGGTTGAATAAACCATATGCCAATAGGAAAAAACCACAAAAGAAAAAATGGCTCCGAAAAAGACGAAAACTTAACTGGTTGCAGCTCTTCGTAGGTTACTAAATTTTTAGAGACAAAATATAGCCCGTAAAACATACAATACATTGCGAATAAGTGCAAAGGGAGAATAATTGCCATAAAGCTACCTCCCTCCCCACTTGTAGAAAAATCAATGAATAACACCTGAAATAAAACCATATAAGCAGCTGAATAAATAATGCCAAATTTGAAAAATGTTAGCTTAGGCCGAATCTCTTCAGGTATATGTTTATTTAAGCCCACACCTAAAGACCAGAGCCAAAGTAAAAATATGGCCATAAATAACAGCATAATAATAGGCATAATTTTAAATGCTAATTCTGGGTTTGTTTGTATAGAAGATACTAGAAAACCCATAAGACTGAATTGAACACCAAATGGAACAGCTACAATTAATAAAAATACTTGCCAAGCTTTAGCTTTAAGAAAAATATCCATTTTTATCCCTTTACACATAACACACTTGTTAGCCGTTTTTACACTGAACTTTAAAGGCTGATTTTTTATGCGTAGCTAAATTTAATGCTACTAAAATGTTCATTAAGCCAATTCCTGCTCCAGCTAAATACCATGGTGTAAAAGTAGGGTTTGATGCCGCATTTAAAATACTACGCCATGATTTAACCATTAAAGACTCTAAGCTTTCGAGATCAATATTAGAAATTATGTCCATGTTAGATATAGTCGAGGAAGAAAAAACCAAGAAGGAATATGTAAAGATCAATGTAAAAATCGCTGAAGGAATTGAGCTTCTACTTAATCCTGGCCATGTCCAATTCGTTCTTAACTTATGAACCACAGAAGCAATGATGAGCAGAATACTAAGTGTGACGGCGAATTCAAGTTGTTTCAAAGGCTCTTCAATTGGATTAAACATAAATAAAAACATCATAGTAATGTGATAAACAAACATAAGCTTGAAATCAAAAGATATATCCTTTGTGTCGCCACCATCTTTCCCATCAGTGGTTTTATTTTTTATTGAATCAGACATTAAAACTCCAGAATAAAGTTAACGCTCGACTAAGTGGAGCAGCTTTGTTACTTCCGGCGATCAAAGGGAGTATATTTAAGCCGCTTGTTATGTGTATATCTAATAATAGTATTCTACTTGTTTTTAGAATATTAACACTTTAGTTTTTATAGTACTTTTCGCCCAATCTGTCTGGATTGAGTTCAGAATATTGATTTACCATAGGCGTCACGAGCTCAAAGTGGTACTTCATCAAGTTGCTAGTAAGCTCAACATATTTCTTTTGTTTACTTTCTTTCAGTTCCCAAATATACCGGTCCACTTTGCAGGTTAGAGCTTCTATTCATGCTAAAGCATCTAGAAAGCTTTTTGCAGTTATTTTATCCACAACGATTCCTATAGGCATAATGCTTGTGTATGGGGTGGCCGTAGCGAAGCTTGAGGCCGTCCCAGCTCCGTAGGGGCGGTTGTTATGGCGCACAACTTATTAACCTCCTTGATTAAAATACCAGCAAATATTTTATCGCCAACAATACCTTGCCAATAAGCACTTAAAATTGCAAGACTAGCATAAACAGGTAAAACAGAATGTAGATTTAGAAAGAATTGCAAGAAAACTGGCGAAAGCACCAAGAACGATGTCGCTTGCTCTGCCAATTATTACTGAACAATTTTAAGAATCTTGAATAGATCTATCGTAAGCTTTTTTCTCAACGCTAAATCTGAATATTGGTTTATCTCAATGTGGTTTGCAAAAAACCATGTTTGCTCGTTTACAATAAGATAACCCACATACCACCCGTCTTTGCCAGACCAACCTGTTTTGGACCAGATTTTTACCTTATTATTGCTCTCTGACAGCATAATATCTTTCAGTGTTTTAATGTGCTGTTCCTGTACTGGTAGATTACCCTCATATAATTTACGTAAGAAACTAATTTGATCTTTCACTGAAACCCTTAGTTCGCCATCAAGCCAGAATCGTGTAATCTCACTACCGGTTAATTTGTTTCCGTAGTCAAAACTTCTGAGGTACTCATGATACTTAGCGTCGCCGACCATTTTGGCATAGCGCTGATAACACCATACACATGAATATTGAAAAGCAGTTTTAAGTGTTTGATCTTTGTTCCATGGGGTGTATTCGCGCTCTACACCATCCCAAACAATGGCTTCGGCGGGATCTTTAATTAATCCTTCTTCCAATATAATTAGAGTATTGGGTATCTTAAAAGTTGAAGCCGGGATGAAGCTTTCTTTATTATTAACATTATATTGATAGCGTTGTTTGCCATTCGCAGATTCAATGAGTATTGACCCATAAATATTATTAGCTTTGTAAAGACTTTCTATCTGGCTCTCTACAGCATGAATGTTTGCTGATAAAGCCCATAGAACGACTAGCATATATTTCATATATATCCTGATTTTAATGTGTGAGTAATATGGTGGTATAACGCCGCATTTGCATAGGCTTTAGAGCTGATTTGGTTTTGTGCTAGTAAAGCATAAAAACGAAGCAGCGAAAAAACTGTTCGAGCCATAGTAGTGGCGACAATATGTGTTTGTATTTAGCTCCTGTTGATTTTTTTGCTTGATGATGAGCATGCCTTACGATATGACCATTTAATGAGCTCTATTAAATATACTGAATCGAATTCGCTAACACTAACAATTGTGACCCAATGAAAGCGGTGCATATACCTTGCTGGTTTTACACCCGGAATATCGGTTAGCTCCAAAAACCTTTCTGGGGATACTCGGACACTAAATCGCCAGCGTTCGGGTTCGCTAGTTTTGAAATACGCGAAATTTCGACCTTTCACTTTATAGGTAAGTACGTTCGCTGGCTCACCTCTTTCTGAGGCCGTTGCTGCAGCAAGGCTCAGACAAAACTCTTTTAGTTCAGATACATCCATAATTTCTCAGCAAATGTATAACGCCAAGCTAAGCGCCTTATTAAATGGTTTTATTAAAACCAATGTTTATGCATTCTCATTAAAAACTTTTTAGTAATTGGATAACCAGAGTCTGAATAAATTATAGAGTCTATTGAGCAATAAGGACAGATTGCTGTATTACCAATTCTATCTGCTCCTGTTTCAGGTTTTTGCCAATCACACCAATCAACTATTTCATTTGATTTAAATATTTCTAGGCAATAAAAGCAACCGCAAAACTCAGAAGATAAAACTTCTGATCTATGTCAGCTTGATACTTTATGTGCTTCGATATGATCTTCCATTTTTATATCATTTAACACATATGTATGTGACGGCTGGAGTGGCGCATTGCTTGCCCAGTGATCAGCAGGGGCGATTGCTGCGCCTTGTTAAAACTCTTATTTTGTCCAAGCATATTTTTTATAGTCTTGGTTATTCTGCTCTTCTTCAATTTCCTTTTCTTGCGAATTACTTGAACTTAAATTTTCCTTGTAGGGTTTCATTTTCTTACGGAAATTAATAGCCATAACCCCTATTTACAACAGGTTTCTTTTTAGCTTTATTTATAATTCTCGCTATACCTATGAATATAGCTAAAATGATAAATTGAATAATAGTCGTCATTACTCAATAGTGCTCCTTTAGAGTTTGAACGCTCGGCTAAGCGGAGCAGCTTTGCTGCCTCCTGCAGCTAAATAGAGCGTATTTAAGCCGCTTGTTATGTGTATATTTAGTAATAACATTCTACTTATTTTTAGAATACTTACACTTTAGTTTTTTATAGTGCTTTTCGCCCAGTCCGTCTGGGTCGAGTTCAGGATATTCATTTACCACAGACATCATGAACTCAAAGTGGTACTTCATCAAGTTGCCGGTAAGCTCAAGATATTTCCTTCGTTCACTTTCTTCTAGCTCCCAAATATGTTGCTCCATTTTGGAAATTGGAGCTTCTATGCATGCTAAAGCATCTAAAAACCCTTTTGCAGTTATTTTATCCACAACAATTCCTATACACATAACGCCCAAAGCAGCGACATGCGGTAGCGCGGCCAGCCCGAAGGGCGATGCAGCCTTTGTTTGTTATATGTTTATTCGCTAACTCTAGTTAACTTCACACCATCTACTGTCATAGTCCACAGCCCATTATTTTCTTGGGGTGGAGATGAAACATCGAATGTTGTAGTCATAAATAGAATGCCTACAACAAAATCATCACCCACAAACTCTTTTAAAGGGCCATTGATAGAAGTTGATCCGCCACCCTTTAAACGTTTATACGCAACAGTGCCGTCGGCAAGGATTAGCAACGCCATTTCTTTGTTTTGCCACTCTCCTACATAATGGAGCTTGTCAGCTGGCAAAGGGTCAGCACATCCAGATAATAAGATGACTAATATAATGAGTGATAGGTATTTTTTCATGAGGCTTCCTTTATTGATTCATAACGCCTCAAATAGAGGTACGTTCCTTTTACATGCCCGATTAATTTGGCTTGTCAGCAGTTTTTTTATTGAATTTAATCACTGCGCTTGCATGAGCCTCTGCAATAAGGCCACATATTTCTTCAAATTTAGGTTTAGAAGGATTTAATATTTGAACCCAAGACATCCAAGCATAAATAGGGTGAGGCATTAAAATATTGCACTCAGTAAAGTCATGCCCAGTATCAATTATACAGCCTTTACTGGGACGCTCTGGTCTTTCACCAAATAACGAACCATAACTTTCTTTGCTGATGCCAATACTAAGCCTATAAATACCTTCACGGTTCAGGTTTGATGCTTTGTCGTTGTCTCCATCCTTTTCTTTGATAGTGCAAAAATAAACTCCGTTTGGCAATAACTTATCCGGGTTATAAAAAAGAGACGTTTCGCCCCAACTTGCTTTAGGTACGACACCATTAAATTCATTTGCTATTTCTTCTATTATATTTTTTGGTTGCACAATATTTCCTAAAGACTGATAACGCCTATGTATGGGGTGGGCTGAAGCGAAGTGTAAGGCCGTCTCAGCACGCGTGTTTTTGCGTGCGTACATGACACACTTGTTATGTTTTTAGATCGAATTAAATTAGAGACTCTTTAGCTCTAAAAACTACATCCTCATATTTAGAATGTAGCATTTTATTTATAATATCTAATTCTATCTCTGACGAGCCTTTACCCAATATATAAGCCAAATGTTCTTGTCGAGCACTTGGCCATGATTCAAATTCTTTTGATATATCCGCTAAAATGGCTTGCTCATTATCGTCGATAATATTTCTAGCTATGACACAAATATCATCGTACCAGAGATCACCATCAGGCTGATCGAGATAAGATACTAACTCCTTAAGCATTGGACTAGGTACCTTGAAACATAACGCCGCAAGCAAAGGTACGTGTTAGCGCGTCGAGCGAAGGGGTTGTGATTTGCCTTGTTATACGCATGCTGATTCTCTCACTGAAGTTACAAATCTATCAACATCTTGACGATAATTCTCTTTTATATAGCCGTCTTCACAATTCGCGTGAATATAGCCACCATACTCCATTCCTAGATACTCAAATGTATCTCTTAGCGAATTAATAAACGAAGCATCGGCATCGTTACTAATAGAAGTGCAAGCAATATATGCAGTTTTCTTACGCAAACCTCGACCTATGTCTTTTAGTTCTTCTATATCTAAAAAGTCTGAGGTTCTATCAATAAAAACTTTCATTTGGGCGCTGGGGCCATACCAATAAACAGGTGTTACAAAAATTATTTTTTCGTGCTCAAGAAGCTTGTGCATTAATGGAAGAAAATCATCATTGAGATTTTTATGGTCGTAATCGTAGGGAGATATATCTTTTTCGGAAAGATCTATAACATCAATTCCTAGAGCATCAGAGATCCAATCTATAAATTTACCGGTGTTTCCATTTCGTCTTGCACTTGCAAAAACCGCTATATTATTACTCAAGTAGAACTCCTTTTTATGTATAACGCCTTAAACACCGGATTGGGTGAGATGGCCACTTTTTTACACTTTTTGCAGAAAAAGGTGACAGCTCACCCAATTCTACGTGATTTGCCTTGTTAACTGCTAAACACTTTCGCATAAATTACTATTCCCACCAGCAGAATGCCTGTAAACCAAAATGCCGGCCGTGTTTTTCGCTTAGGTATTTGTAGGTTAGTAAAGAAATTATCCAAAGCTTGCAACGATTCTGCATTATGAATGCTAGGTATAATGCTGTACGTGTAATCTGATTCCTCTTCATTTGCGGTATATTTTTCGCCCTTATATTCAAATGTGCAGAAAGGGCCAGAGCTGAAGAAGGTATCCGAATTGATAACCTCTATTTCATCGATTCCAGCCAACTTTTGAACAAACTCTTTTTTTGATAGCCGTCTATAAGCATCAATATGTAACTCAGAACTCTTTTTGCCTTTAATTAAATTCGTTTTCATGAGAAGTTAACGCCCGCATTTGAGGCTGGTTTGGAGCGCAGCGGAAAAGCAGTCCGACAACATGCGCTTGTTAGGTGTCTTTCTGAGGATAAATAATGTTGCCATCTGTGTCATAAACATCCTCATATCGCAATAGGCGAGATAAAAGTTCTCCAAGTGACTCCGCTACTTTGAGGCTATTGCCATCATCTGTCTCTACAACTACCACACTTGGATTTACAGTTGAGCTGCTGTAATCCAGAGCCAGCCACGTGTGACCATCACCTTCGATGGCAATATGGTTTTCAGGAAGATCCCATTCCCAGCCCGAGCTTGCAGAGTCATAAATAGAGTAATCTGCATTTGGGTTAACATTTGCAATATCACCAGTTGTATAGAAATCTTCGCCAAAATAGTAGCTTATTGCTTTATTGTCACTCGCAGGAAGTTTAAATACGCTGCCGTGCTCTATTGCTTGGAATAAGACGTACTCTTCAGGGAGAGAAAAGCCATACTTATCTTTGAAGTAATCAAAAGACTCTTCAATTGAGTAAATACGATAATCTTTAACTTCTCGGAGTTCACCACATTCGGTACACACAAAGTAAGCTGTACCATCAACAATATCTGGGTTCTCGAGCTCTTTTCTGCAACATTTCATCGTAGATATCCGTACACCTAACGCCCACATAAAAGGCGAGCGTTAGTGAGTCCAGCCCACGCCTTTTGTGGGCATTTTTTAATGTGCTTGTTATGCATTTTCTTTAAGGTCACACCACCACCTAATGGTTTTAATTGCCTTTGATTCATACTCATTAAGCACTTCATTTGACTCTATTTGATTAACAACAAGTTCTAATTTTTCTTTACCAAATACATCTCTAAAGTAAAAAGGCAATTCCTCTACACTAAGGTTCCAGTTTTCAAGGCAATCGCGCACTAGAGGCTTAAGCCCTTTGCTCGTTTTAGGCTGAAGTTCGTATAGCATCTTACCTGCAACTTCTTGATCGGAGAAATGCCGCTCACCTCGACTCTTATCTAGGAAAATGCCATATAATGCGTCAAATACAATTTCTCCACCGAGCTTTTCTAAAGCTAGAGAAATCTCTCTAGGTCGCCAGTGGCCTGAGTATATTTTTTGACGGATATCTTCAGCGGTTCTTTTATTCATTTATGCATAACAGCGTAATATACGGCCTCAAGCCGCATATCCTCTAAGTCGTATATTTTAAAAGAGTGGTGTGATCTTGAGTGAAAATTACTTTATTTTTAATCACTTAGCAATGCTTCCAATAATTTGTTAAAAAAGATGCGACGTTTGACAGTATACTTCGCTCATACTTTATTAATTATTCTTTTATTTATCAATGCTTTAGCTTGTTGGCCTGTTATTTTTAGTGGTGGATGGCGCAGTCGTGTATGTACTTGAAGAGGGATTGGGTGTTCCAAAATAATTATTGGTTATCGCAATCGCTACCTGTAATAATAGGACCTCCACTATCAATACTATTTGAGGTGAGCCATGTTAAAGAGTAAAACAAAGGATTTGGTTGTTGAGCTAAAAGATAGCGATTTAAGTTCTTCACAATATGAGTTGATGTTGCAAGTCGAAAATCATATGCATGATTTAGACAAGCCTGAGCCCGATTATCCAAACTTGGTAGATACTTTAGAAATGCTATTGCTTGAGGTTGAAGAAAAGCAGCCTAAGGCTGCTCTTATCACTAAAGAAATATTAAAAACATTAGAGAATATTGGTATATAGCTTTTCTCTCGCGAACAGATGAACGTTATTGTTTGCGTTTCTTTCTCTGAAATTCGGTATGTACTTCAAGCTCTATGGTATCGCCCACAACAGAGGTATAGCGGCTAATGCCAAAGTCTGTGCGTTTAAAGCTACCCGTTGCAGAAAAGCCAATGGTGTAGTGACCGCTGAGCAAGTTGTCTGAGCCACCGTTAAACGTCACTATCATTTCAACAGGCTGGCTTTTACCTTTTAGTGTTAGGCTGCCAATAAATTTAATTTTAGAATCTTTTAATGGTGTAACAGAGATAGTGGTAAATACTGCCTCGGGGTATTTGTCGCTATCGAGCCAGCTAGGGCCGGCTAGTCTGTATTCTAATTTCTCATCATTTAAATCTAGACTACGTGTGTCGATAGTGGCTTCTAAACGGCTGGCCAATATGTTGTCTGGGTCAAATTCTAGTGTGGCATCAAAATCATTAAACCTGCCTACGTAGGTTGAAAGACCCAGGTGGTTCACCTTAAAAAGTACGCGAGTGTGTGTTTTATCGACGGTGTAGTTGCCAGAGCGTAATTTGTAGACTTCGCTGGTGGCGTTTGGGGCAATGAATGATCTACAGCCTACTAGTAATATTAGGCTAAAAATTAATCCTGTTTTAAGGTAGGTTGATGTAAGAAATGATGGCATAACTGTATTTTGCTCTAATGAGTGCCTAAGTCTAGGCAGCAATGATTATTATTAATGTAAGTATGACCTTGTTACGGACTATCTTGTTCAGTATTTGTTAAGATTTACTATATTACTATGAATACGAACGTAAGGTATTTAATTTTGTTATCACTATGGATTTTTTGATTGTTAAAGTAGTCCATTATGTGATTTTACTATAATCAATAATAAACGCTATCTCGTTACGAGTAGCCAGCTTTTAAAGGGTGAAACTATGAACTTAACCAAAATGATTTTGTTGCCAATTTGTGCTGCGGCTGTGCTTGCGGGTTGTACGACTCAAAATGCCTATACTGGGGACAGTAAAGTTAATCGTAAGACAACTTACGGTGGAGTAGGTGCGGTACTGTGTGGTGCTATTGGGGCCACTAAAGATAGCAAGACGGCACTTAAAGCTGCGGCAGGTTGCGGTCTTATTGGTTTGGGTGTTGGTGCCTATATGGATCAGCAGGAAGCTAAGCTGCGACGTGAGTTAGTTAATAGCGGTGTACAAGTTGTACGTGAAGGGCAGAATATTCGCTTAGTTATGCCTAACAATATTACTTTTGCAGTTAATCAGGCCACATTAAATACGTCTATCTATGCCACATTAAACTCTGTTGTTAAAGTACTTAACGAATTTAATGAGACAAATCTACAAGTAGCCGGCCATACCGATTCCTCTGGCGCAGCTTCTTATAATCAGACGTTGTCTGTTAGTCGTGCAACGAGTGTTGCTGATTATTTGCGTAGCCGTAATATTCCCGCTAGCCGTTTATTTGTTGTAGGTTATGGCGAGGATCGACCTATTGCAAGTAACAGTTCAGCGTCAGGTCGTGCCGAAAACCGTCGTGTAGAGCTATTAATTGAGCCTAATGCGTAGCGTTTGATCTACTCGATGAGCATGTTTATTTAAGGTCATTAATATAAATATGCTCATCCTCAATGCAATAATCAACGACTTTTAACATTTGGTTTTGGCAAGGGCCTGCGATGCAAAGGCCTGAATCTATTTCGAATAATGCACCATGTGTGGAGCATATAATCAGTGATTTATCATGATTCAAAAACTGGTCTTGCTGCCACTGTAGTGGTAGCCCTAGGTGCGGGCAACTGTTGCGGTAAAGATAAATAATCCCATCACTTTTTACAGCGATAAAGCTTATACTTTCAAGCACTAACTCCTTGCTGCCTTTTTCAGGAATGTCGTTAATATGGCAAATATGCTTATAGGGATTAGTTGTCATTATTTAAGTTTGGTTTGCTGTAGTACTTACTGGCAACAGACTTTTGCCATAGTTAACGAAACGCTTATTGGCTTTAAGGGCCAATAGCTTAATGGTAGCGCATATTTTTGAATTGTGATGCGTGTGATTATTTGGAACGGAAGGTTGGACTAATGGTTTTCTACTGTTGCTTCTTCTGCTTCATCCAGTAGTTGCTGCTTTAGCTCAGGTTTTAAGTTATTCCAATGCGTATCTAACAACGCCCCTTGTAAAGCATATAGCATGACCTTAGAGACGTGAATATTGCGCTTTTTAATGCGTAGATATACCTCGACAGGACCAGTTTTTTTAAGGTCTTCGTGGCTATTAATTCCAACGGCATGTAAAATATTTACAGTAGCGGAGCCTAGATTCTTTAACTCAATTAGATCACTGTGGTCTTTATTCATGTAATGACCTCAATCTGTTATTTTTATTGTTTTTACGTATCTATCCATCGTATAAGAACCCTAACTATACATTTTTGAGTTATATGAGGGAAGTAATACTTAATTGGAGAGGGCTTAGAAGGTCCGTATTGCTGATTTTGGCGTGTTTATGACATACATCAAGCGATTTTTATAGGAAGTTATGCATAATTACAGTGAGCAAGAATCAATTGCGCTGGGCTTAGTTGATGACCATATATACTGGTCTAATGCTATTGGTTTGCATAATAAAGTTGTCGAGCCATGGGACGATTTAACGAAGGCTGCAAGACAAGCCGGCTTTGATCTAGCTATAGTCAGTGGGTTTAGAGGTTTTGAGCGTCAGCAATCCATATGGGATGCTAAAATGCGTGGAGATCGTCCAGTGTTAGATGATCAAAGCCGTGTTATTGATATTTCTTTGCTGCCACCGCTAGATAAAGTAAAGAGGGTCATGCGCTGGTCAGCGCTCCCTGGTGCGTCTAGGCATCATTGGGGTACTGATATGGATGTTTATGATCGTGCGGCTGTGCCAAAAGATTACAGTATTCAACTGATTACAGAAGAGTATACTGAGGGTGGCCCCTTTGCGCCTATGTCAGCTTGGTTAGTTGATTACTTGGAGCAAGAGCATTCGCCTAACTTTATTTTGCCTTACAGGGATGATAATAATGGCGTTATGCCAGAGCTGTGGCATTTGAGCTATCAGCCTGTTGCTGAGCAATACCAAGAGGTGTGGACATTAGAGGTTTTACAGAACCATTTACGGCAATCCGATGTCTTAGAAAGTAAGACGGTACTATCTTCGATCAACGAATTGTACGAGCAATTTATAAAAGATTCGATTAATCCAATAACTGCTACTGTATAGCAGTGTGTATTTAAGAGAAACACTATGGGCAGTGCTCAATCATCAGTGAGTAACATTCGAAATCCTGAGCGTATTCAGGAAAATGTCTGGAAGTCGATACTGACTGAGGCAGATAAGGCATGTCGTGCTCAGCCTGTTATGTCTAGTTTCTTTCATTGCAATGTGCTTAGTCATTCAAGCTTTCGAGACGCTATTAGTTTTTACTTGGCGAGCCGTTTGGCGAGCAGTACTTTGTCGGCGATGTCTTGGCAATCTGTATTTCATGAGGCCTTTGCTGAGGAGCCAGAAATTATTCAGCAAATGCTAAATGATTTATTAGCGCACTATAATCGCGATGCTGCATGCGATGAATATATTGTACCGCTACTTTATTATAAAGGTTTTCACGCGGTGCAATCTTATCGAATTGCACATTGGTTATGGCGCCACGATAGAAAGACGCTCGCCCTTTATTTACAGCATCGCATCTCTCGTCTATTCGATGTAGACATTCATCCTGCTGCCAAGCTGGGTTCTGGAATTATGTTAGATCATGCCACAGGTATTGTTGTCGGCGAGACCTCTGTTATTGACGATGATGTATCTATTTTACATGGTGTGACTTTAGGGGGCTCTGGCTCTACTAAATGTAACCGCCATCCTAAGATCGGTAGAGGTGTTTTACTTAGTGCTGGTGCAAAATTATTAGGGGATATTACCGTGGGCGAGGGGGCTAAAGTTGGCTCCGGTAGCTTAGTGCTTGGTGATGTTAAACCTTATGTCACTGTTGCCGGTGTACCTGCTAAGGTTGTTGGGTCTGCACGTATTAAAATGCCTTCGTTGGAGATGGATCATAATATCGAAGAAGAGTAGTGTGGTAATCTATTACTAACTATTCTTCTTATTCTATTTGGGCGGGGCTACCATGGCAGATAATTATAGCGTTATATTTCGTGGTGATATTGTACTCGGTAAAAACCTTGTAGAGGTTAAACAAAAGCTAGCGCAATTGTTTAAGGTCGATGATGCTCGAATTGAGCGTATGTTTACCGGCAAGCCCACGCCTCTAAAAGCAAATATCGCATTAGCTCAGGCCAAAAAATACCAAAGTATTTTAACTCAGGCGGGTATTGTTACTGAAATTATCGATGCCACTACAGCTACAAAAAAATCCCCTTCCAAAGCGTCCCCAAAAGTACTTGCTGATAAAGTCGCCTCAAAGACGTCAGAAAATAAGCCAGTAAAAGAAAGCACAGTAGATGCGGGTTTCAATTTCAGTTTGGCGCCTGTAGGTAGTGATTTATTAGAAGGTAAGCGGGAAGAGGTGCCTGAGCCCATTATAGTTGATCATATTTCTCTCGCTGAACAACAGGGTAATATTGTAGGTGAGGAAGAGCGTCTTGCTCCACTACCTGCAACGGTTGATGCTGACGAATTAGAGTGGGACTTGACCGAGGTGGGTGAAGATTTACTTAAGCCTTCGGAGCATAAAGAAGTTGAGACAAGTGATCTTAATACAGATAATATTTCATTAGCAGCTACTGGTGGTGAGCTACTGACTCATGACGAGAAAAAAGTTGTTGAGGATGCGAATATTGATACTAGTCATATAAAAATAATCACCCAGTAATATGATTAAAGGGTGATTATGATAAGCTGTTTAAATGGTCGTTTTAGCCATTAGATAACATTGGCTAAAGTATTTGCGGCTTCTTCAATTAAGATGGAGTCTTGCCCGCCAATGAGTAAGTATCTAAAGCCATCTTTTTCCCAAGCGGCCGAGCTCATGCCTTCAATTTCGGCAAGCTCTATTGCTTTTTCTAAATCTTCTTTTGAGCGCATAATACAAAGTGCTACGGGTGCATCCATAGAGTCTAAAAAGGCTAGTTGAATTAATGGTTGGCCATTAAATCCTAATATTTGTGAGCGCTTATACTCTAGCCTGTCAACGGACTGTAGCTGATCTAGTTCTAGCTGTTTACCTAATGCTGTTGATACGCGTGCTAGCTCTTCGTTTAGTTGTTGCTCGTCGTTATTTATATGGTCAAGAGTACTATTAATATAAAGTGCCTGATACGCTGCGGCATAGCTCTTCCAACCGCTAATGCTATTAACTGTCTCGGTGGGTTTTATAGTCCAGCCAAATGAGAAGAACACAAGTGCCACAGCTGCTGCAATAGCAGGGGACATAGCCCATTGTGGCCTAAACACATTGTTCTTGGGTTCGGGCAGTTTTTGTTCTGGTGCAAACTGTAATAACCCATCGAAAGCATCTTTGATTTCATCTTTATTGACAGATAATGCATCAATCTGCTCCTGAAGGTTTTTATCATTTTTAATAGCGCTTTCTATCTCGGCTTGTCGAGTGTATCCAAACTGCCCGTCTAAATAAGCGGTCAGTTCTTCATCGCTAAAGTTTATTTGCTTGTTCATACGCTAGCACTCTGATATTGCTTAAGTTTCTTCGATAGTTTAAGTCGAGCTGTTGATAAGCGACTCATAATTGTCCCAACTGGTATCCCTAATATGTTTGCAGCCTCTTCATAACTATAGCCTTCAACATAGACTAAGCCAACCACCATCCGCTGAGCTTCTGGCAACGACATCACACTTACCAAAATTTCTTCGTTAGCGATGCCCATTTCAGGTGACAGTTTGGCATCGGGGATGTCTATTTCATCGATTGATGCCATGCCTCCCATATCCCTCACTGTTTCTGATCGTAATTCGTTTAGCCAAATGTTTTTCGCAATTCGAAATAGCCATCTATTTAAGTCAGTTCCTGGGCTGTATTGGTGAGCTTTTTCTAGTGCTCTCACCGATGTCGCTTGGGTTATATCACCAGCCTTGTCGTGACTACCAGACAAAATAAAGGCATATCGCCATAGCCTTGGGTATAACTCTTTTAAGCCTTGGCTAATTTCCTTACTGGGGTCTTTTTTCCAAAACACTGTTATTATCCTAGCGGTTATGATGTTTAATCATTATAACCCTATAAGCTACAAGGATAATAGGTAAGCAACTAAGTTATCCACGTCCTTACTATTTTTGATGCCAGGAAATGGCATGCTGTTACCAGGAATAACTTTTTGCGGGTCAGTTAGGAACGCACTTAATGTTTTTGCATCCCATTTAAGCCCCGAACCTTTAGTAGCAGCGGAGTAATTAAAGTTGCTAATAGAGCCCGCTTTTCTGTTGCCTAGGGCTACCAAATGGGGACCTACGCCATTTTCTTCTTTCTTCGCTTGGTGACATGCTTGGCATTGGCGATACAATTTTTTGCCTGCTTTAATATTAGCCTCAGCTGCCGAAGTTAGTTGAGCTGGTTTGGCCGCTGCACTTTTAGCAGAGCCTTGGCGATCAAATACCATTCTCAATGAAACAGGTGCTACGCGAGTAATACTATTAAGCTTTGCTAGCTCCATTAATTTATCCACGCCTTTATCAATACCTAAGTCTGCAGTTTTAATCATAATCATTTCATCTGTCGATGCTAAAAAACGATTATTGTTCAAACGTGCAACAAATATTGAGGTTTCTACTTCGGTAGATTTGCCCGATAGAGTTAGTTCACCTGAGGCATCTACGACCATTGTTTTTCCGGGTTCTAGCGCTTCTATTTTCTGTAAGTCAATTTTTGCCTTTAAGGTAGCTGTTGGTGCAGCAATGTCAAAAACATGTTTAACAGTGCGTTGGTTTCTAATACCAATAAACGTTTCGACAGATGTTACATCAATATTAATTTCCACATTACCATTGCTATCAATAGAGCCATCTATTTTTTTGAAATGGTTATTTTCGCCAACGGAGTTTTTCTTAATCGATGTGTAAGTGATTTTTGAATGATCAGGAGCAAGTTTCCATGGATGGTCGCCATGATGTGCGGCATTAGCTTGCGCTGATAATAAGCTAGCCGCTAGGCTAACCACTAAACTTGTTTTCAAAAGTAAATTTTTCATAATCTTACCTTGTAATGTGTATGCAATGGCTGTTTGTATTTAGGCTATTTTTTTTCAAAAACAAGGCGCAAATTTACAGGCGCAACCCGGGTGATACTGCTTAGCTTTGCCAGCTCTTGTAAGATATCAATACCAGCGTCGACGCCTAAAGTTGCCGTCTTTAACATAATCATTTCATCGCTCATTGCAACAAATCGATCTTTACCTAATCGAGCGATAAAAAAGGTTGTTTCGATCTCGATTTCATTGCTTAAAATAGCTAATGTGCCTGTGGTATCTATAAGCGTTGTATCACCTACAGCAAGAGATTTAATTTGGGCGATGTCTACATTAGCGGTCAGTGTCGCCGTTGGTGATGCAATATCGAAAATGTGTTTCAGCATTCTTTCGTTGCGAATGCCTATATTTGTTTCAATTGATTTCAAGTCAATTTCTACTTCAACTTTTCCGTTTTTATCAATGCTACCTGAAATAGTTTTAAAGTAGTTGGTTTCGCCTACTGTTCCCTTTTTGATAGATCCATAGGAAACTTTAGATTCATCGGCGGATAGCCCCCATTTATGGTCACCGTGGTGTGCTGCATTTGTGGCTAGCGATGTAACCAAAATGAGCGTACTGATAATACCTGCTATGATTTTCATGGTTTATCCTTATTTTAAGAAATTATTAATATAGTTGTTAATATTGCTCTAATATCTATTGTAAGTAGCGTTAGTTAGGGAAACACCACCCTGACATACCTCTATAACACCTAGCTCGCCATAATTATTCGATAAAAGATAACTATTTCTAAAAATTACAATTAGAGGTGAACTTTATTCCTTTAGTGCAGACTAAGGCCGCCTTTTCTATATGTTGTTCAACACACAGCTCTGCATAATTATTCGATAATTTTTTTTATTTTCCCTATAAAAATTAGCAATTAATTTATTTCATCTAACATTTATTTTCCTCTCGTACTAGCCGCTGAGTATTTTATTTTTAATGATATTTAGTTAGGTAATTTAAAAAGCTTATAACTTGTTATTAAAAATAAGTAACTAGAGTTTTTTAAGTAATAAATTAATGAGGCTTTTTCCATGAAAAAATTTACATCCGTATTAACACTACTTAGTGCATCAATTGCTCTTGCTGCGTGCGGCGGCGGAGGCGGTGGTGGTGATGACGAAGTTGAACAAGATGCAGCAATTCGCGGGGTTATCAACCAAACACTTCCAGCAGCAGCACTGCCATCTGCGGCATTGCCGTCGGCTGAGTTACCCTCAGCTGCTCTACCAGCTACTTCGCTTCCTTCAACAGAGGTTGCCCCTCTCGATGATGTGGATGAGGAGATTAACGTTACCCTTCAGCGCAGCCAAGAGGTTAGTCTTACCTCACTTGTCGATTCAAATCCTGGCTCTAGTGCAACAGCGAATATTAGTGTGAACACTACAACAGGTGCGTTTACAGCAACAGTTACCGCATTAGGTTTCCCTACTGGTGAAGTGACTATGGTGCATATTCATGATGGTTTTGCGGGTAATAATGGCGGCATCATAGTAAATAATTTTACCGAAGGTGCTTCAGGTGTCTTTAGTGCATCAGGTACATTGAGTACTGAACAAGTGAGCGATTATTTAACCGGTGGTTTGTATTTTAATTTGCATACACAATCTAACCCATCAGGCGAGTTGCGTGGTCAGATCGTTAACGCAGAGACTACAGTTATTCGTACCGAGTTACAAAGTCAGCAAGAAGTAGTAAATGATAGCTTGCCTGTTGTTCGCGATACTTCTGCGGTGGGTTATTTTACAACGGCGCTTCCTATTGCTAACGATAATCCTGTTATTACGAATGTCCAAGTGTCTGGTTTTGTTCCATCACTTCCAGGTAATCCACGTGGTCCAGTACATGTGCACTCTGCACCTGCTGGTCAAAATGGCCCTATTCTATTTGCTCTGCAAGAGACTAATGCTCTTGGTACAGCGGATGAAACATCCAATGGCGTATTCTGGACAAGTTTAAATAACCCAACAGCCCTTGATGCTCTAGAGCGTTCTGACATTCGCAATGCTACAGGTTTTGGGAACGGTAACTACTACTTTAATGTACATTCAGCCGCTAACCTTGGCGGTGAAGTACGTGGCCAGATCGTCCCCGATGGTGTGACTATTGAGCGTGTAGAGATTCAAACCGCCCAGGAAATACCTGTTGTTACAACGCCTTCTGTATCTGATGCAGCCAATGGCGAGCTTGGTGGCATAGGTTATATTGTTACTCGTGATGCGATTTCTACGCCTCCTACTCCTACCGCATTGATTGGTGCTCAAGTACAGGTAATTGGTTTTGATCCAGCATTGCCAGAAGTCCCAAGTCCAGTACATATTCACCGTGGCTTTGCTGGTGCAACGGGTGGTATAGATGTCATTTTGACTGATATTGATCCTGAGGGTGACAACGTTCCAGCTAGCACTTTCTTTAACACCCAAGGTCAAGATTTAACTGGTTTTAACGCAGACTCATTTGGTGCGGGTGAAAACTATATCAATGTTCACTCACAAGCTAACGCCAGTGGTGAAATTCGTGCTCAAATTACTCCAACGGGTATTCGAGCTACGGTATCTGAGTTACAGGGTGAGCAAGAGCCTCAAGGTGTTAATGCAACGGCTAATCCAGATGCAGCGGGTGTTGCTTTTGTTACCATTGATGAGCGTACGGCACCAACAGTTCGTATTAATGCACGTGTTAGCGGGTTTACACCTTCACTACCAGGCAATGCACAAGGACCTTTCCATCTACACCGTGGTTTTGCTGGCGTTAACGGTAATATTGCAGTGGGTGAGTTACAAGGCCTAATAGCTACTCCTCCTGCAGACCCAGAAGCCTCCGGTGCATTTACTGAATTCAATACCCCTACGCCTATTTTGGTGTCTGATTTTGCAAACCAAGATCAACTAGTTGATGATTTATCTAACCTTTTAGCGGGCGGTTTGTACTTTAATGCCCATTCTGATGCGAATACTGGTGGTGAATTACGTGGTCAGGTAACTCCTGAAGGAATTCAGGCGACTCGTTCAGAATTGGAAGCCCAACAAGAGCCTCAAGGTGCAACGAGTGAGCTCGGCTTTATTGACGGAGTACAAGGTGTTGCATTTACTACTATCGATGAGAGAAATGAGCTCGACCCAAGTGTTCGCATTAATGCGCGTGTGAGTGGGTTTACACCTGCACTACCGGGCAATGCTCAGGGGCCTTTCCACCTACACCGTGGTTTTGCCGGCATTAATGGCAATATTGCAGTGGGTGAATTACAAGGTCTGGAAGTTACTCCTCCAATTGACCCAGCAGCTCCAGGTGCATTTACTGAGTTCAATACACCTAATCCGGTATTGGTTAGCGAGTTTAATGCTTCTGCAGCAACCGATGCAGCGGACTTGTTAGCAGGTGGCTTGTACTTTAATGTGCATTCTGAGCAAAATCTTGGTGGTGAATTACGTGGTCAGTTAGTCCCTCGTGATATTCAGGCAACTCGCTCTGAGTTAGAAGCCTCGCAAGAACCTCAAGGCTCTGACACAACTGCTAATCCAGACGCAACTTCTGTAGCTTTTGTTACTATCGATGAAAGAAACATTCAAGAAGCTAGTGTGCGTATTAATGCACGTGTGAGTGGTTTTACGCCAGCGCTACCAGGTAATCCTCAAGGACCTTTCCACCTACACCGTGGTTTTGCCGGTATCAATGGCAATATTGCAGTCGGTCTTGAGCAGAACTTAACTTCAAGTCTAGAAAACACTGGTCTGTCTACTGAGTTTACCCAGTTTACTTCGCTAGATCCTATTTTGGTTAGTGACTTTGCAAGTTCTGTAGAAACAGACACGTTGAATCTATTTCAAGGTGGTTTCTACTTTAATGTTCACTCAGAAGCTAATCCAAATGGTGAGTTACGTGGTCAGTTAATTACTGATAACAATGTAGCGCTACGTGGTGACTTGGATAGCCTTCAAACACTACCGCCACAAACTAACCTTGCAACAGGTGTTGGTTTCTTAACCGTGACTAATGTTCAGAATGGTTTGTTCTTATCTAACGTTATCCTGAACGAGTTAGATGGCATCGACTTTGACACGGTAAGCGTTAACGTGGGTGGCAACAACAATAACCTACTGCAAGAGTTGGAAGAAAACGATGATGCTAACGTAGATAATACCTTCAGCAACGAGATTCGTGCAGTAGCTAACTTAAATGGTTTGTTAAATAACAATGCTTATTCGTTTAATGCAAGTGAAGACTAGTTGTATTAGCAAATTGCTGTTAACCATTTAGTAAAAAGCCTCAACATATGTTGGGGCTTTTTTTGCCGGTCAAAAAAGTCTTTGAGTGCGGCATATTTATTAGGGTTTTACCCACAAAAAAGCCAGCACAATATATGGGCTGGCTTTTAGTCATTCGCGATATAAAGCGCTAACTTACGAGGTTTGCTCGATTACGCTTGTTTGTTGTAGTTGTCTATCGAGTCTAAAATTTCTTTTTTAGCGGCATCAACATCTTCCCAGCCTTCAATTTTTACCCACTTGCCTTCTTCTAAATCTTTATAGTGCTCAAAGAAATGAGCGATACGCTTGAGTAAGATCTCAGGCACATCGGCTAGGCTTTTGATCTCTTTATTCATCTGGCTGATTTTTTCGACGGGTACTGCCAAAACCTTCGCATCTTCGCCAGACTCATCGGACATACGTAATACACCAATGGGGCGGCATCTAACAACGGAGCCTTCGACTAAACCAAAGCGTGTCATCACCATGACATCTACAGGGTCACCATCACCACATAGTGTGTTGTTAACGTAGCCGTAGTTACAAGGGTAATGCATGGATGTACCCAAGAAGCGATCGACAAATAAAGCGCCAGTGTCTTTGTCGACTTCGTATTTTACGGGGCTACCATTTAGTGAAATTTCGATGATAACGTTAATTTCATCGGGCAGGTTTTTGCCTGCAGGAACGTCATTTAGACTCATAATCAACTCTTTGCTTACAGTAGTGGCTAATAATAGCCGCGGATTCTACCATAACTTAATAATAAGTTGAGAGCCTAAAATAGGCCTATCAAGACCAATAGGTAATATATGGAACCTCTGATTAAGTTCGGAAGTTTCTGGCTTACAGACGTTTCCGAGATCAAGGCGCCTCTTTGCAGTAATGTCTAGACCTTGCAAAAAGAGGCAAAGCTTAACGCATCCTGCTCTCTCTCCTTACCTGCATCCTTGCAGGTAACGCAGAATCGGGGGCGTCTGTAAGCCCCGTAGGGCGTGGCTAAAATGCACTTATACTTCGTTATACTTCTTGCTAAGGACTATGGCCATTAACTGCGAAGTACGCCTTGCCCTCCATGGACGGAGGGTACATTGAAAATGCAGGAGCATTTTTCAAGTGTCTAAGCACATTCTATACTCACGCAGAAATTATCGAACTTAATCAGAGGTTCCATATCTAGCAGGCGACTATAATTCTTTACTGAGCTTATTCCAGTAAAGGGTCAATGCTTTGGGTGGTTGTGGCTTTTTAGTATTGGCGAATTCATGACATACTTTTTGCAGTATAGGGGTTATGGGGTGTTTGGAGTTATTGTTGATAAACACGCTCACTGATTTCTGATAGGTGTTTAGTTGATAAATAATCTCGCCCTGCATTAAGCGGGTGTCATCTATTTCTGCATATAACTGTTTATGCTCACTATCATCTTTTATTTGGTCTACCCAATTAAGATGATTGCCGCTAAGGCCTGCACTGTCGACGATCCTTAAGATGTTAACCGCGATACTTTGGATAGAGGCTATAGTAGATTCTCTTGGGTGTGTATCAATATTGTTATTAGCAAGTTTAACGGTAGATAGGAGGTGGTTAATATAGTCCTGTTGTTGTTGGACATGTGTTGCGAGTGGTGTCAGTAAGGAATAGTCTTGATCTTGCTGGTACGTATTTATTGTGTGCTTTGAGAGTTGAAAAGTTTGAGAGACAACTTCGGTAAAATACGAATGCATATTAATTTGCACGATGGGAATAACACTTTGTATCCCTTTTCCAAAGGGTTTTAGTTTTTTATTGTAGATAACAATAATATTATCTAATAGGTTAATCAGTTGTCCCATATCGGACAAATGCTCTCCTGTTTTTCCTCGTGGGTAGCCCGAGCCGTCGGTATTTTCATGATGTTCCAATACGGCGGCCGAGACAACTTTAGGTATATTGGGAATGCGTTTTAAAATCTCAGAGCCAATAATAGGATGGGATTGTACTTTTCTCCACTCTTGGGCGGTTAATGTCTCGGGCTTGGTTAATATATATCTATCGATATGTAATAGCCCAATATCGTGAATAATGCCTGCTAGAAAGCTATTGATGACATAATCTTTATCTTTTTTAACCAATACACTCGATGTTGCAGCAAAATAGGCGGAGAGCAGTGATTGTTTAAAAATATCATTAATCTCTAACTCCAGTACCGTTAGCTTTTGTAGTAGTAAAGGGTGTTTGCCCAGATTTAAGCAACACATTTGCAGTATTTTTGTTAGTTCTGGATATGCTTGGCGAAGCTTGTCATTTAACGCACTTAGACAGGTGTCTTTATCGATTAGATCGTCGATACGTGCATAAATAGCTTTAGAGGTGAGTTGATTTTCTATAACAATAGAGTCTTCTACAGGCTTGAGAAGCTTGAATTTCAGAAGGTTCTGGCAGGTCTTTTGATTAAATGCGGTACCAGATTTAGCGATCAATACACCCTTGTCAGTCAGTATGTCCTCACTGGCAATGATGTTAGCTTTTTGTTGAAGGCTGGCAAGATGCCCTGCGTAACTGCTCATATTATCCCTAAGATGTAGCCTACGGTGTCTTAAGGATAGTCTATAAATTGGAAATAGTGTAATTTGGTTTTATTGATGCAGTAGCAATAAAGTATGATCTGCATTTGATTGATGTCGGGGATGTTATATGGTCAACAGTAGATTAATAAAACTTATTAGTGTTTGGGCACTTCTTGTTTTTATTACCTCATGTGCTCCATTTTCATCTAAGAGCACCCCGGTTAGAATACAAGAGGGCAATCTGTCATTAATTTTAAATATAGACAATCTGAGATGCTGTGAAGGTACGTTACTTATTGCCGTTTATAATGATAAAAATCATTGGATGAAGCGGACAGGTATGGTTAGAGGTAGAGTGAGTTTTGTCACTCTACCGCAACAGCAAATAGAAATTCACGGTCTGCCCGCTGGTAAGTATTCTGTTGCGGTCTATCAAGATATTAATTTTAACAAAAGATTAGATAGATATTTTGGCCTCATACCCAAAGAACCCTATGGTTTTTCTAATAATGTGGGCAAATATGGGCCAGTATCTTTTGAAAAGGCGAGCTTTATTCTCAAGCAAGATAGAGAAATATCCATTAAGCTCATCGATCATTAGTTACAGAGCTAAATTTTTCATGAATAAGTTTTTTGTTTCTTTACAAGTGATATTTCTTTATAGCTTTCTTGTTAACTATAGCTATGCAGACCGCATTAATGGTTTTGATATTAGTAATTTGACCGTTGATAAAAAGGGATTGACGCATGGTGGTCCTCCTAGAGACAGTATTCCATCTATTGATGATCCCAAATTTATCCGCAAAGAGGGTGCCAGCTTTTTAAAGCCAGACGATATTGTTTTAGGGTTGATAATTAATAATCACGCTTTGGCCTTTCCCAGACATGTGATGAATTGGCATGAAATAGTCAATGCTAGTATCGATGAAACCAATTTTGTTGTTAGTTATTGTCCTTTATGCGGCACTGGTATCGCATTTTTATCGACCATTGATGGTGAGGCGAGTAAGTTTGGTGTCTCTGGTCTACTCTTTAATAGTGATCTTGTGCTTTATGATAGAGAAACAGAATCACTATGGTCTCAAATCGAAACGAAAGCCATCAGCGGGAAGCTAGCAGGGTCAACGCTAACGTTGTTACCTTTGCTGGTGACGACATGGGATCGTTGGCAAAAGTCTAACCCTAAAACACTGGTGTTGAGTAATCAGCAAGGGTTTAAAAGAAATTATCGTCATGACCCATACAGTGGATATGAAACCTCTAGCCATTTATTTTTTGATGTATTGAGGGCGGCCCCAAAAGAATTTCATACTAAAGAGCGTGTATTAGGTATTAGGGTTGGCGGCGATACCAAAGCTTATCCTTTTTCGGAACTACGAAAATATAATCAATCGTATTTTACGGATACCCTGAATGGAAAAAATATCATCGTAGAGTGGGATGCGGATAGTGAGACCGCCAGTATTAGAGATGCCGAAACAAAATCCCTTTTGGTTTCAACAGTGGCCTATTGGTTTGCCTGGTATAACTTCAACCCAAAAACTCAAATTTTTAGAGCAAAAAATCCAGCCAATCACTAATGTAAATTGTTAATGCATCAATCAGTTAAACAATAAATTTCTTTTTGATTTTTTTCTCGACAAAGGCTTTTTTTAGTTTAACGTAGTGGGGTAGGCCGTCTTTTGTATAAGGAGGGTAATCTTCACCTTGAATTAAAGGCTTAAAGTAATCGCGTCCTAATTCGCTAATACCAAAGCCATCTTTGCTAATATAATTGCGCGGCATCATTTTTTCGACGTTGGCCACTTCTGATAAAGGCGCTTCGGCAATCTTCCACGAATAACGTTTACCTTTGCCGCGAATAATAGCGGGCATAACGGCATTTTTACCTGCAACAGCCATCTCAACGGCGGCTTTACCCACGGCATAAGCTTGTTCAACATCAGTTTTTGATGCGATATGGCGTGCAGCTCGTTGTAGGTAATCGGCAACTGCCCAGTGGTATTTATAGCCGAGCTCGTCTTTCACCATGGTTGCCAATGTGGGTGCAACGCCACCGAGTTGTTTGTGGCCAAAGGCATCGGTATTGCCTGAGTCGGCTAAAAAGGTACCGTCTTTATATTGCGCACCTTCCGAGGCAGCAATGACGCAGTAGCCATGTTTTTTAACCGTTTGTTTTACACGTTTAATAAACTTGTCTTTATTAAAGGCAATTTCAGGGAACAAAATAATATGTGGCGCATCGCCTTCACTTTCTGCTGCGAGACCACTAGCGCCTGCAATCCAACCTGCATGGCGGCCCATAACTTCAAGGATAAATACTTTTGTTGATGTTTCGCACATAGATTCAATATCGAGTGCAGCCTCTTTGGTCGATATGGCTACATATTTGGCAACGGAGCCAAAGCCTGGCGAGTTATCGGTAAAAGGTAGGTCGTTATCAACGGTTTTAGGTACATGGATAGCCTGAATAGGGTAGCCCATAGTTTGCGATAGTTGCGAGATTTTTAAGCAAGTATCGGCAGAGTCGCCACCACCATTATAAAAAAAGTAGCCAATATTATGTGCTTTAAAGACTTCAATTAAGCGTTCGTACTCAGCTTTGTTTTCTTCTAAACCTTTAAGTTTGTATCGGCATGAGCCAAAAGCACCAGAGGGAGTGTGCTTAAGGCCTGCAATGGTTTTAGCGCTCTCTTTGCTGGTGTCGATAAGTTCTTCACGTAGTGCACCGATAATACCGTTATGGCCGGCATATACTTTGCCAATATGTTTTTTATGGGCACGGGCAGTTTCTATCACACCACATGCCGAGGCGTTAATGACAGCGGTTACACCACCTGATTGCGCATAAAAAGCATTTTTTTTGGCCATAATTTTGTCCTGAAGATTCTGTATAAAGGTTGCGCATCATACGGTAAAAAAGGGCTATTTTCATGCGCTATTGTATTTTTTTGAGTTAGAGCCTGTTAACACTAGTGGATACTCCGCTAGTGTTAACAGGCTCTAATTTCTGCAGGAATAGTGTCGGGCTATGTTGGTGGGCTGTGCTTCGTGGTATCTTGTGCTCTTTTATTTTACGCGTTTGAATTTTATCAATTTATTTAGCTGTTAATCGGCTTAGTAATTAAATCAGTTAGGTCATGATGCAACATATTCATATACTTGGTATTTGCGGTACTTTTATGGGCAGCCTTGCTCAATTAGCTGTCGCTAAAGGTTTTAAGGTAACGGGTTGCGATGCTAATGTTTACCCGCCCATGAGTACTCAGCTAGAAGCCGCAGGCATAGAACTCATACAGGGCTTTGATTCCCAGCAATTGTTACTCAAGCCCGATATGTTTGTCATTGGCAATGCAATGAGTCGCGGTAACGCTTTAGTTGAGGCCATTTTAGATGAGGGCTTGCCCTATGCATCAGGGCCGCAATGGCTGCACGATAATATACTACCTGGTAAATGGGTGTTGGCAGTCTCGGGCACTCACGGTAAAACCACAACCAGTAGTATGCTGGCGTGGATTTTAGAGTACGCCAATATGGCGCCGGGATATTTGATTGGCGGTGTGCCAACTAATTTCTCGGTATCTGCTCGTCTAGGTGAGACGCCTTATTTTGTGATTGAGGCCGATGAGTACGATAGTGCTTTTTTCGATAAGCGTTCCAAATTTGTACACTACCAACCTCGAACACTCATTATAAATAATCTCGAATTTGATCATGCCGATATTTTTGATGAGCTCAAAGATATTCAAAAGCAATTTCACCACCTTGTGCGTACGGTTCCTAGTAATGGCCTAGTGATATATCCTGGTGATAACAACGCTGTTGACGAAGTCCTCGCCAAGGGTTGTTGGAGCTCAAAGCAGTCCTTTGATGTGGCATCGTCACATAAAAGCAGTTCATCGGATTGGTCTGTAGAGCCACTTAAAGAAGATGGCTCCTCCTTTAATGTATTGTTAGCGGGTGAGCGGGTAGCGACGATAAATTGGTCCCAATTAGGCCAGCATAATATAGCTAATGCTATAGTTGCCATGGCTGCGGCGCGTCACGTGGGTGTTATTCCCGAGATTGCAGCACAGGCTCTAAGTGAATTTTGTGGCGTAAAGCGTCGTATGGAGTGCCTGTATAGTGAAAATGGCGTATCAATCTACGATGATTTTGCCCATCACCCGACTGCTATTGAAACTACATTGAGAGGGCTGCGGGCGAAGGTTGGCCAGGAAAGAATCATTGCCTTGATTGAGCCCCGCTCGAATACTATGCGCATGGGGGTGCATCAAGACGCATTAGCCTCGGCTTTTGACTGCGCTGATCACGTATTGTGGTATAGCCCAGATTCTATAACATGGGATATTGATTCTGTTATTGATAAAACCGCCACTGTCGCTGCGAGGTATAACTCTATAGAGAGTATAATCGACGCTGCGCTTAGCTTGTGTGAGGATAGTGATAAGCCTACCTCTACTCATATTGTTATTATGAGTAATGGTGGCTTTGAGGGGATCCACCAACAATTAATCCAGCGTTTTAAATAATTGCCAACCTATTAACATCGCTATAGTGCTTATTCATGAATAATTTATCCGATAACTCACCCGTTTTTTCGAGAACTATCACCCTAGCTATTACCGGTGCCTCCGGTGCGCAATATGGATTGCGTCTACTGGAATGCTTACTTGCGGCTGACTGCCAAGTGTATTTGATGATTTCTCGTGCTGCAGAGGTGGTTATTCGTACCGAGACAGATCTGCATTTGCCTGAGGCACCTGCAGGGTTTTTTGACCCCAATAATAATGAGCAGTTATCAGTATTGGCAAAGCGTTTTGGTGCAAAGCAAGGGCAGTTACGCTTGTTTAGCCGTGAGGACTGGTTTGCGCCTGTTGCCTCGGGATCGAGTAGTCCAGCTTCAATGGTTATTTGCCCTGCCAGTGGTGGTACGCTCTCTTCAATTGCCTATGGAGCTAGTAATAATTTGATAGAGCGTGCGGCAGATGTTGCGCTTAAAGAACGACGACAGTTAATTGTGGTCTCAAGAGAGGCACCATATTCTCAGATTCACCTTGAGAATATGTTAAAAATTACTCAGATGGGTGCGGTAGTCATACCGGCAAGCCCGGGCTTTTACCAAAAGCCAAAAACGATTAACGATCTAGTCGATTTTATCGTTGCACGAATTTTAGATCAGTTGGGCATTGAGCAAGAAGTGTTGCCGCGTTGGGGAGAGTAAATTTTCACTATCAGCTTATTTTACACTCTTGATTGAACCCCGAAATACTTAAGGATATTTCATGTTAGTACTTTTTCGTCGCGCCTATTTTTATTGTGTTTTGCGACAATCCCTACTCTCGATACTTGCTGTTATTGGAATTGCAATTGTATTGGCAAGCTACTTGCCTAACCTTAAAATAGATGCCTCCTCTGACTCGTTAACATTAGAGTACGATAAAGATCTCGATTATTTTCGAGAAATCAGTAAGCGTTATCAGTCGGGCGATTTTCTTGTGCTCACCTATAAACCCAATGGCGATCTTTTTGAAGAGGACACTTTAGCGCACTTAAAAGATTTTAGAGACGAGCTAAAAACAGTCGAAGGGGTTGTGGGTGCAAACTCTATTTTAGATGTGCCTTTATTGTATAGCCCTCCTGTTGGTATTACCGATATTGCAACGGGTGTAAAAACGCTAGAGGAATCAGGGGTTGATTACCAGCTTGCCAAAAAAGAGTTTTTAGGTAGCCCCATTTATAAAGACATGTTACTTGGACCCGATGGTAAAACCACGGCAGTATTATTGGGTTTAGAAACCGATAATAAATTTATAGAGTTGGTGCGCGCGCGTGATTTACTGCGACTAAAACGCGATACAGAAGGGTTAACAATAGAGGAGACGCAGCAACTAGAGAGCGTTAGCCAAACCTTTACTAATTACAGCACAGAGCGAAATCAGATAAGCACCGAACGCGTTGCAGTGGTGCGTAATATCGCTGATAAGTATCGAGGCGATGCTCAGATTTTTTTAGGCGGTGTGACGATGATTACCGCTGATATGGTGGAGTTTATTCGCAGTGATATCGTTGTTTTTGGCTTAGGTATTATCGCTTTTATTATTGTTAGTTTAAGTGTTATTTTTCGACGCTGGCAGTTTGTAGTTTTACCCTTGGCAACCTGTTTGATGACCCTTGTGATTATGCTTGGGTTTTTAGCTTCTATTGATTGGCGACTCACGGTCATATCATCTAATTTTGTAGCTTTGCTGCTGATCGTTTGTTTGGCAATCACCATTCATTTGATTGTGCGCTATCGCGAATATGCGAGTAAAGAGCCATCGCTATCACGCGAAGAGAATTTGCGTAAAACTCTCAGTGCCATGTTTCAACCTTGTGCTTACACTGTATTAACAACGATTGTTGCTTTTGTTTCACTAGTTGTTAGTGGTATCAGGCCGGTTATTGATTTTGGCTGGATGATGACGATTGGTTTATGCATTGCTTTCGTGCTTTCTTTTATCGTTATTCCTGCAGGGCTAATGCTGTTGCCTAAGGTCAAGTTCGATTATAAAGAAGATACTTCCGGTATTTTTACCATGCGGTTTTCTCGCTTTACTGAGAATAATGGCAAATTTATTATCGTATCAGGAATAGTTGCTGCCATTATTAGTGCTGTTGGTCTTTATCGTTTAGAGGTTGAAAATAGGTTTATTGATTATTTTCATTCGTCGACAGAAATCCATCAAGGTATGTTGGTTATTGATCAGCAGTTAGGTGGTACGGTTACTCTTGATGTTATTTTAGATAAAAAAACCGACGCTGTTACAGTTGAAGAGAGTAGTGGGGCTCCTCAAGGTGAGTTTGGCGATAGTGAATTTGATGCTGTAGACCCTTTTGCAGAGGACGCTCAAGTAGAAGTATTATCATCATCGGATGATGCATTCACCAATGATGAATTTAGCGAGGATCCATTTGCTACCGATGAGAGTAATATTTTTGACGATGTTGTTGATGCCGTTAAAGGCAAAGTAGAGTCAACTATTCAGGGCTCTAATTACTGGTTTACTCGCGCGGGACTCGATCAAATAGAAGCTGTTCATGATTATCTTGAAAGTTTGCCTGAGGTGGGTAAGGTGCAATCACTTGCTACGGTTTATAAGGTAGGCCGCGATTTAAATGGGCAAACCTTAAATGACTTTGAGTTGGCATTGATCAGAAATGTATTGCCAAAGGAGATAGAGGAGTTTTTGGTCAAGCCTTACCTTGCGAATGATCATGAGCAGACGCGCATCACGTTACGCGTAAAAGAAACTGATAAAAATCTACGCCGTAATGAGCTGCTAAAAAAAATCGAAAACCACCTTGTTAACGAATTAGAATTTGAACCGCAGCAAGTTAACTTAACTGGCGTGTTAGTGTTGTATAACAATATGTTGCAAAGCTTGTTTCAGTCACAAATAGTGACGATTGGTGCCGTATTTTTTGGCATCTTGATTATGTTTATGGTGTTATTTCGCTCACTGACTTTATCGCTGATTGCATTGATACCCAATATGCTAGCTGCACTGGTAGTACTGGGTGGTATGGGTATTGCCGGTATCCCTCTCGATATGATGACAATTACCATCGCAGCCATTGCTGTGGGTATTGGTGTAGATAATGCCATTCACTATATTTATCGATTTAGGCGAGAGTTTTCGGTCGAGAAAAATTACATTAAATCGATGCATAATGCGCACGGATCTATTGGCCGCGCTATGTACTATACCTCAGCAACGATCATTATCGGGTTCTCTATACTGGCCTTTTCGCAGTTTATACCATCTATTTATTTTGGTTTGCTAACAGGGCTTGCGATGCTTGCGGCGATTATCTCGTCACTGACCTTATTGCCAAAATTAATATTGGTGTTTAAACCATTAGGTGCAGAATCCAATTTATAGCATAGTATTTTTTGAGTAAATTTGTGACCTTAATATGTAACTGTGCTGTCAACATCGGGTAAGCTCCTTTGATAATAAATGGGGTTTTCTAGACAACGTTAGGTTAGATACTGATTATGGGCTTAAAAATAGTAAAGGGTTTGTTGATCCTTCTTGTGTTGTTTTTATGCCTTACTACTCTTTTAACTCTGCCTCTCCGGTGGGTTAACCCTAGTGCTACTGCATTCGTCTTGGCTGATGAGAATATAGAGTCCCTTAATCTACGAGATAAGTGGGCCTCTTATGATGAGGTAGCACCACAGGTTTTTCTTGCTGTCATTGCGGCCGAAGACCAGAAATTTCCCAATCATTTTGGTTTTGATTTTGAATCATTAAAAAAAGCCTTATTAGAGCGGCGTACTAAGCTCAGGGGAGCAAGTACAATTACGCAGCAATTAGCTAAAAATTTATATTTATGGCCGGGACGAAGCATTGCAAGAAAAGGCATTGAAGCTTGGTTAACACTTTGGTTAGAAATGTTTCTCTCCAAGCAAAGAATTTTAGAGTTGTATATCAATGTCGTTGAGTTTGGCCCAGGCGTTTATGGCGTTGGCGTGGCTAGCGAAAAATTTTATGGGCTCTCACCTAGGCAAGTAAATTCGTTTCAAGCCTCTACGCTGGCAGCAGTTTTGCCCAGCCCGAAGCGCTATTTGGTGGTAGCACCCTCGGCATATATTTATCAGAGGTCAAAAGATATTCGATGGTCGATGAGAGCATTAGGTGGTGTAGCTTACTTAAAGGGGTTGTGATAGTTGTTACAATTAGTTGGCGATAGTCATAGGAAGCTCAATGCATGCACAGCATCCGCTTAAATGAGGAGAGACCATATTATTTTTAAGTGTTAAGCCGCCTTCGTAGCTGCTGATAATATCGCAAACAACACTTAAACCAATACCTTGCCCCGCTTGAGCCGTATCACCACGTTCACCTCTAGCAAGCAGTGTTTCCTGCTCGCCTTCCTTAATTCCGTGGCCATCGTCGCTGATAAATATTTGTAGATTATTAGTATCTATATTCGCATTTATTGTGACAGCGCTATTACCGTATTTACAGGCATTGTCTAATAAATTACCCAATATTTCTAATAGGTCCGCCTCGTCACCGGTAAAAAATACAGTGCCATCAACCTTATTATTAAAAGTGATTTCTTTATTGCGGTAGACTTTGGCCAGTACTGCGGTGAGTCTATCTATGCATGGCTTAATATAGAGTTTTTGAGTATTTTTTGCCATGGTGTGCTGATTAGTTTTAGTTACTGCCCGTTTTAATTGATGTGTAATGATTTGGTCAATACGAGATACCTGTTCGGTGATGGTGTCATTAGGTGTTTGTTGATTACCCAAATAATTTTGAATCACTGCTAGTGGTGTTTTTAAACTATGTGCAAGATCAGACAGTGTGTTTTTATAGCGCTCACGCTGATTTTTTTCGTGAAGTAAAATAGTATTAAAGTTTTTTGTGACAGGTAGTATTTCTTTTGGGTAGTTGTCACTTAAGGATTCTATTTTATTATCTTGCAATTCTTTGAGTTGCTCAGAGAGTCGCCTTAATGGTTTAAGGCCCCAAAACATAATTAACAACTGTAGTGTAATCAGTATAGCGGTCATTATGCTTAGCCATCGCCATAGGCGTTTTTTATAACTTGCGAGTTCGGTTGCTAGCACGGTTGCATCCTGTGCAATCACAATGCGTAATGGTGTAATACTTTCGTCATCGCCAACCCATTCTAAATCATAACTATAACGATTAAGTTGTTGGGAGTTTTCAATAGTCACTTCGTCAAAAGCAATGGCGGCACGCGAAAAATTATCACTTGGCCTGTATAGCGACTGAGTTAATAGCTCAGCAGATGCGGAGCGCCATAGTTCTGTACCTTCAGTATTGTAAATAAAGCCATAAAGACCTGACTGTTGCTGATTAAATTTTGGCTCTGCCAATGCTGGTGGTAAATTAAGCTGATTATCTTCCCATTCGGTGACACTGAGGACGCCATAGAGCTGAGCTTGTAATGTTTCTTTCTCTGCGCCTAGTTGGCTGTATTTAAATGTGTTAATCAATGCACTACCCATTGCAAAAATAAAAATAGGCAGCAGAATTAATGAGGCAAGAATAAATCGACCAAAGAGGGAGTGGCCTGTAAAGTTTAGAATGCTATTTTTTTTTGACAGCATTAGCGTTATTTGTCAGTGTTATTATTGTTTTCAAGGTTAAGCCGGTAGCCTTGTCCTCTAAGGGTTGCAATTGGCTTTAATAGGCTCTTAGGGTCTAGTTTTTTTCTTAAACGGCCAATTAATACCTCGATAACATTACTGTCGAGGTCAAAGTCTTGGTCGTAAATGTGTTCGGTGAGTTCTGTCTTAGAAATAACACGTGGGTGGTTAAGAGCGATATACTCGAGTGTATTATATTCATACTGCGTTAATTTTACGGGCTCATTATCGACATAAACAGTTTTACTCGCTGTGTTAATTGTGAGCGACTCAAAATATAGCTCTGGTGTGGCATGCCCTTTAGAGCGACGAGTCAGCGCATTCAGGCGCGCGCGCATTTCTTCGTTATGAAAAGGCTTTACTAGGTAATCGTCGGCACCAGCCTCAAGACCTTCTACTTTATCTTGCCAACTATCTCGTGCCGTTAATATGAGTATAGGGAAATTTTTTGACTGTGCACGCAATTGCTTAATCACATCAATGCCGTTTATTTCTGGCAAGCCGATATCGATTACTGCAATGTCATAAGGGTTTTCTAGCCCTAAATAGAGGCCTTCTTTTCCGTCTTCTGCTGTGTCAACGCTGTAATCACTGCGCGAAAGGTATTTGTATAGGCCTTCTCGTAGCTGGTGTTCGTCTTCTATCAAAAGTAAACGCATAAGTAATGTATTCGATGTTATTTTTTTTTGGCGCTGCGAGCCTTACCAACAACAATGAGTCGCATCTGTCCATTAGGCATTAGCACTTTGACACGATAACGCCCCGTTTTGTTCTGTTTAACTTGTAATACTTTTCCACCCGTTTGTGCCTTGGCAATCGCAGCTGCTTCCGAGGCAGAAGATTGCGCAAAGGCGTTGGCCGAGAAGCACAAGACTAATAAAAAATTTATTAAAATAATCGTACTAAATAATTTATACATTGGGGCTTTCCTAGTACCTATTGCCATTTAACATCATATAACTGGACGTATATCCACTGCAATTTTGATCTCGTCACCTGGATGGCGGCGCGTGTGTGTGTAATACGTTTTTCCTCGGTATTTATAACCTACATTATAACCCGTTACTTTCTCATGATAGCGAACTTGTTGTGTTGTTGTACAAACCTGCTCATGTTGGTGGTGGTATGTGCTTTTGCCACGAGTAACATCGTTAGCAATGGAACCGCCCAATATAGCGCCCGCTATAGCGCCGACACGCTTATTGCTTTTGTTATGGCCTAATTCGTTGCCTAATGCCCCACCTAACAAACTACCTACTATAACTGCGGTTGTATTATGGCGACCCCTCGCTTTGCGTCTTTCGTAATAGCACTCTTCTTGCGGCTCATAATACTTAACTTGCTTATAAATAGGCTCTACATTGACGACCCTTGCATAGTCGTAATATGTATTCGAGTAATGCTTTTTGCTGTGGTGGTTATATTTTCCTGCACTGGCAGTGGAGCTTATGAGCACTAATGCAGTGGCAAGTGGTAGTATTTTTTTTACTAGTACATGATTCATTGTTAGTCTCCATCATTTGTTAATGTTAATAACATCTCGATTTTGGAGATAGAATAACGACCACTAGCTGAATATAAACTGAACAAAATTTAGGACAAAATGTCAGTTTTTATTCTATGAATAAATGGTTTAAAAAAATCATATTTATACTATGCTTACTACATCTCACTATTAGTAATTCTTGCTTATAACTATTTGACTGGGAAAGCTTTTTGAACTAGTTTATATTGATATAAGTAGGCTCACTATAGATAGTATTTTATAGATTACAAGGCTGTAAACTAAGCGGTGATAGATAATAATATGAACACTAACTTGAATATATTGGTTGTTCAAAGCCAGGATGCATTGGTTCGTCGAATTCATACGGTGCTTGTGGAGGCAGGTTATAAACACATAACCTGTGTTGACTGCACGCGTAGTGCTCTAGCTGTGCTTAGAACACAGCCCATCGAAGCGTTAATTTGTGATATAGATTTGCAAGACCTAGATGGCTGGAGGCTATCTCGCCTCGTTCGGTCTGGTGTGTTGCGCTGTCATTCAGAAATCCCAATTCTTCTTACTATGTCAACATGGTGCGAGCGTATTGCCGAGGTAACGGCGCGTGAATACGGCATTGATGATTTAGTGGCTATTGAGCACATAGATACCTTAGCAGATAAGCTAGCACCATGTTTAGAAATTGGCTATCGCTATACTAAGCCAAGGATACTCGTCGTCGAAGACGAGGATGACACGTCTAATTTAATAGCAAATATATTAAAACACCGTTTTGAAATTGATGTGGCCGAGGATGGCCGCTCTGGTTTAGATGCATGGCTTGAGCGCCAGCATGATTTAATATTGTTAGATGTTATGTTGCCAGAAATGTCGGGGCCCGAAGTCCTCGATAAAATTATGGAAATTAAGCCCACCCAGCCAATCGTTATTATGACGGCACACGCTCCCGCTGAGCAGGCCGAAGAATTGCTTATTAATGGTGCAGCTGATTTTATTAGAAAGCCTTTTAAGCCAGATTCATTGCGTTCTATTTGTGAAGTAGCATTGCGACGTGATGACTATATGGTCAGTAACCAACAGTTTGCCGCGCGTGTTAGGTCGTTATCTGAGAGAGAATCTGCCTATCGAAAAATGTCTGAGACACACAAGCACTTACTAAATAGCTTGCAAACCGTTGTCATGGAGCTAGATCGCGACTGTAATATCACGTTCCTTAACGAAGCTTGGGACCGTATATTCGGTTTTAGAGTAGCCGATTCGATTAACAAGCCTTTAAAAGAATTTCTTAACAAAGCCGAGGTTATAAAATATCGTGGTATAGAGGCGCGCTTAAAAGCGGTATTGTTGGGCCATGCTGCCACTTGCGAAATAGAAGTCGTGCTCGATGATGCTTTGGAGCAGCAGCATTGGACCAAATTATTGGTTAGCCGCTCTGTTGCGACAGACCAATCCGATGCTAGATTATCTATTTGCTTGGATGATATTACCCACCACAAGAAAAACCAACAGCAACTAGAATATTTAGCGATGCATGACTCGTTGACGGGTCTTTACAATAGACACTATTTAGAAAAATACTTAAAAGCATTGTCAACGGATGCCCAGGTGCATCCTCAAATGCATGGTCTCATTTATTTAGATCTTGATCATTTCAAAGTAGTTAATGATACTTTTGGGCATCATATTGGCGATGACGTGCTGCGTCAGGTCGCTCGCTTAATTAATCAGCATATCCGTGAGTCTGATATTGTATGCCGCTTTGGTGGCGACGAATTTGTTATTGTTTTGAATTATCTCGAAGCAGATAAAACTGTTCAAATTGCTGAGAATATAAAGAATACGATTAGTGAGCATGAGTTTACAGTTGAAAACCACGTAAGAAGTTTGGCATGCAGTATTGGTATTAGTTTTATTGATGGGAATTCCAATAATGTTAATTTATATTTGATGCAGGCTGATACCGTACTTTTTGAAGCAAAGCGTCGAGGCCGTAATTCGGTACATGTATTTAACCCTGAAGATAATGCTAGCGATGTATTACGTAACAATCTCGATTGGTCGCGACATATACGCAATGCGATTGCTGACAATAGAGTTGTACTTCACTTCCAGCCTATTGTACAAATTTCAACACGTAAAACCGTTTACTACGAAGCTTTAGTTAGAATGCTAGATGAAGACGGCAATATCATTATGCCAGGTAAATTTATTCAGGCTTTAGAGAGCACCGGCGAAATGGCTGTGCTTGATAGTTGGGTGATAAAGCGCGCGATTTCAATGCTTAGCCAATATAAACAACTCACCAAAATAGCGATTAATTTATCAGCCCAAGCCTTTAGGTACGAAGGGTTAGTTTCTATTATTACCGATGCATTGACCGAAAATAATGTATCTGGTGATGCTATTACCTTCGAATTAACAGAGAGTGCCAGCTTATTAGATATTTCAGAAACTAATAGAATTATTAGCGAACTGCATGAGCTTGGTTGTAGCTTTGCGATTGATGATTTTGGATCAGGTTTTAGTAGTTTCGCGTACTTAAAGGAATTACCCGCAGACTATATCAAGCTGGATGGTTCTTTTATTCGTAACCTACATCACGATAATGTAGATCGTGCTCTAGTACATTCCATTGTTGAAGTGGTTAAAACATTGGGGCGTCAAACCGTTGCCGAGTTTGTAGAGAACGAAGAAATACTTAATTTTTTAGAGCAGAACAATGTAGATTATGCTCAGGGCTATCATCTTGGAAAGCCTGCTCCAATTGAAGATATTGTTGCTAAGGGCGAGTAATTTCCCTAATCAATAGAACGTTTATCTGCTCCTTTGTATTCAATATCGTCGCAGCGTAGAGGTAAAAAAGAATCGTTGGGTTTGTGTAGGGTTTCTAAATAGCAGGCAGTAACCCCGCTCATTACCCATGTAGACAACAGTTGATAAACTTCATCTTTGGTAAAGCCTTGGTCCGATAAAAAGGCGGATATGTAGCCATTGATATTCATATTTTCTTGTAAGCGGCTATTGATGATTTGCTCTATTTCATAGGCGAGTTTAAGGTGTGGCCCTATATCAAAGCCTAATTTTTTTGTAACTCTTTCCATAACTTCTATGCGTTCGTCGCCTTTGGCAATGGGACGTACATATCCCATGATTTTTAAGCGACCTTTATTTTCTTTTATATTTTGGTCAACAATTTCTGCAACTGTTGTTTTGTCGAGAGACTTTTTATAGGCTGACTGGATGAAATCCATGCCAGCGAGTAATGTATACATGCCATACATTTTGGAGTCGGCAGCCAATGTGCCCGCTAGGGTGCCGGCAACAGCAGTTGTTTTGGCCTCGCCCGCTAATGCGCCAATTTGGTTGCACCAAATACGTGGGTCTGGCCAGCTTAAACAGCCGTAAATTGCTTCTACCCAATCGGCAAGTCGTCGCTCTACCAGTTTGCCCGTTGCATTTAAAATCATAATTTGAAAATAAGATTTCTCTCCAACTAATTCTTCAAGCATTGAGTAACCATGGCTGTAGACACCTTCACCTACTCTCCAGCCACCGGTTTTGCTGCGAATAATATTACGGTTGTTGTCTAGGGCTTGAATATCTTGGGGTTTACTTTTCGATAACATAGTCTTCATCACTTATATAAGGCATTGCGGTAATTCGTTCATAACCAAGCTCTAATCCGTGGGCGGCCAGCCCCGGCGCACTGAGTAATTGAAATAAAACTCCACCCGATTTAGGTTGAAATCCTAAGTCACAAAAAACCGCAGCCGCTACTCCAGTTGTTAGCCAGCCTATACCATTGCTTTGTAGCGCTTTGGCAAATTGCTCTGCCCATTCTAAGATAGGTTTGCTTCCCTCAAGTAATAATAGCTGTTCAATGATGTGTTGGCTCATCACATCGATGCCGCCAAAGCGTTTACCAAAGCCAGGTGCGATAGAGTCGCCGTTGTTGTAGTCATTTAATAGTGTGTTGGCGACTGTAATAGGGTCATTTTTTTGTTGCTTGCGTAAAAAATGCATAGCAGGTTCTATTTCTCCACCTCCTAAATAATCGCCTCCCATTACCGACATTGCTATGGGTAATATATGTACTGGCATAGTTTTACCAACACCAGCATTCATGGCGGCTCTTGTGGCAGGGTGTCTGGGGCCTGGGTTAATGAGTGCAATCATTAAGGTTTCTAACAGTTTACTGTCATTGGGTTTGGGTAATTCGCCTCTAAATAACAAATAAAACATATCGCTAAAACTGCATTTATTCATTAATTCATAGAGGTCGTAGCCATGGCATAAGACAGATTCGGTTATATAAGGATTGTCATCGCATGGGGTTTCTTTCCATATGCGAGTTGTTGTTTTCTTACTGAAAGCGTGGTTACGGCTTTGTGCTTTTTCGCGTGTATATTCAGACATAATTTATTATTAGTTTTGTTAAAGTATAAAGTGTGTAGTTGTTTATTTTTCTTGTAGTGTCCCCAGTGTTTTTAAGCGGGTTTTCATCGGTGGTACTGCTTCTCGGTCGATGCGAACATCTAATATAGAGGGGCCTTGCGCCGTACATAGTTGTTTAAAATCAATATGATCAAAATCTTCAGGGGATCTGATAATAAAGCCAGGAATACCTAGGGATTCAGCCTGTTTGGCAAAATTTACGGGTTGCAATTCAAAGGCTGTTTTCTCGGCTTTTGCGAGCCGTTGCCCATGCATTACCATGCCGTAGGCGCTATCGTTTAAAATAACAAAAATAACGGGCAGTTTTTGTCGTATCGCTGTGGTAATTTCTTGGCCACACATGAGGTAGGCGCCATCACCTGTAATACAAACCGTTGTGTAGTTGGGGCTACCGATACTCACGCCAATAGATGCACCAATAGCCCAGCCCATTGGCGCAAACCTTAATGTAAGCCGTAACCAGTTGTTAGTTTTTGAGCGGCGCTCATGCCGAGGTGGATGATTAAAACTCTCGCCACGTCTATTTGGCGGTTGCAAATAATGCGGTGCCCATAGCATGCAGTTGCCTGCATCGGCTAAAAAACGTGTATGGCTAGGAAAGCGTTCCGATAACTCTTTCATTAATCGCTGCGGTTTTATGGGTGTCTCGTCAGAGTAATATTGTTCTAAATTCTCTAGCTTAACGTAAGGGTTAAAATGCTCATTGATTAATGTACTTTTCTCTGCTGTTGATGCGTTGCTGCTTTTTAGATGTTCATTTAAGTGGTTGCACACAGTTGCGATATGCCCATGGACATGTAGCATTGCCATGGGTGAATGTAAGAAGTTATTACTTATTTCATCGATATGAATCAATGACTCATTGAGTAAATCCTCTGACCAACCATTACTTGATAGCTCGCCAAAGCCTGTACCGAAGGCAACAGTAATGCTGTTATTGCCTTTGATGCATTCGGTTGCGCTTTCGTGTCCCCCAAAGCCGAAGACCCCTCGATATGCGTAATGTGCTGGGTTGATTAAGCCTTTAGCATCGGGGGTTGTCACAAATAAGGCACCAGTCTTTTCGACGAGGCGCATAATATTTTCTATAGCTTCGGTAGCGCCGTTACCGATAAAAAATACCGGTTTTGGTTTTTTCTCTAATATTGTCACTAGCTTATCTGCTTGCTCTTGGTCAAAATTCGTAAACTGGTGATGGAATTTATCTGACAAACTAAATAGTGGCGAATGACATGCGAGTGGTTCTCGTAAAATATCAACAGGGATAGATAAATGCACCGGCCCTTTTTTCTCCATAGCGGTAAGTAAGGCACTGGCGAGCTTGTTAGATAGCTGGTCGGGGTGGGAGATAAGCGAATTATAATGCGTGCAATGCTCAAACATAGCGACAACATTAACACCAGTATCAGAGGATTCTTGCAGGGCATTTTTACCAAAGGATGGAATCGCAGGTTGCCCTGTGAGTAGTAGCATAGGGATGTTGTTATCGTAGGCGCAAGATACGCCGGTAATTAGATTAGTCGCGCCAGGGCCGGATGTCGCTACGCATACGCCAAGCTTCCCTGTCTCTCTATAATATCCATCAGCCATATAGGCTGCCGCTGTTTCATGGCAGCTATTAATATGTGTAATACCTTTGCGGCGAGTGCTTTTGGCTAACGCATTTAAAATTGGCTCGATAGCACCACCAGGTATCCCAAAGGTATACTTAACGCCAATGTCTTCTAGATAATGGATAATGAGTTCAGAGACATCGTATATGTGAGATGAGTGCTGTAGGTTGTCGCTAGAGGAGAAATCTGTGCTTGTTTCTGACATGTATACTTCCCTTATATAAAACCCCATACATCCGCATGGTATCCCTAAATCTATATTATATTTTCTATTTGGAGTTAAAAAATGAGCAAAGGTTCACTTTTAACCTAAGCATACTATAGCTTAACTTTAGGGGGTACTGGAAGGAACGGGGTCGCTAAAATTGGTAGCGAACTTCTGCCCAAAAACTACGTCCTTCTAGTGGCAAGTCATCGGGGATGGGGACCAGTTGGCCACTAGGGGTTGAAGGTTCTCTGGCATCTTCATCAAACACATTGCGTATACCAAATGCTATATCGAAGCTTTTATAAATATTTTGTCGCCTGACTGTGAAGTCAACAATTGTATAGTCATCAATGCTGCTTCTGCTGTCGTTAGCGGCTCGGACTCGATCCCCAACCCAATTAATTTGTGAGCTGAGTAGCCACTGAGGAGTGATTTTCCAAAAGCTATTCAGTGTAAATTGTTGGCCGGGTACATCAGGAATATCGTTATTAGTGTCACTGTCTTTCGTCTCTTGCCAGGCAAAACTACTATTAAAGCGCCAGCGTTTATTGAGCTCCCAATTGACTTCCCATTCAAAACCATAACCCTCTTGGTCACGTGCATTTTGTGCCGTATTGCCAGTAGTGCTAGATACAAACTCGATTAAGTCCTGCGCTCGATAAGAAAATAAATTAAGGTTGCTTTGCAAGTATGAGCGAGGTCTATAGTTAAAGGCGAGTTCAAAGGTATCGATAGTTTCCGGCTCTAAATCCGGGTTGCCTAATGCAGCAGGGTTGTTTTGTAACCCCAATTCGCCAAAGGAGGGTGCTCTAAAGGCACTGCCGTATAGCACTTTAGTGGTTAGGGTTTTATTGGTATGCCAGACAAGGGCAATACGTGGGTTGGTGGTATCACCGAAGTCGGAATAATCATCGTAACGAACGCCTGCAATTAAGTTTAAGTTATCGCTGATGCTCCACTCATCTTGCAGTGAGAAAAAATTAATCGTTCTCGAGGAGTCCTCCAAAAAGACATTCTCGGTATCGCTAACATCGGTTAATGTACCATCGACAACTGGCGTTGCTGCGGGGTTGGTAATTACCCCAGGGCCAAAATTTTTCTCTTCGTTAGTATCAACGGACTGGTAGCGAGAGCCTACGGTAAAGCGAACCCGGTGATTATCGAAACCCTCATAGGTATTGACAGACTCTATCTGAATATCTTCCGTAATGACGTTGGGGTTGCCAATAAAACCATCAGTAAAGGTGATTAAGCCTGCTGGTGTGGTACTTAGGTTACCATCAGCCCCAATGCCTAAAGTGCTACCTTCGGGGAATACGTTGAAGTTTGCATCGAGATTAATGTAAGCGTAATTGACTTTGATAGAATTGTCCCAACCGCTAAACCAGCGGTCAGTATTATAACTAAGGTCCGTTGTAAACAGCTGTATATCATCTGTGGAATTAGGGTCTAGGGCTTGTGCTGCCCCTGCGCCATTGCCGGCATTATTTGACTGCCATGTGCGCGCATTAAATGCCCAATTTTTATTGGTGAGCCCTATAGAAGCATCAAAGTTTTCGTAGGACGTTGATAGTGCTCCAGGCGCTAAAGAGGCGGAAGTGCTGAACGCGCTATCAAAGGTTGTTTGAAGGTCAGAATTAATAATTCGATCAGAATCGCCATCACTTTGTTGATGGTTAAACGAAAAGGTCAAATCCCAGTCGTTAAACTTTTGAGCAGTATCTAGCCAGACTTCGCGAAAGCCAAAAGAGCCTATTCGACTACCAACCTCTGTGCCATCAATTTCGTCGGCAGATTTAGTAATAATATTAATAACACCCGAGAATGCGTCCGCACCGTAAATTGCAGAGCCAGGCCCACGAATTACTTCTACCCGTGAAATATTGTTCACAGGTTGGCGAAATAGTGTGGGGCGTCCACCAGTAAATGGAAACTGGAGCGGGAAGCCATTGACTAACAGTAAAACTTGAGCGTTAAAAGTTGTGTTGATGCCCCGTATAGAATAAATCGAGTCCAGACGATTGGTGCCTGACAATGAGACATGCAATCCAGGTACTGTTTCTAAAATATCGTCTAGTGTGCGTGCACCTAAGGCTTCTATTTGCTGAGCGGTGATAACTGTAGCGGCTGCAGGTGCTTGTTCGAGAGTAGTATTATTACCTGTTGCAATTGATACTTTTATATTACCCAGTTCTTCAAGGCTCAGTGACAGGTAGTCGAGGCCGGGATTGTTTTGGGCATATGATAAATTGCTAATGGCGCAGATCAGTAAAGGAGTTAAACTTATTTTTATTGTTGATATCATTAATGCAGATTGCCGTTCAGTAACCGTTTCTTGCAATATCCTTATTAGCTTATATGTATAACTATTGTTGCTGTATAAAATTTATTATCAAGTATAGACGATATTCAGCAAAAGAAAAAATATCATTTATAATCAATTATTTAAGTGCCATGCTTAGTGCTAATTTTGCTCAATCTCTAATACTGTTTTACTTTTTATTGCAACGGGAAGAGGTATATTAATCGTAAACGTTGTGCCAATGTTCTCTTGGCTTTCTACGGTAATAGTTCCTCCCATCAATTCACAAAAGTGTTTGGTAATAGAAAGGCCAAGCCCAGTCCCTTTTGCCTTAACAGAATTTTTGTTACTAGCTTGCTGAAACTGGTAAAAAATGGTTTTGAGCTGCTCCTCACTCAAGCCTATACCTGTATCACTCACGGCAATTTTTAAGTAATCGGGATGGTTATTAATTGTTATATCGATATTTCCATTTTTTGTAAATTTAATAGCATTACTGAGCAAATTAACCAGTATGTGTAGTAGTTTTTCGTAGTCAATGCTGGGGGTGCGATTATGGTTGTCAATATTGACGGATAATTGGTTATTACTTTTGTTCAGTAAGGGGTTGATGTTACTCATGGCTTCATCTATCAATGAGCTAATGTTAGTTTTGGTTAGATGTATTTCCATTTTGCCGGCTTCTATTTTGGCCAGATCTAATGTGTTATTGATGAGCGTTAGTAATCTCTCACTATTATTAATAACTCGCTCAAGCTGATCGGTATAATTATTATTGCCTTCTGCTTCGAGTTCTTCGATGACGAGTGCCGTATAGCCCATGATAGACTGCAGGGGTGTACGTAATTCATGACTCATTAATGACAAAAATACCCCTTTTGTATGATTAGCCTCCTCGGCTTTTTGTTTTGCAAGTGTTAGCTTTTCTTGTGCAATCTGCAAGTCATGGCTTTGTTGGGCAAGTCGTTTGTTATCTTTACGTTTGGCTCTGTAGGCAATAAATGCTAATAGAAATAATGCTATAACCAGTACGACTATTCCCCATAAAAAATACAGTGACATTTTTTGTGCGTTGACGAGGTCGTCAAGTTCTGCGATAGAGTTGCGTTGCTTGGCAAGCAATAGCTTTTGCTCATCGATAAATTTAATCAATGAGCTGAGTTTTTCTTCTTTTTCGCGAATATTAGCGCTAATTACCTCAAGGCGACGTTTTTGATCAATTAAGGACTGGTTTTTATCGAATAGCTCTTGTTGTCTTGCGTCCAGTTGCTGCTGTTGTATCTCCAATTGCTGATTACTGTTATTCACTAACTCGGTTAACTTGTTTTTTTGCTTTTCACTCTCTTTTATTTCATCGTTTTGCTTTTTGATGGTCAGCTTATTTGATTCTATCGTGTCTTTGAGAATACTTAGATCTTCTAGCAGTTGAGCGTTGAGTTTTTTGGTGTCAGTAATGTCTTTATTTAGCTGTTGGCTGTCGAGCAGTAAGGTGTTGTAATTTTTTTCCTGCAAGTCGCTTTTGTTGATGAGTGTGTCTAGATTCTTTTGCTGTAAATCTAGTTGTTTCTTTTGTATGTCGAGTATGTTTTGTTGTGCTGTCAACTTTGCTTTTTGACTGTCTAGTTGCTGCTCTAATTTTATGAGTGAAGTCTGTCCGTCGCGATAAAGTTTGGCAACATCAATTTCGGTTCCTCCCAGTAAGATGAGCTCTGGCTGAGGATCTAGTTGACTGTTTAAGATGTTGGCTTTATTGATTTCGAATTTAACTTGCTGGTTTTCTTCTTCCAATAGGTTGATCATAACTAAGCGTTTGTCAGTAATATTATTTGTTACTAACAAAACAGGCTTGCCTTCAATAATGCTTTGTATGTCGGTTAATGTTGTGTTGGCGATGTCACCTACAAACACTATATTGTAAGTATCTAGTGAGTTTATTCTATTGGTTTGTCGAACCTTGATACGAATGTCTTTGATTGTAATGTTGTTAAGTTTTTTAAACTCGCTAACGAGAGCAGGGTCATTGACTCTAAATAAGGCAATGTTGAATATTTTTAGTGAGTTTTCGTTCGGCCATTTAATGTGTTTGGCAAAGTTATAGCTGTAAGAAACGATGACTTGTGAGCGATCTAAGGTTTGCGCCGAGGATGTCGTTATGAAACATAGCGATAATAAGAGTGCCGTTAGTAGAGTGCGTGCTATTTGTTTTATTTTGCTTAATATGATCATTATTTTGGCGTTTAGTATTTATTTTTAGTCACGAAGGAAAACAGAAAATGCATGGTTTTACTCTAGCTATTAATAATAGCTCATTTTACCTAAGTGTACTGTAAATAATGCGTATGTCTGTATAATGCAGGCTCCCAGAAAATATGGTATTAGAGGGTTTTGTGAACCTGATGGGTGCAAATGACATTTTCGAGTTGTTTTAACCCAGTTTATTAAAAAGTAGTGGTATGAATATAAAAGAATATATGGCGAAATTGGGCGCAAAAGCGCGCTCATCAGCAAGTCTTATCGCAATGGCTGACAGCAAATTAAAAAATGCGGGCTTGTTATCTATTGCTGCCATGCTGGATCAGTATCGAGTTGATTTAGTCGCGGCAAATAAAAAAGATATGGCTCAGGCTGAGATTGATGGTTTGGACGCGGCTTTACTTGATCGTCTTAGCCTCGATGATAACAGTATTGATCAAATGATCTTGGGGTTGCAGCAGGTCGCTGAGTTGCCAGATCCATGCGGTGAAATAACGGACCTTACTTATCGCCCTTCGGGAATCCAGGTTGGTAAAATGCGGGTTCCTTTGGGTGTGGTTGGTATTATTTATGAGTCTCGTCCGAATGTCACAATCGATGCCGCCAGCCTTTGCCTAAAATCGGGCAATGCAGCTATTTTGCGCGGTGGTAAAGAGGCCTTGAATTCCAATAAAGCGATTGCGCGCTGCATACACGAGGGCTTGGAGAAGGTGGGCCTGCCGGTAGGCTGTGTGCAGGTGATAGAGGTTACTGATCGCGAAGCCGTTGGTGAGCTAATTACTATGAACCAATACGTTGATGTTGTTGTGCCTCGTGGCGGTAAAAGTCTGATTGAGCGTATCACCCATGATGCGACTGTCTCAGTGATTAAGCATCTCGATGGTATTTGCCATGTCTATATTGACGATCTTGCTGATCTTGATAAAGCTTATGATATTGCCATGAATGCTAAAACGCATCGCTACGGTGTTTGTAATGCGATGGAGACATTGTTGATTGCCGATGCCATTGCTCCTGCTATTTTGCCAAAGTTGGCAGATGCCTATATAGCAAAGGGCGTCAAGTTATGTGGTTGTGAAAAAACACGTAAGCTCGTCGATATGGATTTAGCGACAGATGAAGATTGGGCTACGGAATATTTGGCAGCTATGTTATCTATTCGAATCGTTGAGGATATGGATGAAGCAATAGAGCATATCACTCGCTTTAGTTCTGGGCACACCGAAGCTATTGTGACTCAGGATATCTCACGCGCCCGTCAATTTATGACACGAGTTGATTCAAGCTCGGTAATTATTAATGCATCGACTCGTTTTGCCGATGGTTTCGAATATGGCTTAGGTGCAGAGATTGGTATTTCTACCGATAAAATTCATGCTCGAGGCCCTGTTGGTTTAGAGGGTTTGACTTCACAAAAATGGATAGTTTTTGGAGATGGTCATATTCGCCAGTGATGTATCCAGTGTATTAAGCAAATGGCTTTAAAAACAATAGGTTTGTTCGGTGGAACATTCGACCCCGTACATGATGGCCATTTGCAAATGGCACTCGAGTCAAAAAAAGTGCTGATGTTGGATGAGGTAAGGCTGTTGCCGTGCCACCAACCACCTCACAGAGATACCCCACAATTAAGTAGTGAGCAGCGCTTGTTATTACTTGAACTTGCCGCTAGTGATGTTGATGGTTTATTGGTTGATGACCGAGAGTTGAAGCGCGATAAGCCATCTTGGACGGTAGATACCCTAAAAGAATGTCGAGAAGAGTTGGGTGACGAGGTCAGTATCACATTGTTGATGGGTACTGATGCGTATAATGGCCTGCAAAGCTGGCATAATTGGCAAATGCTGCCAAAATTGGCGCATATTTGTGTGTTACAGCGCCCAGGGTATCAATTACCTGACCATGGAGTTCTAGCGGATTGGCTAGCTGTTTCAACAGCTGCTAAAATTCATACAGAAGCAGCAGGAATGGTTATTGCTATAAAACAACCTATGCTGGCGTGGTCGGCGACTACAATACGCGAGCAATTGACTCGAGGTATTCGGCCTAAAGGTCTACCAAAGGTCGTCTTCGACTATATTGTTAACCATCAATTATATGGCTTTACAGAGAAAAAATATTAAATGAAGAACGAATTAGACGGTACAGAACTGAATAGCATTGTTGTTGATGCATTAGATGATCTAAAGGCGCAAGACATATCTGTCTTGGATGTAATGTCTATGAGCGATGTTATGGATACATTGGTTATTGCCACCGGGACATCTAGCCGCCATGTTAAATCCCTTGCTGGAAACGTTGTCGATGAGCTTAAAAAGCGAGATTTACGGCCAATAGGTATAGAGGGGATGGAAGCATCTGATTGGGTGCTTGTCGATTATGGCTCGATTGTTGTGCATGTCATGCTGCCTCAGGCTAGGCAGTTTTACGATTTAGAGAAGTTGTGGACTCCAATTGAAAAGTCCGATGACGAATCGGTAGAAGTTTAAAGTCGAGCTTTATTCGCTCGATTTGTAAAGCTAGCAATATCAAATAGTTGCATTGCCTATATGAAGTGGTTTATAAAGAAGGTTAGACTATGCACATACGTGTACTAGCTGTTGGTACAAAAATGCCATCTTGGGTTGTACAGGGGGTGCAGGAATACCAAAAACGCCTGCCACGAGAATGGAAGTTTGACTGGGTAGAGTTAGCTGTTGGGCATCGTGGTAAATCACAGGATGTGAATAAAGCGATTGAAGCAGAAGGCGAAGCCATGATGACAGCCATTAAGGCTCAAGAACATGTGGTTGCCTTGGATATGAAAGGCAAGGCATGGTCGACGGAGCAGTTGTCGGCCGAGGCCTCACAGTGGCAAATGTCAGGGCAGGATGTGGCGCTATTAGTTGGTGGCCCTGACGGTTTAAGTGCTAAATGCCTAAGTCGCGCCAATCAGAGATGGTCTTTATCTGCTCTTACTTTGCCGCACCCATTGGTACGTATCGTGTTGGTAGAGCAATTATACCGTAGCTGGAGTCTGTTAAATAACCATCCTTATCATAAATAGAAGGGCTGGTAATAGAGTGATCAATTTTATTTAATGCAAGAGCACCAACACTTTAAAAATTATCATATCGAGTCCCGTACTTTTACTGGCCGAGTTTTATTGACCTCGATATTGATTCTTGGACTTACGGCTGTATTGCTTTATCGCTATTATAGTTTACAAGTCATCAATCATGAGGACTATGCAACTCAGTCCGACAATAACCGTATTCTTGTACAAACTATTAGCCCCCAGCGTGGATTGATCTTCGATGCTGATGGCAAACTACTTGCTGATAACCGCCCCAGCTATATTCTTTCGCTAGTGCCTGAAAATATAAGAAATATCGATAAAACTATCGAACTACTGCGGACATTAGTCACAGTTAATGATAGTCATGTCGATGACTTTTATAAATCGCTAAAAGCCAATCGTCGGCCCTATCAGGCTATTCCTTTGCGTTTTCGTTTAACCGAAGAAGAGATTGCCAAAATAGCGGTTAATGAATATCGACTTGATGGTGTGGAAGTACAAGCAAAGCTTGTGAGGCATTATCCTGCGGGGGCATTATTTGCCCACAGTATCGGCTACGTTGGCAAAATTAATGACCGTGAGTGGAATAATTTTGATGAAGAGCAAATTAAGCGTTATCAAGGTGTTCACACGATTGGAAAAATTGGTTTAGAAAAGTCTTACGAAGATATTTTATTTGGTGAGGTTGGTTACCGCAATGTAGAGGTCAATGCACGTATACGTGTTTTAAGGACGCTAGAACAGCAAAACCCTATTCAGGGTAAAGACCTTCAGCTACATATTGATAGCTACTTGCAACAGGTAGCCGTTGATGCCTTAGGCGATCGTCGAGGCGCTGTTGTCGCTATCGATGTTGAGACCGGCGGGGTGCTCTCTATTGTAAGCTCTCCAAGTTATGATCCTAATTTATTTGTAACCGGAATCAGCCACAAAAACTATAATGCACTGCGTAATAGTTTAGATATTCCTCTGTTTGATCGTGCTTTACAGGGGCGTTACCCTCCGGCCTCTACGGTTAAGCCAATGATGGGTTTGGCGGGTTTGAGCGAGAAGGTTATTAGTCGTAGCTATAAGATTTTTGACCCGGGTTATTACCAGCTAGAAAACGATAATCGCCTGTACCGAGACTGGAAGCGCACGGGTCACGGTATTGTGAATGTACATAAGGCGATTGTGCAATCATCTGACACCTTTTTTTATGATCTTGCCTTTCGCATGGGGGTGGACCGGATCCATAACTTTGGTTCGCAATTTGGCTTAGGAGAAAAAACAGGTATTGATCTCCCTAGTGAGAGAAGAGGCTTATGGCCGTCTAGGGAGTGGAAAAAACAAACCCAGCGCTTGCCTTGGTTTCCTGGCGACACTATAAACCTTGGTATTGGACAGGGTTATGCGTTAGCAACGCCACTGCAATTAGCAACAATGGTAACGACTATTGCTAACCGCGGTAAGCATTTGCAGCCGCAAGTGGTTAAATCCGTCGATGGTGAGCTATTGCCCCCTAAAATCATTAATCAAATAGAAACAGACGATCGTTACTGGGATCACATTTTTAAAGCAATGAAAGATGTGATGCATGCGTCTAACGGTACCGCTAGACGTGCGGGTAGCAAATCCTCTTATTTGATGGCAGGTAAAACAGGCACTGCTCAAGTCGTTGGTATTAAGCAAAACGAAAAATATGATTCCGAAGCATTAAAGGAAAGGCATCGCGATCATGCGCTTTTTGTTGGTTTTGCGCCGTTAGATAATCCAAAAATAGCCGTATCGGTTATTGTTGAGAATGGCGAATCCGGCTCGGGTACTGCTGCCCCTATTGCTAGAAAAATGTTTGATGCACACTTGTTACATAAAAAACCAACTCAGCAGACGACTGTTAAGTTGGCTTCCAATATATTGAAATACCGCTCTGCTGATAGTGACTCGCAATCACCACTTGTTGAACTGGGTCCGCGGAGCGCTGATTAATGCTGGCTTATAATCGGCAAGATTTTATTCGTCGTATGCCCGAGGCAAGTCACGATCTAAGGCGTCGACGTAGCTTTTGGCGAGTAGTACATCTTGACCCGATACTATTACTTTTATTATTAGCGCTAACGACCTTTGGTTTGGTGGTGCTCTATAGTGCTAGTGAAGGTAATAGCAGCTTAATAAAGCGCCAAGTTGTTTTTTTTACCATTGCATATATAGGTATGTTTACCGTTGCGCAAATAAGGCTAGATTACTTTTCACGTTGGTCTGTCCTATTTTATTTAGGCGCGCTAGGTTTGTTAGTGTTAGTGCTGTTTTTTGGTGTAGGTGCAAAAGGTGCTCAGCGTTGGTTAAGTTTGGGTAGTATAAGATTCCAACCATCAGAGATGATGAAACTTGCAATGCCTATAGCTATTGCGGCTTATTTGTCTAATAAATCATTACCGCCTCGTTTCAAGCATGTATTTTGGTCGCTTGTGTTGGTTGCTATGCCAACAGTACTGATAGTAAAACAACCTGACTTGGGTACATCAATTTTGGTGGCAATATCGGGCTTGGTGGTTTTATTTTATGCAGGACTTCGCTGGCGTTATATTTTATCGGCAGTTGTGTTGCTTGTGGCCAGTATTTGGCCCATGTGGCACTATGTTTTACACGATTATCAGCGCAGACGGATCTTGACTTTATTTGATCCAGAGGCAGATAAGCTAGGCGCTGGTTGGAATATTATTCAGTCAAAAACGGCTATAGGTTCCGGTGGGGTCGATGGTAAAGGCTGGCTTGATGGCACCCAGTCGCATCTAGATTTTTTGCCAGAGAGTCACACGGATTTTATTATTGCAGTGCTCGCCGAAGAATTTGGTTTTATGGGCGTGCTTGGGCTGATAGTACTTTATTTGCTAATAATTTCCCGAGGGCTGTTTATTGCCATTAATGCGCAAGATAGCTTTAGGCGTTTATTAGCTGGTAGTATTACGTTAACTTTTTTTGTTTATGTTTTTGTTAATATCGGCATGGTATCAGGTTTATTGCCTGTTGTTGGTGTGCCCCTGCCTTTGGTTAGTTTAGGTGGTACATCACTTGTTACGTTGATGTTGGGTTTTGGTTTATTAATGGGGATTAGTACTGAGCCTCCAAGAATTACGCATAATCGGTGATCAAATGATACGAAAAATTTTATGGGGTGCGAGTCTGTCTTTAGGTGTTTTATTGGTAAATACCGCATCTGCAGACCATGATTCAAATAAAGAGTCCTACCACAGTAACGAGCTTGCGAACCAGTTTGTGCAAGAGGTTGCGAAAGAGCATAACTTTAACCAAGCTGAAGTTGCCGAGTGGTTTGCCAGCGCAGCTAAAAAGCAATCTATTTTAGATGCGATTTCCAGACCCGCAGAAAAGCGTTTGACATGGGCGCAATACCGGAAAATATTTGTGACCAAATCGCGGATTCAAAAAGGTGTCGGCTTTTGGGAGAAAAACAAGGAGACGCTGACTAAAGTAGAGCAAGAGTTTGGTGTGCCTGCAGAAATTATTGTAGCGATTATTGGCGTAGAAACGCGCTATGGTGAGAATAAAGGTAGCTATCGTGTAATAGATGCATTGAGTACGTTGGCATTCGATTATCCACCCCGTAGTAAATTTTTCAGAAAAGAGCTTAAAGAGTTTTTATTGCTCTCTCGTGAGCAAAAGCAAAACCCGCTAGAGCTTGTTGGGTCTTATGCTGGTGCCATGGGTTACGGTCAGTTTATTCCCTCTAGCTATCGCGCTTATGCTATAGATTACGATAAAGATGGTTTTGCAGATATTTGGAACAATACGGATGATGCCATTGGTAGTGTCGCTAATTATTTTAAACGCCATGGCTGGAAACCGAATCAAGATGTGGCTGTTAGAAGCAAAATTGCAAAAGATAAAGACGAATCGCTAATTAATAAATCACTAAAACCTTCGTTAACGCTTGATGCATTAAGTAAAAAGGGGTTTACACCGGTTAAGTCAGTCAAGAACGAAGGCAATGCGACAGCGATGCGCTTAAAAGGTGCGTGGGGTGATGAGTTTTGGCTGGGTTTACATAATTTTTATGTCATTACACGTTATAACCATAGCCGTCTGTATGCAATGGCTGTATGGCAATTGAGTCAAGAGATAGAGCAGGCGAAGAACCCTTCTTAATTCTTCTGAATGTGTTCTGTAAGTCAAACGAGATGTTCGGGGTTGATATGCGTTTTTATGTTATAACATTGTTGGTGGTTTTATTGAGCGCATGTTCTGCACCTAACCGTATACCTGTGCTCAAACCATCACAAGATGGTCGGCCCGCACAAACAGTGGATGTATCTACTATTCCCGATGCAAGGCCTGCTCCTGTTGTGCGAACACGAGCGGGTAACGCACCTAAATATACGGTACTTGGGAAAACTTACCGTGTATTACCTTCAAGTCATGGATATAAAGAGCGTGGTGAGGCCTCTTGGTATGGTACTAAATTTCATGGTAGGCGTACCGCCAATGGTGAGGTTTATAATATGTTTGCTATGACCGCCGCTCACAAAACTTTGCCCATTCCCAGTTATGTGCGTGTTACCCATGTGGGTAATGGTCGCTCAATTGTTGTTAGAATAAACGATCGAGGCCCTTTTCATGGAAATAGAATTATTGATCTAAGTTATGCCGCAGCTAAAAAGCTTGGAGTGATTGCTACAGGCGTTGCACAAGTTGATGTTGTTGATGTAACCCCTACCAATGGTGGTAGAAACACCGCATCTGTGCCTGTCCCCGCTTCTGTCACAGATAATCGCAATATTCCTTCTGTACCAGCAGTGACATCTTCAGTTGCTAGTGCTAGTAGCTCTGGTGATGTTTACTTGCAGTTAGGTGCTTTCCAGCAACCTAAAAGTGCCGAGACTTTAAGAGATAAAATAGCCGGGGTGGTCTCCCATGCGGTTAATGTTATTATCGGTAGAGATAAATTGCATCGTGTCTTTGTGGGTCCATTCAATAGCCGTCAACAAGTCGTTGGAATTCAAAGCTTGTTGCGACAAAGAGGCTTAAGTCAGGGGCATATTGTTCAAAACGATATTCGTAATAACTAGTTTCAGTTTTTAAAATATCCTTTTTCTTGTGAGTTTTTGCTCGCAATCAATCGTTGTAATTATGTTACACTCCATCATCTTTTGATAAATAATCTGGTTGTTAGCACTCTTATGTTCAAGCGTATTTTTTTATCCCTTAATGCTTTAATTATCTTCTTTTTTTCTACTGCTGCTTTTACTAATCCAAACCCTAGACAGATTATTATCCCAGCGCCACCTCAATTAGCTGCAACAGCTTATTTATTGATAGACGCAAACTCTGGGCGTGTACTTGCCGAAAAAAATGCTGACAAAGCACTGCCTCCTGCCAGTATTACTAAATTAATGACAAGTTATATTGTTTCAGCTGAGATTGAGCGGGGCTCGATTAGTCTAGATGATAAGGTCAACATCAGTGTTGAGGCTTGGAAGAAAGGCGGCTCTAAAATGTTTATCCGCGAGGGTACACAAGTGCCTGTTATCGACCTTGTTCGCGGTATGATTATCCAATCGGGAAATGATGCAACTATTGCGTTAGCAGAACATGTTGCTGGTAGTGAAAGTGCCTTTGTTGATGTCATGAATCAGCAGGCTAAGCTATTAGGCTTGAGTAATACGCATTTTATGAATGCTACCGGTTGGCCTGAAGAAGGACATTATTCAAGTGCTCGCGATATTGCGATTTTGGCGAAAGCATTAATTACTGATTTTCCAGAAAGTTATAAATACTACTCCGAAAAATACTTTAGCTATAACGGTATCAATCAGCCAAACCGAAACAAACTACTGTTTCGTGACAAAACCATTGATGGTTTTAAAACGGGCCACACAGAGGAAGCCGGCTATTGCTTAGTTGCCTCCTCTGAAAAAGAAGGTATGCGCTTGATATCTGTTGTCATGGGTACACGTTCCGATAATGCTCGTGCGCAAGAATCGCAAAAATTACTCGCTTATGGTTTTCGTTACTATCATACCCATAAGTTATATGAGAAAAATGCAACTGTTTCCACCTCTCGTGTATGGAAAGGACAGGTAGATTCTATTGATCTTGGTGTCACTAAAGATATCTATTTGACTATTCCTCGTGGTGCAGAGGATAAGCTGGTTGCTAAGGCAAGTGTTGATAATGTCATTGAGGCACCGGTTGGTGTAAACCAAGAGCTAGGTAGCGTTATCATAACCCTCGAAGGTGAGGAGCTGCTCAATTCCCCTTTAATATCCTTGCAGGAAGTCGAAGAAGCGGGTTCGTTTAGCCGAATTTATGATGGTATTGCCTTGTTCTTCCACCGTTTTATATCTGAATAGGTGAGCGGGGTATTATCGTGAGTCAGCAAGAGCCGCCTAAAATTGAATTTCCCTGTGAAGATTACATGATCAAAGTGATGGGAGATGCCAATCAACAAATGGTTGATTTTGTCTTTGAAGTTACTGAGCAGTTTGCTCCGGGTTTTGATCGCGAAAAGGTCAAGGTCAATAAAAGTAGTAAAGGTAGATTTCACTCGGTGACATTGTTTATCACTGCAACTGGTGTAGACCAGCTGAGTGCCTATCATCAAAAGCTTGTTGCTAATTCTGCGGTAAAAATGGTCCTATAGTGCCTCTGGATATTGATGTACATTATCTAGGCCTACAAGATTACCAGACTGTTTGGCAATCTATGTCAGACTTTACTGATACACGCACTTCAGACGATCAAGATCAAATATGGCTGGTTCAGCATCCCCCCGTGTTTACACAAGGTCAGGCAGGTAAGCCTGATCATTTACTCAACCCCGGTTCTATACCGGTAATACAGTCCGATCGCGGTGGGCAGGTTACTTACCATGGGCCAGGGCAATTAGTCGTTTACCCATTGATTGACCTACGCAGGCGCGGTATGGGTGTGCGAGAGATGGTTAGTTTGCTTGAGCAGGCAGCTGTCGAGTTGTTAGCGCATTTTGATATTGCTGCCTTTGCTAAAGCTGATGCACCTGGTGTGTATATTCAGCAGCGTGACCGCGATGACAAGATAGCCTCTCTAGGCTTACGAGTTAGGAAAGGTTGTTGTTTCCATGGTATGAGTATTAACATCGATATGGATTTATCCCCTTTTGACCTTATTAATCCATGCGGGTATTCAGGCTTACGTATGACTCAGTTAAGTGAGCATGTAGCCTTTGCAGGCATTGACTATAAGGAAGTAGAGGCTATATTAGTAAACATTATTAGAGATAAGCTATCTATAGCTACTAGATAAGCAATTTTTGTGGACTTTGGTGTGTAAGCAATACCTAATAAAATGCAACCCTCCAGCATTAGCAATTAACCATCGATTAAAATTTATTCAATGAGAAAGCCATGTCAGATTTGCCAACAGCCCCTGTAAAACGCACAAAACGCCATCAGCAAGGCGAGAAGTTACGCGATGCAGACAAGGTAGAGCGTATCCCTGTTAAAGTGATTGCCTCAGATAAAACCTTGCGTAAACCAGATTGGATTCGTGTTAGATTGCCTGCAGCCTCAGCCGAGGTTGAACGAATTAAAAAGATATTGCGCAAAAATGGTTTATCAAGTGTCTGTGAAGAAGCTTCCTGCCCTAATTTAAGCGAATGCTTCTCTGGTGGTACAGCAACCTTTATGATTATGGGGGAGATTTGTACCAGACGCTGCCCTTTTTGCGATGTGGGACATGGTAAACCTAACCCGCTCGATGCGGATGAGCCTAGTCATCTGGCGCAGGCGATTGCTGAAATGCGGTTAAAGTATGTGGTTATTACATCGGTAGATCGAGATGATTTGCGTGATGGTGGTGCACAGCATTTTGCCGACTGTATCCGTGAGTCTCGCCATCATTCCCCAAATCTTGAGGTTGAAATACTCACCCCTGACTTTAGGGGCAGAATGGATATTGCACTGAATATTCTTGCTGCTGAAGCGCCTGATGTGTTTAACCATAACCTAGAGACAGTACCGCGTTTGTACAGAGAAGCACGCCCAGGTGCCAACTACCAGTGGTCGCTAGATTTGCTTAAAAATTATAAGGCACGACGATCAGATGTGTTGACCAAGTCTGGTTTAATGGTGGGCTTGGGTGAAACTAAAGAAGAGATATTTGAGGTAATGCGTGATATGCGTGCTCATAATATCGATATGCTGACTATTGGTCAGTATTTACAACCTTCCAAAGATCATCTGCCGGTCCAGCGTTATGTTACACCTGATGAGTTTGAAGAATATAAGGCTTTGGCCGATGAAATAGGTTTTAAAAGGGCTGCCTGTGGGCCTTTGGTCCGCTCATCATATCATGCGGATCAGCAAGCGCATGGAGAGGCTGTCAGCTAAATAGAAATATTATCCATAACGTAGAACTTACGGTTGCTGTTCCTGTCTAGATTCATATAGCACAAAAAAGTATTTTTTTTACTATTATTGGTTATTTTATTATTAATAATTGATTTCTTTTGATATAGTTAGAAAGGTCATAACAAAGGTTATAGATCAATAATAATAAAAACATAGGTATGAGATTTTATGGGTATGAGCAAAAACTTAGCTGGTTCATTATCTTCGCCATTAGATGATATGGTCATGATTGATGATATTGATGATGTCTTAGGTGTAGATAAAGACTTCGATGACGATCTAGTAGGGTTAAAATCCAAAGATGATCTGTTAGAAATAATAGATTCTATTGTCTATGAGGTTGCAGAGTCAAAAGCTACTATGGTTATTAACTCTGGACTCGATAAGGTTGTTGAATACCTAAATGCCAATGGCTTATCTACAAAAGAAATAGTAGAGATTGCTGAGCTTAGGCGTACTACAAACACCCAGTAAGTTAAGTTTCTTGCCTCTATGTTACTTTATAACCTAAGTAGCTATTCAATTATTTACATCTCCTCTGTTGCCTAGAGGACACTGTTGTCCTTTCAGATATATATTCTTCCTTATCGTACTTTTTACTCAATTATAGGAATTGCTGGTTTTATTAGTGGGCTTCTGAATGAGTCGGGCTGCAGTATAGAGATAATAGTCGTTTTTTAGTGCCCATGAAGCTTTTCAGTGAGACTTTGCATGTCGACATGATAAGTTATAAGTTTTTTTCTAGCTTCAAATAAAATTTTTTGTATGTCTGAGCTTCCCTTGTTGGTGCTATTTATTTTCTTGCTTTTGCCTGATTGATGTGAGTGGCTCATGATGTATGTATATAGCTTGATCGCTTATGTAAAAATATTTAATGAGTTTTTGCGTTAAAAATAACTGTCATTCTATTTTGTTTTGATATTTATTTTTTCATTTTTGATTGATTATGATTTTTTAGATTGTTAATCACTTCCTTTTTGTTATATCTGATTCCTTCTTCTGAAAAAATATAGACGAAAAAATATTACATCAAGTTTTATTTTATATGTATTTTTTGTTATAAAAAAATTAGTTGTTATAAGCTTATAAAATACTAGTATTTCTAAATGCCCAGTATGTTTGTTACTTTGGTTTTTATCTTATTGCTAATCAAAAGCTTATTATAAAAAAATATGGAAGATATAAATAAAGAATTAGAAGATAAAAGCCCACAAGATGTTTTGGGTTATGCGTTTAAAAAATTTTCCAATATAGCAATTTCTTTTAGCGGAGCAGAAGATGTTGCACTGGTGGATATGGCTATTCGCATTAATCCCAGTGTTTCGATATTTATTTTGGATACTGGTCGTTTGCATGCAGAAACCCATATATTTATAGAGCAAGTTAGAAAACATTATTGTGTAAATATTGAGGTCCTTTTTCCTGATACAAACCAGTTGCAAAAATTGGTTTCTGAAAAAGGTTTTTTTAGCTTCTACGAAGATGGGCATAAAGAGTGCTGTTCTGTTCGTAAAGTAGAGCCGCTTAAGAAAAAATTGTCGACTTTAGATGCTTGGGTTACTGGACAAAGGCGAGATCAGAACCCGAATACCCGTATGCATATACCTCTGGTTCAAAAGGATAGTCAATTTTCCTTTGGAGACAACGACTTGATCAAGTTTAATCCATTGGCGACTTGGTCTTCCAGTAGGGTTTGGGAATATATTCGCTCAGAAAATGTGCCATATAATCCTTTGCATGATAAAGGGTTTATCTCCTTAGGTTGCGAGCCTTGTACTAAGCCTGTTGGCCCAAATCAGCACGAGAGAGAAGGGCGTTGGTGGTGGGAGCAGAGTGAGAAAAAGGAATGTGGTTTACATCTAGAAAACGTGAACGACTAAGTTATTCACAATAAAATTATGGATTTTTTATTTTATATTTTTCTAGGTGCAGGCGTTGGTTTTGCCGTCGGTCTAACTGGCGTCGGTGGTGGCTCTTTAATGACACCGGTGTTAGTTTTTTCCGGTGTGCCAATAAAAATTGCTATTGGTACAGACCTTCTGTATGCCGCTGCCACAAAAGCGGTTGGTAGTGTTAGCCATAATCGTCTGGGGACTGTGCGCTGGAGCTTAGTTTTTTTGCTGGCTCTTGGTAGTACCCCTGGTGCTGTGTTAACTGCATTTATATTACAAGATGTCTTTGAAGGCCCAATAGATTATACGCCACTCCTTAATATCTCTTTGGGACTTATGCTCATTATAACTTCGCTGATTGTGTTGTTAAAAAATTGTGCATTGAATATTAGTTTTCCGGTAAAGGTGAAGTCGGGCAGGCTGTATCGACAAGCGCCAGTTATCACCGTAATCGCAGGTTTTATTCTCGGCGTCTTGGTGACTTTATCTTCGGTCGGTGCTGGTGCTTTGTGCGCTGCCTTGCTTTTGATGCTTTATCCTCGGATTCCGGCTTTGCATATTATTGGGACTGACATAACCCATGCCGTCGCGCTCACTTTAATTGCAGGGCTCGCCCATATGCTGATGTTGCAAAGCGTAGATTGGAAAATTCTCTGTGGTTTGTTAATTGGATCTTTGCCGGCTGTTTACTTAGGTGCAAAAGCATCTATAAAAATTGCCAATAAGTCTCTGCAAATCATTCTTGCGGTTTTATTATTTATTATTGGTTTGAAATTTATATTTTTTTAACGTCAAAAAGGCTTGAGTCATGTTCCATCAGTCGGATTTAATTACTACCGATATAGAAGAGTACTTACATCAATACGAAAATAAGGATCTCCTCAGGTTTTTAACCTGCGGTAATGTCGATGATGGTAAATCAACACTGATTGGCCGCCTTCTATACGATAGCAAACTCATTTTTGATGATCACCTATCGGCGCTAAAAAAAGACAATGAGAGAGTGGGCAACGCTGGTGAAAACTTAGACTTGGCACTATTGGTTGATGGTCTTCAATCTGAGCGTGAGCAAGGTATAACAATCGATGTTGCTTATCGTTATTTTAATACGGATAAGCGCAAATATATTATTGCTGATTGCCCAGGCCACGAACAATATACGCGCAATATGGCCACAGGCGCATCCAATTGTGATTTGGCTGTAATCATGATTGATGCTCGTTATGGTGTGCAGCAGCAAACGCGTAGACATGCATTTATTTGTAATTTTTTGGGTATCAAGCACATTATTGTTGCAATTAACAAAATGGACTTGATTGGTTTTGATAAAGAGAAATATCAAAGAATTAAAGATGATTACTATAGTTTCTCACAAAAGCTAAATCTACAGTCTCCAGATATTCGTTTTGTGCCTGTCTCTGCATTGTTGGGTGATAACGTTGTCGATGGCAGCAAAAATATGGATTGGTATTCAGGGTTGACACTGATGGAACTGCTAGAGGATACGCAGCTCGACAAGGATAAGAATATAGATGACTTTCGATTTCCTGTTCAGTTTGTCAATCGACCAGATGGGGATTTTAGGGGTTATTGTGGCACAGTCGCCAGCGGGGTTGTTTCTAAAGGTGACGAAATTATTGTATTACCGTCGGGTAAGCGTAGCCATGTTAAGGACATTATCACCTATGATAAAAGTTGTGAGGATGCCTACCCTAATGAAGCTGTGACTATTACTTTAGAAGATGAAATTGATATATCACGTAGTGATATGTTGGTTAAAAGTAATAGTGTGCCTGCACAAGGGAATTATTTTTCGGCAAATATTATTTGGCTTTCCGAAAGCCCGTTGCAACAACAACGAGAATATTTAATAAAGTTTTCTGCGAAAATAACCTCGGGTGTCGTCGATAATATTCACTACGAGATTGACCTTAATACATTGCTACAAAAAGAGTCATCGCTGTTTAATTTAAATTCAGTGGGCAAGGTGAGTATCAGTCTGACTGAAATTGTACCTTTGGATAAGTATACAGATAACCCCAAGGTGGGCGCTTTTGTTATTGTCGATCGCCTAACAAATAATACGGTAGGCGCGGGTATTATTAGTGATTTTAATGCAGAGTTAAAAACGGATAAAAACACCCCTTATTCGGCCTTCGAGAAGGATCTCAATGCACTCATTTGTAAGCATTACCCTGAGTGGAGATGTAGGCAAATTTAGCGCAGTTATTTAATGATTGAGAGGGCGATTACGCCTCTATTTTTATCACACATTTATTTTAGAAGGTAGCACCATGGCAGTTTCGCGCCTACATATGACACATTTAAAACAGCTCGAAATGGAGTCTATCCACATTATTCGAGAGGTTGTTTCGGAGTTCTCTAACCCGGTTATGCTTTATTCCATAGGTAAGGATTCAGCAGTCATGTTGCATCTAGCACTGAAAGCATTTTACCCAGGTAAACCACCGTTTCCATTGATGCACGTCGATACCACTTGGAAGTTCAAAGAAATGATCCAGTTTCGTGAGAAAGTTGCGAAAGAAACTGGGATGAAATTAATTGTCCATAAAAACCAGGAGGGTATCGATATGGGAATTAGCCCTTTTGTTCATGGTAGCGAAAAACATACTAATATGATGAAAACACAAGGCTTAAAGCAGGCAATGGATAAGCACGGTTTTGATGCGGCTTTTGGCGGTGCTCGCCGAGACGAAGAAAAGTCTCGTGCTAAAGAGCGCGTTTATTCTTTTCGCGATAAATTTCATCGCTGGGACCCTAAGAATCAGCGGCCAGAGTTGTGGCAAATTTATAATAGCCGGATAGAAAAGGGTGAGAGCATTCGCGTATTTCCTCTTTCTAATTGGACGGAGCTTGATATATGGCAGTATATTTATCTTGAGAACATAGACATAGTACCACTTTATTTTTCTGCTAAGCGCCCTGTTGTTGAGCGAGATGGCACGTTAATTATGGTCGACGACGAGCGTATGCAGCTCGCAGAAAATGAAAAGCCAGAGATGAAAATGGTGCGTTTTCGAACGCTAGGTTGTTATCCGTTAACAGGAGCGGTCGAGTCGAAGGCGCAAACCTTACCTGAAATTATTCAGGAGATGTTGCTTGCAACAACCTCTGAGCGTCAAGGCAGGGTTATCGATCACGATCAGGCGGGGTCAATGGAGCAGAAAAAGCGAGAAGGGTATTTTTAAACGCTTGGTTTAATTCTGAGTCGCTACTTCTGAATAGTTAATGGGTTCAAATCGTGGCGTGCAGATAGCTAAAAATATTAAGTCCGTATTGCCTGTATTTTTAATCGCTTGTGGGCAGTTCTCTGGGATAATTACGACATCGTTAGGTTTGACTTGTTGTATGTGTTGCTCCGTTGGCTGCCCCAATATAATGTTTCCTTCCCCCTCTAAAATAACATAACGCTCAATTGTTTGGCTCAATGTATGTAGTGTTGTTTGTGTGTTGGGTAGCACGCGTGCACGGGCAATGGAGAGTTGAGAGTCTTCGTTGGAATTTGATAGCTCTAAAATATAGCAGCCCTCTTTAAAGTAGTACTCGCGAGAAATATCACTTTGTAGCACCTGTGGTGGTGAATAGGTTTTATCGGTCATTTAATAGGTTCTACTGTTAACAGGGCTATCTCTTGTTTTACTCTGTCGTAGTGTTTATCGGTAGGCTAAGCTCGGGTTGTCCCCACTCGGCCCATGAACCGTCATAAACGGAAATATGAGCAAACCCACAAAGGCTTGCTGCAAAAGCAATAACACAGGCAGTAATGCCGCTGCCACAACTGGCATAAAGTGTTTGTTGATCGCTTACGTTGGCTCTAAGTAATTGTTTTAAGGTATCGATATCTTTAAATTTCCCGTCGATTAATAACTCCGTAAAGGGTAAGTTTTTGGAGTGAGGGATATGTCCACTACTGAGTCCTGCTCTAGGCTCTGGTGCTGTGCCATCAAAGCGTGCCTTTGATCGAGCATCAATAATACTAATTGATTTATCATTCATAGCGGCAAGCATTTGCTCTTTGCTTTTTACGTATTCGCTGCGTTTATTAGCGATAAAATTCCCTTTCTTTATAGTTGTGCATGGTAGTGATTGCTCAATGTTACCGCCTTGCTCTTGCCATGCAGGAAGGCCTCCATCAAGTACGGCGCATTGGGTGTGGCCCATTGCAGCGAACATCCACCAAGCTCTGGGAGCAGAGAAAATACCCAAACTATCGTAAACGACGATAATGCTGTCCTGATTAATTCCTAATTTTTGTACTTCTGTTGTAAAAACTTCTGGGGATGGAAGCATGTGGGGTAGGGCAGAATTTGGATCGCAAATACTATGATTAAAATCGAAAAAAAGCGCGCCAGGAATTCTACCTTGTTGCCATTCTTTAGCCGCATCGCGCTCTGTACCAGGCATGTGTGCGCTGGCATCAAGTACTATCAGTTGTGGATGTTTTATATGCTCTTTGAGCCACTCACTAGAGACAAGAGAATTTGGGAGGGTGAGTGGCTTCATATGTCGCTCCATTATAGTTGTGCAAATACCTTCTCGGCTGCATCTAGTGTTGCTTGAATATCTTCAGTGCTATGGCAAATTGAAGTAAACCCTGCTTCATAAGAGGCGGGAGCAAAGTAGATGCCTTCTTGTAACATTAAATGAAAAAACTGATTAAAACGTTCGATATTGCAATTCATTACTTGCTGATAATTTGTCACTGTTGTTATGTTGCTTTCTTCTTTTAAAAAGAAAAACCCAAACATTGAGCCAATGTGATTGGTGGTGAATGGTATCCCTGCTTTATCGGCAAGCGCTTGTAGACCCGTTACGAGCGCTGTGGTTGTCTCAAAGAGTTTCTCGTAAAAACCTTCTTGTTTTAGCCCTTGTAAATTAGCTAAGCCTGCGGCCATTGCAACGGGGTTGCCTGATAATGTCCCTGCTTGATAGATGGGTCCAAGTGGGGCAATTTGATTCATGATATCGGTTTTGCCACCAAATGCACCAACGGGCATGCCGCCCCCCATGACTTTGCCTAGTGTAATGATATCAGCATCTACGCCATATTGAGCTTGTGCACCATTTGCATGAACACGAAAGCCTGTCATTACTTCATCAAAAATTAATACGGCACCGTGTTGGTCGCAAACCTTACGCAGTGTTTGTAAAAAGCCATCGACGGGAGGGATACAATTCATGTTGCCAGCAACGGGCTCGACAATAATACAGGCTATTTCACTGCCAATATCAGCAAAGACAGACTCTACTTGTTGGCTGTCGTTGTAGTCGAGGGTAATAGTGTGGTCGGCAAGAGCTTTAGGAACACCTGGTGAACTGGGTACGCCAAGGGTAAGGGCACCAGAACCAGCTTTTACCAATAGTGAATCTGAGTGGCCGTGATAGCAGCCTTCAAATTTTACGATTTTGTCGCGTCCGGTATAGCCACGAGCGAGGCGTATTGCACTCATGGTCGCCTCTGTACCTGAGTTAACAAAGCGTACTTGATCCATGTTAGGGATAATTTGGCAAATCTCTTTGGCGAGAGTCGTTTCAAGCTCTGTGGGCGTGCCAAAGCTTAGGCCATATTGTGCTTTTTCTGTTACTGCTTTGATAACCTCTGGATTAGCGTGCCCTAAAATCATAGGCCCCCAAGACAAGACGTAATCAATGTAGCGTTTATCGTCTTCATCAAAAATGTAAGCACCTTCAGCGCGTTTTAAAAATATGGGTGTGCCGCCAACGGCCTTAAAAGCTCTAACGGGAGAGTTAACGCCGCCAGGGATAATCTGTTGAGCGTCTGCGAATAAGGTCTCTGAACGAGATGGTAAATCTGACATTTAATCTAGCCTCTAAAAGAAAACTTCCGATGTGCACGACAATAACAGTTTTTTGCTTTTACTGATAATACTGTGCTTTTATCGTATTTTTAATGTTAAGTCGTACTATATAAGTAAGAAAAACAAAGGCAAGGAAGTTAGGATTTTGTTTTATCCATATATTTTTTGTAGTTTTCAACACCACCTTTTAAAAAATAGTAATTACTAACTCCTGCATCCTCAAGTTTATACTGTAACCAAGGTACCTGCTTACCAACAAAGTCATAAATCACGAGTGTGGCGTTTCTGCTCTTTGCATAGGCAATTGCATCGTCAAATCGACGTGCTGGGATATTGCGAGTGCGTTGAGGAAACAGTTTTATTGTACGTAATGCAGACTCTCGAATATCAATAACAACAGCATTACTAGCTAACGCTTTTTGTTCAAATTCTTCTGGATCTAAGGCATGCTGAGCGAATTTCTTGCGGCTGATAAGTCTTTTTTCTGTTACTAGGTTTTTGCCAAGTAGTTCAGTATATGTGGGATAACTGCGTGCCCAAGTGGCAATTCCGGCATCAAAGGCATAGGTGTTTTTAATACCTTCTTTAATCGCATTCAAGCTTGCCTTGTAAGATTTTTTGCAAGTAACGCCATTACAATAAAAAATAATGGCTTTGTTGGTACTTTCTCTTAGTTTTTTGATTCTAGTTGTAAAAGCAACATTACCTAAGGGAATGTGTGTTGCTCCAAGAACTCTTAATATTTGATATTCATAGTCAGACCGCACATCGACAACAATGGCTGAATCGTCCTGAATATGCTTATGCAGTTCATCGACCTCAATAGTAGCTACAGATGGGTAATCTTTTCTTAGTGGAAGATCTAAAGCTAAGGCGTAATTGCTGACTAAAAGACAAAGGCTTAACGCCAAAATAAATTTTTGCATAGTTAAAGCTCTGGAGGTAGATAAAAGTAAGGAGGTAGACAGTTTAAAACGCGGCGATTATACCGTCAGGTTAATAACAAGCCAACTTATTGTTGCTTGCAACTTGAATGGGTAAAACAAAGAGTAATGTGCAGATGGATTTTGCACATTACTCTTGATTTGGTATTTAGATCTTAAAAAGTGGGTTTGACGACCACTAAGCAAACTATAGCGATTAATAGTAGTACAGGGAATTCATTAAACCAGCGATAAAAAACATGGCTACGTGTGTTTTTATCGGCACAAAAGTCCTTCCATATCTTGGCGCACCAAAAGTGGTAAACAACCAATATGGCAACCAGTAGTATTTTTATTTGAAACCATGCTTGTGTGTGATAGGGGGCATAACTGGCTACCCAAAACCCCAAAATAATAGTGGCAATCATAGAAGGGGTGCCGATACCTCGGAGTAATTTTCGCTCCATGATTTTAAAGCGCTCTTTGCTGGTTTCGTCTTCGCTCATGGAGTGATAAACAAATAAGCGAGGTAAATAGAATAAAACAGCAAACCAGCAAACAACAGCAATAATGTGGAACGATTTAACCCATAGCATAAGTGATACTCTGTTAGATACTTGAAATAAGATAATTATATATAGTAATGGTTAATTGTGTCTTGGGTAATAATGCCTAAGACACGCTGATCTGCTGTTGTTTGTATTTGTGGTGTTACAAACAATGCATTACCAGGATAGCTATCGAGCATCTTTTTAGCCTCATATAAACTTGCTAATTCTGGTATAGATAATAAGTTAAAGCGCTGTGCAGGTATCTCTAGCAAGTCGAGGTCTTTTACGTTTGTTGCAATAGGGTTGTCTTGGTTAATATTTAGTTTATCTGCTTTATCTGCTTTATTGGCTTCTAGAGCAAGGGCCAAATCGGCAGCTCGTAATAGTAATAAATTATCGCTAGTTTTAATAACAACCCACAGAGGGTTTGTCGTCAGTAGATGACTAGCTGCGCTTGCTGTGATGGTTGCCTCACATTCAATAAAAGATGTATTCATAGCACTGCGTACGCCCACTGTACTTAGTACTTGTTTAATAGGGCTTATATTTAGTTTTGTACCTTTAAAGTGCAATTGCGCCACAAAAATTCCATCGCATTTGCAGAGATATCGCGTTAATACGCAAGCCACCACAATAATGAGCATGCTTGGGAAGATGACGCCTGGGCTATAAGTGAGTTCCAATACGGCCATTAATGCGGCTAAGGGTGCATTAAGCACTGCTCCCATCATGGCGGCCATGCCGAGCAGGACGTAAATGCCATTGTTATGGATGTTCTCGGGGAAAATAGTGTTGCCGATAATACCAATCGAAGCACCAATGCAGGCGCCGATAAATAATTGAGGCCCGATAATACCACCAGGTATGCCCATGCCGACACCAAAGCTAGTGACCATGATTTTTGCTAAGGCTAACATCAATAAAAAGCCGATGCTTAACTGCCCCTCAAGTGTTAAGTGGATGGTGTCATAACCCAAGCCCAAGATTTCAGGTACAAGCAATGCAACGCCGCCTGTTAGCAATCCTGCTGCCATGATTCGAGCAAAAATAGGGTAGTGTGTAAAGCGATTAAAGGAGAGTTGTAATTTGATATAGGTACTCGCAAAAAAGGCAATAATAACCCCGGCAATAATCATAAAGGGCATCTCGATAAGCCCATTTAATTCTATTGTTTCTATAGTTAAGAATACTTCGTGGCCAAAGGTTGCCCGAGCAATTAATGCTCCGCATACTGATGCCATCATAATGGGTACAAAACCAATGATGGTGTAGCTCATTAAGACGACTTCCATGGCAAATATAACGCCCGCAATGGGTGTGTTAAATGAGGCGGCGATTGCTGCGGCTACTCCGCAACCAATTAACGTACTTAAGCTATTGTTGGGTAACTTTAACCATTGGCCAAGTAGGCTGCTGATGCTGGCGCCGATATGTACCGCTGGTCCTTCTCGCCCAACAGAGTGGCCAGTGATTAAGCTAATAATACCGCCGATAAATTGAACAAATAAATTAATAGCCGGCATGCGTCCTTCATAATTATGTAGGCGCTCCAGCACGTGCCCAATGCTGACATAACGATGCTTTGCATCTAAAAAGTGAAAAGCTGCCCCGATAATTAATGCTCCAACAACTGGAAGCCCAAAGTGCCATATAGAGCTTAAGCCCTCGAAGTTCTCATTATTAGATGGCAGTAGATAGCCGAGTGGTATTTCTATAGCAAATCGAAAAGCAACGATCAATACACCTGCAATGAGGCCAATAATGGCCCCAAGAAAAGTCAATTGCGGTAAAGCATCAATATCAGATAAGCGGTTGCGAAACTGATTAATAAACTGTGGCATTGATTAAATTGGCTCGTTCAAGGTGGTCGTAGATTGTTAAATTATTATTGTAAAACGCGAGGTTATCATATTACTAAGGTAGCTTACTTAAAACATGTACTTTAGCGTAGAGTTTACTTTCTAATTGATTAATATTGGTCTAAAGTTGACGTTTAAATTTTTGATGGCAGTTTAGGGTTAATAAAGTAATGATTAATGTGGGTATCGTAGGCGCGACAGGCTACACGGGTGCAGAGTTACTACGCTTATTGGTAAGTCATAAGCAAGTGAATATCAAGATGATTACTTCTCGCTCAGAAGCAGGAGTAGCAATAGCAGATATTTACCCAAGCTTGCGAGGGCATACTGATTTACGTTTTGTTGCCCCCGATATCGATAGGCTCGCTGAGTGTGATGCTGTATTTTTTGCCACGCCACATGGTGTTGCTCATAGTATGGTGCCAGCTCTTTTTGAAAAGGGTGTACGCATTATTGATCTGTCGGCGGATTTCCGTATAAAAGATGCTGACTTATGGGCTAAGTGGTATCAGCAAGAGCATGGCTGTAAAGAGTTATTAGAGCACGCTGTTTATGGTTTGCCAGAAGTTAATCGTGACCAAATTGCTAAAGCTCAATTGATTGCCTGCCCTGGCTGTTATCCAACCTCTATTCAGTTAGGGTTATTGCCGCTGTTAGCGAATGACCTTGTTGATCCTGGGCATTTAATTGCCAATTCGGCCAGTGGCGCCAGTGGCGCTGGTAGGCAGGGTAAAGTTGATAATCTACTAACGGAAGTGACTGATAGTTTCAAGGCTTATGCTGCTAGCGGACATAGGCACTTGCCTGAAATAGAACAAGGTTTACGTATTGCTCAACCGAAAGGCTCGATACCTGCTAAACTTACCTTTGTACCCCATTTATTACCCATTATTAGAGGGATCCATTCGACATTATATGCTCGACTGCATAATATAGATGTAGATCTTCAGGCTTTGTATGAAGAGTTTTATAAAGATGAGCCCTTTGTAGATGTTATGCCTGTAGGTGCACATCCGCAAACACGGTCGGTTAAAGGGTCTAACATGTGTAGGTTGTCGGTCGTCAAACCTGAGGATAGCGACACAGTTATTGTGTTATCAGTGATTGATAATCTGTGTAAAGGTGCTTCAGGCCAAGCTGTTCAAAATATGAATATAATGTTTGGCTTTGATGAAACTACTGGCTTAGATATGCCAGCTTTATTGCCTTAAGCCTGTAACTTATATAGCGATGCTAATACCAGCGGCGGTGATACATAGGTAGTTAAGAAAGATAATTAAACTAAGTGGTTAAAACGATATATAGCGTTATAGATTATGTCAGCAGTAAAACCGAGTAAACAATATGCGATGACGGTAGTACCTTATCGCCCTTATATGAAGGCGTTCAAGGTATTTTTATTGCTTTTGTTTATTATAGTAGCTGTAGTGGCTAGTTATTTTGTCGGTAGGTATTACAAAGTCGGTTTTAATGGTGGGGCCATAGAAGAATATGTTGCTTTGCAATTAGAGCATAAGAAAGAGCTTGCTAGGTCTGCAAAGCTTGAACAGCAGATTGCAAACCTTAAGTTGGCGACAGAGGTTGACCGAAAAGCTAACAAAGAAGTCCGTGCACAAGTTGTTGAGCTCGAGACACAGTTAGCTGATTTGAAACAAAATAATACATTCTATCGGAGCCTAATGCGCCCAGCCGCTGGAGATAAAGGTATTGTCGTCGATGCCCCAGTGGTATTACAAAACAGTACTTCGGGTGAATATAAGTATAATTTGGTGATTAAACAGATTGTCACTAAGCACCAAAAAGTAAGTGGCTACCTTACTTTTGTGTTAGTGGGTAAGCGCGCCGATAAAGTTGTGCGACTTGCCCTAAAGGATGTCTCCGAGGATGTTTCGGTAGAGCGTATTCGTTTAAGCTTTAAGTACTTTCAGCGAATAGAAGGGGCTATGGCCTTTCCTGAAGGTTTTGTACCTGAAAAAATCGAAATGAAAGTAGTCGTGCAAAGCCCTAGAAAAGCAACGATTGATAAAAAATTTGGCTGGTTAGTTAAAGAGAGTTAATAGTTATGTTTGGTAAAAAAGCGACATCTGCATCTTTCTCTGCAGGTTCGACCACATTAGTGTCGAAAAATACCGAGATTGTAGGAGATATAAACTTTTCCGGTAATTTAATGGTAGAAGGTAAGGTTTCTGGTAATGTCTACGTATCTTCAGGGGCTGACGCACATGCACGTGTGCTCGAAAAAGGTGTTGTTGAAGGTGAAATTAGAGTACCAACCATCGTTATTAATGGTACGGTTAATGGTGATGTTTATTCAGATAAGCATGTCGAATTAGCATCTAAAGCTATTGTTAATGGCAACGTCCATTACAGTTTGATAGAGATGGTTAAAGGAGCTCAGGTGAATGGCAATTTAGTGTATCAGTCCCATTCATCTGCTAGTAAAAACACTACGTCGGCTAATGCTGGTCAACCAGATGCACTAACAGCTAAGTTAGAGCCTTCACTAAAAAGTTAGTATTGTCTGCAATTACTTGACGGTTTTACTTGGTTAACGCGATAATTAGCCTATTGCAATATTAAGAGAGTAGTAAAGAGATGACTGTCGCCGAAGTATTTACTCCAGAACCTGTTCATATAACACCAAGCGCTGTTAAAAAAGTATATAGTCTTTTAGAAGAAGAAGATAATTTTGAGCTAAAACTTCGTGTTTTTGTGACAGGAGGTGGCTGTTCTGGTTTTCAGTATGGCTTCACTTTTGATGAGATAGTCGCCGATGACGATGCTCAGATAGATAAAGAAGGTGTGAGTGTTGTGATTGATGCAATGAGCTACCCCTTTCTTGTTGGTGCCCAAGTTGACTATGAAGAGGGTCTTCAGGGTTCAAAATTTGTTGTGAGCAACCCTAATGCCTCTTCGACGTGTGGGTGTGGTGCTTCCTTTTCTATTTAAACAATCTATTCGATGGACTGTTTCTCTCTTAACTATAATGGCTTTATTATGGTTAAGTCCTTTTGTATCCGCACAAACTGAGCCTGCCCCCCCTTCAGTTAACCCCTTAGGCTATGTTGCTCGCATTCATAATGATTCTCCCGAAGAGGTAGCCGATGCGCTTAAGCGTGCTGAGTCGCTGTACCTCGAAGGTAAACTTTCTGAGCTCACGGATCCTATTTCAATTGTTTTGCATGGTCCTGAAGTAGAGATTTTCTTTAAGGATAAATATGACGAATATAAAAATATCGTTGATTTGGCGGCAAGATTGAGTGCATTTGGCGTTGTTAATGTCCAGGTGTGCGAAACTCAAACTGGGATCATGGGGCGTAGCCGATCAAGTGTGCACTCGTTTATTGGTACTGTACCTTTTGGTCCTACGGAGGTAAAAAGATTGCTCAACCAGCAAAGTTATGTGTACTTTTAAACGTTAAGTCTATTGCTAAACTACCTGTTTCCTTAAGCCCAGTATATTCCACCACATATAACCTCTTTCTGTGCTCCTGTAACTTTGGGCAAATTACCGGGTAATTTATTAATTGTGCGCTGTGCGAGCCAAGCAAAAGCAGTGGCTTCTACCCAGTCGGGGTGTACCCCTAAGGCCTGTGTTGTATCAAATATGTTCTTGGGTAGGTAGCTTTTGATTCTATCGCATAAATAGCTGTTATGCGCGCCTCCACCGCAGATATAAATCTCTGATCGATCATTAACTTTTTTAATTGCATCAGTAATCGTTTTGGCTGTTAATTCGGTGAGTGTCGCTTGTATATCTGCGGCTTGGGTATCATATTTTTTGTGTTCGATAATATCTTTTACCCATGCAATATTAAATGCTTCTCTACCGGTACTTTTGGGTGGCAATAAATCAAAATAGCTATGTGCCAGTAAATCATTCAACAAATGTTCATCAACCTTGCCGCTAGCTGCCCATTTGCCTGATTCATCGTAATGTTTACCTAAGTGGAGCTGGCACCATGCATCCATCAGCCCGTTAGCTGGACCTGTATCAAATCCTATTATATTACTGTTAATCGAGTGCTTCGCGGGTAGGTACGTAATATTGGCAATGCCACCTGTGTTAAGGATGACTCTGGCATTGTTGAGTTGTGAAAATACTGCTTGATGGAAGGCCGAGGCTAGAGGCGCCCCATGGCCGCCGGCTGCGATATCTCTACGGCGAAAATCTGCTACTGTTGTGATGCCGGTTTTCTCGGCAATGATATTGGGGTCGCCGACCTGTAGTGTATATCCATGTGTTGATGAGTTTTTTGAGCTTATTTCGATACCATTGGCATCGGTACTATTATCAGCAACTAGGGTAGGTGGATAGTGCCTAATGGTTTGGCCATGACAGCCAATAGCCTTAATGTCGTTTTTATCTATCCCTGTCTTTTCACATAGTTGGAGAGAAATCTGGCTGTATAATTTGGCAAGTTCAAAATCCAAATACTGAATTTTTTCGATCTCGTCTTGACCGCTAGTAGCAAGGTCAAAAATGATCGATTTTATAGGTGCTGGAATCTCTAGTGAATGGGTTTCTAGTAATGAGATGTGGCTATTGGAAATGCATGCAATGACAGCATCGACGCCATCCGCACTAGTACCGGACATAATGCCAATATAATAGTGTTGTTCCATGTAAACACCCTTAATGACAAGCCATAACGATACTCTCGATATGGCTCTATATGCTTGCCTACATTTTTATTGTGTATCGGCTGCTGCTATTTGAATATTCTTCTGATAGTTTTGTAATGTCGCTACTATTGAGCTGGTTTGGTTTTTAAAATGCTTCAATTCTGACTTTGGAATTGCTTTTGCTTTGGGTAGAGGCACTCGAACAGGGTTTCTTACGGCACCATTTAAGTAAAATTCATAGTGAAGATGTGGCCCTGTAGCTAAGCCCGATGAGCCTACATAGCCTATAATTTGACCTTGTTTGACACGTTTGCCGTTTCTAATGCCTTTGCCATACCTTCTCATATGTGCGTAAAGGGTCTTATAAGACTGGCCGTGCTGGATGATAACCGTGCGGCCATAGCCGCCTTTAGTGCCGGCCCAAGTGACACGGCCATCACCTGCTGCTTTAATAGGGGTGCCGGTAGGTGCGGCGTAATCAGTACCTTTATGAGCACGGATCCTATTTAATACGGGATGTTTACGCCGTAGATTAAAGTGCGAGCTAATGCGTGCGAAGTCAACAGGTGTTCTCAAAAACGCTTTGCGCATACTGTTACCTTCAGGAGTAAAGTAATTGCTATCTCCGTTTTTATCGGTATAGCGTACTGCTTTGAAGGTTTTGCCTTGATTGGTAAATTCAGCCGCTAAAATAGGGCCATTACGGAGCTTCTCTCCATCTAGAAAGTGCTCTTCGTATAAAACGCTAAAATGGTCATCACTACGAATATCGAGTGCAAAGTCTATATCCCAGCCAAAAATACTAGCGACTTCCATAATAAGGCTTTGTTCCATGCCTGCATTTGTACCTGCTAAGAAGAGCGAGTTTTTAATCGTTGCTTCTCTGTAGGCGGTTTGTACGTCAGGCTTAAGAGTAATTTTTTGATAGTCGAAGCCAGAATCCGTTCGTGTGAATTCCACTTTATTGAGCTTATTTTTTTGGTAAGTAAGCTTGTAGAGTTTTTTATCGCTGATTTCGAAGTGAAATTGCTGCTTTGGGTGTAAGCGAGTTAATTGTTTTGTCTCTTTGCGGCTTTGCATTAGCTCAAACAAGCTGGTGTCACTTAATCCTGCGCGTTGAAACAGTAAAGACAAGCTATCACCAGATTTTACCGTCTCTGAGCGCTTTTCCATGCTAGGGAGAGTGACTTTTGGTTCGATAAGCTTTGGCTTGGTAATTTTGGCCAATTTGCCAGAGCTCTCGTTGCTTACGGCTTTGCTGTTGCTCGGGGTGTTAGCAGGCGCTGGGATTTGTGTGACTTTGGGTGCCGTTTTGTTCGATGAGTTCAAAAGAGGGAGCTTAACGATCGTTTCAGAGCGCTGGGAATTCTTTGGTTCACTAGAGGGTATAGTAATGGAAGAAAATAATAAAAGAGAAGAACCCAGTGCGGCTATAGCAAGAGCATGCATTTTAGGGAATTCTTTTAATGCTGCTTTAGAGCGAAAATGTTTAATTAAATCAACAATTTTTGTCATTTTTTTAAAGTGTTACTGTATGTGATTTTTTATTATCGGCTTTTATACCAGAATGCCGTCAATTAATCACCTGTAAATTGCATTTTCTGCTATCTACTGCATGTAGTTTGTGGTGGATATCTAATAGTGTAGTCGCAGTTTGCTGCTTTTATTTGTTTTTTTTGTAAGTTCGGGTATCGTGTGCGACCTAAAAAAATTATTGGATCAACTAACTAAAAAGGTATAAAGAGTAGTGGAAACTTCTGGATTGCTAGCAGATTTGACAGCACGCGGCTTAGTGGCGCAAATGACGGGCGAAGAATCCTTGGCTGAGGCGTTGAATGAACCGCAAACTCTCTACTGTGGTTTTGACCCTACGGCAGATAGCTTGCATATCGGTAGTTTAGTGCCACTGCTCACATTGAAGCGCTTCCAGCAGGCAGGTCACAAACCTATAGTCTTAGTTGGCGGGGCAACGGGCCTGATTGGGGACCCGAGCTTTAAGGCGCAAGAGCGCCAATTAAATACTCCAGAGGTTGTTGGTGGTTGGGTTGATAAAATTAAAGCGCAAACCTCGCAATTTGTTAGCTTCGAGGATGGGGGTGACAGTGCGGCCATCACTGTTAATAACCTTGATTGGATGGGTGAGTTTAGTGTCTTGGATTTCTTGCGCGAAGTAGGCAAGCATTTCTCTATTAATAACATGATTAACAAAGAGTCGGTTAAGCAGCGGATTAATCGCGAAGGTGAGGGTATCTCATTTACCGAGTTCAGCTATATGTTGCTGCAATCTTACGACTTTGCCGAGCTCAATAAGCGCTATGGCTGTACATTGCAAATAGGTGGCTCTGATCAATGGGGCAATATTGTTGGTGGTGTCGATCTCGCGCGCCGTATGCATGGCACGCATGTGTATGGCCTGACTTTACCTTTAGTGACTAAAGCCGATGGCACAAAGTTTGGTAAAACTGAGTCGGGCACCATCTGGCTTGATCCTAAAAAGACATCGCCCTATGCGTTTTATCAGTTCTGGCTAAATACCGCCGATGCCGATGTCTATAAATTCCTAAAATACTTTACCTTTTTAGATGTGGTTGAGATAGATGCTATTGAGCAGGTGGATAAAGAGTCTGGGCGTAAACCGCAAGCACAAAAGATTCTGGCGGAGGAAGTGACACGTTTGGTTCATGGTGACGATGGTCTTAGGGCTGCCGAAGTAATCACTCGCTCACTTTTTGAGGGTAGTGTCGCTGGTCTGGCTGCTTCTGATTTAATGCAGTTGGAGCAAGATGGTCTGCCAAGCTCTGAAATAAGTGGCGCTTCTTTGGCGGAGGGCTCATTGACAGGCTTGTTCGTCTCGTCTGGTTTGGCTAAAAATAGTAAGCAGGTAAAAGATGCTTTGATGCGCGATGCAGTGCTGGTTAATGGTGTTGCCATTGGTTGGGATATGAATATGCAGGCGAGCAGTCTATTTACCATTGAGAATGGCCTTCATGAAAAATGGTTTATTGTGCGTATGGGTAGAAAGAGTCATCACTTGTTTAAGCTCGTATAATTTGATATTTCTAGAAGCCTTTTTTAGGGGTTTTTATTTGGCGGCAAATACTATTTGCCTTATGAAAAAGGTTATAGTCAAAGGCTAAAGTTTGACCGGATATTTTTAATTTCTTTTTATTTAAAATAAAGTGCAATAAAGGGTTGCGTCTTTGTTTTATGGCCGTATAATGCGCGCCTCTCCCA